>NZ_CP058365.1:0-1677666 GCF_049244015.1 Gardnerella sp. KA01002
GTGCTTCGATTTAATTAGCGACGAAGTTCCTCTGTACCCACTCTTCCATCGTAAGACTACGACTGCTGTAAAGAAGGGCGCATTGGCTGAGTGGAACGCAATCGGCTCCACTGGCATCAACCTTGTAAAAGCAAAGCTAACAAAGTAGGTGCAAGCTAAAAAATAACAAACTTCATTTTCCCTAACCTCTAACCGCAAAACCGGCCCGGCTGTTTACCTTTCTCGCCTTTGTGCAGATGGGCCGGTTTTGTTATGCCTTAATAACAAATTTCTTCAATGGATGTGTGGATGTCTTATGAGTAATTTTCTTAGACTTTTAGGTAGGCGATTAATCGCACTGCCATTCATGGCATTCGGTGTTACGTTCCTCGTATTCTTCCTTATGTCATTTTCAAAATATGATCCAGCAGTTGCAGCATTAGGTGAAAACTCATCGCCAGCAGCACTTGCCGCATTCCGCCATGAAATGGGTTACGATCGTCCGTGGTGGGAGCAGTTTGGATCTTACATAGTTGGACTATTCCAAGGAAACATGGGTGTTTACGGCGTAAACAAGGATTCTGTAGCTCAGAGAGTGGCAGATGCCTTCCCAATCACCTTGCAGCTAACCTTCATTGGTTTGTTGATAGCAATAATCTTTGCAGTAATCTTCGGCGTTTTTGCAGCTCTTTACCGCGACACTTGGGTTGACCAAACAGTCCGCGTGCTTTCGATTATTGCAATCGCAACTCCATCCTTCTGGCTCGGCGTTCTTTTGATTTACGTCTTGCAAATCAAGCTTGCATGGCTCCCAGGATCTGGCGATTTTGTGCCGTTCTTTGAAGATCCAGAAGCTTACATCGCTAGAATGGCAATGCCTTGCTTTGCATTAGGTCTCCCAGTAGCAGGTCAACTTACGCGAATCATACGAACCTCGATGGTAGAAGAATTGGATAAGGATTATGTGCGAACCGCAATCGGCGCAGGTATTCCAAAGAGTGTGGTGGTTGCTAGAAACGTGTTCCGCAACGCTCTGATTACACCAATCACGACTCTTGGTATGAAGATCGGTTACCTTATGGGTGGTGCAATCGTTATCGAAGTTATTTTTGCACTCCCAGGAATGGGCACTGCAATGTTCGACGGCATTAATGGCAACCAACCAATGCTTGTTCAAGGTGTTGTTTTGGTTGTTGCAATTGCATTCATCTTCATAAACATTATTGTTGATTTGCTTTACGTGTTAATCAACCCAAGAATTAGGACGGTGTGACATGCTATTCGGAAAGAATCAGGTAGTAGATGCCGCATCTAAGCCAGGCATCAAATTTAACAGATTTAAAAGCATGAGCTTAGGTTCTAAAATATCGCTTATTGTGATTGCAATACTGGCATTCTGCGCAGTATTCGCGCGATTCCTAGCTCCATGCGACCCAGTAAAGATTACGCAAAACTATCAGCCGCCAACAGGAGCGCACTGGTTTGGTACCGATAACCTTGGTAGAGACGTGTTCTCGCGCGTTATGTATGGCGCTCGCTACTCGCTCGTAATCGGCTTGTCGTCTGTTATCTTTGCTTTGATAATGGGCGCAATAATCGGCGCAATCGCAGCTGTAAGCCGCACTTGGATATCTGAGCTTATAATGCGATTGATTGATATAGTAATGTCAATCCCAGGAATTGCATTAGCGGCTGTATGCCTTGCAATTCTTGGACAATCCATGATTGGTATCATCATTTCCATTGGTGTGCTTTACGTTCCACAAATCGCAAGAATTGTGCGAGCAAACATAATAAGCGAATATGGAAAAGACTACGTTCGTGCAGTAATCGTTTCTGGTGCTCGCGCACCTTGGATTTTACTCAAGCACGTAACGCGTAATATTGCAGCTCCAGTTATGGTGTTCACAACGCTTTCTGTTGCAGACGCAATCGTGTTCGAAGCTTCTCTTAGCTTCATCAACGCTGGTATTCCAGAGCCAACGCCAACATGGGGCAACATTTTGTCTTCCGCTAAAGCAGGCGTTATCTTCGGATACTGGTGGCAGGCATTGTTCCCAGGCTTAGCAATCATGATTACTGTTTTGTGCCTAAACATTCTTTCTGAAGGCATTACGGACGCAATGGTTGCTGCTCCAACTGCTCCAGTAGCTAAGAGCGCTGCAGATGCGGATGCAGCTCGCAAGGAAGATAGGATTCTCACCGACCCAGTGGCAGCTTACAAGGAGCAGCACGACGCTTTGGTTGAGTCTTTGGCAAAGCTTCGCGAGGCTGAGTTAAAGCGCACGGATCGCTTGCAGCCAACGTCTACGGAGCCTCCAGTTATTGAAGTTAAAGACTTGTGCATTCAGTTCCCACGCTACGGCAGCGTAAATGTTGTAGATCACTTGAGCTTCTCTGTTCGTCCAGGCGAAACGATGGGCTTGGTTGGCGAATCTGGTTGCGGTAAGTCAATCACTTCGCTTGCGATTATGGGCTTGCTCGATCCAAAAGCTAAGATTAGCGGACAAATCCTCTTTAATGGCAAGGATCTTGTAAAGCTTAGCCCAAAGGAGCACAATGCTTTGCGCGGTCACGAAATCGCAATGGTTTACCAAGACGCGTTGTCTTCCTTAAACCCATCAATGCTGATTAAAGCGCAGATGAAGCAGCTGACTTCTAGAGGTGGAACTCGTAGCGCCGAAGAGTTGCTGGAGCTTGTAGGCTTGGATCCAAAGCGCACGCTTGAATCCTACCCACACGAGCTTTCTGGCGGCCAGCGTCAACGCGTGTTGATCGCAATGGCACTTACGCGAGATCCAAAGTTGATAATCGCAGATGAGCCAACAACCGCTTTGGATGTTACTGTTCAAAAGCAAGTGATTGACCTTCTTAACGAATTGCGAGAAAAGCTTGGATTCGCAATGGTGTTTGTAAGCCACGATTTGGCTCTTGTAGCAAAGGTTGCACACTCGATTACCGTAATGTACGCAGGCCAGGTTGTTGAGCAAGGCTCCACCAAGGAAATCCTCACCGATCCGCATCACGAGTACACGCGCGGCTTGCTTGGCTCCGTAACCTCCATTGAGGCTGGCGCTCCAAGATTGCATCAGGTTCCAGGAACTGTTCCAAGCCCATCCGACTTCCCTAAGGGAGATCGATTCGCACCGCGTTCTTCTCATCCAGATCAAGGACTTGACGTGCGCCCAGTAATGAAGCGCATTCCAGGAACGTGGCACTTCTACGCTGCGCCTCCAGAGCCAGAATCGGATGTGCCTTCCGCAATTTTGACCAACTCCGATAAAGGAGATGTGCGATGAACATGAATGTTAACGAAACAAACAAAACTCAAAGCGAAAATGGCGATGTTCCAATCATCGAGCTGCGCGACGCCGAAGTGGTGTTCACTACTCGAGCAGGATCTGGCTTATTCCACAAGAACAAGATTACAGCCGTAAACAAGGTGAATCTTAAGCTTATGCCAGGCAAGACGATTGGTATTGTCGGCGAATCTGGTTGCGGAAAGTCTACTACTGCAAACATTATGTGCGGTCTTCAGCAAGTAACAAGCGGCAAGGTTTTGTTCAAAGGTCAAGACGTTACGCATAGAACTGCAAAAGAACGCATGGATATTGGACGCGTGGTTTCCGTTGTGTTCCAGGATCCAGCAATGGCTTTGAATGCGCGCATGAGTGTGATTGACCAGTTGATTGACCCGCTTGTTGTGCACAAGATTGGAAGCAAAGCTGAGCGCGATGCTAGAGCCAAGGAGCTAATCCGAATGGTTGGTTTGCCTCACTCTGTTCTTGGCGCTTTGCCAGGTCAGCTTTCTGGCGGCCAGCGTCAGCGCGTGGCAATCGCTCGTGCGCTTTCGCTTAACCCAGATGCAATAATCGCAGATGAGCCAACTTCCGCTTTGGATGTTTCTGTGCGTGCTCAGATTTTGAATCTTCTTTCCGACTTAAAGAAGAAGCTGAATCTTTCCATGGTGTTTATTAGCCACGATATTCAAACAATTAGATACATATCCGACGAGGTTGTTGTTATGAATCATGGAACGATTGTTGAGCGTGGCGAAACTCACCAGGTGATTAACAATCCGCAAGATGAGTACACAAAGATTTTGATGGGCGCGGCGCCTTCGCTTTTGCATCCAACGGAAGAAGAGTGCAAGTAGCGCAAGTAGTGTGAACAGTGCGAGCAAGCGCTAGTCGTTAGTCGCTAGCTTGAATGCGAGGGCGGTCTGTTAAGACCTTGCAGTAAATCCATGCAGGCCGCCCATTAATTCCAAAATCTAAAGTCATAAATCATAAATCAATAAGTCATAAATAATAAAAAATACGAAAGAAGTTTAATCATGGCAGAAAAATTCCACGGCGTTATCCCACCAGTAGTTACGCCATTAACGGCAGACGGCGAAGTAGACGTTGTTAGCTTTGAGCGTTCGCTTAACCGAATGATTGAAGCAGGCGTAGACGGCCTGTTTACGCTTGGATCTTCTGGCGAAGTTGCGTTTAGCACAGATAAGCGTCGTCGTGAAATCATTGAAACCGTAATGCGCATTGTTGACGGCCGCGTGCCAGTGTTGGTTGGGTGCATCGATACGGAAACAAACCGTGTTATTGAGCATGCAAAGGAAGCTAAGGAGCTTGGAGCGGCTGCAATCGTTGCAACAGCGCCATTCTACGCACTCGGCGGCATGGCAGAAGTTGAGCGCCACTTCCGTCTTATTCACGAAGCTGTTCCAGATTTGCCACTGTTCGCTTACGATATTCCAGTTTGCGTACACACAAAGCTACCGGGCGCTTTGCTTGTAAAGCTTGGTAAAGATGGCGTACTTGCAGGCGTTAAGGATTCTTCCAACGATGACGTGTCGTTCAGGTTCCTTGTAGACGACAACAATAAGGCTGGCCACCCATTGACTTTGCTTACGGGTCAAGAGGTTGTTGTTGACGGCGCATACATGGCTGGCGCAGACGGTTCTGTTCCAGGACTTGCAAACGTTGAGGCCACTGGATACGTGCGCATGTGGAAGGCTGCTCAGGCTGGCGATTGGGCAACGGTTAAGAAGGAGCAGGATTGGCTTGCTGCTTTGATGCGAATCGTTACTGTTCCTAGCGGAGTGGCAGGCTTCGGCGCAGGAGTTGGAGCATTTAAGACCGCAATGGCGTTGCTTGGCGTGTTTGACACAAATCAGATGCCAGATCCAGTTTGCCCACTTAAGGGAGAAAATGTTGAAGCCGTGGCTCGTGTTCTTAAGGAAGTTGGCTTGACTTTGGCAAAGACCCCAGAAGAAGTAAGCGATTCTACTAAGTGAGTATTTTTATCAGATAATTTAAGCAAATAATTTAAACAAAATCGTTTATTCATGGTGCATAGTAAATAAATGGTATTGCGGCGTACGCTTAAACGTATGCCGCAATGCTAATATTTGCTTGGAGTATTTGCAGAATCAAAAATCACCAAAGCTTTAAAGGAGAAGCTAAAGATGGCTGAAGTTATTATTGTAAAAGATCAGGATGAGGCAGGCGAGCTATACGCCGAATCTGTTGTAGATTTGATTAGTCGCAAGCCAGATGCAGTACTAGGGTTGGCAACAGGATCAAGCCCATTAAAAGCCTACGAGCATCTTGCAAAGCTTGTAAAAGACAAGAATGTTGACGTGAGCCGCGTACGTGGATTTGCGCTTGACGAATACATTGGATTGCCATTAGAGCACGAACAGTCTTACCACAGCACAATTCGCAGAACCGTAACAGATCTAATAGGCCTAAACCCAGATTTAGTGCACGTTCCAGGAGATGTTCTTAATGGAGCGCCATTAAGCGAAGGTGATAAGATTGCGCACGCTGGAGCAGACTACGACGCTGCTATTGCTGCCGCTGGTGGAATTGACGTGCAAATCTTGGGAATCGGCTCCGACGGTCACGTTGGATTCAACGAGCCAGGATCTTCTCTTGCATCTGGTACGCGCGTTAAAACACTAACCGAGCAGACTCGCGTAGACAACCGCAGATTCTTTGACGGTGATATTAACCAAGTTCCAACTCACTGCATAACACAAGGAATTGGAACGATTTTGCGCGCTCGTCATCTCGTGCTTCTTGCGTTTGGTGAAAATAAGGCAGATGCGGTAGCTGCAACAGTAGAAGGTGGAGTAAGCTCGCTATGCCCAGCTTCTGCGCTTCAAATGCATCCTCATGCAACAGTGATTATAGATGAGGCTGCTGCAAGCAAGCTTAAGCTTGCTGACTACTATCGTTGGGTGTACGCAAATAAGCCATCTTGGCAGGGGATCTGATACACAAGTCTGAAATTTAAGATAATAAATTTAAGATAATAAGATATCAAATAAGCACAAGCATGGGTGAATGAAATGTCAAAAAATGTGTATTTAGATGCCGTAAAGAAGATTGATGATTCACTAAAATCAAACGAAGAGCGCAATTTTGTAGTGCGCAACGTGAACGTTGTGGATGCTAGAGGAATTGTACCCAATTCGTGGATTTTGGTTAGTGACGGCGTAATTCTAGAGACTGGCATTTTAGACGAAGACCTTGCTTTAGCTATTAGCACTTGCGGCTTAAGCGCATCTGATTTAAGTGTTGTGGATGGGCGTGGCTGTTTTGCTACGCCAGGGTATATTGATCTGCACGCTCATGGAGCCTGGGAGCATTCGTTTGACGATGGTGCCGAAGGTATTGCTATAGCGCGCGCGTATCACATGCTTCATGGAACAACTAGGCAAGTTCTTAGCTTGATTACAAACCCTCTTGACGTAATGCAAGAGAATTTGCGTACTGTTAAGCGTGTTATGCAAACGCGTCCAGATGTGCTTGGGTCGCATTTAGAGGGTCCGTTCTTGGCGTTGTCTAGAAAAGGCGCGCACGACCCTAATTGCCTAGTGGACCCTACTCCCGAGCGCGTTGAGGCGTTGCTTGAGGCAGCGGATGGAACTTTGCGCCAGATTACTTTGGCTCCAGAGCGAGAACACGGCATGGAAGCGATTAAGCGTTTTGTAGAAGCTTGCGTGATCCCAGCAGTGGGGCATTGTGATGCAGATTATAAAACCGCGCGCGCGGCTTTTAATGCTGGCTCTACGCTTATGACTCACATGTTTAACGCCATGAACGGCATTCATCACCGTAAGCCAGGTCCAATCCCTGCAGCCTTGGAAGATTCACGCGTAACTATTGAGCTTATTAACGATGGTTTCCACGTTGAAAACCCAGTTTTGAGAATGGCTTTTGATGCTGCTCCTAATCGCATTGCGTTTGTAACAGATGCTATGGCGGCAACAGGTTGTGCGGATGGCGCTTATAAGCTTGGCGCTCTAGACGTTACGGTTACGGGCGGCCATGCAAGGCTTGTTTCTAATGGTGCTATTGCGGGATCTACCCTGATCTTGGAAGTGGCAGTTGAGCGCGCTGTTAAGGAACTTGGCATTGGTTTGCCGGCAGCTATTGCGGCTGCAACTCTTATTCCTGCCCGCGCACTTGGAGTAGATAAGCCGAATGCTATAACTAGCGCTCCTTTGGGCTTAGTTGAAAAGGGGTACGCAGCCGATTTGCTTTTGCTTAATCCAGGAACTTTGGCAGTTGAGCACGTTTGGTGCGACGGTCATAAAATTTCGTAACGTAAATCGTATCGTTGCGATTAATCGTGATGCTGTAGTACTCAGGCATCACCATTGAAGATGAAAGAACCGCTCTCGTTTAGTTAGGGAGCGGTTCTTTCATCTTATGCATACCAAGTGCGGTAGAGATTCGAGATTTTTCGCAGCGAATGAAGCGAACCTCAGCATCTTTGATGGTGATTCGCTGAAGTAGCAAGAAAAATCGAGAATCTCAGCGATTAAGCAATACGCAATTGTTCAAGAATGTAAGAGGGCTGGGTGATTCTTGGTCGAACAGTATAAGAGCGGCAGCCGATACCAAATAATCCAAATGATCAACCACTACAAATAAACTTCAACCCAAAAAACGAAATCAAAGCCAAATCGGAACAACCGCAACTCTAGACTACACGTAATAGGCAGAGCGTTGTGAGACAAGAAACACCCAGCCCTCGCGCAACGCTAAATAGGAAAATCGCGCAACACCAAGCTAAGTCACAGCGCTCATGCAAGTCGATTCGTAAGAAAATTATGCGATTTAGTGCTTATGCAGTCTATTAAGCAAAATCGACTGAATTGGCTCGTAATGGTCGTTTACCGCCTGTCTATATCCATCTGCGTCTCCCGCAATAGCCGTTTTTAGCATAAGCTCGTGCGCTCTAGCGGTTTTTTCAAGCTCGTCTGAAACTTCCAACCCCAATTGTGGCAAAACCGCCATATGCACAAGCCACAAGCATCGCACGAATTGCTCTGCAATCGTATTGTTTACCGCGCGCAAAATACCAGTGTGGAAAGCAATGTCTTGTTCCAAGAACGTTTTTCCAGCATGTGCTTCTTTGGTCATTATTTCCGAAAGCGCCTCCAATTCTGGCTGCTGCGTTCCTTTAAGTGACTCAACCACCTTATCCGCGCATCCAAGGTCTAGGAATTTTCGCATTTCTACAACATCGCTTAAATCTTCAAAATTCTTATTAATGGATATTAAGGAGCGAAAAGCGAGTGTTTCCACCATTGGGTCAAGCGATAATGAGCCAACAAACATGCCTTTCCCTTGCTTAACTTCCACAATATTAAGCGCTTCCAGCTTGCGAATCGCCTCGCGCACCGATGACCTTGATGCACCAATCAAGTTGCAAAGCATTGGTTCTGTTGGCAGCATATCTTTTGGCTGCAAGCGTTCTCTTAAGATAAGCGACCTGATTGCATCCATTGTTTCATCGCAGCGTTTTCTGGCTGTGATTGGAGCGGAGTTTGAGTTTGAGCTTGCCTGTAAGAAAGATAAACGATCTAGTGTTGTCATCTCGTCGTCTTCATGGCTGCTAAATGTCTCTTCCATGTTGGCTCCTTTCAGTTCGCGTAAGGCTTCCTTCTTCTAAATCTTTCATTTTTTCACTTGTGTTTATTTTATTTTTTATACAATCTAAGTCTGTATTGTTTAAACTTTTTGCATTGCTTTTAAAATCTATTTGTAAATTATCCTGCTTCCAAAGATTGGAATCTATTGCCGTTATATAAATTCCAGTAGTCTCTCTTTCCCACAGTAGTTGCAAAGTTCGTTTATTGCTAGAGCTAAGGCATTGATAAACGTGGTGGAATGGGTTTATGCACACGTTTTTTGCCCATGTTTTTCCGCCGTCGTAGCTAAATCTCACAACTCCGCGACCGCGATAAGGCATCATTTGGCTTGCGTTTGCAAACGCTATACAGTCTGCGTTTTCTGCATTTTCGCTGTTAAAACAGGTTGCGCTCGGCTGGCTGAATATCTCTGGCAAACTTGTGTCAAAAATTAGCTCGCTCCAAGTTTCTCCGCAATCATGACTAATGGCTTTGCCTACACATCCCGAGCGATTTTGATTGCGGAAGAAAGCCAGAATATCGCCATTTTTGCGCTCAACAAACACGGTTTCGGAGCTTGTTGCATCGTCGTCTTGCATTGTTACAGGATCTACGATTTTTCCGTTTATCAATCGCCCTTCGTTAATCATTTTGCCTCGGCTCCATGTTTTGCCGTCGTCGTCCGAAATAAGCGCTCCCGAAGAATAGTGCGATTTGCTTTGGCCGCTGCAATAGAATGGCGCGAGTATTCTGCCGTAATGTTTCTCGCTTTGTCTAATAACTATTCCGTTCCCTGGGCATACTCCAGCGAAGCTCATCCATGGCTCCTTAACCATGTGGTCGATTAAGCGTGGCGCGCTCCATGTTTTTCCGTCATCGTCCGAGTAGATTTGAGCTATATAACACGTTTTTTCGGCAAATAATGGCTGACTTTCGCTTGCAATTTCTTGCGATTTCCATATGTTCCACGTGGAACTGTCGCAAGTTTGATTACTGTGCGAGTTATTGCGTGAGTCATTGTGCGAATCGCAATTTTTTATACTTCCGTCTGGGAAAACTAGCCACTTTGTTGCGCATTCTTTTTCGCTAGAATCGCATGGCAATTTTACGGCTGCGCTTCCATTCATTGCTGCAGAGTAGTGTATGCCAAAGCGATCTTCCAGCTTGATTCTTCCGCACGCGTCTACGCCTACAGCGGTTTTGCAATTTGTTAACCCAATTCCGCTAGGATTAAGGTCTATTAATACGTTAATTCTTTCGCTTTTTCCCGCTGGATCTAAAACAGGGCAGGAGTCGATTGCGCTCGCGCCCAGTTTTCCAAGGTTTTTGCCAGGCATGTCGATTACGGTTTGCAAAGGACCCCACGTTTTGCCGCCGTCCGCGGATCTGCGAATCACAAAGTTTATGTGGTTTGGAGCGTCGTTTGAAACGCTTGTTCGCTGGTCTGCTCCTGCGATTAGCGTTCCCATGCGCGTTTTTACAAGAGACGGTATTCTGTAGCTGCGCGAGCCAGCATATCCCGTATCGAATAATGCGGTTGTTACAAGCGGCTTTACTCTTGATATTCTTTGGATTTGTCCTTCGGTTAGCGCGCTAAAGTAGATTCCGCCTGTTCTGGCTTCTCCCATTAATCGCACTCCGCGCAAGTCTTCGCCTATACTCACTGCGTTTAATTCTGGTATGTTTGCAAACCAGAATTGTCCTATGTTGTGTGACTGGCTGTATCCGTCTACGTAAATGTCGGTTGCTCCGCGATTTGCGCGAATAATCAAGTCGTGCCATTCGCCGTCGTCAACGCTTGCGGCTGCTTCGATTACGCTTTTTACGCACGTTTCGCTGTCGATTAGCGTGATTTTTATGCCTTCTGGTCCTGCGTACACGCTTATTTTTCCGCTAGATTCTAGATTAGTTTTTGTTCCAACAGTTCCAGCAGCAAAAAGCACTCCATGTTGGCCAGGTCCGCGCAATCTAAATTGAATGTGCAAAGTTCCGCTTGAGTTGCAAGATACGCGTTTTATGTCTCTTGCACAAATCGTAGGTCCTGCAAACCATATGTCTGGCTGTGCTTGAGTGGCCGAATTTGCGATTTCTTCTGGATTTGGCAAGTGACTTGAGTAGTAAAAGTCGTAGATTTGCGAAGATTCTGCCTGCGCTGCACACACTTCGGCCGCTTTTCCGCTCACTCTTTGCGGCCCAAGATTCGTTGCGCTCGCAAAGCATTGGTATCCGTCTAAATAGAATCGGCTTCCAAAACTTCCGTACGTTATTGCAAAATCGTGTTCGCGCCCGTCGCATGCGCCTAGCGCATCTTCCATTTGTAGTGCAATTTCTTTCGCACCGTTTGCGTCGGCGCTATCTTCTAAAAGATTTTGTGCACTAAGCAGGGGAGCGTCTTCTTTAATACTTATTTTTATTATTGGAGTTGTGTGCTCTTGTTGTGCAGAAGCTTCCGACTTTTGCGCGGGCTTAATATCTAATAAATCACAATCCGAATTTGCTACAAATTTAAACCCTATTATTCCTTCGTTCTGATTTATTTCCTCGTTTTTATCTTTGCGATTGATTCCCGATTCGTTTTCGCTATATTTTTTGATTTCACTAGATGGTGTAATTTTTATTGTGGCATGGTTGAATCGCGTGTGCTCCGAACCTTTGATATCCGCGATATCTTCAATAAGGCTCGTCGTCTTCGTTGAACGACGTTCCATTTTAGTCCTCCATGACCAGAAAAATTAAAACCACTATGTTTTAACACGTCTGACGTCTTATGACGTTCACTATTCAGTCTATCACACATTTTTAAGCAAACGCGCAACTGTTGTAAGATGATGCTACAAAACAAAAAAGAACGTTGAAAAACCAACGTTCTTAAAGAGTGCGAACGGCGGGACTTGAACCCGCACGAGTATACACTCACTGCCACCTGAAGACAGCGCGTCTACCATTCCGCCACGTTCGCATACAGACCACAAAGCTACCATATTTGCAGCCGTTTAGCAAATACGCTTCTAGTGTGTTGTTACAAATTTGCTCAAATAGCGTCACCAAGTGTGGTAGAGATTCGAGTTTTTTCGCCGCGAGCGAGGTGAGCCTCAGCGCCGAAGGTGGTGACTCGCCGAGAGAGCAAGAAAAATCGAGAATCTCGGTGATGAAAAACACGCAAAAGTTCTAGATATCCAGAAGGTTTGATGTATTTCTCTACGAGCAATAAATAGCGCCATACTGAGGCCTTGGAATATTAACGTTCATAAGACCACCGTAAAGGAGCGCGTCACTTGCGAGGAGAGAAATACTCAAACCTCGCGCAATACCAAGCAAGGAGCGCGCAACACCAGATAAATTATCCGCGCGAGCCATTTTCGTAGTAGTGCGCAAGCGATTCATCGCGGAAGTCTTCAAAATATCCGCCGTCAATCGACGCGCGAATGTCGTCTAGAAGCTTAACAAAGAATCGCTCGTTGTGAATCGTAGCAAGCGTGTATCCGTTCATCTCTTTAGCGCGCAGCAAATGGCTAACATACATGCGCGAATAATGCGTGCAAGTGTAGCAATCGCATCCAGCTTCAAGCGGTCCCTGATCGTGCTTAAATTCGGCGCGCTTTACGTTGTATCGTCCGTGGCGAGTAAAAATCGCGCCGTTTCGGCCGCATCGCGCAGGGGCAACGCAATCAAACGTATCTCCGCCGTTTTCCACACAAGCAAAAATGTCGTCAACTGCAGCAATTCCAAGCACGTGGCGAGGGCGATTTTCTGGCATAGCATCGCAGATCCAAGCGCAAGTGTCTCCAATAATGCGCTTTTCAATTGCTCCACCAATTCCGACGCCATCAAAGTCGAGCGAAGCAATCTGCTCTGCCGCGTGCCTACGCAAATCCTCGTAATTCGCTCCCTGAACAACGCCATACAACGCCTGATACGGCTTTCCTAATCGCGCCTCGGTTAATCGCTTGTGTTCGGCAACACAACGCTTAGCCCAGCGGAAAGTGCGCTCAACCGACTCTTCTTGATATCGACGAGTATTCATCAAAGTTGTAAGCTCATCGAAAGCAAACATAATATCCGCGCCAAGCTTGTGTTGAATACCCATCGAGATTTCTGCGCTAAATCGGTGAATTGAGCCGTTTAGAGGGGACTTAAAAGTAACGCCATCCTCGTCAACGAATGCCATACGCTCTTTACCTTCTGCAATAACATCGTCGGACTTCATGCCTGTAACGTCCATTGCAAGAGTTTTCTTAAAACCAGCGCCAAGCGAAAGCACTTGGAATCCGCCAGAATCCGTAAAAGTTGGACCATCCCAGTTCATAAACTTTGCAAGACCGCCAGCTTCGTCTAAAATGTCTTCACCAGGGCGCTCATATAAGTGGAATGCGTTAGAAAGCATGCATTGGCCGCCCAAGTCTTTTATTGACTCTGGCAGCACGGCCTTCATTGCGGCTTGAGTTGCAACAGGCACAAAAGCAGGCGTATGAATATCCCCGTGAGGCGTGCGAATCACGCCTGTACGCCCGTATCTAGCTCCATCTTTTCCCTTGCCGTCCGCCGTATTTTCCAAACGCGTTTTTGTTGTAAACGAGAATTCATTGCGATCTCCAGGCTTACCAGGCTCTGCTCCGCGTGGGTGTTCAATAAGATTAGTCATACCTTTTACTCTATTAGAAGGCATGACGATATGCGCATAAGTTGTGGCATTGTACGCGGAAAAGTCGTCAGCAACCGTTCGTTAAATTTTACGTGTTTATGTATTTTCTATAAAAACCGCTAGCTAATTTTACGGTATTCATACGGTAACTATATGGTATTTATACGGCATTATATGGCTAAATATTCAGGTAATTTTAAGAGCAAAACGTTTAACTCATATTGTAAGAAAATTAAATCTTAGATTTTAACTTACGCTTTATTTGCGTGTAGAAAGATTAAAGCGCGTAAAAATCTCATATTAACTTGTATGAATGCGTGTAATCAGATTAGAGTATGTTGTGTTAAAAGATTTAAGGAGGATTAATGGCTGACGATATTTATGATTCTAAGGCCTATGATTCTAGTGAAGTGCAATCTGAGCAGTCTTCACAAGGACAGTCACAGACGGAGGAGACTAAGCAGACTGGTCAGGGTGAACCTCAGATTTATCGTCCTGCTCCGGAATATGGTGCATATGGTCCTGTTAATACTGGCGACGGAAGTGATGAAAATAATTCTGCAAACTCTTCGGTTGCTGGCGACTCTTCTGCTAATGATGGTGAAGAATTGTCAAGAAACACAGTTAACGGAGATTATGCGCGTTCGGATGACAATTTGGATAATCCATTCTTGCCTTATGGTGATCCCTATAGCGGCAATATTAAAAATTCTAGATTTGGGAATCCTTATGATTTGAGTGATGATGCTGCTGATGGCGATGCTGGCGATAATCAGGATGATGCAGTTCATGGCGAAGTACAGGTCGTAAATCAGGGTTCAAATCAGAATCCAAATCAGGGTCCACATGTAGTGTACAAAAAGCGTGGCGCTAGAAAAGAGTCCAGAGAAAACTCAAATATAACAGTGGCGATTGTGTCGTCAATTATTTCTGCAGTGGTATGCGTTGTTGTAATGTCATTCGCTATCACTCAAGGACTAATTTCTATTCCAGGTTCGGGAACGCTTGCAGATGTAGGTACACAATCATCTTCAAAAGGAACAGCAGTAGTAAAAGGTGGTCAATCTCCAGATTGGCGTTCGGTTGCTAAAAACGTTTCTGGCGGAGTTGTGTCTATTCAGGCGCGCAATGACAAGAATATGAGCAAAGGCTCTGGGGCAATAATCGACAAGCAAGGTCATGTTGTTACAAACAATCACGTTATTGCTGGAATGCAACAGCTGCAAGTAACGCTATCTAATGGCCAGATTTACAAGGCAAAGCTTGTTGGAACCGATAAAACTACCGATTTGGCTGTGCTTAAAGTAGACGGTTTACCAAGTAACGTAAAGCCAGTTGAGTTTGCTGATTCTGATGCTCTTGCTGTTGGAGAACCTGTGATGGCAATTGGAAATCCTCTTGGTTACGACGATACTGCTACAACAGGCATTGTTTCCGCGCTTAATCGCCCAGTTTCCGTTATGGATGATCAGAGTCGTTCGGAAATCGTGACAAATGCTGTGCAAATTGATGCTGCAATCAATCCTGGTAATTCTGGTGGACCAACTTTTGATGCTGCTGGAAAAGTAATCGGTATTAATTCTTCTATTGCCGCAACTTCTGCTAGAGGTGGCACAGCAGGGTCTATTGGAATTGGATTTGCTATTCCGTCTAATCTTGTTAAGCGCGTAGTAAACGAGATTATTAAGAATGGTTCTGTAAAACACGTTGCTCTTGGAATTATGGTTAAAAGCGTGAACGTAACGCAAAATAACATTACGCGCGGCGGCGCTCAAGTGGCGTCTGTAACTCCTGGCGCTCCTGCAGCAAAAGGCGGAATGCGTGCTGGAGATACAATCGTGGCGTTTAATGGAAAGCCTGTGACAAGCAATTATTCGCTTTTGGGATTTGTGCGCGCTACCGCTTTGGGAGATAAGGCAACAATAACAGTTGTTCGTGGTAACGGAACTGTCAATCTAACAGTCAAGTTTAACCAAGAAGAAGCTGCTGTTAATGGCGCAACTCGTCAAGACCCTCGATCCTTGAGGAAGCGCGGAAGTAAAAAGCCTGATTCTTCCGATAAGAAGAGCCAGAACAACAATGGAGGCGATTCTTCAGATGGAGATGATGATCCTTTGGATCAGCTCCCTCGAGGCGGAGACGACGATTCTGACGATGGTGGCATTTTTGACCCATTCGGTTTCTGGTAAACTGATAGTATGACTTACAAAGATTTTGGCCAACTTGCATCGGAGCGGTTTTCTGCACGCGACTTTTTGAATAAGCCGATTGAGCAAAACGTTTTAGAGTCAATATTGCACACTGCTTCTCTTGCGCCAAGCTGGAGCAACACAAGAGCTTATGCGCTTGCGATTGCACAAGGCAGCAAAAAAGACAACATTGTAAAAGCTTATTTAGATAAGTGCAATGCAATGCTTAAAGTCAAAGATAAGAGTTTGAGCGAATCTGAGCGCGCTCAGTTTGCTCAAGAGTCAGCGCCTAATGGCGACGTTCCTGTTGCAAAGCCGTACCCCGACGATTTAAAACAGCGAAGCGCTAAACTCGGTCTAGCGTTATATTCGCATTTAGGAATCGAAAGGCACGATTTTGCAGCTAGGAACGCCCATACGCGCAGAAATTTCGAAGCTTTTGGAGCACCCGTTATTGGCTTTGTTCTAGCTAGACGCGACTTTATGCCATTTGCTGCAATGGATGCAGGTCTTATGCTACAAACGCTGTTTCTTGCTGCTAAAGATTTAGGCGTTGACTCTTGTCCGCTTGGAGTTTTGGCGACCTGGCGAGATCCGCTAGACGCGGAGTTTGACGTTCCAGAAAACATGGAGCTTTTAACTGGATTTGCGCTTGGGTATGCTAGCGATTCGCACACAAATGAGTTTAGAGCAGAGCATCCAAAGATTGAGCTGCTTTAGCGATTGCGAAACAATCGTTTTTGCTTATTTTATATGCGCCTTGCGCTCGTAAATAGTAGACGTGCTTTCATAAACCCAAGCTTTCCAAGACGTTTTAACGTTGGAAACAGCGTGCGCATTGTAATGCGAAATGTTGTAGTTTAAAGCCAAGAAGTAGTACCACGGCTGGCTGGATTCGCTAACAAAAAATTCTGGCTCGCCCTTTGCAGCGCAATCCGTCAACTCTTGTGCTTGCTGGCTTGCAGTAGGGCTTTCATTCGTTATAAAGGTCTTGTTTTCGTAAGCGCAATCTATAAGATTTTTAGAAAAATAAGGGTTTGCGCCTATTAAAAGCCACGAATATTGGTGAGTGTCGTTTTCTTCGTGAGAAATAACTTTTCCACTTTCGTCAACCTGCTCGTAATTATGGAGCCAAGATGCTACAAAACGCTTATTTTGCAAGTGATTACTAGATATGTATTGTGCTACAGCTCTAGAAGGCGAATAGTCAAACAGAATATCGTTTACGCAAGCAAACGCGTTCCAAATTAGGCTTGGTGCAAGGATTATTGATATTAGTAGGTTGATTTTAAAAGCTTTGTTTTTTATAAATCTGAATTTAGTAGGGGCGATTTTAACAAAAATCGCAGGAATATCCTTGCTGCTAAGCGGCTCTTTTATGTGACTAATCCAAAGCACACTAAGCAAAAACACAAATATTAGACCTGCGTGGTGAAGCGTAAAATAGCGAACAGCTACGATTGTAAGGACAAGATAAGGGATTACAAGAGCTGTAAGGAGTTTTCTGCGCTTGGCGATTTTAATTGCAAATGCCCAAATCACAAGACTAAAAATTGTGCATATTGTAATCGGCAAAAAGTCAAAAGGCATTCTTCGCATTGAAATATCGCCATAAAAGCTTGTAAACATGCTTTCGGAAGGCATTACGAATATAAAAGCGAAGCATTTTGCAATTGTTGAATTGCCATCAATCGTTGCGCGAGTGGCGAATGCGTTTTTTGCTGGCCATGCAAGAGCAAGGTTTGCAGCGCCAAAAATGGCGATTAATCCCCAAGATATAAGTCGCGCCCAATTTGATGCGATTGTTGCTTTAATCGCGTGAAGAATGGAGCTAAAATTAAGAGTTTTGCTAATATTCTTGCTAAAAACTCGCCAAATCCAAGCAATTGTAAAGCCTGCAGCAAACGCAATCCCGTACACGCTAAGCAAGCACATAAACATAAGACTAATCGCAAGTTTCCAAGCGCTAGAAGTCTTAGAATCCGCACTATTCCAATAATGTGCCGCTACTAGCAAGCTTAAGCAAAGCAAAGCGTATGGTCGCGATGTAACACCGTACTGGAAGCAAGCAAAATAAGTAAACGGAATAAGAAAAGTTGCAAGGCTGCTTGCGCTTTTAAAAGGCGACTTAAAAATAAGCCACGCACCCAGTAGGCTTGCGCAAACCAGTTGAATACCCTTAATTCCAAACTCGTATGGAACGCTATTTTTAGCTGCAATCGCAAGCAAAAGATTCCAAAAAGGAGGGTGACCCTCGTAATGGGGTCTAACGCTAATAATGTCTGCAAGCGACGAGTCGCGCGCAATCAGCCAGCTTTGAGCTTCGTCAAACCAAGGTTCGTGGAAACACATTACGATTGCAATAATCGCAATGTATAAAACAAACGCTAATAATAAAGCCAATGTGCGCGCGTTATGTGAATCTTGTAAATTGCGTGGCTTAAAAATCCGCATGAGTGTTAACTCTTAATTCGCAATGCTAATTACTAATTTTGACTCAAGGCGGCAAGCCTGCGAGCGTTAGCAACAGCATACAAGCTGATTCCAGCTGCAACGGATGCGTTAAGCGATTCGACAGCGCTAGAAATTGGGATTCCAGCAATAGCATCGCAAGCTTCACGCGTTAGGCGACTCATGCCCTTGCCTTCGCTTCCAAGAACTACGACAAGCGGATCGGTTTCAAAACCAGT
This sequence comes from Gardnerella sp. KA01002, assembly GCF_049244015.1. Classification (NCBI taxonomy): domain Bacteria; kingdom Bacillati; phylum Actinomycetota; class Actinomycetes; order Bifidobacteriales; family Bifidobacteriaceae; genus Gardnerella; species Gardnerella sp. KA01002. Next base: position 18,430 of record NZ_CP058365.1, read on the forward strand.
TTCGCCAACAAGCTTGTCGCCGCCGCCGTCAAGACCAATCGCATACCATCCGCGCTCGCGCAAACCTTGAATCGCCTTGTTTAAATTCACAACTCTAGCAACAGGCAAATGTGCTGCTGCGCCTGCAGAAACCTTCCAAGCGGCAGCTGTAACAGATGCGCTTCTGCGCTCAGGCAAGATTACGCCATTTGCGCCAAAAGCGGCTGCGGATCGAATAACAGCACCAAGATTTTGTGGATCGGTAACTCCATCTAGTGCTATAAACAATGGGCGTGCGTTAATGCGAGCGGCTGCAGAATCCGCCGCCTCCATAGCGCGAGACTTCTTTTCTGCGCGGTCAACAAGCTCTTGCAGCGAATAATATTGATAAGGCTGCACTTTTAATATAATGCCTTGATGATTGGTGCTGTGAGCAATGCGATCCATTTCCAAGCGATCCGCTTCCAAAAGTCGCAATCCTTGCATGCCAGCAAGCTTAACGATTTCGCGCGTGCGATCGTCATGCTCAATGCGATTTGCAACATAAAGCTGCGTGCTAGGAACGCCTACGCGCAAAGCTTCAAGAGCTGCATTTCGCCCAATTACCAACTCGTCGCTATCTGTGCCCAACTTATCTACTCTTCGTCTAGCTGCCAAACGCGGATCTGCAAATGTGCGCTTAATCGCAGCCTTTTTAGCGAAATAAGCCTTATGATACACGCGGTCCTCTGCTTTAGGAGTAGGTCCCTTGCCGCGCAATGCATTACGATGTTTTCCACCCGACCCCTTGGTCGGTCCTTTTTTCATAGCCATATTCTTATTTTCACATGCCCCCGAGGCATTGACGATGCTTTGGTGCTGCATTAGCGAGGCATTAGTATTTGGCGCTTTATGTGGCATAATAGAACGGTACTTAATTATTGTTATTGCAATAATCCACAACCGCGCAATAATCAAGATTTTGAGTCAACTTTGCGTAAAAATTTTGATTATTGACTACTCCGCGGCGCTCCCAAGGGGGAAAATATGGTTGATCAAAGCGATCAATCCAAAGATCCGTCATTGCAAGACGTGCAAAATGTTGCAAATTCGCTTAATGTAAACGTTTCTACGGGTTTAAGTAGTGATGAGGCGGCTAAAAGGCTCGCGCAATTTGGCTCGAACGTTTTAGCTAGCGCTCCTAAAACACCAGCGTGGAAGAGGTTCCTCGAACAGTTTAAAGATCCGCTTGTTTACTTGCTTATAGCGGCTACTATTATTTCCGCAATCGCATGGTTTGTTGAGCGCGCACAACATGGTGGCGAAAGTGGCGGCGAAGTTCTGCCGTTTGACTCAATAGTTATAATCGTGATTCTTATAGCAAACGCAGTTTTGGGCTATATTCAAGAGTCGCGCGCGCAAGAAGCAGTTGAAGCGCTGGCAAAAATGAGCGCTCCGCAAACGTCTGTTCTTAGAGATGGGCGAGTTGTGCGTATAGATACGGCGGATGTTGTGCCTGGAGATATTTTGGTTCTTGGCGAAGGCGATGCTGTTTCTGCAGATGCAAGGCTTATTGCAGCCGCTTCTTTGCGCGTTGCGGAAGCAAGCCTTACGGGAGAATCTGTTGCTGTTAGCAAGCGTCCAGAAACTCTAGCTTCGCCAAAATCTTTAGCAGACCGCACAAACATGGTGTTTAATGGCACTGCCGTAACGCAAGGCACTGGTCGCGCAATAGTCACTTCTACTGGCATGAAAACTCAGGTTGGAAAAATCGCGGATATGCTTTCTAGCGCGCAAGAAGAAGCCACTCCTCTCGAGAAGGAGATGGTTCGCGTATCTAAGGTTCTTGGAATCGCAGTGTGTATTATTGCAGCCGTTGTGCTTGCGTCTATGTGGGCGCTTGAAGGATTCCGCACTATTGAAGATGTTATAGATTCTTTGCTTCTTTCGGTATCTCTTGCTGTTGCTGCTGTTCCAGAAGGCTTAGCGGCGATTTTGACAGTAGTTCTTGCGCTTGGCGTGCAGCGCATGGTAAAGCATCATGCTGTTGTTAAAAAGCTTTCGTCTGTAGAAACGCTTGGCTCCGCATCTGTTATTTGCTCCGACAAAACGGGTACTTTAACTCGAAACGAGATGACTGTTGAGCGTGTTATAACGCCTAGCGGCCAAGTACAGCTTACGGGTAGTGGGTATAAGCCAGAGGGACGAATGGTTTTGCTGGATTCTTTAGATGCGGATTTGGCGGTTCCTCCAGCTCTAGCAACAGAGGTGATTGGAGCGCTCGGCTCTGGGTATTTAGCAAACGATGGCGACTTGCACCATAATGAATCGTCTGACGCATGGCAGCCAGTTGGCGACCCTACCGAGGTTTCGCTTATTGTTGCGGCGCGCAAAACCAAGGCGGACAAGCGTTACGCGCATCTTAGTCGCGTTGCGGAAGTGCCATTTACTTCTGAGCGCAAACGCATGTCTGTTGTTGTTAAAGACGATTCGGATTCTGGGAATCTTATTGTTTGCGCTAAAGGCGCTCCAGATGTTTTGCTTTCTTATTGCACGCGAATCGCAGTTGCTGGCGCTGTTCGTCATCTTACAGACGGAGATCGCGAAGAGATTCTTGCAAACGTGGAAAAGCTCTCTGGCGAAGCGTATCGCACTCTTGCAATGGCGTATAGGCCGCTTGGCGTAGATAGTTTAGCTAAAGTTGACGGCATGGTTTCTAACGCTGCCGGCCAAATCGCAGACGTTGCTGAACAAAGTGATGTTTTGGAGTCTGATTTGATTTGGAACGGCATGGTTGCGATTATTGATCCTCCTAGAATCGAAGTTCGAGATAGCGTTGCTCAAGCGCATCGTGCTGGAATCCGAACTGTTATGATTACTGGCGATCATCCGCTTACCGCCGCTCGAATCGCTCGCGACCTTGGCATTATTGGAAAAGATGAGCATGCGCTTACAGGCGATGAGCTTGACGAGTTGCTTTCTAGGGATGACGACAATATTGCTTTCGACGATGCGATTAGCAAAGTGAGCGTGTATGCGCGAGTAGCTCCAGAACACAAGCTTGCGATTGTTTCCTCGCTACAAAGGCAAGGCAATATTGTTGCTATGACTGGTGACGGCGTAAACGATGCTCCTGCCGTAAAGTCGGCAGATATTGGCGTTGCAATGGGCATTACGGGTACGGAAGTCACTAAAGAATCTGCCAAGATGATTTTGGCAGACGACAACTTCTCCACAATCGTTGCAGCAGTGCGCGAAGGTCGCGGAATTTTCGACAATATTCGTAAATTCTTGCGATACTTACTTAGCTCCAACGTTGGCGAAGTGTTCACCGTGTTTGGTGGCGTAGTGTTTGCTGGCGCTTTGGGAATTACGCAGCCAAACTCTGTTGGCGTGACTTTACCTCTTCTTGCAACGCAGCTTTTGTGGATTAATTTGCTTACGGACGCTGCTCCTGCGCTCGCAATGGGTGTTGATCCGCAAACGGATGATGTTATGAATAGGCGTCCGCGAAGGCTTACGGATAGCGTTATTGATAAGCCAATGTGGGGAGACATTGTGTTTATTGGTGTGATTATGGCAGCTATAACGCTGATTGGCATGGACATGCATTTGGCTGGCGGATTGTTTACAGACCGCTCCACAACTGTTTTAACTCATGCAGCTCAAATGACTCACGCGCGCACAATGGGCTTCACTATTCTTGTGTTTGCTCAAATGCTTAATGCTCTTGCATCTCGCTCGCATTTGCAAAGCGTGTTTGTTGGCTTGTTCGCAAATCGTTGGCTTTGGGGTGCAATCGCAGTTTCCGTAGTGTTGCAGCTTGCTGTAATTTATATACCATTCCTTAATGGCCCGTTTGGCACAGTTCCGCTCGACTTTATGGAGTGGGTGGAGTGCCTTGGGCTTTCAATGGTTGTGCTTATTGCTTCGGAGTTAAGAAAGTGCGTTTTGCGATTTATTGCTAAGCGCAAAGCTGCATCTTCTGTTGCAATTTCTGCCTAATATTTTCGACCGCGGCACGCGCTACACTTGGCATATTAGTGTATTTAAGTGTTTGTTTTACGCGGTTTTATCGCAAGGAGATTTGACGTTATGCTGTTGTCTGATCGCGACATTCTCAAAGCTCATGACGAGGGTCATATTGATTTGACCCCATGGACCCCACAAATGGTCCAGCCTGCGTCGATTGATGTGCGGCTCGACCGATTCTTCCGATTGTTCAATAATCACGCTTACACCTACGTGGATCCTGCAGAAAATCAGGGGGAGTTGACTGAGCAGTTTGCGGTTGCCCCTGATGAACCTTGGATTTTGCATCCTGGCGAGTTTGCGCTTGGATCCACTTGGGAGTATGTGAAGTTGGATTCCACAATTGCTGCGCGCTTAGAAGGCAAAAGTTCGCTTGGCCGTCTTGGAATTTTAACTCATTCCACAGCTGGGTTTATTGACCCAGGTTTTGAAGGCCACATTACTTTGGAGCTTTCAAATGTTAGCACTCTGCCAGTTAAATTGTGGCCAGGCATGAAGATTGGTCAAATGTGCTTCTTCAAGCTGAGTTCTCCTTGCGAAAATCCTTACGGGTCTTCTGTTAATGGATCTCACTATCAAGGTCAGCGTGGTCCAACACCATCTAGGTCTTATGAGAACTTCTATCGCGCAAATTTGGAAGATTAAATTTATAAGATTATAAGATTAGAGTTGAAAATCTAGATTTGAAAGTCTAAATTTGTAAGATTAGCAACGAATATCAAGAAAAATCAGGGGAAAAGTAGTAAACTTTCAGGAACTTATCAGCTAACGTACTAGCAGCACTAAGGATTATGTGTTTTCATAATATTAGTGAAAAACTTAAAAAGTAATTCACGAAAGCTTATTCATATTTTTTCCTTTAATTTAAACCCCGACTTAAACGGTCGGGGTTAAATTTTTATGTAGCGTTTATGCGTTTAGCGCAGTGTTCGGATTACAAGGGTTATAAATGCCAAAGCTGTGCCGTATGCTGTAGATATGACTAATCATAACGGTGTGATCTCAGATGAGTTCGACAACGGCGAGTTTGACAATAACGACAATAATGGCGATTTTGGCAGTGAGGATTCTGCTGCAAGCGCTTCAAATGGTCTACATGCTGGTCGCGAATCTAGTGTTGTTCCAGGCAGATTCGGCGAAGATTTACATGTAAACGCTGCTAAGTATTCTCGCGGAGAAGCGTCGGCTTACGCTACAAGACCTCTTCTTTTGCTTCTGCACGGGTGGGGTTCCAATGAGGATGATTTGCTTGATTTGCTGCGAGTTGTTGCCCCCTATAATGATGCGATTTCTTTGCGTGCTCCGCTTCGATTAGATCAAGGCGCTTACAGCTGGTTCCATGATGCTGTTCCTCAGGGAGATGACTTAGATCGAGATATGTATGCTGCAGCTGCTGCAATTGACGAGTGGGTTGCAGCGAACGTTCCCGAAGATCGCGCTGTTGTGCCATTTGGTTTTTCGCAGGGTGCGGCGCTTGCTGTTCATATTCTCAGGCTTAACCCTGAACGTTATCGTGCAGCCGTTGCGCTTTCTGGCTTTGTAGCTCCTAATATTGCCAAGGATATTTCTCTTAATGATGATGTTCTTGCAGATCTTAATACGCCTGTTTTCTTTGGTTATGGTTTGGATGATGCTGTTATTCCTCCTTACGAGTTTTCGGCGGCTGCAGCCTGGCTTGAGGAACATACGTGGTTGGAAGAGAAGCGTTACCGCGGACTTGACCATGCCGTTCATATGGAAGAACTTGGCGATATTCGCTCTTGGTTTGCTTTGCACAATATTTCTTCGGGGCTAATGTGACTTTGTGCGCGCGCGAATATGTTCCGCTAATGCAAGAGGCATTGCGACTTGCGCAAGTTGCTTCCGATTGTGGAGAGGTTCCAGTTGGCGCTGTTGTTGTAGATGGTTCTGGTGTGATTATTGGCCGCGGCTCTAATCTTCGTGAGCGAGACTCTGACCCTCTTTCTCACGCAGAAGTTCTTGCGATTAAGCAAGCAGCAGAGAGTAAAAAGTCTTGGAATCTTAGTGATTGCACGCTTGTTGTTACTTTAGAACCTTGTCCTATGTGCGCTGGTGCGATTTTACAAACACATATAAAGCGTGTTGTTTTTGGCGCATGGGATTCAAAACTTGGCGCATGTGGATCTGTTTGGGATATTCTGCGAGATCCTCATGTTGGCTCGCATCCGCAAGTTTTTGGTTCTGTTTGTGAATCGGAGTGTGTTCAGATTCTAAGCGATTTTTTTAAGAATTGCAGGTAGGTTTGATTTACTCAAGTCTTTTCTAGCTTTGTTTAGCCTTGTTCAATATAGTCTAGTTTTGTCTTCTTTTATTGTGTCTTATTTAATCTTATCTACTCGTATTTTTAAATTATTTTATTTTACTAATAATTATTTTAATAATATAAATTTCTTAATATTTTTATCTTGCAATTGCGCTTTTTAAATGTTATAGTTGCGGTAACGTTACCGCACAAGGTTTGCTACGGAAGCGAGAAGAGTGTGAAAACGTTATCTCATAGGTGACTTTGGTCAGCGCTGATGAAGCTACTTAGTGAGATTGAGGTTAGTAAAAACATCATATGCATAGATGCATAGTGTGATTCTCTCAAAAGAGAGGAGTATATGAAAAAACGTAATTTAGAATATAGAATACAAGAGAAAATCAGAGCATATAAATTGCAATGTAAATAATCTTAAATGCTGTACTTGTATAGTTTTGTATAGTGTTACCGATGGGAGGTGCTATGACGTATATTACGATTCGCGATGTTGCACAACATGCTGGAATATCAGTGTCAACTGTGTCTCGTGCATTAAACAACACGGGTCGTATATCGGCAAACACCAAGGCAAAAGTTGAGCGTGCGGTTGCTCAATTAGGTTATATCCCAGATTCGCGCGCGCAAGCAATGCGATCGTTACGCACAAAAACAGTAGGACTGCTTGTGCCAGACATTCGTAACGCATATTTTGCCGAACTCGCTTACACTGTTCAAGACTCATTGTTTGAGGCAGGCTATTGTGCATTTATAGGAACATCATCTGAAAGTGCATCTCGTCAAGATTCATTTATAACCAGTATTCTTTCGCAACGTATTGATGGGGCGATTATAGTTCCTCAAGGTGAAGTTACTGAAGCTATGAGAAAGCTGATTGAGCAGCGACTCCCTATGCTGTTTATGGATCGCCACGTAGAACCGCAAGCTGGCGGCTTAGAACACGTACCAGTAGTTGATTCAGACCCAACAAAGGGCATTCGTGATGCGCTGTTAGATGTTCTGCAACATGGTTTTCACTCAGTTGGCTATATTTCTGGCCCAATTATTGCTTCGCCCTCGTTGCAAGAACGTGAGCAAGCATTTAGAACCGTGGCTTCAGAGATATTTGGCGAAGAGCATGTATTCGTAGAATCAACAGGATTTGACCAGTCGTCGTGTGCAAGCGTAATGCATCGCATGATTAATGTTGGAGTGAAAGCTCTTATTATTGGCTATTCGCCAGATGCGTTGCGAGTAATGCAAGTGATGGCTCAAGAAGGATTAGTAATAGGCAAAGATATATCATTGATTTCTTTCGATGATGTAGAAGTGTTTCGCCTAGCAACTCCACGTATTTCTGTGATTTCACAGCAAGTTCAACGTATTGGCCACATAAGTGCTGCACTGTTTTTAGATATGCTTGAGAATAATGGTGACGTTAAATCGCAGCGTGTAGAAACTGTGTATATCCCTCGCGAATCGCTAGGGCGAGCATAGATTCGTAAAAAGCTGCAAAATATCGTCATTCTTTAATGGTTTATCTATCAGTATTTCAACTGATTATTGCACTGTAACTTTGTTGTACGTGTATTAATTGTTTGAGTGAACATTGTTCGTACTCTGTACTTTGCACATTGTACTTAATGTTTTATTCGCAATTCGCAAGTCAATATAAACGTAACTAAACAAACAATAACTTGACGTAATCAATGGTAATTTCGCGAGCGCATTGATGCTATAGCGAAGGAAGAGGCTAAACATGACGGAGCTGTCATTAGTAGGAGTATCGAAAATATTCGGTAATTCTACTGTAGTTGACAATGTGTCAGTAAAAGTAAAGCCAGGTGAAGTTCATGTTCTACTTGGTGAAAATGGTGCTGGCAAGTCAACTGTTATTAAAATGATGAGTGGCATTTATCAGCCAGATAAAGGTCATATTGAGATTAACGGTAAAACGGTGCGTATTCCTAATGTAGATGCTGCGCGCAAATTAGGTATTGCTGTAATACACCAAGAGTTAAATTTAGTGCCTGAACTTTCCATTATGGAAAATCTGTTTCTTGGCATGCTACCGACCAAAGCTGGTTTTGTTGATCGCGCAACTATGCGATCTAAAGCAAAAGAGGCATTGCAAGTTATTGGCTTAGAAGAAGATGTAGATAAGCCAATGGGAGAGCTTGGAGTGGCTCGTCAGCAAATGGTAGAAATTGCTAAAGCGCTTATGCAACATGCATCTATTCTTATTCTTGACGAACCAACGGCAGCACTTACAAAGCGTGAGTGTGAACAATTATTCAGCATTATTGCAGATTTGAAATCTAAAAATGTTGGAATGGTATTTATTTCTCACCATTTGGATGAGATTGCGCGAGTTGGAGATGTAGTAACCGTACTTCGAGATGGAAAATACGTTGACACTGTTAGTGCAGATGTTCCAGAAAAAGAACTTGTAAGGTTAATGGTTGGACGCGATATAACTAATCAGTTCCCACATGGAAACAGGCATCAAGGCAAGGAATTGCTAAAAGTAGAAGGATTAACGCGAAAAGGTGCTATTGAGGATGTGTCTTTTAGCGTTCATGCTGGAGAAGTCGTTGGACTTGCAGGCTTGGTTGGTGCTGGTAGGACTGAGGTTCTTCGTGCAATATTTGGAGCGGATACTTACGATTCGGGATCTGTTTCAGTAGACGGAAAAGCGATTCCTAAAGCAAATATTGCTGGCAGCATTGCTGCAGGTCTTGGATTAGTGCCAGAAGATCGTCGCGTGCAAGGTCTTATTTTGGAGGCATCTGTTGCAGATAATCTTGGAATCTCTACGTTAATTCCTACATCTCATGCTGGTTTTGCAGATTTAAAAGGTCAGCGTGCGCATGAAGAAGAAACTGCAGAGAAATTGCGTATTCGCATGGCAAATATTGATCAGCTTGCTGGTTCGCTTTCTGGTGGAAATCAGCAGAAAATCGTATTTGGCAAGTGGTCTATGGCAAACGTAAAAGTGCTGCTTTTGGATGAGCCTACTCGTGGCGTTGATGTTGGCGCTCGCGTTGAAATCTATGAGCTTATTAACAATATCGTTGAAAACGGTGGAGCAGTACTTATGGCTTCATCAGATTTACCTGAAGTTCTAGGAATGTCTGATCGTATTCTCGTAATGTCAAACGGCAAGATCAGTGGAGAACTTGCTGCTAGCGAGGCTACGCAGGAAAAGGTTATGGAACTTGCTGTAACGCATCTTAGTGAATCAGATAAATAGGAATAAATAGCAATAAATAACGATAAACAACAATAAACAACATGGCGTGAAGTCATATTGAAAAATTAAAAATTGAAAGATTACTTGTAAAACGTAAAAATTGCGTTCTGCAGTTTGAAAAGCGCAAATAGGTGCTGTGAACTGTTGGAAACTCGTTAAAGGAGTATTTGTTATGAGTGCTACAAAGAGCGAAAAATCTCACCGTTTAGGGTATGGTGCAGATGACAAAGGATTTTTGCCAACGTTAAAAAAGTTTGCATCTCGTAATGGTGCACTTATTGGTTTGATTATTTTGTGTGCAGCGCTTTCTTGCGCTACGCCTGCATTTTTAACAAGTGTAAATATTCTCAACGTTGGCATTCAAGCTGCTACGGTAGCAATTTTGGCATTTGGTCAAACTTTCGTAATCGTTTCCGCTGGAATTGATTTGTCGGTTGGTGCAGTTGCTGCGATTTCTAGCATGTTTGTTGCTTACACTGGCGCTTCTATGGGCTTACCTCCAATATTGACTATTATTATTGGTGTAGCTACAGGTGCAGTTTTTGGCTTAATTTCTGGCGTTGCTAATGCTTTTCTTAAGCTGCCGTCGTTTATTGCCACGTTGGCAATGATGTCTGTGGCTCGTGGACTTACGCTGGTTGTTTCGGATGGTCGTCCTATTTCCACTTCGGGCATGGTGAATTTCTTCGGAGCAACAATATGCGGAATCCCTATGCCAATAGTGATGATGATTATTATGGGCGTTATTTCCGCAATAATCTTGAACTTCACTACTACAGGTCGTTCAATGTATGCTGTTGGCGGAAATATGGAAGCATCTCGTCTTTCTGGCATAAACATTCATAAAACTCAAATTATGGTGTTTATTCTTTCTGGTGTTTTTGCTGCTGTAGCTGGTTTAGTGATTGCAGGGCGTTTGCATTCTGCTCAGCCTCAAGCAGCTACCGGTTACGAGATGGATGCTATAGCGTCTGTGGTTATTGGTGGCGCATCGCTTTCTGGAGGCAAAGGTAAGATTTCAGGCACATTCGTAGGCGCAATACTTTTGGCTGTTATTCGTAATGGCTTGAACATTTTGAACGTTTCTTCCTTCTGGCAGCAAGTTGTTATTGGCTTGGTGATTGCGTTTGCTGTAAGCCTCGATACTTTGCGACGCAAGGAAGATACTCACTGAAATAAGGCATACTAAGCAATTAATAGACATATTAATAATCCGTAGAAACTTGATCTCCTTGCTTAGAAGGGGGGTGTTTATAAAGGTATTGACTTAATGGTGGCAAGCATCAATGCCTAAATGCAGCAAAAATATAATAAGAAATCTAACAAAAATCTAATAAAAATAATTTAAATTATAACTGAAAACAATTTAACAATATGGTAAATAAATGGCAAAAACATCAGCCTTATTTATGCAAATAATGTTTTAAATATTGTGATTTGCGATTAATAAGGCAATAGTCAAAGGAGATATGATGAATTATCTAGTTATGCGCCGTGGTATGAAGCTCGCTTGTGCTGTTGCAGCAGCATCGGCTCTTGTTTTCAGCATGAGTGCGTGTGGAAATGCAAGCTCTAACGACAAGGTTGCGCTGTTAGTGTCTACGCTAAATAATCCATTCTTTGTGGATTTGCGTGATGGTGCGCAAGCGGAAGCCAAGAAGCTGGGAGTTGATTTACAGGTTTCAGATGCTCAGAACGATTCTTCTAAGCAGCAAGATCAAGCTCAAAACGCGCAATCTCAAGGTGCTAAAGCAGTAATTATAAATCCTGTGGATTCCGATGCTGCTGGCCCAGCCGTTGCGCCACTTCTTAGCTCTGGTATGCCTGTGATTTCTGTGGATCGTTCCGTAACTGGCGAAAAAGTTACTTCTCACATTGCCTCCGATAACGTGGCAGGAGGTGCTCAAGCTGCCGATGCGCTCGCTAAGAGCATGGGAGAAAAGGGCGAAGTTCTAATTTTGCAAGGCATCCCAGGTGCTGCTTCTACGCGAGATCGTGGCAAAGGTTTTAAAGATCGCATTAAGAAGTATCCAAATATTAAGGTTGTTGCGGAGCAGACTGCTAACTTTGATCGTGCTGAGGCGTTGAACGTTGCAACCAACTTGTTGCAATCTCATCCGAACGCAGCTGGCATTTACGCCGAGAATGACGAGATGGCATTAGGTGCAATCCAATCATTAGGTGCTAAAGCTGGTAAAGATGTTAAAGTAGTTGGCTTCGATGGTACTGCCGATGGCATGAAGGCTATTAAGGCTGGAACAATGGCTGGCACTATTGCTCAGCAACCAAAGGAGCTTGGGCGTTCTGCCGTTGCTGCAGCTGTAAAAGCTATTAAGAAGCAAACTGTTCCAAAGACTGAGCCAATTACTGTGAAAACAGTTACAGCAAAGAATGTAGCTGATTTCGAGTAATAGTAAATCAAGTAGTACAAAAAAGTAGTAAACCAAATAGTGTGAAAAGTGTACAAAAAGTAGTACAACATTTATATGGCGTTGAAATCGTTGACTTGTATGCTAAGCGTAACAATTAATACGATTTTATTGCATATGCAACGTGTATGTTGTCATCGTTTTCAACGCCGCACTATTTGTTGTTTTTAATATCACATTATTTTGGATGCATTATTTGTAAATATATAAAAAGTAAATATTTAAAATAAGTAAATATAAATAAGTAGATATTTAGTCTTATAACAATCATTACAGCAAGCATTTAAGCTTGATGAGCATTTGCTATTATGCGATTATCACTGTTGATAGTCACTAATGCAAGGTAAAAATTTAATATCATAAGGAGAAAAATGTTAACTCATGGCATCTTGAACTCGCAATTAGCGGCTGCTCTGGCAAAGCTTAGGCATAAGGATCAATTTGTTATTTCTGATTGCGGATTACCAGTTCCACAAGGCGTAGAAGTAATAGATTTAGCTTTAGTGTTTGGAATTCCACGATTTAGCGATGTGCTGAATGCAATCAAAGCTGATTTGGTACTTGAATCAGGCATAATGGCTAAAGAAGCATGCAATAAAAAGCCAGAAGAGTGGGTAAAAGAATCCTTAGGCGTGCCGCTAACATACGTTCCACACGATGGCGATGAAGGTTTTAAAGCTTTAGTTTCACAAGCAAAATTTGTGATTCGTACAGGCGAAACTACGCCATATTCCAACGTTTTATTGCGCTGTGGCGTTCCTTTCTAAATTTCTAAATTGTGGTGTTCTTTTATAAATTTTTAATATTAAAGATTAGTTGCTGATTTAGGAGAAAAATGCATTGTTATAGTAAGCTTGATTCGTTAAGTGGATTAGAAAATATTGCGTCGCTCCGCTTAAACGATTTAAAAGTTACGCAAGAGAATATGCAAGAATCACATAAAGCGGATTCAAACGCTATTGCAATAGTCGGCTCTATGAATGCGGATTACACTATTGTGGCAGATCGTCTTCCTAACCCAGGAGAAACCATTAATGGAAACGAGATTCGCGTGTTGCCAGGTGGAAAATCTGGTAATCAAGCTGTATCGGCTGCAAAACTCGGTGCACACGTTAAAATGTTTGGTGCAGTTGGCAATGATTCCAATGCTGATTTTCTCCTAAATTCTTTGCAATCTTCCGGAGTTGATACAACTTGTGTTCGTCGCGTAGAAAATAAAAAGAGTGGCGCAACTGTGATTACTGTAGATGCTCATAGCGGTGAAAACACTATTGTGTATGCTCCAGGTTCTAATTCTTTAGTAGATTGTGAGTATATTCAATCGCCATTAGTAAAATCCGCTCTTACTAGCGCAAAAGTTCTTGGTCTTTGTTTAGAAAGTCCTTTAGAAACTGTAACTATGTGCGCACAACTAGCGCATGAAAACGGCGTAAAAGTGCTTCTTAACGATTCGCCATTTTTAAACAAGTTGCCTAAAGATTTGATTGATTCTGCGGATATTTTGCTTGTTAACGAGCATGAGATGGCGCAACTTTTGAATATTGAAGAGCCAGATGATGGCGATTGGTATTCTTTTGATTGGAATCATGTAGCTCACGCTATGCATGATTTTGGCTTTGATGAAGCTGTAGTTACTCTTGGCTCTAAAGGCTCTGTAGTGTTGGATTATTCAAAAGAGGATTGCGTATGCATGATTTCCCCTCAGAGCGTTAAAGCTGTTGATACAACTGGCTGCGGTGATGCTTTTATGGGCACAATATTAGCTTGTTTGTCTGTAGATATGCGTTTAGACGAAGCTGCCGCGTTAGCGTCTTATGTTTCTGCGTATGCAGCTACTGGTTTTGGCGCTCAAGCTTCTTATGGCACAGTTGAACAAATTCGTCAATTTTTTAATGTTTAAGTGACTGAGTTGTAGGTGATTGCGATATACGCATATTTGTGAGCATTATTAGTTGGTAATTGCATTTTAAATAATACAAAATTTTGACATTCTCAAAAAACTGTGTAATATGCTATAAAAACCAAAAAGCAGTTGGCTGATTTTAGTCACTACAATCAGCTTTACTGCTTTTTACTATATTCATAGTCGCTTCGACGAATTTCCATGTATGTACGAATTTCGCCTAAGCACATTTTTACCTAAAAGGAGGTGTCACTATGAGTGGCATGAAATATGCAATGATCGGTTCTGGAGCTATGGGGTATCGCTATGGCGTTTTGTTGCAGGAAACGGCTGGCATTCATGTTGATTTCATTGATGCCTGGGATGAAAATGTGAATAAAGTTCGCGAGCAAGGCGGCGTAATGGTGAGCCGAGATCATGAAAATCGTCATCTTGTGCCAATCAATATGTATACCCCTGAGGATTATGACGGCGATCCAGATGTGTGGATTGTGTTTATGAAGCAGATGCAACTTGCTCAAATGTTGGAGCGTTGCAAGCATTTGTTTAAGGATCATCAAGTTGTTTTTGCTGCAATGAATGGTTGGGGTCATTTCGAAAAGCTTCAGCAATATTTCTCGGATGATCGTATTTACGGTGGTACTGCAATGATTGCAACCGTGCTGAATGGCCCGGGCGACGTTGATTTTATTGGTAAAGTCGGCGTTGGCACAATGAATATGTGCGCGTTGAATGAGCAGGTGAGCGATGTTGAGCTTGCTATGCGAGATGATTTTAAAGCTGCTGGCTTGAATCCTACTATTACGGAAGATTTCAAGGGTACTTGCATGGCGAAGGTAGTTTTTAATTCCGTAGTTAACACTTTGTGCACAATGTATCAGATTCAAATGGGTCAGTTTATTTCTTACCCAGGAGCTATGGATATGGCTCGCCAACTTATTGACGAGGCGTACGACGTGTGCGATCGTGCAGGAATTCGTATGGTTAATACGCGTCAGCAGGAGTTGGAGGCTATTGATTACGTGAGCCGAGTGGCAAATCCTTTGCACTATCCTTCTATGTATCAAGATATGAGTCGTGGACGAAAAACAGAGGTTGATTATATCAATGGCTATATTGCGAAGCTTGGTCGAGAAAATGATTACGTGTGCCGCACGCACGAGTTCTTAACGCACGGAGTTCATTTGGCGGAGCTTGCATTTAAATTGCATAATCAGCAGTGATTTGGAGAGCATTCTACAATTCGTACAATGAATGAGAAGGAGACGCGGCTCGTGGTTTTTACTGCGGGCCGCTTTTTATTATCCGCGCGTAACATCTAATATGCTGATAAAATTTAGAGTCTAAAATCATAAATACTATTAAATAAATAAAATTATTTGTAATAAATAAAACTGTAATAAAAATACTTATTAACGTAAATTAATGGGGATTAAATGACTACTTTTGACAAAGCGAACTTGCCAGAATCCGTGCGCACAAATGGGGCTACACCAAACCCTTGGTGGGCAAATGCAGTTGTGTATCAGATTTATCCGCGAAGCTTCCAAGATACTAACGGCGACGGAATAGGCGATTTGAAGGGCATTACTTCGCGTCTTGATTATTTGGCTGATTTAGGCGTTGACGTGCTCTGGCTTAGCCCTGTTTACAAGTCTCCGCAAGACGATAACGGCTACGATATTTCCGATTATCAAGATATTGATCCGCTTTTTGGCACTCTAGAAGATATGTATGAGCTTTTGGCACAAGCGCATAAACGCGGTCTTAAAGTTGTGATGGATTTGGTAGTAAATCACACTTCCGACGAGCATGCTTGGTTCCAGGCTTCAAGAGATGCTTCTAGCGATTACGCAGACTGGTATTGGTGGAGGCCAGCGCGCAAAGGTTGCGTTCCTGGGGCTCCGGGTGCTGAGCCAAATAAGTGGGGTTCGTATTTCGGCGGTTCCGCGTGGACTTACGATCCAAAGCGCGGCGAATATTACTTCCACCAGTATTCGCCAAAGCAGCCAGATTTGAATTGGGAAAATCCTGCGGTTCGCACTGCCGTGTACAAGATGATGAATTGGTGGATGGATCGCGGAATTGACGGCTTCCGCATGGATGTGATTACGCAAATTTCTAAGCGCGTAGATAACGAAGGGCATTTGCCAGGAGAATACGGTTCGCAGATTGAAGATGCGCCAGCAGGCGATGACGGTTACTCTTCTCCGTATTTCTTCTGCTCCGATGGCCCTCGTTTAGACGAGTTTTTGCGCGAGATGCGCGAGGCGGTTTTCAAAGGTCGTGAAGGTTTCTTAACCGTTGGCGAGGCTCCTGGAATTTCCGCGCATCGAAACACTTATATTACAAATCCTGCTAATGGTGAGCTAGACATGCTCTTCTTGTTCGATCAAGTTAATGTTGATTGCGCAAATGGCACTAAGTGGAATCCTATTCCTCTTAAGTTGACGGCATTAAAGCGCGCAATGGCAGATCAGCAGCAGGCAGTTAGCGAGGCTGGTTGGGCGAGCTTGTTCTTTAATAATCACGATCAGCCGCGTGCGCTTTCTCGCTGGGGTAGTGAGGCTAGCGATGAGATGCGCGTGCTTTCTGCTAAGGCGATTGCAATGCTCTTGCACATGCACCGTGGCACTCCGTACGTGTATCAGGGTGAAGAAATTGGCATGACTAACGCGCACTTTACGAGTCTCGAGCAGTATCGCGATTTGGAAGCGTTAAATATGTTTAAGCAGCGCGTAGAAGAAGCGCATATTCAGTCTGCGGAGTCGATGATGGATGCGCTCGCAAAGCGCGGTCGCGATAATTCTCGAACGCCTATGCAATGGAATGCGTCTAAATATGCGGGATTCATGCCTTTTAATGTTCCGTCGCAAAATAATGCACAGCCGTGGATTAGCGTGAATCCTAATTATGTAGATATTAACGCTGCTGAGCAAATGGAAGATTCGGATTCTGTTTATTCGTTCTACAAGCGTTTGATTGAGTTGCGTCATTTGCAGCCTGTTGTTTCGGCTGGTTCTTGGAATTTGATTGATGCGGATGATGAGTGTGTTTACGCGTTTATTAGGAAGGTTGAGCAGACTTGTGAGAATGCTAAGGCAGATGAGGCAGGTCTTGAGCATGGTGTGAGTTCTTCAAGCGCGGTTGCTGGCGATTCTTCCTCTGTCTCGATAAAGAAGCTGCTCGTAATGGTAAATATGACGGATTCGTCTGTGGCAATACCTGCTCAAAGTGCCGAATTGTTGCGTAATATCGCCTCTAATGGCGTATCGTATGATGATGTGATGATTTCTACCTACAGCGCGGATCATGCTCTTAAATCACTTAAAAATGGCACGCTTGCGCCTTGGGAGGGAATCGCTGTTAGCTTGCAATAATTATTTTGAAATAGTCACTTTGTAATATTCACTTTGCAATAGTTTCGTCTACTAATTTTGGCAGAGCTTTCGCAATATCTTCGCGTATTATGCACTCTGCCAAATAATCGTATTGCGTAGCGCCCAGGTTCATTATTGTAATCGGCACTCCTGCGCGAGCGGCTAGCGGCACAAGGCTTGCAGCTGGAAACACTTCTAGCGTGGAGCCAATAACCCACAACTCGCTTGCGTGCATAATCGCCTGCGCGCTGCGTTCCATTGCGCCTTCGGGAAGTGCTTCTCCAAAATATACAACGTCTGTTTTTATAAGACCGTTGCAAGGCATGTTTCCGCGGTACGGCAGCGCGCGCCTGCAATGTGGGTCTGGGTGTGCGTCTAAGTCGCGCATAATGTCGGCTGTATTGTAGCTAGCGTGGCAGCTCATGCAGTGTGATGTTCCAATGCTTCCGTGCAAGTTCACTACAATATCTGGGCTGTTTCCAGCTTTTTCGTGAAGCGCATCAAAGTTTTGAGTGGCGATTAAGTCCAGCATCCCAGCTTTCTCAAGTTTTACTAGCGATTTGTGTGCTGTTCCTGGCTGAGCGTTCCAAACTGGCGACTCTTTTTGCCAGCGCCAAGAGTACACGCGTTCTTCTTCGCTGCTTAAAAACGCGTCTATATCGTAAACACTCATTTGCTCTGGGTGTTTAGTCCAAACTCCATCTGGGCCTCGAAAGTCTGGAATGCCAGCGCTTGTAGATATTCCGGCGCCTGTTAGAGCCACAATGTGATTGTGTGAGTTGTTCTTGCTGTTTTTCTCGCTATTTCTCATATACCTATATATAGCACGCGAACGCATAGCACGTACACATGTTGTATGCATATATTTTGTTTACGTTGTTTGCGTTGTGTATTTTGATTATTTTGCTCGATTGCTTTGCGCGACACTCCCGGGTTTTGTGTTTTTTATGGTTTTTTGTTTGTTTTTTGGGTTGTTTTTGGTTTTGTGTTGGTGGTTGTGGTGGTTTGTTGTGGTTTTTTGCGTGTTTTTGCGTGTTTTCGACACGCCGATGTTTTGGCTTGTTTTCAATGGTTTTGTGGTGTTTGTTTGGTGTTGGTTTGCGTTTTGGTGGGGTTTGGTGTAAGTTTATCTCTTGCTGCTCAGCGCGGCTGGTTCTCCTCGGTTGAGGTTGATGGGCCGGCTGGTGTGGTGGTGGTTTGAGAACTCAAGAGCGTGTCTGTACTACTTATTAGTTAATTATTGCCAGTTCATTGTCAGCCTCACGGATTGTGGGGTGCCTGAGAGATGGTTAAATGATGGTGAGGTTTTTTGTTGGGATGTTCTTTCCTTAAAGAATGTCTCGTCTTTTTCTTTTATATTGGAGCCTTTTGTTGGCTCTTCATTGAAGTTTTTCGTGGAGGGTTCGATTCTGGCTCAGGATGAACGCTGGCGGCGTGCTTAACACATGCAAGTCGAACGGGATCTGACCAGCTTGCTGGTTGGTGAGAGTGGCGAACGGGTGAGTAATGCGTGACCAACCTGCCCCATGCTCCAGAATAGCTCTTGGAAACGGGTGGTAATGCTGGATGCTCCAACTTGACGCATGTCTTGTTGGGAAAGTGTTTAGTGGCATGGGATGGGGTCGCGTCCTATCAGCTTGTAGGCGGGGTAATGGCCCACCTAGGCTTCGACGGGTAGCCGGCCTGAGAGGGCGGACGGCCACATTGGGACTGAGATACGGCCCAGACTCCTACGGGAGGCAGCAGTGGGGAATATTGCGCAATGGGGGGAACCCTGACGCAGCGACGCCGCGTGCGGGATGAAGGCCTTCGGGTTGTAAACCGCTTTTGATTGGGAGCAAGCCTTTTGGGTGAGTGTACCTTTCGAATAAGCGCCGGCTAACTACGTGCCAGCAGCCGCGGTAATACGTAGGGCGCAAGCGTTATCCGGAATTATTGGGCGTAAAGAGCTTGTAGGCGGTTCGTCGCGTCTGGTGTGAAAGCCCATCGCTTAACGGTGGGTTTGCGCCGGGTACGGGCGGGCTAGAGTGCAGTAGGGGAGACTGGAATTCTCGGTGTAACGGTGGAATGTGTAGATATCGGGAAGAACACCAATGGCGAAGGCAGGTCTCTGGGCTGTTACTGACGCTGAGAAGCGAAAGCGTGGGGAGCGAACAGGATTAGATACCCTGGTAGTCCACGCCGTAAACGGTGGACGCTGGATGTGGGGCCCATTCCACGGGTTCTGTGTCGGAGCTAACGCGTTAAGCGTCCCGCCTGGGGAGTACGGCCGCAAGGCTAAAACTCAAAGAAATTGACGGGGGCCCGCACAAGCGGCGGAGCATGCGGATTAATTCGATGCAACGCGAAGAACCTTACCTGGGCTTGACATGTGCCTGACGACTGCAGAGATGTGGTTTCCTTTCGGGGCAGGTTCACAGGTGGTGCATGGTCGTCGTCAGCTCGTGTCGTGAGATGTTGGGTTAAGTCCCGCAACGAGCGCAACCCTCGCCCTGTGTTGCCAGCGGGTTATGCCGGGAACTCACGGGGGACCGCCGGGGTTAACTCGGAGGAAGGTGGGGATGACGTCAGATCATCATGCCCCTTACGTCCAGGGCTTCACGCATGCTACAATGGCCAGTACAACGGGTTGCTTCATGGTGACATGGTGCTAATCCCTTAAAACTGGTCTCAGTTCGGATCGTAGTCTGCAACTCGACTACGTGAAGGCGGAGTCGCTAGTAATCGCGAATCAGCAACGTCGCGGTGAATGCGTTCCCGGGCCTTGTACACACCGCCCGTCAAGTCATGAAAGTGGGCAGCACCCGAAGCCGGTGGCCTAACCCTTTTGGGATGGAGCCGTCTAAGGTGAGGCTCGTGATTGGGACTAAGTCGTAACAAGGTAGCCGTACCGGAAGGTGCGGCTGGATCACCTCCTTTCTACGGAGTTTTTGTGCACGCTCGGTTGAGTGTGGTTACTGGTGTGGAAAACAATAGTTAATGTTTTGTGAGTATGTTGGGCATGCTTTTGGGTTCCCGGATTGCCACCCCCCTTGTTTTGGGGTTGCGGTCCTGGCCCTTGGATTACAGGTTGAGGCTTTTTGGTTTTTGGCTTGTGTTCTTGGTGTTTGGTGGTTTGAGAACTGGATAGTGGACGCGAGTAAGAATAGTGAGACTGTTTTTTGGTTTTGCTTGTTTTTACTTTTATCAATTTCAACCGGCTCCATTTTGGTGGAGTCGCTTGATCGTTTTGTGATCGTTTAGTGTGATGATTTATTGTCTAGAGAGTTAAGCGATAGGCTTTTTACTGGTGTATCACTGGTAAGGGCGTATGGTGGATGCCTTGGTAGACAGGACCGATGAAGGACGTGACGGGCTGCGATATGCCTCGGGGAGCTGCCGAGTGGGCTTTGATCCGAGGATTTCCGAATGGGGAGACCCGGCCACTGTTATGGGTGGTCACCACAGTTTTTGTGGGGGGTACGCAGGGAAGTGAAACATCTCAGTACCTGCAGGAAAGGATACTCCGTGAGTAGTGGCGAGCGAAAGCGGATCAGGCTAAACCGAGTACGTGTGATAACCGTCAGGTGTTGCGTATTCGGGGTCGTGGGATTGACTGTTCAGCCTCTGACGGGGTTGAGAAGAGTGATAAAATGTCGTGTTATGTGAATGGGATTGAATTCCCAGCCGTAGAGGGTGATGGCCCCGTAGCAGGTTGCGCGATGTCTTTTTATGTTTATTCCCAAGTAGCGCGGGCCTCGTGGAATCCCGCGTGAATCTGCCCAGACCGTTGGGTAAGCCTAAGTATTCCTGTCTGACCGATAGTGTACTAGTACCGTGAGGGAAAGGTGAAAAGCACCCCGGGAGGGGAGTGAAATAGTTCCTGAAACCGTGCGCTTACAATCCGTCGGAGCCTTCTTTGTGGGGTGACGGCGTGCCTATCGAAAAATGAGTCTGCGAGTCAGTGGTATGTGGCGAGGCTAACCCGGGTGGGGGAGCCGTAGCGAAAGCGAGTTTTAAAAGGCGTTTTAGTCGCATGTCCTGGACCCGAAGCGGGATGATCTAGCCCTGAGCAGGTTGAAGCGCGGGTAAGACCGTGTGGAGGACCGAACCCACCTAGGTTGAAAACTGGGGGGATGACTTGGGGTTAGGGGTGAAAGGCCAATCAAATTCCGTGATAGCTGGTTCTCTCCGAAATGCATTTAGGTGCAGCGTCATGTTATTGCTTGCAGGGGGTAGAGCTACTGGATGCTTGCGGGCCCATACCGGGTACTAATAGCAGCCAAACTCCGAATACCTGTTAGGTTTATCATGGCAGTGAGTCGGCGGGGGATAAGCTCCGTCGTCAAAAGGGAAACAGCCCTGATCGTCGTCTAAGGTCCCGAAGCGCGTGCTAAGTGGGAAAGGATGTGGAGTCGCATAGACAGCCAGGAGGTTGGCTCAGAAGCAGCCATCCTTGAAAGAGTGCGTAACAGCTCACTGGTCTAGTGGTTCCGCGCCGACAATGTAGCGGGGCTTAAGCACGCCACCGAAGACGCGACTGCATGATTTAGTTCATGTGGGGTAGGAGAGCGTCCTGTATGGGGTGAAGCGGCAGTGTGAACTTGTCGTGGACTATACGGGAGTGAGAATGCAGACATGAGTAGCGAGAGACAGGTGTGAATCCTGTCCGCTGAATGACTAAGGGTTCCGGGGCCACGTTCGTCGTCCCCGGGTGAGTCGAGTCCTAAGGCGAGGCCGACAGGCGTAGTCGAATGGATGAACGGGTTGATATTCCCGTACCGGTGTTACACCGTTCGAACTGAATCTGAGAGTACTAACCTTCGTTATTCTGGTTGATTATCTTTCGGGGTTTTCTTCTGGTTTAGTGTTGGGAGCGTATCGGTAGTAGGTTAGCGTGGGAGTGACGCGGGTAGGTAGCCGGCTGCGGAGGTGGTTTTCCGTGGCTAAGCGTGTGGGCTGTCCTCTAGGTAAATCCGGGGGATGTTAAGCTGAGGCGTGATGGGTAGGCTGTAAGGCTGATTCCGGTGATCCTGCTTGCCGAGAAAAGCTTCAACGTGAGGTGTGATTCCGCTCGTACCCTAAACCGACACTGGTGGTCTGGTAGAGTATACCAAAGCGATCGGGCGAATCCTGGCCAAGGAACTCGGCAAATTACTCCCGTGCCTTCGGCATAAGGGAGACCCCTGATGGTGATATGGTTTCACATTGTTGAGCTGTTGGGGGTGGCACAAGCTAGGGGGTAGCGACTGTTTACCAAAAACACAGGAGCGTGCGAAGGCGTAAGCCGCTGTATACGCTCTGACGCCTGCCCGGTGCCGGAAGGTTAAGAGGATCCGTTAGCTTCGGTGAAGCGGTGAATTTAAGCCCCGGTAAACGGCGGTGGTAACTATAACCATCCTAAGGTAGCGAAATTCCTTGTCGGGTAAGTTCCGACCTGCACGAATGGCGTAACGACTTCCCCACTGTCTCGGCCAGGAGCCCGGCGAAATTGCAGTACGAGTAAAGATGCTCGTTAAGCGCAGAAGGACGAAAAGACCCCGGGACCTTTACTATACCTTGGTATTGTCGTTAGGTGTGGATCGTGTAGCATAGGCGGGAGGCTGTGAAGCGTGGGCGCTAGCTTGCGTGGAGTCGATCAGTGAAATACCGCTCTTTCCATATCTGGCGTCTAACCTCGACACGTTATCCGTGTTAGGGACAGTGCCTGGCGGGTAGTTTAACTGGGGCGGTTGCCTCCTAAAGAGTAACGGAGGCGCTCAATGGTCCGCTCAGCCCGGTTGGCAATCGGGTGTTGAGTGTAATCGCACAAGCGGGCTTGACTGTGAGACTGACGGGTCGAGCAGGGACGAAAGTCGGAGATAGTGATCCGGTGCCGGCGTACGGACGTGGCATCGCTCAACGGATAAAAGGTACCCCGGGGATAACAGGCTGATCATTCCCAAGAGTCCATATCGACGGGATGGTTTGGCACCTCGATGTCGGCTCGTCGCATCCTGGGGCTGGAGCAGGTCCCAAGGGTTCGGCTGTTCGCCGATTAAAGCGGCACGCGAGCTGGGTTCAGAACGTCGTGAGACAGTTTGGTCTCTATCCTCTGCGCTCGTTGGAATGTTGAGGAGACCTGCCCATAGTACGAGAGGACCTGGGTGGACGAACCTCTGGTATGCCGGTCGTCACGCCAGTGGCGCTGCCGGTTAGCTACGTTTGGAAGGGATAACCGCTGAAAGCATCTAAGCGGGAAGCCTGCTCCAAGATTAGCATTCCTTGCACTTTGTGTGTGAGCCCCCATGTAGAACACGTGGTTGATAGGCTGGATGTGGAAGCCCTGTAAGGGGTGGAGCTGACCAGTACTAATGGGCGATTGTGATACTACTTGTATTGCTTATCGTTTAATTCTCTTAGATAGTATGGAGTGTTAGACGGTCATGATTATGGTTAAGTTGTTGATTTTGATGATTGTTTTTCTGTTGCTCGCGTTCATGTCCGGTTCCCAAACCGCCAATTTGCCGCTCGTTTAAAGCGAGTGTATAATCTAGTTTTGCGGTGGTCATGGCTCAGGTGAGACGCCCGGTCCCATTCCGAACCCGGAAGCTAAGGCCTGACACGGTGAGGGTACTGCACTCGATAGGGTGTGGGAGACTAGCACGCTGCCGCATTATTCTTTGATAAGCGGGGAACTTGATTGTTCCCCGCTTTTTTATTATTTAAAACAGGTCGTCGCGCGCGCGGTCTACTCGCGCGAACGTCTTCGCTTGCGTTGAAAGCACACCGTGCTTTCAACTTTGAGCAAGCTCAGCGCTCCGAATTACCTTTTCGCTTAGAGCGTAGCGCGAAAAGGTAGGTCGTCGCGCATATAAATAACGTCATAACGAACATATATAGTCAAACATAGGTTCGGGGTGCGCATAAGCGCTGAGATTATACCCGTTGAACCTGATCTAGTTAGTACTAGCGAAGGGAAAATCATGACTACTGTGTCGTGTTCTAAAAATAGTGAATTCTCAACTAATGCTCGTTGCAAGCAATTCATGCAAGATGTGCGAGAATGCATTGAAACTTTACGCGCAAAAAATCCGCTAACGCATTGCGTAACGAATAATGTTGTTCAAGAAATAACAGCAAACGTTCTGCTGGCTGCTGGAGCATCGCCAGCAATGGTCGTAGATGCAGAAGAAGCTGAAGTATTTGCTCAAATCGCATCTGGTGTATTAGTAAACATTGGAACGTATAGGCCAGTAGACAAAGAATCTATGGATGCTGCGATTCGCGGAGCTGTAAAAGCACACACTCCATGGGTTCTTGACCCAGTTGCAGTTGGCGGTTTAGCTCCACGCACGCAATACGCGCGCGAAATTGTTAAAAGTCATCCTGCTGTAATTCGTGCCAACGCTTCCGAAATCTTAGGCTTAGCTGGAGAAGAAAGCGGCGGTAAAGGCGTAGACGCTGGAGATTCCGTTGATTCGGCAGTTGCAGCAGCTAAGAAGCTAGTTAAACGCTACGGCTCGGTAGTGGCTATTTCTGGCGAAAAAGACGCTATTTATGGGCACGGATGCTCGGCACGAGTTTCTGGCGGCCACGAAATAATGACGAAAGTAGTCGGCACGGGCTGCTCTCTTGGCGCGTTGGTGGCAGCATACGTTGGAGCAAATCGAAATCGACCTTTTGCAGCAACAGTTGCCGCGCACGTACACGCTGCTGCAGCAGGAACTTGGGCAGCGCAACGTTCAACATTGCCAGGGTCATTTAGAAAATTATGGATGGATGCGCTTATGTATTTGAGCGCAGACGAGATGCTGAAATTAGCGAATATTGAATTTGAACTCGATCCTGTTGATTGGTCTCTATACTTTATAACAGACCCAAAGATGAGCGATAGAGCCGAAGAAGATATTGCAGTTGATTGCGTTAAAGGCGGAGCAAGCGTAGTCCAATTGCGCGATAAGTACGCAAATAGCGAAACTTTTAACAATAAAGCTCAAAGCCTGCGAGACAAAATGCTTGCTAATGGTTGCGGAGACGTGCCGATTTTTGTTGACGATCGTATAGATTGCGCTAAAAACTTAGGGTTCAACTTGCATGTTGGTCAAACAGACACGCCTTATATTGAAGCGCGTAAGTCTATTCCTGCAGAGTGGATGGTTGGACTTTCTATAGAAAAGTTAGAACAGTTAGATTACGTTTATAACGAATGTGCTAAAGAAAATGTGGCATTACCAGATGTTATTGGAATAGGTCCGATTTGGCCTACTGCCACTAAGCCAGACGCTGCTCCTGCTTTAGGAGTTGAAGGAGTAGAAAAGATTGCTAAACGCGCTAAAGAACTCGGCATTAGCACGCTCGGAATCGGCGGAGTTAATGAAAATACCGTGTTTCCTATTAAAAGCACTTCAATAGATGGTTTATGCGTAGTATCTGCTCTAATGCTTGCGCAAAATCCTTGCGAAGAAGCACACAAATTACGCGATGCTATTACAAAGGAATAAAATAATGAATAATCAATTTTCGCAAACTCAAGCACCTTTGCAATCAATTTCTAAATTATATGATTCAAGCCTAAGGCCATCTTCCTTGCCATCTTTAGAAGAGCCAATTATTCCGCGAGTGCTAAGCATTGCTGGAACTGATCCAACAGGCGGAGCTGGAATTCAAGCTGATCTAAAATCAATCACAGCATCTCATGGATTCGCAATGTGTGTAACAACTAATTTGGTTGCTCAAAACACTTGCGGTGTGCGCGAAGTTTACGCTCCTCCAACAGACTTTTTGCAAGCGCAACTAGAAGCAGTATTTGATGACGTAACTATTGATGCTGTAAAAATCGGCATGCTTGGAGACAAATCATATATTAGCCTAGTTCAAGATTGGCTTAAGAATCATCCTGTTCCTGTTGTTGTGTTAGACCCAGTAATGGTAGCAACTTCGGGAGATAGGTTGCTTGAAAAGTCTGCAGAAGATGCAATGCGTGAGTTTGCGCCTCTTGCAGATGTGATTACGCCAAACATACCTGAACTCGCAGTATTATGCGATAAACAGCCTGCATCTAATTTTGAAGAAGCTTATGCTCAAGCAAGCGAGTGGAGTGCAAAAAACAATACTATTGTTATTGTTAAAGGCGGCCACTTAACAAGCGAAGATGCTGGTAATACTGTTGTGTTCCCAGATGGCCACAGAGTGCACGTTCCTTGCCCTAGGGTTGATACAACAACAACGCATGGCACAGGCTGCTCGCTATCTTCCTCGCTTGCTACGCGCATAGGATTAGCGTTGCGAGAAGGCAAGAAGCTAAGCGATTACAGTACAGTAGCGGATGCTCTAGCATGGTCGTCAAGATGGCTTAACGAAGCTATTGCTTGCGGTAAAGATTTGCATGTTGGCAAAGGTCATGGGCCTGTGAACCATGCTGCTCGTAATTATCGTTTGGAATTAGATTCTTCGTCAACTCCTTGGGAACATATGCAAACTAGTGGCTTAGACGGATTAACTGCGCAAAGCGTAGTCGTAAAAGCTCATAGCAAGGCTAGAAAGCCAAATGTGGAGCCTTGTGGCCCTTGGACTCAAGCTTTATGGGATGCTAGTGCAGATGTCGATAACAACATTATGAAAATGCCATTTATTAAGGCTTTAGGTAATGGAACGCTTGACTCCGACTTGTTTGCTTTCTACATAAGTCAAGATTCTGAATACTTGAAGCGTTACTCGCGCGCGCTAGCTGCTGTTGGAGCTAAAACGCCAGATAATGAAGCTAGAGTGCATTGGGCTACGGGTGCAGCTATGTGCATAGAAGCGGAATCGCAGTTGCACAGAGATTGGCTTGGAAGCAGAAATATAAGCATTGATGCGTCTTGCTCGCCAGTAACGTTAGCTTACGTAAATCACTTACTTGCTTCTACAATGGCAGAAGATTACGTGATTGGAGCTGCATCCATATTGCCATGCTATTGGCTTTATGAAGAAGTGGGGCAAATTTTAGTCAAAAATAATACTCCTGAAAACCCATATCATGATTGGATTTCAATGTATTCTTCTAATGATTTTGAGTCAGGAGTAAGAATGGCAGTTAAATTTGTTGAGAGAGCTTTTGAAGAAGCTGGACCAAAGGCTCGAATTCTTGCTGCTCAAGCATATATGACTTCATGCATTTACGAGTATGAGTTCTTTAATCAAGCTCATAGAGCATTGAGGTAGATGGTTTGATAGCTTGATAGCGCTGATGCATTGACTTCGTCTTTATTAACAAAATCTAGAAGATTTGAAGATGAGTAAAAGCGTCAGCGCATTTTTATAATACGCATGTCTCTTATTTATTGTTGATTTTCTGAGCAGCGCAGATGCACAAGTGACTTGCTTAAGACCTTGCTTAAGACTTAAATCGTGAGTAG
The DNA here is from genome assembly GCF_049244015.1 of Gardnerella sp. KA01002. NCBI lineage: Bacteria > Bacillati > Actinomycetota > Actinomycetes > Bifidobacteriales > Bifidobacteriaceae > Gardnerella > Gardnerella sp. KA01002. The sequence goes on from NZ_CP058365.1 coordinate 46,003, forward strand.
TAAAAGTTACCTAAATTCGCTAGTCAATTTTCCTATCTGCATATTTTCCCATTTTCATATCTCCCTATCTTCCTATCTTGCAAAACTCAAAGTACTTTGGAAAATATCAAATAGAATTGCATTCAATGACGGTTATGCATTTGCGATGATTTTGTATGCAATGCCTATTTACTGAATTGATAAATAGGCATATACTTATATGTGTGAAGCGAAAAGAGTTGGAGAAAAAACTCAATCAGCTTGCAAGAAGTACTAATAGACAAATAACTTGGTCTGAGGGCGGTAATCATAGCAAAGTTTGCATTGGCGAATTGGCTACTACTGTTCCGAGGCATAATGAAATAAATGAGCTTACTGCTAGAAGCATTATTAGATATTTTGAAAGGAACCTGCAGGCATGATAGGAGCAATGAGTGTTACTGAGCATGATAATGCAACAAATTGTTTGCAAAAGGTGACTGCTATAGCTCGCAGATGCGATGACTGGTGGGCTATAGAAGTGCCAGAAATACCAGGATTATTTACTCAAGTACGTAGGCTTGATAAGGTTGCAGCAATGGTAAAAGATGCTGCTGCAACTTTAAATGTTAAAGTCAATTGCGTGGAAGTAACTCCGAAACTTAGTGAGCAAGATGAGCTTATGCTTCAGCGCATGTTAGATGCAAAATCTGCAGCTATAAAAACTCAAGAAGAAGCGTCTATACTTATGCGTGAAACAGTTCGTATACTAAGGAATCAGGGATTGACGGTTCGTGATGTTGCAGAGCTTACGGGGGTTACTCCGCAGCGAATAAGCTCGCTTAAATCTTAGTGATTTAATGCAATGCGGTTGGGGCTATGCACAAGCAAGTTGCTCAGTAGTGTATAAACTCTATGCAAAACAAATCAATAGCGGATAAATAAGTAAAGGTCAAGTCGTAGGATGTGTGGCTACAACTTGACCTTTGAAAATTGCGATATGTTTTTAAGTTAAAATCGCAGTCTAATGCTTTTATTTATTCTTGGCAATTCCAAGAGCTTTTGAACTTTCATCCTTGTCAAGGCCTATAAATAAAAGCACGATTATGCCAATAATCAGCGGAACATAACCGTATCCAGATCCGTGGATTATGCCGAATATTTCCATAAGTCCATTTGCTATTACGGCTAGTGAAGATACTATAAAATATAGTTGAGCGCACCACGGTTTTTTAATGAGAAACATGGTTGCAAGACCAAATAATCCAGCGATAATTTGAGGCACTCCCCATAGATAATCATTACGCATTACAATCAGCGCAATTCCGCTAGCAAGAAATACACCATTGGCTATTGTCCAAAATACGGATGGAATTTGTGCTTTTGTATCTTCTAAATTACTCATATTCTTCTCCTTCTAATACAAGAAAATAATTGTGTATATCAAACCTTTACAACTTATAAATTAATGGCGTGCTAAAAGGTAAACAATATCTTGTCTAGGAAAACCTTTACAAATAATTACTATCTAAAACTGCTTAAGATTCATTAATCTTTTAAACTGAATCAGTAAGCCATACTATCTATACAGTTATGTTCATTTTTGAAAGGAATAACTGCATTACATTCCCAATACTTACCAAAGGCTCGAAAATAGAGTGAACCGCCTAAATGCTTTATGGTATCGCGATGAAGCAAAAGTCCTTTTTGAGATACTGAGCGAATTGCATCTTTACTTTTCCCGCCCAAAAATCGAACATTGAACTGTTTTATAACAATTTGTTTTTCGCGTATCGAAATTCTGATGTAATAAACTAAAGAAGCATATTTTCGCATGTTCAAATATAGTTCTTCGATTAATTCAATAACTTCACAGATGATTTCATTGCTAATGTCTTCAGGAATATCGTTACTAGATATGTTGCATATTGATCTTCCTTTTAATCCACAAGATGTATTGATTGAGTCGTTCATTTGTAGTGTATCTTCAATGTGCTGAATGAACTCGCTTCGAGCATCTTGCTTAGCAGTATTTCCACGTAGAATGTCGATAATATTATGTCCTTCTTCAAAAGCCTGATCTGCCAAATCATTTATTGCCTCAATAGCACTTCGCTGTTTTTTAGAAATAGACTTGTCAAGTAATGCTATTTTACTTTGTAGTGCAATATCTGCAATCTTATTAGTTAATCTATCGTGCATTCGCACAGCCAGATGAAGATTATTAATTGTTTGCTTATCTTTTTCATAAAGAACCATTTTTTGGTGAGAAATGCGCAAAATAATACCAGTGCAAACGCAAAATATATTTATTAAAAGGTAAGCAATAAGATACTTGAAAGACAAAGTTGATAGGTATCGGTATGCAACGTAGTGTAATGCATCTATTACTAAGAATAAAGGTAGTGTAAATTGAATCGGATATAAATACGAAATAAAAACAAATGATATGATGAGCCCGAAAGTTACTGGTGGAAGATTCAGACTAGGAATAACAAGAATGCTGAGATGTACAAAAATATAGCACATGCTCATAAAATGCGGGAGCAAGCAAAGAAACAGATTTATAGCAGCAAGAATCATGTAAACTATGACAAGTTGTATTGTGCTATTGTCGCTATTTGAGTAAATATATGCATCCATTGCGCTCGACAAACATCCCAATAGTAAAAATGTTTTATTGTCAATAAGCTTTTCTCGTAAACGACGCATTAAGAAAATAATCATTGTGTATCATTTCCTAAATATTCATCATGCAGCCATGTAGTAATAAGTTGTGAACGATTTGTCACATTCAATTTTTTGAACACGCGACGAAGGATAGTTTCCACAGTACAAGTTTCAACAAATAAACGTTTGGCGATTTGCGCATTAGTCATGCCTTTACTGCACAACTTTATAATTTCAGTCTCATGATTCGTTAAAGCAAGGCGTCCATTTTTTGGCTTATTTTGCAAACGCTGAAATGCTGTCGTCGTGTCGTCAAAATGAAGATCTCCTATTATTTGTGGCTTGAACGTGCCATTGGCAATACTGCTAAGCATGGCGCAAATAGTTTCTGGGTGGTTCTTTCCAACAATGCCTTGCGCGCCTGCTGTTGATGCTTTTAAAGCATAATCGTTTATAGGGAATGAAGTTATAGCAATTATTATTGGGAGTGAGTATCTTCTTCGCAATTCGTATAATATTTTAATTCCCGAAACCCCAGACATATACATGTCAATTAGCAGCACGTCTGGGCATTGATTTTGACAAAATTGAATTGCTTGATCGGCGTACGCGGATAACCAGCAAATACTGCAGGACGGAACAACCTGTTCAATATATGTTTTTAGGCCGTGTAGACAAAAACAATCATCATCAACAATGCCAACAGTAATATGCTTTGCTATCATATTGCTCCTTCAGAAAAGCATTATTTAAGTAATAATAGTACTTGAATTTGTATGATGAATATCTTGTCTAGGAAAACCTTTACAAAGGTAATCTTATAAAGGTAGGCACTGAGAGCTTACGGGGGTTACTCCGCAGCGAATAAGTTCGCTTAAAGTTTAGTGATTCAATCACAATGTGGTTGAGGTTATAAGCAAATAAATTGTTCAGTAACATATAAACTCTATGCAAAACAAATCATTCTCTGGTATTACGCAAGCTCCAAAAATCATAAATAAAATCATCATTTAGTGTGATGCAAACTCTTTACGGCGATTATAGGCTATTAAGCAAAAGCTGAAATCCTCAATAAAGTGTCAATCATAAAAGCATTAATTGTAGCATTATCAAGCACTTTATTTATTTTGGATCAGTTTGAGAGGCTTGTTTCGACGCATACTATGTGTCTACGAGTTTGGCGAGTAAGGAGATTTGTGTTATGAGTAAGTTTACGAAAGTACTCTTGCTTTCTGCTATGCCAGTGTGTTTGCTTACTGCATGCTCTGGTAGCGCAGTTGATAATAGTCAACAGCAAGCACAACATGATTCAGTTCCACTTGTTTCAGTCAAAAAACAGCCTTTAACACAAATTGTGTCGGGTAAAGCAACAATAGAACAATCATCTACCTTTGTTATCACTGCTGTAAGTAGAGGGAATTTTTCTCCATCGGTAAAAGCAGGAAGTGCTGTAAAAGCTGGAAGTGTTCTAGGCTACAATGCTGGTAACAAAGTTATTGCTCCAGTAGACGCTAAAGTTGTGTCAGTGGCTGAATCATCTGCGGACGTGCCTAAATCTTTCCCGCTATTTACTCTTAAATATGAAGGTTTTTCAATAAGCCTTAACGCAAAAGCTTTACTTCGTTCTGCGGATATTGCAGATGTTAAAGGTCGCTTCCAAGTTGAAGATGGTGTTGGGCCAACCAATTGTTTGCAAATAGTACAAAGCGGTGGAACTTCTACAGATGTTGCAGCTTCGGGTAGTAGCAAGAATGATAATGCTGATTCAACTCAAACAGATGAGTCGAGTGCGCAAAGTACGCCTAGTGTATCGTCAAAAGTTTTAACGTGTTTAATAGATAAAAGCACAGAAGTAGAATCAGGTCAAAATGCGACGCTTGTTTTTAATGGCAAGCATAAACAATCGGTTCTAACTCTGCCTGTTAGTGCGGTTGCTGGAAGAGTCCAAAAAGGCTTAGTATCATACAAGAAAGGCGATAATTGGGAGCGTAAAGAAGTTGGTCTTGGAATCAGTGACGGCGCTAATATTGAAATTACGTCTGGTTTGCATGAGGGTGATGTTGTAGCAGGTGTTTCTCCTAATCTCATTCCAGGAGTGCAATGATTATGGAGAACAATACTGTTCCGCTGGTTGAACTACAAGACGTGTCAGCGCGTGTAAAACTAGGCAATGGCGAATGGCTTACCACTGTCAACTCTGCTTCTATGTTACTTAATCAAGGTGAAACATACGCGGTAGTTGGCAGGTCTGGCTCCGGCAAAACAAGTCTTATTTCTATTATTGGATTTTTGAATAAAAATTTTACTGGAAAATACTATTATTTTGGCAAATCAATCCAAAAGTGTAGTGATGCTACAGTATCGCATATGCGCGCTCGAAATATTGGTTTTGTTTTTCAAAACTATTCGCTTATTAAGCATTTAAGCATTAGAGAAAATGTTGAGTTGCCGCTTTTATACGCAGGACTACAACAAAGCAAGCAGAAAAGAAGAAAAACTATAGAAGAAGCATTATGTGATGTTGGATTGCAAGATAAACTAAACGAATACCCTGGAAGGCTATCAGGCGGTGAACAGCAGAGAGTCGCGATAGCGCGTGCTCTCGTCACTAATCCCGAATTACTTATTTGCGATGAGCCAACTGGTGCGCTCGATAGTAGTACGGGAGAAAAAGTGCTTCAAGTGTTGCATGATCGTGTTCAAGAATCTGGAACAACATTACTATTAGTCACTCATGATATGAAAGTGGCTCGTTCTTGCTCTCACATTTTTACTATGGAAGGCGGTGTTCTTTATGATCATGCTGCTTAAAGATTTGCGCCTGTCTCCTATGAGATCCTTCCTCACAGGTTTTTCAATGTTTATCGGCATCATTGCCGTTATTGCGTCAGTGCTTATCGGCACGGTTGGTAAGGACTATCTTATTGCAACTAACGAACAGCTAAACGGTCGTAGACCAACATACGAGATTACTTTTTCAGCACAAAATTTTGACGAATATTCAGTATTTAACAAATTCTTAAATCGCATTGAATCCGCAAACCGTAACGCTAACGTTATGCTACAAACAAACACTGGACTACTGTTTAGCGCTTCTATGCCAGCCTCGAAGAGTGTAAAAATAAGCAAAGAATATAAGACTGGCAATCTTCAATATGCTGACGCTGTTTACACTACGGCAGGATACAACAAAGTTTATAACTTACCTATTGTAAGTGGAAGATGGTTTAGTAATAGCGCTAAAAGCAACGCATTAGAAATGGTAGTAAACCAATCTGCTAGCAAAAGATACAAGATTGGTGAAGTAGCATTTATTACTTCTCGCAAAACAACACAAATGAGTCCTATAAGGATTGTTGGAGTTGTGAACGATGGCGTAGACTCAGCAAAAGTATACGTGAATATTCTAGGATTATTACGTTATGCTCCAACTCTTTGGGAATATTCTGGAAAAGAAGCTCAAGGCTCAATCTACTGGTTGAATAAAGAAAATCGTTCTCAAAAATCAATTAAATCTTATGTTTCAGATGCTCTTTACGACTGTTGTGGTGGACAAGTAAACGAAATTAGAAGACATGATAATAGTGATGATTACGAGAATGTTATAACAGTATTGCAATTAAGTTTTGCTATCGTAGCAGCATTATTGCTTTTTGTTTCCGCGCTAGGTTTAATCAATATTGGTTTAGCATCGTTGGAGCAGCGCACACATGAACTGCTTATACGCAGAGCCTTGGGTGCTACTAGATGGTCTATTGCTTCACTCGTGTTAGGAAGTGCGATTATTTTAGCGCTGATAGTTTCGATTGCTGCTGTCGCTGTTTCTTTTGGACTTGTGTCTATAGCATCAAGTTTTTGGGATGCAGCAAGCCCAGTTAGTCCGCCAGTTTACCCATATGAAGCCGCTATTGGAGCTGTTATTGCGGCTTTTATTACAGCGCTTGCTGGAAGTGTGGTGCCGGCAATAAAAGCATCACGTTTACAACCAGCATTAGCATTGCGTTAATTTTCAAAAAATAAGAAAGAAGGAATAATGAATAATCATACTATTGGTAAAGCAACTCTTATTGTTGGTGTGCTTAGTGCGCTTCTTATGTTTAATGCGTGTGGAGGAATAGGCAACAATAATGCGAGTGGTATGGGTGGCGCGCGCTCGCAAAATAGTTCGCCGAGAGAGATTGTTGATTTTGCTCATATAGAGAAGGAATATCAGGAATCTGTGGCAAAGCTTAGTTGGCCTGAAAAATATAAAGCTCCTGCAAACTTGGTTGGAGAAGAAAAAGACGCTCAGTTCCAGAGTGGATATGGTGATACGCAAGCATCTAATTATTATCAGTGTGCTTGGGAACGGCAATGGTTAGACACGTATGCTAGTGATGAACAAGCGGCAAGTAAAGCTTTGCATGAGCTTGAAAAAGTGCCTAGCATGCCGTTTATGGGTCCAGATCGTTGTGATGATGCAACGCGAAACTTTTTCAAAGAGCACATGCGTAAAGCAAAACTAGGAGATCCGTCAGGATTCCAACAGGATGTGCAAACTAATTGTCCTGTGATGTAATTGCATTTGTATAGCTTTATTGTGCTTACGCGCTAAATAGCTTGTTATATGCTTCTTTTTACCCATGTTGATGGTGTCCAATAATCTTTGGTAAGCATTGATGGGTATGTTTGTTTACGAGCTTGAATAATCCATAAGGCTATACCTGTTGAAACAAGTATTACGCCAGCTGCAATCATTATGAATAATGATGAATTTAGATTTCCCCATGCTAGTACGCTTGCATACCCTACGATAATGCCGCATTGCTCCATAATAGAAGTAAAAGTAGTAGTCGCGCCGAGAATGTGTGTCGGTATGCCATCGAGAAGAGCTGTTTGCCCATAGACAATAGTTGCGTCAAAAATAATACCTGCAATGAAAGCAGAGCAAAGAAAAAGAGCAATCCAGTTATTAAGTGCGAAAATAAGTAAAGGAATAGAAAGGAATCCAGGTAATAAAATAGAGTATAAAATCTCATAATGCAGCACAATGTATTTGCATAATAGCGAACCTACAATCATGCCAATGTTAAATATGCTGACTATTGAACCCCACGTGGATGCCGAATGAAAAAGTGTGAGACAATGGTGTGCTCCCATTAGTCTGAATGCGGCAAGCCATGATCCAGATTGTAATGCTGATACTACTCCTAAGACTATTAACCATGGTGTAGATTTCATATAGTGTAAAGAAGCTGCAAAACCAGCAGTTTTATTGCTTCCTGTCTTCGTATTGTTTGAGCTATTTTGTGCTTGCTGGTTTAGATTAACTAACAGTAGAGGTAGCGCCGCTAGTATCATCACAACAGCAATGCTCGTAAAGAAAATGAGCGGATTACATATATCAACAAATATGCCAGTAATCGCTGGTGCAGCAAGCCTGCTGAGATTAATCCACATACGCATGCTTGCTAAAAATTTGGTTTTTTCGCCAGTTGGCGCGCTATATGCCATTAATACTTTTTGATTAGGCGAAGAAAATGCAGTAAAGAATCCGAATATTATGCCGAGTAGTGTAACCGTAGTTGCAATAAGATTATGCTGTGCTACTAAAGCGAAACCGTATCCAGTACACAACAAGGCAAAACAGACCGTTAGCGCTATAAACAATCTAGTTGGTGGATATTTATCTGCGATAATTCCACCAAGCGGTGCTGCTATGCAGGTCATAAGTGCTACGGACACTGCGTTAAGCGCTGCGTGAGATAAGTCGACATGTATTAAAAGATATAGGCTTACGCCAAATCTACAGCTTGTTATAAGAAAAGTATTAAGCGATAAAACGGCAATAATAAGAGTTGTGCGAATCCGTGCCGCAGCGTTCATTTCCTTCTCTTTTTTCTTTCTTTCATGTTATGAATGTCTTTCATATTCTGAATGATATATGCCTCTTGATATACACCTTTTTCTGGACTGTGAGTGAAATGAGTGTTTTATTGCAGTGTTTTACTCTTAACTACTCTTAACTGTGCTGAGCCCTACTCTCGTATAGCTTTGTTGGGTTTTCTTTGTGTTTATTGTGGTGTTTTACTCCGAAATGCTCCGAAATGTATTTACTTTTGCGCTTTGTTGTTTGTGTCGTGATTCGAATTGCTGCAGTTTGCAAACAAGATATATAACTACTGGCGATAGTAGGAGAAGAAGCTGGAGAGTTTGCCCATTGCATCGCGAAGCGTTTGCAAGCGCGGTAAGTAGATAACGTGTAATTATTTTAAGGTATTGACGTTTGTTTAACAATGTAGTAAATTGATTTACAAGAGTTTAGCATTGCAGTTCAAAGGAGACTGAAATGGAGAGAATGCCTAAAGGTAAAAAGTTCCAATTTAAGGCATTGCTTGATGACAAACAGTGGGTATCTAAAGATAATGTCTTCGGAGTTGGAGGGGAGGAGGTAGAAACAAGCGTGCATTTTTGATTTGGTGTCTGTGTGAACATGACATGTAGATTTATATGAGCCAGTGTTTGCGGCAATTAAAAAACTGTTTGCTTGTTATGTAGTCATACAACAAAGAATAAAAAAATTACTAGTTTGTTTTCTGATGCTTTAGAGAATAGTTCGTCACCCATTTTCTAAATGCAAAATGAGTGCAAGTTAACATATGCAGATAAAAAGAAGGTTACAATGAAGAAACTTACAAAAATATGTGCATTAATCGGTGCTGCTGCAATGATTATTAGCGCAGGTGCGTGTGGTAGTGCAAAATCATCCGACGCTAATGGCTCAACACAGCTTACCATTTGGCATTATTGGGATGGCGCTAATGCCGATACCTTTGATGCAATGGTGAAGGATTTTAATGCTTCGCATAAAAATATTAAGATTAAGACTGCGAGCGTCCCGAACTCTGATTTTATGACGAAGCTTCGTGCATCGGCTTCGTCGAAGAGCTTGCCAGATATTTCTATAAGTGATTTGGTATGGGTGCCACAGATTGCAAAAATGGGCAATTTGACTGATCTTTCTAAGGTTATTAGCTCGAAAACGCTCGATGATGTGACTCCTGCATTGATTGACTATGGTCATATTGACGGCAAACAAGTTTCTGTGCCAGTTACTGCCAATAATCTTGCGTACATGTACAACAAGGACGTTTATAAAGCAGCTGGGTTAGATCCTAACAAACCACCACAAACATGGGATGAGTTGAAGAAAGTTGCAAAGACGATCAAGGAAAAGACAGGCAAGCCAGGGTATGATTTGCTTACTCAAGCAGGAGATAACGGCGAAGGTTTAACTTGGAACTTCCAGGTCAACTTGTGGCAAGCTGGCGGCGAATTCTTGACAAAGGATAATTCTAAGGCTGCATTCAATACGCCAGAAGGCAAGAAAGCTATGAACTTCTGGATAGATCTTATAAAGAGCGGAGTGAGCCCATATGCTAAGTGGGGCGAATTTGAAAAGGGCAAGGGTGGTTCTGCTCAGGAAGGTAGCTGGATGGTTGGCATCTGGGCGCCAGATCCACCATTTGATTTCGGTGTAGCGAAAGCTCCTCATCCAAAGGATGGCAAGGAAGCAACTAATCTCGGTGGTGAACAAGCAATCGTCTTCCATAATTCTGACGCTCGTGCCAAGGCTGCTGGCGAATTCTTGAACTGGTTCTTGCAGCCAGAACAGGTGATCAAGTGGTCGCAAAAGACTGGCATGCTTCCTGTAACGAAGAGTGTTGCAAAGTCTGATAAGTATTTGGATTGGGTTAAGAAGGAACAGCCTCGTTTAATTCCGTTTGTGGAACAAATGGAGATTGCTCATACACGTCCAAATACGCCATTGTATCCAAAGATTTCCTTTGAATTTGCAAAGGCTGTGGAGAAGGCTTTCGCTGGAGAGCAGAGTGTTGACGAAGCGCTTGCGAATGCTGAAAAGGCAGTTAACGACGTGATTGCCAAAGGCTGATTGCATAAATACTGTGCCGATAGCTGGGTCAAAGGAAATGAAGTTGACTCAGCTATCGGGGTTCTTTGCATCAAGGAGTATGTAATGAAAAAACGTCATTTTCTCAAGTCTGCGCACAGGCACTACCAGAAAGATCAAGTAATATGTGCTGCGGTATTCTTGTTGCCAGCAGTGCTTATTATTGGTGGTTTCGTGCTGTACCCTGTGTTGTCTGCTGTATATATTTCACTAACATCGTGGGATGGATTCTCTCCAGAAAAGAAATTTATTGGCTTGGGAAACTATGTTCGTCTTTTCCAAGATCCTGAGTTTTTCAATAGCTTAATGGTAACGGTTATTTATGCTGCTGGTGTATGTGTATTAAGTGTGCTGACTGGATTGTTGCTCGCGCTTTTGCTTGATGCGCCTATACGAGGTAGGAGTATTTATCGTAGTATTTACTTCCTTCCAGTGGTTACATCTTCTGTGGCTGCAGCCATTGTGTGGAAATATATGCTCGATCCTTCTGGATTCGTGAACAGTGTGTTGATGAAATTCAATATACACGGACCAGATTGGTTACAAAATCGTTGGCTTGCGCTTATTGCATTAATTCTTTTGACCGTGTGGAAAAATATTGGTTTTAACGCTATTTTGTATTTAACTGCGTTACAAGCATTGCCAAAAAGCGTGTATGAAGCAGCTGCATTAGATGGAGCTACTGGGTGGCAAAAATTATGGAAGATTACTTTCCCATTGCTATCTCCAATGACGTTTTTTGTAGTAGTTCAGGCATTAGTAACGAGCTTCCAATCCTTCGACCTTGCATACATGCTCACTGGTGGCGGTCCTCGCGGAGGCACGGAAGTACTTGGCATGATGATGTATCGTGATGCGTTCAAGCTCGGTGATTTTGGCTATGGAACAGCAATAGCGTTCATTACGCTTGCGCTAGTGCTAGGCGTGACGATGATTCAATGGAAAGTTTCTGGAGCACAAGGAGAAGAATAATGAAGTCATCATTATGGTCGCGTTTGGCGCGTCATGCGATTCTGATTTTAGGTTCAGCAACAGTAATCATTCCATTTTTGTGGATGTTCACTACTTCTTTGCAAATGCGTGCTGAAACATACACGAATACTTCAATTTTTCCTACATCATGGCATTGGGAAAACTATATTCACGCTTGGCAAGCGGCGCCGTTTGCGCAATATTATTGGAATACGCTATTGATGACGGTAGGAATTGTTGTAGGACATTTAATATTTGATGCCTTTGCCGCCTACGCTTTTGCGCGATTAGAATTTCCTTTGAAGAAAACAATATTCATTCTGCTGCTTTCTGCATTGATGATTCCTAATTTTGTGATTGTTATTCCGTCTTATGAGATAGTCGCTAATTTGGGATGGGTTGATACGCTGTATGCTTTGATTGTTCCTAGACTTGCAGATGTGTTTGGCATTATTTTACTTCGCCAATATTTTGCAACAATTCCTCGAGAGCTTGATGAGGCAGCGCGCATTGACGGTTGTGGCAGGTTTGGAATATTCTTCAAAGTAATCGTTCCATTGTCGTCCCCAGCGTTTGCGACGCTTGGTATTTTTAGTTTTCTCTTTGCGTGGAATGATTTCCTTTGGCCGTTATTGGTTACGAATACGGATGAAACTCGTACAATTCAGATTGGTTTAGCATCCTTCGTAGGGCGTTACGGAACCTCTTGGAATTATTTGATGGCAGGAACTTTGACTGCAACAATACCAAGTATTATTGTGTTCCTTTTCTTCCAACGTGCGCTTGTTAGAGGAATTGCCAATACTGGTATGAAAGATTAGAAATTGTAGAAAAATTAAGGATGGGGTTTATTATGTCTATACCACAGTGGTTGCCTGATGCAAGATTTTATCAGATTTTTCCTGATCGTTTCTATCGTTGTGAAGGCTACGGTATGCTAACTGAAGGTCATGTGCCGCTTGATCCATGGGATGCTGAGCCTACGCGTGAGAATTTCTTAGGTGGTAATATTGCTGGAATTACAGAAAAACTTGATTATATTCATGATTTAGGTTGCAATGCGCTCTATTTGAATCCAATTTTTTCTGCTGCAACAAATCATCGTTATGACGCAAACGATTATTTTAAAATCGATCCACTTTTAGGAACTCTTGAAGATTTCCATACATTGGTAGATGAAGCGCATAAGCGGAATATACGTATAGTACTAGATGCAGTTTTAAATCATTGTGGTAAAACTCATTGGATGTTTCAAGATGTTGTTAAAAATGAAGAGAATTCAGAATATGTTAATTATTTTTCAGTGAAAAACTTTCCAGTTAAGTCATTGCCTGTGCCTAATTATAAAACCTGTTCTGGTTGTGAATATCTACCGAAGTGGAATGTGTTTAATCCAAAGGTGCGTGAGCATCATTTTAATGTTGCGAAATATTGGATTGATCAAGGTATCGACGGTTATCGTCTTGATGTTCCATATTTTATTTATCCAGAATTTTGGCAGGATTTTAGGCAAGTTGTTAAATCAAAAAATTCAGAATTATGTTTGATAGCTGAAGAATGGAGAGACCCTGCTCAATGGTTGCAAGGAGACACTACCGATAGCACAATGAATTATACTCTGCGTGATTTAGTTTTAGGTTTTACTGCAACAAAGCGATTCAATGCATACGATTTTGTTAACGGTATTAACCGTCTGCAGGAGCGCATACCGTATGGATATCACCATGGGATGATGAATTTGTTGGGTAGTCACGATACTGAGCGTGTTTTAACTGCGCATCAAAATAATACTGAGGATTGCATAACTGCCTACTGTTGCATGTTTGCCTGCGAAGGTGCTCCGATGATTTATTACGGTGATGAACTTGGTATGGTTGGCGATAATGATCCAGGGTGCCGTTCTGGCATGCAGTGGGATAGTCTTGATACAAATGCTGAAATATTCCGTACAATTGTTCAATTAAATGCATTGCGACGTGATCATATTGCGTTGCGAAGGGGTACGCAAAGTTGTTACGCTGTTGATGGAGATACTGTCATTATTTCGCGAGAGCATAAGGAAGAATCTCTTTTGATGATTATTTCACGTAGTAATTTATTAGAGTATAATTCATCGAAGCTACCTCAACAATTGCAAAATCATAATTGGCGAATTATAAATGGTGTAACTGTTGGAGATAGTTGGCGCCCTAATAAAGATAATTCTATGATCGTATTGCAGGCTCAACAGTAAAAATAATGTAGAAGTAAGAAGTGTGAAGCATGGGAAAGAAAATTACAATGCAGGATATTGCTGATGCAGCGCGTGTCTCTAAATCTGCTGTCTCCTTTGCGTATAATACTCCTGATCGCTTATCGTCAGAAACTGTAGAACACATATTTTCAGTTGCAAAGGAACTAGGATATGTGCGTAATCCTGTTGCTTATATGCTGCGAACTCAAAAGACAAATAGTTTGGGATTGTTACTACCACAGCAATTAGGGCGAGTGCTAGAAAACCCATACTATTCGGAATTTATTCAGGGTATTGGGCAAATCTGTGAGCGAGAGGGATTGACGCTTCTTTTAGTGCCTCCACTTCGTAATTCTATGTTAAAAGCAATTCCTTATGCTGCCGTTGACGGTTTTATAGTAACTGGTTTAGAAGAAGATCGTGGTGAAGTTGAAGCGCTTATGCAGCAAGGAAAGCCATTTGTGATTGTTGACAGTGAAGTACATAGCCAGGCTCCGAGTATCAATATTGATGAGACGCGCGCTATGAAAGAATTAACTGAGCATCTTATTTCATTAGGTCATCGCAATTTTGTGGTGATTTCTCCAGAATCAGGCAATGATGATGGGTATCTTTCTTGGCATGGAACAATTCGTCGCCGTATTGATGGTGTGGTTTCTGCTTTAGAAGAGAATGGAATAGCTCCACTGGTCGATAAGAAAAATGTTATTGAAGTGCCATGTACTCGTACTGGAGGAGAAGAAGCTTTTGCACAAATAAAACAAAATAATTCTGTATTACCAACTGCATTCATCTGTTTTAGTGATGTTATTGCGTTTGGAGTAATGGACGCTGCTAGACAGTCTGGTTTACAAATTCCACGCGATATTTCTGTTACAGGATTTGATGATATAGATGAGTCTGCATGTAGTAACCCACCGTTGACAACAGTTAAACAGCCTGTCACAACTAAAGGACGTTTAGCTGCTGAATATATAGTAGAGACTTTGAATGCTGGGTATGAACGAGCATCATCCCGTCACGTATGCCTACCTATTACTGTGCTGCTGCGTGAGTCAATTGGCCCAGCAGCATCTATAAGAGAATAGGCTGCGTAGTAAATACTTGATTCCTTCCTCCTATGAAAATATAGTGCCACGTTAAGTTTTTTTAGCGTGGCACTATATGCATAATTTCTTGAATAGGGTCAGAATTAATCGTAATTTTTTGTTTATGCAAAAATTATGATTTCTACTGGCGATAGTAGGAGAGGAAGCTGGAGAGTTTGCCCATTGCATCGCGAAGCGTTTGCAAGCGCGGCAAGTAGACTACGCGGAAGTAGCCTGGAGTCTGCCAATTAAAGCCTTTGCCGTGCACAATCAGCAACTTTTGGTCGCGCAGCAAATCAAGCGCAAACTGTTCGTCGTCGTGAATGTTGTAGCGAGCAGAATCGAGTTTTACAAACATGTAGAAAGCAGCATCTGGTCGCTCGACGCTTACGCCATCCATCTCCTGAAGTGCGTTATAGCAATACTCGCGCTGCTCATACACGCGTCCGCCCGGCTCCAAATACTTCTCAACGCTCTGGTATCCGCCCAAAGCAGTCTGAATAATAGATTGCGCAGGAACGTTCGAGCACAAGCGCATATTAGACAGCATGTTAAGCCCCATAATGTAGTCGCGAGCTTTGGATTTATCTCCCGAAAGGCTCATCCAGCCAATGCGGAAGCCAGCAATCATATGCGACTTAGAAAGTCCGCTAAAAGTTACGCAGAACACGTCTGGAGCAAGAGAAGCAATCGAAACATGTTTTTTGCCGTCCATAACAAGACGATCGTAAATCTCGTCCGCAAAAATAATCAGATTAAACTCGCGCGCAATCTTAACAATCTCTTCCAAAACTTCGCGACTATACAGCACGCCTGTAGGATTATTCGGGTTAATAATCACGATTGCTTTAGTACGAGGTGTGATTTTAGAGCGAATATCGGCAATATCTGGGTACCAATGCGACTTTTCGTCACACATGTAGTGCACAGGAGTGCCGCCAGCCAAGCTCGCGCACGCAGTCCACAACGGGTAGTCTGGGCTTGGTATAAGAATCTCGTCGCCGCAATCAAGCAACGCTTGCATAGAAAGATTAATCAGCTCGGAAACGCCGTTTCCAGTGTAAATATCTTCCATTTGCACGCCTGGAATGCCCTTAAGTTGATCGTATTGCATAATCGCCTTGCGTGCGGAGAAAAGTCCGCGACTATCCGAGTAGCCTTCGCAGTCAATAAGCTGCTGTTGCATGTCGTAAATCACTTCGTCTGGAGCGCGGAATCCAAAAGGCGCAGGATTTCCAATGTTGAGCTTTAAAATATGCGTTCCGTTTGCTTCCATGCGGTTTGCTTCTTCTACAACAGGGCCTCGAACGTCGTAGAGCACGTGCTCAAGTTTGGTGGATTTGTTGAAGTTTCTATGTTTGAGTGTTTCGGAAAGCTCATCTTCTGTTAATGGGCGATTTTCCTCGTGCTGCTCGCTGCAATCTGCTTGCGCCTTTTGCGCGGTTTTTGCGCAAGAATGCCCACCTTTGATTCCGTAGTCGCTAATTTCAAGAATTTGTGCAAGCATATCTCGCACGTCTTTGCGTGGCTCAGTTTTACCGCTTAAATACTGGCTTAACTGGCTTTTGCCAAGCTTATGGCCGCTTTTTGCTGCAAGATCGATTACATCAATCTGCTTATATCCTTTGATTTTCATGGCCTTTTTAAGGTCGTTTGCAAAATTCTGTGCCATAATCCGTCTTTCTTATAGAAGCTTATAAAATCAGCATTCTTAAATTGAACAAACTTACAACAAAGTTCAAAATAGAAGCTATAAATTGAACTTTGAGGCGATTAAAAGACAATTTTACGCATAAAAAAGCATTTTGCAAGCCTAGAATTGAATTTATTTTGAATTTTGACCAAATTTTGGCTGAGTAATAATTAAGAATTGAACTAAAAAGACATTAAATTGAACTTATTTTGATTTGTTGGAATACGATTTTGCGCAATTCACAATCTTGTAGCGTGTTTGTAGCACTGCTCGAACGGATAATCCGCGAGAGCACTCCTCCCGCGTTTGTTTTCCGAATTGGCTATTACGACAACAAATGCGGGAAGAAGCTGCTGACTTTGTGCCAAAAATGGGTCAAATTTGATATATTTTTGGTACATTTTTGATATATTTTCCACAAATAATTGCGCAGTTTGCTGTAGTGCTACCATGAGTTACATGTATTTCTTTACTCCGCGCAGATGTGAATCTACCCAAAAAATAATGTATGCCAATAAAGGGCAGGCTCTTATGGCAGCGGATAAAAGCCTTAGAGAGCGCGGAGCAAGATTATGGGTTTATAAATGCGATTATTGCGGAAGTTGGCATTTAACGCATTCAAATCCTGCAATTCGTAAGTATTGCGATATGCGCTCGCGATTTGAAACAACCAAACCTAAGTCTAGAAAACGCGGATATAAGCCGCGTTTTCGTTAAATAATTAATGCTAAATAATTAACACTAAAAATCAGCAAATCAATAAATCAATACTTAAAAGTAAATCCTTGCGCATTAAGCTGCGATTCGCAACTATGGTTTTTGGCGCCAGAATCTACAGCAAGCTTTGCGATTTGTGCGCTGAACGCGTCTACTGGTTTGCTAGCATTTCGCAAATCGTAGTATTTATGCACTCTTTCATCGAATTCTGCAAGTTTTTCAAGCAAAACATCATCGCTGCTAGGGTATTCATTTTCAAAGAATTGCATGCTCGAGTCCATGCGCGGCTTTAGCTCTGGGCTTTGGTCTGGCTCGCCAATCGCAAGCCCAAGTACTGGATACGTGTATTTTGGCAACTTCAAAAGTTCAATTAAATCGGGAATGTTGTTCAAAATTGAACCAAGGATTACGCATCCGAGCCCAAGTGATTCTGCAGCTGTTTCCATAGCATGCAGTGCAAGAATTGCATCGTTCTGCGACTGTGAGAACCTGTATCCTGTTTTAAGCGTAAAATCGTTTCCGTCTGCATCAATGCCATTTTTGCGCGCTATAGCAGCATTTCTGTGCTGATCAATAACGAATACGTACAAAAGTGGCGCTGTGGCTATATAAGTTTGATTTCCAAGCTCGGAAAGCTTTTGTTTAAGATTTTTGCTAGTGATTTTAATCGCGGACCAGTCGTTTAAAAACTGACTACAAGCTGCGCGCTGTGCTGCTGCTTCCAACGTTTTTACAATATTTTCGCTAATCGGCTCGTTTTTAAAAGCGCGTATAGATCTGCGATTTAGAAGTGTCTGAATTGTTTTATTTTCTTCAATCTGTTTATTGTTGTTTTGATCGTTATTTTGTTGCAACTCTGTCATTTTATTTCCTTAAAATTATGCTATTTAAAAATATTTATGCTATTTAGACTACTTAAAATACTTGTTTTTCTTGTTATTTTCTGCGACTTTGCCTTTTCTTAATTGCAGATAGTACCGCGCGATTTGTGTATCTACCTGCAACTGTTGTTAATATTGCGCTAAAAATCGCAAGCCCGAGGTTCATGAGCAAAGAATCTTCTTGTTTATTGTCTTTACTGATTTTTTTATAGTCTTCCCTATTTACGTCTTTATTTTTGCTACTTTTATTTTTTCTGTATTTCTCAAATTGTTTATTTTGCGCGATTTTGTGCATTTTATTGTTTTTTACGTAATGCTTCCATACGATTTCTGCGACTTTACCTACGACCATTGTAACAATTGCAGGAATTGCAGATTTTGCAATCATATCTAACAAAGTGTCAGGATTTTTAAGTCTTTTTTGTCTTAATGCAATAGCTTTATCGTTAACCTTGTTTAAACGCTTAATTGTAAGATTTGAAGCGCTGCGGGTTGCGCTGCGAGACGCATTATGAGTCGCACAATAATCTGCATGTGCGTTGGAAGATTCGGTATAAAATTGACCAGAAAAGTCTTGTCGTGAATTGTGCTGCGAATCATTCCGTGAATCATATCGTGAATCATTTTGGGTTAACGTCATATTTTTATGGTAATGGTAGCGAAATACCAATTAGTAATTGACATGTAAAAGTGTTATAAAAGTGTTATAAAAGCGAGCGAATATGGCAGTGGAGCCAGTTTGTAAGTAATGGGTTTAGATTTGCGCTAAGGCACCAAGCGTAGATTTTTGACTTGTTGGCGGTGCTTAAGGCGGAGTGGATTTATGCTGAACAGTATTGACGTTGACGTTAATGGTGGTTCATTTAGCGGAGATTCGTACGAGATTCAAGATGTTCCAGCAACTTGTGGCGGAGCTCCAGAGGGAAGACTTGTTCTTTTGCGTCACGGACAAACTGTTTGGAGCGAATCAGGTCAGCATACAGGCAGAACGGATATACCGCTTACTCAAATTGGTTGTTCGCAAGCAGTTTATGCTGGTGAGCGCATTCGACAAGCATTTCCTAAGGGTTTTGATGCGGATTGCCAGTTTGTAAGCCCTCTTGTTCGTGCTCGTCAAACAGCTCAACTGGCGGGTTTTACGTATTGCACGCCGTTAGAATACGCAGCTGAATGGGATTATGGGTGTGCAGAAGGGCGAACTAGAAAAGATGTCTCCGCGTTAAGCGGAGTAGAATCGTGGGATGTTTGGCGAGATGGTCCTAAGGCTCTTCCAGAGTTTATGTCGGATTCTTGTGAAGAGTCTCTTCCTAGTGGTGAAACGGTGAAAGTCGTACGCTGCAATGGGGAAAGTCTGCAGGATGTTTCTGATAGAACGCAAAAAATAATCGACTCTGTTTTACCAAAACTTAAAAGCGGCAAGGATGTGATTATTGTTGCACACGCGCATGTTCTTAGAATTTTAGCTATGAGATGGTTAGGCGTTGATGCGTCTCAAGCGCGGTTGCTGCGACTAGACACTGCTCATTACAGCGCTCTTGGAACTTATAAGGGAGATCGTGTAATCGTTCGCTGGAATTGTTGATTTGTGATTGTTGCAGATTATTCGACACGCCATCATATCAACACTGCTATCGTTTGCAATATCTTTGCATTTGAGGCATAATAAAAATTGTCGAAAAGGGCACCTAGGGGTGCGGCGGCTCATAGTAGGGTCGACGGCATAGGAGAAAGGTTCGATGATGAATCGTACAATTAAGTCAACAATTGCGCTTGTAGCTTGCTCCGCGATGGCATTTGGTGCGCTCGCTGCATGTGGTTCCAGCTCTTCGGATTCTTCCGACAAGGGTAAGGTTTACTTCCTTAACTTCAAGCCAGAATCTGCTGATCAGTGGAAGGAAGTTGCTAAGGAATATACCAAGAAGACTGGTATTCCTGTAAAGGTCCAGAACGCTGCTTCTGGTACATATGAGCAGTCTCTTAAGAGTGAAATCAGCAAGGGTGATGAAGCCCCTACACTCTTCCAGGTGAATGGTCCTGTTGGATATGCGTCTTGGAAGGATTACACTGCAGATCTTAAGGATACGGAGCTTTACAAGCAGCTTCAGAACAAGGATCTTGCTCTTAAGGATGGAGATAAGGTTGTTGGTGTTCCATACGCAATGGAAACTTACGGCTTGATTTACAATAAAGCTTTGCTTAAGAAGTACACTGAGCTTAAGGATGCAAAGGTAAAGTCTGCTGAAGAGATTAACTCCTTCGATAAGCTTAAGGCTGTTGCTGACGACATTCAGGCTCGTAAGAGTGAACTTGGTGTTGATGGCGCATTCACTTCTGCTGGCTTCGATTCCAGCTCTGATTGGCGCTTTAAGACTCACCTTGCAAACATTCCTCTGTACTACGAGTTCAAGGCAGACAAGGTAACTAAGCAGCCAGCAAAGATTAAGGGCACGTTCCTTGACGGCTACAAGAAGATCTTTGATCTTTACATTACTGATTCCACCACTCCTGCAACTCAGCTCAGCTCTAAGACTGGCGAGGATGCAAACTCTGAGTTCTCGCTTGGCAAGGCTGTGTTCTATCAGAATGGTACTTGGGCTTGGACCGACTTGCAGAAGGCTGGCATGAAGGCTGAAGACCTTGGCATGCTCCCAATCTACATTGGTGCTAAGGGCGAAGAAAAGCAGGGCTTGGCTACTGGCTCCGAGAACTACTGGTGCATTAACGATAAGACTTCGGATGCAAACAAGAAGGCAACTAAGGACTTCTTGAAGTGGGTTCTTACCTCTGATTACGGCAAGGAAGCTATGTCTAAGAAGATGGGCTTCACCACTCCATTCAAGAGCTTTGCTGATATGAAGTCTGAGAATCCTTTGACTGCTGCTGCTGTTGAAGATGCTCAGTCTGGTAAGACTCCTGTAAGCTGGAACTTCACTATGATGCCATCTGACAACTGGAAGAACGATCTTGGCTCCGCTTTGCTTGAGTATGCTCAGGGCACTGGCAAGTGGGATAAGGTTAAGAGCGCCTTCGTTGACAATTGGGCTAAGGAAGTTGCTCAGACTCACGAAGATCAGGATTAATCTGAATATTGATTATTTGGCTTAAACTTGATTACAAATTAAAGTCATAATTTAAGAACATAATTTAAAACGATAATTTAAGATTGGGCTGTTGATGTAATTGCATTAGCACAGTGCATTAATAGCCTACCAAAAGAGCTTCAAGCCTTAGGGGTTTGAAGCTCTTTTGTTTGAATTTAGGCTGACTTAGTCTGATATTTAAATAGTATTTTAAGATTGCATTTAAAATGGTACTTGAACTAAGCTGCGTCAAGTTGAGATGTACTCGAGCGCACAATTAGCTGTGCTGGAATCGTAATGTATCTGCGACTTTCATCTAAATAATCTCCATTAATTAAAGATAAAGTCATTTTTGCAGTATCTACTGCCATGCTTACAGGGTCTTGTCTAATAGTTGTAAGTCCTGTTTCTCTAGCGTAGAAGCTGTCGTCAAAACCAATAATTGAAAGATCTCCTGGAGTATTGTATCCACTCCTAGAAAGCTGGAACATTAAAGGTATTGCTATTCCATCTTCTTGGCATGCAATTGCAGTAGGCATACTACTGTTGCTTAAAAGCGATGAAACTATTGAACTTATGCGGTCTAAACCTTCTGGAGCTACGATTTCGGTAGGCGTAATATTGTTAATCTTGCATTCGTCAATAAACGAATGATAACGTTGTAAAACGCTGAAATGCAGGGAAACATCGCGATTTGTGCGAATATAAGCTATGTTTTTATGACCTAATCCAATAAGATGGCGAGCCATAAGCCTCGCGCCCTGATTGTCGTCAATATTAATTGTTGCGTCAAAATCGCAGTCCATAGGATATAAGCAATTTATGCCTAAAACCGGTACGCCAGTTGCCTTTAATGAAGCAACTTCCGACTTATTTACGTCAAATGAGCAAACTATTACAGCATCCGCATTTCTTCGAGTTGGTAGCATATCAAAGAATTCTGCGCGTTCTTGGCTGCTTGATATTTGGAAAATTGATAGATCGTATCCTGCTGGGTGAAGAACCTGATTCAATCCTTGTATTATGGATGCGCTAAACCACAGGCGAATGCTGTCGCTCATTAGTAGTGCGACTCTTAGAGTTTTGCCAGATTTTAAAGCGGCTGCAGAACGAGATATTGAGAAGTTTAGTTTTTCTGCAATAGCCAACACTTTGTCGCGAGTTATTGCGGAAACTAAGTCTGGTCGTGTAAATGAGCGTGAAACAGTAGATACTGATACGTGAGCTTCGTTGGCAACATCTTGAATATTAGCCGGCATGTGAACTCCTTTATTCGCACAACATCAATATCTTCATCAATATTTTTATTAATGTCTTCATTAATATCATTCAATCATCTTCAACGATAGTATATGAGCAGCGCATACATCAATGTTCATTGCGCCTCTTATACACAAACGTTTGCAATAAAAATAATAATAGCAGATTTTGCTGCAAAATCGCCAAAAATAGGGATTTTCTTCACATTTGATTTTAATTTCATCGCGTAACGACATGCAAAAAATGACAACGTTTGACATTGCTGTTGCATGTAGTAATATAAAAGTATTGGTTCGGGCGTCGACGCTCGTACAAGCGTCGTACTCAAGGAGGAGAAAGTGACGAGTCATGATTAATATGAGTGGAAAAGCAATACGTAAATGGTGGGCGTTATTCGCTTTGCCAACGTTTGCTGCTTTTGTAATCGGCTTTTTAGTGCCGTTCGTGATGGGTGTGTATCTTAGCTTTACTAAGTTCCATACTGTTACGGATGGAAAGTTTGTGGGTATTCGCAATTATCGCAAGGCTTTGCGCGATCCTCATTTTATTCATTCGTTGATTTTCACAACTGCTTTTACTGTTGTAACAACAGTTGTTATTAACGTTATTGCTTTTGCAATTGCGTATATGCTTACAAAGAAGTTCAAAGGTTCAAACTTATTCCGTACAGTGTTCTTTATGCCAAATCTTATTGGTGGCATTGTTTTGGGCTATGTTTGGCAAGTAGTGCTTAATGGTATTTTAGGCTACTTTGGTCGTGCTATTACGTATTCTGCGACGTACGGATTCTGGGGCATGGTTCTTTTGATATGCTGGCAGCAAATCGGATATATGATGATTATTTACATTGCTGGTTTGCAGGCGCTTCCAGGAGATGTTATTGAGGCGGCAGCTGTTGATGGCGCAAGCCCAACGCAAACGCTGTTTAAGATTACGATTCCTCTTATGATGCCGTCCATTACAGTGTGCACATTCTTGACTGTTACAAACGGATTCAAGCTGTTCGATCAAAACTTGGCGTTGACTAATGGTGCTCCTTCCAGAAAGTCGGAGATGTTGGCATTGAACATTTTCAACACGTTCTACGGAAGAATCAATGGTGAAGGTGTTGGTCAGGCAAAGGCAGTCATATTCTTCATCATTGTGGCTGTAATTGCTTTGATTCAGAACAGGTTGACAACGTCTAAGGAGGTGGCAGCATGAACGAGAAGACTAAGCATCCTGTGCTTTGGACCACGCTTTTTGCTGTAGTGAGTTTGTTGTGGATTTTCCCAATTGCGTTAGTGTTTATGAACTCCTTTAAGTCAAAGGTGTATATTGCTAGCGAACCATTTTCACTTACTCCAAAGTCGTTTATTGGTTTTGATAATTACATTCTTGGCATTAATCGCACGAATTTGTTGATGAGCTTCTGGTGGACAATTGTTGTAACGATTGGCGCTGTGGTTCTGATTCTTTTGTGCACTTCGATGTGCGCATGGTGGATTGTGCGAGTAAACAATTGGGCTGCAAAACTGCTTTACGTATTGTTCTTGTTCAATATGATTGTGCCATTCCAGATGGTTATGTTCACTCTTTCCAACATCACTACAAAGCTTGGGTTGAACACCCCTTGGGGATTGTGGATTATCTACCTTGGTTTTGGCGCAGGTTTGGCTGTGTTTATTTTCACGGGCGTTGTGAAGGGTATTCCTCAGGAGTTGGAAGAGTCCGCAATGATTGATGGTGCTTCAGTGCCTCGCATATTCTTCCAGATTATTGTTCCAATTATGAGACCTGCAATTATATCCGTTTCTATCTTGCAAACAATGTGGATTTGGAACGACTTCCTTCTTCCTTACCTAACTTTGGATTTGAACAAGTATAAGACTGTTTCGATTGCAGTTCAATATTTGAAGGGTGGTTATGGTTCCGTTGAAATGGGTGCCATGATGGGCTGCTTGGTTCTTGCCATTCTTCCAATTATTATCTTCTACCTCATCTGCCAAAAGTATATTATCAAAGGCGTTATGGCTGGTGCGGTAAAAGGCTGAGGTCTTTTCTCCTTCGGACCTCGGTTGCATGATGATGGTGGTTGCAAAACTTTGCTTCCACCATCATTTGTGTTTAAGTGTATTTTTTAGTGTATTGTTATTTTAGATTTGTTTTAGATTGCGTTTAACTATGCGGGAGTGGTTGTAATGATTTCTTTTGGCAGCCCCGATTCAAAGTTTGCTCAAGGAATGGAATCGTTTGCAGATGCAGTATGGCTTACCATTTTAATGATTATTACTAGTATTCCGATTATAACGATTGGCGCCTCTATTACAGCTGCTCATGAAACTGCTAGAAGGATTGAACGCGGAGAAGCGCACACAACTTCAATCTATTTTAAATCTTTTAAAAATAATTTTGTTAAATCTACTATTATTTGGATAATTTTGCTTCCGATTCTTCTGGCAATTGTAGGGTCTTGGATTTTTCTGCAGCTTACGCCACTTTTAATAATAAAGTTTGCGATCAGTATTTTATGGGTTTTGGTTGCTCAATGGGTGTTTGCTCTTCAAGCAAGATTTGAAAATTCTGTTGGTAGAACTTTGATTAATTCGTTGATTTTTAGCGTATCTTACATTGCAACCACTTTTATGATGGTTTTGCTTGACTTTGTATTTTTTGCGCTTGTCTATTTATCTTTAAAGTATTTTTTGCAAGGATTACCGCTGTTGATTTTGCTTGGATGGGGGTCTTTGATTATGCTCCACACTCCGCTGCTTGAACGCGTGTTTGCAAAATACGTTAAAACAAGTGGTAAGTGATTTGTGAATTGACATTAGTAACCCGAGAATTAGATGTAACCAAGTAATCGGGTATTCGGATAACTAGGTAATCGCGGGTAACTAGGTAATCGTGTATTCTGCAGAATAATTAATGAGGCGAACACCATCATGGATGTTCGCCTCATTTGGGACATCATTACAAGGTGCTTTAAATGTGCAACTATGCGCAAATCCTAACACCATGTCGGGGAGGGAAACAAGTTACTCTTAACAGATAACCATGCCCTTTCATTATACTCTAAATAGCTTTATTTATAAAGGTTTTCACCCTTTCTTTTTTGTTATTTTTATTGTTATTTTGGCTTAAATTCTAATTATTTTTGCCGTTCATAACAGCTGCCATAGAAAGCACTCTAGGTGACTTAAACACTTCGTCGGTATGAACAACATTGCCATCTTTATCAGCAAGAGGAATACGCCAATTTGGATATTCTGTACTGGTTCCAGGCTGATTCTGCGAACGCTTTTCTCCAACTGCGTCAACAAGCGCCACTTGCAAAAGCAAAGATGGGGAAGTGCGCATAATCGCATGCATAGCCTCCACAATCTCTTGCACATGGTCTTCTACATGTTCGGCAGCATCCTTGCTAATCCATCCGCCTTCCAAAAGCATCTTCATCATGGCGTCTCGCTCGGCGCTAGCAGCCTTCTGGAAGCTTTCTACAGAATCGGTAAGCAAGTGAAGCTCCTCGCGAAGCTTAACATGCTCAAAAGCAAGGTATCCAGCTGTAGGTGGCATGTCGTGAGTTGTAACAGATGCCAAAGCGTATTCGCGGTATGTAGAAGGGTTTGCAAATATAATCTGCTTTTTACCAGCCTTCTTAGCGGCTTTTTCTGCATCGTCGTTGTGAGTGAACCATTCAACAACAGTTCCAAGAATTCCATGCGAGGCAAGAACCTTAGAAACATATGCTGGAACAGTGCCCAAATCTTCGCCAATCACCAATCCGCCTGCGCGAGTTGCCTCAATGCTAAGAACAGCAAGCATAGCGTCCACGTTGTAGTACACGTAAGCACCGTTTTTAGCTCCTTGACCTTGCGGAATCCACCATAAGCGGAAAAGCCCGAGCACGTGGTCAATTCGAACCGCGCCAGCATGCAAGAACACGTTGTGAACCATGTCTCGGTATGCAATGTAACCAGTTTCGTCTAGATAATTAGGGTCAAATGGAGGCTGACCCCAATCCTGACCTTGCTGGTTGTAGAAGTCTGGAGGTGCACCAACGCTAACGCCGTTAGCAAATCGCTCTGGGCTCCACCACACATCTGCGCCATAACCGTGAACACCAACAGCCATGTCTTGCATAAGACCAATCGCCATTCCAGCGGCTTTAGCTTCGGCATGGGCAGCTGCAACCTGCTCGTCTGCAATCCACTGCAGCCAGCGGTGGAACTCCAACAAATCAGCGTGCTCGCGCTTAAGCGCGTCAATCTGAGGAGTGCCCTTGCCAGTGGTATCAAACCAAAGGTTATCTCCCCAAGGAGCGCCCCAAACCTCGAAGGCTACGCACCAAGTCGCAAAAGCGTCTAAGTCTTCTCCAGAACGCGCCTTAAAGTCTGCGAAATCCTGCTCACGCTCTTCGCTTCTAGGCTGCTCAAAAATCATCTTTAGTGCTGGTAGCTTTGCGCTCCAAGCAGCGTTAATATCCATAGGATTTGGATCGTTGTTTTGCGCTTCAACCGACTCGTGCAGAGCTTCCACTTGTTCTCTCTGGCTATCGCTTAATTGCGTGTATTCTGGAATATCCTGTGGGCGAATATAAGTTACGTTTAAGAATCTGCGCGACTCAGGCAAATAAGGCGAAGGCTCTAAAGGCGCCACTGGTGCGCAGGCGTGAATTGGGTTTATAAGCATGAAGTCGGCTTTGCCAATGCTACCCGCGTCTTTAAGCAGCCTACGCAAGTCGCCATAATCGCCAACTCCCCAAGATTCATTTGATCGCACGGAGTAGAGCTGAGTCATGTAGCCCCAGCGATGGCGTTCCTGAACGCTTTGCGGAAGAGGGATTCTTGCTGGAGCAGAAATCAGTGTAACCTGAGCATGCAAGGCGCATTCGTCATCTACAGTTGCTTTCAGAGTGTGGTAACCCATTGGCAAATCTTCTGGAAGTTCCAGCAATAAGTCGCCCTCTTTGCTTGTCTTAAAGTTATTAAGCGGCTTATCAGGCGTATCCTCGTATTCTGTCCCGTCTTCTAAAGTCAGTGTTACGTGGATTTTGCTTGGGTCGATTGCACTGCCGCCAGTGTGCACAGGCACTATTGTTTTTGTGCCATTAAAGCATACAACTGTTGGTGGCAGAAGTTCGCTATCTCGCTTTTCTTGCACTCGTTTTAGTGAGTTTGCAATATTTTCCTCTGTATCTGCTTGCCAACCTAGTGCATCTAGCACGCCAACAAGAGCTTCATCGGTAATTTCCGTATAGTCGCCTAGTTGGTCGATGTAGAAAGTTGCAACTCCGCAGGCTTTTGCTAACTGAATTAGTGGACGATTGAGTCGTTCTGTGCTTTCTTCTACGGGCACAGGCGTGGCAGCCTTTGTTTTGGCGTTGTCTGTTGTGCTCATGATGCTCCTTTGTTAATCAGTGGCACATGTAATCTCATCGCATCGATGTTGGTTTGCAAACGATGTCGAAGAGTGCGATTTCTCAACACCTCACTGGATTGAGGCACGCTCTAGCTAACCATTATATTAAGTATTGATATCGTTTGCAATATTGGCGATTTTCGTGGCACTTAACAAAAACCGCAGAAGGTTAAATACCAACTGCGGTTTTTGTTATTTGTTATTTGCGCATATTTGCTGCTACTTACTTGCGACGGATTCGCATAAAGTGCCATCCTGCGCCGATTGCTGCGATTCCAGCAGTTATGCTGCCAGCAACAGCTGCGATTAGCGTTGTGCTGTTGCCAGCGGCGTGCTCACCGTTGTTTGCGCCAGATGCCTGAGCGCTCTTATCGCTGCTATTGTCTTCGCTCTTTGAGTCTTCGTTCTTGGACTCTTCGTTCTTGGACTCTTCGTTCTTGGACTCTTCGGATTCCTTCTGATTTTCATCTTTTGCGGAATCGTTAGATGTGTTCTTGGACTCTTCGCTCTTTGTTGTGTTTGCGGAGCTTGCTGTAGGAGCAGCAGATGCTGCAGCACGAGGCGTGCGTGCAGGAGTCTCTGCGGTTGCTGGCGACTTAGCAGTAGCGTTTTCTACGAGTGATTCTGCAGCTTTTGCGGTATGCGTGGACTCCGTTTGGTTCGCTGGAACAGCACTGTGCTTAGGGGCAGCCTGTGGTGCAGACTGTGATACAGAAGGAGCCGAAGCCTGTGGCGCACTTGGTGCAGCATTGTTCTGTGGCGCATTCTGTGGAGTGCTTGGAGCTGGAGCTGGCTGTTTTGCGCTTGGTGGCGCAGAAGGAGCCGGTTCCAGCACCTGTGGGTTTGAAGCCGCTGGAGGTGCTGGTGGATTAAGCGGAGCTTGTGGCTGCACCTGTGGAGCCTCTTGCGGAGTGCTTGGAGCTGGAGCAGGAGCTGGCTTTTGCGCCTGTGGCTTCAAAGCTTTCTCAGCACCAGATAGCATCTGATTAGATGAGTCAATCTTTAATATGCTAGAGTTCATTCTTTGAATTCGACTGCTTAAGCTTTTCTCAACTAGATCAAACGTAGAATTTGATGCGGCAAATTTTGCAGTGTAGCTGTTTTTTACACTAGGTGGAAGATCTTTGATTGTCTCGTTAATCTTTTCCTTAATTTCTTCAGCTTGTTTCTTTATATTAGCTATTTTTTCGTTTGTTTTATTTACTTTAGATATAACTTCTTGCGCTTGTGCTTTAGCTTTATTTAGCCTGTCTTT
The DNA here is from genome assembly GCF_049244015.1 of Gardnerella sp. KA01002. Lineage (NCBI taxonomy): Bacteria > Bacillati > Actinomycetota > Actinomycetes > Bifidobacteriales > Bifidobacteriaceae > Gardnerella > Gardnerella sp. KA01002. The sequence goes on from NZ_CP058365.1 coordinate 75,161, forward strand.
AGCTTCTGCAACAGCCTTCTTTGCTTCTTCAAACTTAGTTTCAAATTCTTTTAGCTGATTTGATAGTCGTTCAGAATCTGCTTTTGCTGTTTTAATATTTTCTTCAGCATTATCTTTGTTTATTCTAGCGTTTTCAAGATTAGCAGTTTCGTCTAGAACTCTTTTCTCTGCTTCTTGTGCTTTGCCTATTTCTTCCTGCAACTTACTAGCAGATTTTTGAGCAGCATCAGTAAGCTCTTCTAGCTTAGACTTAGCAGTGTTTAATGATTCTTCTGCTTCTTGCTTAGAACCTTCTAACTCTTCTATAGTCTTCTTATACTCAGCTATTTCGGATTCTTTATCTGAAACTTCTTTAGCTAATTTTTCAGCCTCAGCATTCTTTTCGTTAGCAGCTTTTCGAGCATCTTTTGCGTCATCAGAAACTTTTGTCAAAGAATTTTTCTCTGAGGTTAATTCTTTAATTGCAGAAGATAATTCGCTAATTTTTGCAGACTTGTCAGCTTCAGCAAGTTCTTTCTGAAGCTTTTTGGCTTCTTCTGTAAGTTGTTCTGCGCGTTGCTGTTCTTGTTCTGCAGTCTTCTTTAGAGTATCTGCTTCATCTTGTGCTTGATTTTTCTTTTCGGATAAATTATTTATTTTTTCTGCATTGTCAGTACTGCCGAGTTTTCCATTAGATTCGAGTTTGCGAATCTCTGCCTCATAATTATTTATTTCTGATTGCTTGCTTTCATATTCTTTTTGTTTTTGGGCAGCAGTCTTCTTTGCTTCCTCAGCATTACGATTTTTCTCTTCAAAATTCTTCTTTAGAGTATTAATTTTTTCAGAATTGTTTTTGTTTTCTTCTTCTGCTGTATTTAAATCTTTTTGTAATTGTTCAAGTTGTGGATTGAGCTTGTTAATTTTAGAGTCAGCTTCATTCCCAGCTGCTTCCTTTTGCTGTGCTTCTTTTTCAAGCTTGTCAGCTTCTGCCTTAGCGGATTCAGAGTTTTGTTTTGCTTCCTTTAAGGCAGATTCAAGTTCAGACTTTTTAGACTGCTCTTGTTCTAGAGCCTTTGAAGTCTCATCGAAATCTTCTTTCTCGTCTTTAACGACTTCATCTTGTTTGTCTTTTTTCTCTGAATTTATTTTGTTTACTTGTTCAGCATTTTGCTTAGCAGCATCAGCCTCTGCCTTAATTCTTTTGGCGTCTTCTACAGCTTTAGCCTTAGATTCAATCTCTTTTTCGGCAATAGACTTCTTCTGTTTCGCTTCTTCTATATCTTTTTCAGCTTTTTTAATGCCTTCTTCAGCATTTTTCTTATTTTCTATAGTTTCAGTAACTTTTTTATTTGCAGCTTCTGCCTGAGTTTTAGCGTTTTCTATTTCTTGCTCTACTGCGTTAGCATCATTATTTGTTTCACCAGAAGCTGTGTTTGCTTCAGATGTTTTATTGGCAAGTTCTTTAATTTGTTCATCTGCTTGTGCCTTAGCTTTCTGCTGACCCTCATTTAGTGAGTCGTCGCCAGATTTTTGTTCGGATTCAGGCTTTCCAGCGTCGCCAGTAACAGGCGAGTTAACGGTTTGTGGTTTAAAATCTTCTGGACCGTAAGACACAACATTGCTAACAGCATTAAAACCAGTGTCGGATATTGTCTTAACCTGTGCTGCTGGATGATTGGATGTATCTGTTGTAGTCGCGTCGGCTGCGTTGGCAGCGTTTGCAATGCTTATGCTTCCAATAAGAGCCAAAGAGCTTGCTCCCAAAGAGATAGCGGCTGCAATCTTAGCGTTCATATTTACCTCATTCTTCAAATCATTTAGGTTTGGGGGTGGGGGTATTTGTTTAATTATCAAGTTGTAAGATCAAAGCGCTGACTGTTTATTACGTTTTGCGTCTCTGTCTTGTTTCTAGACTTTCTACTCTTCTCTACTCTGCATATTTCTCCACTTTGCATATACACAATAGGGGTATAAAGTATAAAAGTTATTCTAACAGAATCACAGGAATAATTCGCTCACTTTGGCAAGTTATAAGGAACAATTAAGGAAATTACAAGGATTCGCCTTGAAATATTAGTATCCGACTCAGTATTCGAAAATATTGGGTTATTCCCCAAAATATTAATATTCAATCATAAGCCAAAAAATAATCCCGACTTTGTTCCCAAATCACAGGAATAAGAGAACAAAATCGGGATAAATTGCGAGCCGAGCGCGCTCAAGAACTCAAGCAATCAAGCGCGCTTGCGACTCAACACAACGAATGTACGCGGCGGCACATGAACCGCACGCTGAGAGCCATTATCATCGCACAGCATAGAAACGCAGCTGCCAGAGTCGTGCCCCGTCCACTTAGCAAAATACTCAGTCGAATCCAACACGCAGCGCCACAGGCTTGCAGATTTAGCAGGCAAATCAATTGTTGCAGACGCATCATTCATAGGGTTCACACACACAATCAAGTCGCTTCCAATCTGCTCCGCAAGAACAGTATTATCAGACGCAGTAAGGTGAGTGCGCTGAGCATCATAAAAGTCAGCATTCTTAGCGCGAAGTTTTATAAGCGCACTATACCATTCTACAAGCGGTTGGAATCGCTCAGCTCTAGACCAATCAAGCTGGTTCATAAGAACGCCGCGATTATAAGAATTATCGCAACCATGCTTAGTGCGACCAAACTCCTCGCCGCCAAGCATAAACGGCATACCAGCAGAACACAAAATCAATCCAGCACTGAGAATATTAGCGCTAAAAATGTCTGCAACGCTGTTTGGATCACTTGCGTCAAAATCGCAGCTAGACGCATTATCGCGCATAGAAATACACAGCTTATCCCACAAAGTCAAATCGTCGTGAGCAGAAACATACTGCACAATTTGACCAACACTTTTACCAGCACAAGGCATACCACGCCAGCCATTAAACGCGTTTCGCACAGGATCCGCCGTCCAAAACTCATTGCCATTTACATATCCGCGGTCATGATGATCCATAACATTGCCCTTAAGCGTGTCACGAGACTCATCACTAAACCAGCCGATTCTAGAATCAAGGAATCCTCGCCCATCTTTATCTCCCATAGGGCAATCATCAGGTACAGCTGCAGCATCCGCGCCCCACGGCTCGCCATACATAAGAATATCTTTGCCGCCATCAAGCTTATCTAATTCTGCGCGAATCATGTTCAACGTTTCCGCGTCCGTTAATCCCATAAGGTCAAATCTAAAACCATCCACATGGTAGCAGCGCGCCCAATGCAAAATAGACTCAATCATAAAACGCCTAAACATTGGGTGATCGGAAGCCATTTCGTTACCGCAACCAGAACCGTTTGCAAAAGACCCATCAGACTTACGTCTGCAGAAATAGCCTGGGGCGACACTTTCAAACACATTCGACGCAGCCTCAAACATGTGGTTATAAACAACATCCATAACTACGCGCATTCCATTCTTGTGCAAAGCGCCAATCATCGCCTTGCACTCGCGTATTCTTGCCGTACCGTCGTATGGATTGCTAGAGTAAGCACCCTCCGGCACATTGTACGCATGTGGATCGTAGCCCCAATTGTAAAGCGAATCCACGCTCTCACCGTTTTTGCGAGCAGACGAAATCGCAACCTCATCCACAGTCGCAAAATCGTAGATTGGCATTAGTTGAACGTGAGTTACGCCAAGTTTTTTAAGATAGTCGATTCCAGTAGGGAAGTTGTTATCTGAATCTAAAGTCGTATGCGAATCTGTAAAAGCAAGATACTGACCACTATGTTCTGGCTTAAATCCGCCATTAGGATTGCTGCTAAAGTCTTCAACATGCATTTCCCAAACAACCGTCGCATGGCGTACAAACTCTGGCGACTTATCTTTGTGCCAGTCAGCTGGGCTAACGCGTTCCTCACTTACAACCATGCTGCGCTCGCCATTTACGCCACTAGCAACACCCCAAGGGTCACTTGTACGATTCACTTTTCCATCAGCAAAAGTCACCAGAAAATCGTAATAAACGCCATCTAGCCTTTGCAATATTGAAGTTCTCCATGCGCCGTCGCGCAATGGCTTTAAATTACGTGTTTTGAAAGGTTCGCTGTTGTTTCCTGTTTCAAAAAGTCTTAGCGTCACGCATGATGCGGTTGGCGCCCAAACTGTGAATGTTGTTGATTTTTCATTAAGCGAGCATCCAAGCTGACCCGAGTACACTGGCCATTGTGTTGAAGACGTGAACGTCATGTAATATATCCTTCTTTTAATTATTCAGAAGAAAATGAAGGCCGAAACGCTTTAAAACGCTCGACCCCCATTTTCAATTAAACCCCACAATTGATGTAGAGGTTACTATCCCTTAACAGAGCCAGACATCGACTCTTCATAGAATCGCTGCATAACAATAAACAGGATTGCAATCGGAATGGAAACGCACACAGCTCCAGCGGAGAATCGTGCGAACCAGTGATTGATGTATTCTCTCTGCAACATCTGGTACAAGCCCAAAGCCACAGTGTAATTATCTTGAGTACGGGCAATAGTCTTAACCAAAACGAAGTCAAGCCATGGACCCAAGAAGCTAACAATAGCCTGGAACACAATCATAGGCTTGCATATTGGAAGAATAATCTTCCAGAACACTTGCCAAGTTGTGCATCCGTCCAAATAAGCGGCTTCATCCAAAGACTTTGGAATCGTGTCCATATAGCCCTTCATAACGTAGAAGCCCATGCCGCTACCAGCAGAGTAAACGATTATAAGGGAAATAAGAACAACAGAACCATTCGTCAAGCCAAAAGCCTTCAAAATGAAGTAGATAGCAATAACTGCCATGATGCCTGGGAACATACCAAGAATCAAAGCAATGTTCATAAATGTCTTACGACCGCGGAAACGCAAACGAGACATGCAGAACGCTACTACAAGCACGAAGAACAGAGAGATAATGCACACGAAAATAGACACAATCAAGGTGTTTAAGAACATTCGTGGGAAGTCAAGAACTTCTCGCTCAGTAAACAGCTGAATGTAATTATTAAACGTGTACTTAGTTGGGAAGAACGTTGTCTGATATGGTGCAGTGTTCTGGTTAAAGCTTTCCAAGAACACCCAAACGATTGGCGCAAGCCAAATCACAGCCATAACGATCAGGAACAGATGAGCTACAATGTCTCCGAATATGCGGCGGATACGCTGATCGCGCCAGAACGGGACACTACGTACACTATGCACAGTCTGTTCGCCTTGCATAAGATCCTTCTTATTACTCACCGGAATCCCTCCTCATTCTTGTAGGAGCCAGAGTTGCGGTATGTTATCAAAGCAACAATCGCAAGCACAATGAATGTCATAATGCCGATTACCGCGCCCATGCTGTAGTTATCTTTATCAACCGTAAGCTTGTACAGCCAGGTGATGAGCAAATCAGTCTTACCTGCAGAAGAACCAATTGGTGTTGGCTCGCCGCCAGACAACAGGTAAATAACGTTGAAGTTATTAACGTTTCCAGTGAAGGTGGTGATCAGGTATGGAGTCATAACAAAGAAGATGTATGGCATAGTGACGTTCATGAAACGCTGCCACCAGCTTGCACCGTCAAGCTCTGCGGCTTCGTAAAGTTCAGCTGGAACGTTCTGCAAAATACCAGTGATCTGCATGATGGTGTAAGGAATACCAACCCAAAGGTTGATGAGAATAACCGTAACCCTTGCCCAAGTAGCATCCTGGAAGAACGGTAGTGGAGAATGAATCCAGCCAGAAGATATAAGAAGACGGTTAATAGCGCCATCTCTTTGCAACATGCTGTGCATAACAAGCAAGGACACAAACTGTGGGACAGCAATGGTCAAAGAGAAGCAGATACGCCACAAGCTCTTAAGACGAGTGGTGCGTCTGTTAATAATCATTGCCATAAACATGCCGAAGAAGAAGTTCAAGAATGTAGCGAAGAAAGCCCAAACAAGGGTCCAAATCAAAACATCAAAGAAGATTCCAGCATTAATGGTTCCAGTTGTATTTCCAAGAATCTTAAAGAAGTTGTTTAAACCAACCCAATGGAACAGCAATGTGTGGTCACGATCATAGTTTGTGAATGCCATCGAAATCATGAACACCAATGGCAAAACCGTGAACAAAACAATTCCAGCGGTTGGAAGAGTCATAAAACCAACGTGCGCATGGCGGTCGAGCAAAGACTCAACATCTTTAACAAAAGTAATAGGCTTTTCTCCGCGTGCTGCAAAAGCCTGAGCTTTGTATGCGCTACGCAAAGACAAAGTAGCTAAATAAATTAAAACAACAATTGCTGCAATGCTCATAACGCCATACAGCAAAATTTCAACAGAATTATCTCCAGCCACATAGTGCCAGAAGCCGTTAATCTTTACTCTACCCTGCTTCTTAGTACCAAGAGTACCGAATTTTGGTAGATATTCAGCGCCAGTTGTGGCCAAGAAGGCAAGAACTCCAGCCTCGCATAGAATGAATACGAGACCTTTCACGTACTGTTTGCGAACGAAGTTACCAAAACCGAAGATAATTATCGAAACCCAAGACAGTACGTCTGCGTGCTTTGCAGCCTCCTGTAATGAGTATTGCGAAGGGGCAATGTATTCATCGGCAGCAGGTGCCTTCTTACGCTTCCCTCGCTTGGTGGATGTCGTGCCAGTCATGACATGCCTTTCGTAAAATTGTGGGGCTTTTTACAAGCAAAAGACGCCCCGCCCCGATTTTAAAATCCTTAGGGGAGCGGGGCGTCCTTGCCGTGTGTTCTCTAAATATTATTTTCTTTTAAAAGAATTTAATATTTAGAAAACAGTCGTAAGTTAATACTTACTTCTTGAGAGCTTCCTCGAAGCCCTTCTGGAAGTCTGCAATCTTTGCAGCAGCGTTACCATCATTGACTTCCTTATTTGCCAATGCAGTACCGAAGGTCTTCATTGGATCCCAGAAGGCACCCATTTCTGGAACGGTTGGCTGCAAGACAGAAGTCTTAGCAATGGTGTTCATCTGAGCCACAGCGGCTGGGTTGTCCTTAACGAGATCAGCCAAAGACTTAGCAACTGGGATATCGCCGTGAAGCTTGTACATCTGCTCCTGGGATTCCTTAGAACCGAGGAATGCAGCGAACTTAGCGGCCATCTCTGGAGCCTTGGAGTTAGGGTTGTAAGCAACAGCCTTAGAACCAGCGAAGGACTTCATCTGATGTTCGCCATCTTCAGACTTGAACTTTGGAAGCTGAGCAGCAGCGTAGTTGTCGCCCAAAGCCTTCTTTACGTCGCCAGCATCCCAAGAGCCAGAGAAGTAAGCGTCAACAGTGTGGTTCTTAATGCCAGCTAAGCCAGCGCCATCGCCATCCATTACGAAGTTCTTGTTCTGAATGAGCTTTGCAACATACTTGGTGATTTCGGCAGCCTTGTCACCAATCTTGATGCCAGCCTTGCCATCGTTGCTCTTCTCGCCGAAGAGGGTCATGTTGCCATCGAGGTAGAAGCCTGGAAGGTACCAAGCGTTGCTGATATCGAAAGCAACCTTGCCCTTTTCGAGCATCTTATCGAGGGACTTAACGTCTTCGTCGGAGAACTTGGACTTATCGTAGTACATGAACCAAGTGTTGCCCATGTATGGAACGCCATAAAGCTTGCCATCCTGAGCGGTTACAGACTGGATGATGGTATCATCGTTGTCTTCCTTAACCTGCTTGGCAGCGTCGTCGCTCAACTCGCCAATTGCATTTGCTTTTACCAAGTCGCCGAGCTGATCGTTAGGGAACAGGTAAACGTCGGCAGCAGCCTTAGCGTCCTGCTTAACGGTCTTAGCAGCATCTGGTGGAGCAACAACAGCGTTCTTAAAAGTAACCTCTGGGTGATCCTTCTTGAAGGCTTTCTCCATAGCCTGAATCCAGCCGCCAGCCTTCTGATCTTCGGAAGAAGACCACACGGTGAGCTTTACTGGGTTTGCCTTGTTGCTGGAGCCAGCGTTGGTGCTAGAACCGCATGCAGCAAATCCAAACATTGTAGCGATTGCGAGGCCTGCGCCCAGCACTTTCTTCATATTCGTCATCCTTGACCTCCTATATCATGCCAGCTTGGCATGTTCTTTGGTGGCATAGTAACAGATTCCATGCGACGCAACATCGCATTTTGCTGCGTTGAGCAGCGTCACATTTTTATTGAAATCCGTATATAAGCAATGTGTAGTATACACGGATATAAAAGTGTTAGCAAATCATGTCGCAAGTGATTAGAAAAATTGTTTGTAAAGTGACTTTTTAGCTTTAGAAAATCGTATTTTATTCTATAACTCAGTAAATTTAACGGAATTTTATTATTGATTGGTTGCACGCGAATCGATGATTTCGAGCTCAGTCAAAGCGTAAAGTTTTCCTGATTTTGTTGCTCAAAATGGCAAAATCAACAACAAAAAGTGAATAGTAAAATAAAATTAGGCAGGTCACGCCAACAAAACCAACAAAACGAGGGAAATATGCAAAACGAACATGCACAATGGCTGCGCGACGCCGTGTTCTACGAAATCTATCCACAAAGCTTCTACGATTCAAACGGCGACGGAATCGGCGATATTCCAGGCATAATCGAAAAACTCGACTACGTAAAATCGCTTGGATGCAATGCGATCTGGCTAAATCCTTGCTACGATTCGCCATTTAAAGACGCGGGTTACGATGTGCGCGACTACAAAAAAGTGGCAGCGCGCTACGGCACGAATGAGGATTTGCAACGTCTTTTTAGCGAAGCACACAATCGCGGAATGCACATTTTGCTAGACCTTGTTCCAGGGCACACAAGCGAAGAGCACGAGTGGTTTAAGCAAAGCTCGCGCGCGCAAGAAAACGAGTTTAGCAAGCGATATATATGGACCGACAGCGCGTTTAGCGGCTATTCCATGCCGTTTATTGGCGGCGAAAGCGAGCGAGATGCCACGTATATTCTGAACTTCTTTAAATGCCAGCCAGCGCTAAATTACGGCTTTGCGCATAGGGATCGCGCGTGGCAATCCGCGCCAGATTCTAATGAGGCTGCGCAAACGCGTGCCGCGATGGTTGATGTTATGCGATTCTGGCTTGCGCTCGGTGCGGACGGATTCCGCGTAGACATGGCGGATTCGCTTGTAAAAAACGACGACAACAATGGCGAGGGAAGCCTTGGCAAAGACAACACGATTCGCGCATGGCAAGAGATGCTGGGTGCTGTAAAGGCCGAGTATCCGCAGGCTGCTTTCGTTTCGGAGTGGGGCAGGCCGCGTCAGGCGCTGGCTGCTGGATTTGACATGGACTTCTATTTGAATTGGCGCTGGGATGGGAATCCGAACGGTTACGCGCGCTTGGCTCGCGATGTGGATAATGCGCTAGACAGCAATCCTGAGCGCGACCACAGCTACTTTAATGCGCGCGGTGGCGGCAGTATTTGCCCATTTTTAGACGATTATTGCCCACAGTATGAGGCCACTTGCAACGAGGGTTATTTTAGCTTTATAACGTGCAATCATGATACTCCGCGCCTGGCTCCGCGATTAAGCGATCGCGAAAGGCGGATTGCGTTTGGCATGATTCTTACAATGCCAGGCGTGCCGTTTGTGTATTACGGCGACGAAATCGGCATGAAATATCGCGATATTCCTACAAAAGAGGGCGGTTATGCGCGCACGGGCACGCGTACGCCAATGCAGTGGGATGATTCGAAGAATTTTGGATTCTCCACGGCTGCAAAGTCGAAGTTGTACTTGCCTGTTGAGGCGCGCGCGGATGGAAGGACTTGCGCAAACTCGCGCAAGCAGGCCGTGCAAAGTGGCGAGATTCCAACGGTTTTGGGTCAGGAGCAGGATGGCGATTCGCTGCTTAACTGGGTGCGCGCGCTGATTGCTTTGCGTCACGAGTGCGCGGCGCTGCACGCGGATGCCACTTGGCGAGTGTTGCATGCGCCTGTGGATGGTCGCAGTTTTGCGTACGAGCGATGCGCGGCTGAGTCGAATGTGTCGGATGGCGAATCCTCTACAGATAGATGCATTGTGGTTATGAATCCTGGGTTAAACGAGGAGACGATTGTGCTTAGCGCGCTTGCAGGGCTTACGCCAGAGGCGATTTTGCAGCCGCGGCTTTCGGTTGGAGCGGTTACTTGCGACTCTTCCGCGCTGAAACTTGGCGCGCAGTCCTTCGCTGCGTTCCGACTTGCATGAGCGCTTAAAGGGTAGCGCGCGAATGCAATTCGGAGCGCTGAGCTTGCTTAAGGTTGAAAGCACGGTGTGCTTTCAACGCAAGCGAAGACGTGAGCGCGCTGTAACGCGCGAACGGTTTTTCCGCACTTTGTAGCTCAACACGCCGATTAGAGCTACAAACGCGGGAAACCGTGCACTACATAGATAATGCAGAGATTTAAGTTAGGGTTTGATACAATTGCAATGATTATGCAATGACGTTGTCAACGCTGATGTCAACGCTGTTGTCAATAACGTTGCAATGACGGCAAAAGCTTATACGCACTTAACGCAACAAGTGCTAGCAAGAGGTGAATTATGGACGCGCTAAAACCAAAGATTCGCGCAGACAAGAACATAAAAATGGGTATTACGCTCAAAAAGTTCAAGCTGCTCGGCGCTGTAATGATGATGCTCAGTGCGTTCGGAACAACCGTGATTCCGCACCTTTTTGGCGGCCTTTCCAACTCCAACATGTGGAGCCTCACAGCTGCCGTAGTTTGCGAAGTTATAAGCTGGTCGGCTCTGCCGTGGTACGCGTGGCTACTCGTTCGCGGATATCAAAACACGCATAATCTCAACCTTTACACGCTCCGCCTTCTTGTGCTTGCGCTTATTTGCGAGGTTCCGTACGACTTTACAACCTTTGGCTGCGCTTTCGATATGCGCTCGCAAAACCCAGTGTTTGGTCTTGTTATCGCACTGTTTGTGCTTTCGGGAATTGACATGGTTCGCGCGCGTTTTAAGGGTGCGCAAAAAGTGGCGTCAATCGCAGTGATTCTGATTGCAGGAATATTGTGGAATCTTTTCGGAAAAGTCGGCTTTAGGCAGAATATTTTTTGGGGCGGAGCTTTACTTTTAGGATTTATTTTGATTTTTAGATTCCTAGAAAACCACGAGATTCGCATGGAACTGATTGCTGGCGCTTTCGGAGCAATGTCTCTTTTGGCGCCAGGCGTTGGCGTGGCTGTGCTGCACTATCGCAGCCCGTATGGCGATGGACCTAAGCAAACTAAGCAATTCAGCTGGCTTATGTATGCGTGGTACCCGCTTATGCTTGTAATTGCAAGCGCATTCACGATTTTGCTTTAGGCGCAGCCGTAGAATTTCTTATAATAAGTTGCACTGGAGCTGTAAGATGTCTTCGCGCTACAGCTTTACCTTCTATAAGAGATATCGCAATGTTCCCAGCTTGTTCTGCCATTGTTTTAGGATTTTGGCGGATTGTGGTTAGTCCAGCCTCTTTTGCATAAGTGCCATTGTCGAATCCTATAATCGATAAATCTTCAGGCACGCGAATTCCTAATTTTTGTAATCTAAACAAGAACGGCATTGCTGTTGAATCCTGGTGGAAGCATATTGCAGTAGGGGGATTTTCTTGTGTAAAAAGCTCAGAAAGAGTGGCATCTATAGGGTCATCTTTTATGTCTATTGGCAGTACTTTCCCTTGCATTCCATCAATATTGTTGCACACGTTTTCAAAGCTTGTGATTCTTCTTGACGAGCTAAAGCGGAAAGATGAACAAAAATGCTCATACACGTATAAAAGACGCTTATGCCCTAATGTCGCTAAGTGTTGAATCGCAAGTTTTATGCCCAGAGCATCGTCGATTCCGATTGAGGCAGAAAGCACTTTAGAAGCTGTGCAGTTTATTCCGACAATTGGTACGTTTATGCGTTGTAATTGTTCAGCCTCATTGCTGCTTATGTCAAATGACGATACGATTATTGCGTCTGTGTTTGCGCGTAAGGGCAGCTCTTTAAAGAAGTTTTTTCTTTGTTCAACTCCCTCTAAAAGGTGTATTACAAGGTCGTAGCCATTTTTGTTCAGTACGCTATTTAATCCTTCTATAATTGCTGAGCTAAACCATTCGATTTTACTGCTTCCGATTAGTAGCGTTATGCGATATGATTTGCCTGTTTTAAGCTCCCCGGCGGTTCTAGAAACAGTGAAATCCATTTGTTCGGCTGCGCGCATGACTTTGGCGCGTGTAGATGCGGAGACTTTTTCTGGATGTGCGAATGTTCTGGAGACGGTTGCAATCGATACTCCTGCCAGTGTTGCTACATCGCAAATACTAGTTTTTGACAAGTCGCACCTCTTTTAAGTGTTTTAGCTGCAGAGTTTTTAACTGCATCTCTTTTAATCACCCTGCTTCTAGTTATCATAAATGAAAAGGTTTACATTTTTAGACACGCCGCCTAAAAAGTATTTATTCGTGCAAAACTAGCTTAGTATTAAGGATTCAAAATGAAAACCTTTACATTTACATTTTTAATGTTTGACCGAGTCAAACTTAAAGCAATATTATAAAATTACCCATCAATTTCACGAGGAAGTGGAGTAACAATGAAGATTAGAAAAATATGCATATCCTGTATAGCAGTTTTGGGCATGATTTCTACGCTTGCCGCATGTGGGAATAATGGTGCAGCAGGAGTAACAGATACAAAGAAAGACAAAGGCCTAGCTGTTATGGGTCAAGCTTTAAAGTATGACCCAAATCATTTAGTAAATCAAGGAAAGCCAATCCAGCTTGAGTATTGGAGCTGGGGAGACGCGTCCACTGATCCAATTTACGACATGATTAAGGATTATCAAAAGATTTATCCAAATGTAAAGTTTAAGACTAAGAACGTTGCTTGGGATGATTACTGGACAAAGCTTCCACTTGCTCTAAAGGGAACAAAGGGCCCAGCTTTGTTCAATATTCACAACTCCAAAGATGAGCTTATTCGCCCATACGCTGCCGATTACAAGATTGACAAGGCTGCTATGGAATCGGATTACGCAACGGCTAGTGCGCATGAAGATGCTAAAGGTAATGTAAAGTACATTGATTCCGTAATCAATACGGGAAACATCTACTACAACAAGAAGCTTTGGAAGGAAGCTGGCTTAACTGAGGCAGATATTCCTGCTACTTGGGATGAGTTGCGCGAAGTGGCGAAGAAACTCACTAAGTGGAACGGTTCCAAGATGGAACAGGCTGGATTTAACGTGAACGGCGATGCTTATGCTGCAATCAATCAAGGATTGAACTATCAGCGTGGTGAACTTGCTTTTGATGAAAGTGGCAAGAAGCCTAATTTTGACAACAAAGTCACGCGTGAAAACATGAAGTTCTTGAAGAATTTGTACGACAAAGACAAGGTCATTTCTACCGACTTTGGCACGGATTACACGCAAAGCTTTGGAAACGGCCAATCTGGAATGGTTTATGCCTGGGGATGGCTCGAAGGTGTGCTAAAAGAAAAGTACCCAAATATTGAATATGGAGTCTTCCCAACTCCAACATTCACAAAAGAAAAGCCATTTGCGTACGATCGCTACAATGGAGAATCCACTCCAGGAATTAACGCTCACCAGTCAAAAGATCAGCAAGAGGTTGCTCAAGACTTTATTAAGTTCATTCTCGCTAACGATGCGTTTATTCGCTCGGCAGTAAAGCATTTGAACTCGTTCCCAGCAAAGAAGTCTTTGCAAAACGATCCTGAGATTCTAAAGGCTCCAGTAATGGCTGCGATTCAGCCGCGTGCAGATCGCCTAATCTGGCCAGGGATCACGCCTTCTACCGTGGAAACAAGTAGCAAGGCTGCTTTCCAGAACGTTATGCAAAATGGTGAGTCTATTGATGATGCAATCAAAGAGGCTCAAGCAACAATGGTTAAAGATATGAAGAATTCTAAGTTTACGTCTGCAGAAAGTAAGTATGAGTTCTTCAAAGAGCACAAGTAAAAACAAAGCAGACTAGTTAACTAGTTGTAAATCGTAATCACTGTGCTCAGTAGGTAAGGCAAGGAAAATCATGAAACAAGTAAATCAGGATTCTCATTTGAGCAAAATGAGAAAACATAATGGTGGTATGTCAAAAATAAGCACTGCTCTTTCTCGAACCTTCTCCTTTCGGAATATAGCAGTAGTGTTTCTGATTGTTTATTTTGTGATTTTTCTTGCCTATCCAATATATAAGGCTTTTGCAGGCAGCTTCCATGAATGGAATCCGCTTGTTGGAACATACAATTGGGTTGGGCTGGATAATTTTAAGCAGATTTTAGTAGATAAGTTATTCTGGAAGTCCATTGCAAACACCGCAATCTTTACGTTTGTATCTGTTGTATTCCGCGTTATTCTTGGCATTGGTTTTGCAATGTTGTTAAGCTCCAAGCTTGTTAAGTGCAAAGATACTCTGCGAGGTCTTTTCTACATGCCAACAATTACGCCGTTGGTGGCAGTGAGCTTTGTGTGGATGTGGATGTTTGACCCGCAGTTTGGCATGATCGATAGGGTTACAGGCTTAAACATAAATTGGTTGCACAGTTCGACTTGGGCTATGCCAGCAATCATAATAATGACAATTTGGAAAGACTTTGGCTACGCAACGGTATTATATTTGGCTGGATTAATGAATCTGCCAAAAGATGTTTACGAAGCGGCAGAAATAGACGGCGCTAATAGCGTGCAAAAATTCTTTAGAATAACAGTTCCATTGCTAAAGCCAACAACACTTTTTATAGTAATCACATCTATGATTGGCTATATTCAAGCGTATGTTCAGATTCTTGTTATGACCAATGGCGGCCCAGGAACATCAACGTACACAATCAGCTACCTAATTTTTGATCAAGCGTTCCAAAAGTATAACTTTGGAATTGCATCTGCAATGAGCGTCATTCTGTTTATAATCACTGGAATCCTAACATTCATAATGTTTAAAGCGTCTAAGGATAGTGAGTTAGTATGAAAAAACAAAATCTTAAAAAGAGCATTATTGGATGGTTTCTAACAATATTCCTATTCTTATTGTCTTGCTTAACAATCGTGCCATTTATTTGGATGTTTGTATCTTCCTTTGCTCCAAACAGCGACATTGTGCGCATAGATGGTGGGCTGTTCCCAAAGCCAAGCACATTTGGGAATTACGTTGGGATTCAAGAGAAATTCGACTTTTTGAGGCTATTCTTTAACTCATTGTTTATATCGGTAGTTAAAACGGTAATAGCCATTTACACGAGTGCCGTTCTTGGATATGTGTTTGCAAAAATGAGGTTCCGTGGCAGAAATTTGCTTTTTGGAATAGTAATAAGCACGATGATGGTACCGTGGGCAGTAACAATTATTCCTCAATACGACATGATGACTAGCTTTGGTTGGCAAGACACGTATCGCGCGCTTATAGTTCCAGGCTTAATAAGCGCATTTGGAATCTTCTTATTCCGACAATCAATAAGCGGAATATCCGACGAATTGATTGAAGCAGCAAAACTAGATGGAGCTTCGGATTCTAGAATATTCCACAGAATAATTCTGCCAATGAGCCACAATACTATTGCTGCGCTCGCGATATTTACGTTCTTGTGGAATTGGGAAGACTATTTGTGGCCATTCCTTATGATTACAGACGAGAAAAAGCAGCTTCTTGCAGTTGGATTGAAGACGTTTAGCGGAAGATTTGGAACTGACTACGGCGGTTTGTTTGCTGCGGCATCGCTTGCTATTATTCCTGTAGTAGTAGTGTACTTGGTGTTCCAGAAGCAGTTTATTGCTGGAATTTCAACCGGCAGCGGTAAGTAGAAAAGGGCGGGTCGAATGACTTTACAAGATGCGCGTGAAGCGCGTGGAACACAGGATGTGCAAGACGCACACATTTTTTACGATTACGCTAAAAATCCGCTGTCTAAAGCCAAAGAGTCGCAGGTTATAAGCGGCAAAAATTGGCGAATCACTTTAATCACGGATTCGCTTGTGCGCCTTGAGTGGAGCGAAAACGGCGAATTTGTAGACGCTCCTACGCAAACAGTTGTAAGACGAAACTTCGAGGCCGGCACGCAGATTGCCGCGGAAAAATCGCAAGCAACCGAAGATGAGGCATCGCGCGCTTTTAATCCAAAATATAGTGTAAAAAACTTGGAAAATGACTGGATAGAAGTCGAAACCGAAAAACTACTGATCACGTACAACCAGCAGCCGTTTAGCAAAGAGGGCTTGAGCATTGTTGTGCGCGGAGTGCCAGGCTCGCAATTCAACACATGGCATTACGGCGACGAATGCCACGGCAATTTGCTCGGCACGGCGCGAACAGTGGACGAGGCGGATGGGGCAGTAAAGCTTGGAACGGGCGTAATATCTCGCGACGGATGGGCCGTGTTAGACGATTCGCGCTCGGCACAAATCGCGTACGCGGCTGCTGTTGATGGAAAAGAAAACCCATACGGGGCATGGGTGGAGCCGCGCGCAAAGGTGAATGGCAGTAGGCTTGAATCAAACTCTAAAGACTTATACTTCTTTGGCTACGGTCACAACTATATAGGCGCAATTCGCGACTTTTACAAGCTTGCGGGCGCGCAGCCGCTTCTTCCGCGATTCGCGCTAAGCAACTGGTGGAGCAGGTACTACAGGTACAGTCAAGACGAATATTTGCAGCTTATGAGCCGTTTTAAGCGCGAAGGCATACCGTTTTCTACTGCCGTAATCGACATGGATTGGCACGTAACGGATGTGGACTCAAAGTACGGTTCGGGATGGACTGGCTACACGTGGAACCGCGATTTGTTCCCAGATCATCGCGCGTTTTTACGCCAACTTGCCAGCGAAGGGCTTACCGCAACGCTTAATTTGCATCCGCGAGACGGCGTGCGCGCGTTTGAAGAAGACTATGCGCAAGTTGCGCGCGATATGGGAATTGACCCTGCAAGCGGCAAGGCAGTTGAGTTTGACCTTACAAATCCGCGCTTTTTGCGAGCATACCTAAACATGCATCGGCGCATGGAGAACGAGGGCGTTGGGTTCTGGTGGATTGACTGGCAGCAGGGCGGAGTTACAAAGCAGGCTGGCTTGGATCCGCTTTGGATGCTTAACCACGTGCACTACCAGGATTCGGGGCGCGGAGGCGCGTGGCCGCTAACGTTTTCGCGCTACGCGGGGCCTGGCTCGCACCGCTACCCAGTGGGATTTTCGGGAGATAGCGTAACAACGTGGAATTCGCTTGCCTTCCAAACTTACTTTACTTCTACGGCGTCTAACATTGGCTACGGCTGGTGGAGCCACGATATTGGCGGACACATGCTTGGCGTGCGGTGCGATGAGCTGGAGGCGCGCTGGTATGCGTTCGGCGCGTTTAGCCCGATTAATCGCCTTCACTCCAGCTGCTCGCCGTTTGCAGGCAAGGAGCCGTGGAACTTCCCTCGTGAAACTCGTGACGCGATGGTTAAAATGCTGCGACTTCGCGCGCAAATGCTGCCTTATTTATATACGATGAACTATCGCGCGGCGGTTTGCGGCAGGCCGATTGTAGAGCCAATGTATTGGCAATCGCCAGAAACACCTGCAGCGTACGAGATGCCAAACGAGTACCGTTTTGGCAGCCAGCTTGTTGTTGCGCCAATCGTTAGCAAGGGGTGCTCGCAAATTGAGCGCGGGTGCACTGCCGTTTGGCTTCCAGAAGGCGATTGGTACGATTTCTTTGACGGAAGGCGCTACGTTTCGCGCGGCGGTGCTGGGCGCAGATTTGAGGTTTGGCGAGGAATCGACCGCGTGCCAGCGTTTGCGCGCGCTGGGGCTATTGTGCCAATGCAAGTTTTGCCAAGCGAAGCGGCTTGCGCAAGTAGCGAGCAGGCGGCAGCTGTGGTTAATAGCGTTGAAAATCCGCGATCTTTGCGCATTCTTGCATTCCCAGGGGATTGCGGCGAGTTTGTGATGCGCGAAGATAACGGCCGCTTTGAAGACGCGTGCGCTGGGAAAACTGCCGATACGCGCATGGAGCTTATTTGGCGAGATGGGAATGGATCCACACAGTTTGTGATTGATGCAGCAAAAGGATGCGCTAGTGCTGTTTCTTCGCTGCCTTCCAAGCGCGATTGGAGCGTGGTGTTTAGAGGTGTTGCTTGCCCAGACTTTTCGCGCGTTCGCGTTTTTGTTGGGGAAAATCAGCTTGAATCTAAGGCTGTAGAAGTTTCATATGAAGGCGAAGAATCTACGCTAAGTCTTACTGTTTCCGTGCGCAACGTGCCTGTTGGCGATTGCGTGCGAGTGATTGTGGATGGCGGACTGTGCATTGCGCAAGACCCTAAGATTGGCGATTGCTACAGGCTGCTTTTACAAGCGCAAATGCCGTACCGCGGCAAGGAGATTGCTTTTGACGCGATTCGCCAAGCTGGTGGCAGCGCGAGTGCTATAAGCGAGCTTTGCGCACTTGAATACACTAGCGAGAGCGAGTTTGAGCGCCATCAGCAAAGCGTTGACTTGACTAACGCGCATGCGCCGCAGCACCCAGAGGTTGCTAAGTGGGCGCAATGGAAGTGCACGCTGCCTGACTCGGTTAAGCGCGCGCTTGAGGAGATTTTAATTCGCAGCGCGTTGTAATGCACTGTAATGCGCGAACGATATTTCCTATTTGGTGTTGTAGGAGGGCTGGCTAATTCTACGCTCGCGCGTTACAGCGCGCTCGCGCCTTCGCTTGCGTTGAAAGCACACTGTGCTTTCAACTTTGAGCAAGCTCAGCGAATCGAAGTGACTTCTCGCGCATTATGCAGCTCGAAGTCGTCGATTCGCACAACGCTTCGCCTCTTACGTGTTGGTTGTTGTTGCGGTTGTTCCGTTTTGTCTTTGATTTTGTTTTTAGGTTGATGTTTGTTTGTAGTGGTTGATCATTGGATTATTTGGTATCGGCTGCCGCTCTTATACTGTTCGACCAAGAATCAGCCAGCCCTCTTACACGTCTGAGCTTTTGTGTGGCTTTCATCGCCGCATTTGGTGTAATCATGTAGTGCGTTTGTACCGAATTTCAGCGTTTTTTAATACAAACACACTACACAAACACGCAAAACTGTAGTGTGTTTGTACTGAATTTCGGCGTTTTTTGATACAAACGCACTACAAGAAATGCACAAAATATTGAACAAAAGTCAACATAAACAACAAAGCACGGAAAACAACTCCGCTTTTTGTTGTTGATTTTGCCGTTTTGAACAACATTTTCGGGAAAAAGTTGATGCTTGCGGCGAACGAAAACCCACTGCAGAGGGTCTAAAAATGTGATTTGTATCATATACAAATGTTTAGATGAGTGAGCTAAAAATGGCGGTTGACTTGCCAGAACTGCAAGAATTTTTGAAAAAATTATTTCGCAAAAACCCTTGAAATAAAAGGCTTGGGGGGGGGGGGGGTATGTATCCCCCAAAGCTATAAACATTTGTTAGTTATCTTCAAAATTTTTTCTAAAATGTTATAATGACTTCTCAAAGGATGGTTACATCATTATAGATGTACGCTATAAGACTTTGTAAAACTATTGTTAAAAACTATAGGGCTTTGAGAGTCACGGTCGGTGCGCAAAGCAATATCAAGTAAATTTAATTAATCTCACGGAAAGAGGAGAACATGACTACAAAATCTGCTAAACACGCCAACAAGACATTTGGTTCTGCAAAAGATGAGTCTGCAAAGGCTGTTGATATGCGCAAAGTGGCTGCTCTTTCGGCTGGAGCTGCTAGCGTAATTGCCGGCGCGGCGATTGCTTTTGGCGCAACTCCTGCAATGGCGGCGGAGACTCCTGCTTCTGCGCCTGTTAATACGAATGATCCTGCAAAAGAACAGAGTGTAATTGCTAATAAGAATAAGACTGAGGGTGAGGATTCTAAGAAGACTGCGACCGAGACTAATAAGAAGGAAGAATCTAAGAAGGAGCAGCCTGAGCAGACTAAACCAACTGAGCAGACTGTAGTAAAAACCGAAGGTAAGGCTGACGCTACTAAGACTGAGTCTGGGTCGAAGGTTGAGAGCGCTACGGCTGTAGATAATAAGGTTACGAATAGCACTTCTGCTACTGATAAGACTAATGCAGACAGTAGCACCACTGAGGAAACTAGCACTCCTGCGGAAAATGTCGTAAAGAAGCGTACAAGGCGTGCGGCGGTTGAGAATAAGCAACCTGAGGCTACTAATTATGCTAAGGATGAAAATCAGAAGCAGGGCGAACCTGTTGTTGGTGCAGATCGCGAAGCTAATCCTGCACCTGCTCCACAAGTTAATAGTGAGATAACACTTTCAAAAGAAACAAAAGACACACTCCCTAACATGTATGCGTGGGGATCTTCTGACAATACGTATATTGAAAAAGGCCAAAACCAATCCGTTACCTTTAAATTTGCTGCACCAACTGACGGAAGTACCATTACCAAAGTAGCTATTTTCCCATCTGATGGTAATACTGTTGATAATGCTAAAAGTAGAAAGTTCCTTGAATATTATTCCGATGCTGCTGCTGTAAACGAGCATCAGCCATATTCAGGTACATACGAATTTAAAGTAGACAATGATGGTACAGCTACGCTTACCATGACCAAGCTTTATAGAAATGGCAATCTTAAGAGTGGAGAAAGCTACTCTGCAAACCGTTGCATTTATGTGTACGGTACAGATAAAAACGGTAAAACAGTAGTGCTGTACAAGACGAATATTGTGCGTGCGGCAACACTTATTCCGCCTAAAACAGCTGGCTCAATTGTGCTGAAATATAACGAAGCGCTTACTGAAAAACAAATTCAAGATAAGCTAAAGGCTGCTTTGGATGCTCCTACCGAAGCCACTGGTAAAAAATCAATTCGCGCACAAATTGATGCTGCAAGTAGATCTAACGGCGTTGGTGGACGCACTGGAGTAAACGGCGCATTTGTTCAGACGCCAGATGACCCTGAGAAAAAGGTGGTTATTACTGACAAGCAGGCGTATGACCCTTCCCAGGTTACTAGAATCAACACGGTTACGTCAAAGAAAGACCAGCCAACAACATATGTTGCTGGCGCTCAAACGCTCAAAACCTACCTGGTCTCCGACCTTGGCTACAAGTCTGAGGCGCTCGCTCTTACTGTTGCGCGCTACGATACGCGTATTGATAAGCCGATTGTGGACGACCTGTCCAAGGTTTCCGATGATGTAAAAACCGAAATTAAACGCAAGCTTGCGCATCTTAATCACGTAAGCCAAGATCAGGTGACCATTAACGACCAGGGTGAAGTCACTATCAACTTTGCTGGCGTGGATGAAAACGACGCTCCTAAGATTGCACTCAGCGACCTTGTGTTGAAGAAGATTGCAGAGAAGGATGTCGTCGTTCCAGCTGGCGAGAAAGCAGTCTTTGTTGCTAACCCACTGGGTTACTCCAATGCCGAACTTGACCGAATTAAAACAGCTATTTTCGAAGCTAACAAAGACAACGAAGAGCTTGGCCTTACCAGCAAAGATCAAATTTCACTCTCGTACCTTACAGGTGACCTTACTGGCGCAGGCGATGCTAATAAAGGTCGTTCAAACGGCTTACAAGAAAATAATATTAGTGTAACCATTAAGACTGATAAAGCACTTGCAGAGTTTACATCAGACATAACCAAAGATAAACTCACGCGTCTCCCAGATATTCGTAAGGATTATAACGTTGAACTGGTAAAGAATAAGCTTGATGGTCGCGATAGCGATGAGGGCTTCTCGTGGAGTGACGATAAACACACTACACTCATCTATCGTTATGACCCAACCAAAGCTCAAGCGTTTACCGCTCCTGAGATTTTGAAACTTATAAAAGCTACGCCTAAGGATCAGAAAACAGGTTTGCGTCCGCTTGCGGGTGGTGAAGCGCTCGATCACGAAGGCGCGAACGGCAAGGCGCGTAAATCTCATGTGTATTATTCAATTGATAAAAATGGTGAACCTACTACCGAGCTGACCCTTGGTATGATGAGTGGTCCGTATTGGATAGGCAATCCACAAGTTGCCAATTCAGACGTGAATATGGGTGACGAAGAGTCGAAGGTGGGTCAGTATACCTGGGATACAGAGGCTGGTTCTGTAACTGTTGCTGCTAAGCAGAACAAAGTTTTTAAGACGCGCTTGTTTGTTGCACCATATACTTTGACGTACTATCGCGGCGTATATACAAATCCGTATCAAAAGGATCCTAACAACACGCCTAAGGCAATCAACATTATCTTTGTGCCGCAAACGAATCATAAGACGAAGGATCTTAAGGATTCGATTGGCGAGCACGCTACAACTCAGGTTGAAGGCAAGGATATTCCAACTGATTCTAAGTACTACAACGCGTCTGACAAGGTAAAGAAAGACTACGAGGATGCGTTGAAGGTTGCTAAACAAACGCTTGAAAAAGTTGGAACTACCACAGACGATAAGTTATCTGAACAGCTTAAGGCTGAGGTTGATAACGCGACGATTAACCTTAATAAGGCACGCGCCGAGCTTGATGGTGCTGACACCAAGAAAGACGAACTGGATAAGTCGATAACAGAAGATGGTACGCCTGCTGAAGGTCAACAAGCTACAACTGGTACAAAGGCTAGCGATAAGTATAAGAACGTAAGCGATCCTGACTTCAAGACGCCTGAAGGCAAGACTGACGAAGCTAGAAACAATGCAGCTAAAGAGGCTAAGAAGGCTTACGATGAGGCGCTTGCTGAAGCTGAGAAAGTAAAGGCAGACGACAACGCCACGCAAAAGGCCGTTGACGACGCCAAGGCCAAGCTTGATGCCGCGCGCGCAAAGCTTAACGACTTTACCACTAGCAAAGATAAGCTTAACGCTGCCATTGCTGAGCATGGTCAGGTAAACACGGGCGATGCAAAGCTAACTGACCCAGATAAGAAATTAGCTTCCGCCGACCCAACCTACCAGAACTCTACTCCTGAGCAGCGCAAAGCATACGATGACGCTGTAAAGAAGGCAAATGAACTTGCCAAGGATCCTAACGCTTCTCAAAAGGACGTTAACGCAGCTATTGACGCGCTTCAAAAAGCTAAAGCAGCTCTTGACGCTAAAGCTACGGATAAGTCAAAGCTTATAGCTGCCGAAAAGCTCAGCTTCGATAATCCTGATAAAACTGACGCAAGCAAGCAGAGCACCTTCTACAAGAATGCGCTTAATAAGCAGACTAACGGTGCAAACGAGCAAGAAAAACAAGCTGCTAAAACTGCTGTTGAAAACTATGATAATGCGTTAGATAATGCGCGCAAGGTTCTTAAGAACGATAAAGCAACTCAGGCTGAAGTTGATGATGCTAAAAAGAAGCTTGAAGCAGCCGAAAAAGCATTGCATGATGGTTATGCAACCGACCCTGACGAACTTACTAAAGTTCTTGCTGATAACTTTAGTGGTTACCTGATGCCTGCATACTTTAACGCTTTCGATAAGGCGCAAGCGGGCGACGCAGATGCCAAGAAAGCATTCAAAGACTACAATGATGCTTATCAAAAAGCTAAGGAGCTTAAGGAAAATCTAGAAAAAGCTAAGACTGGTGGAAAGACTCCAACTCAAACAGAGATTGATGAAGCCAAGACTGCACTTGAAACAGCACGTACTGTTATCGACAAGTATGCAACTAATACCAGCAGGCTTTCGGCAGCTGTATTTAACGATATTGCAATACAAAAGAGCCCTGCATACAAGAATGTATCCGCAGATGATGCGAGCGAAGAAGCAAAAGAAGCTAAAAAGAAGTATGACGCCGCAGTAGAGAAACTGCACAAGGCGCTTGCTAACAAGCTGCCAAAGGATCCAGTTCCTGATAGTAATACCCCGAAGAAAGATGGCAACCTTAACGATAAGGACTACCTGAAAGACATTCAGGCGCACAAGAACGGCGAGCCTCTGGATAGGGATGTTGACGCTATCCTTAAGGAAATGAACGCTGCAGCTGCTGAGTTGAACAAGTTTGCAACCAAGACTGACGCTCTGCTTAAGTCTGTTAACGAGCATGACAATACTCAGCAGACGCCTGCATTCAAGAATGCAAATCATCCTGCTTTCAAGCAAGCTGACGGTAAGACTGCTGATGATACTAAGAATACTGCTGCTAAGGCAGCTGTAGATGCTTATGGTGACGCTCTCAACAAGGCAAAGGAATTGCTCAAGAATCCTGCTGCAACGCAGAAGGAAGTCAATGATGCGTTGAAGAAGCTCGATGATGCTCGCACGGCTCTTGACGCCTACAAGACTGATGTTAAAGCGCTCAAAGCAAGTGTTGACAAGCACGGCTCTACAGAGGGCCCTGCAGCTACAGAAGGAACGCAAACTTCTGATGCGTATCGCAATGCGTCTGATCCTCACTTCATGAAGGAAGATGGCGGCAAGCTTGTTCCTGATAAAGAAAAGAACACTCAGGCCGCCGCAGCCAAGAAGGCGTATGATGAGGCTTTGACCAAAGCTCAGGAGCTTTTGAAGAAGCATGGCGATAAAGATACGCCGCAAGATGCAAAGCCAACTCAAACAGAAATTAATGCTGCGCTTGATGCTCTTGATACAGCACGCACCAATCTTGACACGTACAAGACTGACACTTCTAAGCTTGAGGAAGAAACTAGGAAGTCTACTGCGGAGGGTGCTCCTGCTGTTACTGAAAACGACTTCGAGAATACGCCAGAGTTTAAGAACGCTCAGGCTAAGACAAGCAATGGTCAAACAAATGCTGACGTTGCTGCCTACCAGGAAGCTCTCAAGAAGGCTCGCGATCTTGCAAAGGCTGCAGCAGATCAAGACAAGAAGAACAGCGAGCGTCCAACGCAAAAGCAGATTAACGAGGCGCTTGATGCTCTTAAAGCAGCTAAGAAGCAAATTACTGATAATTACAAGACTAATCTTGAGCCGTTGACTTCTGCTAAAGATTTTGCAGGTGGCGACTTCAAGAAGACTCCTGAGTATCAAAATGCTGTTGCTAAGAAGGGTGCTGGTGACCAAGGTGCCACAAATGACTTGGGTCAAGATAATGGACAAACAGGCTTTGACAATATTCTTAAGAAGGTTGCCGATAAGCTCAATGATAATGATTGGAAGCAAAAAGCAACCCAAAAAGAAGTAAGCGCGCTGCTTAAACAGCTCCAAGACGCTCAAGAGAAGATTGCGAAGACTTATAAGACTGATGCAATTAAGCTTGAACGTGAAGTCGGCGATAAAGATCAAGACGGCAAGCCTGTAACTCCTCCGTTTGAGGCGTCGGTGGCGTACAAGAACGCGCTTGAAAAGGCAAAGACGGAGGATGCTGCTACAACGGATCCTAACTCCGCAACTGCAAAGCTCAAGGAATACACCGACAAGCTGAAGGATGCGAATGACCTCATTGAAAAGGTCAAGAATCCTGATCCAAACGCTAAGCCAGAAGATCGTCCAACGCAAGCGCAGGTTAATGATGCACTTGCAGCTTTGAAGAAAGCCAAGAAGGACATCGATGATGCCTTCAAGACCAAAGTTGACGACTTGCAGAAGGAAGTTGACGATAAGGATGCCAATGGCAATGTTAAGGATCCTACCTTCGAGAACACCACTGAGTTTGCAAACCTTAAAGGAAAGACTAAGGATGGCAAAGAACCTGAGGATCTAACTGCCTATAAGCAGGCTTTGGCTAAGGCTAAGGAACTCATCGACAAGAACGATGGCAAAGTCAAGAATGATCAAGGTGTGGAAGTTGATGTTCCAAAGGATCAGCTGCCAACTCAGGCGCAGGTTGACGAGGCTAAGAAGGCTCTTAAGGAAATCAAAGACAAGATTCTTGCTAACTACAAGACCAATCCGCATGACTTGCAAGAAGAATTCGACAAGTCTAAGGACGGCGACGACGACACCAGAACCGACGTGTTCGAGAACACTCCTGAGTTCAAGAACGCTACTGATAAGGGTGATGACGCTGCTAAGAAGGCACTAGATGCCTACACAGAAAAGCTCAAGGCTGCCAAGAAGCTACTCGATGCCTTTGACCGCACTACTGGCAAGCCAAAGACCAAGCTTCCAGAAGGCATGGATAAGGCTCCAACTCAGCAGGAACTTGACGCTGCTTTGAAGGATCTTCAGGATGCCAAGAACAAGATCACTAACGGCTACAAGACTAATAAGTCTGATTTGAACACTGAAGCTGGTAAGGATTCTGACTTTACTAAGACACCTGAGTATCAAAATGCTCAAGCTAAGGGTGATGACGCGTCTAAGCAAGCTCTTGAGGACTACAAGAAGGCTCTTGAGGATGCGAATAAGGTTCTTGGTGATAAGGATGCAACTCAGGCTCAGGTTGACGAGGCTTTGAAGAAGCTTCAGGATGCTAAGTCTAAGCTTTCGGATGGTTATAAGACTGATAAGACTGATCTGACTGCTGAGGCTGGTAAGGATTCTGATTTCACTCAGTCTCCTGAGTATCAGAATGCTGCAGGAAGCTCAGAGGCTGAGGCTTATAAGCGCGCATTGGATGAAGCTAATGCAGTTCTTAAGAACCCTAATGCAACTCAGGCTGAGGTTGACGAGGCTTTGAAGAAGCTCCAGGATGCTAAGCAGAAGCTTACTGATTCACACAAGACCGATAAGTCTGATTTGAACACTGAAGCTGGTAAGGATCCTGACTTCCGTAAGTCGATTCCGTTCATTATTGGTAAGGCTGCTGATCTGGCAGAGTATCAGCAGGCGTTGAATGATGCGGATAGTGTGCTTAAGGATCCTAATGCTACACAAGCTCAGGTTGATCAGGCTCTTCGTAGGCTTCGTGATGCTAAGCAAAAGTTGATTGATGCTTATAACAGACTTATTAATAGTGGCAGTGGTGTTGGTGACAATACTGGTGTTGGTGTTAATGATTCGAATAATACTAGTGTTAATAATGTTGTTGATAAGGGTGCTTTGCAGGCTGAGGTTGATGCGGCTCTTGGTGATGTTTCGGCTAATGCTAATGGCGTAGTGGCTGATTCTAACTTGGTGAGTGAGTTTAATGCGGCTTTGAATTATGCTCGCTCAGTGTTAGCGGACGCGAATGCTACTCAGGGGCAGGTTGATTCGGCGTTGGCTCGTTTGCGTGCTGCGCGTGCAGCTTTGCGCGAGGGTATGCTTGCGGCGCGTGATTCTGCTGGAGTGAATCTTAAGCGTGGTGACGTGAGTGGTGTTAATACTGGCGCTAGCTCCTCGGTGTTTGCTGCTTTGGCTGCGGTGTTTGCTGGGCTTGGAGTGGCTGGTGCTGCGTCTAAGCGTAGGAAGCATTCGGCTCGTTAGTTTAATCTGTAGTAGTGTGTGATGCTGCTACGATTGGAGTAATGTGAATTAATGGCTTGGAGATAATCTCTTCAAGCCATTAATTGTTTTCTTCTTTTCCACATTTTGTTTGCTCATGTACAGAAGAAGACGCGGAAGAAGACGCGGAAGAATTCGCAGAAGGAATCTCCGAATAACATAGCAAAGAAAACGACAAATAACATTTTGAAGAACATTGCTAAGAACATACCAGTGAATTTAGTAATTTTCCACAAAAGTGTTAAAATCCGTAACTGTGACTTATGCAAAGCAAAATTGCAAATCACCCGCATGGGGACGTTTGCAGGATTGCACTATCGCGAATAATCGCCAGTAGTTGTGATTGCAAAAGTCAAAAAGAGAAAATAGTCTAAAAAATAATCTAAAAACAGTCTAAAAGGTCTGAAATTAACCAAAATAGACGAAACACGGGAGCTTGTTCTATACAGGCTGAGAGGGCGAAAGCCGACCGTAAACCTGATGCGGGTAATGCCGCCGTAGGGAAGGAGTATTATGCGAAATATTCGTATTATTGGTGCAGGTATCATTGGTCTAGCAACAGCTTGGAGACTTACAGAAGCTGGCGTAAAAGTTAGCATAATTGACCCAGATCCAGTCTCTGGCGCTTCTCATCATGCTGCCGGCATGTTAGCTCCTACCGCAGAAATGCAATATCAGCAGGATGCTTTGTATCCGCTCATGTTTGAGTCTGCAACTATGTATAAGGAATTGGTTGATTCGGTTGCAAAATACACCGATAAGCCAACTGGCTACTTAGAGTGCGGATCTTACGTAATTGGCGGTGACGCTGCAGATAACGAGCACGTAAACGAGTTGCTAAACTTGCAGCACCGTTACGGACGTAGAGCTGAGCATATTTCTGTGAGTAAGCTTCGTGAAATTGAACCTGCGCTTTCGCCGACGATTGCAGGTGCTGTAAGCGTTCCGGATGATCATCAGATTAATCCTCGTCAGTTTACTGCAGCAATGATTGATGCACTTGAAAAGCGTGGTGTTGTTATTGAGCGTCGCGCAAGCACTCCAGACGATTTGGGTCCAGACACGGTTTTGGCATCTGGTTTGGGTGCTAAGGAAATGCTTCCTCAGCTTAAACTTCGCGCTGTGTGGGGCGACATGATTCGTATGACTATTCCAGAGCCTTTGCGTCCAATTTTGAGCTCTGTGGTTCGTGGATTTGTGCATGACCGCCCAGTGTATTTGGTGCCTCGCGCTAAGGAAACAGGCGAGCTTGTGCTCGGCGCTACTTCTCGTGAAGACGACCGCGATATTCCAAAGGTTGGCGGTGTGCTCGACTTGCTTCGTGATGCTGCAAGCGTACTTCCCGGCATTCAGGAATGCTCGATTACTGAGGTTACCGCTGGCGGTCGCCCAGGAACTCCAGACGATTTACCATTCATTGGCATTGATCCTAAGACGCACACCACAATTTCTACTGGTTACTTCCGTCACGGCATTTTGCTCACAGCTTTGGGTTCTTCTTTGACTACAAAGCTTGTGCTTGAGCAAGAGTTGACTGAGAAGGAAAAGGGCTTCTTGGAGAGCTGCAATCCTGCTCGCTTCTAGTGACGCAAGTTTTAATAGACGCTAATAAAGGTTGAATTATGCAAATCGTCGTCAATGGTGAAACCACTCAAGTGAAGGATAACTTGACTATTGCCCAACTTGTTGCACAACTCTACGGATCTGACTCTGGTTTTGGCATTGCGGTTGCCATTGGCGACGATGTGCTTAAGCGCGCCCAATGGGAATCAACCGTGATTTGCGACGGAGACAGAATCGAAATTCTTAGCGCTGTGCAGGGTGGCTGATTCCCAATAGGCGGATGACGCTAAATAATTTGAGTGTAATTTCAAAAAATTTATATAAAAGGCTTAAAGGCTTAAAATGTCAGAAAATAATACAGAAAATAATGAAGAAAATGTCGATACTTGGCAGCTTTGCGGTAAGACCTTGCACTCAAGGCTTTTGCTTGGAACGGGTGGAATGACAAGCATTGACATTATGGAAAAGTCACTTGTGGCTTCAGGCGCGGAAGTAGCAACTGTTGCTTTGCGCCGTCACGCAAAAACTGGCGTGGATATTTACGGTATGTTGCAACGCCATAACATTAACGTTTTGCCAAATACTGCTGGTTGCAAAACTGCTCATGATGCTGTTCTTACAGCAAAAATGGCTCGTGAATCACTTGGAACTGATTGGATTAAGCTCGAAGTGATTGCAGACGACGATACTTTGCTCCCAGACACTCGCGAAGTTTTGCTTGCTGCAGAAAAGCTAGTTGAAGAAGGATTTAGCGTTCTTTGCTACACTAATGACGACCCGATTGTGGCTCGTCGCCTTGTGTCACTTGGTGTTAAGGCTGTTATGCCAGGGGGTGCTCCAATTGGAACTGGACTTGGTATTTTGAATCCTCGAAACATTGAGCTGATTGTTCAAGAAAGCAAAGAATCTGGCGTTCCTGTGATTTTGGATGCTGGCGTTGGCACCGCTTCAGATGTTGTTAAAGCTTTCGAAATTGGTTGCTCGGGCGTGCTTCTTGCAAGCGCTGTAACTCGCTGCCCAGATCCTGTAAAGATGGGTCGTGCAATGGCTGCTGCTGTAACTGCTGGTAAGCTTGCTCACGATGCTGGCCGTATTCCTAAGCGTGAGCATGCGCTCGCGTCTTCGCCTGTTGAAGGTCGCGCTTGGGCTGACGCAGTACTGTAAATTCTGTAAATTTTGTACTGTAATTGATTCAGCATATTCAGTATGACGATTAATAAGATTTATGATAACCTGCAGGAGCTTGAGGCGGAACGCACTTGCCGCCACTTGCTCCTGCCAGGCTTTACGCATGAACATCAGCAGTTACTTCGCGATGCGAAAATCTGCATGGTTGGGGCAGGTGGACTTGGTTCGCCGTGCTTGCTTTCGCTTGCTGCTGCAGGAGTTGGTGAAATCACGATTTGTGACGACGATGTTGTAGAGCTTTCTAATTTGCAAAGGCAGACTTTATACACTGTGGATCAGTGTGGCAAGTCGAAAGCTCAACTTGCAGCTAAGCGCTTGCAGGCATTATCTCCAGGTTTAAAAATCAACCTTGTAAATAGATTTAATGAAGACAACGCAAAACAACTTGTAGAAAATCACGACTTAATAATTGATGGTTGTGATAATTTTGCTACGCGCTTTTTGATTGCGGATGCTGCTTGTAGTGCTGGCACGCCAGAAGTTTATGGCTCAGTTCTTTATTATGAAGGTCAAGTAAGCGTTTTTGTGCCAGGAAAAGGACCTACTTTGCGCGACTTGTATACTTGCCCTCCGCCTAAAGAAAAAGTACCAAAATCAGCTGTCTTAGGCGCAACTGCAGCTATTGTTGGCGCAATGATGGCAACTGAAGCAATCAAGATTATAACTGGTATAGGAAAGCCGCTTATTGGGGTTTTGGCGCGATATAACGCCATTGATAACTCGCTTCGACATTTTAGATTTGCGTGAACTTTGCGTAATGCAAAAGTTGAGTGTGGGAGTATTAAGTTTTTGCGAAACGCGCGCCAAAATATTTGACTTTAATAACTTGAGTGTGTTAGACTCAAGTTTTGTAAAAAGAAAAAGCGGTTAGTCGCAAGGCTGGCTGCCAAGAATTTGAGTACATAGATTAAAGGTACATAGATAAAGATAGCTAGGAGATATTATGGGACGCGCAGTAGGTATTGATTTAGGAACAACGAACTCCTGCATTGCAACGCTTGAAGGCGGCAGCCCAACAGTTATTGTTAACGCAGAAGGTGCGCGTACAACACCATCCGTGGTGGCATTCAGCAAGTCGGGCGAAATCTTGGTTGGCGAAGTCGCTAAGCGTCAGGCAGTTACAAACGTTGATCGCACGATTAGCTCTGTAAAGCGCCATATGGGTACGGATTGGTCTGTTGAGATTGATGGCAAGAAGTGGACTCCACAAGAGATTTCCGCACAGGTTTTAATGAAGTTGAAGCGCGATGCTGAAGCCTACCTTGGTGAGCCAGTAACCGATGCCGTTATTACATGCCCAGCTTACTTCAACGATGCACAGCGTCAGGCAACTAAGGATGCAGGTAAGATTGCAGGCTTGAACGTGCTGCGTATTATTAACGAACCAACTGCTGCAGCTTTGGCTTACGGCCTCGAAAAAGGCAAGGAAGACGAGCGCATTTTGGTATTCGATTTGGGTGGCGGTACTTTCGATGTGTCGCTTCTTGAGATTGGTAAGGATGACGACGGCTTCTCTACAATCCAGGTGCAGGCAACTAATGGCGATAACCACTTGGGTGGCGATGACTGGGATCAGAAGATTATCGACTGGCTTGTTGGCGAAGTTAAAAACAAGTACGGCGTTGATTTGAGCAAGGATAAGATTGCTTTGCAGCGCTTGAAGGAAGCTGCTGAGCAGGCAAAGAAGGAGCTTAGCTCTTCTACTTCTGCTTCAATTTCTATGCAGTACTTGGCAATGACTCAAGACGGAACTCCAGTGCATTTGGATGAGACTTTGACTCGCGCTCACTTTGAGGAAATGACTTCCGACTTGCTCGGTCGCTGCCGTACACCATTTAACAACGTGCTTTCCGACGCTGGCATCTCCGTAAGCCAGATTGATCACGTGGTGCTTGTTGGTGGTTCAACTCGTATGCCAGCCGTCAAGGAGCTTGTAAAGGAGCTTACGGGCGGTAAGGAAGCGAATCAGTCCGTGAACCCAGATGAGGTTGTGGCTGTTGGTGCAGCCGTGCAATCGGGCGTTATTAAGGGAGACCGCAAAGACGTTCTGCTTATTGATGTAACTCCACTTTCCTTGGGCATTGAAACCAAGGGTGGAATTATGACGAAGCTTATTGAGCGTAATACCGCAATTCCAACTAAGCGCTCTGAAGTGTTCTCTACTGCAGAAGACAATCAGCCATCCGTGTTGATTCAGGTTTATCAGGGTGAACGTGAGTTTGCTCGTGATAACAAGCCTCTTGGTACTTTTGAGTTGACTGGTATTGCTCCAGCTCCTCGTGGCGTTCCACAAATCGAAGTTACTTTCGACATTGATGCTAACGGCATTGTGCACGTTTCCGCTAAGGATAAGGGCACTGGCAAGGAACAGTCCATGACGATTACGGGCGGTTCTGGCTTGCCAAAGGACGAGATTGACCGCATGGTTAAGGAAGCTGAAGCTCACGAAGCTGAAGATAAGAAGCGCAAGGAAGAAGCTGATACTCGCAACCAGGCAGAATCCTTCGCTTACCAGACTGAAAAGCTAGTAAACGATAATAAGGATAAGCTTTCTGACGAAATCTCCAAGGAAGTTACCGAAAAGGTTAATGCTTTGAAGGAAGCTTTGAAGGGCGATGATATTGAGAAGATTAAGTCTGCTCAGAGCGAGCTTATGACTTCTGCTCAAAAGATTGGTCAGCAGCTTTACGCTCAGCAGGGTGCGGCTGGTGCACAGGCTGGCGCTGCTGGTGCTGCATCTGATGCAAATGCAGGCGCTGGATCTTCTGCAAAGGATGACGACGTGGTTGACGCCGAAGTGGTGGACGACGACAAGGACGATAAGGACAACAAGTAATGTCCGAGTTTAACGCCAACGACTACTTGAGCGGATTGGAAGATGTGCCTTCGGATGCTGGCGATTTGGAAGAATCGTCAAATCCAGCTGATTCTGCTAGTGCAGCCTCGT
This sequence comes from Gardnerella sp. KA01002, assembly GCF_049244015.1. NCBI lineage: Bacteria > Bacillati > Actinomycetota > Actinomycetes > Bifidobacteriales > Bifidobacteriaceae > Gardnerella > Gardnerella sp. KA01002. The sequence continues at coordinate 108,075 of NZ_CP058365.1, forward strand.
CTAATGAGCATGTGAATGCATCACAAAACGAAGCACAAGACGCAGCTGCTCATGAGGCAAAGCATGCGGCTACGCAAGATACGTCAACACAAGATGCGGACGCTAATGCAGATGCCGAACGTGAAAAGTCGCCAGCAACCGACGATGAAGCCAACGCTAGTAAGTCGAAAGAAAATAATGATTCTTCAGACACGCAAAGCAACGAAGAAGAAGATTCTTTAACACCGCTTGGCAAAGCTAAAAAAGAGGCGGCGGAGTATTTGGAAGCGTTGCAACGCGAGCGAGCAGAGTTCATAAACTTCCGCAACCGTGCTTCTAAAGAGCAAGATCGATTCCGTCAACATGGAATTATCGATGTTTTAACAGCTTTGCTACCTGCTTTAGATGATATTGATCGTATTCGTGAACATAGCGATATGGACGATTCATTTAAAGCCGTTGCTGCAAAGTTAGACAAAGCATTTGAGAAATTCGGCGTTGAAAAGTTCGGCGAAAAGGGCGAAGAATTTGACCCGACTAAGCACGATGCGATTCTGCATAAGCCAGATCCAGATGCTACAAAAGACACAGTAGATGTTGTTGTAGAAGCAGGATACAGGATCGGAGATCGAGTGATTCGCGCAGCTAGAGTGGTTGTTGCGTCGCCAGCAAGCTCGTGAAACACGCTGTGAAACATTCGTATGGTTTGTATGTAACGCAATAAAACGCAGTTACCGACTTGCGAAGAATCCCATAAAAACTTACTCGTGCTGGTTTAAAACGTTTAAAACACTGTTTAAAAACGCAAAACCAACACGAGTAGGTTTGTATTTAAGGTTTATATATAAATGTTATGCCAATGTGCTCGAAACATAAGAAGGAGGCACAAATGGCTGAAAATGAATGGTTAGCCAAAGATTTCTACAAAGTGCTCGGTGTCTCCAAAGATGCCGACGAAGACACAATCACAAAAGCATACAGAAAACTAGCTAGAAAATATCATCCTGATTTAAACAAAACAAAAGAAGCGGAAGAAAAATTCAAAGACGTGTCCGAAGCGTATGACGTTTTGAAAGATAAGCAAACACGTCAGCGTTACGATGCGATACGCCAATTTGGAGCGGGCGGAGCAAGATTCGCTGGAGGCTCTGGAGCAGGCGGATTCGACGCAAGTGGATTCAGCGATATATTCTCATCGATGTTCGGAGGCTCAAATGGGTCTCGCGTGCGATTCTCTACAAGCGGAGCTGGACCAGACATGGGAAACATATTCTCCATGTTCACGGGAGGTGCAGGAGCGCAATCTTCGCAAGGATTTGGAGGAAGTGGCTTTAATGGTGGCGCAGAATATGGTCAATATGGTCAATATGGTCAATCTGCTCCACAAAATTCGCCTGAACGCGGTGAAGACATTACAACTTCAATCAAACTAACATTTAAACAAGCGTTCAAAGGTGCTACGGTTTCGCTTCGATCGGGCGGAGAGTCGTTCAAAACTCATATTCCAGCAGGAGTAAAAGATGGGCAAAAAATCCGCTTAAAGTCCAAGGGCAAGCCAGGGAAGTTTGGTGGAGAAGCTGGAGATATGTACTTACAGGTTCAGGTAGAAAAAACTGATAATTTTTCTCTACGCGGCTGTGATTTAGTGGCAAATCTTCCGCTTACACTAGATGAGGCTGTTCGCGGAGCAAAAGTCACGCTTAAAAACCTAGATGGTAAGCCAGTAGTGTTTAAAGTGCCAGCTGGAACATCTAGCGGTAGCGAAGTACGTGTAGAAGGCGAAGGCGTGCCAGGTAAAAATGGAGCCTTTGTAGGAATCGTACAAATACAAATACCAAAGCGATCTGGCATGATGATAAAGCGTGCTGCAAAAGAATTCAACAAGGCATGCGGAGAATCATATGAGCAAGAAGTGCACGATTTGCGCGCATAGCAACAAATCGCTTAGTGTGTGCGTGTAGAAAGGAAAAGTCATGGTTAGGTTGGAGCGCCAAACTAAAGCATTGTACGAAATGTGTGCAGTGGCGTTAGTGCGTGGAAGCGCAACTCTTGACGGCGCAGATGAAGTCGGCTTTAAAATCGACATGCCGATTTTTACAGTAAGCCACGTAGCCAACCTAACCGACACTCATCCACAAACACTAAGACAGTACGACAGGCTGCGCTTGATTATGCCACAGCGTACAGAAGGTGGAGCTAGAAGATACTCGCTTAGAGACATAGATAGGCTTGTGCAAACACAAAAACTAAGCCAAGAGGATGGAGTAAATCTTGCTGGAATAATGCGTATTTTGGCTTTGCAAGAAGAAAATCGCCAGCTTAAAAGACAATTAAGACATTTGATTGAAGAAGCCAATTGCGCTGAACGAAATATTTTTACTGCGACTGTAGATGGGAATATTGTAGAAGTTCAAAGGTCACAGAGTGCAAAGGATTGGCGGCGCGACATTCGTGTTCAGCAGCGAGCATTGCCATCATCGTATAATAAACATTCTCACTCGCAAAACGATGCTCAATACAACAATTGTGATTATGATGATTTAAACGACGATAAGTCTGTTGTTTTGTGGCGAGCATTCAGAATATAGCAATGTAGCAGTCTAACATTAGTTTAGATATTATTAAATACTAATCAAATGTTTAAATATAAAATGTAAATATAAAATTGATAAATATCGCATACGTAAAGCGACAAAACAAAGGGTATTGATGGCAATAAACACAACAGCAGCGCAAAACACCACAAATCACAAGCTTTCCGCAGTCTTTTGGGATATGGACGGCACGTTAATTGATTCGGAACCGTATTGGCATGATGCTGAAATCCAAATCGCAAAAGAACATGGTGGCGAATGGAACGAAGAATTAGCTTGGCAGTATTCTGGTGGATCTTTAAAAGATGTTGCTGAAGCCATGATTGCTCGCGGAACAAAAATGGGCGTTGAAGAAATCGGCAACGCGATGGTGGACTATGTAGCGCAAAAAGAGCAGATAGAGGTTCCATGGGTACCAGACGTTCTGAATCTTTTGCAAAAATTAGCGGATGCAGGAATCCCTTCGATTCTAGTGAGCAATTCACCAAGGCGACTTGTTGAAAACATTGTGAACCATGCGCCAAAAGGTGCGTTTGCAGGATACATTTGCGGAGACGATGGATATGCTACAAAGCCAAGCTCCGAGCCATATTTAGCAGCAGGGAAACTGCTTGGTATTAGTGCGCAAAACATGAAGTATTGCATCGCTATTGAGGATTCGTTTGCAGGGTTAAAGTCGGCTGCGGCTTCGGGGGCGACGACTCTTGCACAAACAGCGTACTCGAATCTAGACGTAAGTAACGGACCGCAATTCGCTGATATACATGGATACGAAGATGTTACGCCTCAAACGCTTGAGCGCTACATTATTGCGCGAATTGCGCAGTAACATACAAACACACTACATGGCAGGTCGTCGTTCGCGCGTTACAGCGCGCTCACGTCTTCGCTTGCGTTGAAAGCACACTGTGCTTTCAACTTTGAGCAAGCTCAGCGCTCCGAATTGCCTTCGCGCGCTACGCTTTAAGCGCTCAGGCAGGTCGGAGCACAAGTGAGGTAGAGATTCGAGATTTTTCGCAGCGAATGAAGCGAACCTCAGCATCTTTGATGGTGATTCGCTGAAGTAGCAAGAAAAATCGAGAATCTCGGTGATTAAGCTATACGCAATTGTTCAAGCACGTAAGAGGGCTGGGTGATTCTTGGTCGAACAGTATAAGAGCGGCAGCCGATACTAAATAATCCAATGAATCACCCTACAAACAAACTTCAACCCAAAAAACAAAATCAAAGCCAAATCGGAACAACCGCAACAACAGACTACACGTAAGAGGCGGAGCGTTGTGAGACAAGAAACACCCAGCCCTCGCGCAACAGTAAACAGTAAATATGAAATGTCGTTCGCGCGGCCTAAGCGCGCGAACGCACTACGAGATTACAGAATCACGTAGATTAATCGCCGCCAGCAGCGCCTTCTTGAGTCTCTGATCCAGAGTATCCATATTGCGATCCTGGCGAGTCAAATGCTCCAGACGAATTGCGTTCAGCTTGACCAGACTCTCCCGAACCAAGCCCAGATCCATAAGATCCTTCGGACCCGCGTGAAGAGTCGCCAGCAGCCGCGCCTGCAGAATCTGAAGGCTTATTTTCTGTCCTATCTACTTTATCCTTATTTTCCTTATAAGGCTCTTTATCGTCAGAAGCTCTATCCGAGTAGTCGTATTCCGAAGTACGCCTATTGCCTCCAAGTCCCCACTTGCCATCTTCACCACCAATTTTGCCGTTATCCTTAGCTTCTGGGAACTTCTCGGTAGGCATTCCAGTAAGCGCGTGACGCATATACTTTGTAAACAAATGTGCAGAATACCCAACACCGCCTGGATAACCGCGGAAAGACGGAACAGGCTGAGGATTTCCCTGCGCATTCGGATACCATATAGCAAACACGGTTACAACACTAGGAGTAAAACCAACAAAGCTGCATGCAGTCTCATCGTTTGCGGTACCAGACTTTCCAGCTATAGGTTTGCCAACACCCCTAGCTTCCGTAGAAGTACCATATTGCACAACGCCTTGCAGAGCTTTAGTGGTAAGAGCCATGTCTGCTGGAGAAAACACTTGTCGTCCAGATGTTGGAGCTCTATAAAATTCTTTACCATCTGGATTCTTAACGCTAGCAACAATATGAATATCTGGCCTGCGCCCCTGACTTGCTATCGTAGAATAGGCTCGCGCAATTTCGCTAACATGCACAGGGTCGTTACCCAACACTGTGAACGGATTTTCGCCATTAATCCTCTTAGGATCCAAGCCAGCCGTAACAGCAGTATGAGCCACAGCCCTACGCCCAAGCTTTTGCTGCAAAGACATAAACGGCGTGTTCACGGAGTTTGCTGTTGCTTTATAAAGGTTGATTGTTCCCCAATTAGTGTTTGCATAGTTGTTAACAGGCTTATCTATGCCTTCAAACTTTAGGTTAGAATTTCCATTAAACAGAGTATTAAGACTTGTTCCAGCCTGAATAGCACCGATTAAAGCGAATGGCTTCATGGTGCTTCCAGGTTCATAAAGGGCTTGAGTAGCATTATTAAGCGGTTTAGAAAGATAGTCATCTCCAGCATAAACGGATATGATTGACCCGTCTTTAGGATTTACACTCATTCCACCTACTTGCAACCCAGCTGGAGCGATTCCGCGACCACCCATAGCAGGGCTTGCCACACTAAACATTAAATCCTGCTTAGCTTTGTCGATTGTTGTAACAATACGATATCCGCCAGTATCAAGGTCTTCCTTTGTAAAAGCTCCGCTTTGAGTAAGCTCGCTGCGAACCATGTTAAGCAAATAACCTTGAGGTCCTGAATAAACGTTTTGCTTAGTCTGATTAATGGTTTGTGGCATTTTAGCGCTTTTATATTCTGTGTCAGTAATGTACTTGTCTTCACGCATAATCCTAAGAACGCGCTTGAATCGCATATTCGCTTCTTTAGGCATGATTGCAGGATCCCAGCTGCTTGGTGCAGGGATTATTCCAGCCAGCATTGCTGCTTGAGATAGTGTAAGATCTTTTGCTTCTACACCAAAGTACGCTTTTGCTGCCGCTTGTATTCCATACGCTCCGCGACCAAGATAAATAGTGTTCATATAGTTACATAGCACAGTGTTTTTATCTTGTGTTTGCGCGATTTTTAGAGCTAGAATCGCCTCGTGAAGCTTGCCTAAATATGTTTTTGTTTCGCCAAGATAGTAGCGTTCTGCATACTGTTGTGTGATTGTGGACCCGCCCCAGCGTCCTTTAGAAGTTATGTTGTGAATTATTGCGCGTCCAATTCCTTTAAAATCAATTCCACCGTCTTTGTAGAACGATCTGTTTTCGCTTGCGACTATCGCGTTGCCAACATATGGTTTTAGCGCAGAGCAACTTATGATTTCTCTATTTTGTTCCGCAAAACTACCGATTTCTGTTTTTCCGTCTGCGTAGTACACCTTGGTTTTGTCTGCCATTGCAATCTTATCTGGCTGCGGAATGTCGGTGTTTACATACATAACCGCAAATACGAGTGTGCCAAGGATTATTGGTGTAAAAATTATGATTAATGCCCAAAATAGGATTGGATGTTTTGTTCGCCACGTGTCGCGGATTCTTTTGTGTTTTCTTCTTTGACGCCTCTGCCTTGTTGCGCTTGGTCTGGCTGTTCCAGTTCTGGCGTTTGCGCGTCGTTTTTCCTCTGCAGAAGTCGCGCTTCTTACAGTGCGTCCTGTATTAGAAGAGTGCGAATTTTGTCCATTACTATTTGCAACCATATAATCCAAGTTAGCGCTTGGCGAGGAATTTTAATCATATGTAATATCATGTGTAATATTTGTAAAAGCTAGTATTATAAAAGTGTGTTAGTGCAGCATGATTATATGCTGCTGTTTTTGGGCAAGGAGTTTATATGAGTATCCGCGTTGCCATTGCCGGTGTTGGCAATTGTGCTTCGTCGTTGGTTCAAGGCGTTGAATACTACAAAAATGCCAATGATGGCGATAAAATTCCAGGATTAATGCATGCTGTTTTTGGGCAATATCGTGTGCGAGATATTGAGTTTGTAGCAGCTTTTGATGTTGACGCTTTAAAAGTGGGTCATGATTTAAGCGAGGCGATTTATGCTTCGCAAAACAACACGATTCGCTTTGCAGATGTGCCTAATCTTGGTGTTAAAGTGCAGCGTGGACCTACTTACGATGGTTTGGGCGACTACTATAAGCAGATGATTGACGAATCTGAAGAAGAACCTGTGGATGTTGCCGCGGTTTTGCGCGATTTGCATGTAGACGTGCTTGTGTCTTACTTGCCAGTAGGCTCCGAGCAGGCAGACAAGGCTTATGCGATTGCAGCTATGGAAGCTGGATGCGCGTTTGTAAACTGCCTTCCTGTTTTTATTGCTTCCGACCCAGTTTGGGCGCAAAAGTTCCGCGATGCAGGCGTTCCGATTATTGGCGACGATATTAAAAGCCAGGTTGGAGCTACGATTACGCATCGCGTTATGGCGCGACTTTTTGAAGATAGAGGAGTGCGTTTGGATCGCACTTACCAGCTGAATGTTGGCGGAAACATGGACTTTATGAACATGTTGCAGCGCTCTAGGCTTGAGTCGAAGAAGATTTCTAAGACGCGCGCGGTTACTTCGATTGTTCCGCACGATATGGATGATCACAACGTGCACATTGGTCCTTCGGATTATGTTGCTTGGCTTGACGACCGCAAGTTTGCGTTTGTGCGCTTAGAGGGCACCACTTTTGGCGATGTTCCGCTTAGCTTAGAGTACAAGCTCGAAGTGTGGGATTCGCCTAATTCTGCAGGCATTGTTATAGACGCTGTGCGTGCGGCGAAGATTGCGTTGGATCGCAAGCTTTCGGGTCCGATTTTGGCTCCTAGCTCCTACTTTATGAAGTCGCCAGCTGTTCAGCATGAAGATAGCGAGGCGCGCGAACTCGTTGAGCGCTATATTGCTGGAGATGTTGAGGCAGATGAGTCGCAGCTTAATGCAGATGTTGAGGCTGCAAAAGAACATGGTAAAAGCGTGTGGCGCGCCTAGCAATGCGCCTAATGGTGCGGAAGCTTGCGACTTGCGCTCGACTTGTAGCCAAAATCGTGTAATATAGGTAGAGCCTCCGCGTGGCACTACGTCACCCAATCCCCCCAGGGCAGGAATGCAGCAAGGGTAAGTGGCCTCTGGTGGGTGCGCGGGGGTTTTCTTATATAAAGTTTGTTAGATTTGTCTCGCTCGTGATGCAAATATAACGCAAGCGATATTACCCATTTGTTGTTGCGCGAGGGCTGGGTGTTTCTTGTCTCACAACGCTCCGCCTCTTGTGTGTTTCTTGTTGTTGCGGTTGTTCCGTTTTGTCTTTGATTTTGTTTTTTGGTTGAAGTTTGTTTTGTAGTGGTTGATCATTGGACTATTTGGTATCGGCTGCCGCTCTTATATTGTTCGACCAAGAATCACCCAGCCCTCTTACATGCTTGAACAATTGCGTATTGCTTAATCGCTGAGATTCTCGATTTTTCTTGCTCTCTCGGCGAGTCACCATCGGAGGACTGCGGATCGACTTGCATGAGCGCTTGAAGCGTAGCGCGCGAATGCACTTCGATTCGCTGAGCTTGCTCAAAGTTGAAAGCACAGTGTGCTTTCAACGCAAGCGAAGACGTGAGCGCGCTGTAACGCGCGAGCGATACATCTCTTTCGCTGCGAAAAATCTCGAATCTCTACCACATTTGGCGTAATCTACACAACCACGTCGCGCATGGAGTGTTGTTTGATAAAATGCTTGGTATGAGTCTATTTGAAGGCAGCAAGATTAGCGATGGCAGCGACGACAGTGATAATAGCCAAATTAGCGGCATTGGTGAAAATATCAAAAATAGTCAAAATTCTCAAAGCAGCGAGGCTAATCAAGATATTTCTAAGCTCGATCCGCTGATGAATCGTCCTAGAATATCAACAATAGCTTTGTGTGCGCTGTGTGCTGTTCTTTTTGCATCTTTTGCATCAATCATGTGGATTCTAGCCGTTAGAACCGCAATAGGTCAGTCGTATGAAGAAATGGTGATTAGTACTTTTGGATATAGTGCCATTCCGTCGTGGCTGTCTGTTGTACTAACTCCGCTTAGAAGTTCCATACTCGTTATAGTCTTATCTGCCTTGATTTGCGCTGCGGCAGCAATAATATCAATCATAAGAAAACGCTGGTGGCTGATTGCGCAATGCGCTGTAATACTAGTTTTATCTCTAGCTGCAGAGCCTCTAAAACGTGTGCTTCCTCGTCCGATCCTAGTAAATGTAGCAACGCTTGCAAAAAATTCCGCTCCGTCTGGTCACATGCTACTAATGGCGGCTGCGTGCGCGCTGCTTGTTTGCGCTGTAAGTCGCGCTTTTAGAGCATGGGTTGCACTTGGTTCAGCAATAATCACATTTCTGCTTGCCATAGCTCTTTTGGGAGGCAGATGGCACAGACCGGCAGACGTTATGATATCCGTACTCATAGTTGGTGCTGTAACATCAACAGTGTTGATTTTTACAAGATCATCTGGAATGGACGTGCCAGGTTCAAGAAGATCATCTATAAGCGTGCAAATCGTTGGAAGCGCAATGATCACAATGGGAATAATCTGCCTAACTTACTGTTCGTACATGATTTACCAGATTATGCCAGGAATAGATTTAGGTGCAAAATGGGCTATAGGGGTATCGCACTCTTGTGCATATTGGGCTGTAGCAGGAGTGTGTAGCTTGACTTTCGGCGTTTTGATGGTTCTTAGACAATCCAGTGCAGCTCCTTTAAGTAGGCTAGGATTAGTTGGTGCTCCGCCTACTCCTCCTTCAAAAAGCGAAGTTCCAAAACGTCAAGATGAGGACGATTTATTGTTAAGATTATCGTCTAATTGAATAAAAAATAAGTAAAGTGGTATATATAGGAGTATATGCTGATATTTCGCAAAGTTTGATTTTGTTGATTTTGTTGAATATGAAACGCGTATTGCGTTAGAGTTTGCGTGGATTGAGTAGTAAAAGCGCGGAATATGCATACAAAATGCATCTGTACGAAAGGAGAGCGTATGACAGAGCAGAACAAGCTTGTCATTGTGGAGTCTCCCACTAAAGCGCGTAAAATAGGCGGATATCTTGGAAACGGATACACTGTTATGGCATCCGTGGGTCATATTCGTGATTTAGCACAGCCAAGTCAGGTGCCAGCTGCTAAAAAGGCAGAATTTGGCAAGTTTGGCGTAGATGTAAACAATGGTTTTGAGCCATACTATGTTGTTGGCGCAGATAAAAAGAAAACAGTTTCGGATTTAAAGGCTGCGCTCGCAAAGTCGGGCGAATTGTTCCTCGCAACTGATGAGGACCGCGAAGGAGAAGCGATTGCGTGGCATCTTGTGCAAGCACTTAAGCCAAAAGTGCCAGTAAAGCGCATGGTGTTTCACGAGATTACAAAAGATGCGATTCAAGCTTCGCTTGCTAACACGCGAAACGTTGACGACCATATGGTTGATGCGCAAGAAACACGCCGCGTGTTGGATAGATTGTACGGCTACGAGCTTTCGCCAGTTTTGTGGCGTAAAGTGGGACCGGGTCTTTCTGCTGGGCGAGTGCAATCTGTTGCAACGCGTTTGATTGTTGAGCGCGAGCGCGAGCGAATGGCGTTTAAAAAGGCGAGCTATTGGGATGTTTGTGCGGATTTGAGCGCAAATGGCGTTGATTTCCAAGCGAGAATGACGGCTCTAAATGGAGAGCGTTTGGCTGCCTCTAAAGATTTTAATTCGCTTGGCGAGCTTCAAAAAACTAAGGGCGAATCTGCTTTAGCGCACTATTTGAATGAGGCAGATGCTTGTGCGATTGCACAGAGTCTTGGCGCGGCTGATTTTGTTGTGAGCTCAATGGACACTAAGCCGTATCGCCGCCGCCCATTGCCTCCGTTTACAACTTCTACTCTTCAACAGACTGCTGGAAACCGCTTGTCTATGAGCTCTCGCCAAACTATGCGCGCGGCTCAATCTTTGTACGAAAACGGTTACATAACCTACATGCGTACGGATTCTGTAACGCTTTCTAAAGAGGCGATTTTTGCGGCGCGAGATTGCGTTAAGTCTAGTTTTGGAGACGAGTATTTAGCGGATTCTCCAAAACAGTATGCTACGACTTCTGCAGGCGCTCAGGAAGCGCACGAGTGTATTCGTCCTGCTGGATCTACGTTTAGAAATCCTGCGGATTTGGCTGGCGTTCTCCCTGCCGATCAGCTTAAACTTTATACGCTTATTTGGCAGCGCACTCTTGCTTCTCAAATGGCGGATGCTACTGGTTTTACAGCTACAGTTAAGCTAGATGCTTCGGCTGGCAGCTTTGGAACGGCTAATTTCCAAGCTTCTGGAACCGTGATTGAGTTTGCTGGATTTATGAAGGTGTTTGGCGGATTTAGCGAAGACGAGCAGTCTAAGGCTTTGCCTCCTATGGCTAATGGCGATGTTCTTAAAGCTTTGCGAGTTAGCGCGGATGGTCATGAAACTCAGCCGCCAGCTCGCTACACGGAAGCGTCTTTAGTTAAAACGCTTGAAGCTAAGGAGATTGGTAGGCCGTCTACTTACGCTAGCATTATTTCCACGATTATTGACCGCGGATACGTGTATGAGCGTGGGCGCGCGTTGATTCCAAGCTGGCTTGCTTTTGCTGTTATTAAGCTTTTGGAATCTAATTTCCCAACTTACGTTGACTATGCGTTTACGGCGGACATGGAAAATGGTTTGGACCGCATAGCACATGGCGAGGAAGCTGGTAAAGATTGGCTTTACAAGTTTTACTTTGGAGATAACGGGGCGGTTGCTGGCGACTTTGCAATGCATGAAGGTTTGCAAAAACAAGTTGATCAGCTTGGCGAGATTGACGCTCGAGAAATCAACACGATTGATATTGGCGGCGGATTGCACGTGCGCGTAGGCAGATACGGCCCGTATTTGGAAGATACGAAGAATCTAGACGAAGAGGGCAATGCGCGCAGAGCTTCGATTCCAAGTACTTTGGCTCCAGACGAGTTGACTGAGCAAGTTGCGCGAGATTTGATTGAGAACAACTCCGACGGTCCGCGCGTTTTGGGTACGGATCCGCAAACTGGCGGCAGCGTAGAAGTTAGGAACGGGCGTTTTGGAGCGTACGTTGCTCTTGTTGAAGCCTCGGATGAGGATGAGTCGCAAGCATCCGACGATTCTGCTAAAACTGGCGCAAAGTCTTCTGCAAAATCTAAAAAGTCTGCTAAAGCTAAGCCAAAAATGGCGTCTTTGTTTAAAACAATGGACCCTGCAACAATAACTTTGCAAGATGCTTTGCGACTTTTGAATTTGCCTCGATTGGTTGGCGTTGTGGAAGAAGTTGATGAGCAAGGCGAAGTGAAGCGCGCGAAGATTGAGGCGAATAATGGTCGATACGGACCTTATTTGACTAAGACTTACGAGCGCGCGGATGCTGGCGATTCGGCAGCGTCTGCGGATGCCAAGCCAGACAATCGTTCGCTTGCAAGCGAAGACGCGATTTTTAGTGTGACTTTAGACGAAGCCAAGGAGCTTTTTGCTCAACCGAAGTATGCAAAGCGCACTCGTGGAGCCGCAAAACCGCCGCTTAGGGAGCTTGGAGAAGATTCAGAAAGCGGCAAGCCAGTGGTGATTAAAGACGGCTTCTATGGAGCTTATATTACAGACGGCGTTACGAATCGCACGCTTCCAAAGCAGTACACGCCTGAGTCGATTGAGCCACAGGTTGCGTTTGAGCTTTTGGCGCAAAAGCGTGCGGCAGGGCCTGTAAAGCGCAAGAGAACTGCTGCAAAGAAAACGGCTGCTAAGAAAACGGCCGCTAAAAAGCCTGCTGCAAAAAAGAGCACAGCAAAAAAGTCCACATCTAAAGGCGAGTAAACCTGGTAGAGGTATGCAAAAATGGCTATAGGTCTTAAAAACAGCGGGCTTAGCGGTTTAAACAAAGGTCTTTTTATATCTTTTGAAGGTATAGACGGCGTTGGGAAAACCACGCAAGTTGAGGCTTTGCGTGATTTTTTGCAAGCACGCGGACTTGAGGTCGTTGTAACGAGAGAGCCTGGCGGAACACCGTTGGGCGAACAGTTGCGCAACATTCTTCTACACGGCGGAGCGATTTCTGCGCGCACCGAGGCGCTTCTGTTTGCTGCGGATCGCGCTCAACATGCTGCGCAAATCATCATCCCAGCCTTGCGGCGCGGTGCGGTGGTTATAACGGACCGTTACATTGACTCATCGCTAGCGTATCAGTCTGGGGGGCGTGAGCTCACTATGCAAGACGTGCGCGATTTAAGCGAGTGGGCATCTAATTGCCTTTGGCCAAATCGTACGTATTTGCTAGATATGAGCGCAGAAGATGCTGCTGTGCGATTGCATGGGCAGGCGGATCGCATGGAAAGTGCGGGGCTTGATTTTGCGCGCCGCACGCGTGAATCGTTCTTAGATCTTGCTAAACAAAATGCGCAAAGATTTTGCGTTTTAGACGCCACTTTGCCAGCTTGCGACTTATCTAAGTTGATTGCTAAAGACATGTGCGAGTTGATGGATAATGCTGGAATAGGTGACAAAAAATCGCCAGAAGCCCCAGAAAATCAAGGATTTTAGGATTTTAGGACTATAGGATTTTAGCAATGGACGTTTGGGAATCGGTAGTTGGTCAAGCGCAAGTTGTTGAACGCCTTAAAAAAGTAGCGCAAGGCGATTCAAGCAAAATCGCGCAATCATGGCTTATCTGCGGATCTGCTGGATTCGGGTGTGCAAAAGTGGCAAGAGCGTTTGCAGCGGCATTGCAATCGAGCGCAAAAGTCGCAAGCAACCGCGCCGCCGAAAACTCCGCCACTCAAATAAACACTCAAATAAACACAGATAAAATCGCAAGTGAAGTATTAGCTGGAACAAGCCCAGACGTAAACATTTTAAGCACGGACAAAGTTACAGTAAGCATTGACGAAGTGCGCGAACTCGTATCAATATCCGAGCAAATGCCAAGTGTTGCACCGTGGCGAATCATAATAATCGAAGACGTTGGGCGCATGCTTGAGCGCACAACAAACGTTTTGCTAAAAGAAATCGAAGAGCCAGCACCTCGCACAATATGGATTCTTTGCGCGGCAAGCGCGGCAGATGTTTTGCCAACAATTCGTTCTAGGTCTCAAATAGTGAATTTGGCTCAACCAAGCGACCAAGATGTGCAAGAATACGTGCAACAAAGCGCACACATTGATGCAAAAACGGCGGCAAACGTGGCTCGCATAGCTCAAGGAAACGTTGATTTAGCAATGCTCTACGCTACAAGCGAGAGCGCTAGAAGCAGAAGAGAAGAGCTTGTTGCAGGCGTTTTGCGTCTTAGCAGCGCAATAGATGCGATTATGCTTGCGCAAACGCTAATCGAAGATGCTAAAAGCCAAGCAGAAGACGAAGTGCAAAAGTCTGTTGAAGCTGAGCAAAGCGAGTTTTTGCGCATAAATGGCATTAAGCCAACAGATAAAATCCCACCTAAAATTCGTAGCGCATACAATGCGATTGGCAAAAAAGACGATGTTAAGCGCAAAGTCACTCGCGTAAGCAGAGACGTTTTAAACCGCGCAATAGATGCGATTTGCAGCGTTTACAGAGATGTGCTTGTTGTGCTAAACAATGCTCAATTACAAACACCACTTGTGAATCAAGAATTTAAAGCAGAAATTATGCAGCTTTCTAAAAAAAATACAGCAGAGCGCGCGCTTAAATGCCTGGACGCGCTTGCTGTGGCAAAAAAGCGTCTTGCTGGCAATGGAAACGCAACGCTTGTTTTTGAAGCACTTTTATGTGCGCTTTCTTAACGCATAGTCACATTTTTATAGTCTTATTTTTATAGTCACAGCGGTAGTAGATACTTAAATTATGAATATTTCTACAGATTTCACCACTATTCCAGACAACTTTGCAAAAGCTGCGCCGGAAGAAAACAAGATTAACGGCGTTCCAGTCGTGTCTTTTCCATTTTATGTAGACAAGTTGCCGGATTTTGTGCACTACTTGCATTGGCGATTTGTAGACGATGACGCTATACCAGTGTGCGGATTCCAGTGGATTCATTGGGTTGTGGCAAATGTTCCAGTGGAAGCGCTTATGTTTGACTTTAATGACTCGCGCGCTTTGCAAATTCCGCAAGACTTTTCGCGCACAATGCCAACTATGATTCCAGAAGTTGTACAAGGGCGAAACTCGCAAGCTAGCCGATTTGTGGGTTGCACGGACCCTGCGATTACAATGCGATACAACGGCCCGCAGCCGCCAGACAAGGATCACGACTACATGCTAGAAGTGTTCGGCACGCAAAAACCTCTTCCAAATCTTAAAGAAGGCTTCTATCTTAACGAAATGATGAATGAAATCAGGCATTACGATTCGTATGTAGACGTTAACGGATTATATTTGCGAGGAAAAGCTTAGAATTTAGGCTTTAGAATTTAGAATTTAGGCTTTATATGACTTCGTGCGGATTAGTCGCAAGCAGCTTACGACTATATATGTGTGCGTAAAATAGTCAAAAATAAGCAAAACCAATCAAACTAATCTAAACAAACAAACTAATCTAAACAAACAAAATAATCAAAAATAATCAAATAACCAAAATAATCAAAAATTAGAAAAATGAGGATGCAAATATGGCATGCACAACAATTTTAGTAGGACGCAAAGCGAGCTACGACGGATCCACGCTTATTGCGCGTAACGAAGACTCAGCAAATGGCGAGTTTAATCCAAAGCGTTTAGTGGTAGTAAAGCCGCAAGACCAGCCTCGCGTTTATAAGTCTGTGCTTAGCCACGTAATAGTAGAGCTTCCAGATAATCCAATGCAATACACAAGCGTTCCAAACGCAGACTTGCGCGAAGGAATTTGGGGAGAAGCTGGCGTTAACGAAGCAAACGTGGCAATGAGCGCAACCGAAACGCTTACATCCAACGAGCGCGTGCTGGGCGCCGACCCAATGGTGGAGCTTCAAAAAGCGCAAGGTAAGGAAGGCGACGCTGATTATAAGCCAGAAGTGCCAGGAGGAATTGGCGAAGAAGACTTCTTAACGCTTGTTTTGCCTTATATTCGTAGCGCTCGCGAAGGCGTTGAGCGTTTGGGTGCTCTGCTAGAAAAGTACGGCACGTACGAGATGAACGGCGTTGCATTCTCGGATGTAAACGAGATTTGGTGGATGGAAACTGTTGGCGGACACCACTGGATTGCTAAGCGCGTGCCAGACGAGGCGTATGTTGTTATGCCAAACCAGCTTGGAATCGACGAGTTCGATTTGGAAGACGCTTTGGGAGACCAAGAAGAGCATATGTGCTCGGCTGATTTGCTTGAGTTTATTGAAGAAAACCACTTAGATTTGTCGGTTGAAAACGCTTCGCCATTTAATCCTCGTGATGCTTTTGGCTCTCATTCAGATGCAGACCATGTGTACAACACTCCTCGCGCATGGTTTATGGAGCGTTTCTTGAATCCTTATGACGAAGTGTGGGATGGTAAAGACGCTGATCACAAGCCAGATAGCAACGATATTCCGTGGGCGCGCCAGCCTGAGCGCAAAGTGACGATTGAGGATATTAAGTACGTTTTAAGCTCTCACTATCAGGGCACTGAGTACGATCCTTACGGCAAGCTTGGCGATGAGCATACTCGTCATCTTTTCCGTCCAATCGGCATCAATCGTCAAAGCGAGCTTGCTGTAATGCAAATTCGTCCTTACGTGCCAGAAGCGTTCCGCACAATTCAGTGGATGGCGTACGGCTCTAACCCATTTAATGCGCTTGTGCCGTTCTATCCAAATGTAAACGAAACTCCAAAGTATTTGGAAGATACGACTACTCGCGTAACAAGCGAAAACTTCTATTGGGAAAATCGCATTATTGCAGCTCTTGCGGATGCTGCATTTAACGACACTGCAAATGCGATTGAGCGTTACCAAGAAGTTGTTGGTTCTCTTGGTCACGCAATGGTTAAGTCTACGGATGCTGCCGTGGCAGACATTCTTGGCGTTTCTTTGAAGGATTACGAACCAGAACGTGAAGGTAATGAAGGCGAAGATTACGATGATTTAGTTCGCGATCCTGAAGCTATTATTGCAGAGCTTCGTAACGACAAAGTGCGTGAAGCTTTGGCTGAAGCGAACGACGATATGGCAGCAAAGTTGAAGAAAGAAACAGATTCTTTGCTTGACACAGTGCTGTACATAACTAGCATGCGTATGAAGAATGGTTTTAATCGTTCTGATCACTGATCGCAAGCTGTTATAGACATTAGTGATAACGCGCATAGTTTTAATGTAATATTGCTATACCACGCCCATGCAATCGTATAGTATAAAAATTGTTCATTTACATTAGCTATGCGCGTTTACTATTGAGCGTTTATTGGGCATCTGTTATTGAACGTTTGTTATTGAACACTATTGGGCATCTACTAGGCTTTTTGCTTATGAAAGTGGGGAATATGAGCATTCTTGATTCGTTTACTACGCAATTTGGATTAGTTAAAAAAATAGACGCCTTCGGATTTATGGATTATTTAAAGAAGAATCCAAGTGAGCAAAAAAAGCACGGTAAAGTGCTACTCGTTACAGCTGATACTCCTCTTAAGGCTTCTAGAGGAGAAGGCAAAACAACTACCACTATTGCGCTGGTAGACGCGTTGCGCGAACGCGGGGTAGATGCGGCGGCTGTTTTGCGCCAGCCAAGCATGGGCATTACTGCAGCGGGTTCAAAAGGCGGCGCTAGCGGCGGCGGAAAGTCCTCACTTTCGCACCCTGAGCTAATCGATTGGGGATTGTGCGGAGAAATGGCTGCCATTGAATGTGCGCAGAATTTGCTTGTTTCTTTTGCAGAAAAAGCGATTGACGAGGGTATTTTAGACACGATTTTAGTGCCGCGCGTAAGTGAAGTACCTTCAAGATCTTTGCGTAGTATTGCTGTTGACTTTGGCAAGAGCACGGTTGCGGAGCGCGTTGTGTTAACGCCAACTTGTGAGCTTATGCAAATTGTAGTGCTTTCGAGAAGCATGGAAGAAATCGCAAATCGCGTTGCTGCCATGATTGCTGGCACAAAAGACGGGAATCCTGTTAAATTTGGCGATTTTGTTGACTTGTGGCGAATCACAAATATTCTTGCCGATGCTGTAAAGCCTGCAAAAACTGAGACGATTAATGGTTCTCCGATTTATGTTCATTGCGGGCCATTTGCCAACGTATCTCTTGGTATTCCAAGCCTTGTAAGCGTTGAAATGGCTTGTGCGTTGCACGATGTTGTTGTTGTGGAAGCAGGCTATGGCACGGATGCTGGTGCGCAAAAGTGGCTAGATATTGCTGCTCGCGAATTTGGCGCAAAGTGGCCTGCTGCTGCGGTTGTTGTTACTCGTGCAACTACTTGGCGAGATGACGAAACGCTTGCGTGGCGTTACCCGTTCCACGTTTCGCGCCTTGAGTCGCTTGATATTCCTACTTTCCCTCTGATTAATTTGTGGGAAGGGGAAGATGGACAAGTTCCAGATTTGCTTGAGCAAGCTAAGACTTTGGGATTCCGTAAGCCGATTGTTGGTAATCTTTTCCGAGATGGCGGAGATGGCTTGGCGGATCAGCTAGACGATTTTGTGTCTGTGATTACCGCTGATGCTGAAACGAAAGTTCCAGAAAGTAGGCGAGGAAAGTCGCTTCGCGAGCGCATTAATCTGCTTTGCTCCGAGGCGTATGGTGTGCCTGCTGAGCGCGTAATCGACAAAGCAGGTTTTGCTGATTCGTTGAAGGAAGCGCAGGATTTGTGCAATAAGGCTGGTGTTGATTTTGATAGCTTGGCTCTTGTTGCTGTAAAGTCGCCAGCAACCATGACTGATGACGATCACGCGCCTGAAGATTCTCGCACTGTAACTTTAAAGAAAGTAGAAGTTCACGCTGGAGCTGGGGTTGTTCAAGTCAACCTTACATCTTCACTAACAACGCCAATGCCAAAAATCGTGTGATTGCTTTTAAATATTACTTATTAATAACAAATAACAAATAACAAAACGTCGTCAACACATCAATCACGGTGTGAGGACGACGTTTCTGTTTTATAAACGTTGTTTATAAACGTCTTTTAATCTTTTACATAGGATCCATGTTGTATTTGTCGTAAAGATATTTGTGTATTGAACTTGTAGAATATTGTGAAATGTGAAAAACCTCACATATATCATTTAATCATCATATTGTTATAACAACAGAAAATATTACGATTTAGCTTTATTATAAGAGAGTTAACATGTATATTTTTCGTATTTTATCTTAATTAATTTAAATTTTTCTTCAGACTCGCCGAAGGTGTTTTTTTTTTATTCGGCGATTCCATAAATATAAAAAGGGTTTTAGTTGTCGGAAAATTTACGACAATTTTCAGTTTGAAAAATAAATTTTTTAGTGTTTTACTCGTGGCTTGTCTCATAACTATTTTCATGAGCGAAGGGAGAAAATACTTAATGAAAATGAAAATAGTGACAGCTAGCTTATTAACGGCCACGTTATTAACAGCAAGTTTATCTTCTTCGGCGTTAGCTCAGTCGAGCAATGATAATGCTTTCACTAATCGTGAGAACATTCCAACGAATAAATCCAGTATTAACAACATTGATTTAATTCCTGCTCCTACCCAGCATTTCGGCAAGCCAGATGGGAAACTTCCAGAAGTAAGAACTTCAATCAGCTATGTTGATGGAGATTCTACTGACAATCATGCGGATACGAATAAAACTAATAAAATTCTGCGTCCAGGTAGCAAGCTTACGCTCCGGGCTACAGCCAAATTTATTGTTCCTGAAGCTGGCGATGTTTTTAGACCATATCTTCGACTAGCCATTCCGAAAATTCTTACAGTAAACGCAAATGATTTTGTTGTTGATGCTGGCAGTGTTGCAAATAAAGTAGTACAGATTTCAGATTCTAAGTCGTTTGATAACCACAATCTCGGTAACTATAATCTTTTTGACGTCTACTTTAATTACAACGAGTGGTCCTCTGATTTTGCAAACGAAATGCCATACCTTGCTGCCATAAAAGGCGTGAACCACTCTGGCAATGTATTATCCAATGGTGATGTAGTAAAAAATAATCAAACAGTTTCCATTGAAATCCCCACAGTAGTCGACAGTAATGCAAATACTTCTGATCTAGTTGATTTGCAAAATTACAAAAAAGGTGTGAAACCATTAATCCAAGGCAGAGTGTCTTATATGCCTTTCCCAACGCCTATAGAATATACTTCGACAATCGGCGGATTAAAAGATTTTCCAAACGATAAGATACTTCAAGATAATCCATGCTTAGTGCGTTCGGATCTGGTAACTGGATGGGACGGCAGAGATGATTATGGATTCTGGTTCACTGGGCTATCTATGGAAACGAGCGGCGTCGATTATGACAGTAGAAGCACTATGGTTGAGTCGCAGAATGGTGTTTGGTTACCACAATTAATACCTGCAAATATTGAGCATAACCAATTCGTAACTATTTATCGCAATGGGAACGACAATAATCCGATTAAGTTGAGATTTAAAATTCCATTTGGTTCTAAGGACTATACTTTAAATGGAACTAAGCAAGCTCTTAAAAATCATCATTTAACAGTTTTCCGTTCGCCTAACAACAATGCTGAAGCTCGTAAAATTATGGGCAATATCGGAATAGAAAAAGTTGCTTATGAGAATACTGAAGTTTTCGGCGATATTTTGGATTCTAAATATTTCGATGGTTGGGGAACTGTTCCAGAACAAAGCAGACCTTCTGAATTGCTAATATCTGGAGAATTTAACCCAGATTCAACTGTGTTTGGTCCTGATAATATTAGCAACGGTATTTGGATGAGTGGAAAAGCAAGCGCATCTATAAAATCGTATTATCGTGCGTTAGATTGTAATGATAATTATCCAGATAGTACTTTGAAATATCCGCCAATTATTAACAAGATTCAGGAGACTGTTGCAACGTATGCGCGCAGCAATCGCAGCAAAGTTAGCACAGTTCCTATTGAAATCGTTATTCCTGCATCTTTGAGTGGACGCGTGTGGTTTGATGCTAACCATAATGGTATTCAAGATAAGGGGGAGTCGAGCATAATTGGTGCAAAAGTACAGCTTGTTAAACAGTATGGAGATAGTACAGTAATCGACATAAATGGCAATGAAGTTAAGCCTATTACCACTACTTCGCCTGATGGATACTACGAATTTACTAATTTGCTGCCAGGAAGCTATGTTGTTAAATTCACACTTCCAGAAGGTAGTGAATATTTTGGTTTTACATATACGCATAAAGGGTCAGATTCCTCTGTAGATTCTGACGCGATTCCTGGAGAGCCTGTAACGGATAGGTCTGTTATAGAAAACGTATCTTCAGAAACTGATAATTCAACTTCAAAAAACTCATATGTTGGCAATATAAGTCTTTCTGCTGGCGAAGATAAAAAGCATATTGATGCTGGAGCTTTTAAGAAGGATGAGCCTAAGGACCCTAAGCCAAATCCTGAGCCTAAGTCTCCTGATCCTAAGAAGGATGAGCCAAATCCTAAGGATAAGCCTAATAATCCAAATTATCAGGATAGAGATGTACATGATCCTAAACCTGATGATCCTAAGAAGCCTGATAATCCTAAGAAACCTAAGGATGATAAGCCTGATAATCCTAAGGAACCTGAGTCGAAGGATCCTAAGCAAGATCCTGATCCTAAGAAGGATGATCCTGAAGATCCTGATCCAAAGGATACTAATCCTAAGTCTGATACTCCGAAGGACAATGAGAACCCTAAGGAGCCTGAGTCTGAACCTGATGATCCTAAGTCTGATACTCCTGATGGTCCTGATACTGATTACACAGAGTCTAATGATCCCCCTCAGTATGAGGATCCCCAGCCTAAGGAGGATTCTTCAGAACCTAATCAATCTGAGATTCGTGAATTAGATAATCCGATACCAAACATTAATAATGATTTAGATAGCAATAATAGTCAGTCGAATGAAAGTTCGTTTGACAATAATAATGCTGATTTTAAGCAAGAGCATGTGAGGGATAAGCTTGTAAACACTGGCGTAAGCACAGTTTTCACAGCTGTTGCGTCCGTTGCTATGCTCGCTCTGGGTGCTACAAATAAAATAAAGAGTTATTTCTGCAAGGGCAAGCACAGGCAATAATCGTAGAAAATTCAGGTGAATAATATAAAACGTCGACTTGCAATTTTGTGTAGTGCGTTTGCGCGACGACCTGCCTGAGCGCACTACATGATTACGCCAAACCAGGTAGAGATTCGAGATTTTTCGCAGCGAAAGAGGTGTATCGCTCGCGCGTTACAGCGCGCTCACGTCTTCGCTTGCGTTGAAAGCACACTGTGCTTTCAACTTTGAGCAAGCTCAGCGAATCGAAGTGCATTCGCGCGCTACGCTTTAAGCGCTCATGCAGATCGATTCGCAGCATGAAATGGTGATTCGCTGAAGCAGCAAGAAAAATCAAGAATCTCGGTGATAAAAGATACGCAAAAGTGTTAGATATTCAGAAGGTTTGATGTATTTCTATACGAGCAATAAAAGAGGAGCGCAGCGACGGGACTTGCGAGGAGAGAAATACATCAAACCTCGCGCAATACCAAGCAATGGAACCGCGCTACGCTCTAAGCTCGAAGACAGGTCGATTAGCACGCAAATGTGCGACGAAGCCAATCGCAAGCAAGATCAATCCACTGCTGAACTTCTGGCTGTACAAACTCAGGAATCACTGCGCCATTTTCATCGCGCTTAGCAGTTTCTTTAACAGCCAAAGCCAAGCCGTGCGGACCCTTAGGGAACAAATGTGCTTCCACGCTTACGCCAGCTTTAACACAAGCATTAATAAACATAATTGAGTTTTGAACTGGAACCGTTTGGTCTGTAATCGTTTGCCAAACGAACACAGGTGGAGTCTTAGAATCAACGTGGTTTTCAAGCGAAAGCTGTTCAACGAGTTGCGCGCGAGTGTTAGAATCTACGCTTCCAAAAAGACGGTCGAAAGTTGGCTTATGTGCGTATTCGCCAGCGGAAATCACTGGGTAAGCAAGCATAAGAGCGTTTGGACGAACATCATTTGCGTTGTATCCATTTGTTTCTTCAACATCGTCGCTAACGCTAGTCGCAAGATTTGCTGCAACATGGCCTCCTGCAGAGAATCCAATAATCGCCACTTTTTGCGCATCTACATGCCATTCTTTTGCATTATCGCGAATCAATTGCATAGCTTGTGCTGCTTCCAAAAGCTGAGTCGGGTGTGCACTAGGCACAAGAGAATAGCGCAGAACAAATGCGTGGAATCCAGCAGCAGCAAACTTCATAGCAACAGGTTCTGCTTCGCGATTAGAAACGCGCAAGAATCCGCCGCCTGGCAAAATCAGCACTGCTGGGCGTGTTTGATCCCCTTCGCTATCTAAGTTGTCATCTAAAACATATCCAGTAAGAAGCGCGTTGCTACCGTCAATGCCTTTAATTTGGCGTTCTATAATCTTCATGGTATCTCTTTTCGTTTTGCTTATTTGCAATTCATGTTAAGCATAATTACTAAGCGCAATTACTAAGCATAATTCTAATCAAATATCTTATTTTTTAAGTGCGTTATTTTATAAATTCGTGTAGAGTCTTAAGAAGTTTCATAAGGAGATTTAAGATGCGTAATGAAGAAGATAATTTGGGTAAAGTTGTTCTTGCAGCCACTCCTATTGGCAATATGGGAGATGCTTCATCGCGCTTGATTAATCTTCTAGAAACCGCGGATATTGTTGCAGCGGAAGACACGCGCAGGCTTTACGATCTTGCAAATCGCCTTGGCGTGCATGTTTCTGGGCAAGTTATTGCATATCACGATCACAATGAGCACAATAAGGCAGATGGCTTGCTGGACAAGGTTGAGCAAGGCAATACCGTTCTTGTTGTTTCCGACGCTGGTATGCCTACGATTAACGACCCAGGGCTTGCGATCGTTCGCCGTGCAATAGAGCGCGATTTGCCTGTTACTTGCGCTCCTGGGCCGAGTGCCGTACTAGATGCTCTAGCGCTTTCTGGCTTGCCAACAGACCGTTTTTGCTACGAAGGTTTTTTGCCGCGTAAATCTGGAGACAGACAGCAGCATTTGCGCTCGCTTCTTTCAGAGCGGCGAACAATCGTTTTTTATGAGGCGCCGCACAGAATTGCGGAGTCAATGGAAGATCTTCTTGCAGTTTTTGGCGCAGATCGCAAAATGGCGTTATGTCGCGAGCTTACAAAGGATTTTGAGGAAATAAGGCGAGGAACAATCTCTCAAATATGCAAAAGCGTAGAAAACGACCCTCCGCGCGGAGAAATTGTTCTTGTGATTGCGGGAGCTAGCGATGAAGAAATCAAGCAGCGAAACATTGATTTGAGCGTTGAACAGCTTGCGCAAATGTCTTACGATCTTTCGCAAAATGAGGGTTTGCGTATTAAAGATGCTATAACGCGTATTGTTTCACAAAATCCTCTTTCAGACGGTTCTTTTGCGAATCGTAAAGAAGTTTATGCTGCTTGTTTAAACATCAAGTCATGAAATCTGTTTCGCGTAATCATAGCTTTCTAAAAGTACGTCTAAGCTATGCTTAACATCTGGACCTCCTTTCTGTGAAATATACTCCAGTATTTTTGCGTCAGCGGCTGGGTTTGCTATAACCCATTTTCGTAAGTGCGGAATGTTTCTCGCTATGTGCCAAAGTATTTCTTTGTCTGTATTTTCACAGCATGCTACTTGCTCTGTGAGAATAATTGGCGGTTTTGGTGGTAGATCTTTTGTTTGTGTTTTATGGAAATCTTCTTTATTTTTTTGTACTTGATTTAAATGTTCAATATTAATATTCATAAAAAATATCTTCCTGTTCTATAACGTTTTTTAGCCAATCTTTTGCTTTTTGCGCTCCTGGAAAATGTGGGTTGCTATTTATGATTTTTTCGCATTCTTTAAAGCTTGTGCCATATTCTTGAATCAGATTGAAAATTGTGTCTTTTTTGCGTATCTCGTCGTAAATATTTTTAGACGGTGTTAATGCTATGTCGCAGATTGTTCGAGCAGGAGATGTTATGCGCAAATCTTTAATCACCTTTTGTTCTCTCTTCAACAATTTTCGTCTGAATACTCGTAATGGATGGTCATGTGGTACTACGCGATAATGGCTGCCAGAGATAACGTCTAATATGTTTGGAATTGTTCCTCCAAGCCAAATCCATGATGCTGTAAACATGCATGCTGCAGAGTCTCGTGGTATTAGCTTTTTGAGTATTTTGCACCGCCCCTCAATGGACTTTGCAGTGGAATGTGCAAATCCGCTTCTTATTGACAATCGTTCAAAAGCTCCGAATTTAGATAATTTCTTCATGCACAATGGTCCTGGCAGATGCGTTGTGTCTAGTAAGGTTGGAAGATTTTTACTAATGTCAATGTGTTGATTTTTATTGTCGTAATTTTCAAGAATTATTTTTGTTTCTTGAGCTATATCTTTAGTCGTACTGTATTTATTCGCATCATAGTTTCTGCTTTTTGAAGTCTTTTTTGAATTGTGTCTTGAAGTCTTTTTTAAATTTTTAGCGATTGGCTTGATTGTGGATTTATCTGTTCTTTTATTTGTTTGCTTATCGGTTGTTTTGCATGTGTATTTACTTGTAGTATTAGTCGAATTGTTAATAGTTTTGTTTGCAATAATTTCTGCTTCGTTATTCATAATCCCTCCTTTCTTGTTAGACATAATGATTGGGAATAATTTTTTAGACATATGGTTTTAGACATATGGTTTTAGACAGAATAGATACGTTTGTTCATGTTGTCCATAAGATTTTTGCGAAATGTGTAAAAGTGGATTTTTAAGCATTTTTACATTAAAAAATGTGCATATGTGTATATGTTTTTTATTAAGGTGTCCTCGCTGAACAAGATAATATTTGGCTATGAGTCATATTTTGGTGAATGTTGCATGGCCTTACGCAAATGGCCCTCGTCATATTGGTCACGTTGCAGGATTTGGTGTTCCTTCAGACGTGTATGCGCGTTATGAGCGTATGAAGGGCAATGACGTGCTTATGGTTTCTGGTACAGACGAACATGGCACGCCGATTTTAGTTGAGGCAGATAAAGAAGGCGTTAGTGCTCAGGAGCTTGCTAACCGCTATAATCGCGTGATTACTAAAGATTTGTGCGATTTGGGTTTAAGCTACGATTTGTTTACGCGCACGACTACAGCAAATCACGAGCACGTTGTTCAAGAGATGTTCCGTCAGTGCTTGAAGAACGGCTACATTTATAAGGGTACTCAAAAGGTTGCGATTTCGCCTTCTACAGGTCGTACTCTTCCAGATCGCTACATTGAGGGCACATGCCCACTTTGCGGAGCAGATGGTGCTCGAGGCGACCAGTGCGATGCTTGCGGTAATGAGCTTGATCCAGATGAGCTTATTAACCCTGTATCTAAGATTAACGGTGAGACTCCGCGATTTGAAGAAACAGAGCATTACTTCCTTGATCTGCCTGCTTTAGCTGATGCTAATTTGAATTGGTTAAATTCTCGAGATGGTTGGCGTACAAATGTTATCAACTTCTCGATTGGATTATTTAAGGAAGTTAAGCCTCGAGCTATTACGCGTGATATTGACTGGGGTATTCCTGTTCCTGTAGAAGGATGGGTTGATAACCCAAATAAGCGCTTGTACGTGTGGTTTGACGCTGTTATTGGCTACTTGTCTGCATCTATTGAATGGGCACGTCGTCAAGGTAAGCCGGATGCTTGGCGCGATTGGTGGTGTGACCCTAAGTCTCCTGGCTATTACTTTATGGGCAAAGATAACATCACCTTCCATTCTCAGATTTGGCCTTCAGAAATGCTTGCATATAATGGCGCTGGCTCTAAGGGTGGCGAGGCTGGAGTTTATGGCCCGTTGAATATGCCTGAGCAAGTTGTTGCTTCTGAGTTTATGACTATGGAAGGCAAGAAGTTCAGTTCTTCGCGTGGAATTGTGATTTACGTGAAGGATATTTTGGCGCGTTATCCTGTGGATGCTGTGCGTTACTACATTTCTATTGCTGGTCCTGAAAATTCTGATGCCGACTTTACTTGGGCAGAATTCGTTCGTCATAATAACGAAGAGCTTGCTGCCAGCTGGGGTAATTTGGTAAATCGTGTCGCTAATTTGATTCATAAGAATTTCGGAGAGATTCCTGCTCTAGACGAAAATTCAATGACAGATATGGATCGCGCTTTGCTTGATCAAACCTCTAATGCTTTTGAGATTGTTGGTGGTTTGATTGAACGTCATCATCAGAAGAATGCGCTTAACGAGGCAATGCGTGTTGTGTCGGATATCAACAAGTACATTTCTGCAACTGAGCCTTGGAAGATTAAAGATGATGAAGCACGTCTTGGTACTGTTTTGCACGTTGCAGCTCAAGCTGTCTCTGATGCTAATCATTTACTTGCTCCATTCTTGCCACATTCTGCACAAAAAGTGTGGGAAGCTCTTGGTGGTACGGGTGTGTTCTCTCCTCTGCCAAGAATTGAAGAGGTGACTGACTTAGATAATCCAGATTTTAAGTATCCGATTATTACTGGCGACTATCGTCTTGGAGAAACTGTTCACCCGTGGGAGAGTGAGGAATTAGTGACTGGTACGCCTGTCGCTAAGCCAACTCCGATTTTTGCCAAAATTCCTAAAGAGGCTATTGATGAGGAGCTTGAGCGTTTTGAATCTGCGCTTGCCGCTCGTCGTAAAGCTGACGAAGAAAGATTGGCTGCAGCTAAAAAATCACTAGAATCTAAGTGATTAAATGAAAAATTTTAAGTTATAGTGATGCATGTAACAAAAAATAGGTTGACTATCAGGATTTAAAAAATTTTTTAAGGAAATTTTTAGGTTATATGCGTGTTTTGCGAGAAAAGTGTGGTTATAATGAGTATTGCTGATGGTTATCCATCAGTGAGGTTCGTTCGCGAACCCCATAACTGAAACCTTCTTCTCTCTTTCTCTCTGCCCCGGTGGGTCTTCTCTTTCCCACCGGGCTTCTTTTTATCTTTTTTAACTGTTCGCCGCTTACCCCGATTTTGTAGCTGATTTACGGCGTGTAGGGCTACAAAAAGCGGAAATTTATGGCTTGTGTAGTGCGTTTGTATCACGACACGCCGTAAACTAGGTACAAACGCACTACATGATTACGCCAAATGTGGTAGAGATTCGAGATTTTTCGCAGCGAAAGAGGCGAGCCTCAGCGCCGAAGGTGGTGACTCGCCGAGAGAGCAAGAAAAATCGAGAATCTCAGCGATGAAAACCACGTAAAAGTTCCAGATATTCAGAAGGTTTGATGTATTTCTATACGAGCAATAAAAGAGGAGCGTAGCGACGGGACTTGCGAGGAGAGAAATACTCAAACCTCGCGCAATACCAAGTAAGGAGCGCGCAACCCCAAATAGGAAAGCGCAATAAAATAAAAAACGCAGATTGCATTTGTAATTTGCGTTTGCAATCTGCGTTTATAAATCAGTTACACTCTATATCAAGTTTAGCGGCAGCGCTTTGTAAGTGGAATCCACGGATCAAGCATTACAGGCTCCTGATCCAATATTGCTCGCGTTGCTTCATCAAGATACTTCTTGTTAATAATGATTTCTGTAACGTAGCGGTCAAACCACTGCGCGGATCCAACGTAGTATCCGTCTTCGCCGTTATCTTTACCCCAGCTGTTTTCAATCTTCCAGCGGTCTGGCTCACCATCTTTGTTAAGGTTTACGCCAGTAAAGGTCATTGCGTGGTTGCCTGGGCAATCCATATATTCCAAACCTTTAGCTTTGTCGAATGTAAACTCTACATCGAATAGCTCGTCTACGCGCACAACTGCTGGGTCAAAGAACCCATCTTGCCTTAGCGAGAATTGCGTGCAATCGCAAGCAAACCAAATTGGATGTCCGTCTTTTAGCTGATCGACAGCTGCTTTTCGGAATACTTCTAGCGCAACGTTTGCAAACTCCATTTCCTTCGTCTCAGCAACGTTTGTGGTGTATTTAAGCTGATAGAGCTTGTTGAACGGAGTGTGTTCCATTGGGGAGTTGCACAAGCTCACAAAGTCGTTTACGTCAATTGGAACGTATTTCTTTGCGAATTCTAGTGGTGTTATTCCATATTCGCGAATCATTGGACGATCGTCTTTGCCAGTCTTTGGCTTATCGTCCTTCTTATCGTCTTCTTTGGCTTCGTTCTTTTTGTCGTCCTTTTCGTCTTTCTTATCGTCGTCATCTTTAGTACGTGCAATAAAGTCGAAACGCTCTGGTGGCTCGCCAAGTGCGATAGCTGTCATACGGTATACGGTTTCAAGGTCGCGGATTTTCATTTCGCGCAACTCTTCTATGGAAGTACCGTTCTTGTGTGCTTCGCGCAATTCAGCCGCGAATTCACGCAACTTGGTATTTATGTATTGTACGAATGCATCTGAGTCAATAGCATTCTGTGAATCTGGGTATGCGCTTTTTGGTACGAGTCCGTACTTGTTTACCAAGTTAACGAACATTTGCCACCATCCGCCGTCGTCGATCGGACCGTAGTTAATGTTTTCAAAGACTCGACTATCTAGGGTTTCGTCTAATGTTGCCAACACGTTTTCCAAGTACGCATTTGCCTTTTCAATCTTGTCCCAGAAGAACAGGTAGCTTTCGGAAAACTCGAAGTCGTCTAAATTCCACTTGTGCATTAATTCGTAACGCAAAGTGTTAAGGGAAGCGAACATCCAGCAACGTCCAGAGTGCTGTTGGTTTGTTATTGATCCTTGTTTTAATTCTATGGAGAAGTTGCGTGGTAAAGCGCGTTGTCCTTGATAGCTTGTTGCAGCTTTAAGAACGCCGCTTGCTACGGAAGCGTTTGCGGCTACTCGATTTGCTCGCTGTTCGTTAAAATGCTTGGAATATTCGCGCACGTTGTCTATGGTAACGGCTTTTACGTTTTCAGACATATATCTCCTTTTGTTGTTAGGTTGAAAATAAGCGAATAAGCGTTATTGTAGCGTGTTCAATGCACGAGTAGCGTTTTGCGTGATTTGTGCTTTTTTAATAGGATACTAGTAAAACTAATTGCAATGTGTTTTGTTAGTACGAAATGTTATTGTATTTACACTTTTATTACTATTTACGAAACTAATTTTCGTAAAATTTAAATAATTCCGTTAAATATTCTGATGTTTTGTTGATTTTGTGTATTAATTTTTGTGATAATTGATATTTATTTCGTATGATTGCATGTTTATTTTAAGCAATGTACATAGGTCAGCTAAAAATATACTAATTACATGTCCCATTTATGAGGGCTTACTTAAGTGTGCCTTGAGTATGCTTTTGATTTGCTTTTGCAACTGGGTATAGCAAACGATGGCAGTGTGCAAGCTTTAGGCTTGCAGTTACCAGATGGAGGTAACAATGGTTAGACGTAGAAAAGAGTCACAATGATACGATACATCGTTAAACGATGCCTGAATTATGTTGTGATGCTGTTTGTCTCCGTATCCATGACGTATTTCTTGGCAAGTGCTTTTATGGATCCGCGATCGAATTATATGTCTAGGCATCCGCATCCACCAATTCCTTCGATTAACCGTTCTTTGGATTTGGCGAACATTAACGACCAAACTCCAGTTATTACGAGATATTTGCGTTGGATTACCGGCGTTCTTACTCGTTGGGATTGGGGATTAAGCCCAGAGCAGGCTCCTGTTGGTCCTGCGATTGCGGCTCGTATTGGTGCGTCTGTCCAATTAGTTACTTGCGCAACTGTTCTTGGTATTGTTTTCGGTGTTAGTGTTGGCGTTTATACTGCTATTCGTCAATATAAGTGGCAAGACAGGGTTCTTAACTCTATTGCTACGTTCTTGCTTGTTGTTCCAGCTGCTGTGTTTGGATTGCTTATTGTGTTAGCTGCAATTAGCGTTAACAATGCTGCTGGCTCTCGTTTATTCTTTGTTACGGGATTGCATTCTTATCAAGGTTCTAACCCTATTGCTTTTGTTCTTGACTTCTTACAGCATTTGATTTTGCCGACAATTGTTATGACTGTTCCTGGCATGGTTGGATACCATCTTACGCAGCGCACTTATTTGCTTGACACTATGAATGCTGATTATGTTCGCACTGCTCGTGCTAAGGGATTGCCTTTGAACATTGCTATTCGTCGCCATGCTTTGCGTACTTCTTTGATTCCTACAGCTGTGGACGTCGCCTTCTCTATTGCAGGTGTGTTCACGGGTGCTGTGATTACTGAGACCGTGTTCGCAATTAACGGTTTGGGTAGCTATTTTGTGCAAACAATTTCTAATAATGACATTAATGGTTCTGTTGCTATTGCTGCATTCGGAGCTGTGTGTACTTTGGCTGGAGCTTTGCTGGCAGATATCTTCTCTGCTTGGCTTGATCCACGTATTCGCTTGAACTAATTGCAGAACAGTGTAGGTGTTATTGATATGAGTAAAAAAGATGTATCTTCAAACCTTCAAGAGTCTGCTGCAGACAAGAAGGCGACTGCTAATTCTTGGGGTAATTTTAAGCGCACTGGCAAGATTACGCTTTATACGCGTCGTTTCTTTAGGCGACCATCTGCCGTCGTTGGCTTGGTTTTGCTTGTGTTCTTGATTCTTCTTGCGTTGTTTGGATCTAAGATTAGTAAGTGGGGTTACGATGAGCCTGATTTTACTGCTCTTGCAACTCCTCCTAGCGCAGAGCATTGGCTTGGCACAACGCCTGGCGGTTCTGACATGTATGCAATGGTTGTTCGCGGACTTGGTCGCTCGCTTTCTATTGGTATTGTAAGCTCCATTTCTATTACAATTATTGCTGCTTTGGTTGGTACTGCTATTTCTTACTTTGAGGGTTGGTTTGAGCAAGTTGGCATGTGGGTTTTGGACATGCTTTTGATTGTTCCATCCTTCTTGCTTATTGCTTTGATTGTTAGCTCCGCGACTGGTGGCAATGATTGGCTTTGGCTTGCGTTTGGTATGACTTCCTTTGGTTGGATTGGTTATGCTCGTACGCTTCGCACTTTGACTTTGAGTTTGCGTGAGCGTGAATATGTGCGCGCAGCCAAGTTTGAAGGTGTTTCTTCATTCCGCATTATTGTTCGCCACCTTGTTCCAAATCTTGGTTCTGTATTGATTATTAATACAGTTCTCGGTGTTATTGGCGCAATCAACGGCGAAACCGCATTGAGCTTCTTGGGTCTTGGTATTAAGGCTCCAGATACTTCTTTGGGTACTCTTCTTAATGTTGGTCAAAGTAGCGTTATGACCTCTCCTTGGGTTCTTTTGGTTCCTTCTGCGGTTTTGGTTATTTTGACTTTCTCTGTTCAGCTTATTGGCGATGGTCTTCGCGATGCGATTGATCCATATTCTAGGTCTGTTGGTAAGGCCGAGTAAGGCTCGTTGGAGGTTTAAACATGACTGATATGGTGAATGACGCAATTAAGGAAGATTCTGTGATGGAAAATCAGAACAACGAACCACTTCTTTCTGTACGCAACTTGCAAATTAGCTTTGCTTCGGAAGCTGGTACGGTTCATGCAGTACGCAATATGAATTTTGATTTGTACCGCGGAAAAACCATTGGTATTGTAGGTGAATCTGGATCTGGTAAGTCGGTTACTTCTCTTGCTGTTATGGGTTTGCTGGATAAGAACGCGTCTGTTAAGGGTTCTGTTGTTTATAAGGGCGAAGAGCTGTTAACGAAGTCTGATGCAGAGATGAGTAAGATTCGTGGCAAGAATATTGCTATGGTGTTCCAGGATCCTCTTTCTGCTTTAACTCCAGTGTTTTCTATTGGAGATCAGCTTAAGGAAGCTTTGGTTATTCATAATCCAAATATGACCGAAGATCAGATTCGTGAGCGCTCTATTGAATTGCTTAACTTGGTTGGTATTACTAAGCCAGCTGAGCGCTTAAAGGCTTTCCCTCACGAGTTTTCTGGCGGCATGCGTCAGCGCGTTATGATTGCTATGGCAATTGCTAACAACCCAGATATTATTATTGCTGATGAGCCTACTACCGCTTTGGATGTTACGATTCAGGCTCAGGTTTTGGATGTTTTGAAGAAAGCGCAGAAAGAAACTGGCGCCGCAATGATCTTCATTACTCACGATTTGGGTGTTATTGCTGGCGTTGCAGACGAAGTTATTGTTATGTACGCGGGCCATTTGGTTGAGCATAATAGCGTTGAAGAGATTTTTACTCACCCAACTCAGCCATACACAATCGGCTTGCTTGGCGCTGTTCCGCGCGTTGACCAAAAGCGTACTCGCCGCTTAACTCCAATCTCTAAGCCAACAATGGATATGTTGATGGCAGAAGAAAAGAGTGGAGATACTAGCGATATGATGGGTCTGGAAGCAGAAAGCGAAACCGTTCGTGCGCTGCTTCATGCGGAAACCGAAAAAACTATTAAGCCAATGTTTGAGGGCATTCCTCGCGAGGATCGCAAGGTTGTTTTGGATGTTAAGGGATTGGTTAAAACGTTCCCAATTACTGGTGGCGGTTTCTTGCGACGCAAGGTTGGCGAAGTTCGCGCTGTTGATGGCATTGACCTTGAGATTCGCGAAGGCGAAACTGTGGCCCTTGTTGGCGAATCTGGTTCTGGTAAGTCAACTACTTTGATGGAAATCATGAGTTTAAAGAAGCCAGAAGCTGGCTCTATTACAGTTTTTGGCACCGATCTTAACGATAAGTTGACTAAAGAGCAGCGTCGCGAGCTTCGTTCTAAGATCCAATACGTGTTCCAGGATCCTATGAGCTCTCTTGATCCTCGTATGCTTGTTTACGATATTTTGGCAGAGCCTCTTCATGTTCAAAAGAAGTCTAAGGAAGAGATTCGTCAGCGTATTGCGGAGCTTATGCAGCTTGTTGAGCTGAATCCAGATCAGGTTGATCGCTTCCCAACGCAGTTCTCTGGTGGTCAGCGTCAGCGTATTGCTATTGCTCGCGCTTTGGCTGTAAACCCTAAGCTGCTTCTTCTTGATGAGCCTGTTTCGGCTTTGGATGTTTCTATTCAGGCTGGAATTATTAACTTGCTTGAAGATTTGCAAGACAAGTTGGGTGTTGCTTACTTGTTTGTGGCTCACAACATGGCGGTTGTTCGTCATATTTCTAGCCGAATTGCTGTTATGTACCACGGACGCATTGTTGAATCTGGCGAAACGGATGAGGTATTCGATAATCCTAAGCACCCGTACACTAAGGCTTTGATTAGCGCTGTGCCAATTCCAGATCCTGTTATTGAGAAGAATCGCAAGCGTATTATTCTCAACGAAGAAGATTCGTTTGATGACGTTGCAAGCGTCTGATTCTAATCTTTTGTGAATACGCCTAGACTTTTGTTTAGGGCAATTTTGATCGCGTGTGTTATGCAAGACACACGCGATTTTTTGTTACAGGCATATAAATTCTAAAAAAAGTAATATATTTTGTTTTTTAATTAAAATAAACTAAAAAATTTTCTGTTTGACTGTTTTATGTATTTAATTTTCTTTTTTATGGATTAAATCTTAAGTAACAAAAGCTTAAATTCAGTATTTGTTAAAAAAGTCGTAACACAAAATGTCAAAAGATTAGATATACTCTACACACATACCAGAAAGCGGACATCATTTCTGGGGAATGAGAGGAATCATGAAAAAAACTAATGCAGGCAAATTAACTGTATTCGCCGCAGCTGCACTTTCTGTTGCAATGCTGCTCGGCGCTTGCGGTGGCACAACTGCTACTACAGCAGATAAGGCCAAGGGCGGTATGACCGAAGAGCCAGCCGCAGGTGTGGATACTTCCTACGCTGGCGCTCTTCCAATGCCTAAGGTTGACAAGCGTTATGACAATCCACAGCCTCGTGACAATGTTAAGGATGGCGGTACTTACACGTTCTCGCTTTCTGACATGGGTCCAAACTGGAACTACGCTTCTAACGACGGTAACACCGCGTATATGAGCACTTTGTGGGGCTTCTACCAGCCATCGCTTCCTTATTACGATACCGTTAAGGGCGAGAAGGTTAAGTACAACCCTGATTACATTACTTCTGTTAAGAAGGTTAGCGACAAGCCACTCGTAGTTCAGTACGATTTGAACCCAAAGGCTAAGTGGAACGATGGTACAGACATCGATTACACTGCTTTCAAGGCTACTTGGGAAGTTATGAATGGCAAGAACGAAGCCTACTCTGTACCATCTCACGAGGGCTATGACTGCATTGAGTCCGTTGAGCAGGGTGCAAATCCTAAGCAAGTAATCGTTAAGTACAATAAGCCATGCGCAACTTGGGAATTGCTTTTCGCTCCATTGGTTCATCCAAAGGCAACCGATCCAGCGGTATTCAACCAGGGTTGGGTAAATAATCCTCACAACGAGTGGGGTGCAGGTCCATTCGAGATTCAGTCCGCAACCGAAGATCAGGTTGTTTTCGTGCGCAATCCAAAGTGGTGGGGCAAGAAGGCAAAGCTTGACAAGGTTGTTGTAAAGCGTATGGAAGATACCGCTGCAATGAACGCCTTCCAGAACGGCGAAATCGATTCCGTGGATTCCATCTCCACCAAGGATAAGATTAAGGCTGCTCGTAGCGTTAAGGGCGCTCAGCTCCGTTACGGCTACAGCACCAAGATTCGTGTTATTAACTTAAACGCAAAGGCTGGCGCATTCAAGGATAAGGCCGTGCGTAAGGCTGTTGTTCAGGCATTCGACGTTGCTACATACAACAAGATTCAGTTCCAGGGTATGAGCTGGAAGAGCGAGCAGCCAGGTTCGGAGCTTCTCTCCATGTTCCAGGCTGGCTACAAGAACAACCTTCCAGCTGATGGTAAGTTCAACGTAGAAAACGCTAAGAAGACTCTTGAGGCCGCTGGCTACAAGATGGGCAAAGACGGTTACTACGCTAAGAATGGCAAGACCGTTCAGTTCACATTCACCTTCTTCGGCGATGACTCCACTCAGGCAGCTCTTGCTAACGCATTCCAGGCCATGATGAAGAAGGCTGGAATGAAGTGCAAGACTGTAAACAAGCCTGCATCTAAGTTCTCTAAGACTGTTGCTTCCTTCGACTTCCAGGTGCTTCCAATGGCTTGGGTTTCCCAATCTCCATTGAGCTTCTTGGCATCCGCTTCCCAGGTCTACGGTTCTAAGAGCGATTCCAACTTTACTGGCACTGGCAACAAGAAGATTGATGCCCTGCTCGCCAAGGTTGGTAAGACTTACGATTACAAGGAACAGACTGCATTGGCCAACAAGGCTGAGTCCATGGCTTTCGCCGAGTATGGTACGCTTCCAGTTTCTGCTCCTCCAACCTATCAGGCATACAAGAAGGGCTTCGCTAACGGCGGTCCTGCTGGATATGCTAACGTTTTTGTTGAAAACATTGGTTGGCAGAAGTGAGTAAATTTGTAGCGATAACTCGCGCAAGTTTACTAAGCTGATTGCTTAACTTATAGCATGTGGCGTGTGGTCTTTGGCTGCACGCCACATGCTTTTGCTGTAATCGCGTGCGTAGTTACGCAGAAAATAATCGCGTAAAAAATAGTCGCGCAAAAATAAACTCAGAAAAATAGTATAAACTTAATAAAACTTAATAAAAAATAAATCGCGAAGTCAAAAATAAGGGAGAATCTAGCGCATGTATGTAAATCCAAGTAAACGCAAAGACGCGAGTAATGTGCGCTGGGTTTTGCAATATTGTAAGCCAGATATGTGGAGAGTAGGCGTATCGCTAGTTCTTTTTACTATAAACGACACAATGGCAATGACAATGCCGCTGCTTTCGGGCTTTATTGTAGACAAAGTCATTATTGGAAAACAGCATGATTTGCTTGCTTTTGTATGCGTGCTAATGGTTGCAATGATGATTATTCGCGTAGGCTCAAGATATATCTACCAGCTTCAAATGGAAAGATTTGGCCAAAACGCCGTGTATCGCCTTGTAAGCGACGAGTACGAGAAGCTGCATTCGCTTGATTTTACATACTTTAATCACACGCGCACAGGCGACATTATGAGCCGCATGACTTCGGATACGGACGCGATTCGCCACATTTTAAGCTGGGTGTCTTATATGGCGCTGGATTGCTTAGTAATGTTTGTGTTTGCGCTAGTTATAATGTTTTCAATCCAATGGCAGCTAGCTCTAGCGCTTATGGCAATTACACCATTTTTGTTCTGGCTTGCAAAGCTTATGGGCAAGAATGCTAGGCCAAAGTTCCTTGCGATTCGCGAATCGTTTGCACGCATGAATTCAATGGTAGAAGAAAACATTGAAGGCAATCGCGTTGTAAAAGCTTTTGTTCGCGAGCCTTTTGAAACTCAGAAATTCGATAAATGCAATGAAGATTACTTTAATCGCAATATTACGCTTGCAAAAAACACGCAAAAATACATGCCATGGCTTGACGGTATGGGCTTTGCGTTGGAGCTTGTAACAGTAGGATTTGGCGGATGGCTTGTGCTTAATGGAAGCATGACTTTGGGCGCGTTTGTAACGTTTAACAGTTTTCTTTGGATGCTCCACATGCCAGTAAGAATGGTTGGGTGGCTTATTAACGATTGGCAGCGATTCAACGCAGGATGCGTGAATATTCGTAAGCTTCTTACGCAAGAATCGCATATTGATTTGCCATCTACATCTGCGGAAAATCTTAAAGTTAAGGGTCGTGTAACTTTTGAACACGTTGATTTTGCATTCCCAGACGATCTTGATTCGCCAATTTTAAGCGATATTGATTTAGATGTTCCAGCAGGCACAAAGCTTGGAATCTTAGGCGAAACGGGATCTGGAAAATCAACTCTTGTAAGTCTTATAGCGCGTTTTTATGATCCTACTCGTGGTCGCGTTTTGATTGATGGAAAAGACGTTCGCGAATGGCCTCTAGAAACTGTTAGAAATCAAGTTAGCATAGTCGCGCAAGAAACATTCCTGTTCTCCGATACGATTGCAGGAAATATTAGCTTTGGATTGCCTCAAAACGAGGAAAATTGCAAAGAATTAGATAACACGATTAGGCGTATGGCAAGAATCGCAGATGCAGACGATTTTATTATGAGCATGCCAGAAGGCTACGAAACCGTTGTAGGAGAACGAGGAGTTGGCCTTTCGGGCGGTCAAAAGCAGCGCTTAAGTCTTGCTCGCGCGCTAGCTAATAATCCTGCAATCTTGATTATGGACGATACAACTTCTGCAGTAGACATGGAAACTGAGGAGCATATTCAAAAAGAGCTAAAAAAGTTAGACGGCTTGCGAACAGTAATCACAATTGCGCACAGAATCTCATCTGTTAAAGACGCAGACATGATTGTTGTGCTAGATCACGGCAAAATCGTAGAGCGCGGAACGCATGAGCAGCTTGTTGCGTCGCATGGAAGATATTGGGAAATCTACAAAAAGCAGCTTGGTATGCAAATGGGCAAAGCTTTGGGATTTGAAGATTTAGACAAGGCTAAAGGTGAGTAGAATGGCGCAACGCAACACTTATAGAGAAGACGAAGGCCAAGAAGAGCACGTAAATTTGCACGAGTTGATGCGCGTTCGCAAATATATAAAGCCGTACGTATGGCAGCTAGTCAAAATAGTTTTAGTTGTTATTAGCGGAAGTTGCATTATGACAGTAACTCCAATGATTACAAAAACACTTATAGACGTAGTTTTGCCTAATAAAAACGTTTCTTATTTGTACGCGCTTATTGCATTGTTTGGCGTGCTTATTGTGCTGTATGAGCTTGGGTTAGCCTACAGAACGCTTGCAATTACGCGACTCGGCCAAATGATAATTAAAGATATGCGACGAGATATTTTTACGCACGTGCAATCGTTATCGTTTGATTACTTCGATTCGCGCCCACACGGCAAGATTTTGATTCGCATAGTAAACTACATAAACACGCTTTCCGACACGCTTTCTTCTGGTTTAATCAACGTGTTTTCCGATGTTTTTGTGCTAATCATTACACTAATCGCAATGTTTGCTATGGATTGGCGAATGGCATTGTGGAGTCTTGTATTATTCCCAGTTTTTATAATCTGGACTCGCACTTTGCAAATTTTGCAACGAAAAGCGTCTAAAAAATTGTCGAATAAACAAAGCAATCTTAACGCATATTTGCACGAATCAATCGCAGGCGTAAAAACCACTCAAACTTTTGCGCGCGAATCAGAACAATACGCTACATTCCAAGATCAGCAGTCGGGAGTTAGAAAAGCGTGGATGCGAAACGTTAGAGTGCAAATGCTTCTTTGGCCTGGAGCTTCGATTATTGAAAGCGCAGCAATTTCGCTGCTCTACTATGTTGGCATAACAAACGCGAGCAGTATGAACATAAGCACGGGTACTCTTATAGCATTTGTGTGGTATTCGAGCACTTTCTGGGAGCCAGTTGTAAACATTGGTAACTTCTACACGCAACTTATAACATGCTCAGTGTATTTGGAGCGTATTTTTGAGACTCTAAGCATTAAGCCAAATATTGTAGATAAGCCAGATGCAAAAGAATTGCCGCAAATTAAAGGCAGGGTTGACGTAAACGACGTTGTGTTCCGCTACGAAGAGAACGGAAAGCCGATTTTGAATTTAGTTGACTTGCACATTGAGCCTGGAACAACGGTTGCACTTGTAGGTCCTACTGGAGCGGGTAAAACAACGCTTGTAAGCCTGCTTTCTAGATTCTACGACGTTTCCGAAGGCTCAATCACAATTGACGGCTACGATGTGCGCTCAATAACGTTAGCATCTTTGCGCAAACAAATGGGCGTTATGCTTCAAGACAGCTTTATATTTAGCGGAACTGTTAAAGAAAACATTCGCTACGGCAAGCTTGACGCAACAGACGAGGAGATTGAGTCGGCGGCTCGCGTAGTTCACGCGCACGAGTTTATTGAAGAATTGCCTAATGGCTACGATACGGAAATTGAGGAGCGAGGAGCCACTCTTTCTGCAGGACAAAGGCAGCTTATATCGTTTGCCAGAGTATTACTTGCGAATCCGCGAATTCTAATTTTAGACGAAGCAACAAGCAATATAGATACGCGTACAGAAGAGGCGTTGCAAGCAGGATTAGCTCAATTGCTTAAAAATCGCACTTCTTTTGTAATTGCACACAGGCTTTCTACAATAGAGAATGCGGATTTGATTTGCGTGATTGACCATGGGCAAATCGTGGAGCGCGGAAGCCATGAGCAACTTATGGCGCAGAAAGGTGCGTATTACAGGCTTGTGGAATCGCAATACGCTGCGATTAGTGCTGCGATCCAGTAAGCGCAAAAGTTGCGTTTTAAGTCACGTTTCAAGCCACGTTAAATATGCGACTACACTTGTAAATCATGAGTAAGCATCATCGCGAACATAATTGGGCGCCTTCTTTAACAGAGCAGTCTGAAATATGGCAGAATCTAATTAAAGAAGGCATAACAATCGCAGACGACCACACGCACATGTTAAGCGTAGTGGATTTTGCAAAAAATCTTAATCAAGAATTATCGCAAAAAGGGCGAGAACCAATTGCGGAACCAAGTGCAGATGACTTAGTAAATAGTGCAAAAGCATCAGGCGTTTCTAAAATGATTGAGGTTGGATGCGAATATCCAAATTGGCAGCCAACAATAGATTTTGCGGCAGCTCACGCGGATTGCGTGCGTGCTGCAATAGCGATTCACCCCAACGAAGCGCCTCTACACGGTCATAGGGGAGCAGAAGGGCCAGACGGCTTACCGGTGGTTTATAAGCCGTATCATGATATTTCATTTGACGAAGCAATGCAACACTTGCGCTCGCTAGTCGTAGATAACGCAGAAGAAGTAGTGGCAATAGGTGAAACGGGATTAGACTATTTTCGCACAGGCGAGTCTGCAAGGATTTACCAACGCGAATCATTCCGCGCGCATATAGCACTTGCAAAAGAGCTTAATTTGCCGCTTCAAATTCACGATAGAGATGCTCATAGTGATGTTGTAGAAATTTTGCTAAAAGACGGAGCGCCAGAGCGCACAGTGTTTCACAGCTATTCTGGCGGGAAAGACTTAGCTCAAGTGCTAAAAGAAAACGGATGGTACGCAAGTTTTTCTGGAACGATTAGCTATAAAGGTAACGAAGATTTACAAGAATCTGCGCGAATCATTGGCAAAGATCACATAACTGTTGAAACAGATGCGCCGTACCTTACACCAATGCCGTATAGGGGTCGTCCGAACGCGCCTTATATGGTTCCTTATACACTTGAATCGTTAGCAACCGCGCTTGACTGTTCTTTGCTAGAAGTAGCAAAGTCAACTTTAAAAACAACGAAAGAAATCTACGGTTTTTAGATGATCTAGTCTTATATTCTTGCTTTGATTAAGCCTTATTTTTCAAGGATTCTATGCTGACTTTGCTTTATATATCTGTTATTGTATACAATATTTAGGTACAAATAAATAAAACTGTAAGCAGTAAGACCATATGCGACTTCTTATTATGGCAGATTATTGCAAAGAAGAGGTCTTACTTTTTGGAGGAAAAATCAAGCATGACTAAGTCACGCGTTTCAGCGCTATCTAACGATGACGCTAAGGATCTTCGCAACGGGGCGAAGGAGTCTGAGAAGGCTGCTAAGGGAGTAACGAACCCTAAAGAGGCGATTCTAAAAGCCGCTTCTTTTACAAAAGCGCCAAAAGTTTCTCAGAAAACCACCACTCGCGAAGAACGAGAGGCGTTGGCGTATCAGCAGGCTAAAGAAGTTAAAGAGGCTGAAAAGCTTGCGGATAGTGCGGTTAGAGGTCCACTTGGCAGATGGTGGGCAAAGATACAAACCAGCTCAGATAAATTTACTTTAGGTATGTCGATAGTGGCATTGGGCGTTGTTTATGGAGATATTGGAACTTCTCCTTTGTACACTGCTCAAACATTCTTAGCTGGTCAAGGCGGATTGCAAAACATTAGTCGCGAAGCCGTTTACGGAATGTTATCCCTAGTGTTTTGGTCAATCACGCTGATCACAACCGTAAAATACGTGTTTGTAGCAATGCGAACAGACAACAAAGGCGAAGGCGGAATATTCGCACTCTACTCGCTTATTAGACGAAAAGGCGCGTGGCTTGCGATTCCAGCAATGATTGGCGGTGCTGCGTTCCTTGCTGATTCTGTTCTAACTCCAGCAGTTTCAATATCTTCTGCAGTTGAAGGTCTGCGAACTATATCTGCGTTTAGGCCTATTTTCTTAGAAAACGACAATCTATCTTTAATGATCACCGTGGTTATTATTGTGATTCTGTTTTCGGTTCAACAGCGAGGAACTGAAAGAATAGGCAAAGTTTTCGGCATAGTAGTTATGATATGGTTCGGATTCCTAGCGCTTGTTGGAATCATGAATATTGGAGAAGATTGGGCAATTTTTGAAGCTTTGAACCCAATTTACGGCTTGAAGTTTTTGTTTAGTTCGCACAATGTGCAAGGAATGGCGTTAATGGGCATCATATTCCTTTCCACAACAGGTGCGGAAGCCTTGTATTCTGATATGGGTCATGTTGGGCGTGGAAACGTTTACGTTACGTGGCCATTTATTAAAGTTGCTCTTGTTCTAAACTACTTTGGTCAAGGCAGCTGGATGCTACAACATCAAAACAATAAAGCATTATGGTCTATAGAAGGCTTAAATCCTTTCTTCCAGATGCTCAGCCCGAATTTACGTTATGTAGCAGTTGTGCTTTCTGTAACAGCAGGCATTATTGCATCACAGGCTTTGATTACTGGTGCATTCACTATGGTTTCAGAAGCTACAAGCCTTAATTGGATGCCTCATCTCCAGGTGCGTTACCCTGCGCGTACTCGTGGTCAGCTTTATATTCCAGTTGTTAATTTTGTGCTTTGTCTTGCAACTCTTACGGTTTTAGCTGTGTTTAAAGATTCAGAGCATATTTCGGGAGCATATGGTCTTGCACTTACGCTTACCATGATTGCTACAACAACACTTCTTACTGTTCACATGTGGTATCAAAAGAAGAAGATTGCTGCTTTAATTTTTGCCACTGTGTTCTTGATTATCGAGATTTTGTTCTTTATAGCATCTATGGCAAAATTCATGCATGGTGGTTGGTTTACCATGATTCTTGGGGCTACGATTCTTATCGTTATGCTCACTTGGAAGGATGGCACTAAGATTGAGCGTTCTCAACGCTTGCACATGAAGCCTAAGGATTTTCTGCCTGTGCTAGATAAGCTTCATCGTGATTTCCGTATTCCTTATTTTGCGGATAACATTGTTTATTTGACTTCCGATAAGGAAATGAAGCGTTTGGATACTGGAATCTTCTTCTCTATTTTTGCGGATCATCCTAAGCGTGCGCGCGCGTGGTGGGCTGTGTCAGTGGAAACGGATGATGCTCCGTTTACTCGCGAATATTGCGTGGAGAATTTTGGTACGGACTATTTGTTCCGCGTTAAGATCAAACTTGGGTTTAAGGTTTCTCCTTCGATTCCTGCGTATTTGCATCAGATTATGCACGATTTGTCGCATACTGGCGAGCTTCCGCAACAG
Organism: Gardnerella sp. KA01002; assembly: GCF_049244015.1. Taxonomy (NCBI): domain Bacteria; kingdom Bacillati; phylum Actinomycetota; class Actinomycetes; order Bifidobacteriales; family Bifidobacteriaceae; genus Gardnerella; species Gardnerella sp. KA01002. The sequence continues at coordinate 151,199 of NZ_CP058365.1, forward strand.
CAATCTGTGTACCCTAAGGTTGATGCGGATCCAGATATTGGTCCAATTCGTTACGTGCTTTTACATAAGGCTTTGATGCCTGAGTCGAATATTTCTTTGCGTGGTGCGTTATCGTTAAAAATGAAGTATGCGATTCGTCATATTGCTGGTACGCCTGTTAAGTGGTTTGGATTAGCTCCGTATAATCCTGTTGTAGAAGTTCAGCCGTTGTTTGTTTCCACTCGTAGACCTCCTCGTTTAAAGAGAGAAGAAGTTGCTTCTTCTAGAGCAGTTCAGTCTTTGCAAGGTTCAGGAATTGTGTCTGATGTTGCGTCGGATGCTGAACAAACAACTATTATGAACGCTAGAGATATTGTTAATGCAAATGTTTCTAGCGATGGCAAGTCTGAGAAGTCTGAAAAGTCTGCAAATAAGGAGACTAAGGAATCTAAAATATCTAACACTGGCAAAATCGCTAGAATAGATACTGGTCAGATTAAAGCAGTTAAAAAGTGAAGTGATTTAAGCAACTAAGCAACAAGTGCTTTGTTTGTGTTGCTTTGTTTTAAGGAGCGCGGTGTAATTATGCTTGCAGATTTGCCTGATTTTAATAGGATCGAAAAGTTGCATCGCGCTACTGCGCCAAGTGAAGCTGCGTACAATTTGATTCACTGCCATTGTGTTGTTATTGCTACGATTTCTTGGATGATCGCAAGACGCCAAAATCAGTTGTTGGCTTTTAAGCAGCTTGGTAGTATTGAGGATTTTGCGGATAAGTCGCCAGCATCCGTCGAACGGATTATGCTTTGTCAAATATCTAAAATCAATAAAGACTTAAAAAGTAGATGTGATTTAGCAAAGTCGTGTCTTGAAAAATTAATAAATTTAGATCCGTTATCTCTTCCTCAAATCGATGGAGGTGCGGCTCCAAGTGATTATGTAGACGAATATGCTGCATTTGCTGGAGGATTGTTGCACGATATCGGAACTTATTTTGTTTTAGATAAAGACGGTTCGCGCGAAGAGAACAGTAAGTTGGAGTTTGACGGTCCTCATTATATTTTGCACGGCTTGCGCGGCTACAACTATTTGATTGATAACGGTTTTAGCGAAGATACTGCGCAATTTGCGCGTAATCATACTGGTGTAGGGCTGACTCGCGAGCAAGTTGTTTCTCAGAATTTACCGCTTCCAGCTGGCGACTATATTCCGCAAACTATTGAACAAGAAATTGTGATGGTCGCAGATAAATACAACAGTAAGTCGATTCCGCCGCGATTTTTAACAGTTGATACATATAGATGTAAAGCTGAACGATTTGGCGAAGAAAATGCAAAGCGATGGATGTTCTTGGTTAATAAGTATGGCAGAGTGAGTGTTTGCAAGCTTGCAGATTTCTTTGGGCTTAAGGTTGATTAGGCAAAGTTGATTAAGCTTTGCTTTTATGGCTATAAAGCCGCTAATCCAAGTGCAGTGTTTACTTCGGCTACAATATCGTGCATAGCAGCGCTTGCTGCAGCTGCGTCACCTTCCATAATTGCCTGCGTTACCTTTTTATGGTTTAATATCGCTTCTTTATTTGGTTTTTGCGGATAAAGATTTAGCTCAACTCTGCCGCGTAATACGCTTTCGACTATTGAACTAAGTTTTGCAAAAATCGGGTTACCGCTATTTGCAAGCAAAAGAGTATGGAACTGGATATCTAATTCATGAAAATCTGCCAGTCTATCTTCTTCTACCGCTTTTACCATATCGTGACCAATTACGCCCACTTTATAGCGCATTTCTACATTTCCGCGTAATGCGCATCCAGCTGCTGCAGCGGGTTCTACAACAAGACGAAGTTCTGTTAATGCTCGTAGTTCGTTTTCTCTGTATGGTGAATGTAATTTCCATGTGATTACGCGTGTATTTAAATCGTCCCAATTTTCTGGGCTGCAAGCTATTACGCCTGTTCCGCGTTGAAATTGTACACACCCCAAAGATGCTAATAGTCTTGTTGCTTCTCGAGCTACTGTTCTAGATATTCCATATTGTTTTTGAATATCTTCTAGTTTTCGATTAGTTTTTGGTTCCCATTTGTTATTTACTATTTCGTCTGCGAGAGCATCCGCTATAGATAGATGTAAAGGAGCGTTTTCGGTCACTAAGTCACTGGAAATTTGACTTTGTGTGGTATTAGACACCATATTTGCCTCGCAGTTTTATGTATACTTATGGTTTCATCCTAGCAAATAGAAAATGAAAATATAGTTATGCTCAAAAAATACCACACAAAGACTCTTAATTCTTTGACAAAGAGTCTTTGTGTGGTATTCTTATAGTGTTGTCAATAACAAAGGAGCTATTATGGCGATTCACATTGTAGTGATGGGCGTTGCTGGTTGCGGCAAGTCTACTGTTTCTGAGGCAATTCGCGATCAACTTGGTTACACTTTGGCAGAAGGCGATGATTTTCATCCAAAAGCTAATATAGATAAAATGTCCGCAGGAATTGCGTTAACAGATGAAGATCGTTGGCCTTGGTTGGATCTTATTAACAAATGGATGGTTGCGCGTGAAAGTCTTGGAGAAAACACAGTTGTTTCAAGCTCTGCATTAAAACGGTCATATCGCGAAGTTCTTTCTAAAAATCTAAACGTGTACTTCTTGCATTTAAACGGAAGCCATGAGTTAATAGCGCAGAGGCTAAAAGATCGTAAAGGACACTTTATGCCACCATCTTTATTGCCAAGTCAGTTTGCAATTTTGGAGCCTCTAGGTAAAGAAGAAAACGGAACCGTTATATCGATTGAAGGTTCTGTTGAAGATATGGTTCATAGAGCTATCAAAGCAGTAAAAACATATGAACAATCGCAGCTGCAAAAACAATCATAAATGCAAAACAATAGCAATTGTAAAGTGGCGCAATTGTAAAGCAGCACAAAAATATACATTCAAAAATTACTAACGCAAATAACAAAGTTGTTAGCGCATTGATCGTAAACAAAAGATCACAAGGAATTATAAATAAAGCATCACAATAATTAAAACAATTCACAAAATCATGGAGGATTTATGAGTGGGTTAATTCTTGCGGCAATATTAGGTATAGCGCTTATTGTCGTACTTATTGCAGTGGTAAAAGTACATCCCTTCCTATCGTTAATGATTGGTTCGATTGCAACTGCAATCATTGCAGGAGTTCCATATGATAAAAGTCTTACAAGCTTTACTAATGGAGTTGGTTCCACAGCATCAGGAGTTGGATTACTCATTGCTTTAGGCGGAATTATTGGAATTCTTCTTACGCGTTCTGGTGGAGCAGACGTGATTTGTGACACCATACTTAAGAAAGCTCCAGAACATAAGCTTCCATGGGCTATGGCGCTGAGCGCATTTATTGTTGGAATTCCACTGTTCTTTGAAGTTGGTGTAGTGATACTTATACCAATTATTCTTCTTGTTGCTCGTCGTACAAAAATGCCAGTAATTGCTTTAGGAATACCGGCGCTCGCAGGCTTATCGGCTTTGCATGCTTTTGTACCGCCACATCCTGGACCACTTGTTGCTATTGATGCTTTGCACGCAAACCTTGGATTGACTTTGGCTTTTGGTTTGATTATCGCCATACCAACTGTAGCAATCGCAGGACCTCTAATGGTTCATTGGATGGTAAAAATGGTTCCTATTCAAGCTAAGCAAGAAGAAGACAATAAGAAGGAAGATAAGCCACAAAATCGTCCTACATTCGCGGAAGCATCTAGCGTAATTTTACTTCCAGTAATTCTTATGCTTGCAGCCAGTGTTGTTGATATTACGGGGCAATCAAAATCTACATTTGGTAGTGTAATCGCATGGATTGGAACACCACTTGAAGCTCTTACAATCACTACTATTTTTGCGATGATATTATTTGCTATTCGCGCAAAGTGGAGTAGGGATACATTAAATTCTCTGGTAGGCCTTTCGTTCTCCTCAATTGCAAGTATCTTGTTGATCGTTGCTGCTGGAGGTGGATTCAAGCAAACTCTTGTAGATTCTGGAATTGGTAAAGTTATTGCTACGGGCATTGTTCAGGCAAATCTTAATCCTCTTCTTGCTGGATGGATTGTTGCTGTACTAATTAGGCTGGCGACTGGATCTGCAACCGTTGCAACCGTAACGGCATCTGGTATTGTTGCACCTTTGGCTGCAAATCTAAATCAAGTACAATTAGCGTTACTCGTACTAGCTATTGGTGCTGGATCAATCTTCTTATCTCATGTAAATGATGCTGGATTCTGGTTGGTTAAAGAATATTTCGGTATGAGCGTAGGACAAACATTTAAAACATGGTCATTAATGGAAACAGTATTGTCTGTTGTTGGACTTGCAATTATTATGCTAGTTTCTGCTGTTGTTCCTGTTTTTATGTGAAATTAAAAAGATTATCTGAATAAGTTTTGTGACAGTTTTGCAAAAGTTATTAAAAGTTATTAAAAGTTATCAAAAAATTTGAAGGAAGGAATTTATTATGCAATTAGGTGTTATCGGTTTAGGGCGCATGGGTGGAAACATGGTTAAGCGCTTGCGCGAAGGAGGTCATGAAGTTGTTGGATACGACGTTAGTGCCGAATCAAATCGAGATGTTGATTCTTTAGAAAAATTGGTACAAAGACTTTCTAGTCCGCGTATTGTATGGGTTATGGTTCCAGCTGGTTTTCCTACAGACACAACTATCGAAAAATTAAGCAATCTTCTTGAAGATAATGATCTAGTAATTGATGGAGGTAATACTAGGTATATTGATGATCAACGTCATTCTGTTGAATTAAAAGCAAAGGGAATCCATTTTATGGATGTTGGAGTTTCAGGAGGAGTTTGGGGCTCGACTCGTGGTTACGCATTGATGGCTGGCGGCTCCGATGAAGATTATCAGAGAATGCTACCAATTTTCGAGACTTTGAAGCCTGAAGGCCCTGATGGACTCGTTCATGCTGGTGCTGTTGGCGGTGGTCATTTTGCCAAGATGGTTCACAATGGAATTGAATATGGCATGATGCAGGCTTTTGGTGAAGGCTTTGCAACAATGATGCGTTCAGAATTAATAGATGATCCAGCTAAGGTTATGTCTTCATGGCGCCAAGGTTCTGTTGTTCAATCTTGGTTGCTTGACTTATTCGCGCGCGCTGCAAAAGACGATCCAACATTAGAATCTATGCCTCCTGTTGCTAATGAATCTGGTGAAGCAAAGTGGATGGTTGAAGCTGCACTTGAACTTGGTGTTCCAACCCCAGTTACCGCATGCTCATTGTGGGCTCGTCAAGTATCTCGCGGAGGTGGAGATGACACTTTGCGAGTAGTTTCATCGTTGCGCGCGCAGTTTGGTGGCCATGTCACTAAAAAATAGTCAAAATAACTAGAAAATATCTAAGGTAAAAATAGGTAAAAAATAGATAAAGAATAGATAAAGATTGTATAGATGGGCAGTTATGCGTTAATTGCCCATCTATTTTATTTTCGACACTCCCGGGTTTTGTGTTTTTTATGGTTTTTTGTTTGTTTTTTGGGTTGTTTTTGGTTTTGTGTTGGTGGTTGTGGTGGTTTGTTGTGGTTTTTTGCGTGTTTTCGACACGCCGATGTTTTGGCTTGTTTTCAATGGTTTTGTGGTGTTTGTTTGGTGTTGGTTTGCGTTTTAGTGGGGTTTGGTGTAAGTTTATCTCTTGCTGCTCAGCGCGGCTGGTTCTCCTCGGTTGAGGTTGATGGGCCGGCTGGTGTGGTGGTGGTTTGAGAACTCAAGAGCGTGTCTGTACTACTTATTAGTTAATTATTGCCAGTTCATTGTCAGCCTCACGGATTGTGGGGTGCCTGAGAGATGGTTAAATGATGGTGAGGTTTTTTGTTGGGATGTTCTTTCCTTAAAGAATGTCTCGTCTTTTTCTTTTATATTGGAGCCTTTTGTTGGCTCTTCATTGAAGTTTTTCGTGGAGGGTTCGATTCTGGCTCAGGATGAACGCTGGCGGCGTGCTTAACACATGCAAGTCGAACGGGATCTGACCAGCTTGCTGGTTGGTGAGAGTGGCGAACGGGTGAGTAATGCGTGACCAACCTGCCCCATGCTCCAGAATAGCTCTTGGAAACGGGTGGTAATGCTGGATGCTCCAACTTGACGCATGTCTTGTTGGGAAAGTGTTTAGTGGCATGGGATGGGGTCGCGTCCTATCAGCTTGTAGGCGGGGTAATGGCCCACCTAGGCTTCGACGGGTAGCCGGCCTGAGAGGGCGGACGGCCACATTGGGACTGAGATACGGCCCAGACTCCTACGGGAGGCAGCAGTGGGGAATATTGCGCAATGGGGGAAACCCTGACGCAGCGACGCCGCGTGCGGGATGAAGGCCTTCGGGTTGTAAACCGCTTTTGATTGGGAGCAAGCCTTTTGGGTGAGTGTACCTTTCGAATAAGCGCCGGCTAACTACGTGCCAGCAGCCGCGGTAATACGTAGGGCGCAAGCGTTATCCGGAATTATTGGGCGTAAAGAGCTTGTAGGCGGTTCGTCGCGTCTGGTGTGAAAGCCCATCGCTTAACGGTGGGTTTGCGCCGGGTACGGGCGGGCTAGAGTGCAGTAGGGGAGACTGGAATTCTCGGTGTAACGGTGGAATGTGTAGATATCGGGAAGAACACCAATGGCGAAGGCAGGTCTCTGGGCTGTTACTGACGCTGAGAAGCGAAAGCGTGGGGAGCGAACAGGATTAGATACCCTGGTAGTCCACGCCGTAAACGGTGGACGCTGGATGTGGGGCCCATTCCACGGGTTCTGTGTCGGAGCTAACGCGTTAAGCGTCCCGCCTGGGGAGTACGGCCGCAAGGCTAAAACTCAAAGAAATTGACGGGGGCCCGCACAAGCGGCGGAGCATGCGGATTAATTCGATGCAACGCGAAGAACCTTACCTGGGCTTGACATGTGCCTGACGACTGCAGAGATGTGGTTTCCTTTCGGGGCAGGTTCACAGGTGGTGCATGGTCGTCGTCAGCTCGTGTCGTGAGATGTTGGGTTAAGTCCCGCAACGAGCGCAACCCTCGCCCTGTGTTGCCAGCGGGTTATGCCGGGAACTCACGGGGGACCGCCGGGGTTAACTCGGAGGAAGGTGGGGATGACGTCAGATCATCATGCCCCTTACGTCCAGGGCTTCACGCATGCTACAATGGCCAGTACAACGGGTTGCTTCATGGTGACATGGTGCTAATCCCTTAAAACTGGTCTCAGTTCGGATCGTAGTCTGCAACTCGACTACGTGAAGGCGGAGTCGCTAGTAATCGCGAATCAGCAACGTCGCGGTGAATGCGTTCCCGGGCCTTGTACACACCGCCCGTCAAGTCATGAAAGTGGGCAGCACCCGAAGCCGGTGGCCTAACCCTTTTGGGATGGAGCCGTCTAAGGTGAGGCTCGTGATTGGGACTAAGTCGTAACAAGGTAGCCGTACCGGAAGGTGCGGCTGGATCACCTCCTTTCTACGGAGTTTTTGTGCACGCTCGGTTGAGTGTGGTTACTGGTGTGGAAAACAATAGTTAATGTTTTGTGAGTATGTTGGGCATGCTTTTGGGTTCCCGGATTGCCACCCCCCTTGTTTTGGGGTTGCGGTCCTGACCCTTGGATTACAGGTTGAGGCTTTTTGGTTTTTGGCTTGTGTTCTTGGTGTTTGGTGGTTTGAGAACTGGATAGTGGACGCGAGTAAGAATAGTGAGACTATTTTTGGTTTTGCTTGTTTTTACTTTTATCAATTTCAACCGGCTCCATTTTGGTGGAGTCGCTTGATCGTTTTGTGATCGTTTAGTGTGATGATTTATTGTCTAGAGAGTTAAGCGATAGGCTTTTTACTGGTGTATCACTGGTAAGGGCGTATGGTGGATGCCTTGGTAGACAGGACCGATGAAGGACGTGACGGGCTGCGATATGCCTCGGGGAGCTGCCGAGTGGGCTTTGATCCGAGGATTTCCGAATGGGGAGACCCGGCCACTGTTATGGGTGGTCACCACAGTTTTTGTGGGGGGTACGCAGGGAAGTGAAACATCTCAGTACCTGCAGGAAAGGATACTCCGTGAGTAGTGGCGAGCGAAAGCGGATCAGGCTAAACCGAGTACGTGTGATAACCGTCAGGTGTTGCGTATTCGGGGTCGTGGGATTGACTGTTCAGCCTCTGACGGGGTTGAGAAGAGTGATAAAATGTCGTGTTATGTGAATGGGATTGAATTCCCAGCCGTAGAGGGTGATGGCCCCGTAGCAGGTTGCGCGATGTCTTTTTATGTTTATTCCCAAGTAGCGCGGGCCTCGTGGAATCCCGCGTGAATCTGCCCAGACCGTTGGGTAAGCCTAAGTATTCCTGTCTGACCGATAGTGTACTAGTACCGTGAGGGAAAGGTGAAAAGCACCCCGGGAGGGGAGTGAAATAGTTCCTGAAACCGTGCGCTTACAATCCGTCGGAGCCTTCTTTGTGGGGTGACGGCGTGCCTATCGAAAAATGAGTCTGCGAGTCAGTGGTATGTGGCGAGGCTAACCCGGGTGGGGGAGCCGTAGCGAAAGCGAGTTTTAAAAGGCGTTTTAGTCGCATGTCCTGGACCCGAAGCGGGATGATCTAGCCCTGAGCAGGTTGAAGCGCGGGTAAGACCGTGTGGAGGACCGAACCCACCTAGGTTGAAAACTGGGGGGATGACTTGGGGTTAGGGGTGAAAGGCCAATCAAATTCCGTGATAGCTGGTTCTCTCCGAAATGCATTTAGGTGCAGCGTCATGTTATTGCTTGCAGGGGGTAGAGCTACTGGATGCTTGCGGGCCCATACCGGGTACTAATAGCAGCCAAACTCCGAATACCTGTTAGGTTTATCATGGCAGTGAGTCGGCGGGGGATAAGCTCCGTCGTCAAAAGGGAAACAGCCCTGATCGTCGTCTAAGGTCCCGAAGCGCGTGCTAAGTGGGAAAGGATGTGGAGTCGCATAGACAGCCAGGAGGTTGGCTCAGAAGCAGCCATCCTTGAAAGAGTGCGTAACAGCTCACTGGTCTAGTGGTTCCGCGCCGACAATGTAGCGGGGCTTAAGCACGCCACCGAAGACGCGACTGCATGATTTAGTTCATGTGGGGTAGGAGAGCGTCCTGTATGGGGTGAAGCGGCAGTGTGAACTTGTCGTGGACTATACGGGAGTGAGAATGCAGACATGAGTAGCGAGAGACAGGTGTGAATCCTGTCCGCTGAATGACTAAGGGTTCCGGGGCCACGTTCGTCGTCCCCGGGTGAGTCGAGTCCTAAGGCGAGGCCGACAGGCGTAGTCGAATGGATGAACGGGTTGATATTCCCGTACCGGTGTTACACCGTTCGAACTGAATCTGAGAGTACTAACCTTCGTTATTCTGGTTGATTATCTTTCGGGGTTTTCTTCTGGTTTAGTGTTGGGAGCGTATCGGTAGTAGGTTAGCGTGGGAGTGACGCGGGTAGGTAGCCGGCTGCGGAGGTGGTTTTCCGTGGCTAAGCGTGTGGGCTGTCCTCTAGGTAAATCCGGGGGATGTTAAGCTGAGGCGTGATGGGTAGGCTGTAAGGCTGATTCCGGTGATCCTGCTTGCCGAGAAAAGCTTCAACGTGAGGTGTGATTCCGCTCGTACCCTAAACCGACACTGGTGGTCTGGTAGAGTATACCAAAGCGATCGGGCGAATCCTGGCCAAGGAACTCGGCAAATTACTCCCGTGCCTTCGGCATAAGGGAGACCCCTGATGGTGATATGGTTTCACATTGTTGAGCTGTTGGGGGTGGCACAAGCTAGGGGGTAGCGACTGTTTACCAAAAACACAGGAGCGTGCGAAGGCGTAAGCCGCTGTATACGCTCTGACGCCTGCCCGGTGCCGGAAGGTTAAGAGGATCCGTTAGCTTCGGTGAAGCGGTGAATTTAAGCCCCGGTAAACGGCGGTGGTAACTATAACCATCCTAAGGTAGCGAAATTCCTTGTCGGGTAAGTTCCGACCTGCACGAATGGCGTAACGACTTCCCCACTGTCTCGGCCAGGAGCCCGGCGAAATTGCAGTACGAGTAAAGATGCTCGTTAAGCGCAGAAGGACGAAAAGACCCCGGGACCTTTACTATACCTTGGTATTGTCGTTAGGTGTGGATCGTGTAGCATAGGCGGGAGGCTGTGAAGCGTGGGCGCTAGCTTGCGTGGAGTCGATCAGTGAAATACCGCTCTTTCCATATCTGGCGTCTAACCTCGACACGTTATCCGTGTTAGGGACAGTGCCTGGCGGGTAGTTTAACTGGGGCGGTTGCCTCCTAAAGAGTAACGGAGGCGCTCAATGGTCCGCTCAGCCCGGTTGGCAATCGGGTGTTGAGTGTAATCGCACAAGCGGGCTTGACTGTGAGACTGACGGGTCGAGCAGGGACGAAAGTCGGAGATAGTGATCCGGTGCCGGCGTACGGACGTGGCATCGCTCAACGGATAAAAGGTACCCCGGGGATAACAGGCTGATCATTCCCAAGAGTCCATATCGACGGGATGGTTTGGCACCTCGATGTCGGCTCGTCGCATCCTGGGGCTGGAGCAGGTCCCAAGGGTTCGGCTGTTCGCCGATTAAAGCGGCACGCGAGCTGGGTTCAGAACGTCGTGAGACAGTTTGGTCTCTATCCTCTGCGCTCGTTGGAATGTTGAGGAGACCTGCCCATAGTACGAGAGGACCTGGGTGGACGAACCTCTGGTATGCCGGTCGTCACGCCAGTGGCGCTGCCGGTTAGCTACGTTTGGAAGGGATAACCGCTGAAAGCATCTAAGCGGGAAGCCTGCTCCAAGATTAGCATTCCTTGCACTTTGTGTGTGAGCCCCCATGTAGAACACGTGGTTGATAGGCTGGATGTGGAAGCCCTGTAAGGGGTGGAGCTGACCAGTACTAATGGGCGATTGTGATACTACTTGTATTGCTTATCGTTTAATTCTCTTAACTTTGAGGAGTGTTAGACGGTCATTTTATGGTTAAGTTGTTGATTTTGATGATTGTTTTTCTGTTGCTCGCGTTCATGTCCGGTTCCCAAACCGCCAATTTGCCGCTCGTTTAAAGCGAGTGTATAATCTAGTTTTGCGGTGGTCATGGCTCAGGTGAGACGCCCGGTCCCATTCCGAACCCGGAAGCTAAGGCCTGACACGGTGAGGGTACTGCACTCGATAGGGTGTGGGAGACTAGCACGCTGCCGCATTATTCTTTGATAAGCGGGGAACTTGATTGTTCCCCGCTTTTTTATTATTTAAGTTTAGGTTATCGTCGAACACGTTCATATTCTTGTAGTGCGATTGTACCAAAACATGTTAGTGTAAAGAATCTTGTTAGCGTAAAGAGTAGTGTGTAAGTGTAGCTTTAACACAATTAAACTGATTAAACGGAAGTATGTATGAAAAAGGCTCTTATTAACATTGATTACACTAATGATTTCGTTGCAAGTGATGGCTCGCTTACAGTAGGAGAGCCTGCACAAAAGCTCGAGAAGCGCATTATCGAGATATCGCAAGAATTTCTCGATGCTGGAGAATTCGTTGTTTTTGCAATCGACACGCATCATCTAAACGATCCGTATCATCCTGAAACTAAGCTTTTCCCACCTCACAATATTGCTGGAACACACGGTCAGGAGCTCTATGGCACTCTTGGTGATTTTTATGAGGCGAATAAAGATAAAAGCAACGTTTATTACATTCATAAAACTCGCTACTCGTCGTTTAATGGCACGGATTTGCTGATTAAACTTCGCGAACGTCATATTGAGGAGCTGAATTTGGTAGGCGTTTGCACAGATATTTGCGTGCTTCACACGGCTGTCGATGCGTATAATCTTGGATTCAAGATTGTGGTTCACAAAGATGCAGTCGCAAGCTTTGATCCTCAAGGTCACGAGTGGGCTTTGCGCCACTTTAAGACTTGTCTTAATGCAGATATTGTAGAAGGCTAAGATCTTTAGCTAAAAATATAAATAATTATTAAATAATCAATTATTAAATAATCGACGCTGGTTGCTTTGAGCTGCCAGCGTTTTTGTTTAATCGGAGTGTCGACTTGACTATTAATGAGAATCATTATTATTATTGATAGACGTTGTAAAGATGTCTTCGAGTAGTTATGTGTAAAAGAAGAGTACACATTGCGAAATATAGAAGATGAAGTGTAGAGAGCGAAATAGTAATTATGACTCAGGTCATTAAGAATATGGTAAAACGCGCGTTTGCGATGTGCGGCGTTGCGGTGCTTGCGTTTGCGGTGCTGGTATCGGGGTTCAGCGCTGCTTTACCGGCAGTTGCATTAGAAAATGGTAATCCTGCTGAAAAATACGATCCTACAAAAAAGGAAGTGCTAAGTCACGGTCATACAGACGTGTTTTACCCAATTCAATACAATGGTAAATTCATTATGGCCGTCGAAAAAGACGCTGCTACTTTCTTAAAGCCTGAAAACACTACTTTGCGCGTAGCCAAAAGCACGTATACTACAAAATCGCAACTTCCTGCTCTCGCTACTGAATACTACTATCTCGATAGTTCCGGAAATCAAAAAGGAAACCCCCTCTTCCCAGGTTGGGACACAGGTTATGCTGCATCTTTAGTTGGCGCATCTCACGCAGATGATGCAACAGCAGATATTGCAATTCAGCAAGTTACTGGACCAATGAACGGGCGCATTCTGCTTTGGACTACCGATGGCATTGGAAAAAATTCGAAGAAATTATCATTTGAAGAGAATGATTTAGACGACGAACCTGATACTGATGGCAGTCGATTTATGCTACCTGGCGTAATTCACCAACATACTGCTGGCCACGTGCATGCAAACTGGGGATTTACGCAGCCTGGCGTTTACAAACTAAAAGTAGCAGCAACTATTACAAATAAGAACACTAAGAAGCAGATTACAACCGAACCTGCAGAATACACTTTTGAAGTAGAAGATACATATTCAGGCGAAGTACCTGTTTCTGGCATTACGGAAACGCTTGATTTGCACCGTCGCGGTGATTTTATTAATCCTGACGATGATGAAGAAGCGCACGAAGCTTCCAAAGATCATAAAGACACGGATAAAGACGATGGCGGCGATATGCGCATCGGCAATATTCGTGATTCCGGACCTCATCCGCATTATCATTCATACGAAGGTTATGGTGGTTTAGACTTAAAAGTAGTTAACAAACCAAAGGGCGCTCGTATTGAGTGGAGATATGTGCGTGCTGACGAAGGTCCTGACGCGTATGGAACCACTCTTTTTGCTGAGAGATTGCAGCTTCCAGCTGAGCCTGCAATGAACAAGATGAAAGTGTATGCTCACGCAACTGAAGGTGAAACGCAAGTTGGCAAAGATACTGCGTCTGCAACCATCGCCGTTGAAGATCACGGTGCTGACGGACATCCTGTAGTAAAAGCAATTGCTCCTTATAAGCGTTTCAAACCAGGGGATACTTTACACGCGAAAACAGTATTGCTTAACCCTCATGTTGCAACCGACGGTGTTACCGGTGCGCCAATTGACGATCCGACAAGTCCAGTAACTTCCATTGTTAAAGATTATGTTTGGTTGATGAAAAAGGAAGGAGAAAGCGAATTTAAGCGCATTCCGGGTGCCGTGAACAGCAAGTTGGAGCTAAAACTTGATGCGTCAATGCAAGGTGCAACGATTCGTCCTTCCTTAGTTTTAAAGAACGGTGAGCTTTATCGTAATAAAATGTTTGATGAGTTTTGCGATTATGTTATTGAGATGAAAGGTGTTCCTCACTCTCATAACCATGATGGCGATGATGATCAAAGTGGTTCTGATTCTGAGGATGATGAGAATCCTCATGGGAAAAAGCGACATGAGAAGCGACATAATAATCGTCATAATAAGCGCAAAAATAAGACTAAGCATTTCGCTGGTGGAAAGAACTTTTTGAAAGGCGTATTCGGTGGTGCTGCAAATTCTGGACTATTCGGATCTAGCTCTAACGGTGGATTCCAATTCGAATCTAATTTCTTTAAGAAATCTGGCAAAAAATTAAAGCGCGCAAAGAATAATCGCAATAAGAATAATCGCAATAAGACTAACCGCAATAATCGTAAGAATAATCCTAAAAATAATACGCAAAGTGGTGCTAGTTCTGGTTCTAGTTCTTTTACAAGAACAGAAAATTCAAGCGGAACATCGTTACATAATTCATCGCGACGAACTTCTGACGGAACTCATACTAAGAACAAGAGCTCTAAGAAAAGTGGACAGACTATTCGTAATTTCGTAAGAACAGATAATAATTCTGGCAATAAGTCCAAAAATAGTTCTGTCAATAACTCTGATTTTGTTAAGAGTAATGAACGTCATGCTTTGCAAGGTGCAAGGCAATACAACGAAGAATCTGATGAAACGTATGAAGATGATTCAGATGATATAAAAGGTGATAGTTCTTCGATTAAGTGGATTGCGGTTGCAGCTTCAGGTGCGAGCGTCGGCTTATGCACAATAACTGGTGCATGCGGCGCATTGGTACGTCCTAGATTGAAATTGTTGTAAATGGTATTCGTATTATTACTAGAAAGTTTAAATAATGAATTACAAACAAAATGAAACATTGCAAGTAAAACGAAAGCATGTATATTCTACTGCGTTGCTTGCGCTCATATTTTCTTTAGTAACTTTGGTTGCATCTTTATGTGCACCAAATCCAATGCAGGAAACTGCTTATGCTAATGAAGGCAATCAGCCAGTTATGATTCAAGCAGGTCATGCTGATTTTGGACCAACGCTAATCGACGGCAAATGGAAATTGAAGATTCGTGATGATACTGGTGACGAACCAGTGTGGCGAGACCCAGAAAATGTGGTATTTAAATTAGGTGGCAATTCAATAATTCCTATGCCTGATGATGCTGCCTACAGTTTTATTGGCGAAAAGCCTGGAACCAAGCTTTACGTAATTCCACAAACTCAAAATCCTGATGTGCCGTGGCTTGGTTGGAATACGCAGGAAGGTGGCGTGCTTAACGAGCTCGATCGCGGTGCAAACCTTTCTCTTGAAGGAGTAAGCGGCCCGGGTAAACTGCATGTTTACTTAGAAAATGGCAACAACAATCCACAGCAACTTTGGGATAGTACTAAAGGATATCCGCAAAACAGCTGGATTGAAGCCAACGCTCATACTCACGTGAATTGGGTGTTTTCTAAGCCTGGAATTTATCATGTGAAGCTTACTTTTTCAGGAAAGCTTAAAAATGGACGCGCAGTAAGCGATACGCGTGTTCTTAATTTTGCGGTTGGAGATAATACCGATCCTAATGCTGCTTTAGGTGCGAGTGCTGCTGGAGCAAGTGGCAACGAGGGCGACGAAGAGGGTCAAGATGAAGAAGATAACGATGAATCCGAAAAAGATGAAGCTAATCATCATCACGAACTCCTTAACAACAAGCATAAGCATTCTCACAAAGTATCTGAAAAAAGTGACGATACAGCTTTAGTTCTTCAAATCGTAGGTATTTTCGTGGCTATTATTGCCGTAATTATTGTGATTTTTGTACTAATAGCTGTAGTTAAAAGCAAGAAAGCACGAAATCTTGCGCTTGCTAAGCAAGTTTCTGCACAAGCTAATCAACAGTATGCAAATAATGCAAATTCTGTGAATAATGCAAATGGTGACAATACCTTGTCAAATCTAGTGCGTGATCAAGAAACGACAGTAATGTCACCAATTAATAATTCTCAATATTCTCAATCAGACAATATGCAATCTGATGGTACTCAGTGGAAATAATGGTGTGACGAAAATGGTTCGTAATAGTATAAAGAAATTATCTCGCGCTTTATTGGTGGGCGTGTGCTTGTGTGGCATGATGATGGGAACTCCCACGGCTTTTGCTGACAATGGCAGTGACGCAACTGTTGTAAGCGGAAAGAAATCTTCTAAAGATTTTGACGCAATAAAGCAAGCCAATTTTAAAGCGTGTGCAACTGCTCGCTTAGATAAAACTGCTTCACAACCTGCGGCTGATAGTAAAGTTGCAATGTGCCATGCGTATAAAGGGCATGCTGACGTTTTTGCAACTTTCTTTGATACTACAAGCAGGCGCATGGTATTAGGAACCTTGGGAGATGCGTTTGAAAGTGAAGATCATAATGGCACTCGTTACGATACGAATCGACTTATTTTTGAAGTCGGCTCTAAAAATATCATGCAGTTTTCCAAAGATGAGAACGATCCGATAATAAAAGAAATCTACGCAACAACTCGCGAAGGTGTAGTCTGGTTCTTTGATCAATCTGGAGCTGGAAATACTGGTGCATTATGGCCTGGTTTAGACACTAGACCGTTATATAAGGGAGCTGGTTCTACTTCAGTTAATCCAACGGTCAAACTGTCATTAACTGGTATCGAAGCACCTCACAATGGCGAAGTTTTTATGTACACTCGCAGCGGTGACGATTATGAGAAAATGCTCGGCTCTGCTGAAAACTGGCCGAAAGATGTTGACGTCACTGAGACTGGTGGCAAGCATTTGCACATGTATTGGTCTTTTAACCGTCCTGGTGTGTACAAGTTAAAAATGAAGGCTACTACTACCGTTGGTGACGAGGAGCAAAGTTCTGAGCAAATCTATACATTCCACGTCACTAATCATGATGTAACAGTTGGGGATTTTGCTGATTATGATGGCGCATCTTTTGATGGTGATGAAGATGGTGAAGATGACGAAGAAGATTCAGATGATAATGACGATTCTCAAAGTGAGGATCACAGCATTAATGTGCAACAAAGTAACGGATCTTTCTTCATTAACGGTAATAACAACACTGTGTATGTGACTCCATGGCCTGGAGCAAAAATGCAACAACAAGGACTTCTTGGAAGTAATAAAGGACTTGCTGGAAATAATAACGGTGGTCTTATTAATGGGGAACATAACGCGAAAAGCGGAAAGCAAGATTCTCAAAGTCAGCAATCTGCTGCGCTAAAGTTCAAAGACATCAAGGGTGACAAGCTTGTTATAGACCACGGTCACGTTGATATTGCTGTATATACTGGCGATTCAAATAAAGTCGATATGGCTGTGCAAGAAGATGTGACAGGAAGCCACGTCTTTAGAGACCCAGACACAGTTGTATTCGCAGTTGGTGATGCTGGTAAAACTAACGGCGTGTATCGTATACCGCAAACACAAATTGATGGTGTGCCAT
Source organism: Gardnerella sp. KA01002 (assembly GCF_049244015.1). Lineage (NCBI taxonomy): Bacteria > Bacillati > Actinomycetota > Actinomycetes > Bifidobacteriales > Bifidobacteriaceae > Gardnerella > Gardnerella sp. KA01002. The sequence continues at coordinate 168,342 of NZ_CP058365.1, forward strand.
GGATGGGCTGGAATAATCAGTCTATGAATCCGCATAAGCCAACTCAATTGAGCTTAACAGGAGTTGAAGGTCCTGGAAACGTACGTGTTTGGATGTTTGGCGGCTTGGGCGGTGGAGATCAAGAGATTTTCTCCACTCAAGGAGCAACAGATTATACTATACCTGCAAATACGCATGCTCATGCGAATTGGGATTTCGACAAACCGGGATATTACACATTGCAATTCCAAGCTTCTGACGGAAATTCTACAGTAACTCGCAATATTCATGTTGCTGTTGGTGTTGATCCACAAGAAACGCCAATGGGGTATGCTGACGGCGGCGGAAGCAATGAAAAAGAGGATACACAAGGCAAAAAAGTTGGTCCTTCTGCACCTCATAATCCAGTAAAACCTACTAGTTTGCCTCGTTCTGGCGGTAATAATGGCAGTGGTGGAATCGGTGCCGTTGGTGGCGGAAATTCTTTTGTTGGAGGTCGTGGGTTTGGGTCAAACAATTCACGTTCTGGAAAACAATTGCCAAGAAAAGCTAAAAAGCATAAAGGTCTTGTTTCAAAAATTAGTAACAAGAGGCTTGCTAAAAGTTTGTACCGACAAAAATTGAATGATAATGACGATATTGTGAAATCTGAAGCAAAGGGTGTAAAAGGATTATTCAATCGGAATCCTTCACTTGCCTATTCGCTTATTATTGGCGGAATTATTGCTGTGCTTGGCGTTTTTGGTGCCGGAATTTGGTTCCTCTACAAGCGCGGGCTTATTAACTTCAATTGGTTGTTGCGCTATTAGTAGTAGGAGTGTGTAAGGGTGATTCATAAGCCCAGAAAAGTAAAGCAAACTTTGTTTTCTTCGATTAGTGCAATTGCAGTCGTCGCGCTTATTTTGCCGCTTTCTTCTTGTGGTAGTGCTAATGGGAATCGTGCAGGACATCGTAATGGTCGCATTAACGTTGTAACAACAACGGGCGTTTTGCGAGATATGGTTGCGAATGTTGCAGGAGACGCAGCAAATGTGAGTGCGATTGTGCCAGACAACGCGGATCCGCATTCGTACGAGCCGCGTTTGCGCTCAATTAGAGACGTTGTGTACGCGGATGTTGCTTTTAGTAACTACATGATGCTTGAGGAGCACGGCGTAATTACAGCTTTGGACGCTAATTTGCGAAAAGGTGTGCCAAATGTGCAACTTGCGGAAGAAAGTGTTAAGCACGCTGCAGATATTATTCCGATGGTAGAAGACGTGTCTTTAGACACGATTTGGCTAGGTCTTGCTACAGAACGCATGGCTGCGCAACCGAGCGAGGAAGCGCATAGCGTGCAAGGCAGTGCAAATGCAAATCCGCAAAAGCGTGCGGAAGAATCGCCTTCGGCGGCGGCTGGTGAGTTAGCTTCTCTAAACAATCTCAATAAAACAAAAACAAATTCAAAACAAGCCAGCCAACTAGAAAAGTCAGGTCAATCTTTGCAATCAAATGCGCCTTCAACTGCAACAAAAGAAGGTCGCGCAACTGTAATAAAGCCGAACGCATACAACATGAAGCGCTCCGACAGAATACGCTTAACGGCAACGAAAGTAAGCGGACCAGGCGCGCTATTTGCATACTTGACTGGCACTTTTGGAAGCGTAGAAACATACTTTAACAGCGCAAACGGCATAAGCGCAGAAGACCACGTAGACTTGCCAGCAGACGCGCACACGCATTTAAGCTGGGCGTTTAGCAAGCCAGGCGAATACACGCTTGACTTGCACGCCGACATGCTAAACGCGCAAAACGAGGTAGTTTCTAGCCTTGGAAACGCTAAAATGCGATTTGCTGTAGGCATAAATGCGCAAAAAATAGCCAAAAAGCGTGGAGCTAGCGTAGTGCTGAACAAAGGTCATGCAGATTTAGCTTACGACTTAGCAAAACGTGGATTTGTGTACCGCGTAGATACTTTGCAAGAAAAACGCTCCGCTGCGCCAAAACGTGTGTATTATGCGCCGCGCGATGTTGTTGTAGAAGTGCCAACTAACGCGCTAAAAGAGATACCAGCCGAACAAGGATACAGGTTTTTGGGAGCTGCAAGGCAGAAGATTTATCAGCTGCCGCAAGCAGTTTTAGGAAAGCACGTTCACGGAGATATTGACCCGCATTTGTGGCAATCCGTAAAAAATGGCATAGCATACGTGCGCACAATCGCAGATCGCCTTTGCGAAGTGGACCCTAAAAATGCTCGTAAATATCGCGAAAATGCGGATCGATACATTAACAAGTTGTTAGACGTAGATGCGTATATGCGCAAAAAAGTGGCGTCAATACCAAAAGAGAAGCGCAATTTAGTTACAACGCACGACGCTTTTGCGTACTTAGGTAAAACTTACGGCGTGAATATTGCAGGATTTGTAACGATTAATCCTTCGAGCGAGCCGAGCGTGCAAGATAGGCGTAGATTGCAGCAGATTTTGCGCGATTTAGAGATTCCAGCTGTGTTTTTGGAGCCAAATTTAATATCGCGTTCGTCTGTGCTTAAAGAGCTTGCGGCGCAAGCGCACGTAAAAGTTTGCCCGATTTATGGAGATGCTTTCGATTCTAAAGTGCGAACTTACGCGGATATGATGCGAGCGAACGCGGATTCTTTAGCAAAGTGCTTGAAGTGAGATTGAAGTTGAATTTATGAAGATTAATAAGGGAAATATGGACGCGAATATGGACGAAAATACTGTTATAAGCGCGCAAAACTTAATCGTAAGTTACGGCAGTCGCACGATTGTAAAAGACGTTTCGTTTACGATTAAAAGCGGCGAATTTGTGGGACTTCTTGGTGCAAATGGAGCTGGAAAAACAACGCTTTTCCGCGCGATTATGGGGCTAATACCGCATACTGGAAAACTCGAAGTGCACGCTAATAAAAGCGGTGAATCTTTGATTAATTCGCGAGTAAACAACGTTGGATACGTGCCACAACGCCACGATATTGCGTGGGATTTCCCACTTTCTGTACTAGACGTGGTAATGATGGGCCGCATTCGTCACATTGGCTACGTTCGTCGCGCAAAAAAAGAGGACTACGAGATAGCGCTAGCTTCTCTTGAGCGCACAGGAATGGCGGATTTTAGGGATCGCACAATCGGCGAGCTTTCGGGCGGGCAAAGGCAGCGCGTACTCGTTGCGCGCGCTCTTGCAGGGCAGCCGCGTTTGCTTCTTTTAGATGAGCCATTTACAGGCTTAGACATGCCTACTCAAGAGCTGCTCACGAGTCTTTTTTTGGATTTAGCAAAGTCGGGAGAAGCTATTTTGATGAGCTCGCACGACATAATCGGATCTATAAACTCGTGTTCTAGAATCATGCTTTTCGACGGAAGCATAGTGGGCGACGGCGCTCCAGAATCGTTAAACGCAAATCAATGGGTGCAAACATTCCATGTGGATGCGCAAAATCCACTAATCAAAGCTGTAGAGCGCTTTATGGCGCATGAAAGTGTGGTAGAAAAATAATGCTATCTCCAATCGACTTTATACAAGACCTTACAAACCCAGACCTTTGGTTCTTACTCAAAGCGCTTATAGTAGCGTGCCTTTCTAGCGTAATATGCGGAGTTGTAGGATGCTACGTAGTGCTACGCGGAATGGCGTTTATTGGAGACGCAGTAGCGCACTCCGTTTTTCCAGGACTCGCAATCGCATTTGTGTTGCAAGGAAACTTGCTGTTTGGCGGCGCGCTCGCAGGAGTTGCAACCGCGCTAATCGTATCAATCTTTAGCCAAAATCGTAGACTTCGCGAAGACTCGTTTATCGGCGTATTTTTTGTGTCTGCATTTGCGCTGGGAATCGTAGTAATCTCAAAGGCTTCGGGCTATGCAGGATCCTTGGAATCGTTCCTATTTGGCTCCATTACAGGAATACCAGACTCCGACATTGCTGTAGTAGCAATAACAGGGCTAATAATCGTAACGCTTCTAATGATGTTCCACAAAGAGCTAGTATGCGTTTCAATGGATCGAGAAACAAGCCGCGCAATGGGTTTGCCAGTAGCATGGTTGGATGGAATGCTATACGTTTTAGTTGCGATTGCTGTAGTAGTATCTGTGCAAATAATCGGAAACGTGCTTGTCTTAGCGCTTTTGATTACTCCTGCGGCGACTGCGCGATTGCTTACCGACAGACTTGGGAAAATGATGATTTTGGCGCCTGCTATTGGGTGCGCTTCTTCGATTCTTGGAATGTACTTGTCTTGGAGTTTAGACACTGCTACTGGCGGCACAATCGTTTTGGTTGCGACTTTTATGTTTGTTCTAGCGTGGGTGTGCTCGCCTAAACATGGGTTGTTGGCGAGGATTGTGCCGAAACTGCGATCAGTTGTTTCGTAAAATTGCGGTTTATAGTTTGCGGCACAATAGACGTATGGTATCTAAAGGAAAACCTTCGCCTAGAAGCGCAGTTAAGCCGCTCAGTGATGAGCAAGTAGAACGCTTAGCGCGAGCACACAAGTTAGTTGATCCTACTTATTACTACCCAACTGGCGCGCGGACGCCAAATACGGCAGAAATCAACGCGCAAAATCCAAAGGCAACTGAGCGTCTCCTTGAAGGAACGTCTCGCGTGCTTAGATCTCGTTGCAAAGTGCGCGCATGGGGATTAGAGAATGTGCCAGAAGAAGACGTGTTTATAACCGCTTGCACGCACGTTACAATGTTCGACGTTTTCGTGCCAATGACGTCTCTATTCCACCAAGGCCGACGTCCGCGATACATGGCAAAAGCAGAGCTTGCGCATTGGCCAATCTTAGGAAAATGGTTCCAGCTTGTTGGCATGCAACCAGTTCCACGCAGAAGCGGAAAAGCACGTGAAATCGAAGAAGAATCGATTAAAATCCTAACAAACGGTAGGCCGCTTAGCGTATGGCCAGAAGGAACAGTTACGCGCGACCCTCAAAAATGGCCTATGAGCATGAAGCCAGGAATCGGAGTTATTGCGCTCGAAGCATCGCGCAGGCTGGGGCATCAAATTCCGCTATTTTGCGCTGTTACATGGGGTGCTGCAAGCATCAATCATTGGTGGCCGTGGCCAAAGAAGAACGTTGTAATGTGCTACGATGCGCGTCTTGATTATTCGGATCTTCTAAAAGATATGGAAAATTGGGGTGATTTGCCGCCTATGGAGTCTGCTGCCGAATTGGCTCGTCGCGTACGCGTACGCATGACGGAAATTATGGAAGAGATCCGCGGAGAAAAAGCACCAGAAGGATACTTTGACTATAGACTTATGAAGAGAGTCAAAGAATAGTGACTGTAAATTTGCGGTTCACTAAGCCGTAAAACTTTTGTGAATCATCCGTAAAGCGGGCTGTGTAGAATTATGCAATAGTTTGATTAAAAGTATGCAAACATAAAATCGTAAATACTTAAATCACAAAAGTATATAGATTAAAACCGAAAGGCTAGGCGTAAACATGAACGTTACGGTGTTGGGTGCTGGAGCTTGGGGTACGGCGTTTGGGCAAGTGCTTGCAGACGCGGGAAATCAAGTGACAATGTGGGCAATAGAGCCGCAAATTGTGGAAGGCATTCGAGATAATCACCGCAACGAAGTGAGGCTGCCAAGCGTAGAGCGTTTGCCAGAAAACATGACTGCTACTGGGGATCGCGAAGAAGCTGTAGCAAACGCAGACATTGTAGTAGTTGCGATTGCAGCACAATTTGCGCGCGTTGCACTTGAAGAATTTGCTGGCAAAATTCCGCAACATGCGATTGTTGTTTCGCTTATGAAGGGCATTGAGCGCACGACAGGCAAGCGTATGGACGAAGTTGTGTGCGAAGCTTTAAGCTTACCGCGCAACCGTTTTGCAGCATTATCGGGGCCAAACTTAAGCAAAGAAGTGGCATTAAGGCAGCATGCGGCAGCGGTTGTGGCGTGCGAGAATCGTACAAATGCCGAAGTGGTGGCAAAAGCTTGCTCAAACAGCTACTTTAAGGCGTTTGTATCAACCGACGTAATCGGCGTAGAAATGTGCGGATCGCTTAAAAACGTGGTTGCGCTCGCAGTTGGCATGGCTCGAGGCGCAGGATATGGAGAAAATACAGCAGCTATGATTGAAACGCGTGGACTTGCAGAGTTGACGGCATTGGGCGTTGCAGAAGGCGCAGATTCGCGCACATTCGCAGGACTTGCAGGCTTTGGTGATTTAGTTGCAACTTGCGGGTCTCCGCTAAGCCGCAACTACACTTTTGGATCAAATCTTGGGAAAGGCATGAGCGTTGAAGAAGCAACTGCCGTAAGCAATGGTGTGGCTGAAGGCGTTCCAACTACTAGCGCGGTTGTTTCAATGGGTAAGCGTTTGGGAGTTGCTACTCCGCTTGCAAGTGCGATGGCTCGTGTGCTAGAAGAAGGAATATCGTGCCAAGAGATGCTTGCAATGCTTTTCGATAACGATGTTTGCGAAGAGTAGTGAAATTCCTTATAAGCCGTGCGCGTAGATAATTCAAAATAATTAAAATGATTAAGATAATTAAAATAATTTTCAAAGGAAAAAAATGACTAAAAAGCGTGTAGTGTTCTTGTATGGCGGTAAAGCAGACGAACATTCGATTTCTTGCATATCGGCTGCTGGAGTACTCAGTGCTGTAGACGAAAGTCGATTTGAAATCGTACGTATTGCAATCACAAAGCAAGGCGAGTGGATTGTTGGCGGCGAAGATCCGCGAAACTTTCGCATGGAGCAAGGCGAGTTGCCAGTAATCACAAAAACCGAGCAGACGCGCGATGTTGTGCTAGACCCAGCTAAAGGTGCCGACGGATTTTTGGTGCGAGAGGCAGATGGCACGCTTACAAGTTTGGGTCATATTGACGCTGTTTTTCCGGTTCTTCACGGCCCAAACGGTGAAGACGGAACCTTGCAAGGTTTGCTAGAAATGATGCAAGTTCCATACGTTGGTTGCGGAGTTTTGGCATCCGCCGCGTGCATGGATAAGTATTACGCTAAGCAACTTTTTAAGGCGGCTGGAATTGATGTTGCTCCAGGAATCGCGCTGGATGTGCGAAAGTTCGCTAATGATTGCGCAAATCACTTTGACGCGTACGCAAACGAAATTCTTGAGCAAGTTGAAGAAGCAAAACTCGAGTATCCACTTTTTGTAAAACCAAGCCGAGCAGGATCTAGTTTTGGAGTTACAAAAGTTGAATCGCGCGATGCTAAAGCTTTAGCAGATGCTGTTTTTGAGGCTTCAAAGCACGATTGGCGAGTATTGATAGAGCAAGGAATTGACGCGCGAGAAATTGAGTGCGCGGTTCTTGCCGCTCGCGACGGCGAAGAGCCTAAAGCGAGCTGGCCTGGAGAAGTTGTGCTTGACAAGCGCGAGGCTGGAGAAGACCAGTTCTACGATTTTGACAGCAAATACATGGATTCCGCAGCTTCACACGTGGAAGTGCCAGCAAATCTGCCAGAAGAAACTTTGCAGCGCGTTCGCAATACTGCGCTCGCAGCGTTCAAAGCAGCGGACGGTCGAGGACTTAGTCGCGTGGATTCTTTCGTTACTCCAGAAGGACATGTAATGATTAACGAGATCAACACAATGCCTGGATTTACGCCAATTTCCATGTATCCAAAAGCTTGGGAAGCAACAGGAATAAGCTACGGTGATTTAATCACAAAACTTATTGAAGGCGTGATTTTAGACTGAGACAAACTTCAAAAAATCATGGTTTTTGAGGATTAGTCGCCAGCAACCGAAGAATTTGTGCAAATTTGCGCAAATATCAAATCTTAAAGTCTGTATAAAATCAGGTTTAAGAGAAAACTTAAAACACAAACGAAGAGGTAAAAATGCGAAAAACTCAGCATAACGACATGTACCATTTAGCGCGAAAACGTCAAGGAGATGTTGGTGTATCGCTGTGCTTATTCCTATTTGTTTGGATTCTTGCAACTATTTTAATAGGTGAACTTATAGGCTTGTTCATTCCAAAAGGTGTTCTAAGTCCTTCATTAAGCTCCTTCGTTTCGTCAGACATTGCGCAATACTTAATCGCGTTGCCGATAGCGATGCTTGTTTTAAGACGAGTGCCAGCGGTAGAAACACGCAAATTCACAATGACATTCAGACAGTTTGCTGGATTTTTCGCAGTGAGCGTACCGATAATGTATGCAGGAAACTACCTAGGTTTGGCGATTTCTGCGCTTATATCTGGCGGAAAAGCTGAAAACAGGATTGTAGATATAGTGGCAGGCGGAAACGTATGGGAAACCATGATTTTCGTTGTTTTCCTTGCTCCAGTTGTGGAGGAATGGCTGTTTAGAAAGCAGATTATAGACAGGCTGCGAGTGTATGGCGAAAAGCGCGCGATTGTGTTCTCGGCTCTGGCGTTTGCGTTGTTCCATATGAACATGTTCCAGTTCTTCTACGCTTTTGGGCTGGGACTTGTGTTCGGCTACATGTATGCGCGCACATCGCAGCTTAGATACAGCGTTGCTTTGCACATGATTGTGAACTTCCAAGGAAGCGTTATAGCGATGTGGATTTCCGACAATATGATGGATTCAAACGGGAACTTAATTAAAGTTGAGAATCTTACAACGCAAGAAATCGCGGATTTGGCTCCTGGATTCATGTTTATAGGTCTTTACGCGATGTTCATGATTGTTATGTTTGTGTTCGGAATTGTGCTGTTGGCAAGGAGTAAAAAATATCTCGAATTCTACGATTCGCCGCTTGAAATTCGCGGAAGTGCTGGAATAAAGGCGCTTTACGGAACAGTCGGCATTATGGGTTTCCTTGTGGTTTCAGTGCTTATGAATATGATAATGCTTTTTGTGTGAGCGAGAACGCGTTTAGTGTGATTTCGGATTACGGGATTATTTGGGATTGATTAGTGTATTGGAGGCGATTTTATGGTTACGGTAAATGCAGAAAATGCAGAAAATAGTGATGGATTGGTTGCTGGCGACTTTTCTGCTGAGCCAATCCGCGTGGGTCTTTTAGGAGCCGGAACAGTAGGATCGCAAACAGCGCGTCTAATAGTCGAAGAAAACTCTGAACTATCGGCGAGAATCGGCGCCCCGCTAGAGCTTGCAGGAGTAGCATGCTTGCATCCAGAAGATGTGGACGCTCCATGGATTGCCAAAAATCTTCTAAGCGCAGACGCTCTAGCATTATGTGAACGCGAAGATATAGACATAATCGTTGAGCTAATTGGCGGTTTGGAACCAGCGCACACATTTGTAAAAACCGCTATAGAATGCGGAAAGTCGGTTGTAACAGCAAACAAAGCATTACTTGCAAAGTTTGGTCCAGAACTCTACGATTGCGCGCAAAAAAACGGAGTGGATTTAAGCTTCGAGGCGTCTGTTGCAGGCGCAATCCCAATTTTGCGTCCGCTTAGAGAGTCGCTTGTAGGAGACAAAATCACGCAAATTTTCGGAATCGTAAACGGAACTACAAACTATATTCTTGACGAGATGACGGTTCGCGGTCTTGATTTTGATTCGGCTTTACGCGCGGCTCAAGAAAAGGGGTACGCGGAGGCGGATCCTACAGGAGACGTTGAAGGATTTGATGCAGCAAACAAGGCTGCTATTCTTGCAACACTTGCATTCCAAATGCCAATAAGCATTGATGACGTTAGTGTTGAAGGAATTAGCGCGATTACGGCTGAAGACATTGCTGCGGCAAGTGCAGAAGATCGCGTGATCAAGCTGCTTGCAGCGGTTTCTTGCGATTCGAATGGATTGGTGAGCGCAAGCGTTTACCCAGCGTTGGTTAGCAAAGAGCATCCGCTGGCCTCCGTTCATGGCAGCTTTAACGCCGTTTTTGTTAAAGCGCAAGCGGCGGATGATCTTATGTTCTACGGCCGCGGCGCTGGTGGTGCGCCAACAGCAAGCGCGGTTGTTGGAGATATTGTTGGAGCTGCTAGAAACATAGCGCGCGGTTGCAGCGATGCCAGCGTGCCAATGTATAACGCAAAATCTTTGGCTTCCACGCGCTCGATTCGTGCGGATTTTGTTGTGCGATGCAGCATGGAGGATACTTCACTTGCTCTTTGCAGCGAAGTGATGGATGTGTTTGATGCGCATGGAGTTAACGCGGAACGATTGCCTATGCTTTGCCAAACTCAATATGAGGGCGAGGGCGATTGCCCAGCTTGCGGAATCGGCGGTCCTGACGCTTTGCGTGTGCTTGTAAAAGATTGTACAGAGGCGGATTTGCGCGCAATTCTTGCTGATTTGCAAAAAGTGGATGTTGTGTGTGCAAAGCCTCTTGCTTTGCGAATTATTGAGTAATTGAGTAATCGCGTAATTGAGTAATTATTGAGTAATTAAGTAATTAAGTAGGCTGCTCGAACGGAAAAGGTGCGAAATGAAACCAGTATGCGACAGTGTGTCAGTTTGCGTGCCAGCAACCAGCGCAAATCTTGGGTCGGGATTTGACGTTGCAGGAATTGCGCTTGATTATGCGGATTCGCTAGTTTTTACGCTTAATGATACGCTTGACGATTCACAAGATGTTCGCGTGATTATTCATGGCGAAGGCGAAGATACGTTGCCAAAAGACGAGACGCATCTTGTTGTTCGCGCGTTTCGCAAAGCGTGCGAAGCGTTTGGCTTGCCGCGTTTGCGATTTACTCTAGAAGCGCATAATCGCATTCCTCAAGCGCGCGGAATGGGGTCTTCCGCCAGTGCGATTGTTTCGGGCGTAGCTGCAGCTTGGGCTTTTGCGCATAATGGAAATCTTAATAAGCAGGCGATTTTTGAGCTTGCATCTTCGATTGAAGGTCACCCAGATAATGTTGCTCCAGCGGTTTTTGGCGGATTGACAACCAGTTGGAAGAATGGCGATGAGTTCCACACTGTTCGATACGGCGTTTCTAAGCAAATTCGTGCAACGATTTTTGTGCCAAACTTTACTCTTTCAACTCAAATGGCTCGCCAAGCGCTTCCAGAAAAAGTGCCATATGTAGATGCCGTATTTAACGTTTCGCGCGCTTGCTTATTGCCGATTGCGTTTGGTGATTTTGGTGATTTTGGTGATTCTCGCGATTCTGCCAACTCTTGCGATTCTTGCGTAAAATCCACTCTTTCTAGAAACGATTTGCTTTTTACAGCTACTCAAGACGCTATTCACCAGCCATACCGAGCAAGTCTTATGCAACCAACTTGGGATTTAGTAAAAGCTTTGCGAGACAAGGGGTTTGCGGCTGCAATCTCGGGAGCTGGATCTTGCGCGGCGGTGTTCTATGAGGAAAAGTCGCCAGCAACCGTAGATGAAAATAACGCTACTAATATAAGCGAAAAAATAGAAAAAATTGCAGAACCGCTTTTAAGCGGCTGCGATTGGAAAGTTTTGCACGTGCATGTTGATTCTATTGGTGTTGCAATAACTCGCGAATAAACTGTGCGAAGTTGTAAAAAGGAAGAGTAAGGTATGACAGTTTCATTGATTTTGGCTTCTCAGTCTCCTGCAAGAAGAGCGGTGTTGGCTGCTGCAGGCGTGATTCCTGTGATTCACGTGAGCGAGGTAGATGAGCCAGCGGAGTTGCGTAATGCTGCAAATGCGCAAGGTGTTAGCGTGGAGCAGATGAGCGCCGAGGAGCGCGTTTCGATTTTGGCGCAAGCAAAAGCTCAAGCTGTGTACAATGCGTGGAAACTTGTGGCAGATACGGCTGCTTCAGCTAGTGGCGATTTGGTTGTGGGGTATCCTCTGGAGGCTGAGGTGGATGCAGCTGAGGCTGAATCTTCTAAATCTGAGTCTTTTGAAACTGCTAGTAGCGCTTTGGCAAACGATTCGCAATCGCATATAACGCATAACGTAGATACTGCACAGACTCGCGATTTTTCTGGCGTAAAAGTACCTACCAAGACTTTTGATATTCACGATTTTGCGCACGTGAATAAGTCTTCCGCTGATTCCAATAGTGTGCTTATTGTTGGCTGCGACTCCATGTTTTTGCTAGACGGCGAATGCTACGGCAAGCCGCATACTCCTGAAGTGGCATTTGAGCGGATTAAGCGAATGAGCGGAAAAACTGGAGAATTGTTTACTGGCCATTGCTTAATCGACACGAAAAGTGGCAAAACAGTGTGCAAAGTGAGCCGCGCAAGCGTGACTTTTGCGCATATGAGCGATGAGGAGATCCGCGCATACGTAGAAACTGGCGAGCCATTGGAAGTGGCAGGATCCTTTACGCTAGAAGGCTTTGGTGGGGCATTTATTGAGGGAATTCAGGGCGATCCGCATGGAGTTCTTGGGATTAGCTTGCCGCTGCTAAGGCAGATGGTTTGCGATCTTGGGTACGCTTGGCAAGATTTGTGGAATAGCCGCAAGTTAGAGGGAGAGGCGATTAAGGACGATCCTGCTTCCGCGCAAGTGCCTAAAGAAAACGTGCACCAGCCTGGAGACGGATGGGTTATGTGCGATTGTGGGCGCAAGCATTGGGGCCATAATGGCGCGGCTGGCGTGTTGCTCGCTAGGCGAGACGATGCCACTGGGCGCGTGACTCACGTTGTTATGCAACATCGCGCGCTTTGGAGCGCGGAAGGCGGCACGTGGGGGATTCCTGGTGGCGCAATATCTGATGGTGAAACTGCGATTGAGGGCGCGTTGCGCGAGTCGTTTGAAGAAGCGAACATAACGTCTCAAGACATTGATGTTGTTGGAGCGTATTGCGAAAATCACGGGAATTGGCGTTATACAACGGTTTTTGCGTTTGAAAAGCCGGGGCATAGTGTGAATCCGTGCGCGCACGACGACGAGAGTATGGAAATCAAGTGGGTACCGATTGACGATGTGCCGAAGCTAAAGCTGCTTACGGCAATGCGCACGGATTGGCCGTCTTTCCGCGCGCGCCTTGATTCGCTAGCAGCGCAAAGGTAGCTGTGCAAAGAGATCTGCAAGCTGGAAGTAGACTTCCAGCTTGCATACTTTTAGTTAGAATCTTGTTTTTAGAATTAACTCTTTATTTTGTTTTCCGCTTTTTGTTGTTCAACACGCCGTTTTGAGCAACATTTTCGGTAAATCCTCTTGCTTTGTAGAATTATATTTATGCGCTGATGCATACTAGTTTTCTGCTAGTTTTCTGCTAGTTTTCTGCTAGTTGTTAGATGTTGTTAGAAGTTTATGGCTTTGCGAGATTTTGTAGTTTTGTTTGTGATTCATTGTGGGTTTGTGCTAAGCGCATAAAAATAAAGCAAACTAAGCAAGTAAATAAAATAATTACGTAAAAAACTTGCGCAAAAACTAGGGGAATATTATGTCTAATATGTCGAAAATTAAAAAAGAAACTATTGAAGCAAAAGGCTTTACAATACAGGTTTATACGGAAGATTTTAGGAATGATTACGTTAGTTTAACCGATATTGCGAGATATAAAAACAAAGAAGAGCCTAATGTGGTTGTTGCAAACTGGATGAGAAATTACAGTACAATAGAGTATTTAGGCATATGGGAGAGACTAAACAATCCGAATTTTAAACCCGTCGAATTCGAGGGGTTTTTGAAAGAAGCTGGTAGCAATGCTTTTACACTATCTCCTAAAAAATGGTCAGAAATCACGAATGCAATAGGTTTACTTGTAAAATCCGGTAGAGGTGGTGGAACTTACGCTCATAAAGATATAGCATTTAAGTTTGCAGCTTGGATTTCAGCAGAATTTGAACTATATATTATCAAAGATTATCAAAGACTTAAATCTGATGAGAACTCAAGGCTTTCACTGAATTGGAATTTGAACCGTGAGATTTCGAAGATTAATTACAAGATTCATACGGATGCTATTAAAGAATATTTGTTGAAGGATTTGACTCCTGAGCAGTTGATGTATAAGTATGCAAATGAAGCAGATTTGTTAAATGTTGCACTGTTTAATAAGACTGCTAAACAATGGAGAGATGCAAATCCTAAGTCAAAAGGCAACATTCGAGACGAGGCGAGTATTAATGAACTTCTGGTATTGGCGAATATGGAAAGCTATAACGCTGTTTTGATTTCTAAGGGTTTGCCACAGGCAGATCGAATGGTGGAACTTAGAAATTTGGCGCGAACGCAGATTTTATCTCTTGAGAATTTGAATAATTCTGGAATAAAGAGTTTGGATTCCGTGCTAAAAAATTGAGTTTAATCACTTTTTAATTCTGCGCTTAATACTGATATTTACCTCGTTTTCGTGCGCTCCGACCTGCCTTTTCGCTTAGAGCGTAGCGCGAAAAGGCAATTCGTAGCGCTGAGCTTGCTTAAAGTTGAAAGCACGGTGTGCTTTCAACGCAAGCGAAGACGTTCGCGCGCTTGGACTGCGCGAACGACATTTGCGCTTTTTGTAGTTTGACACGCCATGAATCAGCTACAAACTCGGGAAAACTTTCCGCATTTTGTTGTTGATTTTGTGGTTTTAAGCAACATTCTCGGGAAAATGATTTTGCGTTTGTTTCCAAAATCACCAAATACGTAAACAATCTCGGGAAAGTGTTCTTGCTTTCGTTTCTTTTTGCCCGTGTTTGTAGTCAGATTTGCTTAAAAGGGAACAAATGCGGGAATCTAGTTGTGTGCGATTGTATTGTAGTGTTGCATTTCGTGTGGTGTTGGTGTGGCGCTGGTGTGGTGTTGGTGGGGTGTCGGCGTGTTGCGTGTGTGGGTTGTGTGGAATGTTGATTTTTCAATGGTTTTATAGTGTTAGTGTTCTTGCTTGAGTAGTTTCCTGAGAAAAGTCTGGGAAAATTCTTTAAAAACCTTGAAACAATGTGTTTTTACGGTTTTATTAGTGTTAATCCACAAATATTATGGTGAAAATAGTTTTTATTGTGGATTAGTTTGTGTGTAACATTATTTTTTTCTGTTTGTTTTGTGTGGTTGCCTCTTGACTTTTTTAAACGGGGGGGGGGTATGTTAATAACAGCTGCTAGCTAGATGCTCTAGATGGTGGTTATCCACAATGTTTTGAATGTTGTTGGATGTTTAAGATTTTTCTTCGTGTACCTGCACGGAGGAGAAGAAGAAAGGAAATTAAAATGATGAATAAGAAGGCTATCGCTGCTTTCGCTGCTGGCGCTACTTTGCTTGCCGGCTTCGCAATGGCAACCCCAGCAATGGCTGAGTCTCTAATACCAATGTATAACCAGAATAATGGTTTTGCTGAGGTTTCTGATGGTACTGATGCTTCTGTTCTTAAGGCTACTATCGAGCAGGATAAGCAGGAAATCAAAGCTGCTGAGGACTGGAATGATAAGGTGAGCTCTGCTTACGCTAATGCTAACACTAATACAGCAACAGTTACTGTTGATGGTGTTGTTCCTGCAGATTCAAGCCAAGCAACTCATGTTCTTGTTCTTGGCAATGATGGTAAGTTGAGCGTAGTAGTTGAGGCAAACGCAGTTACCCAGGCTCAAGTTGATGCTCTTATGGCTGCTGCTAATAAGGCTGAGGCTGCTGTTGATGCTGCTAAGAAGAAGCTTGCTGATGATGAAGCTGCTTTAGCTAAGCTTGAGAGCAAGAAAGTAACTCCTAAGAAGGATGACAAGAAGGACGATACTACCACTCCTGATCAGAAGATCAAGGATCTTGGTAAGTTGAACTTGTCTGATGCTGCTAAGAAGAAGCTTGCTGTTCATTACGTGTATAAGGCTAAGCTTGCTTTGGATGAGGCTGATAATAATCTTGCTGAGAAGAAGGCTGATTATGCTGCTAAGAGGAAGACTCTTGTTGAGACTATGACTGAGCTTGCTGCTCGTAAGGCCGCTGCTGAGAAGGCTAACCAGGATTTGACTGATTTCTTGGCTTCTGGTGAGAATAATTCTGCTAAGGAAACTGCTCTTCGTGATGCTTTGAACCGTGCTCATGCTCATGAGCAGCGTGCTTTTGACGCTGAGCAGAAGGCTGAAGCTGAGTTTAATGCTGCTCGTGATGCTGCTTTCGCTGCTGTTGCTGCTTATAACAAGGCTTTGGCTGAGTATAAGGATGCTTATAATGATGCGGTTCGTTTGGGTGTGAATCCTGCTGCTCTTCCTCCTGTTGTGACTTCTGATCCTTTGGCTGCTGATTTCCCAGCTGTTCCTGGTACGAAGCAGATTTATGCTGATGCTTTGAATGGTAAGTTTGGTCCTGCTGCTCAGGCTTCTGCTAAGAAGACTGAGGTTGCTAAGGCTCAGGCTGCTGCTGGTAAGGCTGCTGCTAAGGGTGAGCTTGCTGCTAAGGGTGCTAAGGGTCATGGTAAGGCTGGCGAGAAGCTTGGTAATGCTGGTGTTGGTGTTGCTTTGACTGCTTCTATGCTTGCTGGTATGGGTGCTGCTGTTCGCAAGATGCGTCACTAAGCATTATTTACCACCTTATTTAAGGTTTGCGCTCAACGACTGGTGTGGTGTTTTGTAGGGAAGCATCACACTGGTTTATTCCCAATTCTCTTTGGTTTTATTGTTTTAACATTGGTTTGCTATTGTTTTTCTTTTCTTCCCAGTGTTGATTCGTTTAGCTTGTTGGGTTTTGGGTGTTGAGTGTTGTTGCTTTCGGTTTTGTTTGCTACTAGGGGCTTTCAAAACCGGAAGCATTTTTTGTGTTTGTTTATTTTTGCCAGTGTTTGTAGTTATATTTGCTTAAATAGGGAACAAATGCGGGAGGATTAGTCACCCTAAAACTGCTGCGATTAACGCAATACAAATCGGACTCGTAACCGTAGAAAACAGGATTCCATCGCGCGCAAAACTCAAGCCAACATTGTATCTTGCAGCGTAATTGTACACGTTTTGGCCAGTCGGAAGAGCCGCCAGCACAACACACGCGTAAAGAGTGGCACCTCGGAAACCCATAACAAAATAAGCCAATAAAAACGCAATAATTGGCATAATCAAGTTTTTCAGAATAGCAACAGTCGCAATAGCAGCACGATTAGAATCTTTTTGTAACGGCTTGCTGCCGTAAAGTGACATTCCAAAAGCCATTAAAATCATAGGAACCGCTGAATCGCCAATCATTTTAATCGGGTCATAAAGAAAATTCGGAACAGGAAAATAGCCAATTTTTGCGGAAATTGCCGAAATAATAATTCCTCCAAGTGAACCAATTAAAAGTGGTTGTTTAAGCGGCTGTTGAGCAATGCGTTTAAGCGAGCACTTTCCAGTAGTTGTAACATCTAAAACCGTTAGTCCAACAGGCGTAAAAACAGCTTGCTGCATAACTAAAATTGGGGCAACAAGTGCAGGGTTTCCAAGAATATAAGTTGCAACAGGCAAGCCAATGTTGTTTGAGTTTAAGTAAAGCGAGTTAAGCGCGCCAATTGTGCAATCCGCAGCAGGAAGGTGGAAAAACAGGCGATTAAGCAGAATAAATGCAACGCCAACAATCATTGCGGAGAAAAACGCAACAAAAATTGACGAGTGGAAAATCTCAAAAATTGGCTCTTTTGCAAGGATTGCAAACATTAAACAAGGACTAGATACGAAGAAACTCACGCGATTAAGCACCATTTGTGCTTGCGATCCGCCGATGCGAAGACGCGCGGTTACGTACCCTGCGGCAATGACGATGCCAATTACGCAAAAGCCTTGCATAGCACTGATTAAACCCATGAAAACGATTTTAGCGCTGATTTTTGGATTGTGGGTAATGCGCAATCGACTTTTATTGGCGTATGTTACTTTTATTGGCGCATGTTATTTGACGTTGCAATATGGCATACTAGAAAACGGTGGCGCTGCAAGCCGCCAGAGCATTCGACGGCGTCGATCCCCTCACGTGATTTTCACGCATGATTTTGGGCGAGGCTGGTGTCCGCTGTCGTGCAGCTAGACTTTATTGATAGCCTTAGGGGTGGCTCGCATAAGCGTGTGCATTCTTCAGGCTAAGAGCGCGAAACTATTGCAGAGTTTCGCTAGGAGCATAGTGCCCAGAGTAACACGAGAAGGCTTCACCGTGCCCGAAGCCAATAATGATAAAAATGAAGATAAAAATCTTTCATTCGTAGCAGCAAATTCAAGCGCGAACGAATCTACTAACGCAGCTGACGATCAAAGATCAGCAGCTGCTTCAACTGTTACATCACCCGTTACAGCAGGTGTTGTCAATGTGGTTTCAGGTTCGCAAGACGCAGCGTCAAGCACAAGACGCAGGCGTGCTGGAAGACGCGTTGTAAGAGTTGCAGGAGCAGCTGGCGAATCGATGAAACTACACGTACAAGGCGGAAACGATTACGATACACGCTCTGAGGAAACTGAATCTGAAAGTGTTGTTGAGCACCAAACTCCTGTAAGGCCGATAACATCGCTACTTTTTCAGGAGCCTGTTTTACCTCATCGTTTGCCTGAAAACAATAGTCGTATGCGCGATTTAGATTACGACGATGATGCAAATGAAAGCGATAGAGAAAACAGTCGAGATGATTTAGACAAAGACAATAGTCGCAGTTCACGAAAGTTGCGTAAAACGCGTTCTGGCAGGAATGACAGGAAGAATCGCAATGAAGACGAGGATTTAAGTAGAGTACGTAGTCGCAAAAATCGCAATAATCGTAACAATTTTGACGATAACTATGATTCTGAATCTGACGATGATACACGTGTTATTCGTGTGCGTTCCAGAGTAAATCGTGCAGATCGTACAGATCGATCTAATCGTGCAAATTCTGAAGATTTAAACGAAATTGATAATAGAAGCGATAGCAGAATAAGTAGAAATAGTAGAGATTATCTGGATAAGGATAGCTTGGATAAGTCTAATTTTGATAAAGCTAACCTTGACAAAGATAATGGTGACAAATATAGCGATAATAACAATAATGGTCGTAAGAATCGTGATAATCAGGATAATTACGATGATCAAAATCATAGAAAGTCACGCAAGAATCGCAGACTAAACGCTGCCGAAAGACGCGCCGCCGCAGAAGTCGAGCAAATAGAAGAAGACCTTGAATACGACGACATAGTTTATTCTCCAATCGATGATGTAATTGACGAAAGAATTGAAAATAGTGTTGAGTCAGATAATGATGTAGATTCTGAATCAACCCGCAAGTATGCAAAAACTTCTGATTTAGAAAATAATGATGATGAAGACGGAGAAATGATAACCCGTCGTCGCCGTCGTCGCAGACCGTCTCGCGCAGATAAGGAAGATAGGACAGATAGGGCAGATAAGTCTGATAGATCAAGCCGTAGAACAACATCCGACCTATCTTCGGATGATTCTTCATACGCTGACGATTATGACATAAACGAAATAGAAGTTTCTCGAGAAGACCGCGATTTAATTCCAGATCCAGACGAGTTGCGATCTCAAGATGACGAGGAAGTGTACACTCGTCGTCGCCGTCGTCGCAGGTCGAAATCTTCTGACGATTCGTCTCAAAGTTCCTCAAGTTCGCAAAGCTCGCAAAATTCACAAAGCACACAATCGCGTTTTGTGTCAATAGACTCCGATTCGTCTAGTCGAAGATCTAGAAAACAGCAGTATATTGATGAGATTACGGATATTGAAGGTTCTACGCGACTTGAAGCCAAAAAGCAGCGTCGTCGTGACAATCGCAGGGAGCGTAATCGCCAAAACTTGCTTATGGAGCAAGACTTTTTGGCAAGGCGTGAAAACGTTGACCGACTTATGGTTGTGCGTGAACGCGATCGTCACACGCAAATTTCTGTAATCGAAGACAATATTCTTGTAGAACACTATGTTTCTGATATTCAAGAAGTTGCAACAGTAGGAAATATTTACCTTGGTCGTGTACAAAATGTGCTGCCAAGCATGGAGGCTGCATTCGTAGACATTGGTCAGGCTAGAAACGGCGTGCTTTACGCTGGCGAAGTCAACTGGGATACAACCCGATTAGAAGGACAGCCGCGAAGAATGGAGCTTGCGTTTAAGGCAGGAGACCCTGTTTTAGTGCAGGTTACTAAAGACCCTATAGGTCATAAGGGTGCGCGACTAACATCTCAAGTAACGCTTGCTGGTAGGTTCCTTGTGCTTGTTCCGTCTGGAGCTATGACGGGCGTAAGTCGCAAGTTATCCGACCGTGAACGCAGCCGACTTCGCGCAATCGTAAGCAAAATCGCGCCTAAAGACATGGGAATAATCATTAGAACCGCCGCAGATGGTGCTAGTGAAGATGCGATTGAAAAAGACCTTGAATCGCTTGTAAAACAGTGGGAACGAATCGAAACGAAGCGAGAAGAGTTCTTGCATGGCAAGCGTCCAAAGCTTTTGCAAGGCGAGCCAGATGTGGCTATTCGTGTTGTTCGAGACATATTTAACGATGACTTCCAAAAGATGATTGTGGAAGGCAAGGGCGCGTATGACCGCATTTGTGAATACTTGGAGATGATGGCTCCTGATTTGCGCAGCAAGATTGAGTATTGGGATCCTGCTGAGCATGAAGGCAAAGACGTGTTCGACAAGTGGCAAATCGACAGCCAGCTTAGAAAGGGCATGGAGCGCCAGGTTTATCTTCCTGCAGGCGGTTCGATTGTTATTGACCGAACGGAGGCAATGACAACGATTGACGTAAATACGGGTCGTTTTATTGGTCGCGGTAAGTCTTTGGAAGAGACTGTGACTCGCTGCAATTTGGAAGCTTCCGAGGAGATTGCGCGTCAGCTGCGACTTCGCGATATTGGCGGCATGGTTATGATTGATTACGTTGACATGGTTATGCCAGCGAACCGCGATCTTGTTTTGCGCCGTCTTGTTGAGTGTCTTGCGCGCGACCGCACAAAGCATCAGGTTGCAGAGGTTACATCTCTTGGCCTTGTCCAAATGACTCGTAAGCGCGTTGGGCAGGGTTTGGTCGAGGCGTTTTCGGAGGAGTGCCCGACTTGCAAGGGTCGTGGGTTTATTCTTCACGATGAGCCGACTGTGTCTTCGGAGTATGCGGATCCTTACGCGCTTAAGGGCGGTGATCCGTTTATTAAAACCAATAAGCATGGTCATGGAAGTATTGCGGACCCTATGCCTGTGGTTAAGCAGGAGTCCAGTGCGGATGTTCGCGCCAAATTAGCGCGTATTGCTGCCGCTGCAGCGTCGTCGGCTTTCTTGGAGGAGTCTTTGCGTAAAAGTGACGAAAAAGACGGTAACGATAATAAAGACGATAACAATAATGATGTGAATGCTGTAGCTGCAGATTACGTTGCTAATAATGGCGATGCAGGTGATAGTGTCGTTGATGGTGTTGATGGTGTTGACAGTGTTGACAGTGTTGACAGTGTTGATGAATCTTCGGTTGCTGGCGACTTTTCTGCAGTAGATGCGAGTAATGAATCTGCAGAAAGCAGTGAAGAATCGCAAGTAGTCGGGAAAATTGAGGAATCTGAGGATTCGCAAGAATCTCAAGAATCCACAGAAAGCTCTCAAGAATCTAGTGAAAACTAAAAAATAGACGCAAAGTATACGGCTCGAGTACAATAATGTCTATTGCTTATTTCGACTTTATGAATTAAGACTTGACGTTAGTACAGGGGTCGGTGTAATTTTGATAGTCGGTGTCTTGCCGCAGGTTCAACGCTGCGCGTGAGGCAATAGTAAAGCTTTCAATTTAGCTAAGGAACGAATTATGTACGCGATTGTGAAGGCCGGTGGCCATCAAGAGAAGGTTGAGGTTGGAGACGCCATCCTCGTAAACCGTCTCGATGCAAAGAAGGGCGATACCGTGGAATTCCCGGTCGCGCTCGTTGTTGACGGTGCTAAGGTGACCTTAAGCGCTAAGGATCTTGCAAAGATCACAGTTAAGGCAGAAGTTCTTAACGACGAAGCTAAGGGTCCAAAGATTAGCATTATGAAGTATAAGAACAAGACTGGCGTGGCTCGCCGCAAGGGTCATCGTCAGAAGTTGACTCTCGTCAAGATCACGGCCATCGCCTGATTGACGGTGTTATAAACCTGAAAGGACAGCAAGATGGCACATAAGAAGGGTGCGTCTAGCTCGCGCAACGGTCGCGACTCACAGGCGCAATATCTTGGCGTTAAGAAGTTCGGTGGAGAAGCTGTTGTGGCTGGAAACATTATTGTTCGCCAGCGCGGCACCAAGTTCCATGCAGGACAGAACGTTGCTTTGGGTAAGGATCACACGCTGTACGCTTTGGTGGACGGCAATGTGAAGTTCGGCATTCGTCGCGATCGCAAGGTTGTAGACGTAGTTACCGCCTGAGTAACTCATTAATCTTCTAGCCGCACCCCGTTCGGTGCGGCTTTTTTGTTTTTGCAAATCTGGCGAGTATTGAGCATCAAGTAAGGTAAAAGTTATGAGCGATTTTGTAGATCGAGTAACGGTACACGTTAAAGGCGGCGACGGCGGCAACGGATCCGCAGGCGTGCGCAGAGAAAAATACAAGCCACTTGCAGGTCCAAACGGCGGAAATGGCGGAAATGGCGGAAGCGTTATATTCGTAGCCGATCGCAACGCTAACAGCCTACTCGACTACCGATTCATTCCACATCGCGTAGCGCAGAGTGGCACAATGGGTTTAGGTGATACAAAGGACGGCTCCAAAGGAGAAGACCTTATGTTGCCAGTGCCAGTCGGAACCGTAATTTTTGAGGCGAAGGGTGCATCGGGCGCGCAAAAAAAGCCAGGCAATGTTTTGGCGGATTTGCAACATGTAGGCGACACATTCGTAGTCGCAGCAGGAGGTGCTGGAGGCCTTGGAAACGCCGCTCTTGCCAATAAAACTCGCCGCGCTCCAGGTTTTGCACTACTAGGCGAACCTGGCGAAGAACGAGACGTAATCCTAGAACTAAAGTCGATAGCAGACGTCGCGCTAGTGGGCTTCCCGTCTGCAGGAAAGTCAAGTCTTGTAGCTTCAATCAGCGCTGCAAAACCAAAAATCGCAGATTATCCGTTTACAACGCTTGTTCCAAACCTTGGTGTAGTCAGCTTTGGTGAATACCGCTACACAATCGCAGACGTGCCAGGATTGATTCCAGGAGCTTCCGAAGGAAAAGGGCTTGGTCTAGAATTTTTGCGCCACATTGAGCGCACGGAAATAATCGCCCACGTAATCGACTGCGCAACGCTTGAACCCAATCGCGATCCAATCAGCGATTATAAGGCTTTGGAACACGAGCTTTCGCAATACGCAAACAAGTTGGATTTGCCGCTTGGAGCAATTCCGATTCCAGAGCGTCCGCGAATTATCGTGCTAAACAAGATTGATGTGCCAGAGGCAAAAGAGTTGGCAGAATTTGTGCGAAGCGACTTTGAAAAAATGGGCTTTCCAGTTTTTGAGATTTCTACTGCGTCTCACGAAGGCTTGAAAGAGCTTGGTTTTGCGCTTGGAAAGATGGTGGCTAGTATGCGCGAAAAGCTTGCTGAGCAAGAGGCAGCGCGAGAAGAAGAGCGAGTTGTTATTCAGCCGCTTGAACAGCCAGCATTGAGACGACGCAGAGATGATGGCCGCGGAAGTGCTAGCGACTTTACAATCGAGCGCGAAGAAGACAAAAATGGCGACTTCTGGTTTACTGTTACGGGCGCTAAGCCAGAGCGTTGGGTTGTGCAAACAAACTTCGACAACGACGAGGCAGTTGGCTATTTGGCGGATCGCTTAGCAAAACTTGGTGTAGAAGACGAGTTGCGCAAGAAGGGTGCACGTCCAGGAGACGAGATTAGGATTGGTCGCGGAAACCGCATGGTTTGCTTCGACTGGGATCCAAGCATTGCAGCAGGTGCGGAAGGTTTGGACGGCGCTAGCTTGGGCGCGCGTGGAAAAGACTTGCGACTTGAAGCAAATGACCCTAGAGGTGCAAGACGCACGAATGCGGAGCGCAGACGCGATTATCACATGATGATGGATGCAAAGAGCGCTGTGAGAGATGCGATGATGGCGGAGAGAAAGCAAGGTCATTGGGCAGATCCATCGGTAGATGACGACAAACACGATGAGCAGAGTTTATTTGGACGTGGTGAGTAAATGATTAATAAGGCAGTTGAGCCTACCGAAGATGAGATTCGGCGTTCAATTAGCAATGCGAACACAATAGTCGTAAAAGTTGGCTCTAGCTCGCTTACAGACTTATCTGGTCATTTAGACGTGCAAAAATTACGTGCTCTTGTTACGGCTATTAGCCGTGCTCAAATGTCTGGAGCTAATGTAGTTTTAGTATCTTCTGGTGCTATCGCAGCGGGATTTGGACTACTTGGTTTTAATGAACGTCCTAAAGATGTGCCTACTCAGCAAGCAACAGCATCAGTTGGACAAGGCTTGCTCATGTACCAATATGAGTCAGCATTTGCGGAATTCGGCATAAGAGTAGGGCAAATGCTACTAACGGCAGACGTTACTATAAGTCCTTCGCGTTACCGTAATGCCCAACGCACAATGCTTAGGCTGCTGGAATTAGGCGTTGTGCCAATCGTAAACGAAAACGACGCTCTGTCTAGCAACGAAATACGTTTTGGTGATAACGATAGGCTTGCGGCGCTTGTGGCGAACATTGTGCGAGCAGATGCGCTGGTTCTTTTAACAGATGTTGACGCGCTTTACACGGCTCCGCCTAGCGAACCAGATGCTAAGCGGATTAGTTTTGTTCCAGATGTTACGCGCGCGCTAGACGATGTTAAAGTTGGCTCCAGCATTTCGGGTGTAGGCACAGGCGGAATGATAACCAAAATGGATGCGGCGCACGTTGCTGCTGTTTCTGGAATCCCAACGCTTTTGACATGTGCTAGTAACGCGGAGGACGCACTATTGGGGAAAGCAGTTGGAACCGTGTTCGCGCCACTAAATTCGCGCGCGTCTTCCAGAAGACTTTGGATTGGTTTTGCGTCTAATCCGCATGGCTCGATTATTGTAGATTCTGGTGCAGCTGCAGCTGTTCGAGGAGGGAAAGCAAGCCTGCTGGCTGCTGGAATCGTAGGGGTTGCTGGCGACTTTTCTGCAAGTGATCCAGTGTGGATTGATGACGAGCATGGCAATCATTTAGCCAAAGGGCTAGTTGCATTTGATTCAGATGAGATACCGCAGGTAATGGGGCTTACTACGGACGATTTAGAGGCGACTTTGGGGCGGCAATACGCACATCCTGTGGTGCATCGCGACAATCTTGTGCTTTTATAGCATTTGCTTGCTTTTGCGTTTTTCTTACCTACTGTTGCGAGAGGGCTGGCTAATTCTTGTCTCACAACGCTCCGCCTATTACGTGTAGTCTAGAGTTGCGGTTGTTCCGTTTTGGCTTTGATTTTGTTTTTTGGTTGAAGTTTATTTGTAGTGGTTGATCATTGGATTATTTGGTATCGGCTGCCGCTCTTATACTGTTCGACCAAGAATCACCCAGCCCTCTTACATGCTTGAGCAATTGTGTATAGCTTAATCACCGAGATTCTCGATTTTTCTTGCTCTCTCGGCGAGTCACCACCTTTCGGCGCTGAGGCTCACCTCGCTCGCGGCAAAAAATCTCGAATCTCTACATCACTTGGTGCATTTTCGGGAAATAACGTGTAATGGTTAAACTGTAAGTATGGCAGAAAATATCGCAGCAAATATGGCAGAAAACGAGTTGCAAATCGCAGCAAACGCATCAAACTCTCAATGGCGCTCTATGAGCAATCGCATTAACAAAGTGGCACCGAGTGCAACGCTTGCTGTAGATGGCAAAGCAAAAGCAATGAAAGCCGCAGGAATCGACGTTATTAGCTTCGGCGCAGGCGAACCTGATTTTCCAACGCCGCTCTACATTGTTGAAGCCGCAGCCGCCGCATGCAAAGACCCAAAAAACTATAAGTACACGGCTACAGCTGGTCTTCCAGAGCTTCGCGAGGCGATTGCGCGCAAAGTCAAGCGCGATTCTGGCTACGATGTTTCCCCAAATCAAGTTGTTGTAACGAATGGCGGCAAACAAGCTGTTTACGAAGCATGCCAGATTTTGTTAAACGATGGCGATGAAGTTATAATCCCAGCGCCATATTGGACAAGCTACCCAGAGGCAGTAAAACTTGCAGGTGGCGTGCCTGTGCCTGTTATGTCTGGCGCGGATCGCGGTTTTGAGCCAGATATTGAGGCGATTGAGGCGGCTCGTACCCCACGCACGCGTGCGATTATTGTAACTTCGCCTTCTAATCCAACAGGCGCTATTTGGAGCGCACAAACGATTCGCGCGATTGGCGAATGGGCTGTAAAACACCATATTTGGGTGCTTTCCGACGAGATTTACGAGCACTTGCATTACGACGGCGTAAAAACGTCGTATATTGGCGTAGAAGTGCCAGAAGTGCGCGACCAGCTGCTTGTTTTGAACGGTGTTGCTAAAACGTACGCAATGCCAGGTTGGCGTGTTGGCTGGATGGTTGCGCCGCTTGATGTCGCAAAAGCTGCGATTAAGCTTCAAAGCCACATGACGTCTAACGTTTCCAATATTTCACAGCGAGCAGCTCTTGCAGCGGTTGGTGGGACCTTAGATGAAGTTGCAAAAATGCGTGATTCTTTCGATGCTCGTCGCAAGGCGATTGTGCAAGCGTTAAACAGCATGCAAGGCGTGACTTGTCCTCTTTCGCACGGCGCTTTCTACGCGTTTGCAAACGTTGAGGCACTGCTTGAGTGCCCGATGGGCAAGGATTCTAAGATTCCAGGCACGTCGTCTGTGCTTGCGCAAATGCTACTTGATGAAGCGCATGTTGCCGCTGTTCCTGGAGAGGCTTTTGGTGCGCCTGGTTACTTGCGATTCTCGTGTGCTTTAGCAGATAGTCAGCTTGCCGAGGGCATGAGGCGTATGAAGCAGTGGATTGAAGGCGGCAGCGCGTTTTAAAGGCGCCAGCGCGTTGTTTACGCGCGCAAAAGTCGCCAGCAACCGCGCGTTTAGCGACACTCGCTAATCATAATAAAACCCTTAAATCTTGCCCTTCCGCTAACATATCTATTTGGCGGTTTTGCCAAGTCAATCTTTTTAAGGTATGATTAGCAAGTTCACCTAGGGATGTGGCGCAATTGGTAGCGCAACGGTCTCCAAAACCGTAGGTTGTGGGTTCGAGTCCCGCCGTCCCTGCCAGTTTTATTGTTAACAATTTTCAAACGAAGGATTCAAGCATGGCCAAGGCAAAAGAGAAGAAGCCGAATTTGTTCATGCGTATTGGCATGTTCATTAAGCAAACTATTGATGAGACTCGCAAAGTCGTTGCTCCTCACGGCAAGGAATTGTTTGCTTGGTCAGCTTCCGTGTTTATTTTTGTTATTTTCTTGATGGTTTTCGTCACTGTTATGGACTTCGGTTTGGGTAAGTCTGTTATGTGGCTGTTTGGCTGATTTCAACGAATTTTGAGGGTGTGCGAATATGACTGACGAGTTGAATCTCGAAAATGTTGATTCTGTGAATGATTTTGCGGATTTTGACGCAGCTGATATTTCGGTTGATGCTGCAAATGTTGAGAACGCAGATGCTGCAGATACTGTTGTCGTAGAAGATGCTTCTGAAAATAGTGAAAACGTAGCTGGTGAGACCGAGTCTCCTGCTGAGCCTGCTGAAACGGTTGCTGGCGATTCTTCCGCTGCGCAAGAAGTTGATCCTACAGATGCTGGTGCTGCCGCTGTTGCGGAATTCTCTAAGACTTTGCGCACTCTTGAAGGCAAGTGGTACGTTCTCCACACCTATTCTGGCTACGAGAAGCGCGTTAAAACTAACGTTGAATCTCGTGTACAAAGCTTTGGTTTGGAAGATAAGATTTTCCAGATTGAAGTGCCAATGGAAGAGGTTGAAAAGCACACCGACAAGGGTAAGAAGGTTATTACCCGCGTTCGCGTCCCGGGATATGTGCTTATTCGTATGTGGCCAGATGAGAATGCTCGTCGTATTGTGCGCGAAACTGAAGGCGTTACTGGTTTTGTTGGCCCATCTAAGGAGCCTGTTCCTCTTAGCCGTAAGGAAGTTATCGATATGATGGCTCCTATGATTGCGTCTGAGGCTTTGAAGAAGGCTGGAGATAAGCCTGCTGCGGCTCGTAAGCGTACCGTTGAGGTGGCTTACAAGGTTGGCGATCAGGTTACAGTTACCGATGGTCCATTTGCGACTATGGCTGCCGTGGTGTCGGATGTGGATCCTACAACGCAGAAGCTTACGGTTCTTGTTTCTATCTTCGGTCGCGAAACTCCTGTGGAGCTTGGATTTAACCAGGTAGAGCCTATTGTTTGATTTTTAATGCGCGTTTTGTGATTGTTGCGCGTATCTGATTTTATCAGTGCATAAGTCGGGGTGTGGTGTTTGCTGCATCCCGACTTTTGTTTTGTTTTTTTTTTGGGGGGGGGAATAATCCGTAATTTTGTAATGTAATTTTTTATAATGTAATCAAAAACCCCGAGCTATTAACCCGGGGTTATGAAAGAGAAGAGAAGAAGAGAGGTTCAGTTATTAGTTCTTGCAAATCATTCGTTATGTTGATTTGCTTTTTCCTTGATGTCTCTATAATAGGCATCCTTTACTTAAGACAAAGATGTTATTGCCTGTGAATTACCTGAAAATCTTGTAAAAAATCCCTACGTTTCGCCATTTTTGTGTATATTTCTTTATTTTTCTGTAGTTCGAGTGCAGTCTTAATAATTTAGCGTTAAATTCTTTGAATTTTGTTAAATCTTTTGTTGATACTGTTCTCTGATGTGCCGTATGCTTGAATCATGTCAGAAATTGCAGAATCTACGAATAGCGATGAGTCTAAAGTTTTACCCACTTCTGAATCGGCTAATTCTTCTGAATCGGCTAATTTGCCGATGTCTATTTCTGCACGATTAGGTAAATTGCAATTCCATCTTTCTGGCAAATTTCGTGTTTTGCAGTTTGCAGATGTTCAGGATGCTCCAAAAATTAGCAAAGATACAATTAGGCTTATAGAGTCCGCTTGTGATGCTGTTAAGCCAGATATTGTGATTTTTACGGGTAATCAAATTGCTGGATATGTTAAAGATTTTGCGGATACATTTGTACGCAGACGCTGGTCTTCGGAGGCTTTCGACTCTTCCTCAGGACGATTTTCTGATAATTACTCGCCTAAGGATGAGTCGTATGCAGAAAAACTAGATGCAACGCGAAAAAAAGTTATTGAGCACATTAAGCGTATGGTGCAGCCTTTGGAAGATCGTTCAATTCCATGGGCGCTGACTTACGGAAACCATGATTTTCAATGTGGGTTAAGCAATGAAGAATTGGATTCTTTGTATCAAGAGTTTAAGGGTTGCATGAACCGTTCTTCGCAAAACAAGTCGAATAATTATGATTCTTCTAGTTGCAATGTTGCAGCTTTGCAATCCACTAAATGCATATTGCCAAATCAAATCATTTTTCCTTGTGAAGCTGGTACGTTTGCGCTTCCAGTTATGGATGTGAATCAGGAAAATGTTGTATTTTCATTAGTTTTGGTTAATTCTGGAGACTATGAGAAGAGTGGAGGTTATGGGAAACCTTCGGATAAGGCACTTGATTTTTTGAGAAATTTGCCAAAGTTATCGCCTCCAAAATTCTGTGTTTTCCAGCATTTTCCTCTTCCTCAATACTATGGTTTAATGCGTGAAGTTTCTAAAGATTATGCGTCTCAGGAACATGCGATCGAGGGGTACAGGCGTTTTGCTGGGAGATATTATGCTTTAGACGATAATCGCGTTTTGCCAGATGGTTATCTTGGAGAAGGTGTGAGTTGCCCAGATAAAGACAGTGGGGAATATGATATTTTGCAAAAGATTGGCACTTTCGCTTTCTGCGCAGGGCATGATCACAGAAACGCGTTTGCTGGACGTTGTAAAGATTCGGATATGCTACTTATGTCTACTGCAACGTGTGGTTTTGGATCTTATGGGCCAGCTGCATCTAAATGTGGTGCAAGACTTATCGAATTTGACATACGTCACCCATACGAGCCTAGAACGCAAATGCTTGAATTTGGTGATTTAGTTGGAAAACCTTCGTCTAAAAAGGCGTATACTTATGGTCTAAACGCGGATTGCGATCACGATTTGCCAGAAGTAGATTTATTGCAAAAACCTTCGCTTTTTGCAAGGCTATTGAGAAGATGGCGGTCTCGCGCAGCAAAGTAGCTTGGTTAATGCTCGAATTGGTATGTGCTATTGGCACGCATGTCGGTATTATAGTGATTAGTTTTAGTTGCAAACGAAAGAGGTAAATGTGTCTGCGCATAATACGGCTGAACAGAACGAAAGTGGCATTGACGCTGCAGACGTTTTGCATGTAGAAGGTGGCAAGCCGCTTAACGGAGCTATTAAAGTTCGTGGTGCAAAAAACTTTGTTAGTAAAGCAATGGTTGCAGCTTTGCTTGCTCCTGGGAAATCCGTGTTAAAGAATGTTCCAGAAATCAGAGATGTTCACGTTGTTTCTGATTTGCTGCGTTTGCATGGAGTAAACGTAGATGTCGATGGTGCTGCAGGCGTTGTTAGCATTGACGCAAGCAAGGTTCAGCTTGCTGATGTTGCAGACGTAGATACATTATCAGGATCTTCGAGAATACCTATTCTCTTCTCTGGTCCGCTTCTTCACAGACTTGGTGAGGCTTTTATCCCAGCTTTAGGTGGGTGCAATATTGGAGGGCGTCCAATAGATTTCCATCTTGAAACTTTGCGTAAACTTGGTGCGAATGTAGATAAAGATCATGAGGATGGTATTCATATTACTGCTCCTAACGGTTTGCATGGCACTAAAATTCATCTACCTTATCCATCGGTTGGTGCCACTGAGCAAACTCTTCTTGCAGCCGTGCTTGCAGAAGGTAAAACAGAGCTTTCGGGTGCTGCAATTGAGCCAGAAATTATGGATTTGGTGGCTGTTTTGCAGAAAATGGGCGCTATTATTTCTGTTGACGTTGATCGAACATTTAGGATTGAGGGTGTTGATAAGCTTCAAGGCTACAATCATACGGCTTTAACAGATAGGATTGAGGCGGCATCTTGGGCTTCGGCGGCGCTCGCAACTCATGGTGACGTGTTTATTAAAGGTGCTACTCAGCCAGAGATGATGACCTTCTTAAACGTGTTCCGTAAAGTTGGTGGTCAGTTTGACGTTACTGATAACGGTATTCGATTCTGGCATCCGGGTGGTGATTTGCATCCTGTTGCTATTGAAACCGATGTTCATCCTGGTTTTATGACTGATTGGCAGCAGCCTCTTGTTGTTGCTTTAACTCAAGCTAAAGGTTTGAGTATTGTTCACGAAACTGTTTATGAGAATCGTTTTGGGTTTACAAAACCACTTGTTCAAATGGGCGCTATGATTCAGTTGTATCGCGAGTGCTTAGGTTCTCTTCCTTGCCGATTCCAGCAGCGCAATTACAAGCATTCTGCTGTGATTTTTGGTCCAACGCCTCTTACTGGTCAAGATATTGATGTTCCTGATTTGCGAGGTGGTTTTAGTCATCTTATTGCTGCTCTTGCAGCTAAGGGTCCATCTAACGTTAAGGGTATTTCGCTTATTGACCGTGGTTATGCAGATTTCCGCGGTAAGTTGACTGCTCTTGGCGCGGATATTGATTGAGCGATTTGAGCAATGTGAGTAATGTGGATAAATTTTCCCTTATTTTTCTAGGGTTTTGATGGCTTTGGTACACATTGTTCTATAAGTATTTTCAATACGCAAATTAGTCTATAAAGTTTGCAGCACAGGATTATTGTCATTTTGATTTTATGAAAGTGCGGCAAATATGGTTTGTGTGGGCGGAAGATATCAGATTCTCGGAAAACTGGGAGCTGGAGGAACATCTACTGTTTATCTTGCGGTAGATAATGTTCTTCATAAGCAATGGGCTATAAAAGAAACTGCTACTGATTTTGATGACGATAAAAAAGCCTTGATTTTACAGTCTTTGCGCGCAGAAGTTGAGGTTTTAAATCATTGCAATCATCCTTCTATACCTAGAATTGTTGATTTTTTTGAGGAGAATGGCAGAACATACGCTGTTCGCGACTATGTTGATGGATTTTCTTTAAAATCAATGATTTTACAAGAAGGTGTTATGAGTCCTGCCGAAGTGTGTAATTTAGGTATACGATTGTGTGGCTTATTGCAATATCTTCATTCACTTAATCCTTCTATTGTTTATTGTGATTTAAAACCATCTAACATTATGCTTGGTGCGGATTCAAAAGTTTATTTAATTGACTTTGGATCTGCGTTAGAAATTAAAAATAAAGATGGTGTGTTGGTGCAACCAAGCAGATTTAAACAAGATGCGCGTTTTGCTACTCGTGGATTTGCTGCTCCAGAACTTTTTAAGCCTGAATCCAAAATAGGCGTTTTTACTGATGTTTATTCTCTTGGTGCTACATTGTGGTTTGCTCTTACGGGTAAATGTTTTTCTGATAATAAGACTATAGACTCAGGAAACTCAATAAACTCAGAACATTATGATGCTACAAAGCACTTTACTAACTTCGACTTAGCTGATGGTGGTTTTGCTAACGATCTTCAAGCTGTTTTAATGCGTGCTATGTTAGAAAATCCTTTGGAGCGTTATGCGGATTGTAAAGAATTTGCTCAGTCGTTGGAGGATTGCTTAGAAAATTATTTAGGAGACAATTTAGATTCTGGCGTAGAGGGTATAGAAAATATCAGGTCGCGTGTAAATCATTATAAGAATAATCGTCGTGATAAACGTAAGAGTAGTCGTAGGAGTATGCGTAAAAATACTCATAAAAAGAGTGGTAGGAATAGTTATCGAAATATTGTAATCAAAATTATTTGCTGCATACTTATGGTTGTTGTTGGCTGCTTTTTGATAGGAACATCATTGCATTCTTTAACATCAAATAGTCAAATAAGTAGTCGAAAAAATGATTATGCGCGACTGACTCGTAACAATGATGAAAAAAGAAACAAGAATGCTATAGAGAAAATAAGTGATGTTGAAAAATATAAAAACTACATGAGAACAGCGGCAAAATCAGTGGATTCTAAGCAGGTGATTCAAAATGTTAATCAAGCTATGCGATTGCAAATAAAACTTTTTAATGCCAATATTCAGCCGCTTTCCATTCAACCAATACTCAGACTTTTAGTGCATCAAATTGAAGATTTTCGGTGGACTCTTGATGAAAGAGAAGATTTTACAGCGTTGATTAATGAGTATAAAAACACGCTTAAAAAATCTGAAGATTGGTATGAACTGTGCTTATCTGTGGGTAAAGCATATTGGTATTATAGCGTTGAAAATGGGGAAGAAGTTAGTGATTCAAATAGAAAAACTCGCATAACAGCAGCATCTGAATGGTTTAAAGAAGCGTTAAAAGGTGTTAAATCAAAAGACTATGAGTTGGCATCAATGTATTATTCGATTGGAAGTGAGTATTTAAGCTTTGCATCTTATGCGGAAGGAAAATCCAAGCCGCAAAATGTTGATTATATTACGAAGTTGCATAATTTTATTGAAAATGCTAAGAAAAATCAGAACGAGATTGTAAAAATAGATGCGTGTGAACTTGTTTTTAATTCGCTAAAATCGTGGATTAGTTTATTTAAGTCTTATGCTGTTAGTCAAGATAGTATTGAAAATATTTTTGACGACGCGTTAGATTTAGCGCGATCTATAAAGTCGCAAAATAAAAACGTTGACAATAGAGTTAAGCAGATAATGAGCCAAGCAGATCCGTTAATTGATTCAATTGAAAATATATTTGACAATGGCGGCGCTTAGGATTTGCAAAGAAAAAGCCCACTGCGGTGGAATGAATGCAGTGGGCTTAGTGGAGCTAATGGTAATCGAAACCACGACCTCTTCGATGCGAACGAAGCGCTCTACCAACTGAGCTATAGCCCCATTGTTCTACAACAACTCTGCACACTGTACTACAAGGTGCGTAAAAGTACAATGCTAAACCAGTATGGAGTGTTGCAAAAAACGTTTAAATGTCAATAATAATGTGCCTAATGCTTATTTGTATTTTCATATAGTGCACACATTTAGTATGCATATGTGGAAGCTACATTGCTGTCATAAATCCGCCAAAAATCACCACAAGAATCGCTAAGACTTCAATAGTATAGAACATTATTAATGATGCCCAGCTGCGAGTCAGCACATTTAAGCGTGATGTTTTAGGCACTATTACAAGTAGTCCTACGAATAAAACAGCGTATACAGCAACGCCAAATCCTGCAGATATTATTCCAAGGTTTGCTGCATTAGCCAGTCCAGCTGCAGACCCATAAACGACGTATGTTGAGTACCAAAAGCTTAGTCTTAGCAAGCATAAGCCGCTTATAAATTGTTCAATCGTTAGAAAAATAACGAATAAGAATCTCCACAGCCATTTTTTAGACTCTATTAATGCCATTGCTAGTGTTGTAGCTGTTGCAACGGTTGTAACCCATGCTATAAACACAACGCCTTGTGGTGTTAAACCAGAATAATGTTGAACAACCCATGAAGTGTGTTGTACTGCTAATGTTCTACCTATCCAATATGGAATGACTATTGCTGCTAGAAGCACTGCAAAGTAGAGTATCCAGCGTTTAGGATTAGAGTGACGTTTGGAAATATCTGCTATCGATAGCTCAGATTCCAATTCGTTAGGTGATCCAAGTGTTTTATCTGCGTTAGCATCAGTGTTTGCTTTACGCTGATCCATCTTTTGCCACTCTCCTTTAAACGCGTTAAACACTTTAAAGCTAGATCAAATTTGTAATATCAAATTCTCAATGACTACATTACCAGCAAAATAAAATATACGCGAAAAACGCCTGATTGTCTGTAAAAAATCTCGAATCGTTAGCTGGTTATCAGTCTGTTAATCAGCCTCGTTAATCGTTAGTCTGTGTTGCGTGTGCACGGTAAGTGCGCTAACGTTCTTGGTTTTGTAGTCAAATATCGGTTTTAAGGAAACAAATTCAGGATTCAAATCATAATCTCATAATCTAAAGCGTGCAATATAATTGTTAATCCGCGCAAAATGCGTGCATAAAAAGTGCAACACGGCACTACAAAACAGGATTTTAGGTATTCTTATGGGATTTATTCATTTTATTCTTAATCTTCTTAAAGACCCGCGTTCAGCTATAGCTGGTTGGATTGCTATGGGTACAGCTCCTGCTTTGGGATTGATATTCTTAATCATTTTTATTGAAACAGGCGTTGTGTTTTTCCCATTTTTGCCTGGAGATTCTTTGCTTTTTGCAGCAGGATTCTTTGCTGCTCCAGATTCGCAAACTGGTAAAAGTTCTCTTCCGCTTATGCTTTTGCTCGCGGTTGTGTGGATAGCACCTATTGTTGGCGACCAGTGCAATTATTTCATCGGACACTTTTTCGGCAGAAGAATTGTTGAATCTGGTAAAGTTAAGGCATTGACTCCAGAACGCGTTGCTAAAACAGAGAAGATGATTGATAAATGGGGTCCTCTTGCTGTGTTTTTAGGTAGGTTTTTCCCGTTTATACGAACTTTTATGCCTTTTATTTCGGGTATTTCTGGAATGCGTTGGACTCGTTTTACTCCTTTCTCGATTCTTGGTGGAGTGGTATGGTCGTCGCTTTTTACAATGCTCGGATATTTCTTCGGCAATATTCCTTTTGTTCAGAAGAATTTTGAGCTTGTTATAGTGGCGATTCTGCTGATTTCTCTTGTACCAACGTTTATTGGACTTTATAAAGCTCATGATGCTAACAAAGCTAAGAAATGTTTGGAGAAGTAGGGTATTAGTAGAATTACGAGTATTCAATCGAATTAATCTTGTTAACACGTTGTTGTAGAATTAACACTTGGCGTGTAACGCCCGCGGATTGAGAGCGCTGCATCATAAGGTTGCAGCACCGCGCAGTGATATTAAGGAGGACGCCGTGGCATTGACGGCTGAAGATAAGAAGAGCATCATCAACGAATACGCGACACATGAGGGTGACACGGGTTCCCCAGAGGTCCAGGTTGCTTTGTTGAGCAAGCGTATTGCTGACCTTACTGATCACTTGAAGGAGCATAAGCATGATCACCACTCTCGTCGTGGTATGATGCTCATGATTGGTGATCGTCGTCGTCTTCTTGATTATTTGAAGCGTGTAGACATCAACCGTTATCGTTCTTTGATCGATCGACTCGGATTGCGTCGATAAGTCTTTTTTGCCCGGGCATAAGCTCGGGCTTTTATATTTTCATGATGAATATTTTCATTATGTATTTATCGGGTTTATCGGTTTTAGTGGGTTTGAAGTAGAATAGAAAAGCTTGAATTAAATCTATTAGTTTTAAACAGACTTATAGTGTCTAATTTGTAGAGTTATGGAAAAACTATAGAAAATATTGTAGAGACTTATATTTTTGGATTTTAGAATTTAGGATTCATAAGATTTATAACTGAAGATTTAGAAGCATAATTGAATATGGATGATTGAAGTAGCCGAAACAAAAAACACTACGAAAAGAAACATTGGCATATGCAAATTTGCAAATTCGCGTGGATGTTAGAGGTAAACAAATAACAAAAGCGAAGTTGTCAATGTTATTACGCATGTTGGTTGATTAGGTAAGTTAAGAAAAGGAGGAACCCGTGGAGGGTCCCGAAATTAAGGCTGTAGAAGCCGTTATTGATAATGGTTCATTTGGAAAGCGTACGCTACGCTTTGAAACTGGTCGCCTTGCTCAGCAAGCAGACGGTGCTGTTGCCGCATATTTGGATGATGATTCCATGATTTTGTCGACGACGACTGCAGGATCTAGCCCAAAGGAAAATTACGATTTCTTCCCATTAACTGTTGATGTGGAAGAAAAAATGTATGCTGCTGGAAAGATTCCAGGATCTTTCTTCCGCAGAGAAGGACGCCCGTCAAATGAGGCAACACTTGCGTGCCGTATTATTGACCGCCCATTGCGCCCATTGTTCCCACACACTTTGCGTAACGAAGTGCAAGTTGTGGAAACGATTTTGGCAATTAATCCAGATGATGCATACGATGTTATTGCTTTGAATGCTGCATCTGCATCTACTATGATTTCTGGATTGCCGTTTGAAGGCCCAGTTTCTGGCGTTCGTTTGGCTTTGATTGATGGTCAGTGGGTTGCTTTCCCACGCTGGAGTGAGCGCGAGCGTGCAGTATTTGAGATTGTTGTGGCTGGTCGTGTTATTGAAAATGGCGATGTTGCTATTGCAATGATTGAAGCTGGCGCTGGCAAGAATGCTTGGAATTTGATTTACAATGAGGGTCAAATCAAGCCAGATGAAGAAGTTGTAGCTGGTGGTTTGGAAGCTGCAAAGCCTTTTATTAAGGTTATTTGCGACGCTCAGAATGAGTTGAAGCGTATTGCAGCTAAAGAAACCAAGGAATTCCAGCTGTTCCCAGAATACACTGACGAACTTTATGCAAGAATCGATGAGATTGCTCATGCTGATTTGAACGAGGCTCTTTCTATTGCTGAAAAGCTCCCACGCCAAGATCGCATTGCTGAAATTAAGGAAGGCGTGCGTGCTGCAATCGCAGAAGAGTTTACTGATATGGACGATGAGGAGAAGGAAAAGGAACTTGGTAACGCCTTCAAGGAGTTGCAGCGCCAGATTGTTCGTCGTCGTATTTTGACGGAAGATTACAGAATTGATGGTCGCGGTTTGCGCGATATTCGTACGCTTAGTGCAGAAGTTGATATTGTTCCTCGCGTTCACGGTTCTGCGCTATTCCAGCGTGGTGAAACCCAGATTTTGGGCGTAACTACTTTGAATATGCTTAAGATGGAGCAGCAAGTGGATGCGC
Source organism: Gardnerella sp. KA01002 (assembly GCF_049244015.1). NCBI lineage: Bacteria > Bacillati > Actinomycetota > Actinomycetes > Bifidobacteriales > Bifidobacteriaceae > Gardnerella > Gardnerella sp. KA01002. The sequence continues at coordinate 205,914 of NZ_CP058365.1, forward strand.
TTTCTGGTCCGCAGACTAAGCGCTATATGCACAATTACGAAATGCCTCCATATTCCACTGGTGAAACTGGTCGCGTTGGATCTCCAAAGCGTCGCGAGATTGGTCATGGTGCTTTGGCTGAGAAGGCTTTGGTGCCAGTTTTGCCAAGTCGTGAAGAGTTCCCATACGCTATTCGTCAGGTGTCTGAAGCTATTGGTTCTAACGGTTCCACTTCTATGGGATCTGTTTGCGCGTCTACGCTTTCTTTGCTCGCCGCTGGTGTGCCTTTGAAGGCTCCAGTTGCTGGTATTGCTATGGGCTTGGTTTCGGGAGATGTTGATGGAAAGCATATCTTCAAGACTTTGACCGATATTCTCGGTGCAGAAGATGCTTTCGGAGATATGGACTTTAAGGTTGCTGGTACTTCCGAGTTCATCACTGCTTTGCAGCTTGACACTAAGCTTGATGGCATTCCAGCTGATATTTTGGCTGCCGCTTTGCAGCAGGCTCACGAAGCTCGTGCAACGATTCTTGAAGTTATCAACGAGTGCATTGATTGCCCAGCTGAGATGAGCCCATTTGCTCCACGCATTATCACAACTACGATTCCTGTAGATAAGATTGGTGAAGTAATCGGACCTAAGGGCAAGATGATTAACCAGATTCAAGAAGAAACTGGTGCCGAGATTGCCATTGAAGATGATGGTACTGTTTATATTTCTTCTGAAGGCGGCGAAGCTGCTCAGAAGGCGAAGGAAATCATCGACTCTATTGCAAATCCTCGTATTCCAAAAGCTGGTGAAACTTTTACTGGCAAGGTTGTTAAGACAACGAGCTTTGGTGCTTTCGTAAACTTGACTCCTGGAAGTGACGGATTGCTGCATATTTCTCAGATTCGTAACCTTGCTAATGGCGAGCGCATTGATACTGTTGAAGATGTGCTTAAGGAAGGCGATAACGTAGAAGTAATCGTACAAAGCGTGGATGAGCGCGGTAAGATTTCTTTGGCCATTCCAGGTTTTGAGAATCAGGAATCTTCTGCTCCAGCGCCTCGCGAAAACCGTGGTCGCGCTCCTCGCGAAGATCGTGATGATAGGGATGATCGCAGAAGCGATCGCCGACGCGCTCCACGTGACGATAGGGATGATAGGGGCGATAGGGATGAGCGCCCTCGCCGCCGTAATGTTCGTGATGATCGTGATTCGCGTTATGACGATAGGAATGATCGAAACGATAGAAGCGATCGTTCTGACCGTTATGAGGATCGTTCTTCCAGAAGGGATGATCGCAGGGATAATCGTTACGATAACAACGATTTTGAAGATCGTCCTCGTCGACGCGCTCCACGTGAAGATCGTTATGATGATAGGGATAATCGCGATGATCGCCATGAAGATAGGTCTGCTCATCGCAATGCCGATCGTCGTGGAAACGACCGTAATCCACGTTACGCAGCTGATGACGATCACTATGATGAGTATCGCGCGTCTCGCGAAGAGCGTTCTGAGCGCCCTCGTCGTAGGATCCGTCGCGATTTTGACCCGTTTGACGAGGATTAATCTTAAGTCAAATAGATGAACGCACAAAAGCGTAGTCGCATAAAATAAAAATAATTCTAAATGCCTTCAAGTAGCTTTTGCACTTGGGGGCATTTTAAAACGGCTTAAAATAAGGGAAATATTAATATTATGGATCGCACTTTAGGGTCATTTAAAACCACTTCTATTGGTTTTGGTGAAATGCCATTGACGATTGAAAACAATCTTGGACACGATATGGGTATCGAAACTATTCATGCAGCTCTTGATGCAGGCTGCACTCATATCGATACAGCATGGGCATACTATTGTTCTGGCGGCGAGGAACAAACTGGAGAAAAGCTTGTTCGTGAGGCTTTAGAAAGTTGGAATGGAGACAAGTCTTCTATTTTAGTTGCAACAAAAGTCGGACACTTCCGCAACTTTACTGACGGACGACCAACATGGGGTAAAGATGGTAAGCCAGAGCATTTGATTGCGCACGCTAAAGAGTCAGCAATGGCTCTTGGCGTAGATACGATTGATTTGCTTTACTTCCACAGGCCAGATCCAGAGGTTCCATACAATGAGTCGATTGAAGCAATGCAACAGCTGCTCGATGAAGGAGTTGCGCGCGAAATTGGCATTTCTAACGCATCTGTTGAGCAGATTGACATTGCGCGCGGAATTCTTGGAGAAAAGCTTGTGGCTGTGCAAAACCAGTATTCTCCAGTGCATTTAGAGAATGAAGACACGTTGCAATATTGCAAGCAGCTTGGAATTGCGTTTGTTTGCTGGAGTCCTCTTGGAGGGTTCCGTCACCCATATGACGAGCATCTTTTTGACCCATTCCGCAAAGTGGCAGATGCTCATAAAGTTAGCTATCAGCAGGTTGTTTTGGCTTGGGAGCTTGCTAAGGGAAATAACGTTTTTGTTATTCCAGGCGCTCATAGACCAGCTACAATATTGGATAGTCTAAAAGCTGCGGATTTGCAGTTAAGCGATGAAGAATTAGCTTATTTGGGCTAACTTTTACTGCAAATAACTTGTTACAGCAAATAAAACAAAACGAAAGCGAATAATATGCAGGAAACTAGCGTAGCAGGAATGCCACTTGCTCATGAAGACGCGCACGGGTTGCCAATTCCAGTGACAATTCCAGTGCCATTGGGATCGCGCGCTCACGCCGTTTTTACAACACGATTAGGTGGCATTTCCGAAGGTGATTTTGCGTCGCTTAACCTAGGTGGCAAAGCTGGCGACGATGCTAAAGCTGTGTTTAGCAACCGTTGTGCTTTGCAAAATACTCTTAAAGCCGACTTGTGTCTTGTTAGCCAAGTGCATGGAAATAGCGTATTTGATGCAGATTCAATAGTTGATTCGTGGAACACTCAGTACGGTTTCGATGCAACAGGTTTTGCAGATTCAAAAGTGCGAATTGAGGCTGATGCGCAAGTTTCAACAGCATGCTCACTCGCTTTAGGAATGTTTGCTGCAGATTGCCTACCAGTTTTACTTGCCGATAGTGAATCTGGAGTAATAGCTGCAGCGCATTGCGGACGAAAAGGCTTAATGGCTGGAGTACTTGATTCTACTATTGAAGCAATGTGTGAAAAAGGAGCCGAACGCTCGAATATAACAGCCGTTCTTGGACCCTGCATTTGTGGCGATTGCTACGAAGTTGGCGAAGAAATAGCTAGCGACTTTGAACGCAGATATCCACAGACTGCAACGCAAACGCGTTTTGGTGGAGTGGGAATTGATATTGCTGAAGCTGCCCGCATTGATTTAGCGCTGGCAGGAGTTGCAAACGTTGTTGACGCTTTACCGCGAGTTACAGCTGCAACTCAATATTTGGCAGAAGACGAAGAATTGAGTACAGTTTGCGATGTTGATTGCGAAGGTGGAACGCTGAAAAGTCGCCTTCAGGCGTTGCAAAACCCAATGTGCACGTTGGAAAATCCACTCTGGTATTCTCATAGACGCGCAGGTCTTGCTGGAAAATCACATGAAGGACGATTGCTTGCGCTTATAGTCAAAGATAAGTAAAAAGCAAAGCTATTCGTAGAAAGCTATTGTTATGAAGCAAATTAACGTAGTTATTTCAGGATTTGGACCATATGTTGATCTTAGCGTAAACCCGTCTTACGAAGTGCCATTGGCTTTAGAACAATATTCAAGTCAGGAGCTTGATCTTCCAGAAGATGTTAGAGTAAATATCAAGTCTGTAATGCTGCCGATTAGCTTTGCAAACGCATGGCCTCAGCTTTTAGAAATGATTAATGCGCAAGATGCGGATATTGTAATAGCAACAGGGGTAAAACATACTGCTCGCGGAGTGCAATTAGAACGGTGCGCCACAAATATTATGGACGCAACTAAACCAGACGTAGATAACCACACTCCACAAAGTGTACAAATTGTTGAAAATGGACCATCTGCATATTGGACTAGGTTGCCATTGCGAATGATTCTGAACGATTTTGCTCACGATGCAATAGCGTCAACACTAAGCTCGGATGCAGGAACATACGTTTGCAACTCACTGTTTTATAGGCTATTAAATTGGGCGTCCAATAATTCTAAAAAGCAGATAATCGCAGGATTTGTAAGTTTTCCTCCAGTAGTTGCAACTCATGACGCTAGGCATGGGCTGCCGTTAGATTCGCAAATAAAAGCTGGTCAAAACATAATTCGTGAAGCCGTAAAATACTATATGAAACCTTCATCTTTAAGCATATTGCTCGAGTAGTTCGCTCGACACGCCCGAGTGTTTTTGCGTCTAAAGTGATAGCGTTATTGCTGATGGAGTGTGCACGATAAGTTAGTGAATCGTGCGGGGGTTTGTGAAAGGAAAAACTATGGTGCCAGATCGTTTCCCAACTGCTTTGCGCGGATACGACAAAGATAAAGTCAACGAAGCCTTTTCTAACTACGAGCGCACAATATCGCGTCTGCGTGAACAAGTGCGATCTAGTGACGAATCTATTCTTCAATTGCAAGCACAATTGCAAGAAGAAAAAAATAATGTTAAACGTGCAAAAAGCGGGAATACTTTTGCATCTTTGGGCGCAAATGCGCAACAATTACTTGCGTCGGCAGAACAGACGAGTTCGCAGCTAATTGAACGCGCAAAGCAAGACGCTGCGTCGATTAAAAAAACTGCTCAAGCGCAGGCGGGAACCTTGCTAAACAATGCAAAATTAGACGCAGAGCATTTGCTGCAAGAGGCTCAAACAAAAGCGGATACGCTGCTTTCTACAGCAAGCAACAAGGCAAGCCAGATGACGAGTGCGGCAAAAGAAGACTCGCAGCGTTTGCGTGAAACAACAAACAAAGATGTTACTGCACAAAGAGATGCTGCAACGCTGGAAATAAACAACGCTAGAGAAGAACACACGAAGCGAATGGCATCCGAAAAATCCGAGCAGGAGCGTGCAATTGCACAGCTAAAAGCGGATGCAGCGCAGAAAATCGCGGAACAGAGGTCTGCGGCAAACGCGGAAATTGCTCATGCTAAAGCAGAGACAAATGATCAGATTGAGTCGGCTTTGGCAGAAGCAAACAAGAAACTTGCAGACATGCAGGAGCGAGCAACAAAGATGATGGCGGATGCGCAGCGCAAGGCTGGAGAAATTACAGATGCTGCTGCGGCAAAAGCCCAGGAGATTGCAGACGAAGCGCAAGTTGAGCGCACGCGCACGCTAAGCCAGGTTAGTGCAGAAGTTGAGCAAATTAGAAACGATATTGCAGCTCAGCAAGAAGAAGCAACAAAAAAGGTGAACGAACTTATATCTGGATTGAAAGAGCGAGAACACGCTGCTCAAGAAGAGGCTGATGCGCTTGTTGCTAGGGCAAAAACTATTCATCAGGATGCGGATAATTATGCTGCACAGGCGCATAAGGATGCGGATGCTCAGGCTGCACAAATCGTTCGTAAAGCTATGCAAGATGCTACGGCTCAAGTGGAAGAGCGTAGGGCAGCAGCTCAGCAGGAGCTGGATGGTATGACGGCGCGTCTAACACAGCTGCAGCATAGGGAAGCGCAAATTACGCAACGTGTTACCGAGCTTAGGTCTTTGTTTGCAAACGCTTTTTCTGGATTTGATTTTGGTGATGCTGTTTCTGGACAGGGGCATTCTGGCGATTCTGCAGATGCGGATGCTTCGGATAATAGCGATGCTGATGCTCAAAAACAGGCGAGGAAAGACGCACAAGCCCAAGTTGAAGAAGCTATCGCTCAGGAATCCTGAGTGGCGAGTTGCTAGTAGCGAATTGTGCTGTGTGGTGGATTTATAGAAAACTCATAAAGAAAAGTAGTAAATAGATTCCACGGAAAAGTCACAAGCATCCGAAGATTTGCGTAAAAAGCTAAAATAAACTATAAAAAATAAAGATAAAATAAGGAAAAACAAGAAAGGTTAGACAGTGACTGAGATCTCTGAATTAAGTGCCGAGGCTTTGCAAGGTTTGCGTGACGATTTTGACGCAAATCCATTGAATCGTTTAGCAATGAACGGTGTTACTGCCGCTGGAATCGACAAGGTAGCGCGCAACTATGACCGCGCGCGTTTATTGCAGCGCCGATTCTCAACGGTTGTGGATAATGGTGACGCAAGGCATCAGGATCATTCTGGTCGCTGCTGGCTATTTAGCTCTTTGAACGTTGCGCGATTTGTGGCTAAAAAAACGCTTAAAGTTAAGGATTTTGAGTTTTCGCAAAATTACGCAATGTATTTCGATAAACTTGAGCGAATCAACTATTTCTTAAAGGATGTTGCTGCTCTTGTTCGCTCTGGGGAACCAGCTGATTCTAGACTAGTACAGCATTTGTTGCACGACGTTATGGGTGACGGCGGTCAGTGGACAATGGCTATGAACGTCTATAAGAAGTATGGTGCCGTGCCTAAAGACTTGTATCCAGAAACGGAGTCGTCTAAAGATACGGACGCTATGAACACTCAGCTTCGCCGTTTGTTGCGAACGGCTGTTGCACACATGTACGCTAATGCTGCAGATATTGACGACATAATTGCGGAAACTACTGCTGCAGGTCATAGGATTCTTACAATCCACTTGGGTGAGCCGCCAAAGAGCTTCGACTGGGAATGGACGGACGAGGACGGAAAGTTCCATCGCGATGGCGAGATTACGCCAGTTGAGTTTTGGAAGAAGTATGTTACGGCTGGGCTGGAAGATTACGTTTGCCTAGTAGACGACCCGCGTGCGGAGCATCCAAAGGGCAAGAAGATTGCGATTGAGCACTTGGGTAACGTTGCTGGTGGAGACGCTACGGAATATTTGAACGTACCAAATCAGTTTATGAAGGATTGTGTGCGTAAGATCCTCGTTGAGCAGGGCATTCCAGTTTGGTTTGGTGCGGATTGCCATCCTATGATGGATCGTGTAAACGGTGCTTGGGCTACGGATTTGTTTGAGTATGATCGCGTTTATGGCGTTGATTTTGATTTAAACAAGGAGCAGCGTGTGCGTTTTGCTGATTCGGCGATGAATCATGCGATGGCGTTTGCTGGAGTTGATGTTGCGGAAGATGGTACGACTACTCGCCGCTGGCGCGTTGAGAACTCTTGGGGCGCGGATATTGCCGACAAGGGTTACTTTACTATGAGTGACGATTGGTTTACTGAGTACGTGTATGAGGTTGCTGTGCCTAAGGCGCTTTTGCCAGAGGAGTATCGTAAGGCGCTTGAAGAGCCAGCAATTGTTTTACCGGCGTGGGACCCAATGGGCGCTTTGGCTTAACGCGAAGCTGCATAATGCGCCGCGTTCGCTATTTGCAAAAAGCACGGTGTGCTTTTTGTGCGAACGCGGCCTGTTGCGTCAATCGAGACGCAGCAGGTGTCACATTGTGTATTTATGTGGTTTTTGCGCTTCGCGTTACTCCAAAGCGCCCGAGCTGCTTAGGGCAGAAGCATTGCTTCTGCTGCAGCGAGGACATTCGCGCGCTTAGACCGCGCGAATGTTGTAGCTTAGGTTAATTTCACTAGGAAATTAGCCTACTCGAGTGCGCCTAGCTTGCTCGAAGTTGCTAGGTTAGTGCGTTTATTGTTCAAAGATTGCAGAATCGTCAGTTGGATATCCATTTGAATACGCGCTTATTATGTGTGAAACTACGATATCTGCAAGTACACCTATAAAATCTTGATTTTCGATACTTACAATCGCATCATTATTTATTTTTCCGTCTTTGTTTATGGGGAAAATCGTTTGATTTAACGCGGCTAGTTCTTCTCTTGCACAATCCATATAGGCTATTGCAACAATAGGTAGTTCTTTTCCTGTGGCGTTGTCTTTAGCGATTCCTGATTCCAGGTTTTGCTTAGGTATCTCATAGACTTTTTGACGCAAGTCACTTCCGTTTGAAGCAAAGTGCATAAGTGTGTTTGAAATTGTAGCCGTCATGTCGCTTTGTCGAAGTGAAACGTTTTTTGCATCTCTAGCAGCTAGTGTTTGCAATAGAAATGCGAGTTTGTCTTGTGCTACAGCTGCTTTTGCTAGCGGATCATGATTCCAGTATAGGTTTTTGTTATTGTCTGCAAAGTCTTGGATTTTTTTGTAAGAGTTTAATTCTAGTTGCTCAGCTAGCTTAATTGTTTCAGCATTTCCAGTTTGATTTAAATTGGCTAATTTCCAAATGTTTTGGGCACTGAACACAACGCCTTGAGCGAATCTACTGTTACATTGAACTGCGACTTTTTTCCATGTGTCAGAAGCATTCTTTAAGTCTTTAGATGTTAAGTTATTTATTTTTTTATCCACTTTTTCTTGGATTGATTTTGCTTTTTGCATAATTTTGTAGCAAGGTTCGTGGTTTTGCAAAGAATGCAGATTGTTGTTTTTTAATTCTTTTGTACTAGAACATGCACTGAAAAGCATCGTTATTGCCATTAATGCTGCAACTATTAAAAGATGATTTTGCGTATGCTTTTGATTGCGCTTTTGATTGCGCTTTTGATTGTGTTTTGTGCGCTCTAATAGGCTTCTTAACAAAACAAACTGTGTCTGCATAATCTACTAAAATAGTCCGTGACTGTGACCAATGTTTGCTTGTTTTGCGTTTGGCATTGTATGCTTAACATTTTCAATTGCAGTCATAAGATTTTGTGCTTTACAACCGTTGTTAGATTTAGATTTTAACGCGTTTGTTGTGTGCTAATCGCGATAAAAGAAAAATAAGTTAATTTTATAAGTGAATTTATAAATGAATTTTCAACAGGAGGACATGCACGATGGAATTGGATTTGGCGGGAATGCATCAGCTTGCGGCGCAGCAGGGGATTAATGCCGAGGAGCTGGACGAGGCGCTCGCCGAGGCCTTGCGTCTTGCATACATGAAGACTTCTCACCCAGCTAGGCATGCTCGCGTTGAATTAGATGAGCGTGCTGGTAGCTTTACAGTGTGGGCAAAAGACGAGATTCCTGGAGTTCCTACGGAAGATAATCCTCATCCAGCACCAACTCTTGGCGAAGAATACGATGATACACCTCGTGATTTTGGACGTCTTGCTGCTGCTACGGCACGTCAGGTTATTACTCAACTTTTCCGTAAAGTAGAAGATGACCGTGTATTTGGTGCTTTTTCTGGACAAAAAGGAAAGTTGATTAACGGCGTTGTGCAGCAGGATTCTAAAGATCCTTCTAATATTCATGTTGCTGTTGGAGATGTTGAGGCGATTTTACCGCGTCGTGAGCAGGTTCCAGGCGAAAGATATCGTCATGGTGAGCGTATTCGTGTTTACGTTGTGAACGTTGCTCGTGGTTTGCGTGGTCCAGAAATCGTTGTTTCTAGGTCTCATCCTGATCTTGTTCGTAGACTTTTTGAGCGCGAAGTTCCAGAACTTGTTTCTGGAGCAGTTTCGATTATGGCTATTGCTCGCGAAGCTGGCGCTCGCACTAAGATTGCTGTTCGTGCCAACACGGAAGGTGTTAATCCAAAGGGTGCTTTGATTGGTCCTGGTGGTTCTCGTGTTCGTGCTGTTATGGAGAATCTTGGTCCAGAAAAAATAGATATTGTTGATTGGTCGGAAGATCCAGCGAAGTTTGTTGCCGCTGCTCTTTCTCCAGCAACAGCAACACAGGTTCATGTTGTTAGTGAAAAGAGCCAGACGGCTGTAGCGTTTATTCATGATTCTCAGCTTTCTCTTGCTATCGGTAAGGAAGGTCAAAACGCAAGGCTTGCAGCAAAACTTACTGGTTGGAAGATTGGTATTGAGTCTGCGGAAGAACATGCTAAGAAGCAGGAAGAAATGAATGCTGATTCTAAGGTTTCAGCAGAGTAACATACCGTGGATTAGCATTAGCGACACTCCCGAGAATCCAACGTTTCGAGTATGCTGAAAGCTGCAATTTGGGCTTATGCGCAGCTTTCTGCCTAGTGGGAACGAGGTACGGAAAATCATGGTTGAAATCATGGTCGCACGATGAGATATCGCGTTATGAGGTATCTCACTAAAGAGCATAAGAATAAGAATCTTATAAAAATATAAAGTGGCTGCGTTCGTTTTGCGCTGCCACAGACTGAGGAGAACACTGAGTGGTAAAAAAGCGCGTATACGAACTAGCTAAAGAGTTTGGTGTAGACAGCAAAACCGTGTTGGAGCGGTTGAAGAGCATGGGCGAATTTGTTAAGTCCGCGTCTTCAACAGTAGAGGCTCCTGTTGCACGTAGATTAAAAACAGAGTTTGCGTCCGCTGGATCATCTTCTGGATCGTCTGCTGCAAAGAATGATGCGAAACCTGCTGCAAATAAGAATGCTGATAATTCTTCGAATAAGACTAATCATTCTTCTAATAAATCGGAGTCGTTGGCTCAGAATAATGCTGAAAAACGAAATTTGGATAAGTCTTCAGAAAAAGCTTCGGAAAAACAGCATTCTTCGCAAAAGTCACATGATAATCATGATAATAGTGACAATAAAGAAAATCATTCATCTTCCACTCCAAATGGTGTAATTCCTAAGCCTTCTGCTGGTCACGTAAAACCACATGCTATCGCTAATGCTGATTCTAAGCGTGGAGGCGATAAGCGTGGCGAAAATCGTAACGATGCACGAGGCGATAAGCGCGGGGAAAATCGTTCTTCTAAGTCAGATCGTTCTTCTCAGATGCCTCCACGCCCTCGTCCGCATCAGGGTGCTGGCTCTGGTTCTGCTCCTCGTCCAGGTAACAATCCGTTCAGCCGAAAGCAAGGTATGCGCGCTCCTACACCTGGTGATATTCCTCGTCCTCACCCAATGTCACGTCCAGGCGCTGCTGCAGAAAATTCTCGTGGAGCAAAGCCTGGTCAGGGCGGCGGTAATGGCAACGGCGGTAATGGCAACGGCGGTGGTCGCGGTCGCGGTGGTCGCGGAGGCGCTCGTCAGGGCGGCGGTAATGGTTCGAACCGCTCTTCGCAGTGGTCTGGTTCACATCGTCAGGGTGGCGGTAGTGGCGCAAGCTCTCGTCCGTCTGCAGAATCGCGCTTTAATGCAAATCAGGCTGCAAGCTTCCAAGCTGCGGCTGCTGGCGCTCCAAATGCTGGTCCATCTCGTGGTAGTGGTCGCGGTCGCGCAGGTGCTGCAGGCGCATTTGGTCGTCAGGGTGGAAAGTCCTCTAAGGCTCGCAAGAATCGTCTTGCAAAGCGCAGAGAATACGAAGAGCTTAAAGCACCAGTGATTGGCGGCGTGCGTATTCCTTCTGGAAATGGCGCTACGATTCGACTTCGTCAGGGCGCAACGCTTTCTGATTTGGCAGAAAAGATTGATGTAAATCCAGCTGCTTTGGTAACTGTTTTGTTCCATCTTGGAGAAATGGCTACAGCTACTCAGTCGTTGGATGAAACAACATTCCAGATTCTTGGCGAAGAAATCGGTTGGAATATTAATCTCGTTTCTGCAGAAGAAGAAGATAAAGAGCTTCTTCAACAGTTCGACATTGATTTGGATGAAGAGGAACTTCAAGAAGACGATAATCTTGTAACTCGTCCTCCAGTTGTTACTGTTATGGGTCACGTTGACCATGGTAAAACTCGTTTGCTTGATACTATTCGTAAGTCGAATGTTGTAGCTCGAGAAGCTGGCGGTATTACGCAGCGTATTGGCGCTTATCAGGTTACGGTTACTTTAGATGGAGACAAGCGCAAGATTACGTTCTTGGATACCCCAGGCCACGAAGCATTTACTGCTATGCGTGCTCGTGGTGCAGAGCTTACAGACGTTGCAATTCTTGTTGTTGCAGCAGACGACGGCGTTATGCCTCAAACTGTTGAGGCAATCAACCACGCTCAGGCTGCTCACGTGCCTATTGTTGTGGCTGTAAACAAGATTGATGTTGCTGGAGCAAACCCAGATAAGGTGCGCGGTCAGCTTACAGAGTACGGTCTTGTGCCAGAAGAATACGGCGGCGACACCATGTTTGTGGATATTTCCGCAAAGCAGGGAACTAACGTAGATAAGCTTCTTGAGGCTGTTCTTTTGACAACTGACGCTGAGCTTGATCCTAAGGCAAATCCGAACATGGATGCTCGTGGTGCAACCGTTGAAGCTCGACTTGATAAGGGTCGTGGCGCTGTTGCTACTGTTCTTGTTCAGCAAGGCACTCTTAAAGTCGGAGATTCTATTGTTGCAGGTACGTCTTATGGTCGTGTTCGCGCAATGCTCGACGAAAATGGCAACCACTTGCAAGAGGCAGGTCCTTCTACGCCAGTTCAGGTGCTTGGTTTGACTTCTGTTCCAACTGCAGGAGACTTGTTCTTGGTTACTTCCGACGATCGTTCCGCTCGTCAGATTGCCGAAAAGCGCCAAGCTACAGAGCGTGCAGCTCAGCTTGCTAAGCGTCGCAAGGTTGTGTCTCTTGAAAGCCTTAAGGAACAGTTCGCTAAGTCCGAAGTTGATATGCTCAACATTGTTATTAAGGGCGATTCTTCTGGTTCTGTTGAGGCTTTGGAAGATTCCTTGATGAAGATTGAGGTTTCCGACGAAGTTGGAATTCAGGTTATTCACCGCGGTGTTGGTGCAATTACTCAGAATGATGTGAACTTGGCAACAGTTGATAAGGCTGTGATTATTGGCTTCAACGTGCGTCCAAACCGTCAGGTTGCCGATTTGGCAGACCGCGAGGGCGTGGAAGTCAAGTACTACTCGGTTATTTACAAGGCTATCGAAGATATTGAAGCTGCTTTGAAGGGTATGCTTAAGCCAGAGTTTGAAGAGGTTGTTACTTCTCACTCTGAGATTCGTGAAATCTTCCGTTCTTCCAAGTTTGGCAATATTGCTGGTGTTATGGTTCAAGACGGCGAAGTTAAGCGCGGTACAAAGTGCCGTATTTTGCGTAACGGTGTTGCTACTGTTAACGATCTTGAAATCTCCAGCTTGCGTAGATTCAAGGATGATGTTCAATCCGTTAGCGAAGGCTACGAGGCAGGCATTAACCTTGGCAGCTTTAACGACATTGAGCTTGGCGATATAATCGAAACCTTTGAAATGAAGCAGATTGAGCGCAAGTAATTATGGCAGGAACAAACCCTAGAGCCGCGCGAATTGCGGCTCTGATTCACAGAGTGATTGCGTCCAACATGGAGGCTCATTTACACGATAAGCGACTTGCTAATGTGACTATTACAGAAGTGAGAGTTACTAACGACTTGCAGATCGCTAAAGTGTATTGGACACAGCTTGGTACTGTTGGTAAAGAGCAGGGTGAGCGTCAGCGTGCAGCCCAAGCTTTGCAACAGGCTAAGGGGCGTTTGCGCACTCTAGTTGGAGCTAAGGCTGGATTGCGTTTAACTCCTCAAATCCAATTTGTTTACGATGAGGTTCCTAGTGAAGCTCATGAGATTGAAGACATTTTGGTCGCCGCGCGTAAGCGTGATGAGGAGCTAGCTAAAGCGCGAGAAAATGCTCGGTACGCTGGTGAAGAGGATCCGTATAAAAAGCCTCGTGAAGATGAGGATTTTGACGATTCCGATGATTCTGATGATTTTGATGACTCCGACGAGTATGAGGATTATGAGAACAGCGAAAACGATTTTGTAGAAGATAAGTCGCCAGCAACCGACGATTTAGATGATTCTGCTCATTTGGAATTATAGTTTTAAATCAAATAATTAATCAAATAAAATTTAGTAATGAGTAGTTCTCAAACATCATCTTCAGGCATTTTATTAGTAGATAAGCCGAAAGGCGTTACCAGCCATGACGTTGTGTCTTGTGCAAGAGGATTGTTGCACACTAAACGCGTAGGTCATGCGGGAACGCTTGACCCAATGGCTACAGGATTGCTGATTCTTGGTTTTGGTAACGCCACTCGCTTGCTTAACTATTTGCTTGGTCACGATAAGACTTATGAGGCTGTGATTCGTCTTGGCGAATCAACCAATACGGATGATGCAGATGGTGATGTCGTTTCAAGTGTTGATGATGAAAATAGCATTCTAAACTCTGCAAATACTGATGAGATTCTTAAAGAATTGCGTTGCGTAATCGCTAAGAATTTTACTGGGCACATTATGCAAACTCCAACCGCTTTTTCGGCTATTAAAATAAACGGTGTGCGTGCTTATGACTTAGCGCGTGAAGGTAAAGATGTTCATTTAGAGCCGAGAGAAGTTGTTATTCATGACTTTTCGCTACTGGATGCGCGCTTTAATGTTGGTGTAAGCGGTGCAAAAGTTGTTGATGTGCGTGCGAGTGTTTCTTGTTCTAGCGGCACGTATATTCGCGCACTTGCTCGCGACTTAGGACGTGTTCTTGGTGTAGGAGGACATTTAGTAAGTCTTAGGAGAACTCGAATTGGCGAATTTTCGGTAGAAGATGATAGGGTTCTTAAACTTGAAACTAGGATTCGTACATTTACGGACAAGAATGGCGTGACTCAGACCCGCGCAAAGGCTGTTATAGCTGACAGACACGATAGTGTTTCTAACTATTTTTCTGACAGTGTTTCTAACAGTTCGGTTGCTTGCGACTTATCTGAAGATTCTTCTTGCAAAAAATCTGCACAAAAAAACTATGATTTACAAAATCGTGTTCTAAGTATGTTTGAATCCGCAAAATTAACCATGCAAACAGTTGAAATCAGCGAAAATCAGGCTAAAGACTTGCGTTTTGGTAGAAAAATAGTGATTCCTGCGATTAGCGAAAAAAATACTATTGCATACGTAAAAGCCGAAAAAGATGAGCAAAACGATGTTGTTGCAGTTCTGGAAACCGCTGAAAAGTCGCCAGCAACCGCAGGGGGAAGCAGAGCGTTCTCCAAGTTACAAGAAAAAAATGAAAAAAATATAAATCAAATAGAAGCTAAACCTATTGTGGTATTTGTACAAAGCTAGTTTGCTGGTAAAATAGTTAATAGTGTGAAAATAAGGGTTCGCGGCAGTAATGCTGCTTATTTCGGATAGTTGCGAATAGTAAGGATATGATGAAGGTCATCAACATTCGACCAGATGCCAACGGCATGATTAATTGGCCAACATTAAGTGCTCAGCGTAAGGCGATTGTTACTATAGGTGTGTTTGACGGCATGCACCTAGGGCATAGAAAAGTGATTGAACGCACCGTTGATCTTGCTCGCAAAAACAATGCGTTTTCTGTTGTTATAATGTTTGATCCGCGACCAAGCGTGGTTCATGAAAACCCAGATTTATTCGACGATTTTGGAGATAACGCGCAGATTCCAGTGGATTCGCAGGCGTTAACAAGTGTTCGTCAGCGTCTTAGGGTTTTGCAGCAGCTAGACGTGGATCATGTGATTATTGTTCGATATAGCTTAGCTTTTGCTGCAAAATCATACAGATTCTTCCTAGGGCAGCTTGTTGGAAAACTTGGTATGCGTGCACTTGTACTCGGGTCGGATGCAGCCCTTGGAGCGCGTAGAGCTGGGAATGTTCATGCGATTAAGGAGCTTGCGCAAGCTACCGGCGTTTTTGATTTGGTTGTGGTAGACGATTTTGGCCCAGGGGATGTTCGTGTTCCAGACCCAATTGTGCCAGAAGTTCCGTCTGAAGATGGAGAGCCAAAAGACCCTGCGGATGGTATGAACAAGGCGGAATATCGCGCTTGGAGTAAAGGTATGCCGAATAAGAAGGTTCGTGCTTGGAGCTCTACGAATGTGCGATGGATGCTCGCGAATGGTAGGGTTCGCGATGCTAGGGATGTTCTTGGCCAGCCGCATAGAGTTGAGGGTATTGTGGTTCATGGTGCCGAGCGCGGTCGTGAAATCGGTTTCCCAACAGTGAATTTGGGCGAGCGTATTGATGGGTATGTGCCTGTTGATGGAGTTTACGCTGGTTGGATTGTTGATTTAGATGCGGACGAGGCTAGTGCCGATAATTTGCATTCTTCTAGTATTCCGAGTGTTGGCGTTTTGCGTAAGGATGAGTTGCATCTTGGAGTTCATTCGCCATGGCGTTGGGCTGCTGCGATTTCAATTGGAACTAAGCCAACTTTTGCTGAGTCGAATGAAGGTGCTTCTGTTAAGAATGTAGTTTCTGGTGATTCTGGCGATATCTTTGAATCTGATTCTATCTCTGATTTTGGCGCAGATTCTTCTACGTATCCTAATGATAGTGAAAATCGTGTGGTTGAAGCTTATGCTTTAACGGATAAGTGGCAGGATTTGTATGGTCATCGCATTTGCATTGAATTTGCGCAATTCTTACGTCCTCAACATGCCTTCGATTCTGTTGAGACTCTTAAGGATGCTGTGAGACACGATGTTGAGAAAGTGCGAGAAATAACTGATGCTGAAAACCGATAAGCTGGTTTAGATTAGTTTAGGCTGATTTTTCTTGATCTAGCTTGATTGGAATCTGATTTAATCAGATTATTGGCTGCAGCTGTGGTGTTTTGTGCTTAAGATTGGCGGTGATTATGGAGTTGGATATTAATATCAGCGATATTAGTGGTATTGAGTCTAGTACAAGTGATCTTAATTGTAAATCGTTTAACAGCAATGCCTTAAATCACTCGGATGCTCGTGCTGTTAAAAAAGCTGTTGAAGAAGGGAAAAATCCACTCGATTCATCTAAATTCGAGCGCTGGGAAGACCAGGTTGGAGTAGATCGTATAATCAACCGTCGCGTGTTGGAGTTGGAGCCGCTTCCCACTCCTGCACAAGTGCTTGGTGAGTTGCCACTTTCTCCGTATGCGCAAGATATTGTCGCAGAGTCACGCGATGAAATCCGCAGATGCCTTAATGGAGATGACGACCGCCTTCTTGTTATTGTTGGACCGTGTTCTGTGCATGATCCTAAGGCAGCTCTTGACTACGCGTCTCGTTTGGCTGATTTGCGCGCAAAGCTCGAAGGTGAACTTTTGATTGTTATGCGCGTTTACTTTGAAAAGCCGCGCACAACAGTTGGCTGGAAGGGCTTGATTAACGACCCCGATATTGACGGCACGCACGATATTCACAAGGGTTTGCTTTTGGCGCGTCGCACGCTTCTTGGCGTTTTGGACGCTGGTTTGGCTGCAGCAACCGAGTTTTTGGAGCCGACTAGCCCGCAGTTTATTGCGGATGCGGTTAGCTGGGGGGCGATTGGCGCGCGAAACACGGAATCTCAGATTCATCGCCAGCTTGCTAGCGGTCTTTCTATGCCAGTCGGATTTAAGAATGCAACGGATGGCTCTGTTACGGCCGCCGTCAATGGATGTTTGGCCGCTAGCCAGCATCACACTTTCTTTGGCATCGACCATCTTGGACGCGCTTGTGCTGTACAAACACTTGGAAACCCTGATTGTCATGTTGTTTTGCGCGGATCTAGCAAGGGTCCAAACTACGATGCGGCTTCTGTTGCTGCTGCTGTTGCATCGGTTCGTCTGAGGCTCGGCGCGGATTGCGTGGCGTCTAATGGCGTTGTAATCGATTGCTCGCACGGAAATTCGGGCAAAGATGAGAATCGCCAGATTCAAGTTGTGCGAGATATTGCGGATCGTTTTGCACATGGCGAAAAAGGCATTAAAGGCGTTATGATGGAAAGCTTCTTGCAAGGCGGAAACCAAGATCCTGCGCCTTTGAGTGAGCTTGAGTACGGAAAGTCAATTACAGATCGATGCATTTCTTGGGAAGATACTGAGCGATTGCTTAACACTCTTGCGCAGTCTGTTTCTTCTCGCCGAATTAAGTCTTGATTTTGCCGAAAATGTTGCTTTAATCGGCGTGTCGAGCTACAAAGTCGGGAAGATTTTCCCGAAAATGTTGTGCGATTTCCTATATTTCCTTGCTTGGTGTTGTAGGAGGGCTAGCTAATTCTTGTCTCACAACGCTCCGCCTCTTACGTGTTGTCTGTTGTTGCGGTTGTTCCGATTTGGCTTTGATTTTGTTTTTCGTTTAAGTTTGTTTGTAGGCGTGTGCCATTGGATTATTTGGTATCGGCTGCCGCTCTTATATTGTTCGACCAAGAATCACCCAGCCCTCTTGCATGCTTGAACAATTGCGTATCGCTAGTCGCCTGAGATTCTCGATTTTTCTTGCTGCTTCAGCGAATCACCATCGGAGGACTGCGAATCGACTTACATGAGCGCTTAAAGCGTAGCGCGCGAATGCACTTCGATTCGCTGAGCTTGCTCAAAGTTGAAAGCACAGTGTGCTTTCAACGCAAGCGAAGACGTGAGCGCGCTGTAACGCGCGAGCGATACGCTTCATTCGCTGCGAAAAATCTCGAATCTCTACCCAGCTTGCGCGAACGACACGACACGCCGTGTTTTTTTTAGTTACAAACTATTACAATAAATCCTCAAATATGCAGCATTTCTGAACAAAGGTGTGCAAAATGTGCGAATCGCCAGCCATAGATCGTAACAATCTTCACCAAGATAAAAACGTTTCAAGCCGCGCCCTGACGATCGCGCGATACGCGATTTTTGCGCTTCTGCTTGCTGGCGCATTTCTTCTGGCGTTTGCGTGGTATCGCGGCACTCACAGCAAAGGCTACACTGTTGTTACCTGTTCCGCACTATGGCTTAGCGTTATTGTTCCGTTTATTACATTGATTGTACTTTGCGTTTTTGTGCGCGGATGTCGTCTTGTTGTTGGCTCTACGATTTGCGTTTTGCTAATAGCGTCTTTCTTTGTGTTTATTGCGTTCCACGATTCAATCATGGGTTTTTTGAATGTTCCCTCCACAAATCCTTGGTTTGAATTTACGTGCAGCGCCTTGCTAAAAATTGCAACCGCATCTTTTGTTATTATGTGTTGTGTAAGCGTATTTTTGATTAAACGCAATTCAATGCACAAGATTAAAGGATGATTTGACGAATGCCTAAGTTTACAAAAATCGCCATTATTGGCGCTATGGAAGAAGAAGTTACTCACATTGCCGGTTCTCTTAGCAATGTTAAGCATAATAAGGCAGCCAGCTTAGATGTATCTTGTGGCGTGCTTGAATGCGAAGATGGCGGAAAAATCGAAGTTGCTGCAACAGTTGGCGGAATGGGACTTGTAAATGCCGCTGCAACTGCACAGTATTTAATTGATACGTACAAGCCGCAGGCCGTAATCTTTTCGGGAATTGCGGGAAATCTCAATAAAAATTTGCATACGAATGATGTTGTTCTTGGAAAAACATTAAAATATTTAGACACCGACATGCGCATGATTAATCAGTGGAAGCCGTTTACAAACGAATATCATTCAGACGATTATCTTCTTAAAACTGCAGACAGCGTTTTAACAAAGATGGGCATTAACCACATTTTGGGAACAATCGCCTCTGGCGGATATTTTGTAGACACGCCCGAAAAAGTGGCGGAAGTGATTGAGGCGACTCAAGCGGATGCTGTAGAAATGGAAGGCGCTGCGATTCTTCACGTTGCTGCAAGAAACGACGTTCCAGCGTTAGTTGTGCGCGCAATGAGCGATAATGCAGACACAAAATACGAGGAGTTCCACACTTTCGACATATCCGAATACGCGGATACAGCTGCAAAAATGACGGTAAATATTGTTAGGAATTTGTAGAATTCAACACGCCGATGTGGTCGCCGACGCGCTGCATCGCCAAACAAAAGGCGAGTAGCGCTAAATGCCGCCATTTTCTGAGTGCAATCAGATTTTGGCGGCAAGGTTTTTACCCCCCTCTTAAGATTGGCATCGTTAATAGAAGAAAAAGGTAATAAGAAATAAAAGATGCCAGTTTTAAACATTAGTCTAAATAGTTTAAGAGGAAAATTTGCGGTAGGTTATACGAGAAACGCAGATTGACTGGCATGATGGCAATTCTTCTTGAAAGGAATGAAGAATATGCGTAAAAATGCAGTAAAAAATAATGCAGTAAAAAATAAATCAATCAAGTTGAACACAAATTTGAACATTCGCGCGATTGCAGCAGGATTGCTAGCATCCGCAACTTTAGTGAGCCTTGCAGCTTGCGGAGATAATGTTCCTGCAAGTAATTCGCAATCGTCCGCAAATACTGGCGCAAAAATCGTAGGAAACTTCCAAGGTTCGGGTGCATCTTCCCAGCAGGTTGCTGTAGAAGCGTGGATTGCAGGATTCCAATCAAAAAATCCTGGCGCAAAAATCGCATATAATCCAACTGGCTCGGGTGCAGGAGTTACAACGTTTATGACGGGAGCCACAGCGTGGGCTGGATCCGATAAATCGCTAAGCGACGACGAGTTAGAAAAGTCAAAGTCGGTTTGCGCTAATGGCACTACGGCTTTCGACGTTCCAGTATACATTTCTCCAATCGCAGTAATCTTTAATCTAAAAGGCATTTCGGATGCTGGAAAACACATAAATATGGATGCTTCTACAATCGCAAAAATCTTCGACGGCAAGATTACGCGTTGGAATGATGATGCGATTAAATCGCAAAATCCAAAGCTAAAGCTACCAGATAAGCCGATTACAGTTGTTCATAGGTCCGATAAGTCTGGCACAACGCAGAACTTCTTAAGCTACATAAAAGACGTTGCGCCAAGCGATTGGTCATACGATCTTAGCGAAAATTGGCCAAATAGCGTGGGTCAGGGCGCAAAAGGCACGTCTGGCGTTGTTTCCACAATCCGCATGGCAGACGGAGCGATTGGATATGCGGACTTTTCGCAAGTTGGAAAGCTTGGAACTGTGGCAGTAAAAGTGGGAGATTCTTACAACGAGATTAGCCCAGAAGGTGGCTCTATAACCGTTAATGATTCAAAGGTTGACGAAGATGCTGCAGCAAAATCAAAGCACCGCGTTGTTGTTAAAATAAACCACAAAACGGAAGAAAAAGGCGCTTACCCAATTGTGCTAGTTTCTTACGATATTGTGTGCGGCGCTTACAAAGATGCTGCAACAGCACGATTTGCAAAGTCTTGGCTTAGCTACGTTACCAGCAAAGATGGCCAGGCTGCGGCTCAAGGTGCTGCTGGAACTGCGCCTTTGCCAGAAAAGCTTATGGGCAGGATTAACAAGTCGATTCAGTCGATAGGCAAGTAAAAATAGTAATTTGCCAAGATTTTAGAGTAGTCAATATATTGCTGCTGATAGCATTTATATAATGACTACAAAAGGAGCATGAGTGAGTTCTAAACAAAGAACTGAAATCAGTAAAGATGTGCGCAAAAGTGGCCATTTTGCAGGTGGTTTTGCAGGTGGTTTTGCAGACCGCTTGTTCAAAAGCGTAGCGCTTTTATGCGGATTGCTGATTTTAATGGTGCTTACAGCTGTGGCGTTGTTCTTGCTGTTTCAAGCGTTGCCGATTGTAGGCGCAAACAAAAGCCAAGTAAGTCAAGTATTTTTAGACTTTACGGGAGGCAAAGCGCACGATTTCCTAAGCTACGTAGCGCCAATGGTTTTTGGAACTGTTCTTATGTCTGCGCTCGCTCTGCTCCTTGCATTCTTTGTTTCGATTGGAATCGCGCTGTTTATAAGCCACTATGCTCCGCCAAAAATGGTGCCGCTTTTAAGTGGTGTAGTCGACTTGCTTGCTGCGATTCCGTCCGTAATCTACGGTCTTTGGGGCGGATTGGTGCTAGTTCCATCCATATACCCATTCTGGAAGTTTATCTCGCACATTTTTGGCTGGATTCCGCTTTTTGCAGGTCCTGCGGCAAGTCCTTCGCGTAGTGCTGCAACCGTTAGTGTTGTTCTTGCTGTTATGATTTTGCCGATTATAACTTCTATGGCGCGAGACATTTTCCAGCAAGCTCCACGATTGCAGCAAGAAGGTGCGCTCGCTCTTGGTGCCACAAAGTGGGAGATGATAAAGCTAGCGGTTTTGCCGTTTGCAAAGTCGGGAATTGTTTCCGCGTCTATGCTTGGTCTTGGTCGCGCGCTTGGCGAGACAATGGCAGTTCTTATGATTTTGTCTCCAGGATTCACCTTTAAATTCAACATTTTGCAAGCTTCACAAAACCAGACGATTGCAGCAAACATAGCAGCGCAATACCCAGAAGCCAACGGATTGGGTGTTAGTGCGCTTATTGCTACAGGTTTGGTGCTGTTTGTTATTTCATTCGCTGTAAACCTTATTGCTCGCAAAATCACGGGAAAGGCGAGTGCATGATGCAAAATTCAGAATCGTTACAAGCTGGCTCTGTTAGCGCAAGCAGCGAATCTCCAAAAATCGACTTTAACAAGTTCCGTCCAACGCGTTCTAGAATCGCAAGTCGTAAGCGAAAAGACGCGTTTATGCGCGTGCTAATCTTCCTGTCTTTTGTAGTTGCTCTAATTCCGCTTCTTTCTTTGCTTTTTACGACTATTGTAAACGGCATTAAGCGACTAAACCTTGACTTTTTAACGCATAATATGACGTATGTGGTTGGTGGCGCTGCTACTGGCACAGGTGGTTACGGCGGTATTTTGCACGCCATTATTGGAACTTTGGAGATTACTTTTGGCGCAATGCTGATTTCGATTCCGATTGGAATTATGTGCTCCGTGTATTTGATTGAGTATGCGCGAGGAAGTCGCTTAGCTACGTTGATTAATCTTGTTGTAGACGTTATGAGCGGAATACCTTCGATTGTGGCTGGCTTGTTTGCGTTTTCTAGCTTTACGATTTTTGTGGGTCCTGGAACAATCAACGGTTTTGAAGGGTCTGTTGCGCTTTCGCTGCTTATGCTTCCGACTGTTGTTAAGTCGTGTCAAGAAATGCTAAAAATTGTGCCGAACGATTTAAGAGAAGCGGCGCTGGCTCTAGGCGTTACAAAGCAGCGCATGATTACAAAAATTGTGTTGCGAACCGCCTTGCCTGGCATTGTTTCTGGCTGCATTCTTGCGGTTGCACGCGTGGTTGGAGAGACGGCTCCGCTTTTAATGGCAGCTGGGTTTATTGCATCCACGAATTTCAATCTTTTTGACGGGCAAATGACCACTTTGCCAGTGTACGTTTACCAAGAGTATTCAAAGCTTTCGGCGAATTGCCCAGCTAACGCGCCATCTTCGTGCGTTACTACGATTCCAATGGAGCGAGCATGGGCAGCGGCCCTTGCCTTGATTGTGATTGTTTTGCTGCTGAATATTGTTGGGCGAGTTGTGGCGCGCGTGTTTTCAGTAAAAGCAAAGTAAGACGAAGGATTTTAGAAAGTGAGGCGCAAATGGGTCAGCGCATTGATGTTAAGCATTTGAACATTTACTATGGCGATTTTCTAGCAGTAGAAGACGTTAACATAAGCATTGAGCCAAACAAGGTTACTGCTTTTATAGGGCCTTCGGGGTGTGGAAAATCAACGGTTTTGCGCACTTTAGACCGCATGCACGAGATTACTCCAGGCGCTCGCGTGGAAGGTCAGGTGTTGCTTGAAGGCCGTGATTTGTATGGCAAAGATGTGGATCCTGTGGCAGTTCGCCGAGATGTTGGAATGGTGTTTCAGCGTCCAAATCCTTTCCCAACAATGTCTATTCGAGAAAACGTTCTTGCAGGAGTTCGCTTAAATAATCGCCATATTTCAAAGCAAGATGCCGACGACCTAGTTGAGTGGGCTTTGCGCGGCGCGAATTTGTGGAACGAAGTTAAAGATAGACTAGATAAGCCAGGAATCGGGCTTTCTGGCGGCCAGCAGCAACGACTTTGTATTGCGCGAGCAGTGGCTGTGCATCCGCAAGTGCTTCTTATGGACGAGCCTTGCTCTGCTCTTGACCCGATTTCTACTCTTGCTGTAGAAGATTTGATTAACGAGCTTAAGCGCGATTACACGATTGTGATTGTAACGCACAACATGCAGCAGGCAGCGCGCGTTGCCGACTACACTGCGTTCTTTAACCTTAAGGCGGTTGGAAAACCAGGGCATCTTGAGTATTTTGCAGATACAACCACTATGTTCAACAATCCGCGCAACACGGAGGCGGAGCGCTACATTTCTGGCCGCTTTGGGTGATTTTTGCATTCGTGCGATCCGCTACACGTTTTCTTTGCATGGTTCTTTACATGATTTTCTTTGGTCAGCACGTGCGCGTAAGGTCGAACCTGTTCGGTTGTTCAAAGTTCTATAAGTCGTTTCAAATTTCGTGAGTTTTCTAGCGTGTTTATTCGGCTTTTGCTTTGTGCGTCGAGCGAGTCGCAGTAACCTCTGCGTGAATGCCCAAATGTAATTGCGTCCGCGATTGCTCAAGTGCTATCGCCACGCTTTTTATGGTCTTTTGCGCTGTAAACCAAGGAACAGAGAGTTTATGGAAAAGTTCTTCCATCTCAAAGAAAACGGCACGAATGTATCAACGGAGATCACTGCAGGTCTCACTACATTCTTTGCAATGTCGTATATTATCGTCGTAAACCCAATGATTTTAAGCCAAACTGGCATGCCTAAGGGTGGCGTTTTCCTCGCTACAATCATCGCAGCAATTATTGGCACGCTTGTTATGGGCTTGTTCGCTAATGTGCCTTACGCTCAAGCTGCTGGCATGGGTCTTAACGCATTCTTCACATACACAGTTTGCTTTGGCTTGCATTTTACGTGGCAAGAAGCCATGTGCATGGTGTTCTTGTGCGGTTTAATTAACATTATTATTACCGTTACCAAGATTCGTAAGATGATTATTCGTGCCATCCCAACTTCGTTGCAACATGCGATTGGTGGTGGCATTGGTTTATTCGTTGCATACGTTGGAATTATGAGCGTTGGCTTAATCACCTTTACTTCCAAGGATCCTGCTGCCGCTGCTAAGAGTAAGCCAACCGCTGCTATTCCAGGTCTTGCAGTTATTAATAATCCTGTTTTGTGGCTATTCCTTATTGGACTTGTTTTGGCTATTGTTCTTACTGTTCTTAAGGTTCGCGCAAGCTTGCTTATTACGATTATTGCAACCTCTTTGATTGGTATTCCGCTTAGCTTGACTTCGTTAAATAACGCTGTTTCTGTTACAGATGCTTTTGCTCAGCTTCCAACAACCTTTGGTGCTATTTTTGGTCCGCAAGGTTTCCCTGCTCTCTTCTCTAATACAGCACGCATTCCGCTTGTTTTGGTAACTATTTTCGCCTTCTCTATGTCGGATACTTTCGACACTCTTGGCACGTTTATTGGTACTGGTCGTCGTACTGGCATTTTCTCTGAGGCGGATGAGAAGGCTTTGGAAAACGGTTCTGGATTTAGCTCCAAGATGGATCGCGCGCTGTTTGCTGATTCGATTGCAACTTCGGTTGGCGCAATTTGCGGTACTTCTAACACCACTACTTACGTTGAGTCTGCTGCTGGTATTGGTGCTGGTGGTCGCACTGGTTTGACTTCTGTAGTTGTTTCTGTGTGCTTTGCACTTTCGATTGTGCTTGCGCCTTTGGCTAGCGCTGTTCCTGCTGCTGCTACGGCTGGCGTGCTTGTAGTTGTAGGTTGCATGATGGCAAGCTCGTTGAAGGAGATTGCTTGGGATGATATTTCTGAAGCTATTCCTGCGTTCTTCGCCGCTGTGTTTATGGCGTTCTCTTACTCGATTTCTTACGGCATCGCCGCTGGATTTATCATGTATTGCTTAGTTATGACTTGCAAGAAGCGTGCTAAAGACGTTCATCCAATGCTTTGGATTGTTTCGCTTTTGTTCATTCTTGATTTTGTTGCTAACGCAGTTTTGTAAATCTGTTAGTTTGTATTAGTTAAGTTAGATATTAGTTAGATATTAATTTAATTAATTATTTTAAGAGCGTATTTGGTGCGTACGGTTGCTTTCGACTTTTCCGCGTGAGTTTGGGATAAGTCGCCAGCAACCGCGCGTGTTGAGTACGCTCTTAAATAATCTTAAATAAAAATAAATTATAAAGTTTGCGAAAAATATTGACATTGTCGCGTGTGGGTATTAAACTTGCCCAACGTAAACCACAGACCGTTGGTGGAGTCGTAAGATTCCTGAAAATGATGTGTCATGCCAGCACAGGTTGAGCAGTGATTGTTGCAATTTATTTGCGATTTTTCACAAACTTTTTAACACTATGTGTTTTTTGGATGCTCTGCCGTGCGCAGGGCTTTTTTGATATGTTATTTCCATTCCGACGGCCAATTTAGGAAGGAACGCCATGAAGAGGCCCGAAAAGGAAGCGGTAGTTGCAGAGCTTACGGATTTGTTCCGTAACGCCGACGCTGTCTACCTTACCGAGTACCGCGGGCTTACAGTTCCGCAGATTTCTTCTCTGCGCGAAAAGCTAGGCCGCGATACTTCCTACTCTGTGGCTAAGAACACGCTTGCTCGCATTGCCGCTAAGGAAGCGGGCATTGAAGGTCTTGATGAGCTTCTTGCTGGCCCAACTGCAATCACCTTTGTAAAGGGCGATTTCATTGAGGCTGCTAAGACCTTGCGTGATTTTGCCAAAGAGAATAAGACCCTCGTCATCAAGGGCGGTTTCGCAGATGGAACCGTTTACAATGCCGAAGGCGCCAAGCAGCTGGCAGATCTCAAGTCTCGCCCAGAATTGCTTTCCGAGATGGCTGGCGCGCTCAAGGGCACCATGTCCAAGGCCGCCTACCTGTTCAACGCTTTGCCAACCAAGGCAGTGCGTACTATCGACGCTTTGCGCGAGAAGCAGGAAAAGGCCGCTTGATTCCCTTGCAGCTTGCTGCATGAGACCAAAAATAATAAAAATGTTATGGCTCTAAGGCACAAGGTGTGTCTGGCCAAGTAAGAAAGGAAGCCATTATGGCTAAGCTCACTAGCGAAGAGCTTCTTGAAGCTTTCGGTGAAATGACCCTCGTCGAGCTTTCTGAGTTCGTCAAGGCCTTTGAAGAGAAGTTCGATGTTGAGGCTGCTGCTCCTGTAGCTGCTGTTGCTGCTGCTCCAGCCGCTGCCGCTGGCGCTGCTGAGGAAGAGAAGGACGAGTTTGACGTTGTCCTCGCTTCTGCAGGTGCTCAGAAGGTTGCCGTCATCAAGGCTGTTAAGGCTTTGACTGGCCTCGGCTTGAAGGAAGCTAAGGACATTGTTGACAATGCTCCAAAGCCAGTCCTCGAGAAGGCTAAGAAGGAAGATGCCGACAAGGCTAAGGCTGCTCTCGAAGAAGCCGGCGCAACTGTTGAACTTAAGTAGTTCTAGGCTCTTTTGTTAACGCGAGCGGCTGGTTGCTGGTGCAATTTGCTAGTGCACTAGTCGCGGATGCGTTTTGAAAGCGGCAAGGTTTTCGTGGTTTCACGGATTCCTTGCCGTTTTTGCTTTTGTTTCCAAAATCGTCGCGGCAAAGTGGCATAATAGGAAAGCTTGTGACTGGAGGAGTAATCCGCTAGCACAGCACAGCAATATAAGTTGCGGGAGGATCCTTAAAACGGCTTAATATCAACGTTTTAGGGCGCCGAATGAACCGCTTCAAAAGAAAGAAGAACCATATTATGGCTCCAAAAAAGAAAGTCTCTGC
Organism: Gardnerella sp. KA01002; assembly: GCF_049244015.1. Classification (NCBI taxonomy): domain Bacteria; kingdom Bacillati; phylum Actinomycetota; class Actinomycetes; order Bifidobacteriales; family Bifidobacteriaceae; genus Gardnerella; species Gardnerella sp. KA01002. The sequence goes on from NZ_CP058365.1 coordinate 233,156, forward strand.
GCTTATTAAGCTCGAGATTCAGGCTGGTAAAGCAAATCCAGCCCCACCACTGGGTCCTGCTTTAGGCTCCCACGGCGTAAACATCATGGACTTCTGCAAGGCCTATAACGACCAGACGAAGGACAAGATGGGTCAGATTGTCCCAGTAGAGATTACTGTTTACGAAGATCGTTCCTTTACATTTATTCTTAAGACTCCACCAGCTGCTGCTTTGTTGCTTAAGGCTGCTGGCATTCCTAAGGGCACCGAGAACCCATTGACCCACAAGGTTGGCTCTGTGACTAAGGCTCAGGTGCGCGAAATCGCCGAAATCAAGATGCCAGATCTTTCTGCACGAGATGTTGAAGCTGGTATGAAGATTATCGCGGGCACTGCTCGCTCGATGGGTATTACCGTTACCGACTGAAAGTGAGTGGAAAAAATGGTGAAGCGTTCTAAGAAGTATCGTGAAGCGGCTGAGAAGATTGACCGCAACAACCTCTACACCCCAGCTGAAGCTATTGCTTTGCTTAAGAGCATGCCAAAGCACGCTTTCGACGAGTCTGCTGAGGCTGTTATGCGCCTTAATGTGGATCCTCGCAAGGCGGATCAGTTGGTTCGTGGCGTTGTGAACTTGCCTAATGGCACTGGTAAAACCGCTAAGGTTTTGGTGTTTGCTCGTGGTCCAAAGGCTACTGAGGCTCAAGAAGCTGGCGCAGACATCGTTGGTGATGACGAGCTTATCGATAAGGTTGCCGGTGGCTTCCTTGACTTCGATGCCGTTGTTGCAACCCCAGACATGATGGGCAAGGTTGGTCGCCTTGGTCGTGTGCTTGGTCCTCGTAGCTTGATGCCAAATCCTAAGACTGGCACCGTTACAATGGATGTTGCAAAGGCTGTTGCCGATATTAAGGGTGGTAAGATTGAGTTCCGCGTTGATCGTCAGGGCAATCTTTCCTTCCTCTTTGGCAAGCTTTCCTTCGACGAGAAGGCTCTTGAAGAGAACTTCAAGGCTGTTGCCGATGAGATTCGCCGCTTGAAGCCTACTACCATCAAGGGTCGTTACATCACTAAGGTAACGATTACCTCTACGATGGCTCCTGGTGTTCCAGTGGATATTGCAAGCATTGCTGCGTGATTTTAGCCAAGCATAGCTGAGTAATTTTATTAGCGCTGAAAATAGTGTGTTCTTTTATAGAATGCGTTGTTTTCGGCGCTTTTTGCTTTAGCGCGCAGAATCGCGGATGCGCCCAATCGTAATAGCAGTTTGTAAAACGTATGCTTCTCTAGGGTCGGTGGCGTCCCAGCCTGTTGTTTGTGCAACTTTGCGCAGTCGATATCGTATTGTGTTTGGGTGCACATTAAGGTTGTGTGAAGTTTGGTCTAGTGCGCCGCCAAATCGCAAGAAAGCATCTACAGTTTGCAAAGTCGGGTCGTCTGGGTTGTATGGTGCCAAGCTCTGATACACCTTAGTATATAAGGTTTCTACGGCGGTTTCGTCGCCTATAAGCGCGCGCTCTGGCAGCACGTCGTCGCAGCGTATTATTTGTGGCAAATGTGTTACAGACGGTGCAACAGCAAGCGCTGCTAGAGTTGCTGTGATTTCTTCGCATATTTCTTGTGCGCCGACTGCAATTTCGCTTATGCAAATTGGCTTACCTGATTTTGTAAATACTTCGCAAAGTTTGTTTAGCGCGTCTTGGCTTGGGTTTTCTTTTAAAGCTAGGATGATTATGTGTGACGGGGCGGGAAATTCATCGTTTTCTTTTGCTTGAGGTTTTGCGGCTATTTTCCATGTTTTTGTTCTAGATGTAATTGCGTCTTTTTGAACGCGGTCTACTATCGCATCGTATGCTCCACATGCGCCAAGTTGCGTCCATATGGTTCGTCGTAAAGTGTCTGTGTTGTTTTGCGGCGCGTGAGTTGTTGTTTTGCGTGTTGGACTGTCTTCGTTTATGTCGAGTGTTTCGTATGTACCAGCTATTGCCAGGAGCCGCGTATTTTCTTGCCATTGTAAGAGGTGCATTAGTGCGCTTACGCGGCTGTCTGCAATGCCATTCATCAGGCACGCTCCGATTATTGTGTGTAGTCGCAAGCGTGTTGCTGAGTCGAAGATTTTTCCGTCTCGATTGTCAAATATTCCACTTGTGTCTTCGTTTTGCGGCGCGCATGGCAGTGGCGTAAATTGTGGTGTTGTGCTAGTAGCTTTTTCTGTAGTTTCGTTTGATTGTTTTCTGCGCCATAAAAGATGATGTTTTTTATGTGTTTCTGTTTGGTTTTGGTCTTGAGTTTCTTTGGCTTTTTCATCGCTGGTTGCTTGCGATTTTTCCTTAGCTTCGTTTGAGTTCCTATTATAAATATTGTTTCCGTTTGGCAATATTCCTGTAAGAATTGTTAGAAAATCAACATCTTCTGTGATGTTGCTAGTAGTACTATAGTCTACGTCATAAAGCTTGCTGGTTGTGTCAGCAGTAGAGTCGCCAGCAACCGCGCTATCGTAAAGTTCGTTGTTCATTTGTCACCTCCAATCGTTTCTATATTTAATTTTGGCAATTTTGGCAACTGTGAAGTATTTTCTATTTTTGTATTTGACGTTATATCTATAATATTATCTCTGCCAAGCAATTTAGACTCTCTTAAAAATGTTAGAGCCGTAAAGAAGAATACGAACGTAATAGGGAGCATATGTCGTTCAAAATTGTTTGCAGGAGCCAGCACCATTACTCCCATTAACAGCGCAAGAGGAATATGCAAAACGAGTGTTTTCCAACGTTTAAGAACGATTTCTGCAACTCCGATAAGCAGTGTGCCAACAACATACAGGTTTCCGTGAATCAGCCAACCTAAAATCGGCGTATTACTCCACGATTCAACAGTATTTGAAACACCTGCACGCCATTCCGGTAGCCAGTAGCGTATCCACTCTGAGTTTTTTATGTTGTCAGTATTTATGTAGTATTCTGGTCCGACATAAGGGATGTCTAGAATGTCAAAATAACCGTAGGATTTGGCTAAGAATGCGTCCGTTGCAACAATTGGACTGTGTTTAACCATAAGCCACCATGCGTGGTTAAACTTTTTCATGTCGTCTTTTGTAATGTAACGCCAACGGTAGCTCACTTTTTTAGACTGTAAGCCAGAAGATTTTACAGGATCTGCGTCTTGAGGTGTGTATGCTTCAGCGGTTTGGTTGAGATTAAAAATTGGCGCAATTTCTCGTGCTGCTTTATGAGGTATGCTTTTTGGATCTAGTTTTGCGATTCTGGCTATTTGCTGAAGTTGTACTCCGCGGCTTTCAATAGGATCTCCATTTATTATGGCTCCGCTAGATATGGCTATTATTATGGCTCCGTGTATAAGAATTGTTGGGAGCAGAATGCATAAAACCCATATTTTCCAACGTTTTATGCTGTAAAACATTAGAAGTACAAATTGAATTACAAGAATATACCACGCATATTTTGCTGCGATTAGCATAATGCATACGCTTATTATCAGTTCAAGAATCGTATGTTTGCGTGAAATTTTTGTGTTTTGTATTGTGCAGTGTAGTTCGTAAGATATTCCAAACCACCATACGAATGCAAATGCGAATAATGGTGATTTTGTTAGTGCGATTGTTGAAAAAACTACAAGTGGACTGAATAAAAATATGATTATTACGGCTGCGCGGAAGAAGATTGGTGTTGGCAAAGCAGCTTGCGTTCCGCTTGTTTTATATTTAGCCCACGGTGTGTTTAAGAATCGGTTCGCTGTGGCGGCACAACACCATGCTGCAAGAATGAATTGCATAATTGCAAGTAGTATGATTCCAGCATCGTTTGATTCGGTAAAATACCGCGATACTGCTGCTACAGCACCGTAAATTAATGTTAAAACAATGTTGTGTTGGTCACTTAAATACGTAGGTTTTGCCGGCCAAAGATAGTGTGCTGTTGGGTAGATGTCTGCTGGAACAAAGCTAAAGAATCCAATGTATGGTTGTTTTATGCCAGTTATTTGGTTCCATGTCCAGCTGTATTCTCGGATTTGTGAGCAAATATCGGCTCCATAAGCTGCTAGAAGTGTTATTGGTGCCCACAGCCAGCCGATAATCAGTGTTAGGAAAATGTTTCGTTTTCTACAAGTTGAATGGTAAAAACACCATTCTAGAGTACGTTTTATTGAAAAAATTATCTTAGGCTTTTTAGCGGCGATGCTCTTAAATGGGTGAAAAAGTGGTTTTGTGATTTTATAAGTTGTGATTTTTAGTATTTTTAGTATTTTGTCGTTTTTGTTATTTTTCCCAAAATGAATGATGGATCTTAAAATAGCGTAATAAACGCAGAATACTGCTGCAAAAATAAGTGCGTTAACCCAATTAAAATCGGTTAAAGATCCCTGATTGCGGTAAATCACGCCTAAGCTTGTGCAAAGAGCGAGCCAGATGCAAGTAAATAGTATTAGTGCTTGAGTCGCAAGCTGACTTACGAGATTAAATACTGATGTTTTTGTCAAGCTTGTTTTTGATGTGCTTGTTTTTGGATCGATTTTCATTTCAGATTTTGTATCTAGTTTTATATCGTTTTTCGTATCTGGTTTTGCATTGCAAGTATCAGTAGGTTCTGCGACTGTTTTTGCGCTCGCGTAGTCATTTTTAATGAATTTCATAGTGACCTACTGATTTTTAATCCTAATAAGTAATTTGTGTAAAGTACTTGTGTAAATTATACCTGTTGCACAATCTTTTTAAATTATATTAAAATTTCTATAATTTCTGTATGAGTAATTTTTTTGAACGCACTAAAAATGTTGCAGACGGTTTTGTTTATTTTGAAGTTATTGATTCAACGCAGAATTACGCACGCAAAATTCTCGCTGATGGGTGCGCTGATGGGTGCGCTGATGATTGCAGCAATATCTGTTTTGTAAAAAGACAAGACGAAATGCCTGCGATTTATGTTGTTGCTGCTTGCCATCAGACAGCTGGCAAAGGAAGATTGTGTAGAAAATGGGTTAGTAAGCCATTTGAAAGTTTACTAGCTTCTTTTGCCACGATTTTGCCAAGTAGCATTGTTAAGAATCCAAGTTACAATGGCTGGCTGCCTATAATTGCTGGTCTTGCTGCGCGAGATTCGATTATTGGCGCGCTAAAAGAGTTTGGTGCTACGCAGATTGAAAATGGGGAATTGCCAGATTATAGCGAGATCAGTCTTAAATGGCCTAATGATATTTTTATTGGTGACTGTAAAGAAGGTGGAGTTTTAACGGAGATTGTTTTGACTCCAAAAACGGTTGCTGGAGATATTGCCGATCCTAATGTTGGAGTTATTTTCGGGATTGGTTTAAATCTTTTTATGGATAAGCAGTCGCTTCCAATCGAGGAAGCAACTTCGCTTAAAATGCATTACGATAATCTGCCAGATTTTGCTGAGCTTGGGGATAATATAGCTGCGCGATTGGTGGAAAATCTTAGGATTAGGTTGGGGAAGTTTGTAAAGAATACGAATGAATACTCTTTGGATCTGCTTAAAGAAGCGAGTGAAGCATGTTGGACGTTGGGGCGCAAGGTGATTGTTCGCGCGCCGAATGATGACGGTTTGGGGATTGATGCTGGAGTTGACGATTCTAATCACGCTGATGCTTATGATGTTGGTGCAAAAAGTTTTACTAGTGTAGAAGGAGTTGCTCAAAATCTTATGCGTGATGCTTCTATTCAAGTGCGTAAGGATTCTGGGCAGATAATAACTGTTCGCACTGGCGATGTTTGTGCTGTGCGAATCTAGGTGCATTCGCGCGCTTGGACTGCGCGAACGACATTTGCGCTTTTTGTAGTTTGACACGCCGTGAATCAGCTACAAACTCGGGAAAACTTTCCGCATTTTGTTGTTGATTTTGTGGTTTTAAGCAACATTTTCGGGAAAATCTTCCCGACTTTGTAGTTCGACACGTCATTTTGAGCAACATTCTCGGGAAAATGATTTTGCGTTTGTTTTCAAAATTGCCAAATACGTAAACAATCTCGGGATAAGAGATAGGCAGAGTGAAGAGTGGTGTGGTGTCGGCGTGTTGCGTGTGTGGGTTGTGTGGAATGTTGATTTTTCAATGGTTTTATAGTGTTAGTGTTCTTGTCTGAGTAGTTTCCTGAGAAAAGTCTGGGAAAATTCTTTAAAAACCTTGAAATAATGTGTTTTTACGGTTTTATTAGTGTTAATCCGCAAATATTATGGTGAAAATAGTTTTTATTGTGGATTAGTTTGTGTGTAACATTATTTTTTTCTGTTTGTTTTGTGTGGTTGCCTCTTGACTTTTTTAAACGGGGGGGGGGTATGTTAATAACAGCTGCTAGCTAGATGCTCTAGATGGTGGTTATCCGCAATGTTTTGAATGTTGTTGGATGTTTAAGATTTTTCTTCGTGTACCTGCACGGAGGAGAAGAAGAAAGGAAATTAAAATGATGAATAAGAAGGCTATCGCTGCTTTCGCTGCTGGCGCTACTTTGCTTGCCGGCTTCGCAATGGCAACCCCAGCATTCGCTGCTGATGGCGGTGCAAATACTCAGTCTCAGGAAGTTAAGAAGTCTAAGGCTGATTTGAAGAAAGACTTAGATACCGCTCGTACTGCATATGAGGCTGCTGTTGCAGCTGAGAAGGCTGCTGATGAAGCTGCCACTAAGGCTGCTGAGGCTTTGAAGGCTGTTGGTGATGCGCCAGCTAAGACTGCTAAAGTCGAGATTAAGGATGACACTAAGGTTCAGGGTCATAAAGTTGTTTCTGCTGCCGATGATGCTCCACAAAATGAGGTTACAGCTGCTAATAAGTATGTAGCTGCTTTCAACGCTGATGCTGATGCAAAGACTGCTAAGACTGCTGCTGAGCAGGATAAGACTGTTAAGGCTACTGCTTATCTTGCTGCCGAGCAGGCTTATTCTAAGGCTCCAGAACCAAAGGCTGCTCCATCTGATGATCAGAAGAAGGCTGAGGCTGTTGAGGCTGTTAAGACTGCTAAGTTGCATCTTGATGATGCTTTTGCTGCTTATACTAAGGATTATGCTGAGTATGAGAAGGCTAAGGCTACTTTGGCTGGTAAGGTAGCTGCTCAGGAAGCTGCTCAGAAGGCTTTGAAGGCTGCTCAGGATGCTTTGGAAGCTTACAAGGTTTCTGCTAAGGATGATTCTGCTTTGGCTCAGCGTCTTGCTGATGCTGTAGATCGTGCTCAGGCTAAGGTTGATTTTGCTGTTGCTGAGACTGCTAAGGCTACTAAGGATTATGCTGAGGCTAAGGCTAAGGCTGTTGCTTCTACTGCTAAGTATAATGCTGCTTTGACTAAGTACAAGGCTGCTTATAATGATGCAGTTCGTTTGGGTGTGAATCCTGCTGTTCTTCCTGCTGTTGTGACTTCTGATCCTTTGGCTCCTAATTTTGAGGATGTTCCAGGTGCTGCTAAGGCTATGAATGATGCTGCTAGTGGCAAGCTTGGTAAGGCTGCTCAGAAGGAAGCTGCTAAGACTGCTCCAGCTGCTGCTAAGGGTGAGCTTGCTGCTAAGGGTGGTCATGGTAAGTCTGGCGAGAAGCTTGGTAATGCTGGTGTTGGTGTTGCTTTGACTGCTTTGGCTGCTTCTATGCTTGCTGGTATGGGTGCTGCTGTTCGCAAGATGCGTCACTAAGCATTATTTACCACCTTATTTAGGGTTTGCGCTCAACGACTGGTGTGGTGTTTTGTAGGGAAGCATCACACTGGTTTATTCCCGATTCTCTTTGTTTTATTGTTTTAACATTGGTTTGCTATTGTTTTTCTTTTCTTCCCAGTGTTGATTCGTTTAGCTTGTTGGGTTTTGGGTGTTGAGTGTTGTTGCTTTCGGTTTTGTTTGCTACTAGGGGCTTTCAAAACCGGAAGCATTTTTTTGTTTTTGTTTATTCTCGCTCGTGTTTGTGCGTGTTTTGTAGTCAGATTTGGTGTTTTGGTAAACAAACGCGTGAATAGGCTCTTATGTTTTGACCTTGATAGCTTATTTTGCACTTCTACTAATAAGCGCATTTCTTTTATGACTTAGTTTCTGATTCTCGTTTATATTGTCTATTATTGATGAAGATATTGTATCGTCTTCCTCATCCTCTATTCCCGTCATTTCTCTGATTATTTGGACATAATTTGTTTCACTAACATCATGATTTCCAACGATTTTTCCTTGTCTTAGTACAACTATCCTAGTTGCCACTGCAAATACGTCTGGAAGATTATGGCATACCAATATAATTGTGCGACCCTGTGATCGTAGGCGTTTCATATAAGATAGGGTTTCAGCTGTTTGTGTTAAAGATAATGAAGCTGTAGGTTCGTCTAATAGTATGAGTTTCGGATCCGATAGTAGCATTCGTGCCAATGCGACAGTTTGACGTTGTCCACTTGATAGTAATCGTATTGGAGTATGTATTCTTATGGCACATGTTAGTTCTTGTAATGCTTTTCGGGCTTCACACGCCATTGCATCTTTATTGAGTGTATGACATGATTTATTTCGCATCTCTTTGCCTAAGAATAGATTTGATGTAACGTCCAAATTATCGCAAAATTCTTGTCCTTGAAAAACTGTTGCTATTCCAAGATCATTTGCTTCTCGTATGGAGTGCAAATTCACTTCTTTATCTTCAAAGATCATTCTTCCTTTTGTTGGTTGGATCAAACCAGATATTGTTTTAATAAGAGTGGATTTTCCGACGCCATTGTCTCCAACAATTGCCACTATTTCTTTGCTATAAATATCGAGTGTTATTGATTTAAGCGCTTCGGTAAAGCCAAAGTTTACGCTAATATCTTTTAGCTGTAGGAGTGGATTTTGTCCGTACATTACGTCTCCTTGTTGATATTGCTAATCATATTGCAATCGATATTACAACCTATTTCTATAGGTGTTGAGATGTTTTGTGATGTATTTTTTCTGCAGCATCAATTCCTTCTAGTGCTGCTCCTAGTGCAGAACAATTAGTAAGATTTGATGCAACCACAACTTGTATAGGAGTTAAAACATCAGGGAATAGTAAGCGGTGCAATGACTCTCTAAAAGCATCGACGAAAACTGATCCACTTTGCACTAGGAGTCCTCCTATAACTACAATCTCAGGGTCTACTGATGTACATAGTTCTGCTGCTACTGTTCCTATTCGTATTGCAGTATCAGCTATGATACGTCTGCATCCTGGGTCTCCTTCGTTTGCTAAACGTACAAGATCTTCTACAGTTAGATCTCCATGGGTAACTCTTAATAACGATGTGATTCGTTCTTCATTTATAAAAGTATTAAGGCATCCACGGTTTCCGCATGCGCAAATGCTTCCGAGTGGATCAACTTGAATATGCCCTATTTCGCCTGCCATTCCAGTTACGCCGCGCCATATTTTCCCATCTGCCATTATGGAGGCACCAGCTCCGTCATCGGTATTTATGTATATGAAATCTGTGGTTTTTGTAACAGATCCTGCTCTTGATTCCCATACTGCGCAACAGTTTGCATCGTTATCTAAAGTAACTGGAATATTAAAAATTGATTGTAAATACGAAATAATGTCGAAATTGTTCCAATGTGGCATAATGCCAGGTATTGCTATTGTTTTTGTACGTTTATCTATTGGTGCTGTTATAGATACGCCTATTGCTATTAGTTCTTTTGCAGATGCGTTTATGTTGGATAAAGTTTCATTTATGAGTAATGTTGCTCGCTCGAGAGTTACATCTGGAATATGTTGTTTTGGTAATAGTAATGTTCGTTCCGCGATTATGTTAAGTTCGTAGTCAATAAAAATTAGATCTAGAGAGTGTCTACTAATTTTTAGTCCTGCGCTTATTCCTTTTCTACGAGCTAAAGCTACGAGTGTTGCTCTTCTTCCGTTATGTATTGTGTTTTCTGTGTACAACCGCCCTTCTTTTACAAGTTGTCTTACAAGAGTTGATACGGTTGCAGTTGATAATCCTGTCGCTTCAGCAAGCTCTATTTGCGTAATTGCACCAAATCTGCGTATGTAAGAAAGTAATGCAGATCGATTAGCTTCTCGCAATGAAGTTTGGGATTCGAATAAATGCGACATAATATAAGCATATCTGTATTTTAAAGAATTGTCATTCGTTGATTTGATACTTTTGTTCTTTATTGGTTAAATTAACTGAATTTATATTAAATAATTGGTACAAGTAGTTGATTCATGTACGTTAAGAATTGTGTTAAATTTATATATTAAACAAAAAAATAGAAAAATTTGATTTATGTGTTTGACAACTTAACACAATAGTTTATAATAAAAAACTAGATAGCGTTGTAGCTGTCTATATCAAATAACCTTTTGATGCAAAGGAGCGTCGATGAACATAGGTAAAAAAGCAATCGCTTTATTTGTAGGTATTGCTGTAGTTGCTGGTTTATCAGCCTGTTCAGGTTCAAGAGGTGGTGCATCCAAAAACGTAAGTCAAGGAATTGAAAAAGGTGCCACCATCGGTGTCTCTATGCCAACAAAGTCAGAGGAACGTTGGAATAAAGACGGTAATAACCTAAAGAAGAAGCTAGAAGATGCTGGATATAAAGTTATATTGAACTTTGCAGACGATAAACCAGCTCAGCAAAATGCAGATATTGAAAATATGATTAACAACGGCGCTAAGGTTGTTGTTGTTGCTGCAAAGGATGGTAGTGCTGTAGGACCTGCAGTAGAGAAGGCTCATGATGCTGGAGCTAAAGTAATTGCCTACGATAGATTGATTATGAATACAAAGGCTGTTGACTATTATGCAACATTCCAGCTTGAGCAGACTGGTATTCTTGAAGCAAATTATATTATTGATAAGTTGGGTCTTAAGAATGGTGCAAAGGGACCATTCAATATTGAGCTTTTCACTGGTTCTCCAGATGATAACAATGCTAAGTACTTCTTTAAGGGTGCATGGGATTTGCTGCAACCATACTTTAAATCTGGTGCCTTAGTTTCCCCATCTAATCATGGTGGTGGCGTGAATAAAGACTTTAAGGTTCAAGATTGGCAGAAGATTTCTGTTCAAGGGTGGAAAGCTGAACAGGCTCAAAAGGATATGGAATCAATTATTGATTCTGCATATGCTAAAGGTCAGCCACTACATGCAATATTAAGCCCTTATGATGGTATTTCGACTGGTGTTATTAACGCAATTGAATCTAAGCGTCCAGATTTAAAGCCAGGTACAGATAATTGGCCAATTATAACTGGACAGGATGCTATGGAGTCAGCTGTATCTTCAATTGCACGTGGAAAGCAGAGTCAGACAGTATTTAAGAATGTCAATAAGCTTGCTGAAGCCGTTTATCAGATGGTATTGGAAATTGCTAAAGGCAAGAAGGTGTCTGGTATTAACGGAAAGTTCAATAACAACAAGATAGACGTTCCTTCTAAATTGCTAAATCCACAAAATATTACTAAGGATAATCTTACTGACTTAGTGAAAGATGGTTATATAACACAAGAACGCTTTGATAAGTTAGTACATTAAAAATTAACTATCAATTTGAACTAATATGGGGGCACGATTAGTGCCATAGTTGTGCCTCCATTAGTTGAAACTGTGCGTTGTAATGATTGGAAGTAGATGATGTCGCATAAAGACACGATATTGAGTATGCAGCACATCACAAAAACGTTTGGTTCACTAAAAGCTCTTACTGATGTTAATCTTTCGGTTGATCGCGGTGAAATTCATGCAATTTGCGGCGAAAATGGTGCTGGTAAATCTACGTTAATGAATGTGCTATCAGGTGTTTATCCTTACGGATCTTACACGGGAAAGATTATATTTAACGGAAAAGAGTGTAAATATAGTAATATTAAAAATTCAGAACGTGATGGAATTGTTATTATTCATCAGGAGCTGACTTTAAATCCATTTCTTTCAATTTCTGAAAATATTTTCATGGGAAATGAATGCTCCAAAAATGGAGTAATTGATTGGAGTGAAACTCGCGCTAAAGCTGCAGAACTTCTTGAACGTGTTGGTTTGCCAGAAGATCCAGATACAAAGATTATGGATATTGGTGTTGGTAAACAGCAGCTTGTAGAGATTGCTAAGGCTTTGTCTAAAAATGTAAAGTTGCTGATTCTTGATGAACCAACTGCAGCATTAAATGATGAGGACTCTGCGCATTTACTACAGCTTGTTCGTCAATTAAGAGATGAACATGGCGTTACAAGCATTATAATTACGCACAAGCTTAATGAAGTTGCTGTAATAGCAGATAACGTTACTATCATTCGTGACGGATCGACAGTTGGTGAAATGTATATTACACCAGAAACGCCATTAGATTACGATGAATTAATTCGTAAAATGGTAGGTAGAGAATTAACCAATCTGTATCCTAAGCACGAAACAAATCAATCTGGTGAAGAATATCTTCGTATAACCAATTGGACAGTTCATCATCCAATGGATAATAGCCGAATAATAGTCGATAATGCTAATTTGTATGTTCGTTCTGGCGAAATTATTGGATTGGCTGGATTGATGGGTGCTGGAAGAACCGAATTGGCCATGAGTGTTTTTGGACGCTCATATGGCTCCAATATAACTGGTGATCTTTATATTAAAGGTAAAAAAGTCGAATTGCGCAATGTGCAAGAAGCAATTAATGCTGGTTTGGCTTATGCTACAGAAGATCGTAAAGGTTATGGTTTAAATCTTTTGCAGAATATTCGCGAAAATTCATCTATTGCTTCATTGTCAAAAATGAGCAAATTAGGTGTTGTTGATGGAAACATTGAGCGAAAAGAAGTTGATGCATATCGAGAGAACTTTAATATAAAATGTCAAAACATTGATGTGCAAGTTTCTACGCTTTCTGGCGGAAATCAGCAAAAGGTTGTATTGGCAAAATGGGTTCTTTCTGATCCAGACATACTCATTCTCGATGAGCCAACTCGTGGTATAGATGTTGGTGCAAAGTATGAAATTTATGAAATCATCGATAAGCTTGCCGATCAAGGTAAAGCTGTTGTAGTTATTTCTTCTGAACTACCAGAATTAATTGGTATATGCGATCGTATTTATACCGTAAGTCAAGGCATTATTACTGATGATGTTAATAAGAATGGGTTTACCCAAGAATATCTGATGAAATGCATGACTAAGGAAAGGAATTAGCGTTATCATGAGCAAAAACAGATTAGCCCAAGATACGAAGGGTGAACAAAAATCAAGTATTCTTTCGACAATTACCGATAATGCAAGACAATATGGAATCGTTGGAGCTTTAATCGTTATTGTCGTTGTGTTCCAAATACTTACAAAAGGTGTTCTTTTAACTCCTAACAGTTTTGTTTCTTTAATTCAGCAGAATGCATATGTGATTATCTTGGCAATAGGCATGGTGATGGTGATTATTGCTACACACATTGATCTTTCTGTAGGATCTTTAGTTGCATTTATTGGTGGTGTTTGTGCACTGTTGATGGAACGTTATGGTGTTAATTGGGTATTAGCGATTGCTATATCAATTGTTGTTGGTTTACTTATTGGTTGCTGGCACGGTTTCTGGGTGGCTCGAATGGAGATTCCTGGATTCATCACCACTCTTGCAGGTATGCTGATCTTCCGCGGTTTATCTACGGTTATAGTTGGCGAATCTGTGCCTATCACTTCAGACGCGTTCCGTGGAATTGCTCGTAACTATCTTCCTAATATTCTCGGTTGGTGGGGTCCGTTTGATGGTCTTACGATTGTTCTTGGTCTTATGTGCATCGCTTTGTTTGCTTGGAGCCAAATTAATAAGCGTAAGCATGTAGAAAAAGTTGGATTAGTCCCAGAACCACTATCGATTACTGTATGCAAGATCGTATTTGCTGCTCTTGCAATCATATTTGTAACATATTTGTTAGCATCCTCTGGCAATTCCGAGATGGGTGGAACTCCAATTATGTTGGTGATTGTTGCGATTTTGGTAGTTGCATACAACTTTATTCTTACAAAGACAGTTTTTGGACGTCACATATATGCTGTTGGAGGTAACCGTAAAGCTGCAATACTTTCTGGTATTGATGTTAAGCGTGTAGATTTCTGCTTGTTTGTTCATATGGGATTCTTGTCTGCTATTGCTGCTGTGGCTATGCTTTCTCGTCTGGCATCTGCTACTGCACAAGCTGGTATGGAATTTGAAATGGATGCAATTGCATCCTGCTTCATCGGTGGCACTGCTGTAACTGGTGGTGTTGGAACTATACCTGGAGCCGTTGTTGGTGCTTTTGTTATGGGAGTAATCAATCAAGGCTTGTCTATCATGGGCGTTGACACTGCAATTGTGAAGACAATTAAGGGTCTTGTGTTACTCGCTGCAGTGGCTGTTGACATAATGAGCAAGCGTCGTAAGCGCTAAAAATGCCGTATATATTGGGCGTGCGCTTCAGATATTACACAAGCGTTGTGAACGAAAAAGTGTACGCCCAGTTTTGTTAGTTATTAACAGATATTAACAGGTGTTAATCAGAATAAAAGAACAATAAGGAGGAATATATGCCAAAAAAATATATTCAAAAGACTAGAATGTACGCGCTAACTACCTTTTTTATGTCGATTTGGTTATTCCAGTCTTTATATGGTTCTTATAAATCTGGTGATTTATTCGCTTGGTACACTCTTATTTTTTCATTGTGCTTATTAATTGTAATCGGCTATTGCGGTTACAACGCTTTTAAAGGATTCAGTCAAGAGCGTAAAGATAAGAGCGAGGATTCTAAAAAGTAATAAATGATTGGGTATTCAAGATTTTCTACATATTTGAATAAATGAATCTTATAAAAGCATGCAAAGGAGCATCATGTGTGATATTTCGAGCGTATCATCTAATAAAAAAGATATTATTAATGCAAACACATATCTTGGTATTGAGTTGGGTTCAACTAGAATTAAAGGTGCTTTAATTAATGGACAATATCAAGTTATTGCAGAAGGATCTTATAAGTGGGAAAACAAACTAGAAAATGGTTTGTGGACCTATGATCTATCTGATGCTTGGCATGGAATACAATCTGTTTTTTCTCAGATAAGTAATCAAATTAATAAAGATTACCAATTGCGTTTAAATAATATTGGCGGCATTGGTATTTCAGCAATGATGCATGGTTATTTAGCCTTTGATAATAGAAATAAGTTGCTTGTGCCATTTAGGACTTGGAGAAATACCAATACGCATGATGCTCACAGAATTCTTTCTAACGAATTAAGTCTTAATATACCAGAACGCTGGTCGATAGCTCACTTGTATCAATGTGCGCTTGACAAAGAAGAGCACGTACATAATGTAGCATTCTTTACTACGCTATCTGGCTATATTCATTGGAAGCTTACTGGCAAAAAAGTATTAGGATTGTCGGATGCTTCTGGAATGTTTCCTATGGATTCAAACAGTTTAAGCTGGGATGAGAATGCGCTAAATAAAATTGAGAATCTTCCTGAAATATCTAATCAGCCTTGGAATTTGAAGGATATTTTACCTACACCGCTTTCCGCTGGAGAATTTGCTGGTCGATTGACAGTTGATGGTGCTTCTCTTCTTGACCCTAGTGGCATTTTGAATCCAGGAATACCATTTGTTCCTCCTGAAGGAGATGCGGCAACCGGTATGGTTGCAACCAATACATTAAAGCCTGGTACTGGTAATGTTTCGGCTGGGACATCTATTTTTGCAACTGTTGTTTTAAAGCGCCCTTTGTCAAAAGCTCATAAAGAGTTAGATATAGTTATGACTCCAGATGGTCATTTATCTGCAATGAGTCATGCTAATAATTTCACTACAGATTTAAATGCTTGGGTTAATTTATTTGCTCAATTTGCAGATGCAATAAGAAAACCAATATCAATGGATTTGTTATATACAAGCCTGTTTAATTCTGCTGTTGATAATGGAACTGAATTTGATGCTGGAGGAAATATTAACTACTGTTTTTCTTCTGGAGAGTTTCAAGCAGGTTTGGAAGAAGGACGATTTGTATTTGCTCGCGGTCCGCAAGCAAAACTTTCACTCGGAAACTTTATGCGTGCTCAACTATATGGAGCATTTTGTCCAGTGACTATTGGAATGAATGTTTTAACAAAAGAAGAGCATGTTGAAATTGATTCATTGCTTGGTCATGGTGGTATTTTTGCCACCCCTGAAGTTTCTCAGCGTATTGCTTCGGCGGCGTTTGGTGTTCCAGTAACCACTATGCCTACGGCTTCTGAAGGCGGATCGTGGGGAATGGCGATTTTAGCATCATATATTAGGCGAAAAAATATAACATTAATAGACTTTTTGCAAAATGAAGTATTTGCTCATGTGAATTCAGTTACCGTTTTCCCTCGTAAGGATGACGTGGAAGGATTCCAGAGATATTTTGAGCAATTTATGAGGTCATTGCCAATAGAACATGCAGCAATAACTACGATGCCGTAAAAATATTGTGCAAAAGATTGCTTAAGCAAGACTAAAAATAGTGTTTTCTCATCATATTTTTAAAAAATTTATTAGAAAGAAATAGTAATTATGAAAACTTTAAAAGATTATTCACAAGAAACTCAATCTGAGGTAAAACAGGTACGCGAATTAGTATCCAATTTGCATGATCAACTTATTAAATGGAATTTAGTTGTGTGGACTGCGGGAAATGTTTCTCAACGTTTGCATACTGCTGATTTAATGGTTATTAAGCCTTCTGGAGTACGATACGAAAGACTAACTCCTGAATCAATGATTGTTTGTGATCTAGATGGGAATGTTGTTGATGGATCCTATTCTCCAAGTTCTGACACAGCTTCGCATGCTTATATTTATAGAAATATGCCTGAAGTATTTGGAGTAGTACACACTCATTCGACTTATGCTACTGCTTGGGCTGCTATTGGAGAAAATATACCGTGTGGATTAACAATGATGGGAGATGAGTTTGGCGGTCCTGTTCCAGTTGGACCATTCAGGTTGATTGGCAGTGAGGCCATTGGGCAAGGCGTTGTTGAAACATTACGCAAATATCCTAAGTCGCCAGCGGTTTTGATGCAAAATCACGGTCCTTTCGTAATTGGAAAAGATGCAGAAAGTGCTGTGAAAGCTGCTGCTATGACAGAAGAAGTAGCCAAAACAATGTGGGCTGCTAGGCAAATAGGGAAAATAATCGATATAAAGAAAGAAGATATCAATTCTCTTAATAAACGATATCAAAATGTTTATGGACAAAACTAATAAAAAATAATCTAAAAACAATTACATATATAAGTCTTATAGGAGTAAATAATGGCTATGGAAAATCCTTTTGAGAACAAAGAAGTGTGGTTTGCTGTAGGTTCGCAAGAACTATATGGTCCAGAAACACTAGAACAAGTGGCAAAACAAGCTGGCGAAATCGTAGATTATTTAAATAATCAACATTCGATACCTGTGAAAATTATTTTGAAACCAACCTTAAAATCATCTGACGCTGTGCGTAATTTTATGGTTGATGCGTCTTCAAAAGAATCTTGTATAGGCGTGATCGCTTGGATGCACACGTTCTCGCCAGCAAAAATGTGGATTCGCGGATTAGAACTATTGCGTAAACCTTTGCTTCAGTTGAATACCCAGTATCATCGTGAAATACCTTGGGAAAGTATTGATATGGATTTTATGAATTTAAATCAAGCTGCTCATGGAGATAGAGAATTCGGTTATATTGTTTCTAGACTTGGTATTAGAAGAAAAATAGTTGTTGGTCATTATACGAATCCAGAAGTTTCGGATCGCATAAATACTTGGGTTCGTGCGTGTTTAGGCTGGTGGGCGTCTAACAATATGAACGTTATGCGTTGGGGAGATAATATGCGTAACGTTGCTGTTACTGAAGGAGATAAAACTGAAGCTGAGAAAATCTTTGGTGCATCTATTAATACTTGGTCTGTAAACGAATTAAATTCATATGTTAATCGTGCTACAGATAAGCAAGCTAAAGATTTGATAGAAGATTATAAAAATAAATACAATATTGATCCAGAATTATTAAATCAAAAATATGATTCTCTGTTAATTGCAGCTAAGCAGGAAGTTGGAATGGTATCCATGATGCGTGATTATGATGCTACTGCTGCAGTAGATAATTTTGAAGATCTTGGTGGTCTTTCCCAACTTCCAGGAGTTGCTGCTCAACGTTTTCCTTCCGAATATGGATGGGGTTTCTCGGCAGAAGGGGATTGGAAAACCGCAATATTGGTTCGTTTGGGATTAGTTATGGGGTATGGTCTTGAAGGTGGAGCTTCTCTTATGGAAGATTACTCGTATCATTTTGAGCCAGATAACGAAATGATATTAGGATCACATATGTTAGAAGTTTCGCCTTCTATTGGAAGTATTCAAAAACCTCGTCTTGCTATATATCCATTGGGTATTGGAGGAAAATCAGATCCTGTTAGACTCGTGTTTACTGCTGCTCCTAAAAAGGATGCTGTTGTGGTTTCTCTTGCGGATATGTGCAGTAGATTTAGACTTTTAATGAATATTGTCGATGTTGTAGAGCCGTCTGGAAGCCTAAAGAATTTGCCTTGCGCTCGCGCCATGTGGAAACCGCAGCCAAGTCTATCTTTGTCTGCGCAATGCTGGTTATTAGCTGGTGGATCCCATCATACTTGTATGACAACGTCAATTGGTAGAGAAGTTTGGGAAGATTTTGCGCGTATCTCTGGTGTCGAACTAGCTGTGATTGATAAAAACACTAATACCCAAGATTTTGAGCGCAATCTACAGATTTCTCAAATGTATTACAAGCTTAATGTTAAGTAATATTGGCATTATTACGTCTCTAGTGATGAGTGTTTGTTGTGTTATTATTTCCTTTGAAAATAATGGTCAATTTTATAGCGAAGGGGTGCTTTAATGAATGAAAATATGCACATTGTGCCTAACATTTTATTATCGGATGGCAATTCTATACCACAAGTTGGTTTAGGTGTACTTCGAGTTGATAAAGTAAGTATGCATGATGTTGTAGAAAGCGCTCTTTCGTTAGGATACAGACATATTGATGCTGCAGCTGGATATAACAATGAGAATGAGCTAGGTGAAGTATTGCGCGAAACTGGTTTTAATACTGGCGAATTGCGAGAAAACCTATGGGTGACTACAAAAGTTAGAGATTCACAGCAGGGGTATGACAGTACTTTGAAGGCTTTTGATTCTCAACTTGCGGATCTTTGCTTGAACTATGTGGATATGTATATGATTCATTGGCCTACACCATTTAATTGGCGTTCTGCAGAAACATGGAAAGCATTTGTTAAGTTGAAAGAGGAAGGTAGGGTACGTTCGCTTGGTGTGTGTAACTTTATGCCTTCTGATTTGCAGCGTTTATATGATGAAGTTGGTCAGTGGCCTCAAGTAAATCAGATTGAATTGCATCCGAGCTGGCAGCAGTCTAATGTAGTTGATTTTTGCAAGAAGCATAATATTGCTATTGAAGCGTATTCTCCATTGGCGCGCGGACGTGATTTGAATATCGGCGATGGTGTTTTGGAAACTATTGCTAAGAATCATGATGTTACTTGTGCTCAGGTGATTTTGCGCTGGCATATTGAGCATGGATACATTATCATACCTAAATCTGTTTCAGAAAATAGGCAACGTGAAAATATTAATGTTTTTGGATTTAGTCTTAAGGATGATGAAATACGTGCAATAGATGATTTGAACACTAATGAGCGAATGGGGCATGACCCTGCAACGTTTAGTTATGCATGATTGTGTGGCGTTTGTTTTATTTGTATTTGTGAAGGGGTTATATATGTGACTTATTGATTCCTTGTCATCGAGGCTACGAGTGATTAATGGTGGACAGTATAAGTGAACAAAAAATTTTCGTAGCTTTCTCCTATAGAGCGGCATGAAGTTTGTGTTTTACATGATCTTCATGCCGCTTTGCCCGTGTTTGTTTCCAAAATCGCCAAATACGTAAACAATCTCGGGAAAATCGCTCGCGCGTTACAGCGCACTCACGTCTTCGCCGCACGTAAAGTCCACTGGACTTTACGTTTGAGCGGCTCAGCGCTCCGAATTGCCTTCGCGCGCTATGCTTTGAGCGCGAAGGCAGGTCTCACGCCCGTGTTTGTAGTCAGATTTGCTTAAAAAGGGAACAAACGCGGGAATGGGGTTACGCTTATGTGAGCGCAATTACTGCGTAGTTCACAAAAAATCAATGTCGGAAAGACTTAAAGAAGTTTTGCGTTTCTGGGTCACTGCAAGCATCCATAACTTCGTATGGTGTGCCATTTTCTGCAACAACGCCGTTTCGCAGCAAAACCACTCTATCGGCAGCTTCGTGCGCAAAATGCATCTCGTGAGTGGCCATTAGAATCGTGGTTCCTTGCTCTTTTAGTTCCGCAACCATGTCTAGAACTTCGCCAACAAGCATTGGGTCTAGCGCGGAAGTAATCTCGTCTAAAAGCAAAAGTTGTGGGCTTGTCATAAGCGCGCGTGCAATAGCCACTCGTTGTTGCTGTCCGCCCGAAAGCTGATCCGGATAAGACTTTGCTTTATTTTCTAGCTTAATCCTAGATAGAAGCTCCATTGCGCGGCTTTCTGCACGGTCTTTGCTCCAATGATGAACTTTTCGCGCAGCAAGAGTCACATTATCTAAAACGCTCATATGCGTAAAAAGATTGAATTGCTGGAACACAACTCCGATTTGAGATCTAATTTGATCCTGATTTATACGAGGATCTGTAATATCTGTGTTTCCAAGCCAAACTTGACCGTCGTCTACTCGCTCAAGCAGATTAATGCACTTCATAAGAGTGGATTTTCCGCTTCCAGAAGGTCCTAAAAGAGCCACCACTTCGTGAGGCGCAATATCAAAAGAAATGCCTTTAAGAACAGGTGTTGAGTTATACGATTTGCGAATATTGCTTAAACGCAAAACTGGGGTTGAATCCGTGTAATCACTTGTATTCGTTTGATCACTTGTGTTTGTGTAATCGCTCATTTGCTGACTTACCTTCTGGTTTGTTAAGTTATTCATCACACGGTTCCTCCGTTTAGCTCGCGTTTGCGCAGCCTTGCCGTATACCAATCGTTTAGAACAATAAACGGAATGCTCAGCGCTATAAACACAACGCTTGCTACAACGTATGGAGTGAAGTTATAAGAAGTTGCAACAGATATTTGCGCGGCTCGAACAGCGTCTACAGCGCCCAAAACCGATATAAGTCCTGCATCTTTTTGCATAGATATAAAGTCGTTCATTAAAGCAGGAGCCACTTTTCTTAAGCCAAGAGGAATTACCACTAATTGCACAGTTTGACCAGATGTTAAGCCAAGTGATCTTGCGGACGCTCGCATAGACGGATGCACGTCTTCAAATCCTGCGCGCAATACCTCTCCAACGTATGCGGAGTAGCTCATAACAATGGCGATTGTACCGAGTATTGCTGGTGGGATTCGCCCAAAAAGCTGTAATCCTGGTATGCCAAAGCCGATTAAGTAAAGCACAACAAGCATTGGTATGCCGCGCATAATAGTTGTGTAGAATTGCGCTATAGCTCGCAAAGGGAAAAGCATTGGGCTTACGCTTGTACGAATAACTGCGATTAAAGTTCCAAGTATTGCTACTCCAATAACAGCGAAAACAAGCACCTGCAGATTAAGCATTAAGCCTTGCAAAACGGATGGCAAAGATAACATAAAGTACTTGCCAGAAAAGAACGTTTCGCGCACTCTTGGCCAACCAGGGCTCATTGCAAGTGCCGCAACGCACACGCCAAGTAATACTAAAGTGCTTATTATGCTTGTTAAAACTGATTTAAGATTTTGCTTTTTGCGGATTGACCTACGCTCAAGCTCGATATTGCTTAAAGCGTATTCTCCAGCGTTGTTTGATTCACTGTTTAATGCATTGCCGTTAAGTACTGTCATTGGCGGCACTCAAGCCTTTCGACATAATGAATGATACGCACTATTGTAAGCACTTTTATGTGACGATTGGGTTACAAGTTGCTTACAATAATGCGTATTGGTAATGACGTTAGTACGATTTTTATTTATTTTTATTTATTTTTGGTTTAGTTTTTACTTAAGAACTGGCAGATTAGTCGTGTACTCTGCAAGCCACTTTTCTTGGAGCTTCTTCAAAGTACCATCTTTTTCTAGCGCATTCACAGCCTTAGTGACGTCTGCAGTAAGCTTAGAGCCTTTTGGAAGTACCAATCCAGTTCCTTCCTTATCTTCCGATCCTGCAATCTGTCCAAGAACAACACCTTCTTTAACCTGCTTGCTGCGCACAATGTTTACGGAAGATGGAGTATCTATAACAAGTGCGTCAATCTGCTTAGAATCAAGAGCCTGAACCAAAGCGTCATTATCGTTAAAGGTTTGAATATCGCTCTTAATCTTGTCTTTAGCAAAGCTGTAGCTTGTTGTTCCAACCATTGCGCCAATTGTAGCGGTTTTAAGGTCTGCTAAGGTCTTTGCGTTAGCAAACTTGCTATCTTTTTTGACCACAACACCCTGAGTTGCGTTGTAGTAACTTGGCGAAAAGTCTACTGCCTTCTTGCGTTCCTCCGTAATAGAGAACTGTTGAAGGTTAAAATCAAAGTCTTTTGGTCCTGGGGTTACTGCGGAGTCGAAGGTTGTGCGAACCCACTTTACTTTGTCTTTATCGTATCCGAGTTTCTTTGCAACAGCGTATGCTACTGCAGATTCGTAACCCTTGCCGTTTTCTGGCTTGTTATCGTACATCCAAGGTGTGTAAGTTGGCTGAGCTGTGCCGATTGTCAAAACGCCTGGAGTAATCGTCTTTTGGTTTGTATCTTGTGCGTTTTGGCTGCCGCATGCTGCTGTGCTAACCATTGCTGCCATTGCTAATGCTGCTGCTGCAATTTTTGCAGCAGCGACTGCTACGCGGTTGGTGTGCAAGTTGTTGTGTACGAAAATAGCCATTTTTTCTCCTTGTTTTTGCTAAAACCTTAAGATTTTTCGCTTATTCGTTTTTTAAGCGATTTAAGTAGGTTTTGCGGCCGTACATTTGATAGTTTATAAGACGATAGACGCATTTAAGGCTTAATTGTTACAGAATTGTTATCGCGATTGTTTATAACGCGCTATATTTTGTTGATTTAATACGTAGTTTTGTGGTGATTAGACTTAAGTCGTAGTATGTGAAGTGTCAGTTACATACGGTGTGTTGATTTTTTGAGGAGTATTTCATGTTAAATAATTTTGAACATAGCGCGGCTGACGATTTTTCTGAAAGTTCTAAAGATTTTAGTCATCTTTCAAAACTTGCTGTTATAGTTGCACTTCAAAAAGAAGCTCAGCCTATTCTTCAAGCATTTTGTGGGGATTATAAAACTTGGGATTCGTATGGGGTTACTTTTATTCAGGGCAAAATCGCTTCTAATAGCAAAGGCGAAAATCCTACTCTTACAATATGTGTTGCTGGAATGGGAAAGTGCGCTGCCGCAGCTGCAGCTCAAGCGTTGATAATCGAATCCAATCCACAAGTGTTGATTTTTAGCGGAATCGCAGGTGCTTTAAATCCGCGTCTTAATGTTGGAGATATTGTTATAGGCAAGAAACTTCACTATTTAGAAACAAATACGCAAATTATTGCAGAGTGTGCTCCGTACAAATCTGTTTTTGAATCAGATCCAAAATTATGCGATTTAGCTGCTAAAGAGGCGCAATTATTAGGATTTAGGCTTGAGAAGTCTTTGGAGGAATCCTCTTCGGTTGCTGGCGACTTATCCTCGGACTTTAAGCAAAGCGCGTCTAATGAAAATAGCGTGTCTAACGAAAATTCAAACAACGTTGCTTATTTGTGTGGAAACATAGCAACAAGCGACCAATTTAACACAGATCCTAATATTTTAGACGCTGTGCGAGCAACGGTTTTTGGTGATTGCGAAGAGATGGAAGGCGCTGCTGCTGCACATATTGCGGCTAAAAACGGTGTTCCATTCCTTGCGATTCGCTCAATGAGCAACCGTTGTGGAGAATCATACGAATCTGTGGACTCGCATAAGGATGATTTAGTTCTTGCAGCTAATCAAGCAGGATCGTTAACTTTGCGTGTTTTGAAGGCGCTTGTTAAATAACTGCAGACTAGTTTACTTATTTGAATCGTTTTGTTCTGCTAAATCAAATCCGCTGAAAGTAAACCCAGGGCTTACTACGCAAGAAACAAGAACATCGCCATCGCTTGGTATTGTTCTCTGCCATGTCCCAGCAGGAATTACAAGATGTCCGCGCGTGGATAAGCCATTGCATTCCTTAGTGTTTCCAAGAGTAAAACGCTGCAAATCTGCCTCATCACAAGGGGTTTGACCACATCCACCAAGTTCAATCGTAAGATTTGACGGTCCATGCCATAGCCAAATCTCGTCTGCATCAACTTTATGCCATGCGCTTGAATCGCCAGAAGGCAAAAGGAAGTAAATAAGAGAGGCCAATGGTCTTGGTGCGTCTGCGCCAGCGTTTTCGTCAATTTTCGTATTGTTTGTGCTCGCGTTTGAAGTATTTTCATTGTTGGTTGCGCTATATAGTTGCGCTGCTTGCCAGTCGCGGGTGTACCATCCGCCTTCTGGATGGGCTTCTAGCTGTAATTCTTTAACAAGATTTTTGGCGTAATCACTCATATTTTCTAAACTGACACTCATAATGCATGCTCCTTTTATTTTTCATATTTGCGTTAAATGTGTTCGTTAAACGTGTTCTTATCTGTGCTTGCATCAGATTATTGAGCAAAAGCACCATTATTGTATACAAGATTTCCAGAAATAACTGTTGCTTTTGCACTACCTGCACCGTGACGCACAAAATTGTGCAAAGTCTCTTCAACTCCTTGTGGCGAGCTTGTGTCTGTTGGAATATCAAAGAATGCAAGGTCGGCTGTTGCTCCAGCATTAATTTGACCAATTCTGTGCGGTCCTACGTGTAAGCCCATAACGCTTGCGCCGCCTAAAGTAAGCATGCGAATAATTCGATGTGTTAAATCATCTTTTCTATACCCTTGCGCTGTTGCTAAATCATAGACTTTTGCAGCGTCGTCTAAAACGTCTAAAGATGGGGAAGAAGATAGTGAATCCGTACCAATCGCAAGCAAGTTTCCTTCTTCCATGTAGTCGCGAATTGGCGCGTCTCTTTCCGTAACAGTAATGCGGTTGGATCTTGGGCACACTGCCACTCCCACTCCGCGTTGACGCAAAATTCTTCGGTCTTCGCCATCTGCCCAAACTCCGTGCGCAATATGTACGTCTGGTCCAAGGGATCCGAGCTGATCCAAAAACTGAATTGCGGAAGCTGTCATTCCATGTGCTTTAAGTTCGCTGTAGCTCGCCCAAACGTTAGCATTCCAATCTGGTGCGGAATACGTGGTGAGTGTATCGGCGTGATTTCCAGCCTCCATAGGTGTTTCTGCTAAGTGTATGTGCAAGCGCATGTTTAGCTGTCTTGCAATGTCTGGCAAATCCACAAAAGGTTCGGTTTCTAGACTGTAAGGTGCGTGTGGGCTAATTCCTATACTCGGCACTCTGCCGTTGTCCATCATGTGCCCAAGCATCTCGAGCAGCTTAGCGTAGCCTTCTTCCTTCCAGTCAACGTTTTTCCAGCCCATTACCTCCCAATAGGCTATCCCGTGCATGCCTTGGCTTGCAAGCGCTCCAACTGCTTCGATATCAGTTACAATGTCGGCAGCTGCAGTAGTGCCAGCTTCCACCATCATTCTTGCGCCTTCGTATGCAGAAGTTTTCCAAGTCATCAATGATGGGTTATGCTGTTTTTCTTCTTGTAATTTGTCATAAACAACATTGAATCCTTCTTCCCAGTCTCTAAAATTGCGGTATTCGCCGCGGCCTACGCTTGCCATATTAGTGTATTGCAAATGCGTGTGTGCGTTTATAAGACCTGGTGTCATAAGACCATGCCAATGTCGTTCGTTGTTAAACATTTTCCTATAGGAATCGTTTGACATTTCATCTTTTAGAATGTCTAGTACCCACTGTCTTGTTCCAACGTGTACAACGCGTCTATTTGATACTGCTACGGCTCCTTCGGGAATAATAGGACCTGTTACTGGAATAACCATTGCTGCACTGTATAAGGTGACTTCGCTAAGCGGCGTTGGGTGTGCAAGTGCGCGTATTGGATCTGTAAACATTGCTTTCCTTATGGAATTATCGTTTAACTAATTTTGCTTCTGTTACTCTATTATTGCTTAGATTTGTTATGATTTGGTTAATTGGATTTCATCTAAATATTTTCGTCTTCGGCAAATCTTGTTAAATCCCATCTATAACCATTATCTTTATTGGATTCGCTAGCACTATATCCGCGTTCTGCTAATGCAATACTTGCTATTTGATTATCGGAGCTTTCTGGCAATTGGTAAATTCCAGAATCAAGCCGATTTTTGTCGCTATTTTTCTTGTTTTTCCCATTGTGCTCTAGCAAATACGCTACTGCGCTTACTTGAACAGCAAAACTAAAGTCCATAATCTCAATAGGATTTCCACCGCCAGTAGTGTAATTTGTGCCGTCTCCTTCACTTATTAGTGTGATTTGCGGACCGCACGGAACTTGGATTTTTCTTTGTGAAGTTCCAACAACTGGCTTAAAATCAGGGATCTCGTCTAGTGCAATCTCGTTTGCAATTCCGCCAATAACAGCCAAAATCGCGTTTTCTTGCATGTTTTGCATGTGTTGCAATGTAATCGTGTGTCTAACGCCTGTTGCAGAAACAATCATATTGCTTTTTTTAACAACGCATTCAAGATTATGAGCTTCAAATCCATCGAAAACTGCGCGTAAGGATTGGACAGGATTTGTATCGCAAATCGTAACTTTTGCACCCAATGCGCGTATTCTTAATGCGAATCCGCGACCAACTGGACCGTATCCAACAACAGTTACTTTAGCGTTTTTAAAGCATTCGCTTCCAAGAATTTGCTGCATAGTAGTAACGCATGTTTCGCCAGTTCCATGACGATTGTCAAAATCGGTTTTTAGAGCGCTGTTATTTACTGCAATCACAGGGTAGTGCAAGTGTCCAGCTTTTTGCATTGCTTCAAAAGCGCGCACTCCACTAGTTGTTTCTTCTGCAACTCCTATTAGATTAGCTGCGATTTGCGGGCGTTCCAGGCTTGCTAGGCGCGCAAAACTTGCACCATCGTCGATTATTATGTCTGGCTGTATTTCGTCTAAGAGTTTTAGCGCACCTTCATGAGTTTGTTCAGGTGTCCAATCTCGGTTTGCTTGTACTAAAATGCCTTCTTTTTTAAGCTGATCTGCTACTCTCTGGTCAGTTTCGTCTGGACCACAAAAAACGCCAACAATCGCTCCGTGCGCGTGCAATTCTCTAAGCAATACAGCTGTTTTTGGTTCCAACACAAGACAAACAGCTATTCTAACGCCTTCTAAATTAAGACCACTTTCTTGTAAATTGTTAAGTAGAGTGCGCATTACTTGCATATGTTTTTGCGCGTAATCTATTGCGTCTTTTCCGCTTAAATTAGGCGCGTTAACCATAGTGTTTTCTATATTTTCGTAAGATTTAGTGGCATCAAAATCTGCGTATTGTTTACAAGTCGTAGGAATTATTCCCCAAGATTGCGCGTTCCGTAAGAATTTTTCCACATCACTATTTTGGTCACTATTTTTAGCATTCTCATTTTGAATATTGTTATCTCCAATAAACACGCGTGCCCCAGCAAGAGATTGGTTAGTTCTCTGCGAAGTAATAGCAACCCATTCGCTAAAATCAATCATATTAAACTCCTAAAAGCTCTTATATTTATTATCCCTATAATCCAAGTGCGTTCAAAGCTTCTTTTAAATTCTCTACTTCGATTATGTCAATACCGGGAATGCTAATTTTCTTTCGCATATTACACACGATCGCACGCTTATAGCCGATCCTAGCTGCTTCTCTAATTCTAGGTTCCATTCTAGAAGCTGGACGAATTTGACCAGTAAGACTAATCTCACCAATTGCGCAAGTTAAAGGTAAGACTGCCTTATTTTTGGCTGCGCTCGCCAAACTTGCCACTATTGCTAAATCGCAAGCAGGTTCTTTCGCATTAGCTCCAGCAATCGTAGAAACGTAAATGTCTTTAGATAAAAGATTTAATCCACCATGTCTATATAAAACAGCGGTAAGCATGGCAATTCTGTTTGTGTCTACTCCAGAAACTGCGCGTCTAGGGGCTGGCAGAACCGAATCTGTAACAAGAGCCTGAATTTCAATAGGTATGCTTCTGTGTCCTTCTAAAGTAAAAGTTACGCACGTTCCTTCATTTTTACAATCTCCATTAGAAGACAGGAAAAGCCCAGAAGGATCTGGAACCTCTTCAATACCATCGCCACTCATGTCGAAGCAGCCAACTTCGTCTGTAGGTCCAAAACGATTTTTAACAACGCGAAGCATGCGTAATGCGGTTTGACTATCTCCTTCAAATTGGCAAACAGTGTCTACAAGATGTTCAAGCGTGCGAGGACCTGCAATCGAGCCGTCTTTTGTAACGTGTCCAACAAGAAGAATTGGAATATCGCAAGTTTTAGCAACGTCTATAAGCGCGCTAGCTACTTCTCGAACTTGAGTGGAGCCTCCTGTAATTCCTTCAACATCGCTAGAAACAATAGTTTGTGCCGAATCTACAATTGCAAGAGTTGGCTTATATTTTTCGATTAGCGCTAAAGCTGTGTTTAAGTCTGTTGTAGACGCAAGAAGAAGATTTTGACTTATGGCATTTATGCGTGATGCGCGCAATTTTACTTGCGACTTTGATTCTTCGCCAGAAATGTACAGGACTAAATTTTTTGTGTATTCGGCAGTGTTTTTCGCAGATCCGTTGCAATTCTTGGCAATTTTTCCTGCTGTTTCTAAAAGTAGAGTAGATTTTCCGATTCCTGGTTCGCCTGCTATAAGCGTGACTGATCCTGGAACAAGCCCTCCTCCTAAAACGCGGTCAAATTCGCTAAATCCTGTGTGGATTCGCATGCCATTATCTGCTGTAATTTCACTGATTGGCTGAGCATCTACGCTAGAATCAAGATTTGTTATTGTAGAAATGTTATTTTTTGCATTTCTAGATCTTGTGGAGGCTCGTGAAACTCCGCTTGTAGCTTTAGACTCGTGAAACTCGTTTAATGTTCCCCATTCGCCGCATTCTGGACAGCGACCATACCATTTTGAACCACTCCAACCGCATTCGGAGCATAAGTAGTAAGTAGTAGATTTTGCAGCCATGATTTGACGCTAGCTGCATTTGTAGACATTTTACCGTCATACTTTTGTGAGATAATCCAAGTATGTTGAACAGTGTTATGTGGGGTAAAAAATATGAATTCTTATGCGAATAATCCTTCTAACTCGACTTCATCTGTATCTGCTTCTCATAACAACTTACGAAAAGTTCTTATAGTTGCCGTAATAGTGGTCGTTTTAGCTATAGTTTCCGCATTCATATGGCCTGGCTGGGCGTTAAATCGCCAGCAACCGCAGTCTGCTAAAACTCAGGTGTCTTCTGCAAAAACTCCGTCAATTAAGTCTAAAGATTTGCCTAGTACATCTACTGCACTGTTAAGATCTATGCCAGATAGTGTTCTTGATTTTGCGCGTGTTGATGCTTCTCCTAGTGCTAAATGGTCTTCCGCATCTCCTTTGGAAGAATACACTGTTAGATATTCTACGGGAGAATCTGGCAGTGATGTTTCAGTCGTTGTTGCTCAATGGAGTAGTCGTGATTTAGCAAATAAGCAATATGAGCTTTTGACTGATGCATTAGCTGGAAGTGATATTGCTTCTGGAAAGATTCAGGTTGCTGGTAAGGCTACTGGAAGCTATGTTTTGAAGGCAGATGATAATAGTAAGACTAAAGCTAGTGCCATCTGGCAAAATGACACTGTTGTATTTGAAGTGACTGGTTTAAAACAGTCTGTTGAAAGATTCTATAAGCAATTCCCAATGTAACTTTCGTAGTGATATAGGCTGTTTTGTACGTGTTTTTGTAAAATTTTGTTTTAAAATTTTCCAAAGTCGTCAAAACGGTGTAACATTAGGCAAGTTGCACACTTTACATATGAATGGAGGCTTCAGATGGGTTCTGTCATCAAGAAGCGCCGCAAGCGGATGAGCAAGAAGAAGCACCGCAAACTGCTGCGTAAGACTCGTCATCAGCGTAAGTAGTAGCTGTTTGGCGCGCCTGCCCGTTTGGGCACGTAACACTTTTGAAAGCGTTGGATTTTTCCAGCGCTTTTTTTTTTATTGCGATTGAAGACTGCAATGATTGAAGAATGTAAAAAATTTCCCGAAAATGTACGTAAAACAGTGGATTTTACGTACATTCTCGGGAAATGATTGGTTAAATTTAGATATGCAGTCTACTTATTTGGGTTTGTAAGAGTGCGCGGACCGTTTGGATCACCAACAATCACAGTGTCAACCATATTCAAGAACAATCCGTGTTCTACAACGCCAACAGTCTCAATCAAATCCTTAGCAAGCTCTTGCGGATGCTCAATGCGCTCCAAGTGCAAGTCAACAACAAAGTTATTTTCGTCTGTACGCACTTCCTTGCCATCTGCATCAAGACGCAAAACTGGCTTGTATCCGCGCTTTTCAAACTTGCGAATCACTTGTGCAGATCCGAATGGAATTACCTCAACAGGAAGTGGGAACTTGCCGATTGTATCAACTACCTTGCTGGCGTCCACAATCCACACAATGCGGTCGGAGTTAATTGCAACAATCTTCTCCCAGAGCAATGCTGCACCGCCGCCCTTAATACCGTTAAAGTTCTTATCGACTTCATCTGAACCATCAATAGTAACGTCAATATGGTCAACATCGTTAATGTCAAGAATCTTAATGCCGTAGCCCTCTGCCTGCTCTTGCGTGCGTCGAGAAGTTGTGACACCAGTGAAGCTCAAGCCTTCTTCTTTTACTCTGCGACCGAGTTCGTCTACAAGAAAACGAACAGTAGAGCCGGTTCCAAGTCCAACCATCATGCCATTTTGTACAATCTTTGCGGCCTCAATGCCAGCTGCCTTCTTAAGAGCATCTTGCTGTGCTTTATCCATTTGTGCCTACTTTCTTATCTTTCTTGTTGGCGTGGCTAAAATAACAGCGCGTTTATAGCGTTTTTACCAACCGCCACTTATTTCATACATACTACATATTAGTCTGCGTTCAGATTTTATTCTGTTTGGTTTGCAGCTTTTGTTTGAATATAAAACTCGGTTGGATCTAGTTTAAGAGTGCCGTCTGGCTGAACATATCCGCTTACTTGTATGTTTCCTAATACGTATCGTGGTTGACCATTAAAGCTTTGGCTCGTATTTGGAGCAGGTGTGAATTGTAATGTTCCAGATACACATAATCCTGGCACTACTTGATATTTTTGTTCTGATTTATTTTGAGATTGTTTATTTTTACGCGACTCGTCGGATGCTTTCGATTCATCCTGTGTATTACTGTTACGCGTAGTTGAATCGTTAGCAACGCTGTTATCGGCGTATTTAATGGCATCATCATCGGATGTTTCACGTTTTGTTTCACGATGAAAATCGCCTTTAAAATCAGGATTAATATCCTTACCAACGCATCTTCCTATGTGATATTCTTCATTAGAAATCTTGCCGTCTAACAGCATTTTTGCGTCTTCTGGTACATCAACACCGTCTGCATATGTAGAAGAAATCAACGATTTCCATCCTTCTAGTGGCAGGTATCCATCCTTCAATCTGCTGCGGCAATCTTCAGCATAAGTTCTAGCCAGCTCATCAACTTTTTCGTTTCCAGCGTTTCCAGCGTGTCCCTTAACCCAGACGAACTTAACGGAGCCTTCGCGTTTAGTAATCTCCGAATCGATTGCGCGAATCAAATCTGCGTTTTTTACAGGCTCTTTTTTGGAGTTCTTCCAACCGTTCTTCTTCCACCCGTGAATCCACGTGGTTGAGCAGTTTATAGCGTATTGCGAATCAGTTTCGATTGTAAGATCCTCGCTTCCAGGGTGTGCTCTCAACGCTTCTAGTACTGCGCATAACTCACCAATTTGATTCGTGCCATTTGTGGCTCCGCCTGCATCCGCGTTTCCTGCATGTTGATGCTCGTGCGTGCTTCCTGCTTCATCAGTGTGGTCTGCCCAAGCCCAACCCATTGATCCATTTGGATTTCCAAGTGCTGAACCATCGGTAGAAACAACAATCATCACAAAACCTTTCAAAAATGCGCCGGTTGCAGATTGCAACCAGCGCAATTAGTAGATTCTTTACTTACGAAAGATTATTACGTTACGCTAAAGCCTTGTCTACTACAGCAGTAGCTTCCTCAAGCACCTTGTCAAGTGCCTCTGGAGAAACGAAGGACTCAGCATAAACCTTGTAAATGTTCTCGGTACCAGATGGGCGAGCAGCGAACCAATTGTTCTTGGTCGTAACCTTCAAGCCGCCAATCTTTGCGCCGTTTCCAGGAGCTTCCGTAAGCTTTGCGGTAATATCTTCGCCAGCGAGCTTAGTTGCTTCAACATCGTTGCCACTTAGAGCAGCAAACTTCTGCTTCTGTTCAAGAGTTGTTGGAGTATCTACGCGCTTGTACCAGCTTTCTCCAAAGCGAGCAACCTGATCTTGGTGAAGCTGAGCAGGGTTCTTACCAGTCTTTGCAGTAATTTCTGCAGCGAGCAAATCAGGAATCAAACCATCCTTATCGGTGGTCCACACGCGTCCGTCTTTGCGCAAGAAGCTCATGCCAGAGCTTTCCTCACCGCCGAAAGCAACTTCGCCGCTAAAGAGTGGGTCAACGAACCACTTGAAGCCAACAGGAACTTCCACAAGCTTAGCGTTAATCGAAGCAGCTACGCGGTCAATCAAGGAAGAAGACACAAGCGTCTTGCCGATAGCAGTATTCTTTGGCCAATCCGGACGAGCGCCGCCGAACAAGTACTCCACGCACACTGCAATGTAGTGGTTCGGGTTCATAACGCCCCAATTCGGGCACACGATACCATGGCGATCGGCATCTGGATCAGTGCCTCCAACCAAATCGTACTTATCCCAAGCGCCAGCGTTAAGCTGATCAACTAAGCCCTTCATTGCGTAAGGGGAGCTTGGATCCATACGAATCTTGCCATCGTGGTCAATAGTCATGAATCGCCAAGTTGGGTCAACTTCTGGACGCACAACG
The DNA here is from genome assembly GCF_049244015.1 of Gardnerella sp. KA01002. Lineage (NCBI taxonomy): Bacteria > Bacillati > Actinomycetota > Actinomycetes > Bifidobacteriales > Bifidobacteriaceae > Gardnerella > Gardnerella sp. KA01002. The sequence goes on from NZ_CP058365.1 coordinate 266,281, forward strand.
CCAATGTTTAAACCGTACTTTTCGTTCATAAGTGGCCAGTAGTTTACGCTTGCGCCGCCGAGTGGGTCAATTCCCAAACGCACGCCGCTAGAGCGAATCACATCGAAATCGATTACGTTAGCCAAATCGCTAACGTAGTGCTCGCGGTAATCGAAGCCTTCAACCAAATCAGACTTGATTGCTTCCTCGAAAGGCACGCGCTTAACGGACTTGTAGTTGTCGAGCAATTCGTTTGCGCGAGCTGCAATTGCGTTAGTCACTTCTGCAGGTGCAGGACCGCCTGTTACAGGGTCGTACTTAAAACCTCCGTCGGTTGGAGGATTGTGCGAAGGAGTGACGACAATGCCATCTGCCAAGCCGTCTCCGCTAAAGCGTTGAGTGCCGTCTGCTGCGCGATTATGCGTCAAAATAGCCTGAGAAACAACAGGAGTTGGCACGAAATCGCCGCGAGAATCCACGCGAACGTGAACTCCGTTAGCAACCAAAACCTCGATAGCGGTTTTTTGAGCAGGCTCAGAAAGAGCATGCGTATCGCGACCAATATAAAGAGGACCAGTTACGCCAGCCTTCTTGCGATATTCAGCAATAGCTTGAGTAATAGCCACAATATGAGCTTCGTTAAACGAAGTTTTTAAAGCAGAACCACGGTGACCGGACGTACCGAAAATCACGCGCTGTTCTGGAATATTGGAATTTGGAACTTCATCATAGTAAGCGCCAACCAAAGCGTCGACATCTACTAGATCTTCTGGGGTGGCGGGCATTCCCGCATTTTTTGCTACCATAATTTTTTATTTTGCCACGGCGACGGTATTTTAACGTAAGTTAGCATTATTTTGAGTCAAAGAAGATTGTAAACTCTCTGGTATGCGCACGCATAAAGCCTGTTTGTCTACGCTAAAACGCAAGTGTTTTGTGTAGCCTAAAATATCTCCATCAACTTGCACAGGAGCAGGTCGTTCTATCTTGACTTCTGCTTCAACACCTTGCGATTGGTCGATTTTAGAGTTTGTAGAAATCGGACTTTGCTTTGCTTTTCCTGTAACGGTTTGGTGTACAACGTCTCCAAATAGGTTAGCCCATCCAATTAATCCGCCAGATGTGTCAATAATTTCGAAGTCTAATATGCCATCATCGTAAACGGCTTCTGGCATTAAAGAAAGCATTGGTATTTGTCCACAATTACCAGCCATAAGTGTGCGGAATGATATTCCTCTTGCTGTGTGATTTGTACCGTTTTCTCTAATAAAAGTAACGTCTCCGCGATATTTTGGCGCAAATAAGTGTTTAACGCCAGCAACAAAGTATGCAAGCCAGCTTATGTTCTTTTTAAGCGCAGGATTAGTGTCGTCTATCATAAGAGCGTCGAATCCAATTCCTGCAATAATCAAAAATGCGTGACCATGGTCTTCATACGGCTTGTCGAGTATAAAAACACGCCCAACGTCAACTTTTTTAGATCCGTGGCTTGTTGCAACTCTTAGTGCTGCTTGAACATCATCTACTGGAATGCCCATGTTGCGCGCAAACAAGTTCCCTGTGCCAATTGGAATTATTCCCATCGCGTGGTTCGTGCCAGAAACCGCGCTTGCAACCGTTCTAACAGTGCCATCTCCACCAACTGCCACAACAACATTTGCCCCGTTTTCTAAGGCTTCGAGTGCGCATTCTCGCCCGTCTTTATTTAATTGAGTGTCTATTATTTCGTATGTGAAATTGTGTGATTTGCAATATTCTTTAATGTCAAGTCTATATTGTTCTGCTTGAGGTTTAGACGGGTTTAGTATGAAAGCGTAATGTACACTATCTCCGTGTCGCTCTGCGAGTTTTTCTGCTAAATGATGCTTTTTCAAGGCGCGCGTAACTATCATAATGATGAATGGCGCAAGTACTAGCGCAAAAACAATCACCATTAACGCAATCGTCGCTTGAATTGGCATATCTGGCATATTTATTATTCTTGCACATATCTTTAATATATGGTGATTATTTTTAGAATATTTGCGAATATTTGATTACTTTTCACATTTTCATCACGTATTGAGCATATTTTTTATTTTTGGCTCGCATTTCTATTATTTATTTCTATTATTTCTATTATTTCTATTTATATGTTTTACATTCCTTATGTGAGTTATATGCTAAGCAAGTGCTAAACTTGCCACATGCGATTTTTGTGCCATTAATCGAGCAGGGGTTTAAGAGTATGTCCGAGTTAGAACATAATAATCCAGACGCTTTTGAGTCTGAAAATATTGATAATATTGCTAATAATATAGACGTAAACAGTGTAGATAATTACAATATTGACAATAACGATATAAATCAGACTGCTGTTTTAAAGAATCGCCATAAGTCGAACAAGTCTGCACTGGTTCTTTTATATTCTTTGGTCATATTCGTTATACTCTTAGTCTGCGCTTTTCTTGGCACACAAGCGTATTTCCATGATCGTGTTGCCCCTGGTGTACATTTTGCTGGAAGTAGTCAAATTGTTGGCGCTCAGTTGGCAGCGGTTTCTAAAAATGTAGATAATGCTGTTGATAGCACCAAAATAGAAATTAAAGATGATCGTGGTAAAACAATCAACGCGAATTTTGAAGACTTGTACGTCAAAGTAGATAAGAGCGCAACGGTTAAAAATATAATGCGATCTAAGCATGATAACGCGTTTACAATGCTTATGCCTTGGGTTCAGAAGACTGTCGCTTTGCAAGCAACTCGAAACGACATGGATATGGATGCGTATATCATCAAGAAATTTGTTAACGATAAAGATCGTGCAATGCCTTATACGGCAAAATACGATTCTGGTTCTGAATCTTATGTGGTGGAAGATGGTGTTCCAGGTCGTACAGTAATAACATTGCCTGTTCGTGAGGCTGTTAAAAAATCGCTTGAAAATCCTGGTAAAACAGTAAAAGTTACTATTGAGTCTCGTAGGATTGAAGCACCGATTAAGCGTGATGTTGCTAAGAAAACTGTGGATCAGCTTAATAATATTCTTACTAAGAAAATCACTTTAAGTAATGGCGATTCAAAAGATTTTACGATACCTAAATCTGCAATCGCTTCTTGGATTAAGGTTAATGCTGATGAACAGAGAAAGCAGATTTCGTTTACTGTAGATAGGGAAGCAGTAAATACTTGGCTTTCAAAAGAGCTTGCTAAGAATCTGAACCAGCAGAAAATAGATCAGGAAGACACTTATAGTAAGAAGGGTCAGTTCATAATGACCACTCTTAAAGGTGTTAATGGCGTAGAGGTTCGCTATTCAAAGGATGTAGCAAACAAGGTTGTGGATGCTATCGAAAAGGGTACAGACGCAAAGATTACGGTTCCAACAAATGTAGTAAAGTTTGCTGTTGAAAAGAAGATTGTTGAAATGCGTATTGTGGTTGATAAAACCACGCAGACAGTAAGCGTTTACAAAGATGATCAATTAATACGAACAATGCCAGTTTGCACGGGCTCCAATGGATATTACGAGACGCCAAATGGAACATTCCACATTTACTTACGTTATGACGTTCAAGCTATGCAAGGATTTAATAGAGACGGTTCTAGATACTATTTGCCTGGAATTACTTGGGTTAGCTACTTTAACGGTGGAATTTCATTCCATACAGCAAGGTGGAATGATGTTGGTATAGCACAAGGATACCCAGCAAAGCATGGTTCTCACGGCTGCATTAATATGTACGAGCAGGATTCTAAGTGGGTGTACGACAATTGCCCGCGTGGAACAATCGTACAAGTGGTTGGCGAGCAGCCAGATGGTCCAGTTCGTCAATAATTCATTGTAATAGTGAGTTATAGGCTTTATAAAAGTTATAAAATTCATAAAAGCGAGTAACAATTTGGCTAAATTGGATGACAATAACGCTGCAAAAGGCGGCGAACAAGCCAAGCAAGAATGTGATTCTCCAGCTGTAGCTAGAAGAATAAGCAGTACGCCTATTCAAGTGCGAGTTACAGCCACGCTTTTTGATGCTCCTTCGGATGAAGAGCGTATAGATAAAAAGCCGCCTTTTATTCGATTGGTCAGAAAACTTGTTACATCAAGCGTTGGATTTTGGATGTGTGTAAGCGGTAAGATTATGCGCCGTTTGGGTTGGTTCCCAAGCGTTGAGCCTTATATTGGTTATGGAACTGATAATTATGCTCGTCTGATTTGCCGTACGGTTCTTGCTCCTAAAGCTGGGCATCATTCTGTTTTGAAGCGCGGAATATATGCGATGCTTGTTGTCCCTGCTGTTAGGATTCGTGTTTCTTTAAGCATTGATGGTGTTCCTGTTGAATCTGCGCAAGTTGGTGATTCGTCTGTGTACGATAAGCCAGATGCTAGTTTCAACAGTGGTGCTGAATATTGTGTTTCAGACTGTTCTGGTTATCTTGATTTGATTACCGAAAGATCACTTAATGTTGGTGAACATAAAGTGTCTTACAAAGTAGATAATCGTGAGCCTGTTGATGCAAGCATGTTTGTTATTTCTGAAAAATCTACTTTAGGAATAATTTCCGACGTTGATGACACTATTATGGTCACTCAGGCTCCTTCTCCGCTAAGAGCAGCTTACAATCTGCTTATTATGAATCCAGAGCACAGGCATGCTGTTAAGGGTATGAATCATTTCTTTAATAAGATTCGTGATTTTGTTCCTAACGCCCCGTTTTTCTATCTTTCAACTTCTCCTTGGAATGTGGAAGCTTCTATACGACACTTCATTTTGCGTGAAGGTTTTCCATCTGGACCGCTTCTTCTTAGAGATTTAGATCCTAGACCTAAGACTTTTGTGCCGACTGGTCCTCAGCATAAGCTTGAGTTTGCTCAGCAGCTTATGGATGATTTTCCAGGTATGAGATTTGTGCTTATTGGTGATGATGGTCAGAAGGATCCAGCTACTTATGCGAGTATTATAAAAAAATTCCCTAATCGAGTTTTAGCGGTAGGCATAAGACAGCTTAAGGTCAATTCAACTATGACCGATTTTAGGAGAGCAATGTCTAAGGATTTTGGGGTTACTCTTGCGTCTTCTAGAATTGCAAGCGTTGGTGATGGTAATTTTGTTAATGCTAAAGGTGCTGCTGGAACTTTTGAAGGTGTCCCATTTTTTGCAGCTCCAGATGGTGAATCTTTGAAAGATATTATGATTCCATTTATTATGGATGCTGTTTAATGTTGTGTAGTTGATATTGTGTAATTGTGCAGAATTTTTATGTTTTCTATGTGTTGTAAAGGTTATAAATGCAAGATAGTTCGCTAAAAGTCGGTGAGTTTGATTCTTTAAATAAGGCTGCTGGTTGTAAGCCTATGACCGCTACAAAAATTGATTATGTTCGTGAGTTTCACAATGATGTGTTTGTAGATGAATATGCTTGGATGAAAGACAAAGAGAGCAAAAGACTTCGTGAATATATTGATTCTCAAAACAAGTACACTGAACAACGCGTTTCTAGGTTAGATTCTTTACGTAAACAACTGTTTAATGAGATGAAATCGCGTATTCAAGAAACGGATATGTCTGTTCCAACAAGAATGGACGGATATTGGTATTATGTGCGTACCGTAGAAGGTAAACAGTACGGGATTCAATGCCGAATGCCTGTTAAAAATGAGAATGATTGGGATCCGCCAGTTATAGATGAACGCGCAAATCCTGGAGAAACAGAAGGCGAAGAAGTTATTTTTGACGCCAACAAAGAGGCATCGGAATTTGGTGGAGATTTCTTCCAACTCGGAGGAATGGATATTAGTTTAGACGGCACGAGAATGTTGTTTGGTGTCGATACTAAGGGTGATGAAAGATTCGATTTTTATATTCGTGATTTTTGCAAAAGTAGCAATGATTTTATAACGCTTCGAGATTGCATAAAAGGCATATCTTCTGCGCTTTTAACACCAGACGGGAAATGGGTTTTTTATGTGACTTTAGACGGCGCATGGCGACCATACCAAGTGTTTAGACATAAAATTGGAACTTCTGTAGAAGATGATGTAAAAGTTTTTGAAGAATTGGATGCGAGATTTTTTGTTAGCGTTTACGAAAGTTTCGACGAACGTAGCATTATGATAAACAGCAGCTCCAAAACGACTTCGCGCGTATTAATGCTTCCATTAAGCACTCCAGAAGCAGATTTTAAGATGGTGTTAAAGCCTATAAGAAACGTGGAATACGATGTTTCTTTCGCATGCTTTGAAAATGCTGGAGATGATGGTAAAGATATTCCACTCATGTTTGTAAGCCACAATCTTAAAAATCCTAATTTTCAGATTGACGTTATAGATTTGCGAAAGCGATCTATGGAATCAATGCCATTTAACATTGGCGAAGGCGATTGTGTTGTTCAGGGATCTCCTTACGGCTGCAAAAATGGTGATTTATTAGAACCAGGAGCCAGCAAAAAAGCAGTTAGTGAACCGTATTACAACAGCAAAAATCCTAAGATTTTACAGGGAACTTGCGGATTGAGCATTGATGGTTTAAGCGTTTATAAGAATTATGTGGCTCTTTCTTTCCGAGCGAATGGCTTGCCTCAGCTTGCTGTTATGCCTAAAAGCAATGCTGTTGAAGATTTTAATGCTGGACGACCTTGGCGTTTTATTAGGGTTGGGGCAGAAGGTTTTATAAAGGAAACAGCGGAAGAGTGGCAACCAACCGATGTTGTAAAAGATAATTTGTCTGATTTGTCTAATTTATCTATCCAAAATCAAAATCAAAACACCGTTCGAATTGAACTATCTAAAATAACCAATGAACAAGCTAAAAATAGTCGTGTTTACCTTATTGGAGCAACTGGTAATCCTTCTTACGAAGCTCCAAGAATGCGTTATTCTTGTTCAAGCTATGCGACACTAGGGTCTTTGCGTGAAATAGATCCTATTACAGGCAAAGACGTTTTGCTTAAGCGTGGGAAAATTCTAGGCGATTTTAACGAAAATGACTACGCAGAAAAACGAGTGTGGATTACTGTCCGAGATGGAGAGCGCGTACCCGTATCCCTAGTGTGGCGTAAAAACACTGTGGCTAAATCACAAGCAATGTTCATCACCGCTTACGGAGCTTATGAAATAAGCAGCGATCCGTATTTTTCTGTGGCGCGCCTAAGCATGCTGGATAGAGGAGTGCTGTTCGTACAAGTGCATGTGCGAGGCGGTGGAGAAATGGGTCGTGCGTGGTATGAGAATGGTAGGCGTCGCAACAAAAAACACACGTTTGAAGATTTTGTAGACGTTACGCGCGCTTTGCAACAAGCGGGTTATGCTTCGGCAAATCAGACTGTTGCAAATGGCGGTTCTGCAGGCGGTCTTCTTATGGGAGCTGTAGCAAATATGGCTCCGCAATACTACGCGGGAATCGAAGCGGATGTTCCGTTTGTTGATGCGCTTACGTCTATGCTAGACGACTCGCTGCCGCTTACTGTTACAGAGTGGGACGAATGGGGAGACCCATTGCATAATGCGCAAGATTACGCGTATCTAAAGTCGTACACGCCTTACGAGAATGTGCCTGAACATGTTGAGCCAGGTGAGTTTCCAAAGATTCTTATAACTTCTTCGATTAACGACACTCGCGTTCTTGTTACGGAGCCTCTTAAGTGGCTTGCTCGCTTGCAGGCTGCAGGCGCGGACGCGATTGCGCGCATTGAAACAGATGGCGGTCACGGTGGAAGCTCTGGCAGGTATAAAAAGTGGGAGGAAGTTTGCTATGAAAACGCATGGTGTTTAGATGCCATGGGTATTTCGTAGAATATTTTTAAAACACATTGGAGGCTGATTGTGGTAAGAATTAAGCCAGATAAGCCCTACACGGAAGACCTTCCTTTAACGCATACAGCGTTATTTAAGCAAGTGCCACTCGATCAAGCGAGGGAGCTTCTCGAGCATTTGCATGAGTCGGTTTTTTCTAAGGGGCAGGCGATTTTTAACGAAGGAGATACTGATCGCCGCATGTATCTGCTTGAGCGTGGACGGGTTAAGCTTGTACGCCATTCAAGGGATAATCGTGTGCAATTGCTTAGTATCCACACGCACGGTGAGATTCTTGGAGAGATTCCTGTTTTTGACCCGTTCGGCGGTCCGCGTACAGCTTCTGCAATAGCAATTACAGATAGAACTCGCGTATTATGGCTAGAAAACGAAGTTCTTTTTAAGTGGCTTGGCCATCATCCTAGGGTTGCTGTAGACATGCTTCAGGTTTTAGCTGCACGTTTAAGAGCAAATAATGAACATATTTCTGATCTTGTTTTTATGGACGTTCCAGCTAGATTGGCTAAAACGCTTTTAAACCTTGCTTCTAGGTTTGGAGAACCTGTTAGGGAAGGTGTGCTTGTTCCTCACGATTTAACACAAGAAGAACTTGCTCAACTTGTTGGGTCTTCTAGAGAAACAGTTAATAAAGCGTTGATGGATTTTGCTCAGAGGGGTTGGATTAAAAGGCACGGTAGGTCAATTATTATTTACCAACCTGGAATGTTGATTCGCAGAGCAGAAAGATAAATCGCGATTTTTGCGTGCCGCAACGTAGAGGCAAACCTCTAGAATAGTTCGCATGCCTAAGAAGAAATCCCTCACAACTCGTCGCGTGTTAGCACTGTTCCTTACGTACATCACATTGTGTGTTGCAGGTGGTGTAGTATCAAGTATTTTATTTGTGCCAGGAGTGATGAGCGTAAACAGCGTGGTCAAGTCTGTTGTGCCTTCTCTTAGAGTTGATGGCATTGATTTTGACGTTACGGCTTTACCTCAAAAGTCGCGTTTATACGCTTCTGATGGCAAAACAGTTATAGCAACATTTTATGCTCAAAATCGTACTGTTGTGCCATTAAGACGCATATCGCAATACATGCAGCAGGCAATGGTTGCGCGTGAGGATCGTAGGTTCTTTGAACATTCAGGCGTTGATGTGCAAGGCGTTATGCGTGCGTTTGTGCAAACGTTTATTAAAAAGTCTGATATGCAAGGTGGATCGTCTTTAACACAGCAATACGTTAAGAATGTTCTTATGATCAAAGCTAGAGAAGACAATGATCCTATTTCGGAATATCATGCTGCAGAAAGTACTGTTGCTAGAAAATTGCGAGAAATGTTAATCGCAATCCAAATGGAGAAAAAATACTCTAAGCTAGAGATTTTACAGGGATATTTAAACGTTGCACAGTTTGGTAGTAATAATCTTTACGGTGTAGAAACTGCTGCAAAACGCTATTTTAATACCACTGCAGCCAATCTTAATCTTGTTCAAGCTGCGACTATTGCATCAATCACAAAGAATCCTTCTAGGTACGATCCTTCTATTGAAGAAAATCAGCCTGAATCGCAGAAGCAAAGAAATATAGTTCTTGATTTAATGCTTCGACAAAACTTTATAAGTCAAAAAGAACATGATGATGCGGTTACAACACCAATTAAAAGCACTCTTAATATTCAGCATGAAGTTGCTAACGTCGGTTGCCAGGCTGCTGGAGATGCAGCATTCTTCTGTGATTATGTTACTAAGAAAATCTTGAATTCTAGAGAATTTGGCAAAACAACTGTAGCAAGGCAGAAGCTGCTTAATGAAGGTGGCTTGGATATTTACACCACAATGGATATAACAGCTAACACAACCGCCATGAATACAGCTAGGGCCACTATCCCTGTTAATGATCCTAGTGGTTTTGAAGTCTCTATAGCTGCTATAAAGCCTGGTACTGGTGAAGTTCTTGGTTTTGGAAGCAATCGTATTTATGACGCGACCGATGCGGCGAGGTCTGACCCTACTCACACAGCTATTAACTACGCTGTAGATGAACAAGACGGTGGTGGCTTAGGCTGGCAGATTGGTTCTACTTGGAAGCCAATCAATCTTGTTGCATGGATGCTTGCTGGAAAATCAATTAATCAGCCTGTACGAACAAACACGTTCTATAACAATACTGAATTTTCGTGCGCAAGATATAAAGGTATAGGGCGTTGGTCTGTGAGAAATTCAGATGGTGGAACTGTTAATCCAGAAACACCGTTAATGGGTTTGGTGCATTCTCACAACACGATTCAGGCTGCTATGGGTGCTCAGCTTAAGCTGTGTGCAGTGGCAGAGGCTGCGAAAACACTTGGATATCACAATTCTCCAATAGGCCAGGAAGACGTATTTTCTAAGAATTCTCTAAATCCTCCTATGGTGATTGGTGCAGTTCAGGCTTCTCCGCTAACAATGGCAAATATTTACGCAACATTGGGTGCTAATGGTGTTCAATGTGACCCTATTGCAATCAAGCGTGTTATTGATAAAAACGGTAGACGTTTGCGAGTACCAAGCGCTAATTGTCATCAGGCTATACCGAAAAAAATTGCTCAAACTGTAGCCTATGCTATAAATCAGGGTGTTGCTCAACCTAGTGGTGTTGCGCATGCTGCTCAATTAGCTGGTGGTCGTAAAACTTTTGCAAAAACTGGTACTAACGAACAGTATTACATGACTACTGCAGGATTCGTGCCAAATAAGATTAGTGCTTTTGTTGCAATTGGAAACGCTGAAGTGCAAAAGAGCTTCAACAACATGAGAATTAATGGTGTTTATCGAAGCGCTTGGTACGGTGTTTACATTGCAACTCCAGCTTGGAAAAAGTTTATGGACGATTATCTAAAAGCGGCAAACGTTCCTATCGACAATGAATATGGTAAGCCAGATTCAAAGTATATGGCTGGTGGAAAGATGCCGTCATTAACTCCGCAAATGCGTCAGGAAGATTATGCAGAGCAACAGCGTAAGCGCGATGAGGATGCTCGTAGACAGGCAGCTCAAGATCAGGCTCAGGCAAATCAGGGTGCTGCTTCGACAGATCCTGCGACTGGTGGATCGTCGGTTACTGGCGATGGAAGAACGAGTACATCTTCTGGTTCTACGTACGGTAATACAGATGGAACAGGAGACGCATCTTCTGACGATAATTAAGCTTCATCTGGTTAGTTGAAAATATTATTAAAAAATCAGCTGGCATTGAGGTATTGTGCGAATACTTCGATACCAGCTGATTTATTGTAATTTATTGTTATCTATTCTGGTTTTTTTTTAATCTACATCAGCTGAAACTGCATCTTTAACTGTTTCAAACCCATCTTTTCTGAGTAAATCAGCAAGTCCGCGCTTTAGAACAGTTATTTGTTGAGGACCTCTATACATAAGAGAAGAAACGAACATAACTAGGTCAGCTCCACTTCTAATCTTTTCATAAGCTTGTTTTGCAGTAAATACGCCACCTATTCCAGCAATAGCAAACCTGTTGCCAAACTCTTTACGAGTATTTTTAATAAGATCATTACTCGCGGCGAATGTAGGCGCACCAGAAATTCCACCCTTCCAATCTTCTGGAATATTCAATCCTTCGCGGTTCTTTCGCAGATTTGCAATGCTCACGCCATCAACCTTATGTGCGCTTAAAACGTCTAACAAAGACTTAAATTGAGGCCATCCGCCTTCTAGATTCAAAGGCATTTTTACAAGAGTTGGCTGAGGATGATCAACTTTATCTAAAACATTAAAAAGCTTATCTAAAGCTTCTGGCTTGCTAAAAGGCTCGCCAGCCATAGTGTTTGGACAAGAAATGTTAACCTCAATCATGGAGCTTTTGCCACTTGCTCGCTCCATAGATATGCGATAATCTTCAATACCTTCGTCTAAGTCACCAACAAGATTATCATTGGTGCGCGCAATGCTCACAGAAACGCGCATGCTTTTAGCATTAGTCCACGCTTTTTCCACTCTAGGAATCACAAACTCGCTGCCATCGTTAGCAAGACCCGCATGAACAAGAAGAGAATCATATTGCGGAAGCCTATGATACCAAGGTTTAGCGTTTCCTTCGCATGGGCGGGCAGTTGTGGAGCCAACTGTTTCAAAACCAAAGCCAGCGTTGTCTAGAACTGTGCACAAATCGCAGTTTTTATCGAGTCCTGCGCTTAATCCAAATGGATTCGCAAAATCCACTCCCATAACTCGCGTTTCTAAAACTGGATCCGTGTAATTGAGCATTTGCCGCAAAAGCCACATTAATCCAGGAATGCGCTCACTCGTCTTGCAGAAAGCAATCATGCGATCGTGAGCTTCGTCTGGTGGAATGTTAAACACTAAGTGCGGCTTAATTACATGCTTATAGCTAAAGGTGAATAAGTCTGTTGCAGCTTTGTTCACAGCATTGTGTAAAGAATTTTCAGATACATAACCCATAACTCAATATTATACGACATTCAATATTATGCGACTTTCCGCTTTTTGTTGTTGATTTTGGTGTGTTGAGCTACAAAATGCGGAGTTGTTTTTCCGAGTTTGTACCAAATTTGATCTAAATCACGTACAATCTCGGGCAGGTCCTGTCGTTCGCGCGGTCTAAGCGCTTTACCGCGCGTAGTATAGTAGCACAGCTATATTTGTGAGTTATGCCTACTTATGATTTGGGACTAGAACGCGTATCGCTTGAATTTGCAACAAAAACTATTTTTAGAAATGTGACTCAAGGCGTTTTTGAGGGAGACCGTATAGGAATTGTTGGAAAAAACGGAGACGGAAAATCCACGCTTCTTAAGCTTCTTGAGGGTAGTATGGACCCAGATTCTGGCAGAGTTACGCGTAGAAGCGGATTGACATTTGGCATTTTAAGCCAGCGAGATCCACTGGACGATAATGTTACAGTTCGCCAAGCTGCATTGGAGAATCGCCAGGATTATGAGTGGGCTGCTGATTCAAAGTCTCGCGAAATTGTTGAGGCTCTTCTTGGCGGAATCAATCTTGAAGCTAAAGTTGGTACGCTTTCTGGAGGTCAGCGTAGGCGTGCGGATTTGGCTAGGTTGCTGTTGCATGATTGGGATATTTTGGCTTTGGATGAGCCTACGAATCATCTTGATGTGCTTACAATTCATTGGCTCGCAGAGCATCTTTTGCACAGGTGGCAAGACGGGCAGGGCGCGCTTTTGCTCGTTACGCACGACAGGTGGTTTTTAGACGAAGTTTGCTCTTCTATGTGGGAAGTTCACGATGGAGCAATCGACCCGTTTGAAGGCGGATACAGTGCGTACATGATGCAGCGTGTTGAGCGCGAACGTCAGGCGGATGTTCGCGAGGAGCGCAGGCGGAATTTGGCTCGCAAGGAACTTGCGTGGCTTTCTAGGGGTGCTCGCGCTCGTTCTACAAAGCAAAAATTCCACGTTAAGCAGGCTCGCGAGCTTATAGCAGACGTTCCGCCAATGCGAGATACTCTTGAGTTGAAGAGAATGGCAACTTCTCGACTCGGCAAGCAAGTTGTTGATTTGATTGACGTTACGCAAATTTTTGAAGATTCGTCAAATCCTGCTGGAGCCGATGCAGATATTGTAAAATCGCCATTTTCCCAGCCTACACATGATGGTAGCGTTACGATTTCTGTAGACGAATCGCAAGCAGCCGCACAGTCGCAAGAATCGCAACTATCGCAAGAAGAATCGTCATTAAAAGAAACGTGTGCAGCATTACAAAAAACGATTAGCGGCCGCATGATTTTAGACAATCAAACGTGGCTAATAGGACCTGGAGACCGATTCGGCATAGTAGGAGCTAATGGCGCTGGAAAATCAACACTTTTAAGCATAATCGACGGCTCTTTGCGTCCAACTAAAGGGCACGTAAACATTGGTAAAACTGTAAAATTTGCTGTGCTTTCTCAACGATTAGAAGAGCTGGAAAAGCTTGGAAAATATAAAGTCAAAGAGGTTTTGAGTAGATATAAGCCAAGTTACATAATCGACGGCAAAGAAGTAACTCCTGGTCAACTTATGGAGAGGCTTGGTTTTAAGCCAGAGCAGCTTATGACACCAATTGCAGATCTTTCAGGCGGCCAGAAACGCCGCATGCAATTGCTTTTGATTCTTCTAAACGAGCCAAATGTGTTGATAATGGACGAGCCTGGAAACGATCTAGACACCGACATGCTTGCAGTTATGGAAGATTTACTAGACACATGGCCAGGCACTTTGATTGTTGTATCTCACGACAGATACTTGCTTGAGCGAGTGACTGATCAGCAATTTGCATTGATTGACGGCAAGATTCGCCATCTTCCAGGCGGAGTTGACGAGTATTTAAAGATTATGGAAGACTATGAGCGCGCAAATATGCAAGAATCTAAGGCAGATTTTGAGGCGAGTTCTAGGGCGGTTGCTGGCGATTCGTCAGATGCGGATTCTGCGGAAAAATCCAATCAAAAATATGAAGCAAAATTAAGCGGAAAAGCTTACTACGATGCTACTAGAAGAGTTTCAGCAATAGAGCGAAAACTAGAAAAGCTTGAGGAAGAAAAAAGCGAGATTGAGCAAAAAATGGCTAGCCATGATCCTAGCGATTTTGTTGGCTTGCAAGAGCTTAACGAGAAGTTACAGGCGAATCAAAGTGAGTCGAGCGCGTTAGAAGAAGAGTGGCTTGCGCTTAGTGAGCAAATTTGATGCAAAAGTCTACAGTTTTTGCATTGCGATTTTGCTCAAGATTAATGCTGCATGCTAGTTAATGCCGCGTGCTAGATTGTTGAATTATGGCTCAAATTAAGGATATGTTGGAATCTGTAAAAACTATTCGCTTTGATGGCAGAGATGTAGACGAGTTGCGACCAGTAAAAATCACGCGCAATTTTACAAACGTGCCAGAAGGCTCCGTTTTAATCGAGTGTGGTAACACGCGCGTTATGTGCACTGCCACTTTTACTATTGGAGTTCCGCGTTGGAGACGAGACACTGGTTTAGGTTGGGTTACAGCCGAATACTCAATGCTTCCAAGAGCCACTGACGAGCGCACTGATCGCGAGTCTGTTAAGGGCAAAATCGGCGGCCGCACGCACGAGATTAGTCGCCTTATTGGTCGCTGCCTTAGAGGTGTTATAGATATGAAGGCAATGGGCGAGTGTTTGATTCAAATTGATTGCGATGTTCTTCAAGCAGATGGCGGCACGCGTACAGCTTCGATTACGGGCGCATATGTTGCTCTTGTAGATGCGCTAAATTGGGCAGAAAAGCACAAGCATATTCGTAGTGCTAAAAACGTTCTTAAAGACTCTGTTTCTGCTGTTTCTGTAGGCGTGATTAATGGCACTCCAATGCTTGATTTGCCGTATGTAGAAGATAGTCAAGCAATGACAGATATGAATGTTGCTATGACTGGTTCTGGCAATTTTATTGAGATTCAAGGCACTGCGGAACATCGCCCGTTTAATCGCGATGAGCTTAATGTTTTGCTTGATTTGGCAGCTAAAGGTAATCGTGAGCTTCAGGCTGCTCAGCGCGCTGCTTTAAGTCAAAATTAAATAAAGTTTATATCTATATCTGTTTATTCGATAAATTACTAAGGAGTGGCGAGCGTGAAACTTGTTGTGGCAACGCATAATGAGGGTAAACTCGTTGAAATTAAGCGGATTCTTAACGAAGAGTTTGTGGAAATGTCGGAGCATATTGAGCTTGTTACTGCTGGCTCTTTGGGGCTTCCAGATCCAGTAGAAACAGGCGTGACTTTTGAGCAAAATGCGTTAATCAAAGCTAGAGATGTTTCTCTAAGAACTGGTTTGCCTGCAATAGCAGATGATTCAGGTTTGATTGTAGATGTTCTCGGAGCTGCCCCAGGAATATTGTCTGCGCGTTGGAGCGGTGTTCATGGAGATGATAAGGCGAATAATGAGCTTTTGCTTAAACAGCTTGAAGACATTCCAGATCAGTGTAGAACAGCACGATTCCGCTGTGCTGCAGCTTTATCTATTCCTAAGGGTTGTGGTGAAACAGAACTTGAAAACAGTATGTGGAAAACAAATGGTTTTGAAACTGTTCGCGTTGGAGAAATGGTTGGTAGACTGATTAGAGTTTCACGCGGAGAGAATGGTTTTGGTTACGATCCGCTTTTTGTACCAGATAATCAGCCTGTTAGAAATGGCATTCAAATGCAGGATTTGACAAGTGCTCAGCTTAGTCAAGAAGAGAAGAACGCCATTTCACACAGGGGCAGTGCGTTACGAGCGCTTTTGCCAGAGTTAAAAGCTATGTTCCTTGGGCAAACTAAGTAAATAAACTAAGCAAACCAGAAGTAAACTAGTTGATTTGTAAAATTGGATTTGCGATTTTTAATCCGTGAACAAATCTTTAGATATGATAATGCGATTTTCAGCAACCTGCTTTAAGTGCTTGCCATAATTGCTTTTACCATATTTTTCTGCCGACTCAAGCAAACGCTCGCGACTAATCCACTGGTTTTCGTACGCAATCTCCTCAAGAACTGCGATTGGCAGCCCTTGCGCTCGCTCTATTGTGCGCACAAATTCGCCAGCTTCGTAAAGCGAGTCCATTGTGCCAGTGTCTAGCCACGCGTATCCGCGACCAAGAGTCATAACGTTTAGTGAGCCATTTTCTAAGTACATTTTGTTAAGGTCCGTAATCTCAAGCTCGCCGCGTGCGCTCGGCTTAACTTGTTTTGCAAACTCTGTAACTCTGGAATCGTAGAAGTATAATCCTGTAACAGCATAGTTCGATGCTGGGTGTTCTGGTTTTTCTACTATGCTAACGGCTTTGTGATTTTCATCAAATTCCACAACGCCGTATCTTTCTGGGTCGTCTACGTAGTAGCCGAATACTGTAGCACCGTGTTCTACGCGTGCAGCGTGCTTTAAAATAGCTCCCAGGCCATTTCCGTAGAATATATTGTCTCCAAGCACGAGCGCGCAAGAATCGCCATTTATAAACTCTTCTCCGAGTATAAATGCTTGAGCAAGACCGTCTGGCGATGGCTGAACTTTGTAAGATAAGTTGATTCCAAATTGTTCTCCGCTTCCAAGTAGCCTTTCAAAATTCGGCAAGTCTTGAGGAGTAGAAATCACAAGAATATCTCGGATTCCAGCCATCATAAGCACGCTAAGAGGGTAATACACCATTGGCTTATCGTAAACTGGCAAAAGCTGCTTAGACGTTACTGTAGTAAGTGGGTATAGGCGTGTGCCAGAACCGCCAGCAAGAATAATGCCTTTCATCTTTGAAACATCCTTTACTTGTTGTTTTGTTCAATTCTATTTACGTAAGATTCAAGCAAATCTTCCCAATCGCATGGCGTAAATCCAGCGGATTCGATTTTTTGTAAGTCAAGTGCGCACTTGTGTGGTCTAGGAGAGCCATTAGATATGCGCGTGTAATCGTCTACGCGATTTGCTTCGATTTTGCTTGTGTCTACATTAAGTTGTGTAAACACTTTTTGAGCAATATCGTGCCAAGACGCGATTTTTCCTGAACCTGTAAGATTGTATGTTCCGTATTGTGCTTGAGTGTTTAGAAGATGGAACATGCCTTTTACTAAGTCGCTTGCAAAAGTGAGTCTGCCAGTTTGATCTATCGGCGCTTGAACACTAACAGATTCGCCATTTTTTAAACGGTTTGCAAAGTCAATCATGCGCGTTACAAAGTTTCGTCCTTCTCCGACAATCCAGCTTGAGCGAATAATATAATGCTGTGGAACGTTGGCTACTAGAGAATCTGCTGCAGCTTTTGTTTCGCCGTACACGCCTAGTGGCGCAAAATCTTCGTTTTCTTTGTGATTTTCTTGAGTACCGTCAAAAACATAATCGCTTGAAATATGCACAAGAGTAATGTGGTGTTCTTGCGCTATTTTTGCAAGATTTGCTACTCCTTTAACGTTGCTATTCCACGCGGCTCTTCGCCCTTGTGGCGTTTGCGCGCCATCTACAGACGTGTATGCTGCTGTGTTAATAATCGTTCCGTACAAATCCCAGTCGTAGCGGCTGTAATCGTCTTTATTTGCTATATCGAAGCTATCTAAGTCTACGTACTCAAATCCTTCTAAATCATGCTCTTGAGCATAATTTTGTATTGCGCGACCAAGTTGACCGTTGCATCCAGTTACAAGAGTGCGTTTTGGTGCCATTGGCTTTGCGTTTTTTAGCATTGGGTGGTGTAAGTCAGCTTCGCTGCGCTCGGATTCTTCTAAAGGTATTGGCCAATTAATGTGTAAATCTGGGTCTGCAAGGTTTACAAAAGTGTATGTTTTCTTTTGCTCTAGTGACCAATGTGCGTTTACTAAATAAGTGTATGCCGTGCCATCTTGCAAAGCTTGGAAGCTGTTTCCTACGCCTCTAGGAACGTAGATTGCTTTGCTAGGGTTTAGTGTGGTTGTGTACACTTGACCGAAGCTCTGCCCTGGTCTTAAATCCACCCATGCGCCAAATACTTCGCCAGTAGCAATGCTTATGTATTTATCCCATGGCTCTGCGTGGATGCCTCTGGTTACTCCGCGTTTTTCGTTGAACGAAATGTTGTTTTGTACGGGTCCAAAGTCGGGGAGACCTAGAGCCGTCATTTTTGCGCGCTGCCAGTTTTCTTTGAACCATCCGCGGTTATCTCCGTGTACTGGAAGATCAAACACGATTAAACCTGGAATATTGGTTTTTGTAACGCTTAGTTCTTTTTCAAATTCCATAGCATCCTACAAATTCTTTATTTTTGATTAGATTTATGACTATTTTTGGCTAGATTTGCATACAATTTGTATACAAGCAGACTTGACTTTTAGGCGATTCACTGCCCTTGAGCTTTGTACTTTGCTTCAGTCGCGCTTTTAGCGCCTTCCCACCATGCGCGATTTTCCGTGTACCATTTGATTGTTTGCTCTAAGCCTGTTGTAAAGTCTGTGTGCTTTGGTTTCCATCCAAGCTGTGTTTGTAGCTTTGTGCTGTCAATCGCGTAGCGGCGGTCGTGGCCTGGGCGATCTTTTACAAGGTCAAAGTCGTCTGCATCTTTGCCCATCATTTCAAGAATCATGCGCAAAACTGTTATATTGTTTTTCTCGCCATTTGCGCCAATCAAGTACGTGTTTCCAAGCTCTCCCTTTGTGAGGATTGTCCAAACAGCACTGCTGTGGTCTTCTGTGTGAATCCAATCTCGAACGTTTAAGCCTTGACCATACAACTTTGGCTTAATGCCTTCTAAAATATTTGTGATTTGGCGCGGAATAAACTTTTCAACATGCTGATATGGTCCATAGTTGTTTGAGCAATTGCTGATTGTTGTGTGCAAACCGTATGTGCGAGTCCATGCGCGTACCAACATATCGCTTGCTGCTTTTGTGGAGCTGTATGGGCTGGATGGGTGGTATGGCGTCTCTTCTGTAAATTTAGCTGGGTCGTCTAATGCCAAATCTCCGTACACTTCATCGGTAGAGATGTGGTGGTATCGAATCCCGTATTTTCTAACTGCTTCGAGTAGTCTAAAAGTTCCTTCAACATTGGTTTTAAGAAATGGTTCTGGGTTTGCAATGCTGTTGTCGTTATGAGATTCTGCAGCGTAGTGCACAATTGCGTCGTGCCCTGGAACGAGCTTATCTAAAAGCTCTGCATCGCAAATATTGCCGTGAACAAAGTCAACTCTATCTTCTGGCAATCCTGCAATGTTTTCAATATTTCCGGCGTACGTTAACGCGTCTAGTACCGTTACGTGCGTTTCTGGGTGATTGTTCACTACGTAGTGCACAAAATTAGACCCAATAAAGCCGCATCCGCCAGTTACAATTATGTTTTTTGGCTCAAAGTTTGTTGTGTTACTCATGTTTTCCATAATATCCTCTTATATGCCTTTTGCTTTTTAGTTTTGATTATTGTTTAAGATTGTTGTTTATGCTTTATTGTTTAAGCTTTCTCGCATTGCGTTAAATGCTGGCTCGGCTTGACCGTCGTAAATCATGTGTGAATGAGACAGCACTATGCAGCGAGAACAAAGTTGCTTAATTTGATCTTCGCTGTGCGAAACAATTACCATTGTTTGCCCTCGTTTTTGCTGCTCTTTAAGCCTAGTAATGCACTTGTGTTGGAAAGCTTCATCTCCAACTGCAAGAATTTCGTCGATTAAGAATATGTCTGGATCGCTGTGCGCTGCTACAGAAAACGCCAATCGTAAGAACATTCCAGAAGAGTAGAACTTAACTTCTGTATCCATAAAAGGCTCTATTTCGCTAAAGTCTACTATTGATTGGTATTTATCGTCTATTTCTTCTTTTGTCATTCCAAGAATTGCGCCGTTAAGATACACGTTTTCGCGACCAGTTAAGTCGGCAGCAAATCCTGCTCCAACTTCGATTAGTCCTGCGATTCTTCCGCGCGCACAAACTTCGCCTTCGTCTGGTTGCATAACTCCAGAAAGCATTTTAAGCATAGTAGATTTTCCAGATCCATTCATGCCTATTAGTCCAACAGTTTCGCCGCGTTTAATAGTAAAACTAACATTGCTTAAAGCTGTAAAGTTTTGTGTCTCGTGCTTTTTAGACGGCGGTGTTAGCAAGTTTACAATCGACTCTTTAATCGAATGATTTGCTCGCAGCGAGAATCGTTTAGTAACGTTGGAAACGCTTAACACAACGTCTTCTGGAAGTGTGTTATAAGGCTTATTCATATATAACTCCTGCTGCTCTTAAAAGTAAAATCCACAAAATCTTAGTAAGCTTAAATTTCTTGAGCAAACTTGCCTTCAAGATGTCTAAATGTAACTTCGCCAATAAGTAGTACAGCAAATGCGACTACAAGGCTTTCGCAAAGTCTTAAAGACCAAGCTCCTGCAAATTGGAAAGTGCGATCCGTGGCATTTAGCCAGAATCCGCGGTGGAATGCTTCAACGCTTATTGCAATAGGATTTGCATAATACATCTCTAAAACCCATCGTGGTGCGTGGGCTGCAACCATTTGCCATGTGTAGAAGCACGGCGCAAGCCATACGGCAACCATTGCTACTAAGTCTGTAATATTTTCTGCATCTCTGTAAAAAACGTTTATTGCTCCAAAGAATAATCCAAGACCAAACGCAAACGTACACACGCTAATAAATCCGATTATTGCCACTATTACGCCTGCAAAATCTGGAATCCACCCCATGCATAAAGCTCCGATTATAAGCACGATTACTTGTGGGAAAAAGTGCACAAAAGCAACTCGTAGCGATGCAAGTGGGAATAGTTCTCTAGGAAGATAGATTTTTTGTATTAAGCCAGCGTTAGAAAGTATTGATCTTGTGCAATTAGAGAATGCTTCTACAAAAAAGTTTGTTACTATAATTCCACTAAAAAGGTACAGTGGGTAGGCTTGAATTCCGCCTCCGCGGCCAAGTCCTAAGAAAATTCCCATTGCAACGTAGAACACTACAAATTGCGTTATTGGCTTTACGTACGTCCAAGCCATACCGAGCCACGAACCGCGATATCTTATTCGTACTTCTTTTTTTACAAGTAAGTCAAGCAAATAAAGGTACCTTGGAATGTCTATCAAACCTTTGCTTCTACCAGGGTGATAGATGGCGTCAGACTTTGTTGTCATCGCTGCCTTTCTTGCAAAATTTGCAGTGTGTATGCACATATAACTTTGTTAAGTTTACATTTGGGGATTGATTTGATTCAATATTTGGCTAAATATTTGGTTAAATTATGCGCAGTATTGTGAGCAGTATTATGCGAGATATTATGTTCATCATTATATGTAATAATTTTAGCTTTTAGATTAGTTGTTAATGTGATTATTTTGTGATTATTTTGTGATTTTAATGTGATTATGTTGTGATTATTTTGTTCTATTTATTTTGGCATGTTTGAAAGTTTTTATACGCTGCTAAACTGAAAAATTATGAGTAAGCGAATTCTTGTTACTGGTGCTGGTGGGTATATTGGTCGTCACGTTGTTAAAGCTCTTTTAGATGCAGGTGCTAGCGTAATTGCTTCCGACTTGCGTTTAGATGGTGTTGATGAGCGCGCAACGCGTATTGAAGCGAATATTTTTAGCGATGATGCTGATTTGTTTGCAAAGCTTGGGTCTCCAGACGTTTGCTTGCACATGGCTTGGCGCAACGGTTTTAAGCATGCTGCAGACACGCATATGGAAGATTTATCGAACCATTACCGCTTTATTCGTATTATGCTTCAAGGTGGCTTAAAGCAGATTGCTGTTATGGGTTCTATGCACGAAGTTGGCTACTGGGAGGGTGCTATTGACGAGAACACGCCTTGCAAGCCAGCTTCTATGTATGGCATTTCTAAGAATGCTTTGCGTGAAGCTACTTTGCTTTTGGGTAAAGAGTATGATGCAACTGTTCAATGGATTCGCGCATACTACATTGTTGGCGACGACGCTCGTGGAAACTCTATTTTCTCTAAGCTTCTTCAAGCTGCTCAAGAAGGAAAGAAGACTTTTCCGTTTACTACTGGCAAAAACAAATACGACTTTATTAATGTAGACGTGTTAGCTAAGCAAATTGCTGCAACCGTTTTACAAGATAAAGTAAATGGCGTAATTAATTGCTGCACGGGGGAGCCTGTTTCGCTTGCAGACCGCGTTGAACGTTACATTCGCGAGAATAATCTTGATATTTCGCTTGAGTATGGCGCATTCCCAGATAGGCCTTACGATTCTCCAGCAGTTTGGGGAGATAATAGCAAAATCCAAAAGATTATGAGTGATTTTCTAAAATAGTTATTGCAAATCGTAACTTTTCTGGATTTTTAATGCTAAATTATGGTTTTTAGAAAGGATTAACATTGCGTGAAACATTGCAAAACAGCAAGTGCCCATGCATATATTTTGTTCTTCCTTGCTACAACGAGGAGCCTGTTCTTTCGCAGACTTCTAGTATTATTTTAAGCAAAGTTACTTTTCTTATTGAAAATAAGATTATTTCGGATTATAGCCGTATTCTTTTTGTGGATGATGGTTCTAGAGATTCGACTTGGAATATTATTTGCGATTTGCACCAGTCGAATCCTTCGCTTTTTGGCGGTGTAAAGCTTGCGCATAATCGTGGTCATCAAAATGCTTTGCTTGCTGGCTTAACTACAGCATATAAATCGGGTTGCGATGCTGCAATTTCCATGGACGCCGATTTGCAAGACGATGTTGATGTTGTTGATCAATTTATTGCAAAATATGTGGAAGGCTACGAGGTTGTGTATGGCGTTCGCTCGTCTAGAGAAACAGACACGTGGTTTAAGCGCAACACTGCATTAGCTTTTTACAGTGTTTTCAGATGGATGGGCGCAGAAACAGTTCCGAATCATGCCGATTATAGACTTATGGGCAAGAATGCGTTGAAGGCTCTTTTGGAATATAAAGAAGTTAATCTTTTCTTGCGTGGTATAGTGCCATCTATTGGCTTTAAGTCAACAAAAGTTGAGTATGTGCGTGGTAAGCGCAAAGCTGGTGTGTCTAAGTATCCGCTTAAAAAGATGATTTCGTTTGCTATAGATGGCATTACATCTTTTTCTACTAAGCCTTTGAGTTTTGTAACATTTGCAGGATTCGCGTCTATTTTAGTTTCACTATGCGTATTTGTTTATGTAATAGCTTCTGTTGTGCAAGGAAAAGCAGTTGCTGGCTGGGGCTCTGTTATGTTCTCAATGTGGTTTATTGGTGGATTGATTATGCTTTCAATCGGCATTGTGGGCGAATATATTGGAAAGATTTACATGGAATCTAAGCATCGCCCACGTTACGAGATTGAAACTACTATTTAGATATTTATATATTTAGGTATCTAAATTCTTAACTACTATTTAGTGCTTATTTTGCATTGGTTCAGAGAATTTTACGACTATATACTTGTTATCTAAAACAGTAGTGCATTTATCCGAAGGCCAAGAAGGCAGATTTTGTGCGGCCTTTTCTGCGTTTATATAAACGGATTCTAATACAGGATTTTTCATTTTAAATCCAGTAGTTGAGCGTATGAAACCAGTTTTTACCCATGTGCCGTGAAGAGTTGAGAATCCAATCTCAAACATTGATCGTCCAATAAGTTCAAGCTGATTTGACTTAAATTCACTAGGATTGTAGTCTGCTATGTGATTGCCAACGAATATTACTTTAAGAGGATTTTTATGATTTGCTTGTAGTACTTCTATTCTTCTAGCAACATCTTGAGCAATGTAATAGTCTTGGTTATAAGTCATGTATTCCGTGTAATACAAGCGATTTACTGTAAACGACTGACTTAATCCAATAATTGCAAGAAGAATGCATGCAATAATCGTTGTTAAAGTCTTTTTGCTAAATTGCATAATGTAATGCAACAAATACATGCATGAAAAAGCGCCAGCAAGCGGGTATGTTAGTTCCGTTCTAGCCGTGCCTGCTGTGCCGAGTATTACGCTCATCATCATAGGGCTTGCAACTATAGCAATAGCAAAAATAATAGTAAAAGCGTTAAGCTCTTTACGAATCACTTGAACAATAGTTAATAACACTAAAGCGATTAATGCAATTGTTATAAATACGCTATGGAATATTGTTCTTCCTAGATACATGTTTTTTGCATGCAAAAATATAGTATGAATGATTTTTGCTATAGGGTCTTTACCCCAACGCATTTGTTTTTTAATGTACGGATCTGTGAAGGTGTGGTTGGTAGCGATAACAATTTTATTCAAAATCACATAGCATGCATAGCTTGCTATAAACACGCAAATATACGTAAAAATGTAGCTTACTATGTTCTTAAATTTGTACGCATAGTCGCCCTTAATTATTAGTGCAATCATGGCTGTTCCAGCAATAAAAACAGTAGTCATTGCTAAGTAGAGAGTAAAACCAAAAATTGCAAAAATAAGTGCCATTAATGCGTATGCTAAAAGAGTTTTAAGTTCTTTACGATTTTGGTACGCGTTATGCGCACACATAAGCGATATGCTAACAAACATTAGCGCACAAGCTACGTCATCTCCCATAAGCAAGAATCCAAGCATTTCTGCAAGAATAGGAGCGCTTATAAAAGGAATCATAAATAAAGCTGGGTGGAATTTTGCGCCCAAATTGTGCGCTTTGCTAAACAAGTATGCCCATGTTGTTGCGGAAGCAAAAAGCGCAAGAATCATTAAGATTCCAGCTAATGAATTGTTATACCAGTATCTTCCTGTAACGTACTTAAAAGCTAGCAATCCAAAGCGTTCTAGGCGAATCCAAGAATTGTAAAGAGCCTTAGATCTAGAGATCATTTCTTCTGTGTCTATAGAAAAAGTGTTAGAAAAAGCTTTTTGACCGTATGCAATAATCAAAAAAATCGCGCTTATTGCAAGTTCTGCAACATTAGATTTGCAAAAATCAATGAAGTCTTTAAAGGAATACGTTTTTTCTGCAACAACACCAATTGTGTTACTTACGCTTCTTTTTCTTACGTTTTTTGCGAGCGCAGCTGAATCGTTCAGTTGATTAGTATTTAACGTTTTAATACCACTAGACTCCGTTTGATTCATGCTATACCCTTCTATGCGTTTAACATGCATGTGCTACTTGTCACTAAAAAATATACTATAAGATTTTAATGCGTGACAACAATCTAAAAACTGATTGTGTCTAGTAGTACAATAGATATGATTTGTGCTATTTTACCGATTAGTGTGCAATGGAGACGATTTATGAATCCTGCAATTTCCGTGGTGGTTCCTGCGTACAACAAGGAGACGTATATTAAGCAGTGCATGGATTCACTTGTTAATCAAACTTTTAAAAACATTGAGATTATTGTTGTTGACGACGCTAGTACAGATAATACTTTGCAAATTTTGCGCGATTATGAGCATAAAGATTCTAGAGTAAAAATTATTGCTAAAGATCATAATTGCGGTAGGCATGTTGCGCGTAAAACTGGTGTTCAGTCGACTAGCGGTGATTACGTTCTTTTTGTTGACGCAGATGATGAGATTGATCTTAAAGCTTGCGAAGTTCTCTACTCATACGTTACTAATAATCCTGCAGATATATTGCATTTTGGTGTTTCTATTCACCCAGAAGGCAAATCAGATGAAGATTTTGCATACAGCTACGATCAAATGTATGCGCAAAATAATGGTGATCAAACTGGCGATAATATTATTAAATCAACGTTTTCTAGTGATTTTCCGCATTGGACACCTTGGAATGTTATAACAGCGCTTTTTAAAGGTGACTTAGTTCGAGATGCGTTTAAAAAAACAGTTTCAACACGACTTTCTAAAGCAGAAGATGCTTACGAATATTTCGCTATTGCAGCCTTTGCTCAAACTTTAAAAGACTTAACAGCGTTTCGCGCGCTTAAATACCATATTGGCAGAGGAATTTCTGGAAGATCTAAGATAAGCGTTGAAAAATTTACTGTAGAACAACGAAGTGTTAAAGATGTTGTAAGCGCTGTTTACGATTTTGCTAATGATTTTGCTAAAGAGCCTTCGATGAAAAGTCGCAAGCAAACCATTGAAGAAGCCTCACGCTGGTTTGATAATCGTGGATTAAAAATAGTAAAAGATGAGTTCTTGACAAGACTAAAAGTCGAGGATTTTCAAGAAGCCATAAACGCTGTTATTGAAGCATGGGGATTAGAGCGCGCGTGCTTGATTGTGCTCGAAGAGCTTGTAGACCTTATGAATCAAGTTGTAGAAGGCGATTGCATAATAAAACACGGTTCAGTGTGTGATGTTCTTCTTAACGTTTATAGAAATATTAAACCAGATAGTTTTAAAGACAAACAAAACACAACTTACGATAAGCAAGTAGACTTAATGTCTTTGCATATTATGCAGGTTCATCAGCAAAAATATGAAGAAGAACAGAAACGTTTGCAAATTGAAGCGCAAAAACGTTACGATGCAATGCCAGTGTATAAGCGTTTTGCAAAAAAGATAAAAAATATGGTTAAAAACTTAACTAAATCAAAGAATGATAAATAAAGTCTAAAAAATAAATTTGAGATTAAACAAAATACAAAATTACACAATAGAATAATCAAGGATAATTAAGGGTAAATCAGGAGATAACATGATTTTGGAAAATCCAAAGCGCTTGGGCATTTTCTTCTTCTACGATGCGCAAGGTCACGCAGACCATTATGTGTCTACGCTGCTTGACGGATTCAAACCATTCTTTAACGAGCTTGCGATTGTAGTTAATGGCAAAATCGACGAGTCAAGCAAAGCGATGCTTAAAGGTTACGCGAACAAGTTTATTTTGCGCGAGAACAAGGGTTTTGACGTGTGGGCGTACAAAACTGCAATGGACTCTTACGGTTGGGCAGAGTTGGAAAAGTTTGACGAAGTAGTGCTATTTAACGCTACGATTATGGGTCCAGTTTATCCGTTTAGCGAAATGTTTAACGCTATGAACGCAAAAGACCTTGATTTTTGGGGAATAACAAAGTTCCATAAAGTTAATGGAGATCCGTTTGGATACAGTCCGTACGGATATTTGCCAGAGCATATTCAATCGCATTTTCACGCATACAGGAAAAGCTTTGTTCAATCCAAAGATTTTCAGGATTATTGGAACAATCTTCCACCAATCAACAGCTACTTTGAGTCTGTTGGATTGCATGAATCAGTATTTACAAAGCGATTTGCAGATAAGGGATACAAGTGGTCTGTATACGTTGATACGAGTGATTTAGAAGGCTATTCTTATGGCCCAATAACGTATGCTGCAAGGCAGATTGTGGAATACAAGCGATGCCCGATTTTTAAGCGCAGGTCTTTCTTCCACGACTACTCCGACGTTTCTACGCAATCTGTTGGAAACCAAGCATTAGACTTATACGAGTATTTGAAAGACCACACAGATTACAACACGGATTTGATTTGGGAAAATGCTTTGCGAAGCATGAATATGGCAGATTTGATGAAGAATCTTCATTTGCGATACATTTTGCCGCAAAATCATGTTGTAGAAAACTCATCAACAGCTACATCAACATCTACTGCAACTGCTAAGCCTGCATCTAAGCCAAAAGTCGCGTTGTGTATGCACTTGTATTACATGGATTTGCTAGATAAAAGTTTGCACTATATTCAGTCTATGCCGCAAGGATGTGACGTTATTTTAACTGTAGGATCGAAAGAAAACCAGCAAATTGTGAAACAGCGTGTGGAACATCTTCCATATAACGTAGACGTACGGTTGATTGAAAATCGCGGTAGAGATGTGAGCGCATTCTTAGTGGGCGGCGGCGCAGATCTTATGAAGTACGATTACGTATGCTTTGCTCACGATAAAAAAGTCACGCAATTATCGCCTCGAAGCATAGGCGACGGATTTGCTTACAAGTGTTTTGAAAATATTCTTGCAAGTAAAGAGTATGTGCAAAACGTTATAAATCTGTTTGAAACGCATCCGCGACTTGGAATGGCAATGCCAACGCCGCCAAATCATGCGGACTATTTCCCAGGATTTACATACACTTGGGGTCCAAACTTTGAAGGCACAAAGAAATTCCTAGAAAAAACGTTAGGAATTAGCGTTCCGTTAGACGAAAACAAAGACGCTATAGCTCCGCTTGGCACAATGTTTTGGTTCCGTACAAAAGCTATGCGTGGGCTATTGGATAGAAAGTGGACTTACGAAGATTTTCCAGCAGAACCGCTAAAAATAGACGGAACGTTGTTGCACTTTATAGAGCGAGCATACGGGTATGTGCCGCAATCCAACGGATATTATGACGCATACATATTCTCGGATCACTTTGCGCGAATAGAAATGACTAACCTAGAATTCGATGTTCGAGAACTATCAAAATCTGTGAGCACGCCATGGATTAAACGCAATTTGGAAGAAACTTGTAGAGAAGTAATGCGCGGAAAGCGATTCCGTTACGCTGCTTTAAGAGTATTAAAGAGTATTGCAAAGCGAGTTTTCTATAAAACACTGTACATAGGTCAAAGAATTGTGCACATTGGTCGTAAAGGTAAAGAAGATGAGTGATATAAGCGTAAATACAGCTGCGACAAAACTTACGCGCGCAAAAAAACCGCGACTTTTCTACTTGGATTGGATTCGCGCAATAGCTGCGATTTTGATTGTTGTAACTCATTTTAACAATCCATATTTGGAGCCAATGCGGTTCTTCGTAAATAGACCGTTTGGAATCTACATTGGTGGATTAGGAGTATCGCTATTTTTGATTATTTCTGGCGCTGCTCTTATGTACAACTATGGCGATAGAGAAAGCCTGGATTTGCGCACATTCTACACAAAGCGCGCAAAAACACTATACCCAATGTTTTGGGTAGCATTCATAGTGGCGAATATTTTATTGTTTATTCGCAATAATGGATATATTTTTGTACCAAGGCATAAAATAACAGCAATTTTTTCGCTTTTTGGAATGGATGGTTATGCTTCTGCATTCGGCGTAGGTACTTTTTATGTTCTAGGCGAATGGTTCTTAGGGTTCATAATACTGTTTTACATAGTGTTTCCACTTTTAAGAGTTGGCGTAAATAAAATGCCAATAACAACTGTGTGCGTTGTGTTGGCTCTATACGCTGCAACAGTTGTGTTCTTTACTTTTTACCAGATTCCGCGAGTACCGTCTGATATTCTTTTAACAACAAGATTGCCAGAATTAGTATTTGGCATGATTTTTGTAAAGTTTATTAAAAAAGTGCCTTGTTGGCTTGCTGCAGTATCTTTTGTGATTCTTGCATTGCAACAATTAACGCATGTTTTACAAGGAAATATTGCCGTTACGATTGTAGGAATATTAGCATTTTTGCTGCTTTCTTATATTGGTGAACTTGTTAAAAGTTTTAAGCCATTAAGCGCGTGTACAAAATTTATATCCGCATATTCGTACCCGATTTTTTTGGTACACCATGTGTTAATAATGCAAGTGTTTACAGTAATATATCCAGTGTGGCTTAATCGCTGGCAAGCATACGGATTGCTAATCGCAGAGTTTGCGGTGATTCTTGTGCTTTCTGTAATACTCAAGCGTTTTACAAACTTGATTGTTGGTTTTGTGAGCAAATGTTGGGTGAAAATCGGCAGCAAGAATCGCAGTTTGGACTAACATGCGTATTTGTTCTGGAATAATCACCTATAATCCAACTTTAACAGACGTAAGCACGTGTTTAGAAGCGCTATGCAATCAAGTAGAGCGTGTAATAATCGTAGACAATGCGTCTAAAAATGTTAAAAGTTTGCAAGAAGTTGTAAGCAAATACGCAAACGTGACTTTAGTTAAAAACAGTCAAAATATTGGTTTTGCAAAAGCATTAACGCAAGTGTTTGAATGGGCAAAATCGCAAGGTTTCAACTGGGTTCTAACGCTTAACGACGATTCTGTTGTGCCAAGCAACATGATTAGCGAATACAAGAAAATCCTGGAAAATCAGGGAAGTCTTGTAAATCAAAAAAATTCAAAAAATTCCAAAATCGCAATTGTATGCTCTTTGCTAAAAAACCGTTTAGACGGCACGATTTTACACAGCAAATGCCACGAAGACGAATGCATAACGTCTGGAAGCTTAACAAGCGTAGAAGCGTGGCAGAAAATCGGCGGATTTGACGAATGGCTAGAAATCGACGGAGTAGACTTCGACTTTTCAAGGCGACTTGCGCGTGCTGGCTGGCAAATCGTAGAGTGCCAAAACGTTATAATGGAACACCAAATCGGCAAAGCGCGCTCAATAAACTTGATTATAAAACACCCAATCGTGTGGAATCACAATGCAAATCGCAAGTACTACATAGCGCGAAATATGCAAGTAGTGGACTACAAAATGGGAACATACTCGTATGCTAAGTCGTTGCGTGCAGTTGTGCGAGATATGATTTTCGTTGCGCTGTGGGAAAAGAATAAGTTTGCGAAAATTCGCGCGATGGTACGCGGATTTAAGGATGGGCAGCAAAAGATTCGTCAAATGCGCAAAGCAGAGCAGAACGCGGTTTGAAAGGATAGCAATGGAAAATTACGCTAAAAACGAAAATCCGCTAGTTTCTATAATCGTGCCAGTTTACAATTCTGCAAAATATTTGAGCGGATGCGTGGACTCGATTCTTGCGCAAACTTACAAAAACATAGAGCTGATTTTAGTAGACGACGGATCCAAAGACGACTCTGGCAAAATTTGCGATTCCTACGCATCAAAAGATTCGCGAGTTAAAGTAATACACCAACAAAACGGCGGAATATCTCGCGCACAAAACGCAGGGCTTGATGCGGCAAGTGGCGAATTTATAGCGTTTGCAGACAATGACGATATTCTAGATTGCAAAAATATTGAGATTTTGTTAAACGCTATTTTGCAAAGCGGAGCTAGTATGAGCAAAGCAAAATGGCGTCAATTTGGGCTAAGTAGCTTAGAGCAGATTAAAAAAGAAGCTGGTTTGGGTGCACGTGGTTTGAGCGCGGATAAGTCGCAAGCAACCGCGCGTTTAGAAAACTTGCCTCAAATAAAAATCGTAAAAAATCCGCTAAAAGCGTATCAAACTGTATTTTGCAAAATATTTAGAATAATCGGAAACAAGCTGGGCAAAAACAGCGAAGCGCGCTACTTTAATGAAGCGAATTGGTGCAGGCTGTACAAGCGAGAGGTTTGGGAAGGAGTGCGATTCCCAGAAGGAAAGTTTGCGCAAGATACTGCGATGGCAAGCGTGCTGTACTCTCGCATGAATTACGTGGCACATGTGGACGCAGTGCTGTATTACTGGCTGCAACGCGCGGATTCCGTAACGCATAAAATGCGAGACGCGGGCTTTTATCACGATCATATTGACGCTGTGCGAGCAAATTGGGATTTGTGCTTAGAACACAACGTTGTGCCAGCAAGAAGCTACTACACAATGGTTGGAAACTTAAGGTATGAGCGATGCGCGCTGAAAAGTGGGGAAAATACGCTTAATGGCGGAAAAAATAGCGACGCAGAAATCCAAAAAATATACGAAAAAAATTATGCTAAAGACGTAGAATTTGCTAAATCAGCTGTTAAAAAGCTTACGATTTTGCAGCGCGCGCAATGTTTTACTATGGCGTGTGTGAGAAATCTTGAAAAAATAATCTACGATTACAAAATCAAAAATATGAAGTAATGCAATTAAAAATCGAAGAGTAAGTGCAAATCAGAAAGCAAGAAATGAGTGGGAAAATGAGCGAATACCCAGATTTAGTAGTTGTTGGAGCAGGATTGTTTGGCTTAACTGTAGCTCAGCAGGCTGCAGAACGCGCTGGCGCAAGCGTTGAAATTATTGACGTGCGTAGTCACATTGGCGGAAATGCTTACTCGTATTTTGACGAGCGAACGGGAATTGAAATTCACAAGTATGGCGCACATCTTTTTCACACAAGCAACAAGCACGTGTGGGATTACGTGAACCGCTTTACAACGTTTACTAACTACGTGCATCGCGTTTACGCAACTCACGACGGCGAAGTGTATTCGTTGCCAATCAACTTAGGTACAATTAACCAATTCTTCCACGCGCATTATACGCCAGAAGAAGCTAAGGCTTTGATTGCAAGCCAAGCGGGGGAGTTTGCTGGCAAAGATCCGCAGAATTTGAACGATAAAGGCATTAGTTTAATCGGGCGCCCGCTTTATGAAGCGTTTATTAAGAATTACACGGCAAAGCAGTGGCAAACGGATCCTTCTAAGCTGCCTGCTGGAATTATCAAGCGCTTGCCTGTGCGATTTAACTACAATAATCGCTACTTTAAAGACACTTGGGAAGGATTGCCAACGGACGGCTACACAGCTTGGATGCAGCGCATGATTGACGATCCGCGTATTCACATTTCGCTTGGCGTGGACTTTTTCGACGAATCGCAGCCGTTTAATAAGCACGCGTTGGCGGAGGCTGGAGTGCCGGTTGTTTATACCGGTCCGGTTGATAGGTATTTTGACTATGCGCTCGGCGAGTTGAAGTGGCGCACTGTGGACTTTAAGGAAGTGCGTTACCAGGAGAGCGACCACTTTGGCTGCCCAGTTATGAACTATTCGGATGCAGATGTTCCGTTTACGCGCGCAATTGAGTTTAAGAACTTTAATCCAGAGCGCGAGGAGGTTGGCGGGGAAGCTAGCTGCGATGCTGATTTTGTGCCAGGCAAAAGCGTTAAAGCTGGGGAAACTGTTGTGTGGCAGGAGTATTCTCGCGCTGCAACTCGCGAAGATGAACCTTACTATCCAGTGAATACGGAGGAAGATAAGGCATTGTATGCGCGCTATGCAGAGCTTGCTGAAGCGCAGTCTAACACTGTTTTCGGTGGACGTTTGGGCACTTACAGCTATTACGATATGCACAACGTGATTGATATGGCTTTGCGTGCTTACGAATCGCAAGTAGCGCCACTTATTGCTCACTAAATACAAAATATAAATTAATAAAAATAAATAAAAATAAAGAGCTATACATCAAAAAGTGTATGAAACTAAACTGACTAAATTCTATTTCAAGAACATACATCAGAACAGTTTTATACACTTTTTGACATATAACCCAAAAGGAGAAGATTATTTGATACTAAACTAAATGATCTCGCGTGTCAAGATACAAAATTTAGACTCAAACTATAGTAAAGTCACGCTTCCCACTTAGTAGGCTCAATAACTTCTTTGCCACCCATATAAGCCTGCATAGCCTTTGGAATATCAATCGAACCATCTTCATGCTGATGATTTTCCAAAATAGCCACAAGCCAGCGAGTAGTAGCCAAAGTGCCATTAAGCGTGCTAACTGGGCGAGTTCCGCCATCTTCCATGCGTTCGCGAACATTCAAGCGGCGAGCCTGATACTCAGTGCAGTTAGAAGTAGAAGTAAGCTCACGGTAACGACCCTGAGTTGGAACCCAAGCTTCGCAATCAAACTTACGAGCGGCAGAAGAACCAAGGTCACCAGCAGCAGTATCAATAATGCGGTAAGGCACTTCCACCTTAGCAAGCATTTCCTGCTCCATACCAAGTAACTTCTGATGCTCAACGCGAGAATCTTCCTGCTTGCAATAAACGAACATTTCTACCTTATCGAACTGATGCACGCGAATGATACCAGAAGTATCCTTTCCAGCAGCACCAGCTTCACGACGGTAGCAGCTCGACCAACCGCAATAACGCAAAGCACCATTGCTTAAGTCAAGAATCTCATCCTCGTGCATACCAGCGAGCGCAACCTCGGATGTGCCAACCAAATACTGATCATCTGGCTCACGAAGACGATAAATCTCGTCCGCGTGAGAATTCAAGAAGCCAGTTCCGCGCATTACTTCTGGACGCACAAGCGTTGGAGTAATCGCAAGCGTAAAACCGTGCTCTTCGGCTTGATCTACAGCCATAGTAAGCATTGCGATTTGCAATCTAGCCACAGCACCGCGCAAGAAGTAGAAGCGAGAGCCTGCAACCTTTACGCCTCTGCGCATATCAATTCCAGCAACGCCAGTTCCAAGAGTCAAATGATCCTTTGGCTCAAAGCCTTCTGCAGCAAAGTCGCGAGGTGTGCCAACTTTCTTAACTACAACATAGTCGTCTTCTCCGCCTTCTGGCGCTTCATCTTCAACGATGTTAGAAAGCTTCCACATTGCTGTAGTGTAGTCGGCAGTAGCCTGCTCAGATTCAGCCTTGTATTCTGCAACCTTTTGAGCAAGTTCTTTAGTCTGAGCAATAAGTGTGGCTTTCTCGCTATCTTGAGCAGCTGCAACCTTTTTTCCTATTGCTTTTTGCTCTGCTCTGGCTGCTTCAAAAGCCTTTAAACTGTTGCGGCGCAAGTCGTCTGCACGAAGCACCTCATCGACGAGCTCAACGGACTCGCCACGCTTGCGCTGCGATTCCTTAACTACGTCGGCATGTTCACGAATAAATTGGATATCAAGCATGTTTTCTAGCCTAGTGCCGCAAGGCGACAGATACATATATAATGGCATGAATAAGTGATTGCACTAAAAGGGGTAAAAATGGCGGTTATTCATGCTACGCAAGATAATTTTGAGAAAATTGCTGGTACTAATGAAATAGTTGTTGTTGATTTTTGGGCAACTTGGTGCGGACCATGCCGAGCTTTTGGTCCTATTTTTGAACAAGTTAGCGAAAAGTTTGACGATGTTCCATTCGTTAAGGTAGACATAGACCAGTCTCCTGATTTGGCAAGTGCTGCGGCGATTAAAGCGGTTCCAACGGTTATGGTTATCAAACGTGGAGATGTTATTTATCGTCAGGCTGGTGCTTTGTTGCCAGCCGATTTAGAAGATTTAGTCAATCAAGCTAAGGCTTACGATCCTAGTAAAGATGATGAAGGTAATTCTGTAAGCGAATCAAGTGAATCTGAAAATGATGGGGAATAGTAGTAAGAACCTTGATTTTAAGCCATTCTCTTTGCATGAGTCTACAATTATACATACTTTGTGCAAAAAGCTGTATGAGGATTATTTATTTTTAGATTTACGCTTTGTGCATTAACTTCTACCAAGGAGAGTTATGACAAGTCACCGAAGGAAAACTGTTACACTTACCTCATTGAGTGTTCGTCAGTGGGCAAGAATTGTAGCGATTTTTGTTGGTTTTGTGTCTGTAGTAACTCTTGGTATTGCGTCTAGGAACTTTTATTCGGCATCAAAGAATCATTCTGCGAAGCCTTACATAACTGCTTATTCTGCTACAGATTCCTCTAATCAGGTTTCGCGTGGTATGTATCGTAATTCGCTTAAAAGTGTTAAAAAAGGCGCTACTTCTTACATAACTGTGAATATCAATGGGAGTCATCGTACTGTTCTTGGCACGGATTTTACAAACGTTAAGTCTGTTCTAGAAGCTGGAGATATTACTCTTGGGCCTAATGATGTTGTAGAGCCTGCACTTGATTCCAAGGTAACTGAATCGACAGTTATCAACATTAAGCGTGCAGGCGCAAAGCTTGAAACTTCTGATGAACCGATTGCTTTTAACACGGTTAAGAAGGAAACTGCAGCTCTTCCAAAGGGCACGGAAAAGGTTAAGGATCAGGGTGCTCTTGGCGTGATGGCAACAAGTAAGATTGTTACTCGCGCAGGTGATAAAGTTGTTTCGTCTAACGTTTTTGTATCGTTTGTTAAGCAGGCTCCAAAAGATAAGGTCATTCTTGTTGGCACAGGTGGAGCTAGCGTAGATTCAGATTTTGCATCTTCTATTGGTACTACAGTTCCTGCTGGTGAAATGCAGGAGTGGGCGCATTCTTGGCTTCTTTCTAACGGTTACAGTGAAGCTGATTTTACTGCTACAGTGTTTATTATTTCACATGAATCAGGTTGGCGCGTAAATGCTATGAATCCTTCTGGAGCATACGGTTTGCCTCAGGCTCTGCCTGGAAGAAAGATGTCTTCTATGGGTGCTGACTGGGCGACTAATTATCAGACTCAGCTTCGTTGGTTCTGGAATTATTGCAATGGTCGTTACGGTTCCATTCAGGGTGCCTACAGGCATTGGTTGTCTCATAGAAGCTACTGATTTGTATTATACTTGCTACTATTATGAATTTTGCGGCAATTGTAAGTTTGTGAGGATTATAGATTTATAGACGCACAGACTCATAGTGTGTACTTATAGATTTGTTTTAAGGCGATTATCGTAGAGTCAAGTATGTTTCTTGGTTTTACGATAATCGCTGATTATTTTATGCGTGTTGTGTGAATATGGAAGGAAATTTAAGTGACAATATTGCCTAGAAAATCATGGTTTAATAAGGGTGATGAATTTGCTAGTGAGCATGCTAGCTGCAAGTCTTTCGTGAACTTGTCTAAACTTAGTCATGCTCTTGTTGGTGAAGAAGCGTATAAAAACAATCGTCTCACGCGTGCAGCCTTGGTTTCTCTGGCGATTCTAACTTTTATAACTTTTATTGGCAATTTTGCGCAATTGCAGCTCACTGCTGCATTACCTACTATTGTGCGTGAGTTTAACATAAGTGTTACTACGGGACAGTGGCTTACGTCTATTTTTCAGCTGATTATGGCTATTATGGTGCCGCTAACAGCATTTTTGACTAGACGATTTTCTACTCGTCAAATTGTTATTACTTCCATGATTCTTTTTACTCTAGGCTCAGTTATGGCGTGGCTGAGTAATGATTTTATTATGGCGTTAGCTGGGCGAACTCTAGAGGCTATTGGCACTGGAGTTATGTGGCCTGTTCTACAGATTACTGTGTTTTCTGTATACCCAGTTACTCGTAGAGGAATGGCTATGGGTAGCGTTGGTATGGCAATGAGCATTGCTCCAGCAATTGGACCAACAGTTGGTGGTATGCAAACTGATTTTAATGGTTGGCGTTCTATATTCTTATCTCTTACAATTATCGGCGTAATTTCTATTATTCTTTCCATACTTTTCTTACATAATTTCGGTGAACATGATCGCTCTGCTAAGGCGGATTTTTTCTCCGTTGGACTTTCAATTGTTGGCTTTGGTGGAGTTATGTTTGGTTTCACAAACATTGAGTCTTATGGTATTTCAAATCCGCTTTCGTGGTCACCTATGGTTGTTGGAGCATGTGGAATAACGTGGTTTGTGATTAGACAATTGCGTGCGCGAGTTAAAGGAAAGCAGCCGTTGCTTGGAATAAGCGTGTTGAAGAATCGCTATTTTACGATTGGCACCGCTTGCGCATGTTTAACATTCTTTGCGTTTAGCTCAATTATGGTGGTTATTCCGCTGTATATTCAATCAGATCGTGGTTTTTCAGCTACTATGAGTGGTCTGGTATTGTTGCCTGGCGCGTTTGGAATGGCAATTTCGCAATATTTTGGTGGGCGTATGCTCGATCGTTTTGGTGTGCGACCTGTAGCAATGGCAGGCTCTCTTATTTTGCTTTTTGGCACAGTTATGATGAGCCTTATCGATAAAGACACATGGATTTGGTGGATTTCAATCTGGCAGTTTACGCGACAAATCGGCATGGGATTTTTGCTTATGCCTGTTACAACATGGTCTTTAAATTGCTTGCAACCTAGTGAGTTGGGCGATGGTTCTGCAGTCACTAATACAATGAGACAGCTTTGGGGTGCTATTGGTGCTCCAGTACTTGTTGTTACTATGGCTACTTTTACTCAGTGGTATCATATGCTTACTGGAGTTGGTTCTGCAGATAATTTGGCAGCCAGCATTTTTGGTGTTCAATGGACTTTGAGAATTAGTGCGATTATTACGGCTGTTATGGCTTTAATTGTGATTTTTGGGGTTAAAGGTGATGGGGCTGGTTCTGCTCATCAGCTTGCGCGTAAGGCGATTGATCGTATGCGCGTTTTGCATATTCCTCATGCGTCGGAGCATAAAGACGTTATGCACGATCACACGCATCATCAATACTGATATATTGCACGCTCTTTGACTTGTTTGCTGTTGCGCGCTTTCTTGTTTGGTATTGTGCATCTTCCTTGTTTGGTGTTGTAGGAGGGCTGGGTGTTTCTATGCTCGCTTGTTATAGCGCATTATTCTTTACTTGGTATTGCGCGAAGTTTGAGTATTTCTCTCCTCGCAGGCGCGACGACCTGACTTTTCGCTTAAAGCGTAGCGCGAAAAGGCAATTCGGAGCGCTGAGCTTGCTCAGGTTGAAAGCACGGTGTGCTTTCAACGCAAGCGAAGACGTGAGCGCGCTGTAACGCGAGAACGACATTCTCTGTTTACTGTTGCTAGAGGGCTGGCTAATTCTTGTCTCACAACGCTCTGCCTCTTGCGTGTTGGTTGTTGTTGCGGTTGTTCCGTTTTGTCTTTGATTTTGTTTTTTGGTTGAAGTTTGTTTGTAGTGGTTGATCATTTGGATTATTTGGTATCGGCTGCCGCTCTTATATTGTTCGACCAAGAATCACCCAGCCCTCCTACGTACTTGAACAATTGCGTATATCTTAATCACTGAGATTCTCGATTTTTCTTCTTCATTCGATGAATCACCATCGGAGGACTGCGAATCGACTTGCATGAGCGCTTTGACTGAGCTTGAAATTGCATAACGCATTTCAAGCTCCTTCAAAGCGTGATTTGGCTTAATGCATAAAGTCCAGTGGACTTTATGCGCCAAATCAGCCGAACGGCTACTAATAGCCGTGAGGAATAGCGTAGCGCGCGAATGCACTTCGATTCGCTGAGCTTGCTCAAAGTTGAAAGCACAGTGTGCTTTCAACGCAAGCGAAGACGTGAGCGCGCTGTAACGCGCGAGCGATACATCTCATTCAGTGCGAAAAATCAAGAATCTCTACCTAACTTGGTATTGGTAAATTTTGCATAATCATTTGTTCGTTTTGTTGAATTTTGCAAAATTTTCTTATGAATTTTGTTAACTACCTAACGTTTTTCACATAGAAACGCTCATTTGAGTTTGTTTTTTGCGTTTAGTTGTGCGATAATGTTCACATGATTTCTTCTCAGCGTCAGCAGTTGATTTTAAGCCGTCTTCGCACTAGAGGGGCTGTGCGTATTACTGCTCTTTCTAAAGAGCTAAGTGTTTCGGCAATGACTATTCGTAGGGATATCGCCGAGCTTTCAGACAAAGGTCTTTTAAAAAGAGTTCATGGTGGTGCTGTTACAACTAACACTCTTCTTTCTGAGCCTCTGTTTTCGGTAAAGTCGCAGATGGATATGGGCTTAAAGGACGCAATCGCCAGCAAAGCTGTGGATTATGTTCAGCCTGGAGATGTTATAGCTATTGGTGGTGGCACCACTGCTTATGTATTTGCTCAGCATCTACTTGAGTCTCGCAGAGCTTCTGGTATTACGATTTTAACCAATTCGATTCCTGTTGCAGAGCTTGTTCAGGCGCTTGAGTCTAAAGATATTGAAGTTATTGTTACTGGCGGAGTTATTACTAGATCTAATTCTCTGGTTGGTCCTATTGCGGATAAGGTTGTTTCGTCTTTGCGCGTAAACACCGTGTTTTTGGGCACTCATTCCGTGAGCCTACCTCGTGGATTCCTAATGCCTAATTCTCTTGAAGCTGCTACAGATATGGCTTTGATGGATATTGCGGATCGTACGATTATTTTAACAGATCACACTAAATGGACTTGCACATCGCTTTCACTGTTTGCTCGCTTCGACCAAGTGGATACTGTTATTACAGATGATTGTCTGGATGCGGATTCTCAGCTTCGTACGCGTGAGCTTGTTAAAAATTTGGTTCTTGCTCCTACAATAGATTCTTTGGAAGAAGAGTAGCTTGTAGATCAGTATTGCATTACTTATTGCGTATTGTGTGGGGCTTGTGTTAGGCTCAGTTAGTTCATGACTTTGTAGTGATTACACATTAAAGTTGCGCGGCTTATGCTTGCGATTCACGGTTTGCTTGTTTTGCGCACTTTTGCTGCTTTGCAGTCTGTAGATTAATTTTGTGCAATTACATTTGTAATTGCGCCTTTGAATGTTCGTAATTACGCATTGTCAACATTATATGTCAACTATGTTGAAGTAATTTACGAAAGGCTATTGTGCCACATACTCATTATGCTGCGTCTGCTAAAACGCAAGGTGCTAAGAAATCTGCTGGTAAAAAATCTGCTGTAAGTCAGGGAGCTAATAAGAATTTTTCTAAAAAAGGCTATAAGTCTAATAGAAACCCATTTGAATATCAGGGAAATCGTAAGAATAACGAATTTAATGCGCGTAAAGCACGTAATCGCAAG
The DNA here is from genome assembly GCF_049244015.1 of Gardnerella sp. KA01002. Classification (NCBI taxonomy): domain Bacteria; kingdom Bacillati; phylum Actinomycetota; class Actinomycetes; order Bifidobacteriales; family Bifidobacteriaceae; genus Gardnerella; species Gardnerella sp. KA01002. The sequence goes on from NZ_CP058365.1 coordinate 306,659, forward strand.
GCAGACAAAGCTAGAAGTCGTGCTCGTGAAAAGGCTTTGCAATATGAAGAGATTGCAATTCAAGAAGCTGAACAAGATTTTGGCAAACGCGATTTAAAAAAGCGCGATTTTGATTTTGACAATCGCAATATGAAGAAGAGTAGAGATAGTCGCCACAATAGACACCAGACAAGTCGCCAGCAACCGACGACTATTGATACTGAGTCTTCAATAAAGAAAAATCTAGAAATTACAAAAAATTCCGTAATGATTCCAGATACAGCTGTGGAATCTCGAGAAAACTATAGTGATGATGTTACTTTTGCACAGCTTGGCGTTCCAGAACCATTGGTTAACGTTTTGCGTGCAGACGGCAAAAACACGGCTTTCCCAATTCAGCAGGCTACTCTGCCAGACTCTTTACAGGGTGCAAACATACTTGGTAGAGGGCGTACAGGAAGTGGTAAAACTTTAGCATTCTCGATTCCTCTTGTAGCAAGATTAGCTGAAAACTTTGTTGATTTAATAAATTCTGGTCGTACTTCTAGAAAAAACAAAAATCGCGAAGATAGTAATATTCCAGCACCTCATGCGATGATTTTGGCTCCGACGCGAGAACTTGTGCATCAGATTGATGAGGTGATTGCTCCTCTTGCAGCAGCATATGGGATGCATACTGTTACTATTTACGGCGGAGTAAGATATCAGAGACAAATTGCTCCGTTAAAGCAAGGTGCTCAGATTATAGTAGCGTGCCCAGGGCGATTAGAAGATTTACTAAAACAAGGCGCATTAACGCTTGAAAACATAGAAGTCAGTGTTTTAGATGAGGCTGACGAAATGGCTGATATGGGGTTCTTGCCAGCTGTAACAAGGCTTTTAGAGCAGACAAATCCTAATGGTCAAAGAATGCTGTTTTCTGCAACTTTGGATAAGCAAGTTGCTGCTATAGTAAATCGCTTCTTGCCGAATGCTGTTGTGCACGCTGTGGATGATGCGGATTCTCAGGTAGATACAATGACTCATCATGTGTTTGGAGTGTCTGCAGGAGATAAGTATGAGGTTCTACGTAAATTAGCGTCTGGTAAAAAACGCTCTATATTCTTTACTCGCACAAAATACCAAGCTAAGAACATGGCTAAAAAGTTCATTAGTCAGGGTATTCCAGCCGTCGATTTGCAAGGAAATTTGTCTCAGAATCAGAGAGATAGGCACTTGGCTGTGTTTTCTGATGGGCTAGTGCGCGTTCTAGTTGCTACAGATGTTGCGGCTCGAGGCATTGATATTAGCGATGTGGCGCTTGTGGTGCAAACCGAGCCTCCAGAGGATCCAAAATCGTTCTTGCATAGATCTGGGCGTACTGCGCGCGCTGGGGAGTCTGGCGATGTTGTAACTCTTGTGTTGCCGAATCAAAAGCGCATGGCGAACACTATGCTTCGACGCGCTGGAATTCATGCTAAGGCAGAAGACGTTAAGCCAGATTCGCCTGTTTTGCAAGAAATTGTTGGGGATTTGGCGGATTTGCAAGAGGGCTGGAGTATGCCAGAGCCAGAGCAGCCAAAGCGCAGAGGCAGAGGAAGAAGCCGCAGGCGCGACGACCTACCTTCGCGCTTTAAGCGTAGCGCGCGAAGGTAATTCGGAGCGCTGAGCTTGCTCAAAGTTGAAAGCACGGTGTGCTTTCAACGCAAGCGAAGACGTGAGCGCGCTGTAACGCGCGAGCGGTTTTCTTTGTTTACTGTTGCGCGAGGGCTGGGTGATTCTTGTCTCACAACGCTCCGCCTATTACGTGTTGTCTTGTGTTGCGGTTGTTCCGATTTGGCTTTGATTTTGTTTTTTGTGTTGATGTTTGTTTGTAGTGGTGACTCATTGGATTATTTGGTATCGGCTGCCGCTCTTATACTGTTCGACCAAGAATCACCCAGCCCTCTTACGAGTCTGAACAATTGCGTAGCTTTCATCTCTGAGATTCTCGATTTTTCTTCTTCATTCGACGAATCACCATTTCATGCTGAGGTTCATCTCATTCAGTGCGAAAAATCTCGAATCTCTACTTCATTTGGTGTATTCCTGTAGTGCGTTTGTACCTGATTTACGGCGTGTCGCTATACAATCGCACTACATAAATATTAAGTCAATAATGTGCTATGAATCGCTGAAGCGCTGAAGCACTACAAAAAGCGCGTAGGCTAACTAACTAAGCGACGACTATTTGCGCTATTTGCTCTGACCCTTGCCGAATGCGCGCAAGCGGATTCCGTTCCAATCTTCGCTTACGGTTAAAGGAGTTGCAGCATTCATGCCAGCTGTTTTAGCAGCGGATTGCACTGTGCTGGAGCTTGGAGAGCCTTCGCGACCAGGCTTAGGTGTTAGAACCCACATTGGAGCTTCGTCGTCTAACATGTTTGTGGCATCCATAATCGTGTCTGCCAACTCATCCTCATCGTCGCCATCGCGCCACCAAATAATGACGCCGTCAACAGATGAGTCGTAATCTTCATCTACCAGATCTTCTCCAGTAAGATTTTCGATATTGTCGCAGATTGCATCGTCAACGTCATCGTCCCACAGCCACTGCTGTACGATATCTCCAGGTTGGAAGCCAAATTCTTCTGCATGTTGAAAAGCTGTCTGTTCCACGTGACTCAATATATCAAAGTGCCACGAATTTGTGCGATTTTTAAGTTTAGTGCGTGTTTCTTGATAACGGAATGCATATATATTCCGGTTGCATCGAGACACGCCTCAAAAATCGCGAAAATATCCAAAATCACTATATATAGTTTGTTTTTTGAATAAAGTTCCCTAGATATTGTGCAGAGGTTGGGTTATAGTTGAGCAAGTTGTTTTGAATAATGGTCATTATTCAAAACAGGATGGATAACAGGATAAATAAACTGTAGATGTAAGAAAGGTCTGTAGGATGCAGGTCTCTGGTACGACTTTAGAAGACATGACTTTAGAATCGCAGCTAAGCGATGTTGATGTAGAAATGGCTGATTCTATCTCGGATAGTGATTCTTCTAAGAAGTCTCGTGTGCAGGTCGAAAAGCGTGATGGTCGCGTTGTCGATTTTGATCAAATGAACATTATTATGGCAATTAAAGCCGCTTTTAAGGACTTGCGCAAAGAAGTCGGTCCTCAAGAAGAGCAGATGATTCGCGATATTACGGACCATATAGAAGCTGAAATTCAGGATCGTTACAATGGACCTGCAAAGATTGAAGATATTCAGACTCTTGTCGAGCATGGTCTTATTGAAAATCACCTTTACGAAGTTGCGCGTTGCTACACAAGCTATCGTCTAAACCGAGATATTGACCGCGCTAAGGCAACCGATATTAACGAAGCAGTAAATCGTCTTGTAAACCGAGATGAGTCGCTTGTTCGCGAAAACGCCAACAAGGATTCCAATGTTTACGCCACTCAGCGCGATCTTCTTGCAGGCGCTGTTTCCAAGGCTTCCGCGTTTTCTATGCTTCCTCATGCAGTTTCTAACGCCCATATGAAGGGTGATATTCACTTCCATGATGCTGATTATTCGCCATTTACTTGCATGAGCAACTGCTCTCTCCCAGATTTTGGTGATATGCTCGCTAAGGGATTTGCTCTTGGTAACGCAATGATGGATAGCCCAAAGTCTATTGGCACTGCTGCAACTCAGGTTACGCAGATTATTAAGGATATTGCAGGCGCACAGTACGGCGGTCAAACAGTTAATCGTGCAGACGAGATGCTTGAGCCTTATGCTAAGTGCGATTATGATAAGAATCTTGCTATGGCTCATGCCATGATTCCTGATTCTACGCCGATCGAAGTTGCCAAAGATATGATTGACGGTTTGAAAGCTCAGGAGCCTAAGAATCTTCATTGTTCGGATAGGGATCCGCTTCCTGCTGATACTCCTTTTGATGAAAACTTGAGTGAGCTTGATCAGATTCGTGAAATTTACGCAAAGATTATGACGCGCAAGGCGATTTACGATGCTATGCAAACAATGGAATATCAGATTAATTCCAACCGCGTTTCTAACGGTCAGACTCCGTTCGTAACTGTTGGATTTGGTTTGGGTACTTCTTGGTTTGCTCGCGAAATTCAGCGCGCTATCTTACTTAACCGTATTCGTGGACTCGGCAAAGATCGTCATACTGCAATCTTCCCTAAGCTTGTGTTTACTATTAAGCATGGTGTAAACGCAGATGCTGGCGATCCGAACTACGATTTGAAGCAGCTTGCGCTTGAGTGCTCTACTAAGCGCATGTATCCAGATGTTGTGTTCTACGAGAATATTATTAAGATTACTGGCTCCTTTAAGGCTCCTATGGGCTGCCGATCCTTCCTTCAGGGTTGGATTGATCCAAAGACTGGCAAAGACGTGGAAGACGGTCGTATGAATCTTGGCGTTGTGACAGTTAACGTGCCGCGTATTGCGCTGGAGTCTCATGGAGACGTGAACCGATTCTGGAAGCTTTTTAACGAGCGTATGGAAGTGGCTCATCAGGCTCTGCGATTCCGCATTATGCGTTGCAAGCAGGCAACCCCTGTGAATGCTCCAACGCTGTTCCGCTACGGTGCTTTTGGTCGTTTGGAAGCTAACGAAAGCGTGGATCAGCTGTTCCGCAACGAGCGTGCAACGGTGTCTTTGGGCTACATTGGCTTGTATGAGGCTACATCCGTGTTCTTTGGCAAGGATTGGATGCAAGATCACAGTTGGAACGAAGATGGCAAGCAATTTGCGCTTTCTATGGTTCGCCGAATGAATCAGCTTTGCCAGCAGTGGTCAAAGGCTGAAGGCTACCATTATTCCGTTTACTCAACTCCTGCTGAGTCTTTGACGGATCGCTTTAACCGCATGGATCGTCAGAAGTTTGGTCGTATTGAAGGCGTTACCGATCACGACTTCTACACCAATTCCTTCCACTATCCGGTTTGGCTGCAGCCAACTCCTATGGAGAAGCTCCGCTACGAGGTTGACTTCCCGTATCTTGCTTCTGGCGGCTTTATTAACTATTGCGAGTTCCCATGCTTGCAGGCAAATCCTAAAGCTTTGGAGGCTGTTTGGGATTATGCTTACAAGATTGGTATTGGCTACTTGGGTACGAACACTCCGATTGACCATTGCTTCGTTTGCGGATTCCAGGGCGATTTTGAACCGACTAAAGAAGGCTTCCGCTGCCCAGAGTGCGGAAACAGTGACCCAGATAAGTGCAATGTTACTAAGCGCACTTGTGGCTACTTGGGTAATCCTGTTCAGCGTCCAATGGTTCACGGACGTCACGAGGAAATCGCTCATCGCGTTAAGCACATGTCTGGAGAAACTGGTCATGTTGTTCTTAACAACGGTGAGTCTCGTGAATGGTACGAGGAGACCAAGTAGTAGCGGAATAGCGTGAAATAACGTTTTAGTTTGTGTTTATTATTTGGTGATATGTAATATATCTAGCCGTTAGAAAATGTTGATCGCATTTTTTGACGGCTGGATTTTATTTTATTTAACAAAAGTTAATACAATCTAACAAAAGTTTATTTAAGATTATTTAATAAAATATTTAAAGCTAGAGGAGGTTGACTATGGCTCGCATAAGTTTACATGATTTTGCTCCATCAGATGTTAACCGTGGACCGTGGATTCCAACCTCTCTTTCTAACAATCCTCGCGCAGGGCAGTGGTCCAGTGAGCGCATGAGCAAGGGAATGGTGGCTGATTATAAGCGATTTCTTATGACAGACGGCGAGGGAATTCGCTGCTCGCTTTACGTTTCTGGCTGCCCATTCCATTGCGTTGAATGCTATAACGAGTCAATTTGGGATTTTCGCGCTGGTCACCCTTATACTCAAAAGCTCGAAGACCAAATTATGGAAGATTTAGCGCAACCATATGTACAAGGATTGACGCTTCTTGGCGGTGAGCCGCTGCTTAACACTGGCATATTGATTCCACTATGTGAGCGTATTAGAAGCGAATTTGGCAATACAAAAGATATTTGGAGTTGGACTGGTTACACCTGGGAAGAGCTTATGCGACCGGGCGAGACTCCTGACAAGCTTGAGTTATTGCGGTACATTGACATTCTTGTTGACGGGCGATATATGAAGAATCTTCACGATTCGCTATTGCAATTCCGTGGCTCTAGTAATCAGCGAATTATCGACGTGCCAAAGTCGCTGGAAAATCCACAAAATCCGCCTGTAATCTGGGAAAAGCTTCACGATCAAGAGCGTTTTATTCCATCAATCTACGGCAAGGATCGTGCGCAAGGCGAAGGTGACGCTTCGTAATCCTATTGAATGCGCCACTCATACGATATATTTAACAATGTTTGCGGACGATTATAAGAATGCATACATATACACATGTTAAGCTAAATATAATTAACCTAGTAACATCTGTATTGCAAACTGTCAAAAGAATTATGCTAACTATGCTCATAAATACTGTAACTAAACGATATACAGTTGGGTATGTTTTTTCTTTGCATAAATATAAAAGATAGATTAGTAATATTAATAGGACGAATGCTTGAATGGTGAGACTAACAGTATTAATACAAGTGTTATCGTCTTTTAAGTCCTTTAATTGTTTAAAGAAATAAATAGCTGACGAAATATAACAAAGCAGCGTTATTGGCAGTAGAACTACGTGTTTGCTGTTCATATTGTTCCTCACATAATTGTTGATATTAATGTGGAAATTCTCACTGCAAGTCGACACGAATGCCTTTCTGCTGTGCTACAGCGCCAACTATCTTTGTGTTACTCATAAGTTTCTTCTTGGGTGTTGGCTTGAACTTGCAATGGTAGTAAAAAAGACATGGATAATGCTACTGAGCAAGTAAGTATTCTATTAATAGATTTTTATATTCATGACAGTACCTCTTTATACATGCGAATATACATTCTTTCATTATATAATTTTTTATAAGATGAAATCAATCGTTGTTTATAATTTGAATGTGTAGAAGCACTTTTTCGTATGTGATTTGTCTGTATACTACTATGTCAAAGATTCATCTATTTATGCATTTGGTAATGAAGTAACTCAATACGGAAATGCGCCATGCGCAATAGTTAAAATTTGAGAAGTGATATTATTAAACCTACACATTACGTTATATATGGGGAGGAGCACAATGGCGGGGAATTTGAAGGACAATTCGCGAAAAATTAAAAATAATCCTCCTTGTGCATTGCGTACGATTCTATCATCTTTAAAAAAGTACCGTTTTCTTGGCGTTTTAACAGCTGTTACTATTCTCGTTGAAGCTGCTATGCAAATTGAGATCCCTACAGTAATGTCAAATCTTATTGATTTTGGTATTATGTCACGTTCTCAAGAAGCTGTGCAATATTATGGTTTGCAATTGCTTATTTTTGCTGCAATTGCAATGATTGCAGGCGTTGTTTCTGGTATTTGTTGCGCTCATTCTAGTGCTGGTTTTGGTAAAAATTTACGTCACAACATGTTTTCACGCTTACAAAGTTTAAGTTTTTCTGATTTAGATAAGTTTTCTAGCGGTACTGTTGTTACGCGTATGACTAGTGATGTGTCAAATGTGCAATTTGCTTACCAAATGATTATTCGCTCTGGTATTCGCAGCGTTATGATTATCATCACTGCTTGGTGGTTTACTTTTTCAATTAGCCCTGCTATCTCGTGGGTTTTTCTTTCATTTGTGCCTATTATTGGTGCAATTGGCGCTGTTGGAGCTAGTATAGTTGCTCCAGCATTTTCTCGAATTTATCGAATGATTGACGAGATGAATAATAGAGTTGGCGAGAATTTGCATAATATTCGCGTCGTAAAGTCTTATGTGCGTTCTGATTATGAAATAAGTCGTTTTACGCGTATTTCACATAAAATCTATGATTATTTTATTAAAGCTGAGTATGTGTTAAATTGTAGTATTCCTTTGTTTAACTTATGTTTTTATTCTGGCATGCTACTTATTGCGTGGTTGGCTTCGCACGAAATTGTGGCTTCAGGAAATAATCCTGCTTTTGGTTTAACAACGGGAAATCTTGCTGCATTAGTAGTGTATGCTTTGCAAATTTTGTTTGCTTTAGCGAATTTAGTTGCAGTTTTTGTAATGTCGTTAACAGCTCGAGCTTCGATGCATCGTATTTCACATGTTTTGCAATCTCGAAATACTGAAGTTGTTTCCAAGCATCCACTTACAAAGCTTTCTGACGCTTCTGTGCGTTTTGAAAATGTTTCGTTACGCTATCCTCAATCAGATAATACAGATGAATCCACTCCAGCAGAACAGGAAATTTTACATGATATAAATATATCTATTCCTTCTGGAGCAACTGTTGGCGTTGTTGGTGCAACGGGATCTGGAAAATCAAGTTTAGTGCAATTAATTGCAAGACTTTATGACGTAACTTCTGGTGCTCTTTTTGTAGGCGGAAAAGATATTCGCGATTATGATTCTTCTAGTTTGCGTGAAGAAGTTGGTGTTGTTCTACAAAAAAATATTTTGTTTAGTGGCACAATTGCAGAAAATCTTCGCTGGGGTAGGGCGGAAGCAAGCGATAATGATTTGCGTCAAGCTTGCGAAATTGCTTGTGCTGATGAGTTTATTAAAGATTTACCAGACGGCTACAATACGCATATTGACCAGGGTGGTAAGAATGTTTCCGGTGGTCAGCGACAGCGTTTGTGCATTGCGCGCGCACTTTTGAGGAAGCCGAAAATTTTAATCCTCGACGACTCGATGAGTGCGGTTGATATGAAAACGGATAGTAAAATTCGCGATGGCTTGAAAAAGTTTATGCCTGATTCTACGCAAATTATCGTTGCTCAGCGCATATCTTCAATCGAACATGCGGATATTATTGTTGTTCTTAAAGATGGTCGTGTTGTTGCTAACGGTTCGCATGATGAATTATTTAAATCTTGTGAAATTTACAGAAATATGGCGGTTTCTCAAGAAAAAAGTCGAATAACTAGCGCAACTAAAGAAGAAGGAGCTAAATAACAATGGCTAATAATAAAACGGCTCACTCTTCTAAAAATGATTCAGCTATTAGTTGGAAAACTCTTAGCAGACTTGCCTCTTATGTGCTTGTGTATCGAGTTAAAATTTGCGTAATTATTGCATCAATAATAGTTAGCGCAATCGTGCAAGCTGCAAGCGCAATGTTTTTGCAATCTCTTGTTGACTCGTATATTCTTCCGCTTGTCGGTAAGCATAATCAGGATTGGACGCCTCTTGTTCGCATGATTATTCTGATGGCAAGTGTTTACGCTGTTGGTGTGTTTTGTTCTTGGCTTTGGAGCAGGCTTGTTGCGAATATATCTGAAAGTGTTATGCGTGATTTACGAGATTCTATGTTTAAGCATCAGCAGAAGCTTTCATTGCGTTACTTAGATTCTCAAGGTTACGGCGATATTATGAGCCGTTACACAAACGATACTGAGGTTCTTCGTGAGGCAATTTCGTGGGCATTTCCGGACTCTTTTTCTGCACTAATGTCGATTTTGGCAGCGTTTATATCTATTATGTGTCTATCGCTTCCGGTTGCAGTTTTTGTAGCTATATTTACTGCAATGTTGCTTTATTTAGTGCGTTTTATGCTAAAGAAATCTGGCAGTTTATTTGAGCAATTCCAGCATGCATTAGGCGAGTTAAATGAGTTTGTTGAAGAATCTGCAACAGGCAGCAAAGTGATTAAAATTTTTAATCATGAGACAGATTCTATTGAAAAATTAGATAATTGCATAGAAAAAGTGCAAAAAATTTCTGCAAGTGCCAATTCTTATGCGAATAATGTAATGCCTGTTATTAGTAATGCAAGCTATTTGCTTTATGTATTAATTGCTTTACTTGGTGCGTGGGCTGCTTCAGCTGGTTTGCCAACGCTGGGATTATCTGGATCTAGTACTCTTACATTAGGTACGCTTATATCTTTGCTGGCACTTTCGCGCGCATTTATTAACCCTATTGGCGAAATTACAATGCAAGCTAACGCACTTATGATGGCTCTTGCAGGAGCTTCTCGTATTTTTGAGTTACTTGATGAAAAGCCAGAACTTGATTCTGGCAGTGTGCAATTAGTTAAAGTGCGTGTACTTCAGTCTGCTGAAGATCTTGGAGAAAAATCAGCATTTGATGTGCTTGAAGAAGTAGACGAACAATCTGAAGGAAACAATATTTATTGGGCTTGGAAAAGGTCAAAGCAAGATAATGGCACTAAAGCTAAAAAGTGCGCTCAAAACTTAAGTGAAATGGCTCAAGAGATTGTGTGCCATGCAAAGCGAGATGCTCGCACTTCTAAGGATGGCCGCTATACTTTGCTTCGAGGCGACGTGCGTTTTACGGATGTTGTGTTTGGCTACAAAGAAGATCATCCAGTTTTGCACGATATTACGTGGTTTGCAAAACCTGGTCAAAAAGTTGCTCTTGTTGGAGCTACAGGTGCTGGAAAAACTACTATTGCTAACCTTCTTACGCGTTTTTACGACATTGATGATGGGCAAATTTTGTATGATGGCATTGACGTGCGCGATATTTGCAAAACGGATTTGCGTCACGCTATTGGCACTGTTTTGCAAGATGTGAATTTATTTACTGGCACAATAATGGACAATATTCGTTATGGAAATCTTGATGCTAGCGACGAAGATTGTATTCAAGCTGCAAAATTGGCTCATGCTGACGCGTTTATTTCTCATCTTCCTGACGGATACAATACGCAGCTTAACAATGGCGGTGAAGGGCTTTCTCAAGGTCAGAAGCAGCTTATTTCTATTGCTCGTGCTGCAGTAGAAAATCCGCCTGTGTTGATTCTCGATGAAGCAACTTCATCGATTGACACGCATACTGAAGAATTAGTTCAGCGTGGAATGGATTCTTTGATGGAAGGGCGCACTGTATTTGTAATCGCTCACAGACTGTCCACAGTGCGCAATTCTGATGTGATTATGGTGCTGGATCACGGTCGCATTATTGAACGCGGTTCGCATGAGGAATTATTGGCAAAACGTGGGGAGTATTATCAGCTTTGCACTGGAGCTGCTGAGCTTGAATAATAGCTTGATTTTGTGCTGCAACACGCCGAACACGCGCGGCACTTGCATTTTGCTAAGGATTCTGTAAGATAGTGACTCGGCTGTTCGAGAGAACAAAGCCACGGCCCCGTAGCTCAGTTGGTTAGAGCGCCGCCCTGTCACGGCGGAGGTCACCGGTTCAAGTCCGGCCGGGGTCGCGATTAATAGAATACCCGGTTCGCCGGGTTTTTTATTCATCATGGCTCTGTAGCTCAGTTGGTAGAGCGAACGACTGAAAATCGTTAGGTCAGCGGATCGATCCCGCTCGGAGCCACTGTCAAAATAAGCGTTAGAAGTGTTTGATTGCTTCTAGCGCTTTTTGTTTTTGCGTCTTACCTACATTATCCATCCTCACCCTGTTTTGCTGCTTTGATACCATACGATGAGTTGATATTATGAGTCGTAGTTTAACAATTTTATGTGAATAGAAGTGGAATAAAGTGGAAGAATCTCAAATAGTAAATTTGCAATCTGACGAATTAGAATCCAATATTTTGGAATCTGATGAATTGAATTGTATGAATAAGCATAAAAACAATAAAGATGATAAAGACAATGGTTCTGCTAGAGTAATTCTTTCTTTTGTAAGAAGGTCTGCTCGTTTGGACGCGCGTCTTGAGCGAGCAAAAGAGCGATATTCAAGCCAATATTTATTAAATGTTGAAGATAGTTTAGGGTCTTTACGTGTAAAAAGCGATTTGCTGGCAGACTCCAACTGGGTTGCTAAAAATTGGGGTAATTCGAATCCTCTTATTGTAGAAATAGGATCTGGTCAGGGCGAAAATATTGTAGCCGCAGCCGAATCAAATCCAAATATTAATTTTCTTGCACTAGAAGTTTATGATCCAGGAGTGGCACACACAATGCTATTAGCTGGAAAACAGTGTGTAGAAAATCTTAGAATAGCGCAAGTTAATGCACCTGATTTTCTAGCTTCATGCTCTAATGGTGTTTTGAAAGAAGTTTGGACTTTCTTCCCAGATCCATGGCCTAAAATGAGACATCACAAGCGTAGGATTGTGCAGCCGTCTTTGGCAGATGCGGTGCATAACGCACTTATTGATAAAGGCGTTTGGAGAATTGCTACGGATATTGAGGATTATGCACTACATGTTCATGAAGTTATGGATGAACGAGAAGATTTTGAAAATACTGGAAAGTTACAAGTAAGTTTGCCGATTGAGCATGTTGGTAAGGGCAATGCTCAAGATGCTAAAGATTTACCTCATGCTGATTTCGCGGAATCTGTAAGATTTGAAGGTAGGGTTTTGACGAATTTTGAGCGTAAAGGATTAGAAGCAGGTAGAAAAATTCACGATTTGACTTATGTTGCTAAATGAGTGACAAAATGATTCAACACGCCGCAATTTGCTATGTGAGTTTATGAGTGTTAATATCATATGGTTTGGTTAAAGCCCCCTTCGTCTAACGGTTAGGACACCAGACTTTCAATCTGACAACAAGAGTTCGACTCTCTTAGGGGGTACAAATTCTAAGCCACTTAGTTTGCTAAGTGGCTTTTTGATTATCAATGTATTGTTGCAAGTAGTGATTTCAGGGTAGCGATTACCCCGATTACCCGTAATTCAACCAAAGTTAATTGCAAATAAGAAATAAGATTATGTCAGTGGTCAGTGGCGCGTTTAGTGGCATGCAGGGTAAAATAATGAACAGCGTGTGTTTACAAGATTATTTGTAGATAATATACAAAATGTGTAAATAGCAATGACTATTAGTTAGACGAAAGAGGCTGGTTATGCCAAATATGTTCGGAACAGATGGTGTTAGGGGATTAGCCAATCGAGATTTAACCGCGCAGCTTGCGTTGGATTTAGGAGATGCTGCAGTACGTGTTTTAGGTGAAGCAACGCATAGTAGCGAGTCGCATAACGAAGATGCAGGGAAGAAAATGCATGCTCGACGCAGAGCGTTGGTTGGGCGAGATACTAGAGTTTCTGGAGACTTTTTAGCATCGGCTTTGGCTGCTGGAATGAGTGCGGGCGGTTTTGATGTGATCGATGCTGGCATAATACCAACTCCTGGCGTGGCTTTTCTAACTTCTGTGCTCAATGTAGAAATGGGAGCTGTGATCTCTGCTTCGCATAACCCAATGCCAGATAACGGCATTAAGTTCTTTGCACGCGGAGGCTTCAAACTTCCAGATAGCAAAGAAGACGAGATTGAGGCTGTTTTAGGCAAAGAATGGCAGCGTCCTACAGGCAGCGGCGTTGGACGAATCAGCCATGACACTATTACCGCAACAAACCTTTACATCGATCACCTCGTTTCTTCTGTTGCTCCATTAAACAGCGAAACATCAACACGTCCAAAACCTCTTTCGGGATTAAGAGTTGTGGCAGACTGCGCAAATGGTGCAACGTCTGTAGTAGCACCAGAAGCATTGCGCAGAGCAGGCGCAGAAGTAATAGTAATTAACGCTTCTCCAGATGGATACAATATTAACGATCACGCAGGTTCCACACATCCAGAACAATTGCAAGCTATGGTTAAGGCGTCTAACGCCGATTTAGGAGTAGCTTTCGATGGTGATGCAGACCGTTGCCTAGCTGTAGACGAAAATGGAAACATGGTTAATGGCGACCAAATTATGGGCATTCTTGCGCGTTCTAAGAAAGCCGAAGGAAAGCTGAATCACAATACTCTTGTTGTTACAGTAATGAGCAATCTTGGATTAAAGCTTGCGCTAAAAGACATGGGTATTTCCACTGTTCAAACAAGCGTCGGAGACCGCTACGTTCTAGAAGAGATGCTTAGAGGCGATTATTCTCTTGGCGGTGAACAGTCGGGTCATGTGATTAATCGCGAGTTTGCAACCACGGGAGATGGCACACTTACAGCACTTACGCTGTGTCGCGAGGTTGTGCGCGAAGGCAAGAAGCTTTCGCAAATGGCTGCCGACTTCCCTCAGCTTCCGCAATGCTTAGTCAATGTGCCGAATGTAGATAAGATGGCAGCTAAAACTAATGCTGCTGTTCTTAAAGCGGTAGAAAAAGAAAGCGCGCTTTTGGGAGATACGGGGCGCGTTCTTCTTCGACCAAGCGGAACAGAACCACTTGTGCGCGTTATGTGTGAAGCTGCAACGCAAGAGCAAGCAGATGAGGTTTGTGCACGACTTGCGCAAGTTGTAACTGATAATCTTAAGCTGTAGCGCTCGCGCGACGACCTACCTTTTCGCTTAGAGCGTAGCGCGAAAAGGTAATTCGGAGCGCTGAGCTTGCTTAAGGTTGAAAGCACGGTGTGCTTTCAACGCAAGCGAAGACGTTCGCGCGGCTAATCCGCGCGAACGACATGATTAACTTTTCAGCTTTTTGTAGCTCGACACGCTGATCATGACTACAAAAAGCAGATAACCTTGATATACTAATCCTTTTGGTATTGTTGTTTGAGCGTATGTGATTTAGCAACAATAATCAAAGTTGGCTTTGTAAATTACTTTAGAAGTTTTGTAGAATTAGCCTTGGTAAAGGAGCCCTATGTTTACGCATCACGCAAGTGTTGATACTAAGCTTAGCCGCGCGGTGGAGCGCCTTTTAGATTCCGCTACAGACGATGGCGTGCTATCTATAGTTCAAGCAGGAGAGCCTGTGTTAAGACAACGAACAGTGGCTTACGATGGTCAGCTAACGCGTGCTACTCTTAATAAGCTTATTTCGCTTATGCACAGCACTATGTTAGATGCACCAGGAGTTGGCTTAGCTGCTCCGCAAATTGGTTTAGGTCTTGCAATTGCTGTTGTAGAAGACCATGTTCGAGACGATGCAGATGATCCTAGGGATATTGCAGAATTGCCATTTAGGGCGATCATAAATCCCCACTATGAACCAATTGGAACACAAACACGCAGTTTTTACGAAGGATGCTTGAGTGTTGCAGGATATCAGGCGGTTCGTCAGCGTTGGTTAGATATTCAAGCTACATGGCAAGATGAAGATGGTAAGCAGCATTCTGAACGTTTACATGGTTGGCCAGCGCGAATCTTCCAGCATGAAACAGATCATTTACGCGGAGAGCTTTATATTGATCGTGCTGAGATGCGCTCGCTTTCTACAGATGAAAATCTTGAGGATTATTGGTCTGATGAGGCTGTTCCTGTAACTGCTGCTAGAACACTCGGTTTTGCGATTTAAAGTAAAAGACGAATGCAAAATAAAATCCCCCACAAGTTTTCTTGCGGGGGATTTTATTAATCACAAATATCAGATATGGAAGTAAAGCTCATACTCGAGTGGCGTTGGAGCCAAACGAGCCATATCCATCTCTTCATGCTTTAGATTAAGCCAAGTTTCAATCAAGTCGCTAGTAAACACATCTCCTTGCATAAGGAAGTCGTGATCTTCTTCCAAAGCTTGCAAAGCTTCACCAAGCGAAGAAGGAACTTGCTTAATGCCGTCATGCTCTTCTGGAGGAAGCTCGTAGAGATCTTTATCAACAGGAGCAGGAGGCTCAATGTGGTTCATAATGCCGTCTAAGCCAGCCATAAGCTGAGCAGAGAACGCTAAGAATGGATTGCAGGAAGGATCCGGAGCGCGGAACTCAATACGCTTAGCAGAAGGAGCCTCACCAGCAAGAGGAATACGAATAGCTGCAGAACGGTTACGAGCAGAGTAAACCAAGTTGACTGGGGCTTCGTATCCTGGAACAAGGCGGTGGTAAGAGTTAAGTGAAGGATTTGTAAAAGCGAGCACAGAAGACGCGTGCTTAATTAAGCCGCCAATGTACCAACGCGCAATATCGGAAAGCTGAGCATAACCAGTTTCCGCATAGAACAATGGCTTACCATCCTTCCAAAGCGACTGATGGCAGTGCATGCCAGTGCCGTTATCTCCAGCAATTGGCTTTGGCATAAATGTTGCAGCCTTACCAGCCAAAGCAGCAGTCTCGTGAACAACGTACTTGTATTTCATTAAGTCGTCGCCAGCATGAACAAGCGTATTGTAACGGTAGTTGATTTCCTGCTGACCTGCGCCGCCAACCTCATGGTGAGAACGCTCAAGAATCAAGCCAACCTTTTGAAGGTTGTAAACCATGTCGTCGCGCAAGTCTTGATTATGATCAACAGGTGGAACAGGGAAGTAGCCGTGCTTTACGCGATTCTTAAAACCAATGTTGTTGCTGCCATCATCTTCAGTATCAATGCCAGAATTCCATGGAGCTTCGTTGGAATCCACCTCGTAGAAGGAGCGTTGCATGTCGTTTGCAAAACGCACCTTGTCAAAAATGAAGAACTCGGCTTCTGGAGCAAAGCTTGCGGTATCGGCAATGCCAGTTGCCTTTAAGTAGGCTTCGGCTTTAATTGCCACTTGGCGAGGGTCCCTAGAATAAGGCTCGTCTGTTACAGGATCCACAATCGAAAAAGCAACATTCAAAGTCTTATGCTTGCGGAATGGGTCAATGTATGCGGTGTCTACGTCTGGAATCAGCTTCATATCGGACTCGTTAATAGCTTGGAATCCTTGCATAGAAGAGCCGTCGAAAGCCATCCCATCTGTAAAAGCGCTGTTTAAGAACTCGCTTGCAGGCACAGTAAAATGCTGCTGAACGCCAATCAAATCGGTAAATCGAACTGATACGTATTCAATGCCTTCTTGCTTAATCAAAGCTTCGGCATCTTCTTTAGTTTGTAAAGTGGTCATGCACAATCCTTTCGTAAAAATCTCAGTAAATAGTTTAGATTGTTGCATAAGATTTTGGATTTCAGCGACTCGACTATCTGGTTACGATTGTGTTACACGCTACTTATTTGTGTTTATATGCACAAAACATGCAAGCGGCTCGTGCTCCCACGTTATAAAGTACAATGTATTTTATGAATAATAAAGAACAACATGAAGGCAGTATAGATAATCACAGCACAAGTGCAAAGCTTGATTTATCCGCGATTTTCCCAGCCAAAGGGGATGATAGGCGCCCGCCAGATTGGCTTAGCCGCGCGCTTATGTAT
Organism: Gardnerella sp. KA01002; assembly: GCF_049244015.1. NCBI lineage: Bacteria > Bacillati > Actinomycetota > Actinomycetes > Bifidobacteriales > Bifidobacteriaceae > Gardnerella > Gardnerella sp. KA01002. The sequence continues at coordinate 323,650 of NZ_CP058365.1, forward strand.
GCTGTTATTGCAGCGTTCGTAGCGATTTTTGTATGGTTTGCTTGGGGAAATATCGCCTTTATAGTCTTCGATGTTGTAGTATCCATTTTTATAGCGTTGGCAATTGAACCTCTTGTTGTGCGGCTCATAAAACACGGGTGGAGTAGAGCTTTTGCATCTTTGGCAAGCTTGTTTGGGCTGCTTGTAATAGTTATTTTGCTTCTTGTGCTTTTTGGTAATCTTTTTGTGCAACAAGCAGTTTCCATGGTTTTAGGTCTACCTGATTTATACAACCAGTTTGCCCATTTTGTACTAAATTCCACTGGTTTCAAAATGCCAAACATTGAGCAACTCGGCATGGAAATTCTTAAACACGTTCAAACCTCTTGGGTTGTAGATTTTGCTGGACAAGCAATTAATACAACGTGGGGATTATTGGCGGTTTTGCTTGATTTACTCACTATTCTTATGGTGACCTATTACATTTCTGCAGCTGGTCCTTCTATGCGCAGAAGTGTGTGTAGGCTGTTGAATCCTAAGTCTCAGAGGCGATTTTTATTTATCTGGTCCGTTGTACAGGAGCAGATATCAAGCTTCCTATTTTCGCGCACAATTTTGGCAGCTATTAACGCAACGGGTACTGCGATTTTCCTAATATTCATGAATGTTCCATATTGGCTTCCGCTTTCACTGTTTTGTGGAATCGTTTCGCAATTTGTTCCGACAATAGGAACATATTTAGGTGGAGCACTGCCAATTTTATTTGCGTGGGGATCTAATGGTTTTGGATCAGCTATAGCAGTTTTGATTTTTGTGACAATTTATCAGCAGATTGAAAACATGGTGATTTCCCCTAAGATTTCCGAAAAAACCATGGACTTAAATCCTGCCGTAGCCTTTTTATCGGTGTTGATTATGGGTGCTGTGTTTGGTGCTCTCGGTGCATTCTTAGCACTTCCAGTAACCGCTAGTTTGCAGGCAATTCTCAAAGTTTGTACAAAACAATACAATCTAGTTTCTTCACCTTTAATGGACGATCCAAAGCCTAATCGTAAATCAATTATGGTTACGAGTGTTGAAACTATAAGAAACAGTTTTGTTAAACCTGTTAAAGATAGTGTGCTTAGAGTTATGAAAGGATCTTCATCTCGAGTATCTATTAACGAAGACATTATGTATTGGTATAAGCAAGCCTATAATTCTTCAGACGAAACTATTGAAAATGAAAATTCAGTTGACGATTCTGGGTATGTTGAAACTATGGCAATTTCACGCGATATTTTAGACGCTGTAAATAAGGATATTGCTAAAAAGCGCGCAGAAAATTCAGATTCGGATAAGTCGCAAGCAACCGATCAAGATAAGGAAGAACTAAAGTCAAAAACAAATAAATTTGGTACAATTCCAAACGAAAATAAAAAAGAAAATAAAAAAGCAACAAACTCAAATAGTAATCCACGAAGTGGGTGGAATAAATGATTCTTTTGTCTATTTTCGACGTTTTAGTAATCATAATTGGCGTAAGTAGCGTTGTATATCAAGGTGTTTGCGCAGTCGCATCGCTTGTAGCAAAGCCTATTGTGTTTCCGCAAGCACCAATGGACAAGCATTACGCCGTTCTAATATCCGCGCGCAATGAGGAAGCTGTAATAGGAAACCTCATAAAATGCATACAATCCCAAACTTACGATCAAAAATTAATCGACATTTGGCTAGTCGCCGACAATTGCACCGACAGCACGGCGCAAGTTGGAAGAGAGTACGGGTGCAATGTTATAGAGCGATTCGACAAGCAGCATATTGGCAAAGGCTACGCTTTAAGCTACCTGCTGGATCACATAATGGAGCTTGGAAAAGACAAAGATTACGACGCGTACTTTGTTTTCGATGCCGATAATAAGCTGGATTTGCACTATTTTGAAGAGATGAACAAAGGATTCCATGCAGGATACCAGATTCTAACAAGCTACCGAAACTCAGTGAATTTATCGGATAATTGGGTGTCTTCTGGGTCGGCATTGTGGTTTATACGCGAATCGCGATTTACCAACAATTCGCGCATGCTTTTTGGGTCTAGCTGCCATGCAGGCGGAACAGGATTCATGTTTTCGCGCGAAATCATGCACAGAAATCGCGGGTGGAAATTCCATCTGCTTACAGAAGACCTTGAGTTTACAATGGACTCGATTTTGCACGGCGACAAAGTGGGTTATTGCGGATCGGCGGTTCTCTACGACGAGCAGCCAGTATCGTTTAGGCAAAGCTGGAGACAGAGGTTGCGCTGGAGTAAAGGATTCTTGCAAGTGTTCCGCTATTACGGAGCAGCTCTTATACGTCACGGAATCCGCGAGCGCGATTTTTCGTCAGTTGATTTTACGCTTATGCTATGCCCGTTTATGGTGCTTGCGATTGTGCGACTCATACTCGGATTTATTTTTGCCGCGTTTGGATTCGTCACTTGGACAAGCCAGATTGACTCGACGCTTAACTTTATAACCACTACTGTCACAAGCGTTTTAGGTATGATGGTGTTTGTTTCGCTTACCATTCTTGTAGAACACGATAAGCTTGGAGCCACTAACAAAGAGCTTTTTGCGTACGCACTAAGCTTCCCTATTTTTATGCTTTCGTACGTGCCGATTGCGTTCCAAGCTGTGTTCTCTAAGAGCGAGTGGAAGCCGATTCATCACACGGGTCGGTAAATCGGAGCGAGCGCGCGAAATTCTCTGTTTGGTGTTGCGCTACTTCCTGTTTGGTGTGTAGGAGGGCTGGGTGTTTCTACGCTCGCGCGGATTAGCCGCGCTTACGCCTTCGCCGCATGTAAAGTCCACTGGACTTTACATTTAAGCGGCTCAGCGAATCGAGGTGACTTCTCGCGCGCTATGCAGCTCGAAGTCGTCGATTCGCACAACGCTCCGCCTATTACGTGTAGTCTAGAGTTGCGGTTGTTCCGATTTGGTTTTGATTTTGTTTTTTGGTTGAAGTTTGTTTGTAGTGGTTGATCATTTGGATTATTTGGTATCGGCTGCCGCTCTTATATTGTTCGACCAAGAATCACCCAGCCCTCCTACGTACTTGAACAATTGCGTATTGCTTAATCACTGAGATTCTCGATTTTTCTTGCTGCTTCAGCGAATCACCATCGGAGGACTGCGAATCGACTTGCATGAGCGCTTAAAGCGTAGCGCGCGAATGCACTTCGATTCGCTGAGCTTGCTCAAAGTTGAAAGCACAGTGTGCTTTCAACGCAAGCGAAGGCGTGAGCGCGGCTAATCCGCGCGAGCGATACGCTTCATCCGCTGCGAAAAATCTCGAATCTCTACCTAGCTCGGTGTAATTTATGCAATCTCGTAGTGCGTTCATACGCAATATATGAGATAATAGAAGCCTTGATGTAAACGTGCGATTGCGCAATAATGTGGCGCAATACGTGCGTTTATCTGTGTATTGCGAGGTTTTTATGGTAGATTCTGTTCCTTCTGCAAATGCGTCTGGCAGTGTTCCAGTTTTTGGCGTAAACGCTTACGACGCTACTAATGAAGAAGTTCCAGCGGTTTCTATTCGCGGATTTGTTAAGACTTTTGGAAAAAAAGTTGCTGTAGATAATCTTTCTTTAGACATTCCAGCAGGCTCTTTCTACGGATTGGTAGGTCCGAACGGTGCTGGCAAAACCACTACGATTAAAATGCTTACGGGCTTGCTTATGCCAGATGCTGGCTCGGCTTCGATTTTTGGCAACGACGTTTGGAGCGACGTAAATAGCGCTAAGCGCTCAATCGGTTTAATGCCACAAGCAGATGAGATTTTTAAGACGATTACTGGTCTTCAGCTTTTAACTTACGCTGGCATGCTTCGCGATATGAGTCGCGCGGAATCCGTAAAGCGTGCAAACGACTTGCTTTCTGCTTTCGATTTAACAGAAGCTGCAAATACTATTGTTTCTGACTATTCAACTGGTATGACTAAGAAGATTTGCCTTGCAACAGCTATGATTCACAGCCCGCGCGTGCTTGTGCTCGATGAGCCTTTTGAGGCAGTGGATCCTGTTTCTAGCGCAAATTTGAAGGATATTCTCGCCGAGTATGTTTCTACTGGCGGTACGGTTATTATTTCTTCGCACGTTATGGAATTGGTTGAAAAAATGTGCTCGCACGTGGCAATCATTAACGAAGGTCATGTTGCAGCTTCTGGCACTCTTGAAGAGGTGGCTCAGGGCAAAGATCTTGAAGATCGCTTTATGGAGCTTGTTGGCGGACGTCACGCTGCTGCACGCATCGACTGGCTTAATGGCGGTAAATCTGATAATGCTCCTGCATCTTCCACCGATCTCAACGCTTAAAAAAGGAGAGCCGTAATGTCTATGATTTTCACAATGGTTCGCCTTCGCTGGGCGCTTACTTTTTCTGTTATGCGAAAGTCAATGTGGCAAAAAATTGGCTTTGGTATAGTCATTGTTTTTGGGCTTGCGATTATATGCGCTCTTGGTTTTGCCGGCTGGCAAACTGGCAAGTACATTGATCCAGGAATGCTTGCAGACGCTAAAAATTGGCAGGAATTCCAACTTGCTCCAATAATGGTTATGTCGATTGTGTCAATTTTTACGCTGTTTATAAACCTGTTTATGTTAGGCAGCGACACAACACTAAAATCGCGCAGTTTTGCGCTTTATGGCATTCCTTACGTAAAGCAGCAAGCTGGCATGCTTCTTGGCTCTCTTTTTGGAGCATTTTCAATAAGCTGCACAATCGCGCTTGCTTTGTGGTCTTTAGCGTACAGAAGCTTTGGAATTGTGCCGGTTTTAGTCAGCGTAATTGCAGCTCCGCTTTACGTTGCAACAATCGTGTCTTTAAGCAAAATGCTTATTGAACTTTTGGATACTATTTTAATAAACAAGCATTCAAGAAACATTTTCTACTTTGCCATTTTTATAGCGTACATGATTTTTGTTGCCACTGTGAATATTGGTAACAAAAATCCAAGCGGAATTGTGCTCGGCTCAAGTTTCTGCGCTGCGTCTGCTTTTACGCCGTTAAGTGCGGCTATGGCTTTGCCTCTTGACGCCATTAATGGCAATTGGCTTGCGCTTGTTATTCGCTTCTTTATTTGCGTTGTAACGATTGCTGTTTGCTTTGCAATATCCGTATTTTGCGCAAAATTAGAGCCGAAGCTACTTCGCGGCGAGCAAAAAACAGTTGTTAAAACTAAAGGAATCGGCTTATTTGCAGCAGTTCCAGACAACACAGTTGGTGCGATTATTGCGCGAATTATTAGCGTTATGAGAAGAGACATGCGTCAACTGTTTTTGCTTCTTACGCCGCTTTTTATGCTGATAGTTGCAGGAGGAGCTACTTTCAAAACTAAAGGATTTGCTTCTATGGCACAGGACTTAGGTGTTTCTTGCTGGCTTATCTATGCTGCTTCGCTTATGGGCATGGTTGTTGGAAACAATATTGCATACGATGGCACAGCTTTTACTATGCACGCGATTATTGGTGTAAAAGGCTTGCACGATCGCTTAGCGCACGCAATAGTTTGGTCCGCCATTTGCGCTGTGTATTTTGCGATTCTTGGAGTAGGAGTTTACGTTTTTCTTTTCTTCGTATTAAATGTTCATCAAAGTGTAAATGCAATTCTGTTCCAAACTCTTTCACCAATCGGAATAGCTTTTGCTACCATAGGAATCGGCTTAATCTCTTCGTGCATTGCAATGTACCCTGTATCATCAATCGAAAAGCCATTTTCTAGGCCGCAAGGCTCTGCTGGCGCTAGATCTTTTGCTCCAATAGGTTTTATGCTGCTATCTTTCGTATGCATGATTCCGTCTATTGCTTTGGCTATTGTGTTTGTGGCTATTAACATGAATCTTTTGTGGATTGCAAGCATACTGTTTGTAATAAACGGTGCAATCGTTCTGGTTGTTGGCGTTATTTTGGGCGGTAAAGTGATGGATAAGCGCATAATTCGCATTGTAGAAAACTTGCGCAGATTCGCATCGATTACTGCTTGAGTATTACTGCGCACGCCTTTAAAAATTATGCGCACAAACTTACTCTCGGCATATGCAAGTGTATAGTTTGTATAGTTGTAAAGAATTGCAATTAACTTAAGTACATACACATACAACTTAAGTACATACACATAGGCGGCGTGCGCATGCAAGACGATGAAGACCTTAAGAATCTAGATAACATAGTCGAGATTCCAGAAGATGCTTTCACGTCGAAAGAGGCTAGGGAAAAAGCTGGTTTTAAGTCCAGTTTGCAAACAGTATCGCAAAAAGTATCCTCGCCAACAGTATCGCAAAAAAAGCAAGCCGAAACATTGGATGAATCGCCAGCAACCGAACTTAGTGTAGAAAACCACGCCAATGGCTCTAGGCTAAAAAACCGTTTTCTAGTCTGCTTAATATCGGTAATTGGCGTAATTTCTTTAATGGGTGGCTATATTCTGTTTGATTGCCAAGATATTTTGCAAAATCGTTTTATTAATCAGTTTGAAATTGCTGCGCGTGATCATAAGATTTTTCAAAAGTTAACTAGCCCCAAACCTAAGAGATTAGCTAAATATGCTAGCTTGATTAAGCAGGTGGATAAGAATAAGCCTGTTGACAAGTCATCTGCGGAAAAGATTTTGAAGGAATTTTTTGAATATCCAGGTCTTGGTCCTAATGCTTCAGCTGTTATTGCTGATGCAAACGGAAAGATTATAGCTGCTAAAAATGAAAATCTTGCTTTGCAGCCGGCGTCTACTATGAAAACGCTTACGGCTCTAGCTGCCTCGCATGTTCTAGACATGGGATCGACTCTTTCTACAACAGTTTACGCAAACTATGTTGGAAGCTCTAGAAATGCTGATTCTGCTGTATCTGGAGTGAAAAATGGTTTTGCTAGGCTCGTTCTTCATGGCGGCGGCGATATGCTGATGGGTGCTGCAACCAATGATCCAAATCATGTAAATGGTAGAGCTGGTCTTGAAACCCTTGCTAGCAATACTGTGAATTCGCTTAAAAAACAAGGTGTAAAAGTTGTTGAGCTTGCTGTTGATGATTCCTTGTTTGGAGAGAAACGCTATCCTGATTTGATTCATGAAAATGATGAAGAAGGACGTTTTTATGCGCCAACATCGTCTTTAGCTGTTGATGAAGGCAGAGATCGTAATTTTGCAGCATGGGTGGCTGCTGGCAATGATGCTGATGACCCAGATGATTATCCACTTTTAGATCGGCATCCAGCTGTAAGTACGGGATTAATTTTTGCGAATCTACTCAAAAAATTTGGTATTGACGTGAGAACTTGGAGCACTGATTCTGCAAAAATTGGCAAAACTTCCAAGATTGATGGATTATCATCCATATATGTTAGCTCTAGAAAACCGATGATTTCCTCTGATTTTAAGCAAATAGCCCGCGTTTCTTCTGCTCCACTTAACGAAATTATGGCATATATGCTAAGGCATTCGGACAATTCTATTGCGGAAGAATTTGGTCGTCTTACTGCGCTCGCTATGCGTAAAAGTAATTCTCCAGAAGGTGCCACAGATGCTGTACGCGACGTTTTGCGCGATTTAGGCGTTGATATAAACGGATTACACATGTCTGATTGTTCTGGGCTTTCGCCTAAATCCGCTGTTCGTGCTGTGACTCTTGTGCAAGTTCAGGCTCAGAATCTTAAAATCGGTAAAGGTGCTGCAGCAGCAGAAGGCTTAGCTTTACCTGGTGTATGGTGCACTTCGGCACGCCATCGTTTGTCAGATCCTTCGGCAGCTGGCTTGCTGCGTGTTAAAACTGGTTTTCTGGGTGATGTGTCATCTATGGTTGGCAATGTTTCTAGAAAGTCGGGAGGCGCGCTAACCTTTGCGGTTGTTGTTAATCCTCCTGGAGATGTTAACTACACTTATGTTGGCATTAATAAGATGATGGCCGAGCTGACTAATCTTTAGTGCGCGACGACCTGCCTTTTCGCTTAGAGCGTAGCGCGAAAAGGTAATTCGGAGTGCTGAGCCGCTTAATGCAGAAGCACTGCTTCTGTGCGGCGAAGTCGTTCGCGCGCTGTAACGCGCGAACGACTTACCGAGAATGTTGTTCAAAATGGAAAAATCAGCAACAAAATCGGGAAATCGCTAGCGTTCGCAAATAGTTATAGTCTGTGATTTTCTGCTTGCCGCATATCCGCCAGGAAGCGCTACAGGTTTTTGACCGTGCCAGTTTGTAATTAGCTCGTCGATTGATTCTATATGATTTGACGAAAAACGTATTCCAGCGGCGGTTAAAGCGCGGGCGATTATTCTGCGTCTTATCGAAGTGTGTTGTTTTGTTAAAGGTGATATTGCTATTTTTACTTCGTGTGCGCAAGAATCATAATTTTGCTTTAAAATCGTCTCTCTTTCTATTATGTCAACTTGAGAATTAATGTAATCTAAATCGTCTTGTGCAAATTTGGCACCTTTGGCAAGTAGTAAAGTCATATCTGTAGCAAAAAACCGTGAAATATAAGGCATTAGAGTATGTCTTATTCTTGAGCGAAGAGGGTATGACTTTGGTAGTTCAACATCGCTTGGTGTTAAATCGCCGTTTGTTGGATCATCCCACCACTCAATGCCCAAATCTTTGCAAATATTGGTTGTTTCAAGCCTTCTAAGGTTAATTAGCGGTCTAGCAAAACGTATTCCACTTCGAACCGTAATATTTTTCATTCCAGCTACAGCCTCAAGACCTGCAGAGTCTCGTAAACCTATAATCACTGTTTCTGCTTGGTCGTCAGCCGTGTGCGCTAAAAGAACTGCGGATGCACCCAAATCCTTAGCCGCGTTAATAATAGCAGCGTATCTAGCGTCTCTTGCTGCAGATTCTTCTCCTTTTTCGCCATCTTTAACTTGCACGGACTCAACGAATATAAGTGATTTGTCTACTCCTAAACTTGCAACAGTATTAGCAGCGTTTTGTGCAACTTTTGCGGATCCTTCTTGCATGTTGTGGTTCACTATAATCGCTGCACATCGAATACCTCTGCTTGCGCACACTTTGACTGCCAGTGCTGTTAATGCTAGCGAATCGCGTCCTCCAGAGCATGCTACCAGCACGATTGGTGCGTTTGGTAAAGCCAAATGTTGCCCGTGCTGCAAGAATTGTGGACCTTGCACTTCTAGCCCAAGATTATCGAAGCAGCGTTTTACTTCGCCAATTCCTTTACGCCAACTAGGTGAGTAAACCATGCTTATAGTCTAAATCATAATGCGTAAGTTGTAACACGTCCGTCATTCGTTTATGCAATCATAGTTAGCATGCAGATTGCTGATATAAGAGATGATATTGATTACGAATTGATCAGTCACGAAGAACTTATGAAGCGTATTCGTGAGGTTGCGGCTCAAGTTAGTAAAGACTACGAGAACCGCGATATTTTGCTTGTTGCAGCGCTTAAGGGTGCTGTTAACACGCTTGCTGTTTTCTCGCAGGAGCTTAGTCTTAACGCGCCGATGGACTTTATGAGTCTTTCCAGTTATGGCAGTGGCACTAAAAGCAGTGGTCAGATTACGGTTCGCGAGGACTTAACTACAGATGTTCGCGGACGAAACGTGCTTATTGTTGAAGATATTGTTGATTCTGGCAAGACTTTGGATTGGCTCGTTAAAGAGCTTAAGAGCAGAGGCGCTGCGAGTGTGAAGGTGTTTGCGCTTCTAACTAAACCTGCTCGTCGCGAAGTTGAAGTTGATATTACTTACGTTGGATTCGAGATTCCAGATGCTTTTGTAGTTGGTTTTGGAATGGATTACGACGAAAAGTATAGGAATCTTGATTCTATCGCGGTTCTTAAGCCATCTGTGTATGAATCTTAAGTATTCTTTATTGATTTTGAGTAGTAATCTTAAGAAACTTTGGTTAGTCTTAAAAAATCTTGATTAATTTTAGGTAATCTTGAATAATTAAGTACTGGATAATAGAAACCAAATAGTAGGATTTAATCCTAGTTTTAAGCATATATTTCTATGTAAGGAGCCTTCAGAAGGATCCTGAAAGGAGCCTGATTATATGGGCGCTTCTCCAATGTCGCCTCGCGGACCTATGGGTGGACCTATGAAAAGTCCTTTGGGAGGTAACGGTAATAATCCGTTCCTTCCGCCTAATTTTGGAAAAAATCCAGATAGGAATAGTGGGAATAATAAGAACAATAAAAACAAGAACGGCAATAAGAATCAGAATGGTAATGATTCGCAGAATGATAATAATCCTGATTCTCGTCGTAAGTTCTTTAAATCTCCTTGGACTTGGATTGTTCTTCTTGTGATATTGTCTGTAGCAGGATTCCAGATGTTTGTGCATAACGGTACACAGACAATTGATACGCAAGATGGCTTGGAGTTGCTTCATAAGCGTAGTGCAAATTATGTAGAGGTTATTGACAACAAACAGCTTGTAAAGCTTACGCTTGACAAGAAGTATGTTAAGCTCGATAAGCGCGATAAGCAGAAGCACGATTATGGAAAAGACGTGCAATTCTACTATACGATTGCTCAGAGTAAGACTGTTGTTCAGGATATCGAAAAAGCTAAGCCAGTTAATGGTTGGACTGTTAGCATGCAGTCTTCTAGCATAATTTCTTATCTGATCACATCTATGCTGCCGATTTTGATTCTGCTTGGGCTTGTTTGGTTCATGTTTGGCAGAATGGCAAGCGCTGGCGGCGGAATGCTTGGAATGGGTGGCGGCCGTGGTCGCGGAAAGCTTTTGGAAGGTCAAACACCTAAGACTAAGTTTGCGGATGTTGCAGGTGAACAGTCTGCTGTAGAAGAAGTTGAGGAAATTAAGGAATTCCTTAAGGATCCTTCTCGCTACAAGGCTTTAGGAGCGCGTATTCCGCGCGGTGTGCTGCTTTATGGCCCTCCAGGAACTGGTAAGACTCTTCTTGCGCGTGCTATTGCAGGCGAAGCTGGTGTGCCGTTCTATGCTATGGCTGGTTCGGACTTTGTTGAGATGTTTGTTGGTCTTGGTGCTTCTCGTGTGCGCGAGCTGTTTGATGAGGCTAAGAAGAACGCTCCAGCAATCATCTTTATTGATGAGATTGATGCAGTTGGACGCCGCCGCGGAAGTGGTATGACTGGCGGTCACGATGAGCGCGAGCAAACGCTTAATCAGCTGCTTGTAGAGATGGACGGCTTCGATAACGACACTAACTTGATTATTATCGCTGCTACGAACCGCCCAGATGTGCTTGATTCTGCGCTTTTGCGACCAGGACGATTTGATCGTCAGGTTGCTGTGGAAGCCCCAGATTTGGAAGGTCGCGAGGCGATTCTTAAGGTTCACGCTAAAGGCAAGCCTTTTGTGCCAGACGTTGATCTTCATATGGTTGCTGTTCGAACTCCTGGTTTTACGGGCGCGGATTTGGCTAATGTGCTTAATGAAGCGGCTTTGCTTTGCGCTCGTTCTGGCGCTCAGCTTATTGACAATCGCGCTATTGACGAGGCGATTGATCGCGTTCAAGCTGGCCCTAGAAAGAAGTCTAAGGGCATGGCTTTGGATGAGTTGCGCAACACGGCTTATCACGAAGGTGGTCACGCGCTCGTTGCTGCTGCCTTGCATCACACGGATCCTGTTACTAAGGTTACGATTTTGCCTCGTGGACGCGCTCTTGGATACACGGCTGTTATGCCAACTAGCGACCGCTATTCTCAGTCTCGAAATCAGTTGCTTGATCAAATGGCGTATGCTATGGGCGGCCGTACTGCGGAAGAGGTTGTGTTCCACGATCCAACTACTGGCGCTTCTAACGATATTGAAAAAGCTACAGCAATCGCTCGTAAGATGGTTGTTGAATATGGTTTCTCCTCTAAGCTTGGTGCCGTAAAGTGGATGGACGCTGATCAGGATTCTTCTGGTTCTTTGGATTCTTTGCAATCGCGTAAGTTCTCTAATAAAACTGCCGAAGTGATTGATGAAGAAGTTCACAAGTTGATTGAAACGGCTCACACTGAGGCGTGGGAGATTATTAATAATAATCGTGATGTTTTGGATGAGTTGGTTCGTCAGCTTCTTGTTAAGGAAACGCTTAACGAGAAAGAGCTTGAGCAAATCTTCTCTAAGATTCGTAAGGCTCCAGAGCGCGATTTGTGGCTTTCTAATTCGGATCGTCCAGATTCGCCTCTTCCTCCTGTAGAGATTCCAGAAAGCTTGAAGCGAAATATTGGTGTTATTAAGGATGATGCCTCTGAGGGTGATTCTTCTAAGGATAATACTGAGGATAATGCTGAGGATAATACTGAGGATAAGTCGCCAGCTGATTCTACAGATGAAGATAAAAGTCTAAAATAATAATTTAATTTAAATAATAATTTAATTTAACAATTTTACGCGCGGTGTTTAGCGATTATGCAAAGCATCGCGCGTATAATATTTTTGGGAGGCGATTATGGACACAATTAAGTTAAGTGGTATTAAACCTAGTGATACTGATGCTTTTATTGGCTTATATACTCGCCTTAGTGTTGATGCTGTTTTGAGTTTAGATTTGAGGGCAGCGGTTGCTGGCGACTCTACCCAAACGGTTGATATTGCCCAGATTTCTAAAAGACTTAGCCGCGTTTTGGACTCGTGTGTTCAAGATGATGATATTGCTAAGAATTCTTCGATTTGTTTGGAGCTTACGGCTGGAAGGCTACTGGATTCAGCTATGAAATCTTGGCTTGTTAAACAGGCAGAGATTACTGTTAATGCGCAGTTTAAAGCTGATTTTAACGATGCTTCTTATGATTTACCTAATGCAGATGGCGTGTCTATTACGATTCGTAGGGTTGCAGACGATGTGGAAACATCGCAGATTTTTGGATTGGCGAATCCTACGGACGCGTCGCTTTTTGCGGCTGAGCAGAGGGAAAAATTACAAGATGAGACTTCGAAAGATGAGTCTAAAGATAAGTCGCAAGCAACCAGCGATTCTAATTCTTCTTTAGATTCTGTCTATAGCCAATCTGGCTATAATCCAATTATCACAACTGCAGTAGTGTCAATGCAGGGAGAAAAATCAGAGTCAACAAAATTCGCCATGCTAGATGTAATCACGAGTTTGGAGCAATCGAAAGAACCTATTTCAACTCAATTAGACGGCGTTTCGGCGTTATATCAGGTAAGCTCTGATAAAGGCGAAGAATATTCTGCAATAATAGTGGTATCTAGTACAATGGTAGAAGATGATTTAGCGCTTAAGATCAAAGAAATGCAAATTTCTCAAGAACAAAATTTGCGATTGAGAATTTTAGGCACGAGGCAATACGGATCTGATAGTTCAAACACAAAGACTATGGATTCAGATAGGCTTGGTTCACAGCTAAATGCTGCACAATTGGAGCCATGGATGCAAATTGAGCCAGATGCTTCAATTGACGGAGAACCACTTGCGTACAAACTTGCGTTTGCACCAGATGCAGCGCGAGTCGGTATTTATTCAGAACGTTGGATTATGGGAGAGTGTTGATGAAAGCTTACCGCACGCCTTGGTGGTACTTTGTACTCGGGGTGCTATTTGGATTTGTATTCGGCGCATTCCTGGTGTCTATTACGGAATCAAGCGCAATATCGCTTTCTGGTGCGCCGTGGGTTGTTCTTGCGTTTATGACAATTGGTGGAATAGTTACCTTTATTCTTACTTGGCAGACGCATCAGTATGTTACTGCAAAGCCAGAGGAGCATAAGCATTTAAATATGCAGCTTGCTGTTGCAGCTCTTATGCTTGCAAAAGCGCTTGGAATGGCTGGAGCGATTCTAACTGGCTGGTATGCTGGGCAACTATTCATGTGTTGGCCGCATGCAAATATTCCGCTCTATTCCAACATTATTCGTGAATGCATTATAGCTGGAATAGTATGTCTTGTAGACATGATTATTGGTATTGTGGGTGAGTGGATGTGCCAGCTTCCTCCAGAAGATGGTGCGGATGCATCAAGTGGTACTTCCGACAGGGCACAGTCAGCTGCTGCGATTTAAAATTATTTAAAATATAAAATTTAAAAATATAAGTATAAAACCGAAATACAAAACATAAACACAAACCTAAAATTTAAAAATCTGCTGTAATAATTTAATTTTAATTCAATTTAAATTCAATTTTTAAGGATGGTATATTACTTTGGCTGAATTTATTTACCAAATGATTAAGGCACGCAAGTCTTACGGGGATCGCGTGATTCTAGACGACGTTACCTTAAGCTTCCTACCAGGCGCAAAGATTGGCGTTGTAGGGCCTAACGGCATGGGTAAATCAACGTTGCTGAAGATTATGGCTGGTTTGGAGAATGTATCAAACGGCGAGGCTTCGATTACGCCAGGTTATACCGTTGGAATTTTGCAGCAGGAGCCACCTCTAGATGAAACGAAGACGGTTGGCGAAAACATTAAGATGGCATTTGGTGAGATTGCGCAAAAAGTAGCGCGTTTTAACCAAATCGGCGAAGAGATGGCAAATCCAGATGCTGACTTTGATGCATTGATGGAAGAAATGGGCAAGTTGCAAACAGAGATTGATGCTGCAAATGGTTGGGATTTGGATTCTCAGCTTGAGCAGGCGATGGATGCTTTGCAATGCCCAGATCCAGATTCGCCTGTTTCTGTGTGCTCTGGTGGAGAAAGGCGTAGAGTGGCGCTGTGCAAGCTTCTTCTTGAAGCCCCAGATTTGCTGCTGCTGGACGAGCCTACAAACCATTTGGACGCTGAGTCTATTCTTTGGTTGGAACAGTTCTTACACAAGTATGAAGGCGCTGTTATTGCTGTAACCCATGATCGCTACTTTATGGATAACGTAGCAGAGTGGATTTGTGAAGTTGATCGTGGTCAGCTTTACCCATACAAGGGCAATTACACCACTTACTTGGAAACCAAGGCTAAGCGTATGGAAATCCAGGGTGCTAAGGATGCCAAGCTTGCTAAGCGCTTAAAGAATGAGTTGGACTGGGTGCGTAGCTCGCCGAAGGCACGTCAGGCCAAGAACAAGGCTCGTTTGGAGCGCTACGACCAAATGGAGCAAGAGGCACGCAATTCCAAGAAGCTTGATTTTTCGGAGATTCAAATTCCTGCAGGTCCACGCTTGGGATCGCAAGTTTTGGAAGCGAAGCATATTCACAAGGCTTTTGGAGATCGCGTGTTAATCGACGATTTGTCGTTTACTTTGCCGCGTAACGGCATTGTTGGCGTGATTGGTCCGAACGGCGTTGGTAAGTCTACGCTTTTCAAGACGATTGTTGGCTTGGAGCCACTTTCTGGTGGAGAGCTTACAGTTGGAGATACTGTGAAGATTTCTTACGTGGATCAGAATCGTGCAGGATTGGATCCTAATAAGAACTTGTGGGAAGCTGTTTCAGGCGGACTTGATTTTATTGAAGTTGCAGGCGTTGAAATCCCTACTCGCGCATATGTTGCAAGCTTTGGATTTAAAGGTTCGGATCAGCAGAAGCTTACGGGCGTGCTTTCTGGCGGCGAGCGTAATCGCTTGAATTTGGCTTTAACTCTTAAGCAGGGCGGCAACTTGCTGCTGCTTGATGAGCCTACTAACGATTTAGATGTTGAGACTCTTGAAAGCTTAGAGAACGCTTTGCTTGACTTCCCAGGTTGCGCTGTAGTGGTGAGCCACGATCGTTGGTTCCTTGACCGCGTTGCCACGCATATTCTTGCGTGGGAAGGCGACGATGAGAATCCTGCAAAATGGTACTGGTTCGAAGGTAACTTCCAAGCTTACGAAGAAAATAAGATCGCACGCCTTGGTGAAGAAGCTGCTCGTCCTCATCGCTTGCATCGTAAGCTTACTCGCTAAATCGCGTATAACTCGTGCTATCAGAGTAAAACTGAATTAAAATCACGTATTGAGCTAAAAAGGAGAACAAATGCCGATACTTGATAAAAATGATTCTTCTAAAGTCCAAGAGTATGAGGAATTCATAAAACATTCGCCTTATGGAAACGCTATGCAAGATATGCGTTGGGCAGATGTGAAAAGCAACTGGATTAGTGAATACGTTTATCTAGAAGAAAACGGTAAGATTACAGCAGCAATGTCTGTTCTCGGCATAAAAGCTGTTGATGATAAAATGTTCCTCTATGCTCCTCATGGACCAGTAAGTGATTTTTATGATATAGAAACCACTAAGAAGCTGATTGAAGAAGCTAAGCCTCTTATTGAAAAGTACAATGCATTTTTGCTACGAATGGATCCTTGCGTTAAAAACGATCAAGATCTTGTTAAGAAGTATAGAGAGCAAGGTTTTACTTTTAGGAGCGATGGGGAAAAACTTCACTCTTTCTCCAATCCTCGATATGAGATGATGCTAGACCTTGAGGGTAAGTCTACGGATGATCTTCTTGCTGGGTTTAGTGCGATGACAAGAAGGCACATAAGGGCTTCTTTAAAAGCTGGCGTTACATCTAGGTGGAGTCGTTCTCAGGAAGATATTGACAAGTTCTATGAGCTTACTGAGATTATGGCAAAAAGACACGGTATTACATACAGACCTAAAGAGTATTTTGAGAGATTGCTTGCAGCTTATCCAGAAATGAGAATTTATAGCACGGACTATGAGGGTAAGACTATTGCGTGCATGATTGGTTTGCCTTATAACGGTGAATTATGGTACATGTATGGTGCTACTGCGACCATGCAGGGCAAGGTGAGCCCAGGGTATTTGTCTATATGGGATTTGATTCAGTGGGCGCATGAGCTTGGAATGAAGTACTTTAACATGGGTGGTGTGTTCTCACTTGATGTTAGCGATGGTCTTTATTTCTTTAAGTATGGTTTTTGCAAGGCTACTGATCCGTTTATTTGGATTGGTGAGCTTGATGTCGTTGCAGATGAGGATGCATACAGCAAGTTTGTTAATAGGTGATCGCCAGAAAATTTGCTATTTCTAGAGTGCTGTAGTGCGCGAGTTGGGGTGAATCTGGTGCAAAGTACATCATGTCGTTCGCGCGCTACGCTTTAAGAGCTCATGCAGGTCGCGTCTCCCGTGTTTGTTTCTATTTTGCTCAAAAAGGGAACAAATGCGGGAATATTCTTACGTGATTTTGATTATCTTGTAGTGTTTTTCTTATCCCGCGTTAGTTTACTTGTATTCGAGTGTAACGGCATGTCGTGTATAGCTTATGCTTATCAATATCATTAATAAAAAATATATAGCGAAAATTTGTGTAAACCTTATTTTGTTAATGTTTAGTAAGGAAAATCAGTAATTTTTTAAAAAATAATATAAATCTGTGATTAAAATCACTCAACAAATTCTCTCAAAATTATTGAATTTTTCCACGGGGGGGGGGGGTAGATTACTCTAATTGGCAATTTGCTATCTCTGTGCTTTGTTTTGTTAGTTATTCTACATTTTATGAACAAATATTTGCCTGTGATGCAAAAAGTCGAAAAGTATAGACGTCCTAAAAGGGTGAAGTATATGACGAGTAAACAAAATAGCGCGAAACACATATCCATATCTAAAAAGTGCACAAAATCTTCGTACCTAGATAATTCTGTTATCGATTCAATGGCGAAATCGATTACGTCTACAAACTTTGAGGCAACTTCTTCTAGAAGGGTCTCTGTACTTCCTAAAATTGCTTTAACAGCAGTGCTAGCAAGTTTGCTTGCATGTGGAGCAGGATTGCCATCTAACCATGCATGGGCTAATGGCGTGAATATGCCTGACGGCAGCTATAGGTATGCGAATCGTGATTCTTCTACAAAGGCGCAGAGGTATGTTGATATTAAAGCACTTCCTTGCGATAAGAATCAGGTAACTGATAAGAATAAGGCTGATAGAGAAACTTACGGACAGTATTACAAGGTCGAATACCAGTTTAATTCTCAGGGTGAATGGTGGGGTGGTCGACCATTCTGGTGGGCGAGCGTGCCTAAGGATGTTGACATTGTAGATAATAAAGTTACTTTGCATAAAGATGAACAGTTGACTGGTGATGGCGGTTCCAAACAAACAGGTGCAACATATGGAAAGGATGCTTGGAATCAGTCTGCAAGCCGTTTCTGGTTTAGTAAGAATACGGAGAAAACTGAGTTTGAGAATAACTGGAAGAGGATGACTGGTGAAGCCGGCGGTTATGACAACTCAGGTGATACTTACAATACTTCTACAGCATATATGAACGATACGAGTGCACTAATTATTAACTGGGAGAGTAGGGGCAATAGAAAATCTAAGATTAGCTTTGTTATCAAACTGAAAGATAAAACGGAGCCTTTAAAGTTTGCTGCAGGTGTGTACCAGGTGATGGGCAACTGGCATTACACTGTTGGCAAAGTTGAGATTGCTCCAACGTTACCAAAGTATGCTCAGGAGTTAGAGCTTAATTATCCAAATGATAAGGTAGAGGTTGATTCTGCGAAATATGGCAAGAGTCTTACGAAAGACGAAAAGGATAATGTTCTTACAAAGCTGTGGGATGCTAATAAGAGTAATACCGATGTGTTGAAAAAGCTTAAAGGTATGGAACAGACTCAAACTGAAGCGGCTTTCAAACAGGCTGTAAAAGTTAATAATGATGGTAGCGCGACTATTACGTACAAAGATGACTCTAAGGATACTATTTCTAAGGAGAATCTAACTAAGCGCTACGTGCCATTGTCAGAGCGCACAAAAATTACGTATCCAGCTTTGACTCCTGTGAAGAATGCGTCTTCTCTTGATTCAACAGAGAAGACGCAAGTTGAAAATGCTATTAAGAATGCTAATCAGAATAAAAATATCAAGAGTGTAACTGTTGATGGTAACGGTAAAGCGACTATCACGTTTGATGATAAAATTGGCACTCCTTCCACTAAGACAATTGAAGGCCAGTATCTTGTAAAGAAGCAGCGTTCACTTGCGGATAAGTTTACGCCATTATACGGGTTACCTATTGGTGTGAAGAATCCAAGTAGCCTTTCGCCTGATGACATCAAAAAAGTTCAGGAATCTATATACGATGCTAATAAAAATGTAAATGGATTCCTTGATGCTATAAGTAATAATAAAAATAACATTTCGATTGCAACTAATGGTGATGCAACAATTACTTACAAGGATAACGAAAATAGCTTCCCTTCAAAAGATACTATTTCTCACACGTTATTAGTTTATAAGATACCATCTTTATCTGAGAGAGTGAAAATTGCTATGCCAAGCAGACTTGGTGTAAAGAATGCTGAAGATTTATCTTCACCAGAACAAAATGCAATTAAAGATAATATCAAAAAAGCTAATAAAGATCTCGATCAAAATCTTAAGAAAGACGCTAATGCTATTAATGTAGGAAAAGATGGTACTACAACAATAACGTTCAGCGATGATAGTACTGTAAAAATTCGCGGCGAGCGTCTAGTTTATACGCAAGGTAAAAGCACTGCGCAAGGAACTCATAAAGTTACTACTGGAAAGTATACGTACAATATAACTCCTATTAAGGTGACCAATATTAATAATATCGATGGAAATAATTGGGCTGATGCAGCTCGGCGTTTCATGTTCGATAATTATGATTGGACAAATAAAGGAACAGAATTTAATAAAATTAATCATACTGAACCGCTTGCAATTGGTGGTAGTAATATAGCTAGCAACAATAAATGGGATCTAGAAAAACAGGCAAGTATATTCACTCCAAAGAGTGGCACTAACGGATTAAAAATTAATGTTTGGGGTACACTTGGTATAACTAACATTGTGCATGGAAATAGTGGTATTGAGATTAGAGGTGCTAGTAGTACTTGGAATACTGATGATTTGTACTTCACATTATCCAAAGATGATCTTTTCTATGCTGATGGACCAGCGTTTAATCCAGAAGACGAAAAGAAAAAGATTGATGATGCAATAGAGAAAGCTCTGAAAGATAAGGGATTCTCTGGAGATGAGCTTAATAAACTTAAGAATGAAATATCTAAAGATAAAGATGTTTTATCGGATAAAAACGGTATTAAAAAACAAGATGACGTTGATAAGCTTCTTAAGAAAATAGACGAGCTTGTTAATAAGAAGAAAGAAGAATCTGATAATAAAAAGCAGATTGATAAGGTTAAGAAGGATCTTGGTCTTGATGATAAGCAGAAAAAAGAGCTTGATGAACAGCTGAAAGGCGTAACTGATCCTGAAAAGATTCGTGAGAAGATAAACGAATTCCAGAAGAAGCAGGATCAGCAGAAGCAGACTGAGTCTGATGACAAGCAAAAAGAGGCTGATCAAAAGCAAAAGCAGGCTGTTCAAACTCAGCAGAATGCTGATAATAAGACTGTCGACCAAAAGCAGCAGCAAGCTACTCAGGAGGAGAATACTTCTAATCAGCAAGCTGAAAAAGATAAGAAGGCTGCTGAGCTTGAGAAGCAAAAGCAGTCTGCTATTGATGAAATTAGCAAGAACGACAAACTTAAGCCTGAGGACAAAGAGCAGTTTATTAAGAAGATTCAGCAGGCAACTGATGAGAATGATATAAATACTATAAAGCAACAGGCTGCGGAAAAGGCTACTCAGAATCAGACTGCTTTTGATAACAGTAATAATAATGGTCTTGATACTGCTAAGCAAGCTGCTAAGGATACTATCGGTAAGCTTACTAATCTTAATGATACTGAAAAGCAGAAGTATCAGGGTGATATTGATAAAGCAAATAGTCTTGATAAAGTTGCAGAGATTCTCAACAAAGCTGAGTTTGAGGATGCTAAAGCTGCAGCTAAGAAGAAGATTGCTGATCTGAAGCAGAAAGGTGATCTTACTGATCAAGAAGCTACAGATCTAAATAATCGCATTGATAAAGCTAATGATTTGCGAGAAGTTGAGGGTATTCTTGAGGAAGCTGAGTTAAATAAAGCTAAGAGTGATGCTAAATCTGATGTAGATAAGCTCACGAATCTTAACAAAGCTCAAAAGGATGCTTTGAAGCAGAAAATTGATGATGTTGAAACTGATCCTACCAGCGATAATTTGAAGACTGTTGATCAGGCTAAGACTGCCATCACTGCTGTTGTTGCTAAGGCTAAAGAGCTTGACAAGAAGATGAGTGATCTTAAGACTCTTGTTGATTTGGTCAATAAACAGAAAGAAACTCTTAAGAAGTCTGATGGCTACAAGGATACATCTAAGAAGAATGCTTTTGACACTGCATTAACAAATGCATCTACTCTTGTTGATCTAACTAAGGGTACGAATGCTGATGGTGCCAAGGTTGATGAGACTAAGAACACATTAGAAAATGCTGTTAAGGATCTCGGTGGTAATACTGTTGACAAGTCAAAGCTTCAGCGTGAAATTGAGACCGCTTATGAATGGCAAGGCAAGAATAAGCAGGGTAAAGATGATTCTTCTATAAAGAAGAATCCAAAGTATGAGAATGCTTCTAAAGATAAGAAGAATGATTTTGATACTGCTCTGTCTAATGCAAAGAAAGTTTATGACCAAAAAGATGCTTCACAGGTGTCTATTAATGAGGCTGAATCTAAGTTAAGCAAAGCAATTGATGCTCTTGATGGTCATAATAAATCTGATTTGAATGATGCCATAAAGAAAGCAAATTCAAAGAAATCTGAAATTGTTTACAATAACGCGTCAGAAGATAAGAAATCTGCTTTTGATGAAGCGTTAAAATATGCTGAGGAAATCGAAAAGAAGCTTGGCGCATCAGATGTTGAGATTAGTAAAGCAAAAGACGACTTGGATAAGGCACTTAACAATCTTAATGGTAAGGTTAAAACTTCTGATTTGGAAGCTGCTGTAGAAAAAGCAAAGAAAATGAAGAAGTCAACAACTGATCCTAAATCTGATGGCGACCCTAAGTATGAGAATGCTTCTCAAGAAAAGAAGCAAGCTGTTGATACGGCTCTCAATCGCGCTGAGTCTGCTCTTGCTGACGCTAATAATGATAAGTCAAAGAACACTCCTGAGCAAAAGCAGAAAGCTATTGATGAAGCATTAAATAAACTTAATGATGCTATTAGTAATCTTGATGGTGTTGATAAGACTAAGTTGACAGGAAAGCTTACGGAGGCAAAAGGTAAGAAGGATACTCCTGCTTATAAGAATGCTTCTAATACCAATAGTAAAGCGCTTGATGACGCTATAGCTTCTGCAGAAAATATCGTAAATAAAGCTGGTGCAACAGAGAAGGAAATTTCTGATGCTATCAATAAGCTTACCAAGGCTATCGATGGTTTGGATGGTCATGATATTTCTGATTTGCATAACGCTGTTGATAATGCCAATACTAAGAAGTCTAAAGTGTCTTACAAGAATGCCAATCAAGATAAGCGAGATAATTTTGATAAGGCTCTGAAAGCTGCTGAAGAAATCTTGAATAACCCTAATGGTAAGACTGAGCAGGCAATAAAGACTGCTAAGGATAATCTTGAAATTGCATCGAACAAGCTGGATGGCGTTGTTGATACATCTAAGCTGCAGTCTGAAGTTACTAAGGATACTGATATAAAGGATAAGCCGCAGTATAAGAACGCTGATAAAGATAAGCAGACTACTTTTGATCAGGCTCTTATTGAAGCTCAGAATGCTTTGAGTGAAGCGAAGAACAATAAGTCTCAGAAGTCTCCTGAGGATAAACAGAGTGCTGTTGACAATGCTTTGCAGAAGCTTCAGACTGCTGCATCTTCGTTGAATGGTGCTGATATTAGTGCTTTGCAGGAAGAGATTGCTCTTGAAGGCACTGTGAGAATGTCTTCTGCGTACCTCTATGACACTTCGGATAAACAGACTGCATATAATGATGCTTTGCAAGATGCGCGAGATCTCGTTTCAAAGTTGGCTGATATATCTGGTACTGGTAAAGATCTTGCTTCTAAGACTCAATCAGAGCGTCAAGCTCTTGTTGATTCTGCTTTGAAGAAGCTCCAGCAGGCTAAGAATGCGTTGACTGGTGTAGCTCCTGCTCAGTCTCTGTCTCCAGTTATTCCTGTGAATCCAGAGTTTGAGCAAAAGCCTGTTCCAGTTCCAACTCCCGATACAACTCCAACTCCAGAGCAAACTCGTGATTCTGGTTTTGGTGTGAATGATAATGCGCCAGCTATTGTAGATAAGGGCGAGTTGCATTTGCAGATCGAGGGTGCTGAATCCGATTTGCAATCTAGCGATAATGCCAATGGTTCGCAGCAGAACAATGTGGATGATAACTCTAGCAATTCTATTAATTCAGGGAATGTTAGCAAGAGTACAAATAGTGGTAATGGTGTCACCAGCAGTTCTGCTGCTAAGCAAGATAATGCATCCAATGATAATGGATCACATGATGCAAATATCGATTCTGGTGTAGAGAATTCTCCAGCTGTTAAGCAGGCGGATATTGATGTTTCTAAGGCAAAATCTAATGTTGATAGTGCTTTGGCGGAAGCTAAAAAGGTAGCGGCCGATCCTCATAGCACTCAGGAACAAGTGAATGCTGCTGTTGAGAAGCTGAGTGCTGCGCGTAAGGCTTTGCTTGCTGCTAAGTCTCGTGCTTCGCAGGTTCGTGATGAGGTTCGTGCTCAGGTTATTAAGAATTCTAAGTCTGCTGGTATGCGTGCTTATTCGAATGCTGAAATGAGTAGTGATAGTAATAAGCGTGGAGAAATCAGTGGCATGAATACTGGTTCTGTTGTTGCTCCTACTGGGCTGCTGGCATCGCTTCTCGCTGCTGCTGGAGCGCTATTTGCTGCTCGTCGTGGTGGATTGCGCAAAAATAAGTAAGCAGTTTTAGCAGTGTAAATTGGTTGCTCGGTTTTATAGCTTTTTGCTTGTAGCTGAGCAACTTTTTTATTCTCGTAACCTGTATGGCTGACTAGTTTATAACCGTATGCACTTATGCAGGTCATTTTTTACTTGTATTTGTACGTGCTATGGGGTGAATATGGCGTAGGGTGTGTTTCGACGTTAGCGCGGTTTAAGTGCGCTCACGTCTTTGCCTGTGTTTGTGTATTTTCGCCCGTGTTTGTAGTCGTTTTTGCTCAAATGATAAACAAACTTGGGAAAATATTCCTTTAGGATGCACGTAAATTAGGTCAAATCTGGTATAAAGTGCGCAATAGTTCGCGTATATTATGTAACGCTTATGTAATAAATGTTTTTGCTTATAGTCGAAAGCGCATCAATCTTTTAATATTTGATTTGGATCAAATATTAATAAGTACAGTGTCTCTATTCTCAAATGTACGGCTATGCTTAGAATTGATTTCTAAACTGTTTGCCACCGAAAACCAGTTACTTTGTACAACACATGTACTTATACATATAGCAGAAAATATGCACATGCACTTTTTATTAAAATTGATTATCTTCATTGATTATCCTAATTATGTAAAAACATTTAGCTATAAATATTTAGCCCTTTACTGATCCAGCTAAAAGACCAGAAACTATCCACTTCTGGCAGAAGCAGAAGAAAATAAACACTGGAATCAAAGCTAATACAGTCGTTGCCATGAACAAAGGCCAGTTTGTTGTGAATTGTTGTACAGCATTGTAAACCTGTAAGACAACAGTCTGTTTGTCTGTTGATGATAAGAACACGCTTGGTAAAAGAAAGTCATTCCAAGTGCCCATTGTTTGGAAAACAACTACGGCTACAATAATTGGACGTATAAGAGGCAGAACTATAGTCCAATATATTCGGAATGGTCCTGCGCCATCAATTTTTGCTGCTTCAAATAATTCTTGTGGAAGAGCTTTCATATAGCCAACAATAAGAAAATAGCAAAAGACGCAGCTACCCATATATAGCGCTACAAGACCTGTAAGAGTATCTGTTAAACCTATTGAAGATTCCATACGGTATAAAGGCAATAAAGTCGCTTGTACTGGTATTGCAAATGTAATCATTAGGATTGACCCAATAATCATAGTAAAAAGAGATTTTTTCTGTACTACACCATAAGCTGCAAGTGATCCGATTAATACTTGCAAAATAACAGCAACAGCAGTCACAGTAATTGTGTTTATAAATGCTTGAATGATTGTTCCATCTGCAAACGCATCTATGTAATTATTCCATAACCATTGTGTTGGTAGCTGCAATGGGTGTTTAATCATGTCGATAGGTGTTTTGAATGAACTAATTACAACGTAGTACAGGGGGACAGCGCATATTAGAGCAATTGTCCAAACAACTATAGTTCGAACTGTTTGAGATACGATTTTGTGACGCTTATTCATTATTGGAATCTCCTTGCAACTGTGCTTGATACCTTCATTTGGATTGCAATAACAATTACGCAAGCAATCGTGAATAATGTAGATAATGCTGATGCTAAACCAACGTCAGATTGTCCCATGCCGCGCATAATTATCGCTTGAGTTATGGTATTTGTGGAATGACCAGGACCTCCAGCGGTCAATGTGTATGGTAAGTCGTATATTTTCAAAGCAGTTGTCATCAATAAAAATGTTGAAACAACCATTCCTGGAATTAACTGTGGCAAAGTTATATGAACGAATCGCTGTAAACCATTCGCACCATCTACTCTCGCTTGTTCATAGAGATCTGCTGGAATTGCCTGAAGCCATGCGATGTATAAAGTAGCATGCCATCCAACTTGCATCCATACTGCTACGAACATTACGCAAAAACGTGCCCAGTTATCTTGAGAAAGCCATTGAATAGAAGGTAAGCCAAATGTGTGTAAAACTTGATTGGCGACTCCAGAATCTAAAGGAGAAAAAATGTATTGCCAAATTAGACCAATTACCGCTTGTGCTGGTACTCCTAGGAAGAAGAATAATGATCGCAAAAAACTCTTACCAATCATTGCTTGATTTAAAAACAACGGCTAGAGGAATTGCCAGACATGTAACTACGATGGTAACGATGAATGAATACATCAATGTAAAAATTAATGCTGAAAGTAATGATGTGTCAGAAAAGACTTGTTGATACTTTTGCAAGCCGATGAAGTGAAAATTTAAATCGTAGCCATTGAAATCAGTAAATGAGTAAAAAATTGATTGCATTAAAGGAATTAAAGTTAACACAATAAAAATAATCACTATTGGCAATAGGAACCAAAATGAAGTTAAATTATCTTTAAAGGCAGCTGAAGATACAGAAAACTTATGTCTTATTTGCTCAGAATTGCTGTTATTGTTTGGTGAACACCTCATAGTAATGCCCCCTCTATGATCTACAAATCTGCTATTGCTAACAGGATTACAGATGCAAATTACTCTTGTCAATGAAAACGGGTTGCACTCTGTAACAGATTTTACTGATTTAAAATTTCAGAGTGCAACCCATTCTGCTTATACTATTTCATCGAATTCCATTTATCGTCTAACAACTTAGTGAATTCTTTTGGAGTGATTTTTCCTTGAACTAGCTCTTGTTGACGAGATGCCATTTCTGTCATCATTGCGCTAGGAGACTTGGAGAAGTTCACCCAGTAGAATTTGTTATTTTGGAAATAATCTTTAATAACTCCAGCAAGTTCAGCAGGAGGATCTGCGCGATACTTATCAGATAATGACAAAGTTCCAGCATTTGTTGTGAACGTCTTAAGACCATCCTTGCTGTTCAAATATGCTAAGAATGTTTTTGCTGCTTCTTGCTGAGCTTTAGATGCTTTAGCTGCAATAGCGAATCCTTGGTCAGGGCCACCATTAATCCACTGCTCTCCATTCTTATAAGAAGGCATAGGAGCAACACCAAAATTAATTCCAGAGGCTTTTACATCTGCCAAATCCCAAGGACCAGAACGCATAACTGCAAGATTTCCAGTGACAAATTCTTGCTTTACCTGATCTGCTGTTAGGCCAATGCTCTTATGAGGAATGACTTTTGCGTCTATAGCTTTAGCCCATTCGCTCAATGCTGGAGTCCACTCTTTACTAAATGTTGAAGATCCGTTCCAGATTACTTCGTCTTGCTTATCGTTTTTGTCAGAAGCATATTTACTTGCTAATAATGCCTCGAATGTGCCAGATGGCTGTGTGTTAAAATCTTCCAAGAATGCGACTTTACCAGAATCATTAATCTTCTTGCCCATAGTAATAAAGTCGTCCCATGTCTTAGGGAATTCAGTGTATCCAGCTTGCTTCAAAATATCTTTATTGTAAAACATTGCACCAACCCAAGCAGAAACTGGCATGCCATATGTTTTACCGTTGTGTTGGAATAGCTTGAAGTTTGATTCATCAATTCCAGAGAAGAATTTTGATCCTGAAATATCCAGAGCTTGACCAGATTGCATTATGTCAGTGCGGTTATCCATTGTTAAATTGAAAATCGTCGGAGGAGTGCCGCCAGCTAGTCGAGTTTGCAGAGTTTGGATGTATTGCGTTGAATTTTGACCATATTGCGCATCAATCTTAATATTTGGATGTGCTTTTTGAAATGCTGAAATTACATTGCCTATCTGATTTTTCTTGAAGTAAGAATAAAACGAAATAGATACTTTTCCAGCAGAATTTCCATTGCCACATGCTCCCAATGGTAATAACACTGTGGCGAGTGTCACCAGTGCCACCGCCGTGCGCTTTACATTTCGAAACCCACACCTCATTGTGATTTCCTTTCTTTGTGATAGCAAATCTTCTACCATCTTTTCAATACGTATTAGTACTGATAGGTACAGTATGACACATATCTTATAAAAATGCAACTTAAATATAGTTATATGTGTTTTTAAAAAGATATATAACAAGCGTAAAAATAGTGATTTATTAAGGGATTTCGTTATTTATGAGCAGGATAAACTTGTATGGATAAAGAATATTTTATATATATTAGACAATATCCATTATTAATATTATAGTAATAATACGTATTAGTAATAATTGAATGTATACAGATAATATTTTTTAGGATGCAAGATGAACGTGGAAATTAGTCGCACAATGGATGTGCTAAACACAGCAGACGCAACAAAAACAGATGTAGTTTCAAATGTAGTCGATAAATTTGTAACCACAATTAGGTTGCTCGAAGGGGAGCGCTGGTGGGGTGGAACAGTAATTGATGGGATATATGAACCATTTGGGAAACAAGTATTTACAAGAGATTTGTCTGAATGGACTCAAAAACTAAGAGAAGTTCCTGAAGCCTCAAATCAATCTTCTCCGCTACTAATATCTACGTGTGGACGATATGTATGGTGCAAAGAACCTTTCAAATTTACATTCGCAGATAGAACTCTATCGATAGAACATTCATCATCTCTAACGTTTACCAAAGTTGGAGATAAATTATCTGATGCTTATAAGTATGCTTGCAATAAATATTTTCCACCAAGCGGTAGAAGTATACCTGCAGATCTTATTGATAAGCCGCAATATAATACTTGGATCGAAATGCCTTATGCTCCAACGCAAAATAAAGTAGAAAATTATGCGCGTCAGATTCTTGAATTAGGAATGCCATCTGGAATCATTATGATTGATGACAAATGGTCACCTGATTATGGTGATTGGACATTTGATATTTCGCGTTTTCCAAAACCTCGTAAAATGATTGACTCATTGCACGAACAAGGCTTTCGTGTAATGCTTTGGCTCGTGCCTTTCATTAGTCCTGATTCTGAAAATTTCCGTTATTTGGAAAAAGAAAATCTTTTATTGAGAAGTGTAAATGGGGAAACAGCAATACGACGATGGTGGAATGGCTTGAGTGCTGTTTTGGATTTGTCGCATCCAAAAGCAATCTCTTGGTTAGAAGAGAAGCTTGATGCTCTTAGACAAATAGGTGTTGATGGGTTTAAATTCGATGGTGGTGATTTTTATGAGTGTCATAACGATGACATTTCATACGAATCAATGACGTCTGCAGAATTTTGTGAGCGATGGGCGAAATTCGGGTTGCGCTACTCTTACAACGAGTTTAGAGCATGTTGGAAAATGGGTGGTCAGCCTTTAGCGCAGCGCTTACGAGATAAGCCACAATCGTGGGGGGTTGAAGGTCTACAATCGCTTATTCCAGAAATAATAGCTCAAGGTCTTATTGGTCACGCATTCACATGTCCAGATATGATTGGTGGAGGCGAAATTGAATCTATGCAAAATGCTAATAGTATAGATCAAGATTTCTTTATTCGGTATGCACAGATTGCAGCATTATGTCCTATGATGCAATTCTCTACTTTACCTCACCGTGTTTTAGATAAAGAGCATATGAAAGCTCTAATTTGTGCTATAAGAACAAGAGAAGCACATTTGCCGACAATACAAAAGTTTGCATTAAATGCTGCTAATACTGGTGAGCCAATAGTACGACCAATGTCTTACCACTACGATCATTGTGAAGATATAATTGATCAATTCTTACTTGGAGACAGAATTATAGTGGCTCCAGCTCTTCATAAATATCAAAAACAGCGTTCTGTTTATATTCCTGATGGAAGTTGGGAAAGTGATGATAAAATTATTTTTGATGGACCAACTACTATCATTGTTGATACGCCGTTGGATCGAATTCCAATATTCACAAAAAAAATGTAGAGTATATTTTGTATATACTATATATTCTGTATATTTTGGGATTGATGGCAAGTAGTACAAAGGTTGTAATTGCTTAGCGATAGGTTGTAATGCAATGAGAATTTCACAAGACGGATTTGCCTACAAAGCTCCTACAAGTAAAGATGTAGCGACTTTAGCTGGAGTTTCGCAAACAACTGTTTCGTTTGTTATTAATGATAAAAACGGGATTGCTCCTGAAACACGTAACCGTGTACTCAATGCAATGCGCACACTTAACTATCATCCTAACGCTGGCGCTCGCATTCTTCGAACATCTAAGACGAACATTATTGCACTATTTGCAGAGATGCGTAGCAATAAAGATGCAAATGAAACTACTCCTTACATAGATACCATAGTTCGTTATGCTGAAGAACATGGATATGATGTTATTCTTAACACAACTGCACATGATTCAAAGAGTATACAAAGATTAGCTAATAAGACACTTTGTGATGCTTTTATCCTTATGGATATTGAGACTAATGATCCTCGTATACCAGTAGTTTGCCAATTGACTCAGCCAACAGTGCTAATTGGAAGACCTAGAAATGCGCAGGGCTTGGATGTCGTAGATTTAGATGCTCGTATTGCAGGACGCATGGCAGTTGATGAACTATATGAGACAAATCATCATCATATTGCTGTAATAGGGGAGCCTGTGAGTAACCCGTACTCTATAGACTTTGAAGAGCCTGAAAACATGTTCTTTATTCACGAGTTCCATATGGCCATACGTCAAGAATGTGAAAAGCTTAATATTCCGTATTCTATAATCCCAAGAAAATCTCCAGACTGGACAGGTTTTGTTGAATGCGCTGACAGATTATTGAAGTACAAAGATGATAGACTTGGTATTATTGTTCGTCAGCCTAGTGTGGCTCAGTGGTTGTTATGGTATTTGAAAGAACGAAATATTCAGCCTGGGAAAGATTTATCGGTTATCGTACATTGTTCTGATGATTATGCAGAGAGTTTCCCAACGCCTATTACTAATATTTCAACTGTTCCAAGAGAAGTTGCAAAAACTGCGATTCAACTAGTACTTCAGAGACTAGATAGTGAATCCAATCAACAGCATTCTGAATTTAAACAAAATAAGATTATTCCTAATCGCACTAATCGTGAGATACTTGTAGCTCCATCTAATATACATAGGAGAGCAACGACTGTTACATCATGGTAATACGCCTTTTAAGTATTTCATATGCAATTTGTGATATAAAAGTATTATGTCTCTTATGCGCAAAACAAAGCACGTGCTTATGAATAAACTTAAACGCGTGACATGTTTATGCGCAGCTGCGTCGATTTCTCTATTGGCGGTAGCGTCTTTGAGTGGGTGTGAGCCTAATAATCACGCGGTTGGGGATACTGGTAAGGCAGACGACATAGTTCACGATGGCATTGACGTAGAAGATATCAAGCTACTTATAGTTGGGTCAAAATCCGCATCTCTTGATTCCAAGCTTCTTCATTTATGCGAAAAATCTGGTTTGAGTGCAGCTTATGCTTCTGTGTCGGATGTTAAGAACGCTAATGAGGCTGCAAGGGATGCGATTAAGTCTGCTTCCGAGCAGCCTGTTTCTATGATATTGATTAACAACATCAATATTGATGCTTCAGATTCTACAGATTTAGGGGTTAAAAGCAATGCTGGTGGAGCGCATGTAGATTCAAAGGCTCGTGAATCTTGGATTGATGCGCTTAAATATGCTCGTTTTGCTGGAATACCAGTAGCTCTTGTGAATCCTAAAAATCCTCCAAAGGATTCAACTTTGTATGCTGCAAAATTGTATATTTTCAAGGATTTAGACAATCAAGCTTTGTTTGAGTTTAATAGGGATAATAAGTCGAATGTAGATAAATCGGGAAAAATTCAACATTCATCTCTTCTAAAAATCGTTCAATCCTTAATAGATAATACGCCTCACAGCAGGGATGTGATTATAAATGACAAGAACTAGCGTAATTAAGAAAGATTTGCCAGAGACTTCGCGGAGGCTGCAGATGCGTGATTTGAATAATTTGCGTGACATAAGTGACATGTCTGATTTGCCTGATTTGCCAAAAGTTAACGAATCTGGTTTAAATGCAGATGAAGTTTCTTATGCTGTGGAAAATGGCGACGTTAACATTACGACTAATCGAACATCTAGGTCTGTGCTTTCTATTGTGCGCGCAAACGTGTTTACACTTTTTAACGCGATTATCTTTGTAGCAATGGTGGTTGTTCTCGCTACTGGATCTTGGAAAGATGCCGTTTTTGGTTTTGTTATTTTGATTAACACTGGTATTGGCGTTGTTACTGAGTTGCGTGCAAAACACACGCTTGATAGGCTTTCGATTCTTGTGGCTTCGCGGTCGATTGTGCGACGAGGCGGAAAGAACGTTTTTATAAACCATTGCGATATTGTGCTTGGTGATTTGTTATGGGTTCGTGCTGGAGACCAGGTTCCTGCAGACGTGCAAGTGCTTGAATCTTGGGGTCTGGAGATGGATGAGTCAATGCTTACGGGCGAATCTGCAACTGTACGTAAGGCTGCAGAGGATCGTGTATATTCTGGCTCTACCGCTGTTTCTGGTGTTGCTTTGACTCGTGTTACGGCTGTGGGTGGCAACAGTTATGCTGCTAGATTGGCTGCTCAAGCAAAGGTTTACACTAAAACAATTTCGGATTTGAGCCGCGGAATTAACACGATTTTAAAGTGGATGACGATTGTTGTTGTGCCTCTTTGCGCTTTGCTTGTATGGTCTCAGATTAGTAAGGTTGGTGGTTTTGCGCTTGCGTGGCAGACTGGCAATTGGCGTAGTGCCGTGGTTTCTGCTGTCGCTGGTGTTGTTGGCATGATTCCAGAAGGTCTTGTGCTTTTAACTTCGCTTAATTTTGCTGTTGCTGCTATGCGCCTCGCTCGAAAAAAGACTCTGATACAAGAGCTAGAATCTGTGGAAACTTTGGCGCGAGTGGATTGTTTGAATTTGGATAAAACTGGCACTATTACGGATGGTGGAATCGCATTTGTAGGCGTGGATTTGCTTGATGACAATTTAAGTGATGTTGCAAAGCAGAGCAGCGCGGATGCTTTCGACTTGAATGATGGTTTGCGCGGTTTTGTAAATCAAGCTTTATTTGATTTGTCTAATGAAGAAAATCCAAATGCTACTGGTATAGCAATTATGGAAGGTCTTGGTAGCAAAGATACCTTTAGCAAAGGTCTTAATGATAAAAATGTTGAAAATCAGGGTGTATCCTCTGGCTGCGTAATAAATAATCGTCTTCCGTTCTCGTCTTCTAGAAAATGGAGTGCTATTAATTACAAGCATAAAGATGGTAGTTTTGAAACTTGGTACATGGGTGCTCCAGAAGTTTTGGTTAGTGCGATCCGTGAGTTTCGTGATTGTTCTGACGGCAATTCTGATTCTAACTATTCTAATATGCGCTCGCATGAGCAGTTTGATCGTATTTTGCATAGTGTAAACGAATATGCTCAAAAAGGTGAGCGTGTGCTTCTCCTTGCTTTAGATGACAGCGATTCATGTGATTCTACTTTTTCTGATTCTCCTACTATTTCTTCTAATGCGCGTCCTGTTGCCTTGGTTCGCTGTTCGGAGAAAATTCGTTCGGATGCTAGACAAACGCTCGCATGGTTTAGGAAACAGGGAGTTAGATGCCGTGTTATTTCTGGCGATAATCCTATAACAGTTGCTGCAGTGGCTGAAAAAGTTGGATTAACCGGCGATTCTAAGCCTGTTGCTATGGATGCTAGGAATCTTCCTAAAGATGTTAATCAGCTTTCTCAGGTGCTTGAGAATGTTGATGTTCTTGGTCGTGTTTTGCCAGATCAAAAAAAGGCAATTGTTCAGGCTCTGCATGCTAAGGGTCATGTTGTTGCTATGACTGGCGATGGTGTTAACGATACTCTTGCGCTTAAAGAAGCGGATTTGGGTGTAGCTATGGGGAATGCTGCTCCTGCAGCTAAGGCTGTGGCTCAAGTTGTGCTTGTTGATTCGTGTTTTTCGCATCTTCCAGACGTGGTTGCTAGGGGTCGTCAGGTTATGGCAAATATGGAGCGTGTTGCAGGATTGTTCCTTGTTAAAACTGTGTATTCTGCACTTATTTCGGCTGGTGTTGTTCTTCTTGGTCTTCACTTCCCGTATTTGCCTCGTCACATAACTTATATTGGCTCGTTAACAATTGGTATTCCAGCGTTTTTGCTGGCTTTGGCTCCTAATTCAAGACGTTATATTCCAGGGTTTTTGCATCGTGTTGTGCGTTTTGCTCTTCCTAATGGTGTGGCTGTTGCTATATCTGTGTTGGTTACGGCTGTTTTTGCTCCTATGATGTTGGTGCGTGGTTTAGATGCTTCTGGTGTGAGTGCTTCCAAGCTCATTGTTGGTGCAGCCAAGTCTTTGGATGTGACTCGTAGTATTTGTTCGGTTGTTGTTTTTGCGCTTGGTGTAGTGGTTTTAGCTACTGTTTCTAAACCTATTTTTTCTTGGCGTGGAATAATGGTGTTGTGCTTTGCGCTGGCTGGTGTTGTGGGTGTGTTTATACCGTTTGTCGCTCATTTCTTTGATTTGCACATTCCAACTAATGGGAACGATATGTTTGTTATGATTTGTGCAGTAATGTTTGCTTTTGTTGTGTGGATGCTTTTACACTTATTTAGCAGACTAATCGTAAGTTGGTTAGACAACAGTCATTCTTCTGATATTTCTGCTGCAGATATTTCTATGGATGAAGATGCTGATTAGCTTTTATTAGCTTTTATCAACTTTAGTTGGTTTTTGGGTTTTGTAGTGCATTTTATTTTTATGTTGAACGCAACGTATATCGAATCGCTGCGTGTCGTGACTTTGAAATTATGCTTACAATGTATATGTGTTCAGTATTTTAGAAATGTTTTCGATTGGTGTAGGACCTAGTTCTTCTCATACTGTTGGTCCTATGCGCGCTGCGAACGCTTTTGTTACTTCTTTGAAGGAAAGTGGAAAGCTTAATAATGTTGCGCGAGTTCATGTTACATTGTACGGTTCTTTGTCTCTTACAGGTTTAGGTCATGGCACGGATCGTGCTTCTGTTGCAGGTTTGGAGGGTAATTTACCTGACGATGTTGATACAGAACACATGATGACTATTCGCGAATATTGTAAGAAAACTGGTACTTTGACTCTTGCTCATAGTCATACTATTGAATTTGATTACGATTCAGACGTGATTTTTGAAAAGTGGAAGCGCATGGTTGCACACCCTAATGGCATGAGGTTTGTGGCTTTTGATTCTCAAGGTAATACTGTTGACGAGCAAGTTTGGTATTCAATTGGAGGTGGTTTTATTCGCAAAGGTAACGCGAATGATGCAATGGTTGGGTTGCATGATCGCGTTTTAGACGATGCGAATAATGTTGATGATTCTAAGTCTGACTCGACAAATAATTCTGTAAATGGCGATTCTTCCGTAAATTCTTCCAATGATTCAACTGTTCCTTATCCTTTCTCGACTTGTAAAGAGCTTATTTCAATTTGCAAAAAAGAACATAAGAATATAAGTGATATTGTTTGGCAAAATGAGCTTGCTTTGCATGAGGGAGATGCGCATTACGTTCGCTCCTATTTGCTACATGTGTGGAAGGTTATGAGCAAGTGTGTGGAAAATGGTTGTAATTCTAAACAGGAGATTCTCCCTGGAGGACTTGATGTTCCTAGGCGTGCTCCCAATATGTATGCTCGTCTTGCTGCTAATTCAGATATGCTTCGTCAGAATCATCGTAGGGCTGATTCAGCTTTAGAAAGCTCCGATTCTGCGTGGGTTAATCTTTTTGCACTTGCTGTGAGTGAGGAGAATGCTGGTGGTGGTCGTATTGTTACGGCTCCTACTAATGGTTCTGCCGGAATTATTCCAGCTGTTTTGCAATATTATTGGCGGTTTGTAGATAGTGCTAGTGAAGATGGAATTGTAAGATTCCTTCTTGCTTCTGGCGCTGTTGGATACCTGTTTAAACGCAATGCTTCGATTTCTGGTGCAGAAGTTGGATGCCAGGGAGAAGTTGGTTCCGCGTGTTCTATGGCTGCTGCTGGATTATGTGAGGTGCTTGGCGGCACTCCTGAACAGGTTGAAAATGCTGCGGAAATTGGTATTGAGCATCATCTTGGTTTGACTTGTGATCCTGTTGGCGGTTTGGTGCAGATTCCTTGCATTGAGCGCAATGCTATGGCTGCTAATACGGCGATTAATGCTGTGAGAATTGCTCTGCTAGGTGATGGTTCGCATATTGTTAGCCTTGATAATGCGATTAAAACAATGAAGGAAACTGGTCAAGATATGATGTCTAAGTACAGGGAAACATCTAAAGGTGGACTCGCCGTAAACGTTGTTGAATGTTAGATTGAATCCTAAATTAAATTTTGGATTAGATTAGGATTTAGATTAGGATTTAACTTTATATTATTGGCATAGGTAGCGGTTGAGTGCTAATCTAAATCACGCTATAAGATTACAGAACTGTTATAATGTTTGAAGTTTTTGGATAATGCTATTAAACATTAGTTGATTTTTGCAAATGTTTTAAGCATTTACATATGGCTGTAAGGGATTGGAAAAGATTATAAAGGAGGGCAATATGGCACAGGATATGCCAGAAGTAGTTGCGGAATTTGGTACTACGCCAACGGTGACGTTCCCAGCGTCTGAGCCGCCAGCGGGGCTTAAGGTTGTTGAGTTAGTAGAAGGTAATGGTCCTTTAGTTCGCGCTGGAGATACTGTGACTGTTAATTATCATGGTGTTGTTTGGGGTGCGGATAAGCCGTTTGATTCTAGCTTTGATCGTCATAGGCCAGCAAGTTTTGGCATTGGCGTTGGTCAGGTGATTCAGGGGTGGGATCGTACTGTTCCAGGTCATAATGTTGGCTCTAGGCTTCTTGTTTCTATTCCGCCTGAGTATGGTTATGGTTCTCGTGGAGTTCCTCAGGCTGGAATTGGTGGTTCAGACACTCTTGTGTTTGTGATTGATATTATTTCTACGCGATGAATATTGCGTGTGGTTGATTTTTAATTTGCTGTTTTATTCTTTGTTCTTTATTAAGGAGATTACAAAATGGCTGAAGAAAAAACGATTTTGTTGACTAAGGAAGCTTACGATAAGCTCAAGGAAGAATTGGCTCATCGCGAAGGCGAGTATCGTGATGAAATTACTGAACGTATTGCTGCTGCGCGAGCTGAGGGCGATTTGTCTGAAAATGGTGGTTATCAAGCTGCTCGTGAGGAGCAGGGCAAAAATGAGGGTCGTATTAACGAGCTTATTGTTAAGCTTCGTAATGCTAAGATTCTCGAAGCTCCAGAAGCTGGCAGTGTTGGGAATGGCTCTCTTGTAACCTTGGAGCTTGCTGGCCGAGAAATGACTTATGTACTTGGCTCTCGCGATATTGCTGTTGCTACAGATTACGATGTTATTAGTCCAGAATCTCCAATTGGTGCTGCAATAATGGGCGCTAAAGCAGGTGATACCGTTAGCTATTCTGCTCCAAATGGTCGTGAGATTTCTGTAACTATCAAGGATTCTCATCCTCTTGCATAATAAATTTTATGTGACAGGAAAGTTCATTTTTTTTTTAATCGCTGTGATTTTAAAGCTCTTATAGCTGCTAATCACAGCGATTTTTTTTTTATTGTTTGTTTTACATATTGAGAGAGTATTTGTAATGTTTTGCGTTTGCTAGAAATTTAGTTCTAGTTCTGCTTAAAACGTTAAATTTTTCTTAAGATAGTAACAACTTTACCCATTATTTTTGCGTGTGATCCATCTATAGGTGAATACGCTGGATTGTGTGGCATAAGCCAGACGTGACCATTGTCTTTTCTAAACGTTTTTACAGTAGCCTCATTATCTAGCAGTGCGGCAACTATATCTCCATTGGTTGCTTCATTTTGTTCTCGTACAACAACGTAATCTCCATCGCAGATTGCTGCATCGATCATTGAATCTCCATGCACTTCTAGCATAAATAGATTTCCGCTTCCAGTAAGTCTTTCTGGCAATCTCATAACATCTTCAACGTGTTGCTCTGCTGTTATAGGTGTTCCAGCTGCAATTCTCCCAACAAGTGGTACGTCGTGTGAGTGAATCAATGAGTCGTTGTTGTATATGCTTACATCTACTGCTGATTTTGTAATCAGTGTATGAGCTTTCTCCTTATTTTTCTTTAAGAAATCTCCAATAACCTCAATGGCACGCCCTTTATTGGCGCTTATTCTTATTAGTCCTTTCATTTCTAAGGCTCGCAATTGATGTTTTACGGAAGAAGGACTTCTTAAGCCTACAGCTTCGCCTATTTCTCTAAATGATGGAGGAAATCCATGTTCTTCAAGGCAATTTTGTATGGCATCCATGATTTTGCGCTGACGATCTGTTAGCGGTTCTGTGTTGTGCGCCGCGGAATCACTAATCTCGTTTGTGTTGATATTCATGGTGTCTCCTTTCGATGATTTTATTCTATGACAAACTTGCAAAAAAATCAAACATATGTTCGACACGCCGTTGCATCTTTAGAACAGATGTGTCAAGATTGATACACCTGTTCGATAGAACAAATGTTCATATGGATTTATATTGATTTAAATTTGTGAGAAAGGGTAATTATGCATAAGAGATCAAAAGCAACTGGTGCTTTATATAGTCAGTTTGCGAACAACGGTACTTGCGTAGATAAAACTTGTTTAAAGCGAAATAAGTATAGTAAATCTTTTATTAGATTTATTGTTTTTGTTGCTTTAGTGTGTTTTGCATGGATTATTTTTACTCCAAAGCCAGCAGTTTCTGCAGTGTCAAAATCTTTTGTAACATACACTGTTCGTCCTGGAGATACTTTATGGAGTTATGCAAAAACTATAACAAACAAAGACAGTAATATTTCTGATTCTGTAGATTATCTCATGCAAATTAATAATTTAGATTCAGCAGATTTAGAAGTAGGTCAGTCTATAAAAGTGCCGTTTATATATGATTAATCAATGTAGATAATTTTATTCGATAGTTAAAATATGGAGGTTTATATGGATTGGATTTGCGAATGTGACTCGTATGATGAAGATCATAACAATGTTGTATTTATGGCTTCGTCGATATATGAAACAAGGGTACGAGTAATTGCAGATATGGTTTTATATCCATCAATTCAGGTATTTATTGGTAAAATTTATCAAGAATATGGACAAAAATATGAAAAAATCGATTTATTTATATAACAAATATTAAAGCATATATAACATATTTTAATAATTTTTAGTATGCTAGATGTATGCATTGTCCTTTTTGTAAGAATTCCGATACTAAGGTTATCGATACGCGAATTAGTGAAGATGGATATTCGATTCGTCGCAGACGTGAATGCCAGATGTGTGGCAACCGCTTTACGACAGTTGAAACTACTCAACTGCTTGTTATGAAACGATCTGGTTCAATTGAGCCATTCGACCGAGCAAAGGTGGTTGCTGGTGTAGGAAAAGCTTGTCAGGGTAGACCTATAGACTCTGAAGCTTTAAAGACGTTGGGAATGGAAGTTGAAGCTGATTTGCGTGCTCGCGGATTAGCGCAAGTTACATCTGAAGAAGTTGGAAAAGCAATATTGAAACCATTGCGAGAACTGGATGAGGTAGCTTATCTTCGTTTTGCTAGTGTATATCAGAACTTCGCTGGCTTGAAGGATTTTGAACAAGCCATTGAGGATCTTAAAAAGAGTAAGCAATAACCCTTCTTGTTTGACCCATATATTTCAATAGATCAAACAATGTACTAGTTTATTCGGGTTTAGTGTTTTTGTGTTTATTTTGAAAAATCAGCGTCATCTTGTGTGCGCAAGATGACTAATCGCTGTGTTGGTCTTGTCATAGCAACGTACAGATTTGCTGCTGCTGTAAGCATAGATGCTGCTTCTTGTTCTATTTTAGAAGGTTGCATCAGAATTACGGCATCGTATTCTAATCCTTTAACGTATTCAGGCGTGCAAACGCTAATCTGACTATCGTCTGAATTCTGTTGAAGTATACGATTGTATTCTTTATCGGAAAGATTTTTACGAAGAGTATCTTTAACGATTTTATCAGTATGGTCTAATAGTTCATTAGGAACTATTATCGCTACGCGACCACTTCCATCTTCTGATACGAATTCTTTAAACAAATCAATGCAATATTTTGAAAGTGTTCTATCTAGTTCATCTTGATGCTTAAGTGTATGGGTAACAAGAGAATCAGGAACAGATCGTACAGCATTAACTGTGGAAATGTACAATCCAGAGTTGTTTGCCACTTTTCCTGCAGCATCTGAAACTTCTTTAGGGTTACGATAATTAATGGTCAACTCGTAAAGATCCCAGTTTGCATCTCCAAACAGTGAGCTCATATTCTTTTGCCAATGATGCGTTCCACCTAAAGCGGATGTTTGAGCAACATCACCAACGATTGTAAATGATCTAGAAGGGCAGCGACGGATTAGCATTCGCCAATCCATTGCTGTAAGCTCTTGAGCTTCATCTACAACCACATGACCATAAGTCCACTCTCTATCTGACGCAGCAAGATTGGCTACAATGCTTGTATCGTCACCTTGAATGTTCTCTATGAGCATATCTGCGGTGACGATTCCATTTCCAATGCCATTTTGAGCAAGTGTTTCAGAAGCGTATTGCTGCTCTTCGAGCTTTTTGCGAGCATTTGCAGCATTTTGTGCCTCAACTTTTGGATCTGCACCTAGAAGCTCCATAGCCTCATCAAGAAGCGGTATATCAGAGCGAGTTAGAGGACTACCTTTTGGTCTAGTTAATACACAAATATCGTCTTCACTTAACCAAGGAGCATAT
This sequence comes from Gardnerella sp. KA01002, assembly GCF_049244015.1. Classification (NCBI taxonomy): domain Bacteria; kingdom Bacillati; phylum Actinomycetota; class Actinomycetes; order Bifidobacteriales; family Bifidobacteriaceae; genus Gardnerella; species Gardnerella sp. KA01002. The sequence continues at coordinate 363,919 of NZ_CP058365.1, forward strand.
ATGCGAAGTTGTTCAGGTTTAGAAAACAGCTGGTCAATAAGCCACGTGGCAGTCATAGGGAGCCAAGCAAGATTCAGAGTAATCTTAAGTTTCTCTTCCATACGAAGCTGAGATGTAATATCGGATATTTCAGACTGCGAAGGAGTGTAATCTAACTGTTCTAGGTATCTATTTCTAAGTGAACTTATAACTGACTTTACGAAGGTTTTGCGAGCCTGATTATGAGGTTGGTGTGTTCGTTGAGCATCTGATTGTGCAAGCTCAATATCCTCTTTTTTGAGTTGTACAGCAAACCCGTTTATGCGTAGCGTTGGTAAATCTTTAGGAACACGTATTCTTGCACAAACAGCGTTCTGAATAACGTTTTTCATGCGATACATTCCCTTAAGCTTTGCCGCATGTGGAGTATCTTCTGCAACAGCATGAACATTTGGGATCAAATCAGAAATTGTTCTACTTACAACACCAGTTTCACCCAAAGAAGGCAAAACTTGATCTATGTATCTTAAGAATGCCGAGCTTGGTCCTACAATCAGAACGCCTGATTTTTCAAGCTTTCTACGATGTGTATAAAGAAGATATGCTGCCCTGTGCAATGCTACTGCGGTTTTGCCAGTACCAGGCCCACCTTGTACAACAATAGTATGGTCAAGAGGAGCGCGAATAATGCGGTCTTGTTCAGCTTGAATAGTTGCAACAATATCCGTCATTTTTCCAGTTCTGCGAGAACCTAGTGAAGCTAGTAAAGCACCTTCGCCTGTTAGAGTTCCCTGCTTAGAAGCCTTGTTTACCTCGTCTGCATGAATATCAAGAATCTCGTCTTCAACTCCAACAACCTCGCGGAATTTAAGAGTTATATGCCTACGCATAACGATGTTTCCATGGTGACGTGGCGTTGCCTCATAGAATGGTCGCGCAGCTTCTGCTCGCCAATCTGTAAGAATAGGATCGTGATTTTCACTGAGTAGACCAATCCTACCTATGTAGTGTCTTGTTCCTTCGCGATCATCAAGTCTTCCAAACACAAGTCTGTCTTCTACGGCTCTAAGTTGAGTTAACCGATCCTCATACATTGTTGCAAATGAATCACGTTCGGTGCGCTGAGTAGGAGAACCGTGTGATCCTGCAGCTCGTACAGCGTCAAGTCTTGTACGAACCGTAGAACGCAAGTCATCCAAGCGTCCGTAAGCGCAATCAACTGCTTGTTGTTCTTCGCTAAGTTGTGAGGAGTACGTAGACATTTGTGTCCGTTCTTCTTAAATGTTGAGCTAAAAACTAGGCGTTTAAGTATATCTCGAGGCTTATACACGGTATTTTCTAAGAAAGTTTTTGCAACGAATGCATAAAGTGGCACTTTTATGAAAAAAATATTATTTTTTTATAAAAAAGTGGGGATTTTTGGTGAGGAATGGGGTAAAATGGTGAACGATGTGCAAGTGGCATATTGCATGTTGAAAAGGAGGTGGAGTTATGGCTCGTAATAATGCGGATGATAATGCGCAGAATAAAGCCAATTCCTCCTTTGTGCATGCTCAAAATCTCTCTGACAGTGATTCACAAAATATTGCTCAAGCTAATGCTCAGGGAATGCATATGCCAATGCAAAATCCTCAAGCGTACGCTCAGCCTTATTATGTGATGCCACAGATGTATCAGCCACAGCAGATTCCGCCAATGCAGCAGATTCCTTTTGCTCAATCCATTAACCAGGCTCCATATTCGGCTTTTAATTCCACTCCTTTACCGACTAATGAAGATTCTCGTGGTAATGGCATAAGCAATCAGAATCAGCAACAGAATCAAACCCCAATTCTTCTTGGCACATATGCTCCAAAAATTGATGGAAAAGGTCGTGTAGCTTTACCAGCGAAATTTAGATCTCAATTAGGGAATGGTTTTGTTATGGCGCGCGGTCAGGAACGTTGCGTATATGTACTGCCAATGCAAGAGTTTCAACGTATTACAACGCAGATTCAGCGCACATCTATGAGCAATAAGTCTGCAAGAGACTATTTGCGAGTGTTTCTTTCTGGCGCTGTAGATCAAGAACCAGATAAGCAGGGACGCATAGTAGTTCCACCAATGTTAAGAGATTACGCAAATCTTGGAGACGAGATTGTTGTAATTGGTGTTGGCACTCGCGCAGAAATATGGAATAAGTCTGCTTGGAACAAATACCTTGCAGATCGTGAGCAAGATTATGCAGATATTGCAGATGATGTTCTTCCGGCGGTGATCCAATGAAAGGTGATCCGATGAAGGACTTATCTACAATACACGCACCAGTATTGCTTGACGATTGTGTAAATCTAGTATCTCCAGCGTTAAACCACAAGAATTCTGTTGTTGTGGATTGCACGCTGGGTCTTGCTGGTCATGCAACAGCTTTTCTTAAAGCTGCTCCTCTTGCAACGCTTGTAGGCATAGACAGAGATGGCGAAGCTCTTGAGCTGGCTACGAAAAGAATGCGTGAAGAAGGATTAGACGAACGTTTTATTCCAGTACATGCAGCATTTGATGAAGTTGACAAAGTTCTTGAAGATTTAGCAATCTACCATATTGATGCAGCATTTATGGATTTGGGACTTTCTAGCTTGCAAATAGACGAAGAAGATAGAGGATTCTCATATTCTCACAACACTGCATTAGATATGAGAATGGACACTACACAAAGCATAACAGCTGCGACTATTCTCGCGACTTATGATTCGCATAAGCTTGCGAATATTTTCCGAGAATATGGTCAAGAGCGTTTTTCTGGTCCAATAGCTCGCAAAATTGTTCAAGTTCGTGAAGAGACTCCGATTACCACATCTGGTCAGCTGGTTGAATTAGTTGATAACGTCATTCCTCGTTTTCATCGTGCTCCAGGAAACCCAGCTAAGAGAGTTTTCCAAGCTCTTCGCATTGAGGTTAATGGAGAATTAGACAAACTTGCTAGGACACTACCAAAGTTGGCTCTGCGTTTAAATCAAGGTGGCAGGATTGTTGTTGAATCTTATCATTCGCTAGAAGATATTGCGGTTAAAAGATTCATGAACAATGGCTTAGAAGTAGATGTTCCAGCGAATATGCCTATTGTTCCAGCAGATGCACAGCCTTTCTTTAAGGCGCTAACTAGAGGAGCTGTAAAAGCATCTAAGGAAGAAATAGCAAATAATACTAGGTCTTCGTCTGTTCGCTTGCGTGCAGTGGAACTGATTCGAGATATTCCAGAACGTTGGATTAAGGAATTTGAATCTATTTCTAGAGGTATTGAAGAATCATCTAATTCTTCGACTATACGATTTGCACATAAAAAAGGGGGTAGGTTCTAATGATTAAACCATTAAAAAACCGTGCTCCTGGATTGTCTACTGTTACTGCAACAGCAGCTCCTGCAGGTCGTGTAAAAGAAAAAGTTGTTGGAGATTCAAGGAAAAATCGTGTTCTAAAATCCCTTCCATTGGTATTTAGCGCATCAGACCGCAGATCTTACACAGTAATGAACCGCTTGCATAAGGTTATAGAGTGGAGCAATACTCGTAAAGCGCCTCTTTTTAATGTGATTATCGTTGTTTTGTTCTTAGTAATCACTCCTACAACATCTCTATTGTTGCGCACAAAAATGGCAGAAATATCTTTTGAACAGGCTGCTACACAATCGAGTATTTCTAGGCTTCGTCAAGATGTAGAAACAGCGCAAACAAAATTAGATACTTTAGAGGCGGATCTTCCAGCAAAAGCGCAAACGATGGGAATGGTTCCGCAGCAAGGTGCAATAACCGTTGATTTAAGCGATTATGCAAATAAAAAGAAAGCTGAAAAAGCAATGCTTGATGCTAAGAAAGCTCAAACACAGGCTAGTTCTAAGAATCAAAAGTCGCAGCCCAAACAGCAGGCGCATGATTCACAACAATCTAAACAACAATCTAAACAACAAAAACCAAAGGATAAGGAGAAACATTGATGAGCCGCCAAATCAAGCAACGTTTCGCCAAATATTCAGGCAAAGTTAATGGAGTTGTTAATTCTATTAAAGACAAAGTTAATAGAACAAGCAATTCCAGTGGATTTTCAAAAACCAGTAAGTCTCTAAAAGATGGTATTAGTCGCGTTTTTAGCTTACTGAAGCTGATTAAAAGAAAATCGCAATTTACAAGGTTTAAAAAGGCCAGCACATACAATGCGAATTCTTATGAGGCTTACGGATCCTATAATCGGTCTGCTGCTAATAAGACTGCTGCGATGAATAGCACAGTTTTTGCAAAGAAGTGCGTAATTGTTGCAATTATTTTTGCGTTTGTTGCAACATGTGCAATAGTAAAACTTAGTTTTATACAGCTTATTAATGCTCGTTCTACTGCTCAGGCGGCTCAAGCAGAACGTATTAGGACAAAACCAATTCTTGCTAGAAGAGGTCGTATTTTAGATACAAACGGTTCAGTTCTTGCTCAAAGTGTTGAAAGATACAATATAATTGCTGATCCTATGAATGCGCAGGCGTTTAAACCTACTCCTTGCACAAAACAAACTGCTGGTAATTGTCATTCGATTAATGGTAAGGATGTTGAAGGTACTGGTGCCGTGGCGGTGGCACGTCTTTTAGCTCCAATTCTTCATATGAGCTCTGTTGAAATCGGCGGAAAGATTTCTGGATTGGGTCGTTACGCAGTTATCAAGAGGAATGTGAAGCCTTCTGTTAAGCGTGCAATTGACAAACTCAACCTTTCTGGTTGTGTTTATGCAGAAAACAGTAGTGAACGAGTGTATTCAAGTGGTCCTATTTTGGGTGCCCTAATTGGTTCTGTCAAAGATGCCGAAGAAAGCTCTAGACCAGAGGCAAAGGGTAGAAGAGGCGAAATAGGTGAATCTGGATTAGAGCTTTCGCAAGATAAAGTTTTAACTGGTACAGATGGATATCAAAAGTATCAGGGAAACAATGTTGGAAATGAGAAAATTCCTGGCACTGTTAGCGAATATAAAGATGCTGTAAATGGTAATGACATAAAGTTAACCATTGACAGCGATGTAGATTGGTACGTTAAAAAAGTTCTTCTTGACGGAATGAAGCAGTACAAAGCTGGATGGGGAATTGCTGTTGTTCAGGATATTCGCACTGGTGAGATTCTTGCGTTAGAAGATACTGACGATATTAAAGCTGGTTCTTCAGCTGCTAGAGCATCTGTTTCTAAAGCGGTTAGCCAGATCTTTGAGCCAGGTTCTATAGGCAAAGTGTTTGCCATGGCTGGAATGGTTCAATCTGGTGCGCGTCAACTCAGCGACAAATTCTCAGTTCCAGGGACAATAGACAAACAAGGTCAGGTTTTCCATGATTCTCACAGTCATGGTATTGAACGTTTAACATTAGCTGGAATTTTAAAGGAATCTTCTAATGTTGGCATGATTTTAGCTGGCGAAAAATATCCTAATAACAAGCGTTATGAGTTTTTGTCTAAGTTTGGAATTGGGCAATATACTGGTTTAGGTTTACAAGGTGAATCTCCTGGTCTTCTTCCAAGCGTACAAGCATGGGATGGTCGTAAGCAAAACACTGTTTTGTTTGGTCAGGGTTATGCCACTAACGCTTTGCAAATTACTAATGCTATTGCGACTATTGCGAACAAGGGTGTAAGGCTCCAACAGTCAATAATCAAATCTGTAATAGATCCTCATGGACGTGTTTCAGAGCACAAGAGACCTCAGGCAACTCGCGTTTTGGATGAACATGTAGCATCGCAAATGTTGAATGCTATGGAAAGCACAGCGGAATCTTACAAGAACTTTATATCAATTAATGGATACCGTGTTGCTGCTAAGAGTGGTACTGCAGAAGTAGCGGGATTCGGTGGAGGATTAAGTTCTATCGTTGCAGATTGTGCTGGAGTCATTCCTGTGGATAATCCACGATTTGCTATTACAGTGGCATTAAGTAATCCTCAGGGAACTTTCGGCGTTGTTGCAGCAGCACCTCTTTTGAAAGCAATTGGAGAATTCTTGATGCAAAAGTATGATGTTCCAGTTTCTACTCCTCGTAGCAACCCTATTGCTGTAGAATGGTGATATACAACAAATAAGGGCGAGTGCGAGTATGAATGCTGTTGATGAATTTTCCAGAACCAGAGTGACGCTTGGTTTTGCTGCTGAACAGTATGGTTTTGAGGTAATTCCTTCCTTTGCATCTGGTGTGACTATTACATCATTAGCTTGTGATGTTAGAAGTGTTAAACCAGGTTGTCTTTTTGTTCCTTCATCTCGAGTAGATAAGAGACAATTAGAGGCTGCTAGAGATGCTGGAGCGTATGCTGCAATGGTTCCTCCAGAGTTTAGATCTGAAGCAATGAGTGTAGGCATTCCTCTGCTGGTATCTTCTAATAATCCAATAACTCTCGGTAAGCTAGCTTGTGATGTTAATTGCGATCCGTCATCTTTTATAGCAACTTTTGCAGTTGCAGGAGATAGTGATGATGAGATTTACGCAAATGTTATACGTTTGGCTGATTTTCTTCATATGCTCGGCAATCCAGTTGGTATTATTAGTGCAGCTGGGTCTAGCTCTCTTCAAAGAGAGTTAGATTTAGAGTATCCTATGGGAATAATTGATATACAGCATAACTTGTCTGTGTGTGTAGAAGATGGCGCTGCAGCTGTTGTAATAGCATTAAATTCTGCAACTCTTAGTAAAGATGCATTGCAGTCTGTTAACGTTGATGTCCTTGGAGTTGAAAGCAATAATGCTTTAGCAATGGCTGGAAGCCTTGACTTATATGCAAGCGACTCTTCTTATTCTGATCCTTACTCTAATACTTCAAAATTTGATAGTCATGCAAATCATGCAAGTCATGCAGATGATAATGCAGATAATCATTCATATAATAAAAAGAAGTATGATTCTGATACTACATTAAATCAGAATTCAAAATCGCAGCAAAAAGTCGAATCACTTAATTCCGATAGTGAATCTCATAGTGAATCCGATAGCGTATCTGATATTTCTTCTTATAGAACTTCTGCTAATAAATCTGATAAACATTACGAAAATAGTTTTATCAAAAATCAAAATGATGATTCCGCTATAGATGAAGAAAGTATGAAGTCCGCGCGACCAGTAATAAGTTTTTATACTCTTCAACAACGTTATGGGTTTGTAAGTCATGAAAGATCTTATTGCGTTATGCGTTCCCGTGAATCAGATGAGTTAGCTGCTTTAGCAGATCAGATTGGTGGCAAGGATGTTCACAAACATCTTTCTCTTTCAATAGCGATGGTTCTTGCAGCTGGAGTTAGAAGAGGAACTATTAAAAGCGCGTTACGAGTGTCTCATGAATTAAAGTAGTGTTAATTAAAGTAGTGTTCAGAAACGTGTTGATGATTAATAGATTTGTTGCAAAGCAAATGAAACCAATGTTGGGAAAATAACGAGGTTATGATGCAAAATAAGACTTTGGGCAATAATACAACGACCAATAATATGCGTATGATGCCTATGAGTGTTAGAGAAGTAGCTGCTGCGGTTAATGGCAGACTTTTTATAGGTGGTTGTTTAGTAAAAGAAAACCATAGTATTACTTCTGAGAAATTTTGCATAACAGATAATGATGTTGTTATTTCAGATAATGATGTTGTTATTTATGCAACAAGTGATTCTCGTAAAGTTGTGGATTCTTCCATATTTGTAGCAATACCAGGCGATCGTGTTGATGGTCATGATTTTGTTCAAAAAGCTGCAGAACTTGGTGCAAAAATTGCAATAGTGGAGCATTTTGTAAAGTTAGATGAGTCTAATAATAGTAAAATTGCTCAAATAGTTGTTGAAAATTCGGTTGAAGCTCTTGGACTTTTAGCAAAACACAATCTTGAGCGTCGCCGCGCGTTAAATACACCATTTAGTATTATCGGCATAACTGGTTCAGTAGGAAAAACCACTACAAAAGATATGCTCAAGGCTCTTCTTTCAACGCTCGGTAACACTGTTGCACCAATTGGATCTTTTAATAATGAAATTGGTTTGCCGTTAACATCTTTGCAAGTAAATGAAAACACGAGATTCCTTATTGCAGAAATGGGAGCAAATCATGTTGGCGAAATCGCAAAACTAACCACAATAGCTCCTCCTGATTTAGCTGTTGTATTGAAGGTGGGTGTTGCGCATTTAGGTGAGTTTGGTTCTGTAGAAAGAATTGCTCAGGCAAAAAGTGAGATTGTTAGAGGTCTTGTTGCACACGGAATAGCAATTTTAAATGCTGATGATTTTCGAGTATCTGCAATGCGTTCTTTAGCTGATCAAGATAAATTGCGTTGGTTTGGTAAAAACACCAATACGGAAGGTGATTTTGACGCATCTAACAATGGCAATTACCAATTGTCTGCAAGTGATATTTCATTAGATGAAATGGGTTGTGCAGAATTTGTTCTTAATGAGAAGAATGAGGATAAGTTTAAAAACTCAGTTAGAGTCCATCTTGCTATACAGGGACAGCATAATGTTATGAATGCAATGGCTGCTTCTAATGTGGCAAGATATTTTGGAATGAATCTTGAGAGTATTGCTAAAGTTTTGCATGAAGTTTCGCATATTAGTCCGCATAGAATGCAGCTTTCTAAAATTTCTAACAATAATAATGTTTTTACGCTTATTGACGATTCATTCAATGCAAACCCTGATTCCATGAAGGCTGGAATTGATGGATTGTGTTCTTATGAAAATCATGACTTACATAATTTAAACGTTAATGCTGAAGAAGATCTAACAAGTAAAAAGAATAATATTTTTAGAATAGCAGTTCTTGGATCTATGTTAGAGCTTGGTTCTAATGAGAATAATATGCATGAATCAATAGGCGAATATGTTGCAAAGCATAATATTGATGCGCTAATAGCTGTTGGTTCTAAGTTCGATAAAAAATTAGATGAACTAGCTGGTTGCATTTATAAAGGTGCTAAAGATAATTGGCAGAATAAGAGCCTTGATGTTGAAAATGGCGTATATTTTGTTCATGATTGCACTGAGGCGGATAACGTTGTGTGGAACCTTGTGGCCGCGCATTCGAGTAGTGTTGTGTTATTGAAGGGGTCTCATGCTTCAGGCTTGAGCGTGTTAGCTGAACGCTGGTCTAAACTTAATGAGAGTCTTAATGAACATACGGAGGTTAACCTGTGATTGCGCTTATCGTGGGAATTGTGGTATCGCTGATTGTTACTATTGTCGGTACGCCGCTTTTAATCCGCTTAGTACACCGTTTAAATTACGGTCAGTACATTCGTCAGGACGGTCCACAATCTCATTTAGTTAAACGTGGAACTCCTACAATGGGAGGTGTTGTTATAAACCTTGCTGTTGTAGTTGGTTGGGCTGCTTCTGCTCTTTACAGATACTTCTCTGTTGGGCGTACTCCATCTTGGTCTGCGGTTCTTGTGCTTTTTGCAATGCTTTCTATGGGTTTCCTTGGGTTCATTGATGACTTTGCAAAAGTTCGTAAAAAACAGAATCTTGGTCTTTCGGTTCGTGCAAAGCTGGTTGGTCAAATTATTTTTGCAAGCATTTACGCACTTTTGGCTCTAATGCTACCAACTCAGTCTGGTATTGCTAGTGCTCAGGCTGGTATGAGCTTTATTGAAAAACCATTCCTTGATTTTTCAATGTTTGGGCAAGTCGTAGGAATTGTGGTTTTTATTATTTGGGTTAACTTCTTGATGGCGGCTTGGTCTAATGCTGTAAATCTTACAGATGGTTTAGATGGTTTAGCTTCTGGCTCTTCAATGATTGCTTTTGCTGGTTACGCTATGATTGCGTTCTGGGAAAGTTACCACGTTAAAGGTGGCGGTCATTTTGGTTTCTCGTACGCAGTATCTGACCCTCTTGATTTGACTATTATTGCTGTTTGTGCAGCTGTTGCCTGCTTTGGATTCTTATGGTACAACTCAAATCCTGCTCAGGTATTTATGGGAGATACGGGATCATTGGCATTAGGCGGTCTTTTTGCTGCTCTTTCTATAGCTACTCATACCGAGTTCCTAGCTGTTATTTTGGGCGGACTATTTGTTATAGAAGCATGTAGTGATGTAATTCAGGTTGGATGTTTTAAGCTTACGCATAAGCGAGTGTTTAAAATGGCTCCTATACACCATCATTTTGAGCTTGTTGGCTGGGCAGAAGGTAAAGTCGTTGTCCGTTTTTGGATGATTGAGCTTATGTTTGTACTTTCTGCATTGATGATGTTTTATGCGGATTGGGCTGGTCATTCTGGGTTACTGATTTAACGATTAGTTCTGACTTAACGATTAGCATTGACTTAGTAATTGAGTATCTACTTGGTAATTGGTGAGGGTTAAATAATATGAGCAGCGTTGCAGAAGATTGCTTGCTTAGGGAATTGTCGTTCCACAAGAAGTTCCCATTCAATAATGTTCTTGTGGCGGGTCTTGGTGTTTCTGGCATTGGTGCTGTAGAAGTGCTTAAATCTGTTGGTGCTACAGCGATTACTGCAGATGAGCGTAAGGAAGAGGCTCAGGTACACGATTTTTCCAAGATTGATTGGGATAATATAGATGCTGTTGTAACATCTCCTGTTTTTAATCCTCGTACACCTTTTATTCTAGAAGCGCAGAAGCGTAATATTCCAGTTATTAGTGAAGTGGAGCTTGCTTGGCTTGTTCGTGTAAACTCAGATAAAACCAATAATCCTGCACCTTGGGTTGGAATCACTGGTACGAATGGAAAAACTTCAACTACAGAGATGACTTCCGAAATGCTAACTGCTTGTGGTTTTGATGCTCCTGCAGTAGGAAATATTGGAAAATCGGTTTCTCACGCTGCTATGGAATCAGAGCATGATGTTTTGTGTGTAGAATTAAGCTCTTTCCAGCTTCATTTTACTAATTCGATGAGATTAGATTGTGCAGCTATTACTAATATTGCTGCGGATCATTTAGATTGGCACGGTGGGATTGAAGCTTACGCAAAAGACAAGTCTAAAGTTTTTAATGGGGTTAAAAAGGCTCTTGTTTATAATGCTCAGGATTCTAGAGTAAGTGAACTTGCAGCTAACGCTCAAGTAGAAGATGGTTGTAAGAAAATTGGCTTTACACTTGAACCTCCAGAATCTGGAGAAATAGGTGTTGAAAATGGTTGGATTGTAGATAAGAGTGGTGTTGCTGGCGGAAAAGTTGGAGATCCAGTTAAATTAGTGGAGCTAAGGGATCTTAAGCATTTATGCGAACCAGACGGAAGCGTATATCCTCATCTTCTTGCAGATGCTTTGACTGCTTTAGCTCTTACATTAGGGTTGAATCCAGATGTTGAAAATGCTGTAAAAGCTTTGTGTAACTTTGCTCCAGGAGGTCACAGGATTCAAACTGTTGCAACTTTAAATGCTGACGATAATCTTCCTGAACACTCGATTCGTTTTGTAGATGATTCAAAGGCTACTAACGCTCACGCTGCAGCAGCATCTATTTCTAGTTTTGGTAAAAAATCTGTAATTTGGATCGCTGGGGGGCTTGCAAAAGGCGGTTGTTTTGAAGATCTAGTTAAAGATAATAGAAGTATTATAAAGGCTGCTGTTGTGATTGGTGTAGATCAAAAACCGATTATAGAAGCTCTTAATGCTAATGGAAAAGATATTCCAGTAACTATTGTTTCTCCAGATGGAACAGGTTGTGAATCTTTTGATTATGCGGATGATTCTGTTCTTAAAAAAGTGGAAAACGATAAGACTATTAGCCCAGATCCTTCTCTAGGTCAAAAAGTTATTTCTACAGCAGTTGATGCTGCCGGACGCTATGCAAAACAAGGAGATGTTGTGTTGCTGGCTCCAGCGTGTGCATCAATGGATCAGTTTGTGTCTTATGCGGATCGCGGATCTCGTTTTGCTAAAGAATCTGAGCGATGGGTTAATAGTCATGAACGTGAATAGCAAAAAATCTAATCCTAACAATGCTAATAAAAAGCCTTTGCGATTGTTTTCTTCTAGTAAAAAACAGCGTTCTACTAAATCGTCAAGAGCGTATGAAACTTTTAATGAAAACAGTCATGCTTTTAAACAATACGTTGGTATTCGTAGCATATTTAACCCATTATGGTGTTTGTATGGTTTAAGAATATCTGTTGCAATGCTTTCTGTTTTCGGCTTATTTATGGTTTTTTCAAGTTCCTCAGTGACTATGATTACTTATGGAGCAGGTCCTTGGGGTTCTGGAATAAGTCAATTGATTTATTGCATTATTGGATTTATTGGTTATTTGATTGTTTCTCGTCTTCCAGTCGATTTCTATAAAAGTAAGATTATTGTTATTTACGCAATATCTGTTTTTATGCAATTTTTGACTTTTGTGCCAGGAATTAGACATGAGGTTAATGGTAATGCTAGCTGGATTAAAATAGGTCCTTTTACAATGCAGCCCGCAGAAATAACCAAGTTAGCTATATGTATTTGGCTTCCTATGGCTCTTGTACTGGCTAAAAAAGCTTATGAGCGTGTTCAAATGCGCGCATACATTCCGTCTGTAGTGGCTCTCGGAGTTTCATTGCTTCTTGTTGTTGCTGGTAAAGATCTTGGTACTGCGTTGATTATTCTTCTTATAGCCGTAGTCGCATTTTATATAGGAGGATTCCCTACAAAGTGGCTCGTTATCGCTCTTATATCTGCATCTGCAGCTGTTTTATTGTTGGTTGTTACTAGTCAAAATCGTATGAGGCGTATTCTTGCGACTATCCATGGTTGTGATGCTAAGTCTATAAAAGGCGTGTGCTTCCAAGCTATTCATGCGCAATATGCTATGGCTTCTGGTGGTCTTATGGGTGTTGGCATAGGTAATTCTCGAGAAAAATGGAATTATTTACCTTATGCTCATAATGATTTTATTTTTGCGATTATCGGCGAAGAAATGGGATTTTTTGTAGCGTCTTGTGTGATTCTTCTTTATATTGTTATTGGATGGTGTTTGTTAACTTCCGCATTGCAATCTCATAGTAAGTTTGTTTCGATATCTCTTATAAGTATTGCTACATGGATTGTAGGTCAGGGTTTAATAAACATATTGGTTGTGGTTCAAGTTCTTCCTGTTATGGGTGTTCCTATGCCGTTTATTTCTGCTGGTGGTTCGTCTTTAGTTATGTGCTTGTTGAGTATTGGTGTTGCGGACTGTTTTATTAGAAGTAACCCTTATATTAAGCCTAGTGTTAATAGCAGTATTAAGTCAGTTTCTAGTGAGGATGACAATAAACGTTAAAGTCTGGTTATTGTCTAATTGTTTAGTCTTAGATTAAAGTTTTAGATTAGGTTAGAAATTATTATAATTAGTGGTTTTAGATTGATTTAAATTTATTTTAGATTCACTCTAGCTCGAATGTAGGTGGTTTATATGGAAGATGTGAACTCTGATTCCTCTGTCGATAATGTCGATGAAGATTCTTTGCATGTTGTTTTAGCAGGGGGCGGAACAGCAGGTCATGTTAATCCTCTTCTTTCTGTAGCTAGCGCGTTAAAAGATTTAGATGAATCTGTAAAAATTAGTGTTATTGGAACTAATGTTGGATTAGAAAAGACTCTTGTTCCACAAACTGGTTTATCGCTTGATGTCATTGAGAAAGTTCCTTTTCCTAGAAAACCTAATTTATACATGTTTAAGTTTCCTTTTAAATGGGTTCGTGAAAAGAATAAGGTTCGTGAAATACTGAAAAAAAGACGCGCTGATGTTGTTGTTGGTTTTGGTGGTTATGCTTCTGCTCCTGTTTATTCGCAAGCTCACAGCATGAGATTGCCTATTGTTATTCATGAGCAGAATGCTCGTGCTGGAATGGCAAATAAACTTGGTGCGCGTTGGGCTAACATGATTGGTTGTGTTTATGATGGCACTGGTTTATGCTCAAAATTAGGTTCGTGCACAAAAGCGTTACGAGTCGGTTTGCCTCTTAGAAAAGCGATATCTGATTTATGCGCACAAATTACACAAGATTCTGATTTAGCTAGGATAGAAGGTGCTAAAAAGCTTGGATTAGATCCAAGTAGACCTATTGTACTTGTTACAGGTGGGTCTTTAGGTGCTAAAAGTTTGAACGATTCTGTTTCTATTGCTGCTGGCGATTTGCTTAAGTGTGCTCAAATAGTTCATCTTACGGGTTCTGGAAAGTCTAAAGAAGTTAAAGATAATGTTGCGCGAGTGGCTGGTCTTAATCAAATAAACGACGTTAAGCCAGAGCATGCAGGTTTAGGTGATTATCATATTTGTGAATATTTGGAGAGGATCGACTGGGCTTTTGCTTGTGCAGACTTGGTGATTTGTAGGTCTGGCGCTGGTACTGTTGCAGAAATATCTGCTATTGGTCTTCCTGCAATTTACGTTCCGCTGCCGATTGGTAATGGTGAGCAGCGTTTTAACGCACAGCCTGTTGTGGATGCAGGAGGAGCGATTATGGTTAGCGATTCTGATTTTACTGTTGATTGGATTCGTGACAATGTGTTGAAATTGCTTGACAATACAAATCGTCTTGAACAAATGCGTGAAAAATCTTGGAAATATGGCATTCGTGATGCTGCGAGTGTAATGGCAAAATATATTCTTGATATTGCAAAAGAAAGCAGAAGATAATTATGGATATTAATATGAATCCTATGCGCTCAGCATTTGAAGCAGACCAGACTATATCTTCGTTAGGCTCTGTTCACTTTATTGGAATAGGCGGAGCTGGAATGAGCGTTTTGGCAGAAATGCTACACGAAGAAGGGGTGGAAGTAAGTGGATGTGATTGTCAAGAAAATGACCACACAAGACGCTTAGAAGAACTTGGAATAAATGTAAAAATAGGTCAAAGTGCAAGTCATGTAAAAAATTCCGATATTCTTGTGTATTCTAGCGCGATTAAGCCGAGTAATCCTGAAATTATTGCTGCTTATCAAAATGGTGTGAAACTTGTACACAGAAGTGATATCTTATCCCTGCTTTTAAGTGCTAAAAGGGGAGTAACTGTTGCTGGAGCGCATGGCAAAACTACAACAAGCTCACTTTTAGCACATATTTTGCGAGTTTGTGGTAAAGGTGATCTAGCAGACCCGAGTTATGCGATTGGTGGATCTATTCAAGCACAAGATGGTGGTGAAATAGACGGAGGGCATGCTGGCAGCGGAATCGTTATGGTTGCGGAGGCGGATGAATCCGACGGCAGCTTTGAAAAATATAATCCGTATATTGCAATTGTTACAAATGTTGAAGCGGATCATTTGGATCATTATGGAAATGCGCAAAATTATCGCTCGGCTTTTGTTGAACATTTAAGCCATGCTCTTGGGCATATTGTGATTTGTGCAGATGATGATGGCGCTCGTGCCGTTTTAGATGCTTTAAGCGATGATTCTCTTAAAAAAACAATCGTTTACACAAGTAATAAAGATAATGTTTCTTTGCTGAATGATCGAGTGAAAAGTTTTGTAAAATTTGCCTTTATTGAGAATGAAAGTGAAAAAACGGGTAGCGGAAGTGAATCGTTTGTTATTGAATTTAATGGCGATTTTATAGACGTTAATCTTATAATTCCAGGATTGCATAATGCTAGGAACGCATGTGCTGCTATTATTGCTGCGATGCTTTTAGGCATGAGCCCTAAAGATGCGGCAGATGGTGCTTCTAGTTTCCGTGGGGCTTCTAGGCGATTCGATATTCGTGGGTGTGTTAATGGAGTAACGGTTGTAGACGATTACGCGCATCATCCTACGGAAATAGATGCTCTTTTGCGCGCTGCAAGAAGAAGATATCCGAATGCTAGTATTCGTGTTCTTTTCCAGCCGCATCTGTTTTCTAGAACTCGCTCTTTTGCGCACGAATTTGCATCTGCATTATCTCTTGCAGATGACGTGATCGTCACTGGAATTTTCCCAGCTAGAGAAAAACAGGAAGATTTCCCAGATATTCACGCGTCAACTATTGTTGATGTAGCTAGGAAAGATGATATTACGTCTAATATCGAGGCAGTGGAAGATATGCGTGAAGGTGCTCTAAAATTGGCTAGTCGAGCAAAAAATGGCGATGTTCTGTTTACTGTTGGAGCAGGAAGTATCACAGCTATGACATCTGTTATGCTTGAAGCATTGAGTTACAAAAGTTTGTGAGTTTATAAGAGTTTATAAAATTTTAAAGCAGATAAAAGTCGTAAGCTGATTTAAGAGGTAGTGTATGGGGCGTGTGATTTTTAGCAAGTCTGAAGGTCGTACTGTATCTAGTACGACTGGAAACGATGCGGAAAATCGTAACCTGATTTCTAAAAAATCATTGCGCAAAAAAGGTAGAACAGCAAAATCGAATTTAACTACATCTGATAGTTCTATTGAGTTTGTTACATCTTCCGTGCCTACAACTGCATCTAAATCTTCTGCGTCTTCTGTAACTGCAGAGTTTTCTGTATCGGGTGAATCTACAAAAAATAATGCTTCTAAGAACACTTTTGTAGATGCTAGGAGACTTTCTGTAGTTGATTTTGTAAAACAGACTTTGCGTTCAACCGCTGGGCCATTAGGTATTGTTTCTAGGCCTAAAGTTATAGATTTCAGTGCTAGAGAAAAAGAAAAAAAGTTCGCTAGTTTACGTACGATTCTGTTGAGATTTCTCTATAGTTTTCTGATAATTGCATCTATAACATTGCTATGTTGGGTTCTATTCTTTTCTCCTGTATTTAGACTTAAGTCTAAAAATATTAGTATTTTTGGCTCTAACGAATGGGTTAGTGAGCAAAAAATTTCGTCTATTGCGTCTAATCAGGTAAATAAATCGCTGTTTTTAGTGTCATCTCAAGAAATAATTGAGCAACTTAATAACATACCTGGTGTTACAGAAGCTAAGGTTTCAAAAAAATTCCCTCAAGGATTGCAAATAACGGTTAGAGCGCAAAAGCCTGCTGCGATACTTAAATCTCACGGTAGTGAAAAATTAACAGCTGTTGACGTTAAAGGTAGAGTTCTTAATGCAGTTGAAAATGTTCCTACTACAGGCATTCCAGTTATTGAAGTTACAGACGTTCACAAGAGTTTGAGCAGTAAGGCTGTACGTGAGGCGTTGAAAATTGTAAGTTCTTTGTCTGAAGATTTTCGTTCACATGTAATGCGAGTCAGTGCCAGAACTCAGGATTCTGTTGAAACTGAGATTTCTTCCACTGTTTCTAACGTAGAAATTCATCGTGTAATTGTTTGGGGTGATTCTTCAGATTTAGATCTTAAAAAGGCGATTGTAGACGTGATTATCAATGATCCTAGCAAAATTGGAAACAGGCAACGTCTTGATGTTTCTGCTCCCGCGAGACCTATTTTAAAGTAGTTCGTTTAAGCGGATCTTATTTAAGCGTATTTTAATTGTCAAGCAAGGATGTATAATAGTAGTTCGTGTGTGCCAACGGTGCGCCTTATGTTATAGGTGTTCTCGTTGGGATATCCCAAGTGCCAAGGATAGCGCGCAGTAATGCGTGGCTGGAGGCACGAGGGCCATCGGGCCGGTGGACTGTGGCTTTTACTCTTTTAACCGATTCATGGTTTAAGGTGTGCTGCAGTGTGGCGGTTTTCACCAAATAGAAGATAACAATGAATCGGAGAACTTAAGTTGCCTACGATTGAACAACTCGTCCGTAAGGGACGTCAGGCCAAGCCTAAGAAGTCAAAGACTTTGGCCTTGAAAGGTAGCCCGTTGCGTCGTGGCGTGTGCACTCGTGTGTACACCACCACTCCTAAGAAGCCAAACTCTGCGCTTCGTAAGGTTGCTCGTGTGCGCCTCAGCTCGGGTATTGAAGTAACCGCCTATATTCCAGGCGAAGGTCATAACTTGCAGGAGCACTCCATTGTGCTCGTGCGCGGTGGCCGTGTGAAGGATCTCCCAGGTGTGCGTTACCACATCGTGCGTGGTGCTCTCGATACCCAGGGTGTTAAGGACCGCAAGCAGGGTCGTTCCCTGTATGGAGCAAAGAAGGCGAAGTAAAACATGTCACGTAAAGGACCTGCAAAAAAGCATCAGCTGCTTCCTGATCCAATCTACGGCTCGACCGTCGTGGCTCAGTTGATTAACAAAATTCTTCTCGATGGCAAGAAGTCCATCGCAGAAAACATCGTCTACACTGCTCTTGAGCAGGTGAAGGCAAAGACCGAGCAGGAGCCAGTTTCTGTTTTGAAGCGCGCTCTCGATAACATTCGTCCAAGCCTTGAGGTTCGTTCCCGCCGCGTCGGTGGTGCAACCTACCAGGTGCCAGTCGAAGTTAAGCCTGCTCGTGCAAACACTTTGTCCTTGCGCTGGCTTACAGACTTCTCCCGCCTTCGTCGTGAGAAGACTATGGCTGAGCGTTTGGCTAACGAAATTCTCGATGCCTCCAATGGCTTGGGTGCTTCTGTAAAGCGCCGCGAGGATACCCACAAGATGGCAGAAGCAAACAAGGCTTTTGCTCACTATCGCTGGTAATCCACAAGATAATCGGTATCTTAAAGAGCTAAGGATAATAATATGGCACAAGATGTGCTTAACGACCTGAATATGGTTCGTAACATCGGCATCATGGCGCACATCGATGCTGGTAAGACTACTACCACCGAGCGTATTCTTTACTACACTGGTAAGAATTACAAGATCGGTGAAACTCACGATGGCGCATCCACCATGGACTTCATGGCACAGGAGCAGGAACGCGGTATTACTATTCAGTCTGCTGCAACCACTTGCTTCTGGCAGCGTCAGACTCATGACACTGACGATCGCTACCAGATCAACATCATCGATACACCAGGACACGTTGACTTTACCGCAGAGGTTGAGCGTTCTTTGCGTGTTCTCGACGGTGCTGTTGCAGTGTTCGATGGTAAGGAAGGCGTGGAGCCTCAGTCTGAAACCGTTTGGCGTCAGGCTGATAAGTATAGTGTTCCACGTATTTGCTTCATCAACAAGATGGATAAGCTTGGCGCAGATTTCTACTATTCTGTTAAGACTATTAAGGAAAAGCTTGGTGCTAAGCCTCTCGTTATTCAGCTTCCAATCGGTGCTGAAAACGACTTCCTTGGTGTTGTTGACTTGATTCGTATGAAGGCTTACGTCTGGAATGACGTTAAGGACGATATGGGTGCCCACTACGACACCGTTGACATTCCTGCAGACCTGCAGGAGCGTGCAGAAGAATATCGTGCCGAGCTTATGGATCAGGTTGCAGAAGCTGACGAAGAGTTGCTTGAGAAGTACCTCGAATCTGGAGAGCTTTCTGAAGAAGAAATGCGCGCGGGTATTCGCAAGCTTACTATTGCTCGCGAAGCCTTCCCAGTAACTTGCGGTTCTGCATTCAAGGATAAGGGCGTTCAGCCAATGCTGGATGCTGTTGTTGACTTCCTTCCAAGCCCAGAAGATGTTCCATCTATTAAGGGCTTTGATCCAAGCGACGAATCTGTTGAAATTGATCGTAAGCCAGTAAACACCGATCCATTTGCAGCTTTGGTGTTCAAGATTTCAACCCATCCATTCTATGGAAAGCTTGTGTTCGTGCGCGTGTATTCTGGTGAAGTTAAGCCAGGCGATTCTGTGTACGATTCCACCAAGTCCAAGAAGGAACGTGTTGGTAAGATCTTCCAGATGCACGCAGATAAGGAAAATCCTGTAGATTCTGCAGAAGCTGGAAACATTTACACCTTTGTCGGTTTGAAGAATGTCAGCACTGGTGATACTTTGTGCGACGAAAAGAACCCAATTTCTTTGGAATCCATGACCTTCCCAGATCCTGTTATCGAGGTTGCTGTGGAGCCAAAGACGAAGGCAGATCAGGAAAAGATGAGCTTGGCTTTGGCTAAGCTTTCTGATGAGGATCCTACCTTCCAGGTTAAGACCGATGAAGAGTCTGGTCAGACTTTGATTTCTGGTATGGGCGAGCTTCAGCTCGACATTATTGTGGATCGTATGCGCCGCGAGTTCAAGGTCGAAGCGAATGTTGGTAAGCCACAGGTTGCTTATCGTGAAACCATTCGTAAGGCTGTTATGAACCAGGAATACACCCACAAGAAGCAGACTGGTGGTTCTGGTCAGTTCGCAAAGGTTTTGATGAACTTCGAGCCAATCGATCCAGAATCTGGCGAAGTCTATCAGTTCGTTAACGAGGTCACTGGCGGCCACATTACTAAGGAATTCATTCCTTCCATCGACGCAGGTGTGCAGGAAGCTATGGAATCTGGCGTTTTGGCAGGCTTCCCAGTGGTTGGCGTTAAAGCAACCGTTACCGACGGTCAGACTCACGACGTTGATTCTTCGGAAATGGCCTTCAAGATTGCAGGTTCCATGTGCTTCAAGGAAGCTGCTCCTAAGGCTCACCCAGTAATCCTCGAGCCAATTATGGCAGTGGAAGTTCGTACTCCAGAAGAGTACATGGGTGACGTTATGGGCGATTTGAACTCCCGTCGTGGAAACATTCAGTCTATGACCGACGCTACTGGCGTTAAGGTTATTGACGCTAAGGTTCCACTGAGCGAGATGTTCGGCTACATTGGTGATCTTCGTTCCAAGACTCAGGGACGTGCAATGTTCACCATGCAGATGGACTCTTACGCGGAAGTTCCAAAGGCTGTTTCGGACGAGATTATTAAAGCCCAGCGCGGCGAGTAAAAGCGCACGCTACTTCGGTGTTTTGTGTCCCTAGTTAACGCTAGAATTTCGTACGTTGACTGGGTTCTGGCACCGAAGTGGCACCTAACCCAGAAACCCAGTAAATATGTAGCGAGAGGCTTCACATAAGGTTGTGAAGCAAACTACGAGACGTCCAGGAGGACAAACACATGGCAAAGGAAAAGTACGAGCGTACTAAGCCGCATGTTAACATTGGTACCATCGGTCACGTTGATCACGGTAAGACTACCTTGACCGCGGCTATTTCTAAGGTGCTGCATGGCGAGTATCCAGATCTGAACCCTCAGTATGACTTCGATCAGATCGACGCCGCTCCAGAAGAGAAGGAGCGCGGCATTACCATTAACATCGCCCACATCGAGTATCAGACGGCTGCACGCCACTATGCTCACGTGGACGCCCCAGGCCACGCTGATTACGTTAAGAACATGATCACTGGTGCCGCTCAGATGGATGGCGCAATCCTCGTGGTTGCTGCTACCGACGGTCCAATGGCTCAGACCCGTGAACACGTCTTGCTTGCTAAGCAGGTCGGCGTTCCAAAAATTCTTGTTGCTTTGAACAAGTGCGATATGGTTGACGACGAAGAGCTTATCGATCTCGTTGAAGAAGAGGTTCGTGACCTCCTCGAAGAAAACGGCTTCGATCGCGATTGCCCAGTCATCCGTACTTCCGCTTACGGCGCTTTGCATGATGACGCTCCAGACCACGACAAGTGGGTAGAGACCGTCAAGGAACTCATGAAGGCTGTTGACGAGTACATCCCAACCCCAACTCACGATCTTGACAAGCCATTCTTGATGCCAATCGAAGATGTGTTCACCATCTCCGGTCGTGGTACCGTTGTCACCGGTCGTGTTGAGCGTGGTAAGCTCCCAATCAACACCCCAGTTGAGATCGTTGGTTTGCGCGATACCCAGACCACCACCGTCACCTCTATCGAGACCTTCCACAAGCAGATGGATGAGGCAGAGGCTGGCGATAACACTGGTCTTCTTCTCCGCGGTATCAACCGTACCGACGTTGAGCGTGGTCAGGTTGTGGCTGCTCCAGGTTCTGTGACTCCACACACCAAGTTCGAAGGCGAAGTTTACGTCTTGACCAAGGACGAAGGTGGCCGTCACTCGCCATTCTTCTCCAACTACCGTCCACAGTTCTACTTCCGTACCACCGATGTTACTGGCGTTATCACCTTGCCAGACGGCATCGAAATGGTTCAGCCAGGCGATCACGCAACCTTCACTGTTGAGTTGATCCAGGCTATCGCAATGGAAGAGGGCTTGACCTTCGCAGTTCGTGAAGGTGGCCGTACCGTTGGTTCTGGTCGTGTGACCAAGATTCTTGCCTAGTATTTTTTCTAACTGAAGATATTAGTTAAGTCTTAGAAAAGACCCCATGAGGAAAATCGTGGGGTCTTTTTGTATTTTCTGTTGAAGAATTACACATAGATCGTTTTGTGTTGTTTGGTGTGTTGTTTGGCGTTGTTTAGCGTGTTTTGAATTTTTACTTTTTTATAGTTATCACAAAAATTATCACAACATTGTTTTTTTTTTAAATGTTATTGTGTAAATGGCGAAAGTGTGTCTGAGAGTCAGTCTTTTGTTGGAATATTGGGATAAATCGTATATAAATCATATGTGAATAATGAAAAATCTAAATACGAAAAAACCCAAGCCATAAAGCTTGGGTTTTCAAAGAGTGCCCCCTCAGGGATTCGAACCCTGGACACGCTGATTAAGAGTCAGCTGCTCTAACCAACTGAGCTAAAGGGGCGTTGGTCATTTCTTGAGCCGAGTAATAACTATACTCAGAATCACTTTATTTGCAAGTCACGGCGTGTCGTGTTTTGCGTATTTTTTCGGCGTTTGTTGTGCATATTTTAAACGCTTGTTGTCCATCTTCTAAAAGAAACTTAGTGTATGTCTTTGTTAAATATGACGCTTTTCAATCAAGATTCTGGCTATCCTCACAATGACTATCCTCACAATGACAACGTTAGTCAAAATGAAGTTAGTCAAAATAGCTATGACAGTCGAAATAGTAGTGCCACTCGCACGCTACCTTTACGCGCAAGTGACACGACTGCCGAAAATCCTTGGCCAGTAAGCGTTATAAGCCAAAAGTTCCATGGTGCTGTAGAAAAGTGGCCTGCAGCTTGGGTAGAAGGTCAGATTGTTGAAATCAATATGAGAAGGTCTACGTCTGGCTACATAACGCTCAGAGACAGTAACGAAGACATTTCAATCTCCATAATGGGCTTTAGCAAGTTTGTTCAGCAAGCGAAAGATTTGCGGCAGGGCGATAGAGTAGTTGTTCACGGCAAGGCAGATATTTGGGTAAAAGCAACGCGATTGAGCTTTGTTGCAGACGAAATTAGACGTGTTGGTGCTGGCGACTTAAAAGCGCAAATAGACGAGTTGCGCAAAAAGCTTAAAGGCGAAGGCTTGTTCGACGCAGAAAACAAGGTGCCTCTGCCCGAGTTCCCAAAGTGCATTGGTCTAGTGTGTGCGCCTCAAGCTCGCGCCGAGGGCGATGTTATTACAAACGTGAATTTGCGCTGGCCTGTAACGCGTTTTAAGGTGGTTCACGCGCATGTTCAGGGTGTGCAATGCCCAGCGGACGTTATTGCGGCCATTAAGCAGCTAGATGCCGATCCAGAGGTTGATGTGATTATTGTTGCGCGCGGCGGCGGTAGTTTTGAAGATTTGATTGGTTTTTCGGACGAGGGCGTGGTTCGCGCTACGGCTGCTTGCGTAACTCCGATTGTTTCTGCGATTGGTCACGAAGACGATTGGACGCTTATTGATTTGGCTGCAGATATGCGAGCTTCTACGCCTACAGACGCAGCAAAGCGCGTTGTTCCAGATGTTAACGAGCAATGGCAGTTGATTGACAACGCTTTGCAACATGCGCGCATGAGGATTTCTGCGCGAGTTGACAATGAGATTCGACTTGTTGAAGGCTACGCGAACCGTCCTAGCCTTACTAGACCGAGCACTATGCTGGAGCCGCATGAGTTGTTTGTGCAGCAGGCCGTTGAACGAATGAGGCATGGTTTGGTGCGGCTGCTTGACGACGCTAGTTTGACTGTTGAAAAGGCACATGCCAGTATTACGGCTCTTAGTCCGCAATCAACGCTTAATCGAGGTTACGCAGTTGTGCAAATTAGCGGTGGGAAAGTACTCGATGATTCTAGTCGTGTAAAAACTGGCGATGATATAACTGTTACTCTTAAAAGTGGCTTGATTACAGCTAGCGTTACTTCTGTAGAAAAGTCGTAAAGTCGTAAAATCTAAAGCTGTAAAGTCGTAAAATCTAAAAGTCTTAAAAATAAAAACGCAAAAATTTTAAATAAAAAAATCTTAAATAAAAAATTAGAAAAGGATAATTATGAGCGACGAAACAAAAGACGCAGGTGCAAAAGTTGACGCTATTAGCACGCTTAGTAGCGAAGAGCGAGCTGCGATTAACGCAATGCCTTATGAAGAGGCGCGCGAAAAGCTTGTGCAAGCTGTTAAAGCACTTGAGGCTGGCGGTTTGACTTTGGATCAGTCTATGCATCAATGGGAGCTTGGAGAGGCGCTAGCAAAGCGTGCGCAGGGCTTGCTTGCTGCTGTTCGCGCTAAGTTGGATGCGGCTCAAGCGGAGCAGTCTGCTACGGCTGCAACCGCTGGAACGCAATCAAATCTTGAATCTTGAGCATGTTATAGCGTGTAAACCACGCTATAGTGTATAATTGCCATTTGTTGCCTCGGTAGCTCAGTGGATAGAGCACCACTCTCCTAAAGTGGGTGTCGTCAGTTCGATTCTGATCCGGGGCACTTTTCTTATTTATTGCAAGTGTCATGCGTGTGTATAATAGACATATATTGTATGTAATTATGACAATGGATGGTGTTTTTTATGGTTGTTTCAGCGGTCGCAAGAATTAATTTCAGAACAGATGAGAAAACTAAGCAAGATGCAGAAGTCTTATTTGATGCTTTAGGTCTTGATATGTCTACTGCTTTAAACATGTTTCTTAAGCAGGCAGTACGTGAACAAGCTCTACCTATTAGTCCGTCGCTCGTTACGTCTGTTCCCAACGAAGCAACGCTTAAAGCTATGAATCACGCTAATCAAATTATAGATGGCAAAATTTCTGAAGACGGCATTGTTTTTAGCAATGCTAATGAAGCTAAAGCATTTTTGGATAATATGTCATGAAAATTATTTTTGATACTCAATTTCAAGCAGATTTACGGAAGTTGCTTCGAGAGAATCCATCAATTAAACACGAATTAGAGGACTTAATTGACAGTATTTATGAATTTGAAGAAGTTCCTGAATCTTACAATCCTCACCAATTGAGCCATCCTCGTGGGATGTATAGCGGATATTGGGAATTGCATTTGCAAGAAGGAAAATTTGATGTAATTCTCATTTATAATTACCGATATAATATTCCTGTTATTAGGTTTGTGCGCATAGGATCTCATAATAATTTATTTCATAATGGGCATAAATGAGATTTTGAAAGTTCACAATGTTAGGGGATAGTGTTAGATTGTTTCTAACTTAAGCGATGATCCGTTATCGGCGGGGAGTTTTCGGAAGAACGGCGAGGATTCGTAAGATTCTCGCTTATTAGAACCGACGGGGTTGGCCCGTATAGCCAAACACGAGAGGCTGCAAGAGTTGCGTAAGCATCTTGTAGCAAGCGAGGTGGTACCGCGGCAATAACTGTCGTCCTCGCAGGGAAATATTCACCCTGTTGAGCGAGGAGAGCACAGTGAGCGAATCCACTAATCCAGCAACTAGCGTGTGCGCAAATACGTCTGCAAATCACGTATATCCGAAAGCAAATGTAACTGCATCAACGCAAGAAAACGCCGGCGCGCAAGTTGCACCGAATCCTTCTTTCCCAAAGCTTGAAGAATCAGTTCTCCAGTACTGGGATGCAAACAACACTTTCCGCAAGTCAATCGAATATCGCCCGTCTGGCAAGGGTAGCCAAAACGAGTTCGTGTTCTTTGATGGCCCTCCATTCGCAAACGGTCTTCCTCACTACGGTCACCTTCTTACAGGCTATGCAAAAGACGTCGTTCCGCGCTATCAGACTATGCGCGGACGCAAAGTAAACCGCGTTTTTGGTTGGGATACTCACGGTCTTCCTGCAGAGTTGGAAGCGCAGAAGGAACTCGGCATTGAGTCGGTTGAACAAATAGAAAAAATGGGCATCGCGAAGTTCAACGATGCTTGTCGTGCTAGCGTTTTGAAGTATACAAATGAGTGGCAAAACTACGTACATCGTCAGGCGCGCTGGGTTGATTTCGAGCGCGGCTACAAGACGCTAAACATTCCATACATGGAATCCGTAATGTGGGCATTTAAGCAGCTTTACGATAAGGGCTTGGCTTACAAGGGTTACCGCGTGCTTCCGTACTGCCCAAAGGACCAGACTCCGCTCAGTGCCCACGAGCTTCGCATGGACGCGGACGTGTACCAGAATCGTCAGGATACTACCGTTTCCGTCGCCGTTAAGCTTCGCGACGAAGACGATGCTTACGCAGTATTCTGGACCACTACTCCTTGGACAGTTCCAACCAACTTCGCAATCGTAGTCGGTGCAGATATTGATTACGTGGAAGTTCGCCCAACTGAAGGCAAGTTTGCTGGCAAAAAGTTCTACATTGGTAAGCCTTTGCTTGGTTCCTACACTAAGGAACTTGGCGAAAACTATGAGGTTGTGCGCGAACTTAAGGGCGCTGAGATGGCTGGCTGGCGCTACTACCCAGTATTCCCTTACTTTGCAAGCGATTCTGCGCTCGCTGAGGGTGGCACTCCTGGTCCTAACGCTTTTACGATTTTCACAGCAGATTATGTTGACACCGCTGAAGGTACTGGCCTCGTTCACCAGGCTCCTTACGGTGAGGACGATATGAACACGCTTAACGCGCACGAAATTCGCAGCGTTGACGTGCTCGACGCAGGCTGCAAGTTTACAAGCGACTGCCCAGATTACGAAGGCTTGTACGTTTTTGACGCCAACTTGCCAATTTTGCGCAACTTGCGTGCAGGAGACGGCCCGCTTGCTCAAATGCCGGAAGATCAGCGCGCGTTGCTATTCCAAGAAAAAAGCTACGTGCACAGCTATCCTCACTGCTGGCGTTGCGCAACTCCGCTTATTTATAAGCCTGTTTCTAGCTGGTTTGTATCTGTTACGAAGATTAAGAAGCGCTTGCTTGAGCTTAATCAGGAGATTAATTGGATTCCTGGAAATGTTAAGGACGGCCAGTTTGGTAAGTGGCTTTCTAACGCGCGCGACTGGTCTATTAGCCGTAATCGCTTCTGGGGCTCGCCAATTCCAGTGTGGGTGAGTGACGATCCAAAGTATCCTCGCGTAGACGTTTACGGTTCGTTGGATGAGCTTAAGGCTGATTTTGGCGACTATCCTCGCGATGACGACGGCAATGTGAATATGCACCGCCCGTATATCGATCGCCTTACTCGTCCAAATCCAGACGATCCTACTGGAAAGTCGCAAATGCACCGTATTACGGATGTTCTCGATTGCTGGTTTGAGTCTGGTTCTATGCCTTTCGCGCAGTTCCATTATCCTTTTGAAAATAAGGACTTCTTCGAAGAGCACTTCCCATGCGATTACATCGTTGAATATATTGGCCAGACTCGTGGATGGTTCTACACGCTTCACATTATGGCCACGGCTCTGTTCGACCGACCAGCTTTTAAGAATGTGATTTGCCACGGCATTGTGCTTGGTTCCGACGGTCAGAAGATGAGTAAGCATTTGCGTAATTACCCAGATGTGAACGGTGTTTTCAACGAGTACGGTTCGGACGCAATGCGCTGGTTCCTTATGTCTTCGCCAATTTTGCGCGGTGGCAATTTGATTGTTACTGCAGACGGAATTAGGGATACTGTTCGTCAGGTTATGCTTCCAGTTTGGAGCTCATATTACTTCTTCACTTTGTATGCGAACGCTGCAAACGGTGGTAAGGGTTACGATGCTCGCAGGCTTCGCGCGGACGAGGTTGCAGGACTTTGCAACATGGATCGTTATTTGCTTGCTCGCACGCGTTTGCTTGTTGAGCGCGTAGAAAAATGCTTGAACGAGTTTGCAATTAGCGATGCTTGCGCGGCAGTAAGCGATTTTATTGACGTGCTTACGAATTGGTATATTCGCGGCAGCCGCGACCGATTCTGGAATGAAGACGAGACTGCTTTCAACACGCTTTACACTGTGTTGGAAGTGTTTATGCGCACGATTGCTCCTCTTGCTCCTATGGAAGCAGAGGCTGTGTGGCGTGGTCTTACTGGCGGCGAATCCGTGCATTTGGCTGATTGGCCTTATTTGGTTGAGCCGCAAATGCTTTCAGATGGCGAGAAGAACCCTAAGGCTGGCGAAGTCACTGAGCTTGGTGCTGTTCTTGCGCACGACGATGCTTTGGTTGCTGCTATGGATAAGGTTCGCGAGGTTGTGTCTTCTACGCTTTCTTTGCGCAAGGCGGAACAGTTGCGTGTGCGCCAGCCGTTGGCAAACTTGACTGTTGTTGCAGAAAATACTGCTGCTGTAGAGCCTTACGAGCAGGTGCTTGAGCGCGAGCTTAACGTGAAGAATGTCACATTCTGCACTTTGCAAGATGCAAGCGAACACGGTTTGAAGATTGTTCACGAGCTTAAGGTTAACGCTCGCGCGGCTGGCCCTCGTTTGGGTAAGCAAGTGCAGTTTGCTATTAAGGCTTCTAAGAGTGGCGATTGGCGTGTTGACGAGTCTGGCGCTCCTGTTGTTATGACTCCAAACGGCGAAGTTGCGCTTGAACAAGGCGAGTATGAGCTTATAAATCGCGTTGAGTCTTCGGATGCTCAAGCGGCTGCGAATACGGCTTCTTCTGCAATGCCAACTGGCGGTTTCGTTATGCTCGACACTGCTTTGACTAGCGATTTGCTTGCTGAAGGTTACGCTCGCGACGCTATTCGCGCTGTTCAGGATGCTCGTAAGGAGAACGGTTTGGATGTTACAGACCGAATCGCTTTGACTTTGAATGTGCCTAGCGTGGACGTTGCTAAAGTTGAGCAGTTCCGTGATTTGATTGCTAACGAAACTCTTGCTACAAGCTTAGAAGTTACTGAGGCTGATTCTAGCGCAACTGAGCTTAGCGTAAGTCTTAAGCGCGCGTAAAAAACACAACTAACAGCTAATTAACTAAACAAAAAACGTGCCGTTGTATGATTCATACGTCGGCACGTTTTGTTTGTCTTCGGATTTCGCATAAGTGTAGGCGAAATCGGGGTCGCGATACGCTCTAAGCGAAAAGTGAAGCAATGCGACACTCTGATTTTCTACACTTCCATACCTTCATATAAATTCGTTATGACAACAATACAAATTTATTCATGTTTGTATTTGTTAGTTTTATAGAAAAATTGCAATACGAAAGTGCAGGTAACGAAATGAGTGGCGATGAAAAGGGGCGGTGTATTTTATTCGCGTAGTAAGCGCGACTTATCAAGTGTTACCGCAATTGTTGGAATTGCAATAATATCACTGTTTGTTTTATTGGCGATTTTTGCCGACCTTTTTACTCTTATTACAGGTAATGATCCATATAGCGAAAATCCCGATGTTTTGTCGGATTCTTCGTTGCCTATAGGCATAGGCGGAATAAGCTCAAAACATTGGTTTGGCGTAACGCCATTGCGCGGAATTGACTTATTTGCAATCATCTCTCACGGCGCACGGATCTCTCTTGGAATTGGCTTAGCTTCTACTGCAATCTCCGTTGTTTTAGGCGTTGTAATTGGCGTTATTGCTGGTTATTTTGGTGGTTTTGTTGATTTTGCAATTTCTCGCATTATGGACGTGTTCTTTGGGTTTCCGTTCCTAATCTTTGCGATTGCGCTTTCTGCGATTGTGCCTCAAACTTTCCCGCGTCCGCTTCTTTTAACTCTTATAATCGGCTTTTTTGGTTGGTCTAGTATGGCGCGATTGGTTCGCGGCGAAACACTTAGCCTTAAAAATCGCCATTTTGCTGTGGCTTCTAGAGTTATGGGCGCTAGTGCTTTTCATGTTTTGCGCAATCAGATTTTGCCAAACATGCTTCCAATAATCATTGTTAATACAACACTTTCTATACCAGGCCGTATTGCACTTGAAGCGGCACTTTCATTTCTTGGCGTTGGCATGAATCCGCCTTCGCCTTCGTGGGGACGCTCAATATCCGACGCAGTGCAGTGGGCATTGGTAGACCCGTGGTATTTAATATTCCCAGGTTTATCTTTGTCCCTGCTTGCGCTCGGGTTTAATATGCTGGGCGATTGGCTTTCTTCAAAAATGGAGATAGCAGCATGAGCGTTTTTATTTACATTATTAGGCGCGTTGCAAGCGCTTTGGCTGTTATTGCTGTTATTGCAATGGCAATGTTTTTGATTTTCTTTATGACTCCAACAAATCCTGCTCAGCTTATGTGCGGCAAACCTTGCACGCCTGAGCGTTTAGCACAAGTTTCTGCGTTTATGGGAACTGATTTGCCTTGGTATAGTCAGCTTTTTAACTATTTGCAGGGTATTTTTGTTGGCCGTACTTTTGGCGATTCTGCATCTGCCAGCGCAATTGTTTGCGCGGCTCCTTGCTTAGGATGGTCTTTTGCGCTTAATGAGCCTGTTACTGGTTTGATTTTTAGTCGTTTTCCAGTTACAGCATCAATCGCCATTGGCGCTGCTGTTTTGTGGATGATAATTGGCGTATTTGCAGGCGTTTTGCAAGCTGTTAAGCGTGATTCGTGGATTGACCGCTTAATTGTAGCAATATCTTCGATTGGTATTTCGTCTCCTACCTACTTAATTGGTTTGCTGGCGATTATTGCTTTTGCGGTTTACATTCCCGTTTTTCCTACGGGTGGATATGTTAGCTTCTTTGCTAATCCTTTTGACTGGGCTTGGCATCTGCTACTCGCTTGGATTGTTTTAGCGTTGATAAATGGCGCTTTTTATGCGCGCATTACTCGTTCTACAATGATTAGGGAATTTGGTAAAGATTATGTGCGAACTGCAATAGCAAAGGGCATGCCCGATTCACATGTTGTAGTAAATCATGCTTTGCGAAATGCGATTTTACCAATATTTACAATGTTTGGTTTAGATCTTGGCGGTCTTCTTGGTGGAGCGGTTATAACTGAGCGTGTGTTCTCTATGCACGGGTTGGGTTCGCTTCTTTTAGACGCTGTTAAGACTTTTGATTTGCAAGTTTTGGTTGGAGTTACGCTGTTTTCGGCCGCTCTTGTAATAATTGCAAATCTTATTGTTGACGTCTGTTATTGTTTGCTTGATCCTAGAGCGGCTAAAGTCGCCCTTTAAAGTGGTGATTAGTGAGCGATTAAAATCGCCAGCAAAATCGCCATTAAGGTTGCAACTAAAGTCGCTACTAAAGTCTTCTTTAAATCACAATAATAAAAATTTTTAATAACTTTATAACTTTATAAAAAATTAAGGAAAAATCATGCAAAATACACAAAATATACAAAATTATTATCAAATCATCAAAAAATTTAATCGCGGTTTTGCTCTAAATATATTAAGAGCAATTGCTGTAATTCTAGTGTTTTCGCTGGTTTATGCATTTTCTGCTTGCGGAAGTGCTGTGCAAAGTGGTCAAAACCTACAAAAAAGACTACCAAATGCTTCTGTGCTTAATAGCAATCCAAAAAAGGGCGGAACGCTTACGATTCTAAGCTCTGAATCAAAAATGGATTTTGATCCTGCAAGAAGTCAGGGTTTGCCAATAACTTCTAATAGCCTAGTTTTCCGCGCTTTAACAACGTGGAAAGTAACGCCAAGTGGCAAAACGCGTGTTGTTGCCGATTTAGCAACAGATACGGGAACTGCTTTAGACGGCGGAAAAACTTGGAAGTACACTCTTAAAAAAGGCATTAAATACCAGGATGGAAGCCCAATAACGTCTAAAGATATTAAATATGGTCTTGAGCGTTCTTTTGCAAACTCGCTTACAGGCGGATTCGGTTACCACAAAGCGCTTTTGGAAGGCGCTAAAGACTATGCCGGTCCGTTTAGTGGCAAATCTTTGGATTCGATTGAAACTCCAGACAATCAAACAATCATTTTTAAACTAAATGCTGCTTTTGCTAATTGGCCTTGGGTTGCGTCTTTGGCGGCCTTTGCTCCCGTTCCGTTAAATTCTGGGAATGCGCAGGATTATGGTAAAAGCCCAGTTGCTTCTGGACCGTACAAAATTGTTGAAAACGAAGTTGGCAAGCAAATTGTGATGGTTAGAAACACTAATTGGGATTCCAGCGCGGATTCAATTCGAGCTAATTACCTAGACAAGATAATTTGGAAGCTTGGTGTTGATCCTTCTGTTGCTGCCCAATCTATGATTCAAGGCAATTCTGGCGCAGACAATGCTATTCTTGCAGATTTTGTGCCTCCAGCTCAACGCGCACAAGCTAAAGCAAGCTACAAGTCGAGCAATCTTTTAGTTACAAGCGGTGACGGAGCGTTGGAATATTTGGCCATGAACAATCGCCGTATTAAAGATGTTAAGATCCGAAAGGCGATTCAGTACGCTGTAGATAAGCAGTCGTATCAGCGAGCAAAGGGCGGTGCGGTTGCTGGCGGTTTTGCAACAACGCTTATTACTCCAGGCGTAAGCGAGCGCAAAGTCTATAATCTCTATTCTGCAAATCCGCGTGGGGACGTAGAAAAGGCTAAACAATTATTAAAGGAATCGGGTAAATCTAAACTAAAGTTTAGTCTTATTGCTCGCCCAGATCAGGCGCAAGTGGCATCTTCTATTCAAGCAAGCTTAAAGCGCGTTGGAATTGATGTTTCTATACGAACTGTGGATTCGCAGATTTTTACCGATATGATTACTGGCGATTCTGGCGACTACGATTTAGCTTTGTCTAAATGGCAGCCTGATTTTCCTTCTGCGTATGCAAATATTGGTCCGCTTTTTGACTCTTCGCAAATAGGCGGCGGCAATTGGAATATATCTCGCTACTCGAATCCAAAAGTGGATTCCTTGATTCGTCAAGCTGTTGGCGTTATAGATAAGTCGCGTGCAGATTTGCTTTGGCAGCATGTTGATAAAGAGATTATGCGCGATTCTCCAATCGTTCCGCTTATTTACTCTAAGAACACTTATATTCACGGAAGCAATGTGGAAAACTTCTTTGTTGGGTCTTTCCCGGCTTATCCAAACTATGCGCGAGTTTCGCTTAGAAACTAGAAAAGGATTTAAGAAAATGTTGGAAAATCGCGAAAACCCAGTGCTCAGCGTTAGTAACTTGTCTATTGCGATTGGCAAAAATCAGATTACGCATAACGTATATTTAAACTTATATGCGGGCAAAATTAGTGCGCTGGTTGGCGAATCTGGTTCGGGAAAGTCCTTAACTTCGTTGGCGTTAATGGGTCTTCTTCCAGGCGATTTTAGTGTTTCTGGCAAAGCGGTTATTAATACAAGCGCTAATGACAGTTTGGATTTACTAAGCAATAATGCTCCGTATTCTTATATTCGTTCGGGGCTTATTTCAATGGTATTCCAAGAGCCATCTACCGCATTTAATCCAGTTATGCGCATTGGCAAGCAAATTGAAGAGTCATTAAAATATCATCCCGAAAAGTTTGGCAAGACGAGCGCTCGCGCTAAAAAATCGCGAGTTCTTGATTCCCTTAGCGAGGTTGGCCTAAAGGATGTAAATCGCGTTTATAGGTCTTATCCGCACGAACTTTCTGGAGGGCAGCTTCAGCGTGCAATGATTGCAATGGCAATTATTAATCAACCTTCTTTGCTTATTGCAGACGAGCCTACAACAGCTTTGGATGTTACAACTCAGCGTAAGATTTTGCAGCTTTTGCGAGATTTAGCTAAAAAGCATAATATTGCGGTTTTGATTATTACGCATAATATGAGCGTTGTTAAGGCTGTTGCAAACACAGTTTATGTTATGAACAGTGGCAGTATTGTTGAAAGTGGGCTAGTTAAAGATGTGTTTTCTAATCCTAAAAACAGCTATACGCGATCTCTTTTAGACTCTATTGTTGATTTTGATATTAGTAATTTAGCTAGCGAATCAACTAGTTCGGAGGCTGGCGATTTTTGCGTAAACATTCAAAATGTTTCTGCTAAATATGCTAAGTATTCTAAAATTTTCAACCCTTCTAAGTACGCAATAAGTGATTTGAACCTTAATATTTTAAGGGGGAAAACGCATGCGCTGGTTGGCGAATCTGGTGCTGGAAAAACAACGATTGCAAAGCTTATTTCTGGTCAGCTTAAGCCAGAATCTGGCAGCATAAGCATAGAGGGTCTTAATTTATACTCCGATTGCAAAAAACGCGCAAATCGCAAGATTTTAAGCAATATTGGGTTCATTTTCCAAGATTCTGGCTCGGCGCTAAATCCTTTAAAAACTGTAGGTTGGAGCATTGCCGAGCCTCTTATTGTCAATAAAAGTCTTAGCGAAGAAGAGCGCAAAAAGCGCGTGGAGCTTGTTCTTAATCAAGTGCATTTGCCATTAAGCTTAATAAACAGGTTCCCGCACGAGCTTTCTGGCGGTCAAAAACAGCGAGTTGGCATTGCGCGAGCGTTAATAAATCGTCCTTCTTTGATTATTGCAGATGAGCCAACTTCGGCGTTAGATGCAAATCATTGCCTAAAAATCCTAAATCTTTTAAGTAGCTTGCAAAAGCAGTACAACTTTTCGTGCTTGTTTATAACGCATGATTTGGCTTTAGTAAGCCGCATTGCTAGCCAAGTTAGTGTTATAAAAGGCGGAAGGATTGTTGAGCAGGGAAGCGTTAAAGATGTATTGCGTTTACCTAAAAATCCATACACGCGCAGTCTTATTGATGCTGTTTTGCAATGATTATGTTTGTGCT
This sequence comes from Gardnerella sp. KA01002, assembly GCF_049244015.1. NCBI lineage: Bacteria > Bacillati > Actinomycetota > Actinomycetes > Bifidobacteriales > Bifidobacteriaceae > Gardnerella > Gardnerella sp. KA01002. The sequence continues at coordinate 398,419 of NZ_CP058365.1, forward strand.
AAAAAGTACCATTGTAAGAGTTTATTAGGAGGTTTTTATGTCTTCGTGCGCTCCAATAGGTGTATTTGACTCTGGGTTAGGTGGTATTTCTGTAGTTCGTGAGCTTCGAGAAGCAATGCCAAATGAGCGCATTATATACTTTGGGGATTCTGCTAATGCTCCATATGGCATAAAAACTCCGCAAGAAGTGCGTGAGCTTAGTTTTAAGATTGTTGAGCATTTTGCAAGTCTTAATGTTAAAGCTATTGTTATTGCTTGCAATACTGCCACTTCTGCTGCTGTTAAAGATTTGCGTGAGCACTATAGTATGCCGATTATTGGCATGGAACCTGCTCTTAAGCTTGCTTGCGATTTAGGTGGCGGCAAGCCTCAGCGCGTGATTGTTGCTGCTACTCCTTTAACGCTTAAAGAGCGCAAGTTTGCGGAACTTATGAATCGTTTTACGCAAGATCACCAAATTTTTTCTAGACCGTGTCCAGATTTGGTAGAAATTGTGGAAAATGGTGATTTAGGCAATAAAAATATTGTTATGAGTGCTTTGCATAAGTATTTTGATTCTTATGATTTAAACAATATTGATTCAGTTGTTTTAGGCTGTACTCATTTTGTGTTTTATAAAAGTTATTTTCGCGAGTTTTTGCCTGATTGCGTGAAGATTGTAGATGGTAATGCTGGCACTATTCATCATCTTAAAAGCGTCTTAGATTCAATGAATCTTCTTGCGGATAAAGATGACGAGGGGAGTGTTTTGCTCACTAACTCCGATTCAAGCGATCGTATTGCTAAGCTATCGCAATCTCTGCTTAATAGTGACTGCTGATTATAACTTTAATTTAAATTGCAGCTTATAAATATGTGATGAAATATGTGATGAATTTAGTTGTATAAGCTTTTGATTCAACTAAATATAGCATGACCGTATTTGCTTAAAATTAATAGCACGATTACGAATATCCATAGTGAGTCTACGATTAAATCGTAGTTAATTCTGTAATACGCGTTTAGAATTTTATTTTTTAATCCAATTCCTTGCGCGCTAACTGTTGCGTGGCTAAGTGACATGAATTGTATAGTAGTGCAAAACATTAGTACTAAGCACCATGGGCAAAGAACTTGTATTACGAACATTGATTGAGAAAACAGCCAATACGCGTACAAGAGTGCGCATAATCCGCCTATCCAACTAAATATCGCTAGCCATTTTGGAAGTTTTACTTTTGCTATTCCGACTACAGCAAGTGTTACAAATACGCTTTCGGCTGCTATTCCAAAGAAGGCGTTAGGGAAGCTTAGTTCGCCAAATCGTATGAATTCTGCTTGCCATGTTTGAGCTACTTTAGAGCATGATACGAGAGTGTTTATATCGCATCCAAGCGCTTTGTGCGGTGTGCGCGCAAGAGCTAAAGTCTCAGAAGATAATATTAGAGATGTTAGAAGGGCTATTGCAGAAGTAACTAGCATAATAGCGTAAACCCAAGTAGCAGAATGTCTCCAGCCTTTTAATGAGTTTGTTTCGTAAAGTGTTTTTTCGTCTACATTGTTTTCCGTTTTAGATAGCTCATTTATATTTGTGAGTTCTGTTTGTGAATTACAGCTATCCATAAGTACTCCTGTAAACGCTAATAATGTAGGGATTAATCGTTTATAAGATAAACGTTACATGCCACAGTTTACGATAATTGTATGACTGTAACTAGCACTAGCGCTGATATTGATTTTTTTGCAAACCCTGATGAGAATAATTCTGGTTGGGATTTGCATTGTCATACCTTTTATTCCGATGGTACAAAGTCGCCAGAAGATTTGGTAAATGAAGCTAAAACTATTGGTCTTAAAGGTGTGGCTATTACAGATCACGATACTACTGCTGGTTGGAGTGATTTTAAAGAAGCTGCTAATATTGCGGATTTTCCAGTTATTTTTGGATCCGAAATCACATCTGTAGAAGGTAATATATCTGTTCATATGCTTGCTTATCGTTATAATCCAAACGACGAGTGCATTATTGAAATGTTTGATTTAACAAGGAAACGTCGTTTAAATCGTACGCGTAAAATGGTGGAGCTTATGTCGCACGATTTTCCGATTACTTGGCAAGATGTTCTTAATCAAGCAGGTAAAGGGAATCTGACTACGATTGGCAGACCACATATTGCAGATGCATTGGTTTCTGCAGGTGTTTTTGAAACAAGATCTCAGGCTTTTGCAGGGCCAGTAGCGCCTCATGGACCTTATTACATTCCTACGCCTTCTCCCAGCGTTGATGAAGTTATTAAAGTTATTAAACATGCTGGGGGAGTGAGTGTTATTGCACATCCTGCGGATTATAGTAGGAATCCTGTTATTCTTTCAGACTCTCAAATTGCTTATTACGCTAGTTTAGGTCTCGATGGTTTAGAAGTGTATCATCGTGGTAATTCTTTAACGCAAAGACAAAGACTATTTGGATTAGCAAAAGACTTGGATTTGCTTGTTACTGGCGGCTCTGATTGGCACGGAAGCGGGAAACCAAATAGTCTTGGTGAAGAAACAACTAGCGACGAAGTAGTGAGTAAAATCCTAAATCGCTAGTTTTGTAATTACAATGCGTTGAAACCAACAGTGTGTGTTGGGGTATCTCCGATTATTGCATAGGCAAAAGAGTTGCTAGGTACAACAATTTTCCTGTTATTTTTATCTGTAATGGTGATTAATTTTTCGTCTTTGATTGCATTGGTTATAATATTCTGCACGTCTTCTTCGCTTTGTTCTGATTCAAAGCTGATAGTGTCGTTTACGTGTTTAACTCCGATTGTTACCTTCATTTTGTTTCCTTTAATACTTTTGATACTTTTAATAATTGGTTTCTTTGATTTTACTTAATATTTAGCATCTAATATTTAGCATTTACGAATTACTCAGTTTGTCTTTAGCATCTTTAATAGCTTGATCTGCATCTTTTAGCATTGGGATAATAATAGTTGCTGGCTTATCTAAATCTTCATTGTTATTTTTGCCAGTATTTTCTACATTGTTATCTTTGCTTTCGATGCTGTTATTGCTCTCAATCTTGCTTTCGATGCTTCCGTCACTATTCTTGTTACTATTATCGGCGTTATTGATAATGCTATTTATAACTTGTGTTTCTAGATTATCAGCAACAGATGTAGTTTTAGTAGCATTCGTATTATCAGACTCTTTGTAAGAATCTTCTTGCGCTTGTGAATTTGAATAGTTCACTTTTGTAGGGTTTTCACTCGTGCTGTCGTTATTGCTGTTTAAAGCAATTGTCTGACTTTTAGCACTTATATTGCTCTCATTTGTGGCATCAGAAGATTCAATAGTATCGTCTTTAACTATATCTCCTACAGTTAGAGAAGACGCAGGATTTGCGCTTGAATTGTTGTTTTGATTAGCATTTGCGTTTCTAGAATTGTTTATACGCGTAAGCTCGTGAGCAAGACGTTCTACTTGTGCTTTAAAGCGCATGATCCCAGTTGTATCCGCACGCTGCAAAGCTTGAACAAAGTCGCCAACCTGCTCCATTTGAAGCCATAGGTTTGCGCGAAGCATAATCATGCTGTCTAATCTGGCTCCTAGCATTCTTCCGTAAGCGCTAAGAAGTGCATTCCTATGCTGTTCATTAAGTTTTGCAAAAATCCACGCTAAATCTCGCGCAGGATCGTTGATTTGCATGCTCTGCCAATTGGTTATTGCAGTAATCGTAGATCCAGAAAATAGAAAATCTCCATCTTTAAAACCGCCGTGAACAGGGCAAGTGTCAAATGCCCACAATCCATCGGTTTCAAGCACTCTGGACCAGTTATCGGTGATTTCAGTAGGAATGTGACCAGCTTGACGTAGCCTTTTAATCCAAGATGTTAATTGTGCTCGAATCTGACCAGTAGTAAAAGTAGGGTAGCCGCCTTTTGTTAAAAATGCTGGGCTTAGTCGGTGAATTGCGCCCATGGCTGTGCCAGCGTTTACGCAATCGTCTGTTGTAAGAAGGCTTAATTCTCTAGCGCTTCCGTTTAAATGTGGGCAAATCAATACTGTTGGATTATTAAAATCTGCCTGTCCAAGTCTTTCGCCATATAAGCTGTTTGAATCAGATTGGTTATCTTCTTGTGTAGATTGTGTAGATTGCGCAGCTTTTGTATTTTGCGTATTTTGATTGTTCTGGTTTGAAAGGGAGCCAGGAACAAACTTAAGCATTTCTTCGTGTGCAAATCCAAGAGCTGCAAGTCCTTTGGTTTTTTGCAGCACCCATGCTGCTCTAGCTCTGTCGTGTAAGCGTTTTTGCCCTTTTTTCTCGGAGCTTACAAAAATGTCATAAAGGTTACCAGAAACGTCTTGAATAACGGCATGAGATATTCCCGCAGCGGCATCGGTGGCGTTTGCCTGCTCACTTTGGCGGGTTCCGGCGAATTGTACTTCTGGCATGACCGATGAGGCCAGCGCTACCAACTTGAATCTGCTTATCTGTGTCACAGTTCAACAGTAATACAAAGCAGCGAGATATAGTCAAATAACCTTTAACCACATTTGTGTTTTAATCTTTTATTTTTTCTTTGTTTGCTGTAACAATAGAAATATGATTTCTTCTCCAGAGTCATTATTGAATGATTTAGATGATTCACAGCGTGCAGCAGCCATGGCGTTAAATGGTCCTGTTCGCATTGTGGCGTGCGCTGGTGCTGGTAAAACTCGCACTATTACACGCAGAATAGCGTATGCGTGTGCTAAAGGAGAATGGGATGAAAATCGCGTTTTGGCGGTAACTTTCTCTGTAAAGGCTGCTAAAGAAATGCAAGAACGTCTTAAAAAATTAGGTGTTAATAATGCGACTGTTGCAACTTTTCATTCTGCAGCATTAAAACATTTACGTAAGGTATGGGATTCAGTGTGCTCAGCTCCTTTTCCAAGAATAATGGATGATCCTAAAGAAGTTACAGAGCAAGCATTGATTCATTACACAGATCTTGCAAATATGACGTCTGTGCAAATAAGAGATATTATTTCAGAAATTGATTGGGCGAAAGTTTCGCTTATTGCACCAGATGATTATGCGAAAGCATATGCTTGTGTTCATAGAGAACTCCCTGCGGGCTTAGATGTTAAACAATTCGTAGAAGTTTATAAAGCGTACGAGATTGAAAAAAATACGCGTAATCTTATTGATTTTAACGATTTGCTCCTTTTAACCTGTCATATTTTAAGATCTTTCCCTAATGCTGCTAAACAGATTCGTAGTTTAATAGGTTGGGTTACTGTTGATGAGTATCAGGATGTTTCGCCGTTGCAACATGAGCTTCTTGTACTATGGTTGGGCGATAACCGCAATATTTGCGTTGTTGGAGATCCTGCCCAAACCATCTATTCTTTCGCTGGTGCTAGTAGCTACGATTTACTTGAGTTTCCAAAAGAATTTGCACCAATCTACGCGGATATTAGTTTGAATACGGATTACAGGTCTACAGAACGTATTGTTGGTCTTGCTAATCGTGTTCTTTCACAATCTGCGTGTAGGCGTGATTATTTAAAATTAAAATCAAATATTAAGGGTGGCGCTCGCGTTTCCAAAAGTATTTATAATACTGATTACGATGAGGCTCTTTCTGTTGCTCAGCAGATTTCTAAAGCTGTTAAATCGGGGGATGCGCTTCCTACGGATTTTGCTATTCTTACGCGCACTAATGTTCAGCAGAATATGTTTTGTAGAACATTAGGTAGCTTGGGCTTACATTTTTCTGTTAAAAAAGATGCTGGTCTTCAACCTGATGTGCTCGATAATAATATAGATAATACAGAAGTAAGCAATTCCAATTCATCGGTTGCTGGCGACTTATCCTTTGCTGATACAGATAATAAGTTTGTAGATAATGTTTCCGAAAAGAAGCATGTTGATTTAATTAAAAAATCTTTACTTCCTGTAACTATATCTACAATTCACGCGTCTAAAGGTTTGGAATTTAAACACGTTTTTTTGGTTGGCTGTTCTGAAGGTCTTCTTCCTTTTGGATCTTCTGTTAGTAGAAGTGAAGATGAGGATGAAGAAGAACGCAGACTTATGTATGTTGCAATAACAAGAGCGGAAAAAACCTTGCATATTTCTTACGCTCTTTGCAAGGATTATGGAAGTGGTATGCAAAGAACTGTAAGTCATTTCTTAGAATAATTTGTTTAAAATAATTCTAAGAAAATCGCAAGTTTTTCCGCTCTGTTTTATTATTTCTATTCATTTATTATTCATTTGTTATTTATTTATTGTTATTTATTATTTATTTATTTATTATTCACTTATTATTTATTTATATCTGAATCGGGATTTGAATCAGAATCAGTTTCACCGTTATCTGAATCTTCGTCAGCATTGTTGTTTGCGTCATCAGATTCGTCGTCAGACGTGTCATTAGATGCTAACAGTTTGCTTAATTCATCGTCCCAATTCACATCTTTGAGTTTCTTTTCTAAATCTTCACTATTCTTGAAGTCTTCCAAATTAGGCATATTCATGCTTGATTCTTTTGACTCTTTATTTGTTTCAGTTTCCGATTCAGAATTAGACTCAGCATTAATTTCAGCATTAGTCTCAACATTATCATTTTTCTTATTTTCATAAGAATTTTCATGTTCAGACTCGTCGTTATCAATCTTAGAAGCTGACGACTCTTCATTATCTGTAGAATCAGCCTCATAGGATTTGCTTGCCTCATCTTTGTTTGTAGAATCTGCAGAATCTATTTGCTTATTATTATCTGTGCTATTTTCATCTGTAGTATTCGTTTTTTTATCACTTGCGTTTGCCTCATCCTGAGACTCTGGTAAATCAGGCAAAAGATCAGGATGATTCCACATAGAGTCTCGCTCCTCAATGCCTTTTTCGTTTGTGATTGAATCCCATAATGCTGCAGCTTCTCGCATTCTGCGCGGTCTTAATCTCAATCCGATAAGAGATTCAAAAGTTATTTCCGAAGGTCCACCTGCAGCGCGCTCGCGTCTCATCATCTCTCTAAGTTGATCGATGTGTGGAATATGTGCCATTCCAGCACGCCAAATAACGCAATCAACCCAGCCTTCTGTAAGAGCAAGAAGTGTTTCCAGTCCTTTAAGAGCCTGTTTTTGACCCTCTGTTTCTGTATCTGCAACTTTAGAAATATCCACCGCTCCAGAAACAGCTTCTGGATCCATTTCTTGAATATCTCTAAGCTGGTCTTCTACAGCATCTAAGTCAATAGAAATACCATCTGCATACTTTATAATCAGAGCTTCAAAACGTGGCATAAGCCATGGTACAGACGCAAACAAGCGAGCGTGTGCAAGTTCGCGTAAGGCAAGATAATTCATAACTTCTGTTACGTCTAATCCCCAGGTTTTTGCATAATCTATGCAATTGTATGGAATAAGACCTCCAGCTGGATTGTTAAGTAGTGCTATACCTTGATCGAAGCTTCCATGAACCTCGTGAGATAATGCTCCAGCAGCGTATCCTAGTTGCATAGCAAAAGATGTATTTCCGAGCAATCTCATAAACTGGTCAGGTTGTTTTACCTCATCTGGCATAGGGATTGGCATAATTCCATCGTATATGCCATCCACTTCTGTATCTTGTGAATCGCCGAATCTTGCGGATATTACGCTTGTAAACGCCTCGCACACAGATTTTGCAACAGGGTTCGCGAATTTAACCCACGAATCTATTGTTCCTTCAATCCAATCAGATCTAGAAAGAATATCAGGTGTTCCTGGCGCAGGATTTAAGTTGCAACTTGTGTCTAGCCACAAGTTTGCTTGGCTAAGTGCTCTTCTAGCACAGTCCGCAACTTCAGCGTTTACGGTTCCTCCATCGCTTGTTGATCTTTGAATAGCGATAGATTGTGCAAGCTTTTTATTTATTGGACCGTCTTCGAGAGTCACTCTCATTTCAAGAGGATTGTTTAATCCTCCTGTAGAAAAAGCTTGCATCATGGCGTGAACTTCGCCTGGTGTCGGAAGTCCTCCAATTCCACACCTTTCCTTGATGTGTTCGCGTATGTCAAAAGGGAGGTTCTCAAAGTTGTGCCATGCTTTTTCGCCTTGTTCAGAACCAAAGCAGTCGACGAGCCACTGGTGAATTTCTTCTTCGCTCATAGTTAAGTCCTTACAGTCTTAGTTAAAAGTCATCTAATATTTTCTACGTTATTTCGCATTCATTTATTAGTGTGACTTTTTGCAGCTTATTACAGATTCTACCTGATATACGGCAATTTTCATTCAATAAATCAATAATTTAAGTAACTTTTTTAATTTAATATTTTAAATGAATCCTAATTCCGTTATGCGTATGGCTTGAGTATAGAATTATTTCTTATGACTAATAAGATATTTGCTGTTTTTAATAATGTATGTATGACTGTTATAAGTTTTACGAGTAGAGTTTTTAATTATTTTGTTAAATATTTTTCTTCAAAATCCGTGCAGTATTTTATTGGACTGATCATTGGTGTTCTTGCGATTATTGTGCTTTTTCTTCCTAGCGCATATGTTGTTGAAGAGCCAGGGCCAACTCAAGACGTTTTAGGAAAATCTTCTGGAAAATATGTGATAAACGTAGATAATCCTAATAATCCTAATAAAAAAGCTGCTTCAGCTGCTTCGGGTTTAAAATCGCATTCAAAAAGTGGCAAATTGCTTTTAGTCACAGTAAATACATCTGGAGTGCCAGGGTATGAGATTCCAAATATTTACGCTGTTTTATCTTGGTTTGATTCAAAAAAGCAGATTTTGCCGCGTGAGGTGTTAGTACCTGTAAATCAAAATGCAAGTGATTATAAAAAAGAAACAAATAAGCAGATGACTTCCTCGCAATCTTCTGCGCAAGTGGCGGCTTTGGATTATGCGAAGAAACATCTTAATGTGAATGTAAAAAACGTAAAAGTTAAGATGCATATAGACGATATTGGCGGTCCTTCTGCAGGAATGATGTATGCTTTGGGTATTTTAAACAAGCTAACTGGCGTAGATTTGGCTGGCGGCAAAACAATAGCAGGCACGGGAACCATTGATAATAATGGGAAAGTTGGGGCAATCGGCGGAATTCGTTTAAAGATGATATCTGCTAAAAGAGATGGTGCAAGATGGTTTCTAGCGCCAAATAGCAATTGCGATGAGGTGGTTGGCAATATTCCGCAAGGTTTAAACGTAGTAAGCGTTAAGACTTTAGATGATGCGTATAAAGCGTTGGAGAAAATTAAGGCTGGTAAAAGTATAAAGTCTTTTAAAACGTGTAATGCGAAGATGTAGAAGGTGTAGAAGGTGTTGCTTCATTTTTAACTCTTTATCTCTTTAACTCTTTATTTCTATTATCGAAAATCCTATATTTAGTATGTTTTATTATGCAAAGTGCTGCATATTGTGTTTTAAGACACGCCGAGTGTGATAATTTCGATGCTAAAAGCGAAAAATATAAAGTTTCCAATATATTTTTAACGTATTTTATGGTGATCTTTATAGAATCTAGGAATTTTTACGAATGTTAAAAAATGTGTAGATTTTCCTTGAATTTTCCTATGGGGGGGGGGTACAACTGTATACGTGCTTTGCAGTAGTGCACTGTATTATTTTGCATTTGAGCGTTTGGAGCGAATTTAACTACTGGTTTTGGGGAAGCTAGGTATGCTTACGTTTATTTAACGCTTGCACAATAGTTTTCATCAGTAGTTTCGAGTCGGCTTACGTTTATTTACGTAACTTGATTGCGCGCTTTTTTGCTTGCAATGCAGTGTTCTGCACCCCGGGCAATGCTTGTTGGCTTATAAAACCAACAAGCATGAGTATTCGAGCAGCTTTTAGATTTTAAGAAATCGAGGCGTTAGAATGTCACGGCTTCATGGCTTATTGAACTTGCGTAAGCAGTTTAGAATGCTTAATGCTTCCTCTTCAAATAGTTGCAGCCGTACTCTCTCAAAGCGTTACGTTTTCCGCGCGCTTTTAGCAATGCTCGTTGCCGTCGCCACCATAGTAACCATGCTCATCGTGCCGCCAGTACAAGAAGCTAAGGGTTATGCAGATGGTAAAGCACCGATTCACGCTTGGTGGAATAGTTTTGGTACAGGCTTTGTGTCTGGTTCTGGCTTTGGAATAGGGGATGCTCCTAGTCAGATTGCTTCTAACGTTGAAGTTGTTCGCAATGTTTATGATTCTTCTACTGGTAGAAATAGAACTCAGATTAAATGGGAAGTGTTTTTCAATACTTATTCTCAAATGTACGAGAGCATTGTAACAGGTGAACCTTATAGCGGTAAGCAAGAAGATAAAGCGTTTGGTGGTAAAAGACCTCTTCTTATGGCTTGGCTTCCAAAAGGTATTGATAGAAAGAGTATAAGAATTAGTAGAAGGAAGTCTGGTAATAGAGCTGGTTACCGTAACTATGGCTGCTGGCCTGAAACAGACAAGTGGTATAGCGCGTTTTCAAAAGATAAACAGTTTGATAAAACTGATAACGGTCGTGGATGTAGAGCAATCCAGTATCAAGAGCCTATTGTTACAATTAATAAAACATTAGATGAGTTTGTTAACAGTAGTTCTAGATGGGCTCATTCGTTCGATGGTAATTTGTATGAAGGTAAAGCTGGTAAAGAGGGTGCTGGTAAAGATCAACAGCTATTTAACTCTTATTGGGATAATGCTTTAGGTACTTCCAGACTTACATCGTATTGCGATTCGCGAGATAAGCATGACATGTGCGAAATTAGAAACTGGAAGAATGATTTCTCTACGGTTCTTGCTGACTGGGAAGTTTCAGGTAATACGGCTTTTCAGTGGAATATCACTGCGTTTGTTGATGAAAGTATGGAAAATCGCTCAGATTTAGTATTGAAGAATCTTCCGTTCTCAGCTGGATGGAACTCTGGCAAAGGTACATATTCCGAAAGCGATTTTGGAGATTTAGAAACGAAGAAAAATGGTGTTGTAGAAGTTAGAAGTAAGTGGACTTTTATTGGACCTTTCGATAGTGATGGCGATGGTATTCCAGATTCTATGGAAGGCTATGACCATAAGAATCCTGACGCTTTGCCTGATTTTAGTAATAGTGATCAGCCGCATACTGTTTTGAATAATATTACTGATCCAAACGGTAAGACTGAAATCAAGTATCCTCAATATGCGTCTAGCATGTTGAGTGATTATGTAAAGAAGTTAAATAATCAGAATTTAAGCTCGGACACTACTTATGGTGGCGTGGAGAATGTGCCTGTTACTACGTATGGTGCGCCTGTAACAATTAAGCCTTACGTTAATACTGGTTCTTGGCAGGGATGGGATTTAGGCGACTGGGATGGTCAGTATTCTCTGCAAAACCATTATGGCGGTCGCTATGTTGCAGGAAAAGATACTGATACTACTACTAATATTCCGACGGATTTTCCTAACGGCTCTAGCATGAAGTATGAGCTTACTTCTGTGCCTAATGGTGTTACACAATCTAGTCGTTGTAGTACTGGACCGACTAATTCTGATAAAGGTTGTGTGAGTATAGATAGTAAAACTGGTTATATTACTTATAATCCAGGAAAGTTGGATCGTAACTCTGATGGTATTACTTTTAAGGTAAGGATTACGCACCCAACTCCTAGTGCTTACAAATACAACTGTAAGTATACGACACCGATGGTTCAGGAAAATGTTCCTATAAAAATTAAGGTTGTTCCTAATGCCATGTTGTACAACCCGCAGTACAAGGAAACTACTGTTGACTACAATAAATCTACGAATAAGTTTAATTCTGCTACCAGCGAAGAGCCTAAAAGCGTACGAGCTAACAAAAAGCCGTGGGTTAGGGTAGGTAGTCTGCCTAACGGTTCTACTTTTAAGCTAGAGCAGTACACTCAATACAGTCTTCCAGTGCTTGATTGGTCTAAGATTGATGCAAAAAATGTAGGAAACGGCAAAGTGACGTTTACTCCGTCTAATGCTGAAGCTGGTGCAAACACTAAGACTCCTGTTGTTGTAACGTACCCGGATGGTTCTACGTCTAAAGATAAGGACTCTGGTAATAGTGGTGATCCTGTGTACGCTCCTGTTACAGTGGGTGATTTGCCAATTTCAGGTAGTGACTTGAATCTTGGTTTATACAATGGCAAGAGCATAGATAATAACGCGTTTAGCGGTTTTTCCTTTGGGCATAAAAGTAATCCGCACGAGATTGATAAGGGCAAGAAAATAGGTGCGAAAGATAAAGATAACCCTAACCCTAATAATGGTATTGTATTCGATTCTTGGGCGAACCATGGTAAAGGTCCTATTACTTTCCGCGTGATATGCCATAGGACGGATGTTCCTAATTCTCCGTTCGCGTTACTTAAGCCTGCCGAGGGGGGCGCGAAAGCTAGCGGCGAGATTAACGGCTTGCATTTTGAGGATTTCCGCCAGTGGATTCGAGATAACGACAATCGTTGCAAAGGTAAGGATTGTAAGGATTCTAACTACTACCTTCACTCTAGCGAATACAACAGAGACACTATGGAGCGTTCGCGTGCGCTGATTGGTGGCACGCCTAAGGAAGGCGGATCGTATGAGTGTAAAGTGTTCGCTTTCCACCAAAAGCCTGGTGATAAAGACAGTAAAGATTATAGTGCATCGCTTACAGCATTTGAAAATGCGTCATCAGGTGATTCTATTGCGCTTCAATCACTTTTTACTAACTATGAGACTGCTAAAAAAGACGCAAAAGGCTCAGAGTGGGTTGCTGGTAGTTTCTACTTTAAAATCAAGCTCAAAGACAACCAAAAGTACAACCCGACTTATGTAAAGATGCCAACTATTCAAGCTGGCAAGTCAATTAAGGATGGTAGGTATAGCAGTCCAACAAAAGACAATATCAGCACTGATCAGCCAAAGAGCACTAAAGATGGAAATGATGTTTCGGAGGATGATCGAGCTAGCATTCTTGTTGGTGACCTTCCTGATGGCACGTGGTTTGAGATTAAGAATCTGATCAAGAAGGTTGATAAGAAAGATCCTAAAGACTGCCCTAAGGAAAGTGTGCAGTGGTCTAGGTTTGAAGATTTTGAAGACAACGTTAAGCGCGGCGCTGACAACAAGCCTGTTAAAGATAAAAACGGCAAAGTAGTTACTTTAGATCAGTCTAGTCGCGAATACGGTGCCGTCACCTTCCGTCCAGATAAGTGGCAGTCTGCTGGCGAATATTGGGCGGAAGTTAGAGTTCACTACCCAGACGGCTCGGTTTCTGACGGCGAAGGCTCTGTGAACGAGAAGCATCCTGTGTATGCGAAGGTGAATGTTACTGCTAAGCCTGGCAATAATACATTTGGTCTTAATTTGTTTAGGTATACAACGGATTCTCAATACAGAACTATCAGCGTTGAAAATGGCATAAACCTTCATCCAGGAGATTTACTCGCTGGTAACGATCGCCCTATGTTTGATTCTTACTTAACAAACGCGATTGGCAATCTTCATCAGCATATGATTTGCTCAAAGCAAGACAAGAATGGTAAGCAAACCGATTACACGTATGGCATTCTTCCTGGTCATGTTAATAATGAGAAGTCGCAGAAAGATAGCGAAAAAGACGGATTGCGACTTTTGGAACCGCAGACGATTTGGAAGCATTCATCACTTAAGGATCAGTTTGAGTGCAATACTAATGGCAAAAAGTGCAAGTCTGATACTTACTTATACGATGATTGGGTTGATAGCGATAAAAGCTATAACACTTTTGAGCGCACGCACGGATCTTTTGGTGGCGTGGCGCAAAAGACTGGCGACTATGTGTGCAAAGTCTACGTTATAAAGGGTGATCAGAAGAAGTCGGATGCGTTTAAGAATGCTGTTGAGGCTAATATCAAATCTAAGAAGAACGAAGACCCAGTTACAAGCGTTCTTAACGCTAGAGGTAATCCATATGGCAAAGAAGGCGAAGACTACAAAATTGGCGCATTCTCTGTGCATATTCATAGAGATAACCACTTCTACAACCCGGAGTACGCTGCTGTGAGCGTTAAGGCTGGTCAAAAGGTTGAGAATGTTGTGCCGAAAAGCGTTAAGAGCGCTAACGGTGCGGATAAATACCAGGATGCTGTGAAGGATGGCGCGCTTCCGGACGGAACTTGGTTTGAGTTTAAGGATGCTACTCACGGCTTTGAGGTAAAGGCTGACAGCACTGTTGGGAACAAGGTGTCTTTAGACTGGTCGTATTGGGCTGGTAACGCCGCAGATAATTCAGGTGATCAGAGCAATAAGCCTGATGATACCAAACAAAAGAATGGCAAGCACAATGCAAAGGGTGACGGCACTCGTTACGGCAAAGTGACATTCCACCCGGATCAATCTGTTGCGCCTAAAGCGTACTTGAAAGAGATTGTCATCCATTACCCGGATGGCTCCACTTCGGACGACCCGGATTCTGGAAACAACGGCAAGCCTGTGTATGCGAAAGTTACGGTTGGAAGTCTCAGTGGAGCTGACAAGGATCTTAAGATGATATTGCTAAGATCCCAAGACGCTGATCCTGTTGACACGCTTGGTGGCGGTAATTCTCTTACTGTTATGAGCGGCACGATTCTTACTAAGAACCCGTATGTGCGCGCGTGGAGCTTGAAAGATCGTAGCAATATTTCATTGCGTATGATGTGCACTAAGCAAGGCGAGAAAAAGTGGAGTCGCGGGCTTGACAATACGCTCAATATGCACCTGAACCAGAATTACGGCGAAAAGGTGCAGCCGTGGGCTTTTGCAAGTGCTGAGCAGCGAAAGTCTTGCAGTCAAGACGGTAAGACTTGTGTGGCTAACTTGCTGTATGGCTTCACGAAGAATGGTAAGCAGGACAGCATAGAAAGCGCTGTGTCTCGCAGTGAAGACGATATTGTTGGCGTACCTAAAAAGGCTGGAAATTACACGTGCGCTGTGTTTGCGTTGAAGCCGAATGCACTGACGGTGTTTAATAACACGGTTAATGCTGGGCTTAGTGATGATAAAAAGTATTCGTCTACGGATATGAAAAATACTTGGTTTGAAGGCGTAGCCATTGGAAAAGACTGGAACAGAATTGCTGTTGATGTGAACGTGATCGATCCGCCTAAATTCGCGTTGCCAAAGACGGGCGGCATGAACTGGAACATGCTTCTTAGTGGTGTTGTGTTTGTTGGCACTTCTCTGATGTTTATTGCGTTGCTGCTTGATCAAAGCAAGTGGGGGCGTGCGCTCATCGCTGAGATTATCAATATTATTAAAGTTTTTATCCGCAAAACCGCTAGAAAATGGCGCATTGAAAGGTGGCGATGCTGATGAAAGAAAGTCTGCAGCGCAAAAACTGCAGTGTCAACGTTCCATATGTCGGCAATGGCGTTACGTAGTTGAGTTACATAGCGACGTTACATAGTAACGACAATTATGCCGAAATATGGTTCGGATTTAATCTTGCTGCGCGCGGCGCAAATCTTATACGCCGACAGCAGAGTTCATGCAGCTTGCAATGGCTCCGCCGACCGTGCGCAACACAAAACAGAAAACTTATCTCTTAAACCTGCTCGAAAGAGCAATAAAAAAGGAGAAATTATGAACAAGATAACTAAGCAATGCGTGGCGGCAATCGCCTCGCTCGCAATGGCTGGCACGCTGTGCGTTGCTGGTGCCGTGGTGGCAAATAACGTAGCATTTGCTACTAGTACGACTCAAGCAGCTGCTGATGCTGATGCACCTTGGAATACAGCTAATAAAGATAAAAAAGGTTCCATTACGATTACCAAGTACAAGGATGAAACCAATGAACAAGGTGTGCAGACAAAGACAACTCCTGTTAGTGGTGCAAAGTTTAAGGTTTACAAAGTAACCAATTTTGATTTAACAAAATATGATCAGTGGCTTAATGTTGCTGCTAAAGTTCCAACTCTTAATGCTAATCCAAATGATTCTTCTGCTGGTTTAAACTTTGATAGTGGAACTGAAAAGCCTACTATATCTACTGGTGAAGCAAAGTTTGATCAATTGGGTATCGGCTTATACAAGGTTGAAGAAACAAGTGTTCCAGATGGATACGAAAAGCTTCCGCAGCCATTCTTTATGACTATTCCACAAATCACCAATGATAGATCTGGTAATACAACATACACTTATGATGTGAAGGTTGATCCTAAGAACGCTTATACTAAGGATGCTATTAAGAAGACTGTTGACACTACAGGAATGGTTGGTACAAAGGATGATTTGCCATATACCATTTCAACTTCTGTAGTTACAACTAGCGGAACTCCTGTTAAGGATCGTACGGATGGCGATTATCAGGGCTTTGCTGTGTGGGATGATGCGTTGATTAAAGCGTATGATGCCAATAAGCAAGTTGTGCAGAAAGTTAAGATTGGTGACTCTGAAATTACGAATTCTACTGGTAAAGAGGATAAGTATAATGTAGCGGTTACTGCAACGCCTGATGATAATAGTCGTAAGCGTATTACCGTATCGTTTACAGATGCAGGTCTTGGCGAAATTGCAACTGCACTTAAAACAAATGCAAATGCAAAGTTAACTGTTGAGCTTAAATTCACTCTTAAAGAAGGAGTTGATGCTGGCGAACTCGTTAACAAGTATGGTTACCAGCCAGGCTATAAGAAAGGTACTCCTGAAAATGAAAAGCCAAAGCCTGTTAATCCAAATCCAGGTTCAGATTCCAAGGTAACTCTTGTTAAATTCAAGATTAAGAAGGTAAGCAGTACTAACGCAACTGAAGGTCTTAGGGGTGCTAAGTTTGCTGTGTTTGCAAAGAAAAATGATGCTGACGCTTGTGCGGCTGATGTTTCTCGTGCAGATGATAAGTGCAAGAGTAAGTCTTCTAAGGGCTTTGCTGATACTGAAACTGCTGATAAGACTGGTTTGACAGCAGATGGGTTTAAGGCAAAGGTTGGACAAACGTTCTACGTTGTGGAAACTAAGGCTCCAGACAACTATGTTTTGGCTCCAAAGGTTGAAGAAGTTAATATTCCTACGGAGTATACAAAAGATGCTAAGTATGATACTCAATCGCAGACGTTTATTTACTCGTTCAAGGATGTTCCAACGAGCAATAACATCGACCACTGGTTCAAGCTTCCTAAGACTGGTGCTTACGGCGTGATTATATTCGCCATCATCGGTTTGGGCTTGGTTGGCGCTGGTACATTCATGTACATGCGCAACAATCGCAAGAAGGAAGAAGAACAGGCTTCCTGATTTGCTCAGTTTGATTAGCAAATCATAAACGATTGAGTCTATAACGATTGAGTCTAGGGCAAAAACCCTAGACTCAATCCTATGTGGACTGTTAAAGCAACAAAACCCGTCGTTTTTCCGCTTTTTGTTGTTGATTTTGTGGTTTTAAGCAACATTTTCGGTAAGTTTTTCCCGATTTTGTTGTTAATTTTGCCGTTTTGAGCAACAAAAAGCACAAAATCCCACTGCGTTTGTAGCAAAATCAAACCAAATATTATCTTTCATTAAATAGCTTTAGCTTGGAGGAGTTATGAAGCTAGCCGATATTAGCAATTGGTGCCGCTTGTTGAGCGAGCGCGCTGTTGCTAAATTGTTTAAGAATAAGGCGAAGCGTACCTCCAGTGTGGCTAGCACGAGCAGTGTGGCTGGCACGAGCAGTGTGGCTGGTGCGAGTGGTTTGCTAGCGGATAAGTCGCTAGCAACCGAAGAGCAAATTCCACGATCCAACTCAAGCAAAAAAATAAACCAAAAAACACAGAAAAACTTAAAAACACAGAAAACTTTTATACATCGCATAATTGAGCCGATTGCGTTAGTGCTAGCAGGCGTATTGTTCTTCAGCTACCCAGTGGCGTCAACACTGTGGAACAACCACGTGTCTAAACAAATTTCCATAGATTACGACAAAGTAAGCTACAATCAGGCCGCTGGCGTGCGAGAATCTATTCTAAGAAGTGCGCGAAAATACAATGCGCGCAGAAAAAAATTCTTTACAGCCGACCCGTATGACGGCAGTGACAATTACAAAAAAACAGCAGACTATAAGTCATATATCAAACAACTAGACGAACCAATGGGAATTATGGGAATCATAAAAATCCCGAAAATTGGTGTAAAACTACCGATTTACCATGGTACTTCGCGCGATGTTCTAGCTCGCGGAGCAGGGCATTTGTATGGCACAGATTTACCTGTGGGCGGCAAAAACAGGCATACCGTTATTACAGCGCATACTGGATTGCCTACAGCAACCATGTTTGACGGTTTAATCGACATGAAGCGTGGAGACTACTTCTACATTGATGTACAGGGCGACACGATGCGCTACAGGGTGTTTCGCATTAGTGTTGTAGACCCGCAGGATATCAGTTTGCTGCAGCGTGAGCCTGGGCGCGATTTGGCGACTTTGCTTACATGCACGCCGTATGGTGTGAACTCGCATAGGCTACTGATTACGGGGTATCGCGTGCTGCCGGACCCAGCGCACGCTCCAGAAGATCATCTTCAGTGGCCGCTTTGGATGACGCTGTTTGTAGCTGCTATGATTCTTTCGCTGTTGATAATTTCAATCATGGTAACTGGATACTTGCAAAAGCGTAAGAATAAATCAGATTTGCGCGGCAAGCACATACTGCGCGAGACCTGCCTTCGCGCTTAAAGCGTAACGCGCGAACGATTTTCCCGAGATTGTTTACGTATTTGGTGGTTTTGGGAACAAACACGTGGAAAAAATAAACAAACACGGGGAGCGATACGCTAACCAAGAAAAGCGGAAAGTGGGCGATGAGGGACTCGAACCCCCGACATCCACCGTGTAAAGGTGGCGCTCTAGCCAGCTGAGCTAATCGCCCGCTTGAAACAAGATACAGTATGGTGTGTACTAGATGCGTGATTCGCGATTTGCGTGTGTCTTTCAGAGTTTGTGTTTTGCGTTTTGAAGCGTCTTAACAATCGCGTAGAGTATATTCAATAATGATATGTTCAGGAGGTCTATTGTTTATGGCAAGTAAACCCGATACTGCGCGTAATTCTTCTGGTATTGAGCGCGTAGGTAAGCGCAAGAAGGGTTACAGCGTAGAGCAAGTTAATGATTTTCTTGAGCGTGCCCATTCTTTGTATGAGTCCGACGACATTCGTCTTACACAAAAAGATATTCAAGACGTGTCCTTCGATTTAGAAGATGAAGGATACGCTATACCTCAAGTTGATGCGGCTCTTTCTAGGTTGGAACGTGCTGTTGTAGATAAAACAACCGAATACGAAATTTCTCATCGCGGTAGAATCGTTTGGAAAGCACAAGCCGATAGTGAATACCGTGTTTTGCTTAATCATTCTCAGCGTGATTACAAGATGCGTTTTGATTCTGGTCAATCTCGCAAGCCTTCGTATGATAAAAAACAGGTCGATAATGTTGTTAATAAGACCTTAGATAAGATTTCTATTCTTCTTGGATATAAGCCAACGTGGGGTAATAGTTCAAGCGATCTTGATGGCATTGACGCAATGTTTGTTTCTAACGTGTTGTTTACACAGCGTTCTGGTAAACATGGATATGATGAGCGTCAAGTGGATTATTATTTGAACGCTTGCATACGATTGCTTAGTAGGCTTGAATCTTACGATCGTGTTTCTAAGTACCTAGATTTTGATTCTAATGGTGCTGCCGCATCTTCTGTTAACGCAGCATATAGTCAGACGACGCCACAGCCTGTGCAATCTGCAAATCCTATGCCTCCATCTGTTCCCGTTGAGCATAATGCGGATTCGTTTGTAGTAAATCCTGTTCAAAATACTGTTGAAGCAGATAATCCTGTTGCAAATGATATTTTTTCTAGAACTACAGTTGATGAAGTAGATTCGCATCATATTAGTGCAGATAGTGTGCCAGTCGTTGAGCATGTGGCAGGTAGTGATAATAGTTCTGCACAGCATATTGAAGATATGCCTCAAGATAGGCAAAGCATTTTCGCACCTGTAGACAACAGTGTTGATAACAATAGTGGTGCTTCTCTTAACGATTTGCACCATGGGGATAGGGCTATTTTTACGCCTCATTCTGCTAATGTAGAGCCTAATGATGATACTGATGACGAGATGTCTCAGGCTTCTACTGTTATGCCTCCTACGTTCCCACCATCGTATGCTCCGAAAGATTCCTATTCGCAGACTTATACAAGAGACAGTGCTATTCCAGCTGCACCTAGCCAAGATTCTTATAGTCAGAATCATGTTAATGCTGCTAATGCTAATGCTGTTAATACTAAAGATGATGATAAGAATGATTCAAAGAATAGTGCTTCAAACCCTGTTGGTGATTTGAATTTGTCTCTTCTTGCATCTCCTAAATTTGAGCCGTCGCAAAGTCTCAATCTAGATATTCCAGATCTTTCATTCCCAGTTATGAATCATTTTAATGCTTCTTCTGAAGATTTTAATGCTAACAATGCTGGCAATAATGATTCAGATGATTTGGATGATACTGGCGAATCTAATTTCGGTGGTTTTGTGAATCCAAGCCACAACTGATCTATAAAAATACTTTGGATTAGCAGATTAAGAGTTTTTGATTTTCATGCCGTTGTATAACGATGAGGCTGTAGTTCTTAAGACTTTTCCTTTAGGAGAAGCGGATAGAATTGTAGTTATGCTTACTAAAAAGCATGGTAAGATTCGTGCTGTTGCAAAAGGTGTTAGGAAAATAAAATCTCGTTTTGGGGCGCGTTTAGAACCTTTTATGCGTGTGAATGCACTTTTTGCTACTGGAAGAACTTTTGATGTTGTTTCTCAAGCAGTTTTAGTTTCTGCTTATGCTGAGAGCATTTGTGCTGATTATGATTTGTATAGTCGTGCTAGCATGATTGCTGAAATCGCAGATGATTTGGTTTCGTCTTCTGCACAGTATCAGGATTCTTGTATGCAATACAATCTGCTAGTTGCAGCCTTATCTGCTCTTTCTAGGGGATTGCATAGTGCTGATTCAATTGGATTCTCATATGTTTTAAGAGCGTTAAAACTAGCCGGCTGGTCTCCTATGCTTAATGAATGCGTAGTTTGTGCAACTAAAGATGATTTATCATATTTTTCCTCTTGTTCTGGAGGAGTTATGTGTTCTAAAGATCATGATTTGCAGTCAATTAAGTGTAATGATTTAGCACGTTTTCAAATGATTTCTTTGATTAATGGCGATTGGAAGAATATAGACGGAACAGATATTGATTATTTAACGTATAGATGCGTTGAGCAGTGGTGTGAATATTATCTTGAGCGTCCAATTAAATCAATGCATTTATTAGAAAATAATATGTGATTTAATATAGCTTTTTTAGCGTCTTATTTAACGTTTTTGTGAACGTTTTAGTGAGCGTTTTTGTTAATTTTTTGTTTGAATTTTATAATAATTGTCCTCGCTGTCTGATGCAATAATGATTGATATCAGACACGGGTGCTCTTTCAAAGAGCTGAGAAGATTACTGTCTAACCGTTTAACGTGATTCGGTTAATGCCGACGTACGGAGTTTTCTGCAGGGTCGCCTTTGTTTGATAACTGATAATGAAAGGAGACCCTAATGGGTGCATCTGTTGAAGAAGAAACCGTGCGTCCATCTTTGCGATGGAATGTAGCTGATATTACGCTCACGGTTGTTGTAGCTGTAGCTTCTGGTATTATCTTCTGGGGTATCGGTTTGATTAGCGAGCCTATTTCTGCTGCTCTTAAGCTTATTCCAGTTCCAGGAGTCAGCGCATTGTACTACGGTTTGTTCTATTTTGCTGGTCCTTTGGCTGCTATTATGGTTCGCAAGCCAGGTGCAGCATTGTTCGGTGAGTTTATTGCTGCAATGGTTGAGTTGACTGTTGGAAGCCACTGGGGTGGTATCGGTACCGTTCTTCCTGGATTTGTTCAGGGCTTGTTCGCTGAATTTGCATTCTTGTTCTTCATGTATCGCAAGTGGAATGTTGGCTTAAGCGCACTTTCTGGCGCATTAGCTGGTTTGGGTGGAATCGTTTCAACCTACCCGTTCTACTATGCAGGTGTTCCAATCTTTGGTTCATTCATGGTGATTCACACTATTTGCAGCATGATTTCTGGTGCTGTAATCGGTGGCGTTTTGATGTGGTACTTGTATAAGGGTATTGCTGCCACTGGCGCATTGAGCCGCTTTGCTTCTGGCAAAGAAGTGCGCGCCTGATTTTACGGGTAAGATTACAAGTAAAATCAACTTATAAATTTGATTTGTGGGCGGGGATTAATTACCTCGCCCATTTTTGTAAAGTCGCAAGTTAAATCGCAAGTTAAGTTGCAAATAAAAGTCAAAATAAAATCACAAATAATAAAATCACAAATCACTATAAAACAAAGGAGTTAATATGCTAAGAGTACGTCTTGAATATGTGCATCCATGGACGAATCACGCAGGTATGTATCTTGCAAGAAAGCGCGGATTGTATGCACAATACGGATTAGATGTAGAGTTTACAAGCACAGATACAGAGCGCGGCGATGTTCCAGCATGTTTGGAGCGTGGAGAAGTAGATATAGCTCTTGTTCGTTTAAATCAACTTTTGGCTCATCAAAATGGTGCAAACAGGCTAACGTCGTTTGCTGTAATGAATCAATCGCAAATTGGTGGAATCATAACAAATAAAAACACGGGCATTATGCGATTTAAAGATCTAGAAGGAAAGCGCGTAGTAATTCCTATGGGCGTTAAGCGCCTATACACGGAGCTTCAGCAGGCGGTTGCTGCCGACGGCGGCGATTTTAGCAAGCTGATTACAATTGACCCAGGCCCATGGGAGCCAGACATTAGAGCAGTAGAACGCGGAATGTGCGATGCTTTTATTAACGTAGCTTGGTGGGAGCCATACCAGGGTTCGCTTCCATTTGATCAAGTTGTTGTTCTTCCATTCGATTCTATTGGCGTAGCGCCGCATCATTCTTACTATGTTTGCGCTCGCCAAGAGATGATTGAGCGAAATCCGCAATTAATACGTAACTTTGCAAGCGCAACAGTTAAGGGCTATGAGATGGCAGGAAAAGACCCTCAGGCTGGTGTTGATGCTTTGCAGAATGCGCTTTGCCATATTAGCCCAGAGGCTTTGCGTGCCTCGCTAGACGAAGTGATTCCGTCTTGGTACGACAAGAATGGTCGTTGGGGCACGGCAGACATGGCTTTGGTGGAAAACTACACTCGTTGGATGGGTGAAAATGGCCACTTAAGCGTGCCTCTTGATTGCGCGCTAAAAAGTTTAGAAAACGGGTGCGTAACAAACGAGTATTTGCCAGAATAGTCGTTAGTTTTGCAATAGTTAGTTTTGCATAAGCAAAGTCGCCAGCAGCCGCACATGAGCTAGTTGGCGTCAAATAATTCTGCAAAAAAATGCGCGAAAATCAATGAGCCTGTAGCCAAATATCTGTAAATTGGAGCGAATATGGAAAACGAAAGCAACGACCCTCAACTAGATATTGTTGCTCAAAGATGGGCAAATGTTGATTTAGATGAGGCAAATACTGTGTGCTCGCTTTTAGAGGAGTCGCTAGAAGTAGATTGCGTTTTAAGCCATAGTTTGCGCCCGATGGCTGCAGGTTCATTGCTTCGCGCGCATTACAAAGATAATGCATCAAAGCAATCTAAAAGTTTGGACGTTTATATTAAAAGATGCAGCACAAAAGTGAGGCAAGCTAGCACAATTAGACCGTATCATCGTTTTGCTGAGCATCTTTTACAAAACAAAATAAGCACACCAAAGTACTTGTATTTTAATAAAAATAGCGAGTCTTTAGGTTTAGAAAAGAATACTTCTGGCGATATTTGCGTAGACGGAACTCTTCTTGTAATAGGCGATTGCGCTTACGAAGTTACTTTAAAAGCTAGTGGAGAAGACCGATACAAAGACGCGTACACTTGGGATCCGCCTAAAACGTGCGAAGAAGCCAAAAATCTTGGAGCGATGATGGCAAAAATCGCCTTAGCTTCACAAAGTTTTGACGAGCCAAATCCTAAGGAAATCAACGCTTTTCAATCAAGATTTAGTCTTTGTGCAAGCGAAGACGTGCAAAGTGATGCCGAAGTTTGGTTAAAAAATAGGCCCGATTTAGCGAAATTCTTAAAAGAACAGAATCGTGATTTTGTAAAAGATTTAAGCGAATTTGCTCCAACATGCAAAAAAATTTACGATTTGGGGTACGCGAATCTAAGAAAGCAGTGGACTCATGGAGATCCGCATATATCTAATTTTATGTGGGAAGGTAGTGCTCCAAGCGCAGTATTTGACTTTGGAATGGCGTATAGAAACACAGCAATCTACGATTTAGCAATGACTTTGGAACGCAACACAATTCAGTGGGTAGATATTGCGAATGGCAAAAAAGATTCATTTAGAACAGACTTAGTTAAGTCAATTTTGCAAGGATATGCTATCGTTCGACCATTAACAGATGTTGAAAAAGAGTTGCTTCCGCTTATTCTTAGCGTAAGTCAAATTGAGCAATGCGTAGAATTTGTAGACTATTATTTAAAGTCAAATGGATCTTACGACTTTAAAATTTGGGGCTACGATACTGGGTTCTTAGAGCACGCTAGATGGTATAAATCTAGTTACGGAGAGCAATATTTAAACGCTTTAATAGAGATTTTGCGAGAAATATAAATATAGAGGATTTTGGCGGATTTTTTATCTGATTTAGCTGGCTTTTATTAAGCTTTGCAAAACGGGTTTAAGTATTCGTTCAATGGGGTTGTTAGATTTTAACTATGAGTTTTGAAAACGTTGACTACACTTCGTTAAATATTCCAGCAGCTCCATTTAGTGATCCTAGCCGCGTGCCAGATTTTCCTAAAGGTAAAGTTCCTCGACATGTAGGCGTGATTATGGACGGCAATGGGCGTTGGGCTAAAGAGCGCGGAATGATTCGCACCGAAGGGCATAAAGCGGCGGAGCCAGTGGTTTTCGACACTATTGCAGGAGCCATAGAAGCAGGTGTTCGCTATTTGAGCTTGTACACGTTTTCTACGGAAAATTGGAAAAGATCTCCTCAAGAAGTGCATTTTTTGATGGGATTTTCTAGAGATATTATTCACCGCAGAGTTGCGCAAATGAACGAGTGGGGAGTGCGCGTGCGCTGGGCCGGAAGACGGCCAAAATTGTGGAAGTCTGTTATTGACGAGTTGGAAAAAGCTCAAGAGATAACGAAAAATAACACTACGATTGACGTTGTTTTTTGCTTAAACTATGGTGGTCGCGCGGAAATCGCAGACGCTTGCGCGGCAATTGCTAGGGAAGTTAAAAGCGGCAAAATTAAGGGTGATCGCATTAGTGAGAAGATGATTGCGGAACACTTGTATAACCCAGATATTCCAGATTGCGATCTTGTGATTCGCACTTCGGGAGAGCAGCGCACTAGCAACTTTCTGCCTTGGCAAGCGTCTTATGCTGAGCTTGATTTTGTGCCAGAACTTTTCCCAGATTATGGTCGCGAAGCGCTGTGGAGGTCAATTGACCGTTATGCGCATCGCGACCGCAGATTTGGTGGCGTAAAAAACGCTTAAACTTATCTGTTAGTAGAATTAATTTATTAGTCGCAAGCTAGCCAAGCGCAAGCTGCTACAACAGCTGATTCAAGTCCACGATTTAGAGTTGGTTGTAAATCTGGAGCAAAAGCTGGATTGTGATTTCCAGGAGCATTTTTCATGTCTTCAAATCCACCTAATCCCCAGTATGCGTAAGGTGTATTAAAAGCGTTCGCGACTATAGAAAAATCTTCCGAAGCAGAAGCGCGCGAAATATTTACAGAGTCTTCTCCAAAGTATTCATCAAAAGCTTTACGCACGCGCAAAGACGCATTCTTATCATTATTCGTAAGCGGATAGCGGTCATAGTATGTAAATTCTGGTTTCTTAGGACATCTTGCAAGCTCGCACTCTCCACGCACAATTCGTTCAATAGCATTGTGTACAAATTTTTGAGTATCTTCGCTATAAGTTCTTGTGTTAATTAAAAGCTCGGCATCATCAGGAATAATATTCGACTTACTTCCTGCATTAAGCGCACCAACTGTAACAATTGCGTAATCTTTAGCTGCAAGTTCGCGAGAAACAATCGTCTGCAATTTAAGCACAATTGACGAAGCAACAACCACTGGGTCAACACTCAACTCAGGCATAGAACCATGTGAACCTTTACCAAAAATGTGCACGCGAATCGAAGCTGCAGTAGTTAAGAACGCGCCCGAACGAATACCGACTGTTCCTGCAGGAATAGCACCCAACACATGCTGGCCAAGGTAAACGTCAGGCTTTGCAATCATGCTCGTAATGCCATTTTCCACCAAGTATTTTGCGCCTTGAGCTGTTTCTTCTCCAGGCTGAAAAACGCCAATGTACGTTCCTCTCCAAGCATCTTTATGCTTGTTAAAAGCCTTCAAGGCTCCAAGTAGGCTGGAAATATGAAAATCGTGACCGCAAGCGTGTGAAACTCCAACCGTTTTGCCATTTTCATCTTGTGTCGTAACTGTTGAAGCGTAATCTTTTCCTGAATTTTCTTTAATTGTAAGCGCATCGATATCCGCTCTCATAGCGACAACAGGACCTTCGCCGTTTTTAATCTCTGCCACAACGCCTGTTTTTCCAACTCGCTTTGTTTCAATCCCAGCTTTGCTAAGAATATCAATAATTGTTTGAGCTGTATGATCTTCTTTCATTGACAGTTCAGGATGTTGATGAAAGTATTTGTATTGTCTTTCTCGTTCTGCTTGGGTTTCATCTAAATCGGATAATATTTTCTGAACTGCCGTAAGTTGCAGCATAAATTCCTGCTTTCTTTTGTTTTATTATAACTTTGTTGAGTTTTGAGATTATTTGATTTTAGTTTTATTTTTCTTTATTTCGTTCTTCAAGAATCTTGTCTACAAGAGCAGCTTTTGCGTCGATTTGATCGCTAAAACCAGGGCGAATGTCTAGTTTTAAAATAACGCCTGTGCGATAGCCTTTTTCAACAAGAACCATAGTTGCGTCTTTTACAACGCGCATAACGTCGTCAAATTCGCCTTCGATGTTTGTAAACATTGCGTTTGTTTCGTTTTTTAAGCCAGAATCACGAATCACTTTAACGCAATCTGCTACGTATTCGCTAAGTTCTTCGCCAACTCCGCTAGGAGCAATGCATAATGCTGCAACTGTATTAGTTTTGTGGCAATTCTTGTTATTGCAAGTATCGCAAGTATTGTTATCAGTGTTTTCGCTCATTTTAAATCCTCTCAAAGTGAAAAATATGTGTTGCAAAATTATGCTTATACTTTATTGTATTCGTTTAGCTTATATATGATACTTATATATGTTGCTTTAGCGTCACAGGGTTTTTCTATAATAAACACCGTTTTCACCCAAATTTTCTAGATTTACGAAAAAGGTGTATTGTGGCTGTTTCAAAGCTTGATGAAGTCGTATCCTTGGCTAAGCGTCGAGGATTTGTGTTCCCAGCTGGCGAGATTTATGGTGGTACGCGTTCTGCTTGGGATTATGGTCCTTTGGGCGTTGCGTTAAAAGACAATATTAAGCGCGAATGGTGGCGTTATATGGTCACTACGCGTGGCGATGTTGTTGGAGTGGATACTTCTGTTATTTTGCCTTCCCAAGTTTGGGTTGCGTCTGGTCACGTTTCTGTGTTCAATGATCCTTTGATTGAGTGCTTGAATTGCCATAAGCGTCATCGTGCAGATAAGCTCGAAGAATCCTATGCCGAAAAGCACGGCGACAAAATGCCAGAAAATGGCTTGAAAGACATTGCTTGCCCAGATTGCGGCACTCGCGGAAACTGGACGGAGCCTCGCGATTTCAACATGATGCTTCGCACGCATTTAGGACCAGTTGAAGACGAAAACAGCTTGCACTACTTGCGCCCAGAAACAGCTCAAGGCATTTTTGTTGACTTTAAGAACGTTATGACTGCTACACGCCAAAAGCCACCATTTGGCATTGCGAATATTGGTAAGTCTTTCCGTAATGAAATCACTCCTGGAAACTTCATCTTCCGCACTCGCGAGTTTGAGCAAATGGAAATGGAGTTCTTCGTAGAGCCTGGAACAGACGAAGCTTGGCATCAATATTGGATTGATACTCGCGTAAATTGGTATGTTGATTTGGGCGTAAAGCCTGAAAATTTGCGTATGTATGAGCATCCTAAAGAGAAGTTAAGCCATTATTCCAAGCGCACTGTAGATATTGAATACAAATTCGGCTTCCAAGGATCTGACTGGGGAGAGCTTGAAGGTATTGCAAACCGTACTGACTACGATTTGTCTGCTCACGCTAAGAATTCTGGCGAGGATTTGAGCTACTTTAATCAGGCTACTGGCGAAAAGTATGTGCCTTACGTTATTGAGCCTGCGGCTGGTCTTACGCGTTCGCTTATGGCATTCTTGGTTGATGCTTACGACGTTGACGAAGCTCCAAACACTAAGGGTGGAGTGGATAAGCGTACTGTTCTTAGACTTGACCCTCGCTTGGCTCCTGTTAAAGCTGCAGTTTTGCCATTGAGCAAGAAGCCTGAATTGCAATCCGTTGCTCAGGATTTGGCTGCAGATTTGCGTCAGCACGATTGGGTTATCGATTACGATGAGGCTGGTGCTATTGGTCGCCGCTATCGCCGCGAGGATGAGATTGGTACTCCTTTGTGTGTAACAGTTGATTTTGATACTTTGGAAGATCATGCTGTCACAATCCGCGAGCGCGACACTATGCAACAAGAGCGCGTTTCCTTAGACAAGGTTGCAGATTACGTAGCAAGCCGCATTAACGAAAAGCGCGTTAAGTATCCGCAAGGTCCTGTAGAGATTGTTGGTACTCGCGCTGCAGACGGTGGTGTGGATGTTTCTAAAGAAAACGGTGTTGACGAATCGCAGCCTGTAAAGATTGCTCAGGCTGGCGGCTTGTATTAATACTCGTATAGTGAAAAATCGCTAGTAAAATCGCTAATAAAAGTCGCGTAAAATCGCTAATAAACAAAATATATTAAAGTGAATGGAGTTAAAGCAATATGGATTTTTCTATTAAACCAGTAGATTTAGGGAAAATTCATATTGCAACTCCTGTTGTTTTATCTCCAATGGCTGGTATTACTAACTGGCCTTTTCGTGTGATTTGCCGCGAATATGGTCCAGACGGGCTTTATGTAGCGGAAATGATTACTGCTCGTGCATTGGTGGCAAGAAATCCTAAGGCCTTGCGTTTATGCCGTTTTGCGCCTAGTGAAAAAGTGCGCTCCTTGCAACTTTATGGTGTTAATCCTTCTATTGTTGAGCAAGCTGCTCGAATTGTTGTCGATGAGAATATGGCAGATCACGTTGATTTAAACTTTGGCTGCCCAGTGCCTAAAGTTACAAGACGCGGTGGTGGATCTGCTCTTCCTTGGAAAACGGATTTGCTTCAAGAGATTTTGCATCGTGTTGTAAGCGTGTGTGATCCAGCGGGAATCCCAGTTACGGCTAAATTCCGCGTTGGAATTGACGAAAACCACGAGACTTTTATGCAAGCTGGTCGTATTGCTCAAGAAGAGGGATGTGCTGCTGTAACTTTGCACGCGCGTACCACTGCAGAATATTATGGTGGCCATTCTGATTGGAGCCGTATTGCTGAGCTTGTAGATGCTCTTGATATTCCTGTTTTTGGTAATGGCGATATTTGGGGTGCGGATGACGCTCTAGCAATGTTTAAAGAAACAGGATGTGCAGGCGTTGCGATTGGCCGCGGATGCCAGGGGCGTCCTTGGATTTTTGCAGATATTCGTTCTGCTTGCAATGGTAGCGATAATCGCGTTAATCCAAGTCTTGGTGAAGTTTGCAAGGTGATTTTAAGGCATCTTGAGCTTTTAGTCGAGTTTTATGATGGCGACGAGCGAATGGCTGTTCATGACTTGCGTAAGCATATTGCTTGGTATTTGAAGGGTTTCCCTGTTGGAGGGGGAACTCGTAAGAATTTTATGGAATGTGAGTCTATTGAGGATGTTCAGCGTAATGTTGATGCGTTAGATTCTTCACTAAAGCTCCCCGAGCAAGTTTTAGACACGCCGCGTGGGCGAGTTCGTTTTGCGAAAAAAGTTCATTTGCCATATGGGTGGTTGGATTCTCGAATAACATCTCATAGTGAGCGTGAGGAGTTGTTTGGCGATGATCCAATGGATGCAAGTTACTAGGTTTTACTAGTGTTTTCTAGGGTTTTTGAGTATATAAAACATAATATAAACTACTGCTTAATATTTTAAACTTTTGTTAA
Organism: Gardnerella sp. KA01002; assembly: GCF_049244015.1. Lineage (NCBI taxonomy): Bacteria > Bacillati > Actinomycetota > Actinomycetes > Bifidobacteriales > Bifidobacteriaceae > Gardnerella > Gardnerella sp. KA01002. Next base: position 428,628 of record NZ_CP058365.1, read on the forward strand.
TAAAACGCATTAATGATTTGCGTATAGCACGGTGTATTATCGAATCGGTGACATTTTTTCAGTTTTTATTCATAAAACGTCGCCATTATCGAGCGTTTTGCGCTAAAGTAATGCGTAAACGTGCGTGTGAGTGACAGGAGACAACGGTGAGCGAGATTGCCCAGACTGACAATTTCAACGACAAAACCATAATCAAGGTAGTCGGCGTCGGTGGAGCCGGTGGTAACGCCGTCAACCGAATGATCACCGAGGGTTTGCAGAACGTAGAATTTGTGGCTATTAACACTGATGCCAAGGATTTGTTGCGTTCTGATGCTGACGTGAAGATTTCATTATCTGACGCTTCGAGTCGAGGATTAGGAGCAGGTGCTGATCCAGAAAAAGGCGCTAAAGCTGCTCAAGATCATCAATCTGACATTGAAGAAGCATTAAAGGGCGCCGATATGGTGTTCGTAACTTGCGGAGAAGGCGGTGGAACTGGTACGGGTGCAAGCCCTATTGTTGCGCGCGCCGCACACCAGCAAGGTGCTTTGACAATCGCAGTAGTTACGCGTCCATTCGGTTTTGAAGGACCTCAGCGTGCTGCATCAGCAAAACTTGGTATTGAGAATCTTCGTAAAGAAGTCGACGCTTTGATTGTGATTCCAAACGATCGTTTGTTGGAAATTTCAGATCGAACCATCGGAATTATTGAAGCTTTTAAGACTGCAGATACCGCATTGCTTGCAGGCGTTCAGGGTATTACAGATTTGATTACCATGAATTCTTATATTCATGTTGATTTCTCTGATGTTACCGCTGTTCTTCGCGGTGCAGGAACTGCGCTATTTGGTATTGGTGCAGCGAAGGGTGAAGATCGAGCTACGCAAGCTGCAGAAATTGCTATTAGCTCTCCATTGCTTGAAGAAAGCATTGAAGGTGCTCATGGTGCTTTGATCAATATTGCTGGTCCAAGTGATTTGAAGCTTCAAGAAGCAAGTGCAGCAACAGAGCTTGTTCGTAAGGCAATACATCCAGAAGCGCAAATTATTTGGGGTCTTTCTTTGGACGATTCTTATGGAGACGAGGTTCGTGTTACTGTTATTGCAGCAGGTTTCGACTCTCATCCTAAGTCTGAAGACAGCAAAGCAGGTGCTTTCGTAGATATGCAGGCAGGAGTCGATCCTGTGGCTCCAGCTCATTCCACTACTGCTGCTCCTTCTAAGCCTGTGGAAACTGTTAAAACCGCTGAACCTGTTTCTTCTATGTTTGATTCTGTTGATCCAGTTAATCAATATCAAACACAGGCTACTCAAGTGAAGCCTCAAGACGAACCAGACGAGCTGGATATTCCTGATTTTCTGCGTTAAGCATAACTAGGGGAGGGCATCTTAATGGCTGGTTTTATGAAGAACATGATGTCTTATGTAGGCATGAGTGATGTTCAGGACGATGATGATTTCGCTGATTCTCAGACACAAGATACTTCGTTTGACAACGACCACAGCGTTGCTCCTATGAGCCTTCATAATGGTGATGCTGCACAATCTGGTAATGGTGCTTCTACTCGATCTAATGCAGGTCGTATGAGTCGCATTACTACGATTCATCCAAAATCTTATGAGGATGCGCAATTAGTTGGAAGAGCTTTAAGGGATGGAACACCAGTTGTCTTGAATCTTACGGGTGTTAGTGAATCCGTTGCATATCGCATAGTTGATTTTTCTGCTGGCGTTGTGTTTGGTGTTCGCGGATCTATCGAAAGAGTAACTCCTAGAGTGTTTCTTTTAAGCCCTTCTCAAGTAAATATAAAAGTTGAAGATGCTCCTAATGGCGGATCTGCTCGCGACTTATTCTCCTAAAGCTAAATAGCATGAGACTAGTCGCAAGCAACCGAACATTCGATTGCTACGCTTAACTTGTATTTAAGGCAGATATCTTTTAGGTATCTGCCTTAAATTTATACTTATTCTGTACTTATATTTTGGTTTACGATTAACTTAGCTATTGTGTAAAATTATTGAAAATAGTTTAAAGGAAAATCTTAATGAATTTTGTAATACGCTTAATACTAATTTTGAATATTTTTATAAACGCTTATCTAGTAATACTGTTTATTCGCGCAGTTTTAGATTGGATTCCGTTTATATTTCGTTCTTTTAAACCAAATGCGATTTTGCAAAAATTCACTCAAATCATATATTTTATGACAGAACCACTTTTAAGATTTGCGCGAAAATTTATACCACCAGCAAGATTAGGTAGCATAAGTTTAGACGTGAGTTTTATGGTAGTGTACTTTTTGTTACTAGTTTTGCAAATGTTTTTGAACATGCTTTACTGATGCTTATTAATCACGATTTTTAATGAAGCGACACGTTAGTTATTAATTTAGAAAAATTTGGTAGATTTCGTAAAAAAATAATCGCTTTTTACACAATTTTTTCTATAGACGTGATAGCATCGAATAGATATATCAAAAGGGCTGCGCGCCCAAAAGTGAGGTGTAATGCATTATGGCTCTGTTAACGCCTAAAGACATTCGCGAGCATACCTTCCAAATCGTTCGATTCAAGGGAGGCTATGATGTTGACGAAGTTGATGACTTTTTGGATCAGGTTACAGAAACAATAGAAGCGCTTGGTCAGCAGGCAGTGCAGGGGCTTGGAGCTTCCACGCAGTCTCTTGGCGCCGATGTTGCTAGCTTGAACAATAAGATTTCTGATTTGACAAAGCAAGTTGAATCTTTAACAAAAGAAAATAATGATTTACGTGAAGCATCCAGCAGCGCGAACAAGAATGACAATGATCTTGCAGCAAAGCTTAAGGAAGCTGAAGAAAATAATCGTGCATTGAGCGAGCAGAATCAGCAGCTTAAAGAGCAGCTGGATGGTTTAGGTGCTCAGGTAGATCAGCTCACAGCACAGGCTGCAAATGCTGATAATGCTAAGGCAGACGCTGATAAGAAAGTTCATGAAGAGCTTGAAAACGTTACTCGCGAACGCGATGACTTTAGAGCAAGTAGCGAGAATTTGGGTCGCGAATTGGAAGAAGTCCGTCAACAGCTTGTTGTAACACAGCAGGAAAATGCAAAGGTTCAGGATTTGTCTCGTCAACTTGAAGAATCTCATAAACGTGAAGAGCAGCTTCGTGAGCAGGTTGCTAAGATGGAGCCAAGCACGGAAACAGGTAGCTTGCAGAAGATTGCAGGTGCTGGTGCAGAAGTGGGCGGTTCTGAGCCAGAACGCGCTACAGCAATGTTGACTCTTGCAATGCAATTGCACGATCAGTATGTAGATAAGGGTAAGGCTAAGGCAAATCAGATAGTAGAAGAAAGCCAAGCTCGATATAACGAGATCGTTACTAAGGCAGACGATTATTCTAATCGTACTCGTAGCGAGGCTGATGAATACAATAAGCAGACTCGTGGAGATGCGGATGATTACTCTGTTCGTACTCGTAGCGATGCAGACGCTTATGCTGCTCGCGCTCACAACGAGGCAGATGCTTATTCTGGTAAGGTTCGTCAGGCTGCTGATGATTATTCTAAGCAAACTCACGATCAGGCTGATCAATATGAGTCTGAAGTTCAGCATAGAGCTGCGGATTATGATTCCACTACTCGTACTGCTGCAGATGCTTACGCTCGCCAGGTGCGTGAGAATCTTGAAAAGCAGACTAAGGTTATTGAAGGAAACATTCAAAGCCTCAAGCAGTTTGAAACTGAGTATCGTACTCGCTTGACTGACTTCCTTGGTCAGCTTGTTGCTCAAGTTTCCGATGAGAACACTTACAGTTCTATGGAAAATCAGGATCAACAGGATCAAAAGTAGTTATACTAAATCCAGTTAGATTGGAAAAATACATTGACGCATTGTGATATGCGTGTAGAACGGCTGCGTAATCGCGCAGCCGTTTTTGCACTGATTGCTTTTATTGGAGTGGTTTTAGACCGCATAACCAAAGTTTGGGCATTAGCAGCGCTTAGTGGAGGAAAAAGCATTGATATTCTTCCACATTTGCTCTCTTTTACTCTTGTTAGGAATCCTGGAGCATCTTTTGGCTTAGGCTCTTCTTTTACTTGGGTTATTAGCGTGTTAGCTTGCGTTGCATGCGCTGCTATGATTGCGGTTGTTAAGCACACAAAATCTTTATATTGGACTATTGCGCTTGCTTTAGCTTTTGCTGGAGCTTTTGGAAATCTTATTGATAGAGCGCAATATGCTCAAGGCTTTTTGAACGGAAAAGTCGTAGATTTTATAAACTACGGATGGTCCGTTGGGAATGTTGCAGATATTGAGCTTATGTTTGCAGGAATTGCAGTTATATGCCTTATTTTGATTGGGATTCCTCTTATAGAGCGCGCTGATGAGTGATATTCGTTTTATAGTTACGAGTCAATTTGCTGGATGCAGGTTCGACGTATGTTTGTCGAAACTTATGGGAGTATCGCGTGCAAACGCAATATCGCTAATCGATAGTGGCAAAGCAAAAATCTTAGATAGAAAATCACAAAAATCCTCCACTTTACAAGATGGGGATGTGATTGTTATAAATCAAGAGGAAGTTGAGGATCAAAAAGAAAAATCAACTAGCAAATCCACTATATGCGATATTCCAATAGTTTATAACGATGAAGATATTGTTGTAGTAGATAAGCCTGTTGGGGTTGCAGCGCATTCAGCAAAAGGCTGGGATGGTCCAACAGTGCCAGAATGTCTAGAAGCAAGCGGTGTTGAAATAAAAACAACCGTGTGCGATGAATTACGAAAAGGAATCGTAAGCCGATTAGACGTTGGAACAAGCGGATTAATGCTGGTTTGCAAAACAGATTTTGCGTATGAAGAAATGAAAAAACAGTTCGCAAATCATAGTGTGAAGAAAATATATCACGCTTTAGTCCAAGGAAATCTTAAACAAAATAAAGCTACAATTGATGCACCAATTGGGCGAGCAAAAGTTTCAGATTTTCGTTTTACAATAACTAAATCAGGTAAGCCTGCAATTACGCATTGGGATGTTATAGAGCGTTTTAAGGGAGCGACTTTAGTGAAAGTCAATCTGGAAACTGGCAGAACACACCAAATTCGTGTGCATTTTTCGTCAATAGGACATCCGGTAGTGGGCGATCCTATGTATGGCGCAAATCCTCAATTAAGTGAAAAATTAGGGCTTTCTAGACAGTGGCTTCATGCAATGAGTCTAAAATTTAAGCATCCTCGAACGGGAGAACTTATTAAAGTTGAATCGAAGTATCCGTTAGATTTGCAACACGCTTTACACGCCATACAAGAATTGTAAAAGTAGAGTTATTTAGTAAAACAGGTCATATTGCATCTATAGAATAGCCACTATGGCTAGGTTGGAAACAAACTTCGTACACTTACATAATCACACGCATTATTCGCTTTTGGATGGTGCTTCGAAGATACCAGACCTAGTTGCACGTGCAAAAGAATTAGGTATGCCAGCTGTGGCTATTACAGATCACGGAAATATGCATGGTGCATACGAAATGTGGAGTACTGCTGTAAAAGCTGGAATTAAGCCGATTATTGGAATCGAAGCTTATGTGACCCCTGAAACAGCCAGACAAGACAAGAGCAGAGTGCATTGGGGAACTGAAGCGCAAAGAAGCGACGATGTTTCTGGCGGCGGTTTGATTACGCACATGACAATGTGGGCTGAAAATGATGAAGGCTTAACAAATCTACTCAAAGCGTCTTCTATAGCTAATTTAGAAGGTCGCGTAATGCGATACCCTCGAATGGATAAAGATGTGTTATCAAGGTATTCTAAAGGGGTTATAGCGTCTTCTGGATGCCCATCTGGTATTATCCAAACGCGTCTTCGTTTAGGTCAATTTGATGAGGCTTTACGCGCTGCAGGCGAGTTTCAGGATATTTTTGGGCGCGATAATTTCTTTATAGAATTAATGAATCATGGGCTTTCTATCGAAACGCGCGTTACTAAAGATTTGCTTGAGATTGCTAAGCGTCTTAATGCGCCTCTTCTTGCTACAAACGATTTGCATTACGTGCACGAAGAAGATCGCGAAGCGCAAGATGCAATGCTATGCATTAATTCAGGATCGCGCTTGGATGATCCAGACCGTTTTAAGTTTGATGGCTCTGGATACTATTTAAAATCTGCCGAGCAGATGCGTGAATTGTTTAAAGAGTTTCCAGAGGCTTGTGACAATACGCTAGAAATTGCCCGTCGTTGTAACGTTATGTTCGACGATGGTGAAGATGGCGCTTTTATGCCGCAATTTGATTGCCCTGAAGGTTGGGATGAGACTTCGCTATTCCTTAAAAAAGTTGAAGAAGGATTAGAGCGTAGATATAACAACAATGTTCCTATGGAAGTCTTAAAACAAGCAGACTACGAGTGTGGTGTTATATGTCAAATGCAGTTCTGCGGATACTTCCTAGTTGTTGCGGACTACATAAATTGGGCAAAAGCACATGGTGTTATGGTTGGTCCTGGACGTGGTTCTGCAGCAGGCGCAATGGTTGCGTATGCTATGGGAATTACTGAGCTTGACCCAATGAAGCATGGTCTGATTTTTGAACGATTCCTAAACCCAGAGCGAGTATCTTTACCAGATATTGATGTTGACTTTGACCCAGATGGTAGAGCCAAAGTTTTGGAATACGTCGGTGAAAAATATGGAAGAGATAAAGTAGCTCAATGCGTGATTTATGGAACGATTAAAACAAAGCAAGCATTGAAGGATTCAGCTCGAATAATGGGCTACGAGTTTTCCGTTGGAGAAAAAATTACAAAAATTCTGCCTCCTCCAAAAAACGGAAAAGATATGAGTTTCCACGATATTTTTGATGAAAAATCAAAGAGATACGCGGAGGCGCGCGAGTTTCGTGAAATGTATGACACTGATCCAGATACGAAGCGAATTACTGAAGAAGCAAAAGGTATTGAAGGTTTGATTCGCCAAACTGGTGTTCATGCTTGCGCAACAATCATGGGCTCGGAGCCGATTACTGATACTTCGCCTCTTTTGGAGCGTACTGATGGAACAATAACAACAACGTTCGAGTATCATACTTGCGAAACGTTGGGCTTAGTGAAAATGGACTTTTTGGGTCTTTCCAACTTAACAGTTATTAGGGATACGCTTAAAAATGTTGAGCATAATGGTAAAGAGCCTATTGATTACACTAAAATTCCGCTTGACGATAAGGAAACATATCAGCTTCTTGCTAGGGGAGACACTTTAGGAGTCTTCCAGCTTGATTCCGACGGTATGCGTGCCCTTCTGCGCACACTTAAGCCAGATAACTTTAACGATATATCGGCTTTGATTGCACTTTATAGACCAGGCCCTATGGATATGGATTCTCACACTAACTACGCCAAGCGTAAGAATGGTTTACAAGAGATCACACCTATCCATCCTGAAGTTGCTGAGCCGCTAAAAGATGTTCTTGGCGAAACATATGGTTTGATTGTTTACCAGGAGCAGGTGCAGTCAGCTGCGCGTATTTTAGCTGGATATAGCCTTGGTAAAGCAGATGTTTTGCGTCGAGCAATGGGTAAAAAGAAGCCAGAAGTGTTGGCTAAAGAAAAAATCCCGTTCTTTAAAGGCATGAAAGAACATGGTTATTCAGAAGAAGCTGCACAAGCTGTTTGGGATGTTCTGGTTCCTTTTTCTGGTTACGCGTTTAACAAGGCTCATTCAGCCGCATACGGTTTGATTTCTTATTGGACTGCGTATTTGAAAACGCATTATCCTGTGGAGTTTATGGCTGCATTGCTTCAAAACGAGCGCACGAATAAGGATAAGACAGCGCTCTATTTGGGTGAAGCTAGACGCATGGGTATTCGTGTTTTGCAGCCAGATATTAACGAGTCTGTTCTTGAATATTCTGCAGTTGGAGATGTAGTTCGTTTTGGACTTGGAGCTGTTAGGAATGTTGGTGATAAAGCCGTTAACGATATTATTAGCGAAAGGGAAAGCGAGCGCGGAAAGTTTATTGATTTTAAGGATTTTGTAAACCGTGTATCTTTTGCCGCTTTGAATCGTAGACTTGTTGAATCTCTTATTAAATCTGGTGCTTTCGATTCAATTAATCCTTGTAGAAGAGCTATTTTTGAAATTTGTGAACCACTAATTGACTCTGTTATTTCTATTAAGCGCAGACAGGCAGGTGGTCAGTTTGATCTTTTTGCTGATCTTGATGATTCCGATAGTGATCTTGGAGATGCTCAAATCAACATTCCAGATGTTGAAGAATGGGATAAAAAAACGAAGCTAAACTTTGAGCGAGAAATGCTTGGGCTTTACGTTTCGGATCATCCTTTGAGTGGTCTTTCTGCTGTGTTGGCTGGTCTTAGGGAAATGTCGATTGCTCAGCTTTTAAATCGCGCTAAAACTATGGGCGAAAATCAGCAGGTAACTCTTGCAGGCCTTGTGACTAGCGTAGACAGGCGAGTATCTAAAAAAGGTAATGCTTGGGCGATTGTAACTATTGAAGACATGGAAAGTTCAATACAATGCATGTTCTTTGGTAAGGTCTATGAGTCATCTGCTGCAGAACTTGCGATTGATCAAGTTGTGAGAATTAGGGGACAGGTAGAGGTTCGAGACGAAACAGTGTCTTTAAGAGCAACTGAGTTTGAAGTTCCAAGCTTAGAGGCGGAAGATGCTCAGCCTGTTACAATTGTTCTTCCTTTGCAAGCATTAGAAAAGTCACGTATAAAAGAGCTTGAAAATATTGTTACAAGGCATCCTGGATGTTGCGAAATGAATCTTGCTTTGATTGATTCTAGAGGATGCGCAAAAGTGTTATCGTTTGGAGATAGATTTAGAGTTAAGCGAGATACGTCACTTTTTGCAGAGATCAAAATATTGTTTGGTCCTAATTGTTTGCCAAGCGCGTAGATTATGCTTAAAGTATTTTTAAGTGGCGTTAACTAGCTGTTTAATAAGTTAGGGGTACAAAATGTGTGCAGATCATGAAGGTTTGAGTGAAGATAGTAGTGACAAAAACTTTGCGAATAATGGGAAAAATTCCAATAATTCTTCTAATTCCAAAGAGTCGAAGGAAGTTCGCACATCTTTTACTGATAAAGAGCTTGAAGATGCGTTACTTGGATTTGAAAAAGAATTTAGCGATGAACAAAAACATGATTCTGTCGATGATGTTGTAAACAAAATTGAGCAAGCAAACTTTGAAGAAGATTTGGAAGGTTTGCTGGGTAAAAAAGCCAAGTGTGCTCTGTTTCTAACTGTTATGGAACCAGGGGAGCTTCTTGCTGCTTTTTGTAAAATGGCTGGTATTAGAGCTAAATGTTTTAGTGACGAGAACGGTGGAGTCGCCGTTTTATGCGATTTAGACGAGGATAATCCAGAAAAATCTGTTAAACGATTCACAGAGTATTTTCGCGGTATTCCAGCGATTTTAATGGTGAATCGAGCTAATAAAATTGATGCAAAAGTCTACGAATATAAAAAAGAAGTACAGGATGCTATTCCTCCCATGGTTCTTACCATGTCTGCTAGATGTGTGGAAGATCTTATGATTTGTTATGCGACAGTTGAAGATCTTAAAGAGTCTGGGATTGAGGTTACTTATACGGATGATTTAAGTGATGAGCAAGCTAAAGAGATTTTTTATAAATATGGCAAAAAAATGTGAGCCTAATCTTGCAAATACGCTAAATTAAAAGTAAGTAAATTCATTGCTATATTTCTAAATAAAAACTAAATATAAGAGATAATATAGTCATTGCGTTTTGCTCTAAAAACATGTTGAAAAATATAAGACTTGAATACTGATTGGACTGTAGATATGGATAGACAACAAGAGTTCGCTTTGCGTACGGTTGAAGAGCGTGATGTCCGTTTTATTAGACTATGGTTCACGGATGTTCTTGGAACTCTTAAATCGGTTGCTATTGCTCCAGCAGAGCTTGAAGCTGCGTTTGAAGAGGGTATTGGCTTTGATGGGTCTGCGATTGAAGGCATGACTCGCGTTTTAGAAGACGACATGATTGTTAAGCCAGATCCTTCGACTTTCCAACTTTTGCCATGGCATGGCGGCCCAGAGGGTACGGCACGCATGTTTTGTGACGTTTTAACACCAGACGGGGAGCCGTCTCTTGGAGACCCTCGTCATGTTCTTAAGACTGCGCTCGTAAAAGCTAAAGAAAAAGGCTTTACTTTTTACGTTCATCCAGAAATTGAGTTTTACTTATTTGAAACGCAAGACGATTGGTCTAAAGCACCTGTTCCTATTGATGAAGGTGGGTATTTTGACCATGTTCCAAGAAGTTCGGCAATGGACTTTCGTCGTAGTGCTGTGAGCATGCTTGAACAGATGGGTATTTCTGTTGAGTATTCTCACCACGAAGGCGGTCCTGGTCAAAACGAGATTGACTTAAGATATGCAGACGCTCTTACTACTGCAGATAACATTATGACTTTCCGCACTGTTGTTAAGGAGATTTCTCTTGAGCGCGGAATGTATGCGAGCTTTATGCCTAAGCCTTTAACGGATCAGCCTGGTTCTGGTATGCACACGCATTTAAGCTTGTTTGAAGGAGATTCCAACGCTTTCTACGAGGCTGGGCAAGAGTTTAATATGTCGCTTATTGCGCGCCAATTTGCGGCTGGTATTTTGCATCATGCTGCGGAAATTTGCGCTGTTACCGATCAGTATGTGAACTCTTATAAGCGCTTGTGGGGTGGAGCGGAAGCGCCTAGCTATGTTTGCTGGGGTCATAGTAACCGTTCTGCGCTTTTGCGTGTGCCTCAATATAAGCCAGGCAAAGGTAATTCTTGCCGTATGGAGTTTCGTGCTTTGGATCCTGTGGCGAATCCGTATCTTGCATACTCTGTTTTGTTGGCTGCTGGTTTAGATGGTATTGAAAAGCAGATGATTTTATGTGAGCCTACGAGCGATGACGTTTGGGAGCTTACGGATGCTGAACGTCAGGCTATGGGTATTCAGCCACTTCCTGAGTCTTTGGATGAGGCTTTGAAGATTATGGAGAAGTCTGATTTTGTGGCTAGCGTACTTGGTGAGCATGCTTTTGAGTATTTCTTGCGTAATAAGCATCAGGAATGGGAAGAGTATCGTCGTCAGGTCACTCCTTTTGAATTGCAGAAGTATTTGCCTAGACTTTAGTTTTCTTTTGTATTGCTTTCGCGCGTGTCAAATCTAAATTTTTGGATATTTTTGGATATTTTTCAAATGTTATTATTTGTGATTGTTGACACGCGTTTTAATTTTTTGTATTCATATGTTTAATTTATGGCTGAGCTCACAGCTATAATCTAAACATATGTTTATATATATTAACGTTTGTTGAAAATTATAACATTTTATAACAAAATTCGTGAATATTAACAATTAAAGCAACATTATGTCTTCTTGCTTCTATTTAAATATGCCATTGCTTTTCGAGATTATAATAATAAAATTTTTAAATTGGTGATACTTAAATATCAAGTTAGATATTCAATTACACCCATGATTTACAACGACTGTAAGCCATGCCTAAATATAAGAAGGAAGGTAACTCAAGTGAAGAAGCTGATTCTTGATCTTGATACTGGTGTTGACGATACTCTCGCTATATCTTATGCTCTTGGAAGCCCCGAAATGGAGCTTATTGGCATAACTGGCACATACGGTAATGTTTTAATGGAGCAAGGTGTTCGTAACGCGCTTGCAATCACAGATTTACTTGGGCATCCAGAAGTAAAAGTTTATAAAGGTCTTTCACACGCAAGCACAAAAGATTCGTTTGAAGTGCTTCCAATATCTGCTTTTATTCATGGTGACAATGGAATTGGCGATGTTGAAATTCCAGATTCTCCTCGCAAAGCAGAAGATGAATCCGCTGTTGATTTCATTATTGATTCCGTAAAGAAATATGGCAAGGACTTAGTGTATGTTCCAACCGGTCCAATGACCAATATTGCTGCTGCATTGAAGAAAGCTCCAGAAATCAAAGACGAAATCGGAAAGATTGTTTTGATGGGTGGAGCGCTCACCATTCATGGAAACGTAAACGCTTGGACTGAGGCGAATATTTCCCAAGATCCAGATGCTGCAGATATTCTATTCCGTTCTGGTGCTCCAGTGACAATGATTGGTTTGGATGTTACCTTACAGACTTTGCTTACTTACAAGGAGACAAAGCAATGGCGTGATCTTAACACCAAGGCTGGCAAGTTCCTTGCAGATATGACTGATTTTTACATCAAAGCTTATGAAACCACTGCTCCGCACCTTGGTGGATGTGGTTTGCATGATCCTTTGGCTGTTGCTGTTGCAGTTGATCCAACGCTTGTTACAACGCTTCCAATTAACATGCAGGTTGATGTGGAAGGTCCAACTCGCGGTCGTACCATCGGTGATGTTACGCGCTTGAATGACCCTGTTAAGACAATGCAAGTTGCTGTTGGCGTAGACGTTCCACGATTCTTGAACGAGTTTATGACGCGTATTTCTGGTTTGGCAAAAATCGCTGGCTGAGATCATATTGTTTGTGTTGCGCAACATTTTGCGACCTTCTACGCTTCTTGTTGCACAACATGCTTTATGCGTAAATGTAAAAATTAAAAATATTTATTGATCGGATTATTATGACTGAAATTGCAAAATCTACTGCGGTAGATCCATACGAGGATCCAAAAACCCGCGACAAAGTGGCGATTTACTCGCTGATTTTGTTGCTTATAACCTTTATTCTTGGAACATTATGTTTGCAGGGATTTAATCTTGTATTCGACCAGATTGGCAAGGCTGTTGGTGCCCCTGATCAAGCTTCGCTTATTACAAGCTTGCCAATTATTGTTCTAGGTATCGTGTGCTTTATATACGGTTCTCTAGGTGACTTTGTTTCTCTTCGCAGACTTATAACAATCGGTCTTGTAACACTGTTCGTTGGTTCCTTGTTTGGTTTTATTGCAAACTTCTTCTTTACTCCAAATTTGTGGACTGTTATTATTGCTCGCATTATGCAAACTGCTGGTGAACAGGTAGCAGGTTCTTCCTTCCTTGTTATTGCAACTAAGTATTTGCGCAATGATTTGAAAGTTATTTTCTTTGGACTCTTTACTGCCGCATATCAGCTTTCTGCTTCTATCGGCGTATTTGCTGCTGGTGCTCTTAGCTCTATTGCTTGGCAATATTTGTTCCTTATTCCTGCGATAACCATTCTGTTCTTGCCAGTACTCGTTAAATGCTTACCGACTAAGAATGGTATTGGTGGAAAGATTGATAAACTCGGCTTTACCATATTCGGTATTGCTGTGACATTGTTGACTTTGTTCTTCTCTTACAAAGTTTGGGGATTGTTACTTGGATCCATCGTCCTGTTTGTTGTGTTCGCTGGATACATTATGAAGGCAAAGAACCCGTTTGTGACTCCTGCATTCTTTAAGAATAAGCGTTGGCTTTCGGGCATTGTTTTGATATTCATCTTCTACTTTACTAACTATTGCATGCCTCCAATTTACAATGTAATTGGCGGTGCTTTATACAAGATGGATACTTCTCAGGTTTCTTCTTACCTTGTATGGGCATTCGTCGTAGCAGCAGTGTTTGGCACTTGTTCTGGAACAATCATCGGTTTCATTGGACGTAAAGCTGGTATTATTACAGCTGCTGTTCTTATGATTCTTGGATGGGTTGGTGCTGCTGTATTCATCAATTCTGGGTTCCTTACATTAACACTGTGCGCATGCGTTTACTACGCTGGGTGCGGACTTATGTATTCGCCAATCGTTTCTACTGTTCTTAGCGCATTGCCTGTTGAAGAGTCTGGTCGTGGCTGCGGTATGAACGATTTGGTTATGAACGTTACAGCTTCTATTGGTATTTCTATTTTCAGCGGATTCTTTGCTGGAAATCTGTTCAAAGGATTCTCCTTTGCGAATATTCAAGGATTAGCTGCAGGATACTCAAACTTGCTTATGATGGGCGCTATTGTAGCCTTCATAGGTTTGGTGGTTTACATAGTTCGTAGCGTTATGGTTAAAGAGTAATTAATCTTTACCCAATATATTAGTGGTCACTATCTTGCAGTCATCTTTGGCTGCGTGGATAGTGGCCACTTTTTGTAGTCTTATGCCGCGCATTTTTACGCTAACATAGTTTTTTCATACGCTGAATACTAATCGGGTATGCTGTTCCAAGTTCTTGTGCCCAAAGAGAAACATAGAATTCTTCGCACATCCACTTTAGTTTTTGAGCTTTTTCTTGAGCCTCATCTCTATTAGGTCCAGCAGGCAAGCTTTCTGCTCTATTTTGAGCTTCTAGCACAAGCTTATGAGCTTCATCTGCTTGCCAAGCCCATCGTACATCTCTATCCTTATTTGTTTTAGCTTTATCAAGTCTAATTAAATCAGCATGCAAGTAGCGTTCTATTGAACTAAGTGCGCTAGAATCTGCTTTTGCAATAAATCCAGGAAAAACAAGTGAGGCTGCGTGTTCTCTAATCGATTGAAGAACGCTAAGCATCGGCAAGTCGGCTTTGCCGCCAACAGCAGTGCTAACTTTAGCAAAACGCTTCAAAATAGCAATCACATCGTGCGCAATACCATAAACTGTATCTTCGTATACTTCGGCAATATTTCCAACAACTTCCTTAAGCTCAACATCGTTAGTAATTTTTTGTGTATCTGGTATAAGTCGCTTAATAGCTGCCATTTGCAAATCTTGGGCCAAATCTTTAGAAGACTTATAAGGTGCAGAAGCAAGTATCAGAGCCTCACTTCCGAGCCATCTAGATGTAATACGTTTATCATCTAAAATAAGCATATTGAGCGCGCCCTGCCAAACCATTTGAGATCTAGAAAGATTAGTTGCACCAGACTTGTGTAACAAATCTGCTCTCTCAACAACATTTCCAGCTTGTGCAGCTTTAATCGCCTTGCTGTTAACAACATTTAATGCACACTCTTGAGCTGATTTTGCAAAGCGATGCTGAAGACTTATCAGCGATTTATCTGTTCCTAAAACAGTAGGCTTAATACGCCTGTTGTTCTGATTATGTGAATTGTTTGATTTATTTTGATTAGCTTTCTTTTGCTCAACGCTAAAAGTTATGCGCAAATAAGGAGATAGCCGTTGCAACTGTTCATCGCTTAAAACTTCTGGGTGGATTTGTGCTCCAACAACACTAATCGCAGCTTTAGTAAAGACTTCGCTAAAATCTTGCCAAATAAAATCTTCTTGTGGATTTTCGTTTATTCCTGGAAGATAGTCATAATTGTCATCTATCCACTCACGGATTTTACGAGCAGTATCTGGAGCTGGAACGAATTGTACTCGCAAAGTCTTAGGAAGAGACTTAATCATGCCAATAATAAGCTCGTCTAATAAGCCTGGCACATTCCAAGTAAACTCTTGAGGTTTAAGTCGCAAAAGCGCATGAAGTGGAACGTGCACAGTTACACCATCTAAAGGATCATGCGGATCATAAATGTAGCTTAAACGCAAGTTGATTTTCTGACCGTCTGTTCCAATCGTATGCCAAGTATCTGGGTAATCTGCCAAATCAGTGTCATTTGTGTATTGCAAGCGCTCAACACAATCTGGGTTAAAATCAAGAAAATGCGGGTCTTGGAGCCTGTAATTTTTCCACCATTTAGCTAAATCTGCAATAGTAGTAGCTTCTTGAGGAAGTTTATTATCGTAAAAAGTAAACAAATCCTCGTCGTTTACAGTTTCACTTGCCTGCCTAGTGCGATTTGTTTGATTATCGGCATCGTTCAAAACGTTAATATTTGAGGAGATAAAATCGTTGAATGGAAAACGCTGCTGAACATTTCCTTCGACTAAGCCTTGACGAATCATTAACATTCGAGATTCGTAAGGGTTGATTTTAGACCATTGAACAGTGCGATTTTGCACAATAGGCAAGCCGTACAAAAGCACCTTCGATTGGGCGATTGCTGCACCTTTGCTTGCGCTCCAATGAGCATCTGAATATGTTACGCGAGTAAGATTCTTAGCTAAAGACTCTGCCCAAGCAGGGTCGATTTGCGCGCAATACCTTGCCCAAAGTCTAGAAGTTTCAACTAATTCCGTACACATAATCCAAGAAGGAGTTGTTTTAGAAACAGATGAAGCTGGAAAGATTGCAAACCTTGTGCTTCTAGCACCCTGATAATCGTTTTTTGCCATTTTTTGAGCGCGCTTAATAGCGCGAATTTTGGCTGTTCCGCGAAGACCTGCAAAATCCGAAGCCTTAGGCTCGCGAATAACTTGCATGCCAATCATAGAAAGCAAGCCAGAAAGCATAGAAGCGTGGATTCCTTGGTAATCCCAAGTGCAGCAAAGACTGTGAGCAGCTTGCTGATTATTTGGTAATTGGCGGATTTGCAAAGGTGCGCGTTTAAGTGGTAATGCTTCGCCAACATTATAATGAAGTTCTTTGCATAAATCTTTAAGCTGATTAACTAAATCTTTCCACTGTTTTAGGCGTAAAAAGTGGAAAAATTCCTCTTTGCAAAGTCGCCTTAGCGCGTTATTGCTTATTTCGCCATCCGCTTGGAATATGCGATCCCAAATATTCAATGCCGTTAAAAAGTCACTTAACTCGTCTGCATAACGATTGTGTAATCTATCTGCTTCATCGCGTTTATCTTCCGGACGTTCGCGCGGATCTTGCAAACTCAAAAACGCCACAATTACCAGCACAGCAGCAAGAGTATTAGGAGTGGTTTTACGCGCAGCTTCAATAATCATGCGTCCTAAACGAATGTCAATCGGTAGTTTAGAAAGCTCGCGTCCAATATGAGTTAAAGTGATGAAGCCTGATTTTCTGCTTATTGCACCAAGTTCACTAAGCTCGTTAAAGCCGTCGCTTACAGCCTTAATATCTGGAGGATCAATGAATCCAAAATTCGTTATATCTTCGCCAGTTTTAGCAACACCAACAGAGAGCATGTGTAAAACAACAGCGCCGAGTGAAGTGCGTAAAATCTCGGGGTCGGTAAAGCGCGGGCGAGTTTCGTAATCTTCCCTAGAATACAAGCGAATAGCAATGCCATCTGCAATTCGCCCACAACGACCAGAGCGCTGATCTGCACTTGCTTGAGAAATAGGTTCTATAGGAAGACGCTGAACTTTAGCAGACTTAGAATATCTAGAAATTCTAGCAAAACCAGGGTCTACAACGTAGCGAATCGAAGGCACTGTAAGAGAAGTTTCTGCAACATTAGTGGCGATTACAATGCGCTGATGCGTGTGGTGTTCAAAAACGCGATGCTGGTCTTTAGAAGAAAGACGTGCAAAAAGTGGAACAATCTCAATGGCGTCACTACGATTCATGTCGCTTGCACGCGCACCGAAATAAGAACGCAACGATGCTTCAAATTCTCGAATATCGCGCTCGCCAGAAGCAAAAACCATAATATCGCGCGCGCCTTGAGTGTGGTTTGAATGAATCACAAGTTGCGCGCATGCGCGAGTTACAGCAGAAGCAATGTCTTCGTCGCAAATATCGCCGCTTTCCGAAAGACTTTGGCTTTGCGCAACGCTTTCATCATCCATAGCAATATCGGCAAAACCTGGAACGTGCCTCATAAGTGAAGGCGCGCTTCCAAGCGGCTCGTAAAGTACGCGCACGGGGTATGTTCGACCCGAAACCTCTATAACAGGCACCTTAATGTGCAGCGCTTGCTCAAAATGGTCTTTAAATTTTGCAGAATCTATTGTTGCAGAAGTGATAATAAGTTTTAAGTCTTTGCGCTTTGGCAAAAGAGTTGTTAAATATCCAAGCAAAAAATCAATATTTAGGCTACGCTCGTGAGCTTCATCAATGATAATAGTGTCATAGCGCGTAAGAAGTGGATCGCGTTGAATTTGAGCGAGTAGAATACCATCCGTAACTATCCGAAGCTTTGTTTTAGATGAGCTTTCGTCGTTAAAACGTACCTGATAGCCGATTTCTTCGCCAAGCTTAACACCCATTTCGCTTGCGATTCGTTCGGCAACTGTGCGCGCAGCAAGTCGTCGAGGTTGTGTGTGAACAATTTGCTTTCCGCGACCACCTCTGCCAAGTTCCAAAGCCATTTTTGGGATTTGAGTGGTTTTGCCAGAACCAGTTTGACCAGATACGATTATAACCTGCGACTCTTTAATGGCTTCAATAATCTGGTCGTGTGCAGCACAAATCGGCAGTTCACTAGGATAGTCAAAGTTCATATTCAATCCTGTTAAATTTTGCTAAATCTTATTTTCTTAAAACTTCTATAATCCTGTATCCCTTAGAGCTTGCGTATTTTTCAACGCTAAAATCTTCCCCAAGAGTTTTAGAAAGCCAAGTGATTAAGGAATCGGAGCCAAGATTTTTTTGAACAACTAAATAAGCAGCTCCACCAACTTTTAGGCGAGGAAGCCAGGTGATCAAAATATTGTGCAAAACGTCTTTTCCAACGCGGATTGGAGGATTAGACCAAATAAGATCAATGTCTTTTAGCGCATCTTCTTTTAATGCATCTTCTACAAGATAAGTGTGAATGTTGTTTAATCCAGCATTCTTGGCATTAATATCAGTAAGATCTAGAGCACGTTCATTAACATCTACAGCATAAATTTGCGCATTAGGGGATTCAAAACCTAAAGCCAAACTAATAGCACCCCAGCCGCAACCGATGTCGAAAAATCGCCCATTTTCTGGAGGCTGTGGAGCGTGTTTAAGTAGAACTGCAGTGCCTAAATCAAGCTTAGAGGAGCTAAAAACTCCATTAGAAACCTGCACGCTAACCTCGTGACCGCGCAAATCAACATGCAAAGTTCGTCTTAAGTCTAAAGAGTTTGGATTAGCGGAAAAATACTGTTCGCCGCCAGTTTTAGCTTCTTTAGTATTTTTGTTTGTTTTAGTAGCATTAATGCTGCTCGTCTTTTTAGTTTTATTAAAAGTGTTAATAGCCATTTTAGTGTTGCGTTAAAAATTATGTCTTCTAGATTCACAATAATAAAACAAACGTTGTAAATCGTGTATTAACAGGGGATTTAGCGTTAGTAGTTAAAGCAAAATAGCAAAGGGCATAGTTTTGGTAGATACTTTAGCAAACAGCAATTTGGCGAGTGGTGATAATAATATGCCTGAGCATAAAAATGAGCATAAAGACGTTCTTTCAGGACATTCCGAAGTACTACTAGATTCCACAAACACTGGATCAAGCCTAGAAAGTAACGATGAAGCTTGGCAAGAGCGCGAATCAAGAAACGCCTTAAAACGAGTTGCGGGTCTTGGAGAATTACAAGACGTAACCGAAGTAGAATACAGAAAACTAAGACTAGAACGCGTTGTTTTAGTAGGCGTATGGTCTAGCGCTCGCGGAACTTTAAGCCAAGCAGAAGAGTCTCTTAGAGAGTTGGCGGCGCTTGCTAAAACAGCTGGTGCAGTAGTATGCGACGGCATGTTGCAGCAAAGATACAGACCAGATGCAGCAACGTATGTTGGTTCTGGAAAAGCGCGTGAACTTGCAGCGGTTGTGGCGCAAAATGATGCGGATACGATTGTGGTAGACGACGATCTTCCACCAAGCCAAAGAAGAGCTTTGGAAGATGCCACTAAAGTCAAGGTTGTAGACAGAACGGCTGTTATTCTAGACATTTTCGCTCAGCATGCAACAAGTAGGGAAGGAAAGGCACAAGTCGAGCTTGCTCAGCTTCAATACATGCTTCCGCGACTTAGAGGTTGGGGTGCTGCTCTTTCTAGGCAGGCTGGTGGTCGCGCTGCAGGAGATGCAGGAATAGGCTCTAGAGGCCCTGGAGAAACAAAAATCGAAATGGATAGGCGCGCAATTAGGAATCGAATTTCAAAATTGCGTCACGACATTGCACTAATGGCACCAACTCGCGAGACAAAGCGCGGATCTAGGCGTCGTCAAGATATTCCAACTGTTGCAGTAGTAGGGTATACAAATGCTGGAAAATCTTCGATTATAAACAGACTTACAGGATCTAAAGAACTTGTAGAAAACGCGCTTTTTGCAACTTTGGATACTGCTGTTCGAAAATCTTTAACTAAAGATGGTCGCGCTTATACACTTGTAGACACTGTTGGCTTCGTTAGAAGGCTGCCTACTCAGCTAGTAGAAGCGTTTAAATCAACTTTGGAAGAAGTTGGTAATGCAGATGTAATTTTGCACGTAGTTGACGGTTCTCACCCAGACCCTGTTTCTCAAATTGAGGCAGTTAACGAGGTTTTAGCTCAAATTGACGGTGTGGAAGATATAGCGCAAATTATTGCTTTTAATAAGTCGGATGTTATGCAAGAACCAATGCGTTTACGCTTGCAATCGTTGTATCCTGATTCTTTAATTGTGTCTGCTGCAAGTGGAACAAATATTGACCGTTTAAGAACGCGTATAGAAAATTTGTTACCTTCACCACATGTTCATGTTAAAGTTACATTGCCTTATAGCGATTATTCTGGATCTTTGCTATCTAGAGTTAGGGAAAATGGCATTGTAAAATCGGCGGAATATAAGGATTCTGGCGTAGAATTAGATGCTTTTGTTGGCGATTCTTTGGCTGCAAAACTTATGCAAATTGCACTTTAAACAAAATTCCGGTGGTGTGATTAAAGTAAAAGCTGTTTATACACATATAGCTCTTAATGTGAGAGCAGCCCTTGTATTTTTCTATTTATAAGTTATAAGGGTCGACTCGGTTTGTGGAAAAGGGGTTTTTCTAATGGTGAGTTCTCAGGTTAAGCCAACTAAGCTTGCGATTATTGGTGCTGGTGCAGTAGGTTCCACGCTTGCGTTTGCTGCAGCTCAGCGCGGTGTTGCTCGTGAAATTGTGCTTGAGGATATCGCTAAGGAACGTGTTGAAGCGGAAGTGCTCGATATGCAGCATGGTTCTAGCTTCTATCCAGCTGTTTCTATTGATGGCTCAGATGACGTTGAAATCTGCCGTGACGCAGACATGGTTGTTATTACTGCTGGTGCTCGTCAAAAGCCTGGTCAGACTCGCTTGGAGCTTGCAGGTGCAACCATCAACATTATGAAGTCGATTATTCCTAATGTTGTGAAGGTCGCTCCAAACGCTATCTACATGCTTATTACAAATCCTGTGGATGTTGTTACGCATGTTTCTATGAAGCTTTCTGGTCTTCCTGCTAATCAAATGTTTGGATCTGGTACAAACCTTGATTCTGCACGTTTGCGCTTCCTTATTGCTCAGCAAACTGGTGTGAATGTTAAGAATGTTCACGCTTATATTGCTGGCGAGCATGGCGATTCCGAAGTTCCTCTTTGGGCTTCTGCAACTATTGGTGGCGTTCCAATGTGCGAATGGAATGCTCTTCCAGGTCATGAGCCATTGGATGAAGCTAAGCGTGAAGAGATTCATCAGGAAGTTAAGAACGCTGCTTACAAGATTATTAACGGTAAGGGCGCTACAAACTACGCTATCGCTATGTCTGGTGTTGATATTGTTGAAGCCGTTCTTCGCGATACTAACCGCATTTTGCCAGTATCTTCTCTTCTTGACGATTTCCATGGAATCTCAGACGTCTGCATGTCCGTTCCAACTTTGTTGAACCGTAATGGCGTAAACTCTCGCTTGAACACTCCAGTTTCAGATCGCGAGCTTGCTGCTTTGAAGCGTTCTGCGGAAACTCTTCGTCAGGCTGCTGCAGAGTTTGGATTCTAATTAATATTAGCCGTTCATAAAACGCTAATTATTAAAATTTAAATTTTGAAAGTCGTTCCTTCAATCTTTGTTTTGGGGGAGCGACTTTTAAATTATGAATAAGATTTATAAAATTTGATTGTATAGGTTGTATAAATTTGCTTAAAAGGGGATTTTGAATGTTTAATCATAAAAATCTTGAGACAGATACTGTGTTAATGCACAAGTTTGAAGATTTGAGATCTCAATTTCCAATTTTAAGTCGCAAAGTACATTCAAAACCCTTGATTTACTTAGATTCTGCAGCTACTTCTCAAAAGCCGCAGGTTGTAATCGATGCAGAGAGCGAATTCTATAAGACTATTAATGCTGGCGTGCATAGGGGGGCGCACGAGCTGGCGGCGCTTTCGACAGTTGCCTTTGAAGAAGCGCGTGCAAAAGTTGCAAAACTCGTTGGTGCTTGTAGTGAAGAAGGAAACGAAGAGATTATTGTTACGCCTGGCGCTACAGGAGCGCTGAATCTTCTTGCCACTTCTATTGGAAACGCTACGATTAACGCTAGATTAAATCGCACTGGTTTTGCGGAAGATAACTTAACTTTGCGCCAGCATTTTGTGATTAATGAGGGAGATAATATTGTTGTTTCTCGCGCAGACCATCATTCCGTTTTATTGCCATTCCAAGAGCTTGCGATTCGCTCTGGCGCGGAGCTTCGATGGATTGATGTAAGTGAAGATGGTCGAGTGCGGGCGGACGCGGATTATTTGAGCACGATTGTTGACGAGCGCACGAAAATAGTTGCAGTTACGCATATTAGCAATGTTACTGGCGCAATCACGGATGTTTCGCCGATTTGTAAGCGTGCGCATGAGGTTGGTGCAATTTTTGTTCTTGACGCATGCCAGTCTGTTCCGCATATTCCAGTTGATTTTCATGCGCTAGATGTTGATTTTGCAGCATTTAGCGCGCATAAAATGTATGGTCCTACGGGCGTTGGGTTCTTGTATGGACGCCGCAATCTTTTGAACAGTCTTCCACCAGCCAATTTTGGCGGTTCAATGGTGGAGCTTGCGTGGCTTAACAAGCCGGCGCAATACATGGATGCACCTTATCGTTTTGAGGCAGGAACTCAGCCAGTTGCACAAATGGTTGCTGCAGGAGTTGCAGCGGATTGGCTGCGCGCGTTGGGCATGAACCGAGTTGCAGAGCATGAGAAGGAACTTGCTGCAGAATTGTTGAAATTACAGGATGTTCCAGGCGTTCGCGTGCTTGGGCCGCTTGATTTAAGCAACCGTATTGCAACGGTTTCTTTTGAGGTCGAAGGCGTGCATCCGCATGACGTTGGACAGTTTCTGGATGCGCAAGGAATTGCGATTCGCGTTGGACATCATTGCGCTCAGCCGATTCATCGTCATTTTGGCTTGTATGCTTCAAATCGTGCATCTGTTGGAGTTTATAACACAATCGAAGAAGCTCGCGCGCTTGTGGAAGCTGTTTCCCATGTTCGCGCATACTTTGGCGCATAGTATTGTCAAATAAAATTCAAATAGAATTCAAATAAAATACTGTTTAATAACAAATAAGGAGAGCATATGTTTGATATGAGTGTTGACGACGGTAGTGGCTTAGAAAGCATGTATCAAGAAGTGATTTTAGATGCTGCTAGAAATCCGCACGGAAAAACACATTTTTCAAACACAGAAAGTCTTTCTAAAGCAGAAGAGCAGGAAGAGAAAGTTGAGGAGGCTTCGGATAAGTCGCCAGCAACCGATGAGTTTAAAAACGATTCTAATATAACAATTACAAATCATCATGAAAATTGTGCTGTAGAAGCTAATAAAGATTATGCATTAGGAAAATCTCATCAATTTAACCCAACTTGTGGAGATGAGGTTACGATGCATGTGGAACTAGCTAAAAATGCTGACAATTCAAGCAATGCGTTTGTTAAAAGTATTAAGTGGGATGGCCATGGTTGCTCAATTTCGCAAGCGAGTCTTTCGATTATGGTTGATTTGGTTGAGGGAAAAACTGTTGCGGATGCCTTGCGATTGGCTGCGCTTTTCCACAAGCTTATGGAATCTAGGGGAGCGGGATTAGAAAACGAGCAAGACGAAGATGAGTTGGAAGATGCAATGGTTTTTCAAGGCGTTTCTAAATATCCAATGCGAATCAAGTGCGCGTTGCTTGCATGGGAAGGCTTAAAAGACGGTATTGCAAAGGCTATTGAGGCTTTATAAAATCTTATGTGGCTTTATAAAATCGCAGTGTAACACTAAAAATAAGGAATATTATGGCAGAAAATCAAGCTCAATCTCAGATCAACGTGAATAGCATCGGTCGCGTAACTGAGGAAGACATTCAGGATGCTTTGCATGATGTTGTAGACCCAGAGCTTGGAATTGACGTAGTGGATTTAGGTTTAGTTTACGGGATTGAAATTGATGAGCTTGGACGCGCGATTATTACGATGACGCTTACAACGCCTGCTTGTCCTCTTACAGATTTGATTGAAGACGAATGCGCGAGTGCGCTTGTTGGATTAGTTGATGAATTTCGTATTGATTGGACTTGGAAACCGCGTTGGAGTGTTGAAAATATTACGGAAGATGGGCGCGCGCAGCTTGAGGCGCTTGGCTATAATTTGAACAATTTGCCTGCTAGCTTTGGTGCTGGAATTGGTGTTGGTGCTGGAATGTCGTCCTATGCCGGAGGAATTTCGCCAACTGAATAATTTAGGATTTGTAATGATTTGCACAGAAGATGTTTCGCCTAATCGCAATGATTGCAAGAATAGTTGTGATTATTGCGATTTATGCGCGCAAAAAATTATTGAAAACGGCATAACAGATGTTGTTTTTGACTTGCATCTTCTTGTTGATTGGGATGCGCGTCGCACGTTGGAATCGTATTACCCAGATTATATTGGCGAGGTGCTGTTTAGCTATGAGCCAGAATGGGGTTTTGAGTTTCACGAGGCTTTGCGTGAATCAGGATGGAGCATTGAGCGTGCGCTTGAATCGTTTAGTGAGCATCATGGTCCTGCCGTAACTTGGCTTTATCGCTTGTATTTTGAGAATTTTTTACACGGATTTTTAGGGGAGCGAGCGCGTTTTGCGGCTGTTGCTCGCGATTTAACTGCAAAAGGTGTGCGCGTTTGGGCGCTGGGAAATGCTTCACAAGAGTGGGTTGATTGCGCGCGCACAACTTGCCCAATACTTGGCGAGATAAATGGCGTTAGCGCATCTTATGAATATCATTTGCGCAAGCCGAATATTATGATTTATAGAGATTTTTTGAGCAAAAATGGTTTGAGCGCATCTTCTACTGTTTTTGTTGAATCTGATTTGCGTAGTTTAAAAACTGCACAAAGAATTGAGTGTGCATTTGCAAAACTATTCACACTGTAATAAAACTATTCACGCTATAGTTGACTCAACATTTGTCGGCTGCTTCGAGTGAATCGTAGCCATACATGCGCACAGTATTTGTAATAATCATTTGCGTTAGATTTAGATTTTTCGCTGTTAAATCTTCTATAAAAGCCTTATATTTAGCAAAAGTTTCGGCGGAATACGTGCTTAATTCTCCTCGTAAATACGTTTCAAAAGATGTATTTTCTTCTGTATCTTCGCTTGTTTTTAGAACGCGCATCGCAAGACCTAAATGAGTGTATCGATCGCGAAAATCATCCGCCCATTTAACTTGCGTTAAAATAATCTGCTCCTGCGCACTTTTTATGGGTTCTAAAATCGGCTTAATATAAGGCTTAATTGTGCGCTCAAAAATTTCTGGCGCAGTAGACTCCATCATTCGTGCATATTTTTCTGTTATCAAATTTCTGCCATTGCTGTCAGCGCGCTCAAGATCTTTCTTATAAGACTCTTGCAAATCCAGAGGCCAAGTTAAAAATTGACTCATGCGCATAATGCGGAAAGTTTGCCAATCTTCCTGGCAATTCGCGCGTCCGCCTTCGTTTTGCGTAAGCTGGAATTGCTGCCATTCTAGTTTTGTAATTTCTTCTGCAAGATTTTGCGTTTTTGGATTTTGCGTTTTTGGATTTGATAATGAATCGCACATCATAAGCTCCTTAAGCACGTTGCGCGCGAATTAATATGCGCTTCAACATACGGGCGTTGCCATTCTAAAAACGTTTCATTGCAATCGCTCAAACCTTGATATTTAAGCTCTTTCACTACTTCGTTGCACACGTTTTGAATAATCTCGTTTATTTTAGATTCAGCTTCGCTGCTGCCTTTTGTGCCTTCGCCAAATCCGATTCCGCCAAAGCACGCCGCACTACTTAGTCGCATAAGCGATTCAAGTTGATTTGCTACGCCAGAAAGCCTAGACGCCATTCGCGCGCTTAGCTTGCGTAAAGCTGCAAATTGCCACTTATAATATGGCAAATATCCTGCACTTATTGGGTTATTTAGCAAAAATACGATTGAAGCGGTTGCGCTCACAAACTCGTTTATAGAAAGCCACGCTGCAGCTCCGTCTTTTCGCGCTAGCATTCGTTGAACATTGTATTGACCTGCTTGAGCCATCATGCCAAGCCTTCTAGAGATTAGCGAGATTCGCACATCGTCTGGCATAAGCTTAAAACTTTGACGCGCTTTGCTAAATTCTCCAAGTGGGTCTGCAAAAATTTGGCCGTTCGTAGCTGCAGCAAGCGTTGGCTCGCTTAACGAAAGCCATAAATGCGGCTCGTTTTGACTTGGTGCAGTAGAAAATCCCGTTATGTTTTCAAAAAATTCGCTTATGCTAAATACTCCAACTCGCTTGCTTCCTTCGCATGATTTAGCGCGTGGAGTTTCTTCGCGAGAGCCAAATCCAGCGTATTCTTGCGGAAGAGAATCGTAAGCTGCTTGCAAATTATCGCCAATTTTCGCATAGTCTTCATCTGTAAGCCACATGCAGAATCCTGGGCCAAAATCGTGATCGCGCGAAATCTCGTCGTCAAATCCGTAGCATTCCGATCCGTGACCAACTAATCCTGCAGCTATGCGGTTTTTGTAGTCTTTAAATTGTTCAAGTTCAAGCAGTGGTTTTCCATAAGTTTGCCAATATGATTTTGCAAGTTGCATGCCGTTTTTTATTTTTGGATTATCTTCTGTTTTTACAGTTTTGATTGATTTTATGGTTTTATTTGACTCTGGCTGCAATTGGGCGGTTGCTGGCGATTTTTCCGAATCGTATTGAATCGTATCCGTCGCGCTTTTCGCCGTAAATTTTTCTTCTGCATCCTGTGCTTGCTGCAGATTCTCCAACGTTATAGCATATGACTCGCTATCTTTTCCGTAACATTGTGCTATTAAATCTAGAGCTTCACTGTACGCTTTTACAGCGTCGGAATACTCTTTTCGTGCGTATTGAACTTGCGCATATCCAGCTAAAGCAGATGCATAATGCGGTTGATTTTGGTTATTTCCATTTTTGTATATTTTTAAACTCATTTGTGCGTGTTCAAAAGCAGAGTTAAGAGTTGCAGATTTGCTGTTAGTGCTTGCGTTAGGCTGCGAGCACTCTTGCAAAATCGCAAGCGCAATATTGGTGTGAGTTGCTGCTATATCTATGTCTGTTGAAGGATTGACACTCGATTTTTGCAATATTTCAAGCGCAATATTAAGTTCATTAATTGCTTCGCTCGTGTTGCCTGTTTCGCTGTAAAGCATTGAAAGATTGTTGTGCAGAGCTGCGAGCTTTCTATCGTTTGGTTTTAGTGTTTTCGATGATTCTTTAATAGCTTGAGAATATATTTCTGCTGCGCGCTCATAGCTGCCCGCGGCTCGTAGGCTAGTAGCAGCGTTTATAAGCGTGGTTGTGCCAGCTTCGCTGCCTGCTAAATCCATCTTTTTTGACAAATCTAGCGCATTATCAATTATTGGCTTGTTTTTTGCGTGTTCTCCTCTAGACCTATAAAATCCCATCAACTCGTTTAACACAGATAGTTGCAATGCTTGAGCGTTTGCTTCTGCGTGGTTTGTTGCTTCTTGGTTTGCTTTTGCTTGCGATTGGTTGAGCGCATTTAGCAGGTATTTTTCGATTTCTTGCGCGCTTGTGTGGCTTGCAAACATATTGTCTAATTCTTTATAAAATTGCGAAACGCTTAACATTTAAGCCACCTTGCTTCTTGCGATTAAATTCCGTTTTGCTCACTACTCAATCATAGCGAATTATTTGTTTATACGAGTGTTGTAATATGCGCGATTGTGCAAAAAATCAAAAGTCGGGCTGGTGGGATTTGAACCCGCGGCCTCTTCGTCCCGAACGAAGCGCGCTACCAAACTGCGCTACAGCCCGATGTCGATTGTGCGAACTCAATAGAGATTGCACATCGTGAATCCATCTTATGAATACATGACGCAGCTACATGTTGTAATTGCGCATGCAACACTCCGACAACGTGGTTATAATAGCGTGAACTTGCTACAAATTAACAGTGTGTGTCGTTGTCAAATAAATTCTTTTAAAATTTTATTAAAAATTCACTTGTATTCTTTTGCAGCTGCATGGTCTCCGCAATATTTGCAAAATGATGTAACTTTTCGTAAATAATTTTGTATATCTTAATAAAATAATAAAAAGTTTTACTGTAAATGTATTTTTCTTTCGAAAACAGAAAAATATAAATATTTCTATAAAAATGTATATTTGTTGCAAAAATGATTAGCGCAATCGATCTAGTAACACAATAAAATGCATTTGCGACTCGCTTACCTGTATTCCCTAGTAGCTACAATTGGCGTTTATGACTGACACGAATACTGCAATGTCTGCCGCACAAAACGCCGCAGAAAATGACGTAACAGATAACGCCAATGAAATTGACACCGTTGAGCATGCTGAGATGCTGCTCGCTCAAGATGAGGCTATTGCTAAGCGCGTAAATGATGGTGCTACTCTTGACGAAGCAATTGATCCAAGCAATAAAGAGTTTGGTCCACTTGCGCACCCAGAGCAGGTGCAGATGCGTGTTGCTAAGCGCGCGATGATGCTTAAGGAGGGTGTGCAGCCATACCCAGTGCATCTTAATGTTACGGATACTATCGAAAAGGTTCGTGCTGATTTTGATGGCAAGCTTGAAGCTGGCGAAGAAACTGATACCGAGGTTGGTATTGCAGGTCGCGTGCTTTTCTTGCGTAATGCTGGTGGCTTGTGCTTCGTTAAGCTTGCTGCTGGTGACGGCACTACGATTCAGGCGATGGTTTCCAAGAAGGAAATTGGCGAAGAATCTATTAAGAGCTTCAAGCAGATGGTTGATTTGGGCGACCATTTGTATGTTCGCGGTCGCGTTATTTCTTCTAAAACTGGCGAGCTTTCCGTATTCGCAACTGAGTGGGCAATTGCAGCTAAGGCTTTGCAGCCACTTCCGGCTTTGCATAAGGAATTAAGCGACGATACTCGTACGCGCAAGCCTTATATTGGCATGATTGCGGACGAGAAGATTCGCGATATGGTTCGCAGGCGTTCGCATGCCGTGGCTTCTCTTCGCCGCACTTTCGACAGCCACGACTTCTTGGAAGTCGAAACACCAATGTTGCAAACGGTTCACGGCGGTGCTGCTGCTCGTCCGTTCACAACTCACATGAATGCTTTCGACATTGATCTTTATTTGCGTATTGCGCCAGAGCTTTTCTTGAAGCGCTGCTTGGTTGGTGGCATTGACCGCGTGTTTGAAATCAACCGTGATTTTAGAAACGAAGGCGTAGACGCAACTCACGCTCCAGAGTTTACAATGCTCGAAGCTTACCAAGCTTATGGCACTTACGATACGATTGGAGCTCTTACTAAAGAGCTGATTCAAAAGGCTGCTGTCGACGCTTTCGGCTCCACTAAGGTGACTTTGCTTAACGGCGAAGAGTACGATTTTGGCGGCGAGTGGAAGCAGATTACCATGTACGGCTCGCTTTCTGAGGCTTTGGGCGAGGAGATTACGCCGGAAACTTCTGTTGAGCATTTGGGTGCGATTGCAGACAAGCTTGGCGTTGAGCGCGACGAAGTGGAGAATCACGGCAAGTTGGTTGAGCACTTGTGGGAGCACTTCTACGAGGATAAGCTTTATGAGCCAACGTTTGTGCGCGACTTCCCAGTGGAAACCAGCCCACTTGTTAAGGGTCACCGTACTAAGCCAGGAATGGTTGAAAAGTGGGATTTGTATGTGCGTGGCTTTGAGCTTGCAACCGGCTACTCCGAGCTTAACGATCCTGTTGTGCAGCGCGAGCGCTTTGTTGCTCAAGCTAAGGATGCTTTGGCTGGCGATGTTGAGGCAATGGATATTGACGAGGACTTTATTGAGGCTCTCGGCGTCGGTATGCCTCCTGCTGGCGGCATGGGAATGGGTATTGATCGCTTGCTGATTGCGCTTACGGGCGCAACTATTCGCGAGACGATTACGTTCCCACTCGTTAAGCCTCTTCGCTAATTGATAGATTTTAGTAGATTGTAAAGCCGTTGGATGTCGTTTAAACATTCATCGGCTTTTCTATTAAATTTTTCGTGTTTGTTTACTTTTATGCAAGTAGTCTTACGAAACGAATAGACTGGGTAACTATGACATATAAATTAGTATTGCTCCGACATGGTCAGAGCGCATGGAATAAGACCAATCAGTTCACTGGTTGGGTTGATGTACCGCTGACTGAGCAGGGTGTCGAGGAAGCTAAGCATGGTGGCGAGCTTCTTAAAGAGAAGAACGTTCTCCCAGACATCGTGTTCACTTCTTTGCTTCGTCGCGCTATCAATACCGCGAATTACGCGCTTGATGCAGCCGACCGCCTGTGGATTCCAGTTCGTCGCAGCTGGCGTTTGAACGAGCGTCATTACGGTGCTTTGCAAGGTAAGAATAAGTCTGAGATTCGTCAGGAATATGGCGATGAGAAGTTCATGATTTGGCGTCGTTCTTACGCAACTCCACCTCCTGAGATTGATCCAAACGATGAGTATTCTCAGACGAATGATCCTCGTTACGCAGGCGATCCGGTTCCAGAAACTGAAGCTTTGGCAAACGTTGTGACTCGTGTAACTCCTTACTGGGAGTCCGATATTATTCCAGAGCTTAAGTCTGGCAAGACTGTGATGATTGCTGCTCACGGCAACAGCTTGCGCGCAATCGTTAAGATGCTTGACAACTTGAGCGAGGAAGAGATTTCCAAGGTGAATATTCCAACCGCTATTCCTCTGCTTTACGAGTTGGATGAGAACTTTAAGCCAATCAAGCCTCGTGGTGAGTATTTGGATCCAGAAGCTGCTGCTGCTGGTGCTGCCGCTGTGGCTGCTCAGGGTCAGAAGTGAGATTCTGATTAGTTTAAATTAAAAAAGTAGGTCTGCAACTAAATCTGCAGACCTACTTTTGTTTTACAAGCATACTTTTGTTTTGAATTTCTATTCAAAAACTGTATTTTTATGCCACAACTGTGTCTTTATCTGGTTCTGGTTTTTTAGTTGGGTCAAATCCTGAAACAATAAATACTACTTGTCTTGCTGCAGCAACTGAATGATCGCCTATGCGTTCCATGAATCTGCTTAGAAGCACTAAGTCAATCAACTGTTTTCTAGTGCCGTTCCAATTTTCGCCTTCTACAAGAGCAAAAATGTCTTCATGTAGCTTATCCATCTTATCGTCGCCGTGAATAATTGCATCGGCTACTTGAACATCTCGCTTTGAAAGCATGTCAGTTAGTTGCACAGAAAGAACACGAAGGAAGCTAACCATCGCCTCAACTGTTTCTTTTGCTTGGCTTGGTATTGCGGAATCAGGCCATGTGCGTCTTGTGATTTGTGCAACGTGACTTGTTAAATCGCCCATGCGTTCAAAAGTCGCAGCCAAACGCATGGTTGCCACTACTTCTCGCAAGTCTGTTGCAACAGGATTTTGTCTAGCTAGCAATGTTAAGCATTGATCTATAACGCTAGCTTCTAGTGAATCTAGTTGAGCATCATTGTCTATAACTGTTTGTGCAGATTCTAAATCAGCATTTAATAAAGCATTTCCAGCATCGTTCATTGCTTTTGCAACAAGCTCAGCCATGCGTTCGATGTTTGATGCAACTGCTTTCATTTCTTCGTTGAAAATCACTCGCATGGTGTGTCCTTTCTTTTTTGGTGCCTGTGTTGACTTATATTGCAGTTGTATATTGCCAACGTGTATTGACGTTTTTTGTTTTAAAATTATTTTGTTTTAAACTAAACCCTAATCAAGTATAGACTATTCAAAGCACGTATAAGCGTATGCTTAGTTGTGTTTTTGTAGAATGTTAGTCGAATATTAAAATGTGAGAGCATTGTAGTATTCTTTAAGAGTATGTTTCAGGATTCTACATCTTCGCCATTGGTTGTATTTGTAGTGTTTGCTTTGATTGCGCTTTGTGTTGCAATTGTTGTTGTTATGTTTGTTGTTGATTCTCTTTTCCCAATATTTCGTAGTATTTTTAGACCGTTTTTTAGTTCTGTTGTAAATCCTATAGCAGGTGGTTTGCGTAGGATTTTTCGTAGTAGCTTTAAGAAGATCTTAAAAATTTTAGGTAAACGTAATTTTGGTGATGATGAAGATGATGAAGATTCAGTTGATAATAATTCAGATGATATAAGTTCAGATGCGTGTGCGATTTTATCCATGCTGTCTGCTGCGACTATTGTTATCGATGCTGATAATGATGTTTTACGAGCTAGTTCTGATAGTTATACGCTTGGTGTTGTTGTTGATGATTCTATTGTTCAACCGCGAGTTCTGGATTCTGTAAATCGTGTGCGCGAGTCTGGCGGTTTTGAGAGTTTTGATTTAGTTACTTTTACTCCTGAGCGGTATATAACTATTGGTAAAGACTCTGATTTTAATGGTAATTTTGATGGTGACAGTGCTGTGTTATTAAAATCAGCTACGGTTGCTGGCGACTTTTCCTCGAATAAAACTGATAAATCGTCTGATGCGTCTACAGTTTCTAGACCTAATTGGCTTAATGTTACTGTTGGAAGTGTTGGAGCAGGCAAGGTTGTTGTTATTTTAAATGATACGAGTGCTGCGCATCGTTTTGAGCAGACTAGAGATGATTTTATAAGTAATGTTTCTCAACAACTTATTAGCTCTACTCGAATGATCTCTAGTCTTATAGAACTTTTGCAGGATAATAATGTTGCTCTTAATCGTGTTAAGGAAGTGTCTTTAAAAGCTCAGAGGTCTTCTAAACGCTTGGAACATATGTTGGAAGATCTTCTGCTTCTTATGAGTGCTCAGAAGCCTATAGATGTGTCTAAGGCGAGTGCTGTGAACGTCTTGAACGTGTTAAAAGATGTTCAGAATCAGGTTTCAGATCTTGCTTTGAGCCGAAATGTGCGTCTTTGCGTTAAGTCTGATTCTTCGCTTAGTGTTCTAGGCAGTTTTTCACAAATCAGCGCTGCCGTGCGTAAACTTGTTGAGAATGCTATTATCTATTCTTCAGCAAATAGCAGTGTGGCGATTTCAGCGTTAAAGTCTGATGACTCTCAGTTTGCAGTGATTCGTGTTGTTGATTGTGGCTCTGGTATTGCGTTGCGTGATCAGCCTCGCATTTTCGAGCGTTTTTATCGTTCGGATAACCAGAATGACGGCAGTCAGGATGGTGTTGGTTTAGGTCTTGCTATTGCTAAGCACGTGGCTCTTACTCATCACGGTAGCATTACATTGTGGAGTAGACCAGGGCAAGGTACTACGGTTAATTTTGCGATTCCGCTTTCAAGATCGGATGCAAAATAGTTCGCTTAATCGTATTAAGCGTTTTACTTTCCTAGTCTTCTATAATCCCAACGGTCAAAGTGTTCCCAGATTAAAAGCAAAATACCTATTACGAATCCGCTAAGGCAAACTATAGCAAAAAACCATAGTAGAAAGTGCAAGATTGCGAGCACAACAGTGATTATTGATGCTATAAGCCATAAAACTGTTCCAGCCATAAATGCTTTGCACAGGTCTACGCGCAATGGCTTTGGTGCCTCTTTGCGTGCATCTGGGTTAATAATCGGTGCTAGCTTCATATGATTAACCATACATCTAGTGATGTCTAATATCAATTTTTGGTTATATTTTTTTGATGATATACGTTTATGATATACGTTTAAATTTTGCTATTTTCTTTTTCGACACTATTTTTATCACATCCGTACCACGTTGTAGTCTTGAGCTTTGTAGGTGCCGTTTTGACGTGATACTTTAACAATTCGGGAGTGGTTTTTTATGAGACATGGTGCACATGGTGCTAAGAAAGCAAAGGGGCGTTTCGTTTCGCCTTTTATGCTTTTTTCGTCTTCTCATATTTCCAGTGCTACTTCTGAGCGTTCTACCGAAGCGGTTTGTGCGAATAATGGTGCAGTTGTGGGTTTGAGCGAATCTGTGGCTCAGAGTTTGCAAATGTCTTCTGCTCCTCGTACTCGTCGCGAGATTCGTTTAGCTCGCGAATCTAGAGAACGTAAGAATTGTATTATTGTTTCTACGTCTTTAGTAGCTATAGTTGGTGCTGCATTGACGTCTATGGCTTTGAGCAAGACTAATGGTTTTGGTTCTTTTGCTTCAAAGCAATATGCTTCTGAGATTAGTTTTTCCAATGATTCTAATGATCAAGCTGCTTCTCGTTCTAGTCAGCGTGAAAAGTTAGATCGTGCTGATAAATATTTGAAGTTCAACAGTGCTGTTGCTGGTCTCGAAGCTGATTTAAACGCTTTCTCTACTAGATCGTCTCATGAGTCTAAGTGGGATTTAGGTTCTAATTCAGATTTTAAAGTTTCTGAAATGTCTAAGTCTTCTGCGAATAATCCGCAGGTTGCTATTTTAATGGATTCAGACGTTAATTCTTTGCCTGCTGGATTTAATCCAAATCATAGTTCTGGTGATTCTGGGAATGCATATGAGTTTAGCCAGTGCACTTGGTGGGTTTATATTCGTAGGCATCAGCTTGGTCTTCCTGTTGGTTCTAATATGGGAGACGGCTGGATGTGGGCTTTGACTGCTCGAAAACTTGGATATTGGGTAGATCGTACGCCTCGTCACGTTGGCGATATTATGGTGTTTGGTCGCGGTCAGGCTGGCGTTAATCGTACTTATGGTCATGTTGCTGTTGTTGAAAAAATTAATCCTGATGGTTCTATTGAAACATCTGAGTCTAGTGCGGAGCTTCATGGTAGGACCTTCTCTAGGGTTGTAAATCCGAATGAAACTTCAGCTTTTGAATTTATCCATTACTAGATTATTTTGCATTTTAATATTTTGACATTTTAATATTGATATCTGTTACTGCGTTTTGCGGTTTTCTAGTCTATTCTGGCTGTTATGCGTGTAGGCGTGCATTGTTGTGCTGTAAATAGTGCGTGCAAATTTTGTTTGTGGTCTTAGTTTGTAGTATTAACATGCTAACATCGCTAGTGATGATTAAGCGAGATAAGATTTTTTCTTCTGTATTTGCAGGTTTTGTATCTGCAGCGCTGGTTGCTGCTATGATTCCGCTTGCTTGTGCTTCCGCTTCTGCTGAAGAATCAGCAGTTACATCTACACGTTCTTTCCCTAAGATTACTGATGTTAAGCGTGATTTGTTTACAGAATCCACTTCTACCGATGTTGATGCTAATTCTCATTGGGGCAGTATTGAGTCTTTGGATGTTCCGCAGACTAAAAGTGCTGCTGAACTTGCGCTTGAACAGGCTCGCCAGCAACAACAGGCACAGAATAATTCTGCTGATGGCTTCGACGATGCTGCAAGTCGTTCTGGAGCGCGTAATGGCGTTGGACCTATGACGTACTTTGTTGCTCCTCCAGATAATCAGTCTGTTTCGGCGATGCTTAATTTTGCGGCTCAGTTTTTAGGTAAAGTGCCTTATCGTTCTGGTGGTACAAGTCCTGCTGGCTGGGATTGCTCTGGTTTTGTGCAGTACGTTTTTGCCAATATGGGTATTTCTTTACCTAGAACTTCTGGAGCTCAGGCCACTGTAGGTACGGCTGTTCCGAGTTTAGCTCAGGCTCAGCCTGGTGACATAATTGCCAATGGTGCTCATGCATCTATTTATGTTGGCAATGGAATGGTTATTAATTCTCAGTACGCTGGAACTCAGTATGATCCTATTAGATACGTTTTTTCGGGATCTTATTCTATTCGTAGAATCTTCTGACAATTTGATTTTGAGTGGTATTCATGATTTTATGGATACCACTTTTAGTTTTGTTAGTAGTTTTGATACGTTTTTAGGCTATTTTTAATTAATTTTGCCATTAATCCTTAGGTTTGTTGTGTCGCGATAGACGCGACTACCTTAAACGCGCTATTCTAGTATTTAAAGTATTTAAGAAAATAAAAAATCGCGCGATGCTAGGAGGATCTAGATGGCACAAGGTGTTATTACACAAGAAAAAGCTGTTCTTGTAGGTGTTGATGGTTCTCATGCGAGCTATAAGGCTGTATGGTGGGCATCTAATTATGCTAAGCATGCTGGATTACAGCTTCAAATAGTTTGTGCATATTCTTTACCTAGTTATGCAGCTGTATCTTTTGATGCGACTTATACTGCGATTGGCGATGATAATGTTGCTCATCAAGATGCACAGGAGATTCTTTCTAAAGCAAAAGCTGTAGCTTTAGAACAGGGTGTGGATGCAACAACGTTAATCGTTACTGGCGATCCTTCTTCTGTGTTTGTAGAGCTTTCTAGGAACTATCAGCTTATTGTTATTGGTAACCGAGGTAAAGGTGGATTGGCTGAGCGTTTGCTTGGCACAACAAGTTCTTCGCTTCCAGCCTACGCTTATTGCCCAATCGTTGTTGTTCCATATACGGATGATGATGGTCAGCGAATCCACTTGAATAATAAGATTTCTAAGATTGCTGTTGGCTCCGACGAGTCTAAGTGGGGATTAAAAGCTCTTGAGATTGCTGCAGATTTGGCTGATAGTTGGAATGCACAATTAGATGTGATTTCTGCTGTTCCTAGCGTTCAGGGTGCAGAAGGTGACACTGCTGTTATGGGATCTTATATGGAAGATCTTGATGAGAGAGTAAAGCCTATTTTGCAGCGTTTGCCAAATCTAAAGATTCATCGTTCTGTAGTTCCAGGTTCTGCTGTAAACGCTTTGACTCAAGCGAGCTTAAACAATGATTTGGTTGTTGTGGGTTCACGAGGACGTGGTGGTTTTACAGGATTGCTTCTTGGTTCTATTAGCCAAGGTTTGTTGCAGCATTCTTCTAGACCGGTGTATGTGGTTCCACGTAAGTATGTGGAGTTAAGCGCTGCTCAAGTAGCACAGCAGTCTAAGGTAAGTAATGATACTAGTGCTATTGATTCTATAAGTGGCGTTCATACAGTTGATGTTCCAAAAGCTGGTGTGGAAGCTGCTAAAGAAATCGAGCAAACTATTGATCCGCTTCACTAGTAGTTTGTAGTAGAGAAGTAGCTTGTAGTAGAAAATAGCGTCCAAAGCACTAAAACAGTGTTTTGGACGCTATTTTGTTGCAAAGCTAGCCCAGGCATGTACTATGTGCTTTTTATTTGTTTAAGTTTGATTTTTACTTGTTTTTAAGTAAAAATCGTGCGCGTCTTTTTTCGCGAGCAGCGCGTTTTTTAGCAAGTTCGTTATTGTTCATTTCAATAGCAAGTTTATAAATTTTAATTAGCTCTTGAGCTTGCTTTTTAAAGTCATTGTTCTTTGAGTATTCGAGAACATTTGCTTTTAGTTGTGCTTGCTCTTCTTCACTCATGTTAAGAACGTGACTAAACACTTGCTTAAAGTCTTCTTTAGAATCCCACTGATAACCATTTTTGCCACTAATAATCTGATTCTCATTAGGGATATCGTGCTTTACGAGAGCAAATAATCCAGATGCCATGGCTTCAAGCATAGAAAGTGAATGCATTTCCGATAGGGAAGCGGTAGTGTAGTAGTCCATAGCGTGCAAATACTTAGGGATCTGCGTGTGTTCAATAGGGCCAAGTAGGTAGATTCTATCTTCAAATCCTTTGCTAGCTACTTTCTTACGCAAGTCTTCTAAATCAGGTCCTCCGCCAATAACAACGAGTCTAGCTAATTCGCGTGGAAAATCGCAATACATAAAGTTGTCAATAAGCTCAGAGATATTCTTTTCTGCTCCGATTCTTCCAACAAAAACGAAGAGTTTCGTGGAATCAGCAATACCGTATTTTTTACGGAATTCTTTTCTAAAAGCAATTCGCTCTGGTGTAGGCAAGAACTTTTTATATTCAACTGCATTGCTAAGAACAACAACTTTTTTATCGACTTTTTGACGATCAATATAAGCTTGAGCCTTAGCGGACATACTAGTGATAATTGTTGCATTTTTAGAAAATCGCGTAAAATATTTTGCTGAAATATTCCTAGAAAACTCTGTAAAATGCTTTAGACCAATATAAAACAGGAACTTATCGTACTCTGTATGAAGAGTATAAATAACAGGAACATGTTCTTTTTTAGCAACTTCTAGACCTATTTCACCAATACCAAACTCATTTTGTATATGAATAACATCTGGTTTAAAGTTGATAGGGAATTTTTTGCGCATGTTTCCAATCGGAATTGCAACTCTATACTTGTATAGCTTTTTAAGAAGTATTCCTGGAACGTATACAACTCCGTCTACAAGCTTAGTTTTTCGCTGTCTTTCAGATCCAACCGTAACAACAAGAACCTCGTGTCCAAGTTCCTCGTACATTTTTTTAAGCATGTAGGATTGTGTTGCTACGCCATTTATGTATGGTGGATATGTTTCTGTAAAAATCGCGATTTTCAAAGTTTCCTCCAGTTACATAAATAGCTCTAACAACGTTAAAAGTGTAGCATTGTGTAAGTTATTGCGCCACAAATTGTGATTTTTAGCGTTTTTAGTGTCTTACATTTACTGTTACACGCACTTGCGCACCGCGTTCAAGAGTGTGCTTAACTGTGCAACCCTTGTTGATATGTCTTTCCATGCGTTCTTTTAGTTCTTTTGCATTTTCATCGTTTAAAGCAGGTTTTGCGCTTGTAGCATCAACTGTTACATCCTCTTGGAATCTTAAGTAAGTTCCTTCTTCTGGATCATAAGTTCCATTTACAAGAACTCGAGCGCCTTTTCCTTCTCCGAGCGCATGTTCAACAGCGTATTGGCTGCTTAAAGCTGTGCAACCAGCTAGAGCTATTTGCATTAGTTCCACAGGTGAAAATTGTCCTTCTCCTTTACCAAATTTTAGTGTTGCACCATCATCACTTTGTGCTTGCCAAGACCCGTCTTCTAAACGTTCAACCCATATTCTTCTAGTCATTTTTGCTCCTTTGCATTTTTATACATTAACACATTGTGATTATGTTTGTGCTTATGTCTATTTGTTTTTAACTTTTATTTTTTAAGACAAACCTATTATAACTAGCATGCTTTGATTTCAGTTTGATTCTTGTTCTTATATTTCTTATATTTACTTTTGGTGGTGTTGAATTTAGCTAATGATAAAATAATCTCATGGCTTTAACTCAAGAAGAACTTGCGGATATCCGCTCTCGCGTACCACAGAAACCTACTTCCGATATTCCTACACCTTATGAGGATTTGGTTAGAAAAATACTTATGGAAGGTACTTTAAAATCGGATCGCACTGGTACTGGAACAATATCTCTTTTTGGTCAACAAATTCGATTTGACTTAAGCAAGAGTTTTCCGCTTATAACCACAAAAACAGTGTTCTTTAAGGGACTTGCATATGAGCTTCTTTGGTTCCTTAAAGGTTCTAGTAATGTGCGCTGGTTGCAAGAAAACGGTGTGCATATTTGGGATGAGTGGGCAGATGAAAATGGCGATTTAGGTCCTGTTTACGGCGTTCAGTGGCGTAGTTGGCCAGCGCCTACGCAAGAAAATCCTAATCGAACAATCGACCAGATTGCAAACGTTATGGAGCTTATTAAAAATCATCCAGATTCTCGTCGAATGATTGTCAGTGCTTGGAATCCTGCAGAAGTAGAGAATATGGCTTTGCCGCCTTGTCACTCGCTTTTCCAGTTCTATGTTGCTGACGGCAAGCTTTCTTGCCAGCTTTACCAGCGTTCTTGCGATATGTTCCTTGGCGTGCCATTCAACATTGCTTCTTACTCGCTTTTAACAATGATGATGGCTCAGCAAGCAAGATTGGAACCAGGAGAGTTCGTGTGGACAGGTGGCGATTGCCATATTTACGATAATCACGTAGAGCAAGTGCTTGAGCAGCTTTCGCGTGAGCCGTACCCGTATCCGCAGCTTGAGATTCGTAAAGCTGATTCAATTTTTAGCTACGACTATAGTGATTTTAAGGTTGTTGATTATAAGCATCATCCTACGATTAAAGCTCCTGTAGCTGTGTGATCTTATTTATTAGTTGCTTATTAGTTTGAGTTTTTGACTAGGAGTTTTATGGCAAACGATATTCCTGTGCGTTTAATTTGGGGGCAAGCATACGATTTGGAAGGCCGCGTAGGCGCAATGGGTGTAAATGGTGGTATGCCATGGAGACTTTCCCCAGATTTGCGCTATTTTAAAGCCATGACAATTTCTTGCCCAGTAATAATGGGTAGGGGAACTTGGGATTCTATGCCAGAAAAGTTCCGTCCTCTTCCTGGGCGAGAAAATATCGTTGTTTCTAGGAATCCAGATTTTAATTCAGA
This sequence comes from Gardnerella sp. KA01002, assembly GCF_049244015.1. NCBI lineage: Bacteria > Bacillati > Actinomycetota > Actinomycetes > Bifidobacteriales > Bifidobacteriaceae > Gardnerella > Gardnerella sp. KA01002. Next base: position 468,879 of record NZ_CP058365.1, read on the forward strand.
TGGTGCAAAAAGTTTTACAAGCATTGAAGAAGCAATATGTTACGCAAAAAAATGGATTGAAGATAATCCTATTGAGCATGTAGATTCTTCAGATTTGCCTAAAGATGGTAGCGCAGTTTGGATTATTGGTGGCGGAGCAATTTTTAGAGAAGTGATTGAGTCGCAAATTGTTGACGCTGCATATGTAACTCAAATTGACACTAGAGTAGAAGCTGATACGTTTGCTCCTAACATTCAGAAACTTATAGATGATGGATTGTGGAAAGTTGCACGTGATGGTGATTGGCAGGAATCGCCTATAAAAGTTGGTGCAAAACAATTCGACGCAAAATACAAGTTTATGGTATATAAGCCAATTAAAGCTAAAAAATAAGCTAGATTAAGGATATGTATGGAATCTTTAAACAAAATTCACGTAGATGCTAAGCATCCGTATGTTGTTATGACGGTTTGTACAGGGAATATTTGCAGATCGCCAATGGCAGAAATTGTTTTGCGTAACGAGTTTAAGCTTAGAGGATTAAGCGATGTTGTTGCTGTAAAATCATGTGGCGTAAGTGACGAAGAATACGGAAATCCGATTGATAGACGTGCGCAAAGAGAGCTTAAAAGTAGGGGTTATTCTTTGCCGTTAAGCCATTTTGCGCATAGGATTGAGCGAGATGAAATAGAAGAGACGAATCTTTTTCTTCCAATGACTGCTTCGCATATGCAATCTTTGCTCAGGATTATTCCGCCACAAAAGCGTAGTCTTGTTCACATGTATAGGTCTTTTGATCCGTCTTTAGAAAAGCCACAAGTTGGTCGCGAAGCTGTTTTGGATTTGGCGGACCCATGGTACGGAGGTCCTAAAGAGTTTGAGATTGCAATGGATCAAGTGGAGGAGTGTGCTCCTTACATTGTGGATTGGGTAGAGTCGCAGATAACGCGCGAATAATAATTGCGTAAAGTCATATAAAGTCGCTTAAAATATATTAAAACCAGACGAACCAATTGGAACGTCTGGTTTATTTTTATGCCTTTTATTTAAATAAAACCTACGATTTATTTTCCTCTTAAAGCTCTGCGACTTACTCGAGGAGCATGAGTTGGGTCAATTCCTTTTGGAATACCGAACCCAGATTTGCCCTGTAGCGTACGCAAACGATCATTCAAAATTGCAAGCTCAGTTTTAGTGAGGAAGAAGCGACGATTAGGGTGAATCATCTTAAACAAAGCAAACTTGTGATTTGTAGGCATTAAAGTTTTAGCTTTTAAAACCTTACTTCTTAGATCCCTAAGTTTAACTTGATTTTCACCATTACCGACGCAAATGCGGTAAACAGGAATATTAGATCCTGCTGTAACACTTTTAATCGCGTGCTCTTGGCGATTCATAGCTTGGCTTAAACGCTCATAGTTACCTTCGCCAACAAGGAAGATTCCGTTAAAACCAGTTCCTCTCCAAATAGCATCTTTTGTGCGAGGATCAACCCACACAGGTTGTTGAGGGAAAGTAAATCCGCCTTTGTTAATAGCAGATACAATGCCAGCCGCAGCTCCAGGCTTTCCTTCTAGTCTTGCATAGCCAACCTTATCTGCGCGTTTAGTGAGAACAACAGTAAACAGTAAAAGACCCAGCATAAGTGCTGTTATTACCATCATAATCCAAGTCAAAATGGACCATCTAAGAATAACACCAGCTACAATGCACAGCACAACAGGAGCTACAAAAGCTAAGCCAAGCCAAAGTGGAAGCTGCTTATCGTCTGTATGCGTGTACTTGTAGATACGCATAATTTGTGAAATCATGCCTGGCTTCTTAATGCCTTTTGGTTTATCGTTTGCCATTTGCGTTTATCCCCTAATACATAATATTAGCGTTTTATTGCTTTGTATTTTGTTGCTTTATTGCTTAGTAATCATACCCTAAACACGCTTATGCTATAAATCATAGCTTTGTTAGTATACTAGCGATTTATTTAGGCCAATTACCGCGCTTTGGTGTACTTGGCTTTGGGAGTCTCCATCTGCGCATTTGTATTGCTCGACTGCAAGCATACATAGCAGATCTAGAGCTTTTGCCAACAGAAACTTCGCCGTATCGCTTAACAAGCTCTTTACGAAGCTTGCGCCACATTATTATAACGTCAATAATTGCAGCAAAAAGATATGCGTAAAGAACAATCGCAAGAGCAAAATATAGAGCAATATACTTAGTGGATAAGAAGTTTTGAGTTAAGAATATGCAGAGCATAATAACGATTGCAAACGGCACAAAAAATTCGCCAATATTGAAACGCGCATCTACATAATCTCTAATATAAACTCTCCATGGAAGCTGCTCTGACTTTGGCATATGAGCTAAGTCTCCATTTTTCATCGCATCGTATTGAGCATTTTCTTTTTCGCGCAATCTGGCTCGCGCAGCCTTTGCGCTTGCTTTTCTATCCGTTGGAACTAACGGTCTAAGATTCTGCGCTGTAGCTTCGCTTTGCTTCGGCGTTGGAGCGTTTTTTGTGCGAGTCTTTGCCTTATCTTCTATTTTATTTTCACTATTTTCATTAGTCGCTGATTGATTGCCATTTTGTGCACCATTATCAGCAGATTTTTTTACGAATGGATTCCATGTCATGTTTGCAGATTACCCAACAGACTAGACGCGTTATGAGCAATTTCGTTGGTTATGAATAGTCTGATAGTAGTAATTCAACTAATGTTTTTACTAATCTACTGTTTTTTGGAGGACTTATGGCTAGTTTAGAGGTTGCTGATGTGCGTTCGCGCGTGCAAAACGCTTGGGAAGACGTTATTAGCGTATTAAATAAGAAGATCTCTTTAGGAGCTGTTTCTGCTAAAGGCATTACTGGAGATCATATGCGTGCTTCGGCTGAGTATGTGGCTGAAGTTTTGCGCGAAGTGGGTGTAGATGCTCGCGTTGAGCAGTCTCAGAATCCGGATGGTACTCCTGGAGCTTTTGAAGTAGTTGGATCTCGTATTGTGGATCCTAGCGCTCCAACTGTTTTGCTTTACGCTCATCACGATGTTCAGCCTGTTCCAGATGCAAGCGAATGGAATACTGATCCTTTCAAAGGAACTGAAGTAGATGGTCGCTTGTATGGCCGCGGTAGTGCTGATGATGGCGGCGGAATTGCAATTCACTACGGTGCTTTGCGCGCTTTAAGCGAAGATTTAGGCGTAAATATTAAGGTATTTATTGAAGGTGAAGAGGAAATGGGCTCTCCAAGTTTCATTCCATTCATCGAAGCTCATAAAGATGAGTTTGAATCAGACGTTATTATTGTTGCCGACTCTGGAAATTGGTCTGCGGATGTTCCAAGTCTTACGACTAGTTTGCGCGGAAACACTACTGTAGACGTTAAAGTGAAAGTTCTTGGACATCAGGTTCATTCTGGACAGTTTGGCGGACCAATTTTAGACGCATACACGCTTGCTTCAATGCTTATTGCTTCTCTTTATAACAAGGAAGGTGATTTGGCCGTTCCTGGAATTGAATCGCAAGAGCCTGTTGGCGGTTTGCAACGTGATTTGGATGAGGCTCAAGTTCGCGCAGATTCTTCAGTAGTGGATTCTTACAAGCTTGCTGGTACTGGTTCCCTTGCTGCTCGTATGTGGACTAAGCCTAGCTTGACTGTTATTGGTATGGATGCTCATCCAGTAGAGGAAAGCTTTAATGTGATTGCTCACGAAACGCGTTTGCGACTTTCGCTTAGAACTGCGCCTTGCCAGCGTCCAGAAGAAGCGCAAAAAGCTTTGAGCGACTTTTTGGCCGCAAACGCCCCATTCGGTGCGCAAGTTACTGTAGAGCCAGTTGACAATGGTATGGGTTGGGCTATGGATCCTGATGCTGTAGCAACTAAGGACGCTTTAGCTTCTATGAAGGATGCTTTTGGCGTGGATCCTATTAACAAGGGCGAAGGTGGTTCGATTCCATTTATTCCAGAATTGCAACGAATTTTCCCTAAAGCTCAGGTTTTGGTGACTGGACCTGAAGATCCAAAGTCTAATGCGCATAGTCCTAACGAGTCGATTTCTCTTTCTGGCTTGAAATCGAATATCGTAACTGAAGCTTTGCTTTTAGATCGTCTAACTAAGTAAACTTAACAACTCGTATACAATCGCTATATAAAATTTTAGCGTTTGTATACGAGTCTACGCAATGACGTAAAATCTTCACACGACACGGGTGCTTTGCATTAATTTGTAAAGCTGAGAGAAACCGCTTGAACGTGGATCCAGGTAATGCTGGCGCACGGAGATCTGTTTTTCCCGTGCCTTAATGGTGACCTACGATTTAAGCCAACGCATAAGTCGTAGTGAAAGAACAGTAAGGCACATATCTATGTCGAAAGAAAATGTCTTATTGCAATGCAATCAGCGATGTAAATCACTGATATGACGTTTTGTTATTAGGATAAGTCAAAAACGTGTTTGTAATAAAGACATTTTAGGATTTTTAGGTCGTTAAAAAGTCCGTAGCAGATCTAAATGATTCTAAAAGAAAAAATTAAAAAATAGATAGAAAATAATTAAATAAAAATCATTGCCATAAAGGATTTTGCTATGCCCGATGCATTTGAAACGCCAGTTTTGAACAAAACTAATACGCAGGATGCCGAAACATTCCTTCCATCGGCTAGCTGCAATGCTCAGCTACGTTTTGATAATTGGGGTTATCGTCATGCTTCTCGCAAACATTTTGCTGTACGCGGGTTGAACCTAACAATTGAAGCAGGGCAAAGAGTTTTGTTGCTTGGTGCATCGGGCATAGGCAAATCCACAATTCTTGAAGGTGCTGCTGGGCTGATTGGTAGTGATATTGTTAAATCTAGCTCAAATAATTCAAAGCCTGATTCGAAGAAGAATGTTTTAGTAGAAGATGAAGATGGCGGTGTAAGCGAAGGCTCAGTATTCGTAGATGATTTACCAGTTCATAAAGCGCGTGGGCGAGTAGGATTAGTGTTACAAGATCCAGAGGCTCAAGCTATTTTTCAGCGTTTAGGGGATAACGTCGCCTTCGGTCCTGAAAATATGAATGTTCCTCGTAAAGAAATATGGGATCTTGTTAATAAAAGTCTTGAAGAAGTAGGTTTAGAAGGATTACAGTTACACCGTTCTACCGCCCATTTAAGTGGTGGTCAAATGCAGCGTCTGGCATTGGCTGGAGCATTGGCTATGAAGCCAAGTGTGCTTCTTTTAGATGAGCCTACTGCGAATCTAGATCCAGATGGTGTTAATCAGATTGTAAAAGCTGTTGGTAAAGTTTTAGACGATACCAATGCAACAATGGTTCTTGTAGAACATCATGCGCAGCCTTGGATTGATTTGATTGATAGAGTAGTGGTTCTTGGTCTTGATAATTCTGTGAACAATACTGAAGAGAATAATTATGTTCACGATGATGATATTGCGCGAGACGAGTTTGCGCAAACAGTTATTGTTGCAGATGGAACTCCAGACGAAGTGTTCAGTAGAAGCGATCTTGATTTTGAAAACCTTGGGATTTGGCTTCCTGACAAGTATAAAGATCCGCAAGATCGCAGAATTGGTAGGATTTATGTTGAATGTGAACCAGATTGCGATCCAGCAAAAGGTGATGGAAGAGTAGTTCTATCAACAGAAAACCTTGCGATTAGTCATACGAGTACTCCAATAGCAAAAAATATAAATTTGAAATTTAATTCTGGACAAATCACAGCATTAGTTGGAGCAAACGGTGCTGGAAAATCCACTTTATCTCTAACTTTGGCAGGATTAATTCCAGCTTTAGAAGGTCAGGTTGTAGCTAGTGAGGATCTTTGCGAAGGCGCTGGTGGCACCGATCCTATGAAATGGAAGTCTACTGATCTTGCTAAAAGAATTTCATACGTTTTCCAGAATCCAGAACATCAGTTTGCGTGTGGAACTGTTCTTGAAGAAGTTATGCTGGGTCCTATTAGAACTGGAATGAGTGAAGAATACGCTAAAACTAAAGCAGAGTCTTTATTAGATAGATTCCGCCTATCTAGATATTCTAACGCAAACCCATACACTTTATCTGGAGGTGAAAAGCGTAGACTTACTGTTGCTGCATCTTTGGCTGCAGCTCCAAGAGTTTTAATTTTAGATGAACCGACTTTTGGACAGGATCGTAAAACTTGGTTACAAATTATAAAACTCATTGCAAGCCTTCGCGCAGATGGCGTTAGTGTTATTGTTGTTACTCATGATAGAGAGTTAGTAGATGCGCTTGGAGCGCGTTTAGTGGAACTTAAAACTAATGTGGATTCCACTAATAACGAATCTTATGAGTCTGAAAATGTAGATAATTCACAAGAATATTTAGCATTATCTTCGTCAACAGATGCAACGAATATATCTCGAATAGAAGTTAGCGATGTGAACCATCGTGATGAGGCAGCTCGCGCATCAAGTTATTCTCCATTCTTGGCATCTTTGAATCCTGTGTATAGGATGCTTGGAGCTTTCCTACTTTCGGTTCCGCTTTTGTTTACTCTCGACTGGCTTTCTGCAACAATAGCTCTGGTTTTGGAGTTTGTGATTCTTTGGGTTGTTAAAATGAACCCTTTGCGAGTTATTAAACTTTCTTGGCCTGTATGGGTTGGTGCTCCTGGATCTGCATTAGCAGTGTGGTTGTATGGTAAATCAGGTGGAGCAACATGGTTTGATTGGGGAATTATTCATGTAAGTGATCATTCCACAACTCTTGCAATTGCAACATTCATCAGAATTTTAGCTATCGGTGTTCCAGCTATTGTTACTGTTATTGGCATTGATGCAACTGATTTAGCTGATGCCTTTAGTCAAGTTATGAAATTGCCAGATAGGTTTGTTTACGGTGGATTAGCTGGTATGCGATTGTTTAGTGTCCTTCAAGATGATTGGGCTGCTCTCAGTGCATCTAGGCGTTCTCGCGGACTTGGCGATGATAGTAAGATTAAGGCTTTTATGCCTCAAGCTTTTGCTCTTTTGGTGCTGTCTATTCGAAGATCTACAACTTTGGCTACGGCTATGGAAGCTCGTGGATTTGGCGGAGAAAACCCAAGATCTAATGCACGTATAAGCCATGTGAATAAACGCGATTATGTGTTTATGATTGGGTGCTTAATTATTCCTGCTATCGCTTTAATCGCTGCTGTATATTACGGTACTTTTGCTCTTCTTGGAGGAAATTAATACTAACATACAATGTGGGCTTAATGGGATTCGAACCCACGACCTTCTGCTCCGGAGGCAGACGCTCTATCCACTGAGCTACAAGCCCGCAACTTGTGAAAGTATACACGTTGCTAGGGATTGAAAGTATACGCTATTAGCCAATTTTTGTGACTTTAATGCATACTTTAGCGAGTTATTACGCTTTTAAGGTCGCTTGCTACTTTTTTAGGATCTTCAGCGCACATGAGCGCAGATACAGTGCATACTCCGTCAATACTTAGGTCTTTGATTGGGAAAACGGTGTTTTCGTGTATTCCACCAATCGCTAGAGTTTTTACACCCATGCTGTGTGCTACTTTTGCTACTTCATTTACGCCTTCAATTCCAAGAGGAGGAACATCATGCGCCTTAGTATTTGTGGCAAATGCAGCTCCGATTCCTATAACATCAGGAAGTGGAGTATCGTTCTCTTTGCACTCTTTATATGCTTTTTCCATTAGGTCTACTCTTGCGCAAGAAAGTCCAATCATCCATTCGGCTGGCATGGATTTACGTGCTGTAACGAAAGGCGTGTCTTTTTGACCAATATGCAGGTTGAATCCCAGTTTTGCTGCGGTGTCAACGTGATCGTCTATGAAAATCGGTATATCTCCATGTTTTGCTTTTATAAGTGTTTTGCGTAACTTTATGGCTTTTTCTGATATTTCAGTATCGTTGGAGTATTTATCTCGCAATTGAACTATTGTCACTCCGCCATCTATGGATTCTACTGCAACTTGTTCTTCGCTACGGTTTCCCATTCGTGGATCTGTGACTAGGTAAAGCGTCCAATCTGTTGGTTCTATGCTAAATTCAATGTTTGTTAGTTCAAACATGTTGTTTACACTTAATGTTTGCAATGCGTCGATCCACAGTGTTTTGAATGTTCCTGGTGCAGTTGTTTGTCTTGCTGCAAACGTTCCAGCTGCTGCAGCGTGCACGTGTGCAGCCACTGTTGCTGCCACTGGGCGCTCTGGGTTTGCACCCACATATGCCGCCACTAATGATCCAAGAGCGCACCCAGTTCCTACAACTTTTGTCATAGCCTTGTGTCCGCCAGTTATTCGCACTAGGCATCCGTGACCGTATACCGCGTCTTTTTCTCCAGATATTGATATTACAGATCCGTATTCTTTTGCCAGTTTTTTGGCTGCTTCTAGCGCGGAGTTTACTGGATCTTGCGCATCTACGCCTTTCATCTGACTGTTTTGCCCAACTAAAGCTAATATTTCGCTTGCGTTCGCTCGTATTACTGTTGGGTTTCGTTTTACTATTTCTCTTACAAATTTTGTTCTAGTGGTTAATTCGTCTACTCCAACTCCAACTGGATCTAGTACCCAAGGAGTTTGTGTTTCTTCGCAAGTTTCTATTGCTTTGCGTATGGCTTTGCCTTTTATCTCTTCGAATGTTCCAACATTTACTAGAACGCCTGACGCTATTTTTGCAATGCCTGCTGCTTCATCTGGGTCGCATACCATTATTGGCGTAGCTCCTGCGGAAAGTAGTACATTTGCTGTTATTTCTTGAACAATATTGTTTGTTATGCAATGAGTTAGTGGCTTCTTTGCTCTCACTCTTTCTATGCATGATCTAACGTCATTTAGAAACATTCGTCTTCTTGCGCGAACGCTAAAACTTGTATCTATATTTGTATCTATATTTGCATTTGATTCGTTTAATTCTTCCATGATTTTCCCTTCGCTAGCACTACCTAGATCAGGTTTAACGGGTGTAATCTCAGCGTTTTTACGCACCCCGAACCGACTTTGACTATATCGTTTGTGTATGACGTTTGGCTATGTAATATTTTATTTCGCGCGTTTTGCGTTGTTTCGCTTGAAATTTCGGGGATGATTGAAGATTATTGTTTTGGATTTTATAAAATTTTTCCATTAATTTTTTATTTTTGTTTGCATTTGTACTTTTATAGTGTTAGCATCAAACACAACACAAACGGATATCGTAAATTTTACGATTTACGATTTTGGATTTGTGATTGACCACATTAAGCGTTTAGCTTTGCAGCTAAGTATTAAGGAGGCGGCTATCATGCGTAACATGAATGCTCAAGCTCGCGATACTTTTGATGCTGCTCGTATGTGGTGGTGGCAGACTTCTCTTTGGCGTAGTTTACTCTAAAGCTTTAGAAGCTGCTTGTTTAGGCTTGTAAAAGACCTCTAGGGTAAACCTGGAGGTCTTTTTTATATCTCCAGAAAGCCAAATCTATTTGGATTAATTTTACGTCTAAAACAAATCTATAAACATAAAAAACAATTAAAAAATTGTTTAAAACAATCAACATAAAAATCTACATAAAAGGAGAAAATCATGGCTCAGGAAATTAATGAAACTAAGCAGGAAACCTCATTTACTTCTGCTGAATCTAGTGTTAATCAGGCTTCGGATTTACTTAAAGGTGTAAATGTTAAAAAGCATGCTTTAGATATTACGTCTTTGGTGTTGGTGGCTGTTCTTTTTGCAGCAGGATGTATTCTTGACTTTACAGTTGCAAAAGCGCTTTCGATTGGAAATATTCAGCCAGAGTTTGTAATTGCATCGTTCTGCCTTGCGATTTTGTTGGTTCGTCCAAATGTTATTCAGGGTGCGATTATTGGTGCTTTGGCTGCGACTTTAATTCAATTTAACACTTCAATTCCTGGTCTTGAATACGCTTGCGATATTCCAGCAGCAATTATTATGACTTTGATGTTGATGGGTTATTTAAAGGCTTTTCCTAAGGATGCTGCTAGAAAGTTCAGTATTTTCCCATTAATTTCTTCCTTTATTGCAACTGTTATTTCTGGAATGATTTTTGCAACAATCGCATCTTTCTTTATTCTTCACTCTCCAAACACTGTTCTTGTTATGCTTCCAATCATTTTGGGTACTGCTGTGTTTAATGCTGTTGTTGTTGAAGTTCTTTACACTCCAATTCGACTCGTTCTACACAAGTAAATCAGAATTGAAAAATAATTAAACAAATTAATTTAAATCAATATAAATAAATATCAAAACATATATAAATAACAAAAGTCGATAATTAAAACTTGATTATCGCAACTTAAAGGAGAAGATTATGAATCAGGAAATTAACGAACATGAAGGTAATATGCTTAATGCTGTAAGTATTAAAAAGCACGCTTTAGATATTACTTCTTTAGTGTTGGTGGCTGTTCTTTTTGCAGCAGGATGCATTCTTGACTTTACAGTTGCAAAAGCGCTTTCAATTGGAAATATTAAACCAAACTTCTTAATCGCATCATTCTGCCTTGCGATTTTGTTGGTTCGTCCAAATGTTATTCAGGGTGCGATTATTGGTGCTTTGGCTGCAACTTTAATGCAATTTAACGCATCTATTCCTGGTCTTAATTATGTTTGCGATATTCCAGCAGCAATTGTTATGACTTTGATGATTATGGCTTATGTCCGCGTTTTCCCTAAGGATGCTGCTAGAAAGTTCAGTATTTTCCCACTTATAGCAACTTTTATAACCACAGTTGTTTCTGGTTTAATATTTGCATCTACTGCATCTTTCTTTGTTCTTCATTCTCCTAAGACGATTCTTGTTATGCTTCCAATCATTTTGGGAACTGCTGTGTTTAATGCTGTTGTTGTTGAAGTTCTTTACACTCCAATTCGACTCGTTCTACACAAGTAAGTATTTGAATTTATTTTAGATGATATTCAGTAAGTCATATAATCGTCAGAGAGTAATCAATAAGTAATGTTCATAGTATTGTTGGGTTTTTAAGAGTTAGGAATTGTTGTGTCTTTGCTTGAGCTTAGGGAAGTATCTTTTAAATATTTGAATCATAATAAGGATGATTCTTTAGACTCTGCAAAGGCACAAGATTCCACTTTTGCCTTGAACAATATAAGCCTTAGTATTGAAGCTGGCGAATTTGTTGGAATTATTGGACCATCTGGATCTGGTAAAACAACTCTTGCCTCTATTTTCTCTGGTGCTATTCCTCATCATTATTCTGGAGAACTTTCTGGAATCGTTAAGATTGCAGGTCAAGAAACTAAAAATCTTGCTTTAACTAATATAGCCTGCTTAATTGGATCAGTTATCCAAGATATTGATGCGCAAATGGTGGCTGCAAACGTAGAAGATGAGATTCTTTTTGGTCTAGAAAACTTTGGTGTTGCACACAATGAAATACCGAATCGAATCGATGAAGCTTTACAAATTGTTGGCATTAGTGATTTGCGCAACCGCGATTTAGACACTCTTTCTGGAGGTCAAAAGCAGAAAGTTGCGATTGCTGCTATTCTTGCGCTAAAACCTAAAGTTATGGTGTTAGATGAGCCTACGTGCGCTTTAGACCCTGTTTCTTCTAAAATGATTTTTTCGATTCTTAAAGATTTGAATAAGAATTTTGGAATAACGGTTGTTGTAATTGAGCAGAAAGTGGCGCTTTTAAGCGAGTATTGCAAGCGTTTGGTTGTGCTTTCTAATGGCACTTTATCACTGGATTTGCCTGTTGGACAAGCGCTAAAAAATATGGATTTGCTTTATTCTATTGGAATAAATTATCCGCGCACTACACATTTGGTTAATGATTTACAGCGTGAGAGTGTTTGCTCTAAAAGCGATTTGCCTGTGTCTGTAGAAGATACAGTAAATACTATTGTTAATACGATTAATAGTGGAAATTCTTTAGTTTCACATGATGATTCACATAGTGAATGTGATGAAGATAAATGTGCGGCTGCTTTCGACTTTTCCAATGCATCGCAAAACTTAGCACAAAATTCTTCACCATGTCTTTCTTTGCAAAATGTTAGTTTTTCATATCCGAGTGGTGTTAGTGCTTTAGAAAACGTGTCTTTTGACGCTTATCCTGGGGAGCTTGTAACTCTTGTTGGAAGAAATGGTGCTGGAAAAACAACTGTTACTAAGATAATAAACGGTTTGCTTAAGCCAAATAGTGGAAGTATTTTTATTGATGGCAAAAATACTAGCAACATGAAAATAAGCCAAATTGCCCACTATGTTTCGACTCTTTTCCAGAATCCAGATCGTCAGCTTTGTAAAGATACTATTTTAGAAGAAGTAGCGTTTAGTTGTATTCTTTTAGGTGAGTCTGTTAAAGAAGCTAATGATCATGCTATGCAAGTGATTGAAAAGCTTAATTTAGATCCTAATGCTAGCCCTTTTATGCTTTCTAGAGGTCAGCGTCAGATGGTTGCTTTGGCTGCAACTGTTGTAACTAAACCTAAGATTCTTGTGTTAGATGAGCCTACTTGCGGACTGGATTACATGGAATGCTTGAGAATCATGCAAGTTGTAGAAGACCTTAGAGACCATGGTTGTTGCGTGATAATGGTTTGCCACGATATGGAAGTGGTTCTTGATTTTGCAACGCGTTTAATCGTAGTAAATGATGGACATATTCTTGAAGACGGAAGCATAAGCCATGTGTTTGAGAATAAGAGTATTTGCGATGAAGCTGCTTTATGTGCTCCTCTTTTGTGCGCTGTATCTCAGGGCTTAGTTAAAAATGGTTTTGCTAAGTGTAAAGGATTGTATAAGAGAGATATGTTGGTTAATGCTCTTAAAAAGAGTTGCAATTTGTAAAACAAATGGGTGATTTTTATGCAAACTAAGATTCTTACTTATAATGCTGGTTCAACTTTCTTGCACAAGGCAAATCCTATTGCAAAACTTATATTAGCTATAAGCGTTGTTGTGTCTGCTTTTATAGCTCAACAATTTAGCGTTCTTGTAACTATTGCAGTATTGATTCTTGTTGCTATGGCTATGGCTGGGATTCTTAAAACTCTGTTTCCTCTTGTGCGCGCAATGCTTATTCTCGGCGTTGTAATGTTCTTTTTGCAAACGATTATTGCTCAGGGTGGAAATTATATGTTCTTGTGGTTTACATCAAGAGGAATTTCTGTTGCTGTAAGAGCATCTTTGAGACTATTCTGTTTTGCTTTGCCTCTTGTTAGCGTTCTTAGCATTACAAAATTGAACGATTTAGCTAATGCTGTTGTTCAATATCTACATGTTCCTTACTGTTATGTTTTTACTATTACTACAGCTGTGCGTTTTGTTCCTATTTTTGCGTACGAAATGTCTCAGATTACGGAAGCTCAAATGGCAAGAGGAGTTGAGTTCGATACTAAGAATCCTTTTAAAAAGATTAAGCTGATGATGCCTTTGATTGTGCCTCTTTTGGTTTTGTCTGTTCGTAAAGCCGATAGTTGTGCTTTGGCTGCGGAAGAACGTGGATTCTATTTGCGCACTCGTAAGTCATCTTATAAAAAGTACACTTTTGGATGGCGTGGGCTTGTTCTTATTGTAATATCTGCGATTATGATTGCTTTGCCTATAGTTGTGTCTATATTAGCTCCACAAATTATTTAAAATAGTTTAAACTAATCTAGAATAAGTTAAAAAATTCTAGAATCTAGGCGATTTTTGATGAATAATTTAAAGGTTTGGCTTAAAGGTGCAAGACTTTATACTCTTCCAATCGGAATAGTGCCAGTTATTATGGCGATTTCGATTTTTGCAAGATATTTATTCAGTGGTCAAATACTTGTAAAACCTTATAATATTGAAAATTTTGTTATTCAATCACTATTGTGTATAGGTGTTGCTGCTTTTATGCAGATTTCAGTGAACTATGCGAATGATTATTGTGATGGTTTGCGCGGATTAGATGATCAAAGATCTAATAGAGATTTAGGCGATAAAACATTGTGTGATGTGTCTTGGAGACTTGCAGACGCTGGTATTAAACCAAAATCAGTTTTGTATGCTGTTTGCATATCTGCCTTAGTATCATGTGTTTTTGGGTTAATCATTACTGTTAGAAGTGGAATTTGGATATTTATTCTTCTTGGACTAGTTTGTCTTATGGGAGCGTGGTTTTATGCGGGAGGATCGCATCCTTACGGTTACCGTGGTTGGGGAGAATTTAGTGCGTTTTTGTTCTTTGGACCTGTTGCTTTTCTAGGAACATTGTGTGCTCTTAGTTTTGGAAGTGGTTTTCCTAAAGAATCAATAACAACGGCAAGCGTTCCACAAATTGTGTTTTGTGTGTTATTGTCCATCATTCCAGGCGGGTTCTCTGCTTGTCTTATGATGATTAACAATTTGAGGGATATAGAAAGTGATACAAAACACGCAAAATTTACAGCAATGTCAATTGTTGGGGAGAATATAGGGCGAATTATATTCGTTTCTGTTGTAATTATGTTTACACTTCTGCAGTGTGTTTATGTTTTTCTTAATATATTTTTTGCTAAGTTTATGACAATAATTTGGAATGTAGCCAGATTGAATAAAAATGCTTTCAGAATAAATTGCTTCTTGTTTAATCAGGGTGTGTTTATTGTTTGCTGCATTTTGTTATTATTGCTTACCTACATGTTTATTAAAAAAGCGTATTCGCTAGCATATGCGGTTATATGTGGGAATTATGCTAATGCTTTTCCAATATGCGTATCTTTAGCAATGCTTGGTGCTTTGACTTTTGTATTGTCAATATTTGCATGCTAGCTTTACCGCATTAAAAAGCGGTTTATAATGTATTTTATACATGCGTACTAGTAAAATCGTATGGCAACGCGCACGGTGTGCTTTTAGTGTTTGTGCAATGAATATGCATGATGCTGGTTCACGCAATGACCGCAAAGCTGGCGTGTATTAGAGTGTGCAAAATGTGTGTTGGTGGAATACATAGCGCTGTTGCCTTGTGTTTTAGGGTAAGGAAATGAGGTTGTAAAATGTCTGCTGTAACCAGCGATGAAGAGATGGGGAAGTCGCCAGTTGTGCTTACCGATGATGAGTTGCGAGATGCGGCTGAGTTGTCTACTCCTAAAAAAGACGATGATAACAGTGAAAGCAAAAAAGAAAATGCTGAAAAAACTGTTGTAGTTGCAGAAGACGAGGCAGTGAACCGTATGGATCTTGTAGCAATGTTGGAAGATAATGGCTACAAGGTTGTAGGACAAGCAGCTAATGGAGAAGAAGCGGTTAATCTTACTCGTCAATTCCATCCAGATGTTGTTTGCATGGACGTTAAGATGCCAGTAGTAGATGGTATTCAAGCGGCTGCCACTATTTGTGACGAGAATATTGCTCCAGTTGTTATGCTCACTGCTTTTTCTCAATCTGATTTAGTTAAGAGAGCTACTGGCGCTGGTGCTATGGCTTATGTTACAAAGCCGTATGAGGAGTCAAAACTTTTACCTGCTCTAGAAGTAGCTATGGGTAGGTTTAGTGAAATTAACGATTTATTAGATAGTGTTGAGCGTACTGAAAATAAGCTACAGGATGCGCAAGATCAGCTTCGTAAAGCAGAAGAGAAGCTTAGGAAGGCTGAAGATACTCTTGAAGAGCGTAAGCTTGTAGACAGGGCAAAAGGTTTGCTTATGGACAAGGCTGGATTCTCGGAACAGGGTGCTTTCCGCTGGATTCAAAAAACTTCTATGGATCAGCGTATTCCAAAGAAGCGTCTTGCTTTGGCTATTATTGCTAAGTATGGTGAAGAAAAACCATCTGCAGAAGCGTAAACAGTATTTCAAAGCATTATTTAAAAACAATATTTTGTAGTTGTTACAATTAATGGTTGTGACAGCTATGGTAAATAATTTCATAAAAAATTTATTTTACGAGAACGCAGGTGGGTAGTTAAGTGAATGCCAGCATCGTTGCAAACGAGGATTCTTTGAATAATGAGGATGAAAATGGAACGTTGTTGGTGGTAGATGGCCACTCACTTGCGTTTCGTGCTTTTTACGCAATATCTGCGGATAATTTTTCAACAAAATCTGGTTTTGCAACCAATGCAATATGGGGTTTTTCAACAATGCTTTCTCAGGTTATTGAAAAAGAAAAACCAGATAAGCTTGCTGTTGCTTTTGATGTTAAAGGCGGAACTTTTAGGAATAAACTTTTGCCGCAATATAAAGGAACTCGAGAAGCTGCACCAGAAGAGCTTCTAGCTCAACTTCCTGTTATACAAGAATTGCTCAATGCATTAGGTGTTAAATATATTACAAAACAGGGTTATGAAGGCGACGATATTATTGCAACCTTAGCCACAATGGGCGCTAAAGCTAAATATAAGACTCTTGTTCTTTCTGGAGATCGTGATGCGTTCCAACTTATTGATGAATATATAAATGTTTTGTATCCAGGCAGGCATTTTAAAGATTTAAAACAAATGGATACTGATGCGATTATTGAAAAATATAATGTTACGCCTAAGCAATATTCAGATTTAGCAGCGCTTAGAGGAGAAACTTCCGATAATATTCCAGGTGTTCCTGGCGTAGGCGATGGTTATGCAGCAAAGTGGATTAATCAATTCGGTGGATTAGAAGGCATTATAGAACACGCGGATCAGGTGACTGGCAAAAAAGGTGAGTCTTTGCGAGAAAGCATAGATCAGATTCGTCTGAATAAGAAAGTAAATACTCTTGTTAAAGATTTAGATCTTGGTGTTGGTATTAATGATCTTGAATTTGGAAATGTTGATGCCGCGTCAGTTGGCGAATTGTTTGAAAGACTCGAATTTGGTACTCGCAGTAGAAGGAAGATTTTAAAAGAATTTACGCGTGGAAGCAAAGAGCTTTTAGAAGAGAACATTAAGATGATGATTTCTGCTGGAAGCACTCATGCTGGCAGTGATGTTAGTTCTACAGAGTCTGATAATTCAGATGATTTAGAGGATTTCAAAACTATAGTAGATAAAATAAATATTCATAAAATTTATTCAGAATCTGATTTAGATAATTGGATTAATCTCGTTTCACCATGTATTGAGAAAAGTGAGTCAAATGGATCGTCAGAATTAGTTAAAGAGAATACGGAATATAAATCTAAAGCAACCGTAGATTTGTTTGAATTACTTGAGTCTCAAGAAAAACCTTCTTTAAATCTTATAAGAAATGATTTAGAGTGTGCAAAAACTATTAAAGATCACAAAGAACTAATTATATATGCATTGCAAAAACCAAATAATAGCAGTCAGTTTGGTATTTATGCAGATGTGCTAGTAATGCTATCGCAAAATAATGCTGCAATTGTATATTCTGATGTTCTTAATGGGGATTCTAGCGAAGATTGTAATGAAATCTGCCACAAGCTAAAAGATTTCATAAAAATGTATGAATCTTCAATTGTTTTGCATGACTACAAAAAACATATAGCTCTTCTTAAATCGCTGAAAATTGTAGATAATAATTACTCTTTTAATCCATTACTTGACACTCGTTTAGCATCTTATTTGATAGAACCAGATTTTCGCAATGAAAATATTGAAGATATGGCGGAACATGTTCTAAATATTCATGTAGAAAATGAAAAATCTAATGAAGAGCCTGCACAAGGAGAGCTTGATTTTGTTTTAGAAGATAGTGATAATCCTGAAGAGTTAAATCAAGAAGAGGATAAGCGTAAAAATCAAGAAAAGCGTATTTTGGAAACTGCTATAACAATAAGATTGTTGGCAAAGCAATATGCTATAAAACTAGATGAACGTAAACAAACAGGATTAATGGTCGATGTCGAAATGCCTGTTTCTAGGGTCTTAAGAGGCATGGAAGATGCAGGTGCTGCTGTAGATATGAACAGGCTCGTATCTATGAGAGATAATTTTGCGGCAGAAGCTCAATTTGCACAAAAAATGGCTTTGGACGTAGCAAACAAGCCGATAAATTTGCAAAGTCCTAAGCAGCTTCAACAATTGCTATTTGAGGATATGGGTTTAAAGCCTACAAGAAGAACGAAAAGTGGATCTTATACTACTAATGCAGAAGCATTGCAAGAATTATATGCAAAAATTGATCCGGATGAAAAAGCTAGTCAATTCTTAGGGGCTTTGCTAAAACATCGTGAGACAAACAAGTTAAAGCAGATTGTACAGAGTCTTATTGATTCTGCAAGATATGAAGATGGCAGGATTCATACCACTTTTGAACAAACTATTGCAGCTACTGGGCGTTTAAGTTCTTCGGACCCAAATTTGCAAAATATACCGAATAGGAATGTGGTCGGTAGGGAAATTAGAGCTGCTTTTATTCCAGGAAATCAATACGATCAGCTTATGAGTTGTGATTATTCTCAAGTAGAGCTTAGAATTATGGCTCATGCTTCTGCAGATGAAACACTTATTAAAGCTTTTAAGTCTGGTGTTGATTTTCATAAGTTTGTAGCAAGCTTGGTTTATAAGATTCCAGTTGAACAAGTTAGCCCAGATCAGAGATCGCATGTTAAAGCAATGAGTTACGGATTGGCATATGGGCTTAGTACTTATGGTTTAGCAAAACAGCTTTCTATTAGTCCTGCTGCTGCAGAAGTTCTTAAAGAAAAGTATTTCGATACCTTTGGTGGCGTGCATGACTATTTGGAGTCTTTAGTAGATAAAGCTAGAAAGCTTGGATATACTCAAACGATGTTTGGTCGTAGAAGGTATTTTCCTAAGCTAAATTCCACGAATAGAGCATCTCGTGAAGCTGCAGAGCGAGCAGCTTTAAATGCTCCTATTCAAGGAAGTGCTGCAGATATTATGAAGCTTGCAATGATTCAAGTAGATAAGGATTTGCGAGAAGCTAAAGTAAAAAGTCGTGTGATTTTGCAAATACACGATGAACTTGTTCTCGAAATAGCACATGGCGAAGCAGATATCGTAGAAAATATTGTTAAAGGCGCTATGGAACATACTGTTGAGTTAGACGTTCCGCTTAACGTGTCTACTGGATTGGGAGCTGACTGGCAGCTTGCTGCTCACTGATTTTATCTGTGAGAATTATTGTAAAGCCCGCTGTAGGTTTATTGTAAAGGTGTAGAATATGGCAACTTTAGTTGATGTTGTTAGGGTTTTAGAAGACTTGTATCCTCTAAATCTTGCTGAATCTTGGGATAATCCTGGACTAATTGTTGGAAATCCTATGGATAATGTGAATAAGATAGTTTGTTTATCTGATCCAACTTTAGAAGCTGTTGAAGAATCATGCAAAATGGGTGCTAATTTGATTGTTTCTCATCATCCTTTATTCTTTAGGTCAGTTCATGAAGTTTCTGGTTTTTCTGTTCGAGGAAAAATAGTTCAGACACTTATTGAAAATCATTGTGGCTTGTGGGTCGGTCACACTAATGCGGACGCGGCTTTTAGGGGAGTGGCGGATGCTGCAGCTAATGCTTTTGGTCTTAAAGATTTGCATCCTCTTGTTCCAGCAAGTAATAATGACCTTTCTCTTGGTCTTGGCAGAGTTGGAGTGCTTGAGCAAAAAATCACGCTTAAAGAGTTTGCTATGCGCGTTTTTAACGCTTTGCCTACTACTAATCTAGGCATTCAAGTGTGTGGAGATATTAATGCTATGGTTAGCAAAATAGCTGTTCTTCCAGGTTCAGGTGATTCTTTATTTGATGAAGTTCGCGCTTGCGGAGCAGATGTGTATGTAACAAGTGATTTAAGGCATCATCCTGCAACGGACGCGTACGAGCAGGCTGTGTATGAAGCAAAATTAGAAAATTCTAATATTATTAAGCCCATGCTTATAAACACTCCTCATAGTGCCATTGAGTCGTTGTGGTTTAAGTATGCTGTGCAAGATGTTCATGATTCTATATACAAGAATTTTGGTGAATCGTTGGATGTTTCTTGGATTGGTAGAGCTTTTGACCCTTGGAATTATGTGATTAATTAGAGTGATTGATCAGCGCGATTAGCGGATATGAATATGAAAAAAACAGAAAAGTCTTGCTGATTTCTCAGCAAGACTTCATTCCGTGTCCGGAGCGGGACTTGAACCCGCACGCCTGTACAAATAGGCACTAGCACCTCAAGCTAGCGCGTCTACCATTCCGCCACCCGGACGGGTGTTTTAGACAACAGATAGAATTATAACATCTTTTTTAACTCTTTGCTTCGGCGTGTTGAAAATTAATCTATTTTTGTCATAATTTTGTTAATTTCATCCTTATTTTGATGATTAATAGGCTTGTTTGGGTCAAAATCGACAATTATTACTGGAATATTTTGCACTTCGCCGCTTGAATCCACTATAGAATGTTGTGGATTTTGATTGTTATTACGTTTTGGATAGTCCAATCTTGTGAATGCTCCACGAGATTCATGTCTTGCAAGTGATGCTTGCAGAACCGATTTTGCAAGCGTAATCATGTTTTGTAATTCCCAAATAGTGATTAGCTCTTGATTAAAAACAAGATTTTGTGAATGTAAAACAAGAATTTTAGCTTGCGGAATAATAATCGTATCGATTTTTTGCAAAGCATCTTTAAGGGTATTTTCGCTACACCTAACCGCTGCAGCATTTTCCATAATATTTCCTAGTTTTTCTAGTAGATTATATGGGTTTGTTGTGTTGCTAGATGTGCTTGTATTTTGAATAAGACCGATTATCTCTTGTACACGATTTTCTGATAATTTGTCTAGATTTTCAAAAGTATTAGGAGTGCTATCGTACACATTTTTTGATGTATCTACTATATGCTCTTCGTGTTTTTCCTGACTTTTTTCCTGACTTTGTTCTTTTAATTCTTTTGCAATAGACTTACCAGATAGTTTTCCGAACAGGCATGCATCAAGAAGAGAGTTTCCGCCAAGGCGATTGGCTCCATGTACTCCCGAGCATGCGCATTCTCCTGCGGCATATAATCCTATTATTCTCTGTTTTTTATTATTAACCAGTTTATAAACTTGCCCGTTAAGCGATATGGGTATTCCCCCCATCGTGTAATGCGCTGTAGGTCTAATAGGTATAAGATCTTTTGAAGGATCTAAATGCGCATATTTTTCAATAGTTTCTACAACCTGTGGAAGAGCACTCAGCATATGTTGCTTTTCGATATGAGTCATATCTAGCCATACGCAATCTTTTCTATCAATGCTGCTAGTAGTATCTTCAACGCCTCTTAAAGCATCTATTTCTGATACAATCGACCTGCTTACTACATCTCTTGGAGCTAAATCCGCATGCGTGTCGTCGTAGTTTTTCATAAATGCTTCATTCTTGCAATTCCTAAGAACTCCGCCTTCTCCTCGAGCTGCTTCCGAAAGCAATATTCCAGTATGAGCTAGACCAGTCGGATGGAATTGTATGAACTCTATGTCTTCTAGTTGCAATCCTGCGTTTAGTGCTAAAGACATTCCGTCCCCAGTTAAATCCCAGGAATTAGATGTTGTTGAAAATAGTCTTCCAGCTCCACCAGTTGCTATAAGAACATTTCTTGCACATATTTTTTCTACTTTTCCACTTTTTTCGTTTAGCGCGATTATGCCCTCTACGCTATTAGATTTGTGGTTTATAGCAAGGTCTGTTACATAAATATCTTCTTCGATTTTAATATTTTCCTCTATGCATTTTTGCCATAGGCTGTATAGAATTTGGTGTCCAATTCTGTCTGCAGCGTACGCAGCTCGTCTAATTGGCTGCTGACCGAAGTCGGCAGTATGCCCACCAAAAAATCTTTGATTAATATGACCATCTTCTGTTCTAGAAAAGGCAACTCCAAAGTGTTCTAGTTCAATAACTGTATCTCTAGCTTCTTTTGCTAGCATTTTTGCTGCGTCTTGATCGCTTAACCAGTCTCCACCGTGAACGGTGTCGTAATAGTGCCATTGCCAGCAATCTTTTTCTATGTTTCCTAATGATGCTGCGATTCCACCTTCTGCAGAACCTGTATGAGACCTTAACGCTTGAAGCTTGCAAATCACTAATATTTTAGGCTGTTTTCCTTGAGATCTTAGCGTTTTATATTCTTCAGATTTCACTAATCCCAGTGCTGAAGAAAGTCCTGCTGCTCCTGCGCCGATAATCACAACATCGTATGATGATTGCTCTACTTGTATTTGCACAGTTTTTTCTTTAACTGTAGTAGTATTTTCTTTTTGCTGACTCAAGTTTGACTGCATAACATTTATTTTCTCATATTTTCTGCTTTTTATTTAAGATTTTTCCTATTTAAACTAAAAACACCATTTTGGTTTTTGACTATTCCATTTAATTCAAGAATTGCTATTTCTCCAGAAATCTTAGATATTGAAAAATCATTATTTGAGTTTGTATGAAGCATGATTGCATGTATATTGTCAATGTTTGCGCATATTTTTTTGCTCTTACACTCTTGAATTGCTTTCAATACAATTTTTTGAAAATCATTACATGTATCTGGAATAATATTGTTATTGCTTAAAGAGTGTGGCAAATAATGGTGGGAATTAGGATAGATACTATCTATATCATTTTGTGAACATATCATCATAGCTTTTCCATCGTGAATAAGCATATTGCATCCAGCATTACTCGGTGATGTTACATCTCCTGGAACAGAATAAATCTCGCGATTTAAGCTATTCGCCCAGTTTGCTGTGTTTAAAGCTCCAGATCGTAATCGTGCTTGAGATACTATTACCTTGCTAGCAATAGCCGCAATAAGGCGATTTCTGAGTAAGAATCTACGTGCAACAGGAGTAGTGTCTGGACATAGTTCACTAATACATGCTCCGCCGCTAGAAAGAATCGCATCAAAAAGTTGAGCATTGCTTGAAGGTCCCATTTTGTTCAAACCTCCAGCAAAAACAACAATTGTTTTGCCAACAGGATTAACATTTGCTACATGAGAGTCTAAAGCATCCAAGGTTCCCCAATGAGCTGCAGCGTCAATACCATAAGCTCCGCCAGAAATAACTGTGTGCCCCTTTTTAGCGCACGATTTAGCGAATGTAAAGCTAAGCTCGTATCCGTAGTCATTGCAACCTCTAGAGCCAACAATCGCAAGTGGCTGATTACATTGAATAAGCGCGTTGGGATCTCCAATTCCCCACAAACACAATGGGGGAGCTACTTGGCATTGGGTTGCTAAATCTTGTAGCTGTTTTGGCCAATATTTACTGTTTGGTGAAATAATCCATTGCGTTCCGTTAGAACTAAACCATCTTTTAAGTTGATTTGAATCCCAAGAAGGCAATTGTTTTAGTCTTAAACACCATTTTTTAATGGATCTGTGTAATATATCAAAATTGTTAATAGCAATTTTATTGTCAGCATTATTGCTTCCCCATATTTTAAGACCTTTCAGAAAATATTCTTCTAAAACAGAAACTTTTGAGTGATTTTTTATAATGTTAAGAATTTTTCCATTATTTTCTAAATCATCTAAATTCGATTTAGTCTGGTTTTCTAAAGATCCGTCTATGTAAAAATCATCTTGACAGCAGCCATTTTGCAGATTTAATTCTAGCTGCTTGTTTTTTGTTTTACCAATAGATTCACTTATAGATTCGCAAATAAGGTGAAGTGCTTCCACAATACTGCCAGTGTTTACTGACCCTATTACAAGTGTGTACATTATTGCATCTGCGCCATCAATACAAAATGTGAGTATTGCGCGCGATAAAGTATCGTTATCTATTCTGTAAGTATTGTTGTTGCCATTTATGCTACTAATATTGTTCATATTCTGGTCCTTAAACTAATTGCCTGAGCCATGTCAGTTAAATCTGGAGAAGTGTGCCCATAAAGATCAGCTAAAGTCCATGCAAGCCTTAAAGCTCGATCTGCTCCGCGTAAACTCAACTTGTGGTTTTCAAGTGATTTATTAATCAACTCAATAGCGTATTTAGATGTGTATTTTCTAAGCCATGTTCCAGACGCTTGAGCGTTACAACTCCATCCGAGTTTTCTAAAACGATTTTGAGCAACCAGCCTTGCGTTTTTTACGTTTTCTCGCATCATTGCACTAGTTAGAATTTTTTCTGACATTTGACTAGATCCATGTTCTGATTGCGCTTTTGAAGTAATAATTTTTTCTACAGGAGGAACATCCATTTGAATATCAATCCTGTCTAGAATTGGTCCAGAAAGTCTAGAAAAATAACGTATTCGTTCCTTCTCTTTGCATGTGCATCGTTCGCCATTGCCATAGGCGTATCCGCATGGGCATGGATTTGCTGCGATAACAAGTTGGAATTTAGCAGGATATAATGTTGTTCCTTTAGATCTTGAAACAGCTATATGACCAGATTCCAATGGTTCTCTAAGAGTTTGCAAAACTCTTGGTGAGAATTCTGGAGCTTCATCCATAAACAAAACTCCACAATGTGCACGAGTTATTATTCCAGGCTTGGCTAGACCTGCGCCTCCTCCTATAAGAGATGCTGCAGAAGATGTATGATGAGGTGCCTCAAAAGGCGGAACATCTGTTATTCCATAGTATGGTAGTGTTCCGCAAAGTGACCTAATAGATGCCACTTCAAGCTGTTCTTGTTCGTTTAGTGGGCACATGATGCTTGGCATTCTAGATGCCAGCATAGTTTTACCAGATCCTGGAGGTCCAATCATCATAACGTGGTGTCCGCCAGCTGCAGCTACTTGCAATGCCCACTTTGTGTGTTCTTGCCCTAATACTTCCGACATATCACCGATTTCTCCTAGCGGATTGGCGCTTTTTATTGGATCAACATTATCCGTATTATTCATGTTTGAAGTCGTATTATCGTTAAGTGCTGATTTGGAATAGAGTCTTGTATTATCGATTTCTTTAATATGAAGATGATCATAAGGGTTAATTGCTTTTAATGCTCGTTCTCTGTTCTTTTCGGCAATCGGTCTAGCCTTGTTTTCTAATTTCCCGTTTAGTTCGTCTACCAAATCTAAAATGTGTTTAATCCCAATTACTTCAATTCCATTTATCAGCTTGGCTTCTGAAAGATTTTCGTAGGGAATAATCATTTTTGTAATATTTTTTTGCTTGGCATATAAACAAATTGGTAGCATGCCTTGAATTGGTAGAACTGACCCATCTAAGTTAAGTTCTCCTAAAATAATCGTATTTTCTAGCTCGTTAAGTGGAATAATTCCTCTAGCACTAAGTATGCTTGCTGCAATTGCAAGATCGTAAGATGCTCCACTTTTTGGCATAGACGCAGGTGAAAGATTCACTGTTAACCTTGTTTCTGGCCATTCGCAGCGTAAAGACGTATATGCTGATTTAACTCGTTCTCTCGCCTCGCTTAAAGAGGTGTCAGGAAGACCAATAATAGAGAATCCTGGCAATCCACTAGATATGAATGCCTGTAATTGTATTGTAAAGGCTTTCAAACCCAGTAATCCTACAGATAATGCGTTTCCAATAACCATTAGAATGCTCCTAAAATGTGATGTAGTTGAATATTTTTATCTTTTGAAATTAGTATTGATACAACGTCGAATCGTATTTTTCTATGTTTAAAAAAGTTATGCTCGTCTAACCACTTAAATCCAGCTTTATGTGTTTTTAAGCATTTTTCGTTTGTTACCGCTTCTAGTGGAGTTCCAAATCTTACGCTTCGTCTCGTTTTTACTTCTATGAATACAATTCTTCCAAACGGATCCATCATCACAACATCAAGCTCTCCAAAACGACTATGCCAATTTCTGTCTAAT
Organism: Gardnerella sp. KA01002; assembly: GCF_049244015.1. Classification (NCBI taxonomy): domain Bacteria; kingdom Bacillati; phylum Actinomycetota; class Actinomycetes; order Bifidobacteriales; family Bifidobacteriaceae; genus Gardnerella; species Gardnerella sp. KA01002. The sequence continues at coordinate 494,487 of NZ_CP058365.1, forward strand.
AGAATCCAATTTTTAAGAATTAGTTTTAGAGATACATATTCTTCTCCAAGATTTCCTATTGTTTTATTAGGGATTGAAAAATCGCATAGTTCTACTTCAATTTCTGCTATGCGATTTAAAATTTCTTCTTTTAATCCCACGCCATCCGTGCAATATTCGTTTTGCTTATATGTCATATTGCTATTTCATCAACACTAAAAACGAATTACCAGATTTTTCAATCAATGTGGTTAAAGGATGTTTTTGGCGTGTTGCGTTGGTTTTAAAGGGGAATTAGCACATAAATACAATTCATATTTTTTTTTTATTATGCGTTAATTATGATTATTTTCAAATCTTTTTCATCTTTTATAAAGAATCGCCTACAGTATTAATGAAAACTATATAAATATATGCAATACTTGAATTATGCAAATTAGACCAGGTTCTATGTATCCGCTTGGTGCTACCTACGACGGTGCAGGCGTGAACTTCGCATTGTTCTCTGAGGTGGCAAAGCATGTTGAGCTATGCTTGTTCGATGAGCAAGATAATGAGACTCGCATCGATATGACTGAGCAGAATTCTTACGTTTGGCATACTTACATATCTGGAATACAGCCAGGGCAGAGATACGGTTATCGTGTGCATGGACCGTATGATCCAAATCATGGATTATGGTGTAATCCAAACAAACTTCTTTTGGACCCTTATGCAAAGGCAATAGAAGGCAATATTGACGGTGACGAAAGCCTATTTTCGTATTGGTTTGCTAATCCAGATGATTTAGCCGCAATGAACACTTTGGATTCTGCAGATCACACTATGAAAGCAGCTGTTATTAACCCATATTTTGATTGGGGTAACGACCAGCATCCAATGATTCCGTACCACGATAGCGTGATTTACGAGGCTCATGTTAGAGGAATGACGAATTTAAATCGTAATGTTCCTCCAGAAATTCGTGGAACATACGCAGGTTTAGCTCATCCAAGTGTAATATCTTACTTAAAAAAGCTTGGTATTACTGCTATTGAACTTATGCCTATCCACCAGTTTGTAAATGATTCTTTCTTGCAAAATAAGGGATTAAGCAATTATTGGGGATATAATACCATTGGATTCTTTGCTCCTCAGAATTCGTACTCGAGTTCTGGACAACGCGGCGAGCAAGTTAACGAATTCAAGGCAATGGTTAAGGCGTACCATGCTGCAGGAATGGAAGTTATTCTAGACGTTGTTTATAATCATACCGCTGAAGGAAACGATAGAGGTCCAACCTTAAGCTTCCGCGGAATCGACAATCGCGCATACTATCGTCTTGTAGATAACGATCAGAGACATTACTTCGATACTACTGGTACTGGAAATTCGCTTCTTATGCGTTCTCCTAAAGCATTGCGACTAATCACAGACAGCTTGCGCTATTGGGTAACTGAAATGCACGTAGACGGATTCCGATTTGACTTGGCGGCAACGCTTGCTCGTCAATTCCAAGAAGTAGATAAGCTTTCTGCATTCTTCGACATTATTGAGCAAGACCCTATTATTTCTAGCGTAAAACTTATTGCAGAGCCTTGGGATATTGGCGTAGGAGGATATCAAGTTGGAGGATTCCCTCCAAGTTGGTCCGAGTGGAATGGTCGCTACCGCGATTGCGTACGCGATTTTTGGCGCTCGCAGCCTTCGACTTTGCCTGAATTTGCAAGCCGACTTATGGGAAGCTCGGATTTATATGAGCAAAATGGACGTAAGCCTGTAGCTTCTGTAAACTTTATTACCGCTCACGATGGTTTTACTATGAACGATTTGGTGAGCTATAACGAAAAGCATAATGAAGCGAATAAAGAAGGTAATAACGACGGTGCTAACGATAATCGTTCGTGGAATTGTGGAGTAGAAGGTCCTACTAATATTCACGATGTTAACGAACTTCGTCAACGTCAAATGCGAAACCTGTTCTCAACTTTGTTGATGAGCCAGGGCATTCCTATGATTTGCGCTGGTGACGAGATTATGCGTACTCAAAATGGAAACAACAACGCATATTGCCAAGATAATACTATTTCTTGGATTAATTGGGATTTTAATTCCACACAAAAAGATATGTTTGATTTTGTTTCTAAGCTTATTCATTTAAGACTAGATCATCCTGTTCTTCACAGGCGTAGATTCTTTACTGGTCGAGAACCAGGGGATGATGTTTCAGAGATTCCACAAGTAGAATGGTTTGATCATACTGGTTCTGTTATGGATATGGAGGCATGGAGTAATACTCATGCTCTTTCGGTAATGATTTATTTGAATGGTTCAGATATTCCAGAAACCGATTGGTATGGAAGCAGAATGGTAGATAATGACTTCCTTCTTATTTTCAATGCGCATTATGAGCCTATAACATTTACTTTGCCAGATAAGAATTATGGTGAAAAGTGGACTCTTGTTGTGGACACTCATAATCCAAAAGGACCGCAATTGCATTATGAATCAGGATTCAATATTGTTGCTCAATCGCGAAGTTTCCTTCTGCTTATGAGTGAAAATCAAGAAGAAAATAATCTAGCATAAAAATATTCATATATAAAACTAATTGAGGCTTAGATTCTAAAAACTAGATTCTAAGCCTCAACTTTTTTATTGATTAACCTATATCATATTGAATATTGTTTTTAGAATGTTCATTTATTTTAATTTGCAAACGGTCGCTTTGCATTGCAGCGACCTGTCTTGAAAATACTATTATCCATCCTAAAAAGAGTAAACAAGATAATGCTTCTACATTAGTTAATGTGTTATGACCCTGCACCCATTGATTTCCAACCCATGCGGTAAGGACTACTGCTAAATCTGAAGCTACGTAGAATGTTTTAGAAAGTCTAGGAGCAAGCCAAGGAAGGCAAATAAGCATAGTGCAAATAAGACCAGTAACACCTCTTGCACATAAATCATGTATAACTGGGTGAGGAGTGTATCTAAATGTTCCTATGCCAATAAACGCAATTCCCCCCAAAATTAGTAATGTAGCCATAATGGTGGTTCTAGTTTTAAAGTGTTTTGTAATATTAGTGTCTTTATGTTGCAAAATTTCTTTCTGAGTGGCAACGAACTCTGTTATAGCAAAGTAGCTTGTAATAATAATGCATATTCCAGATAAAATCAGCGTAGCATTAAACATGCTTGCAGCAAATGTTGTTTTATCTCCTAGTTGAGAGAAGTTATTGTTGTACCAATACGGGTCGTCGGATGTCAATCCAGCTGTTGCTGCACCAGAAATCACAAATAGTGGTAGCAGTGATGCAACGGTTTTCGCCTCTAAGAGTTCCGCTTGAACCAGAGTTGCGTATCCAACAATTCCACTTAAAGCACAACAAAGTACAGGAAGATAACTGTTTACTGCGCTTCTTCCAATAATGCTATTGATTATAGAAAGCAGAGCGAAAGACATAAGCAGCATTGTTGCGCCATAAATCGTAGATAATGCGATTATTTCAAAAGCATGTTTTGCAATTTGTAGCCAATTCTTTTTAAGTATTTCTTTGTGTGTTCTTAAATATCCGACTACAAAAGTACACATGCTGCAAATAGCCACTATTCCAGATGCTACCGTAAATAATCGTTGCGTAACTTGCCAAATCGCTGGCATAGTTTTCATGTATACAGACATTACGACTATGCTGAATATTGCACAAGCTAAAAAAGCTATTAATCCAGCCGCTTCTGCACGCTGAAAACGCCCCATGCTAACCTCTAAAATCTATCGCCTATTTTCAATGCTATTTATATTCTATCGCGCGTGTTGCAAATTTGCGTTTGTCTGCGATGTGCGCTATTGTAGTTGATTGTGCTTGGAGCTGGTAGTCAGCTTGGAAGCCTCGGGGTGTAGCGCAGTTTGGTAGCGCGCCTGCTTTGGGAGCAGGATGTCGCAGGTTCGAATCCTGTCACCCCGACTTTTTTGTATTTGCTTGTATTTACTTGTTTTTGTGTAATTTTTAATTAAACTGTGTACGTAGTTGTGTACTTATATAAATGTGCTTATATAAAATTGCGTATTTGCATTTTCAACACTTACTATACAAAAAAGTACTCTATGTGTATTCTTGTAAAGGTGAGTTTTTGATGCATTATTTGCGTTGGATTCTTACATTGTGATTATAAATATTTGACTCGGGAGCCGTTTCTGGCTGAGAGGAAGCGAAAGCTTCGACCGATTGAACGTGTGCTAAGTAATGTTAGCAACGGATGTCGCTCTTTTCCCGTGCCCAAATCTTTCAATATTGAAGAAAGGCACTTATTATGACTAATGTTTCAATGGAACATTCTAATCGCTGGCGTATTCTTGATATCGTCATAGCTGCTATTATCGCTGTTGCATCTGGCGTATTATTCTGGGCTTGGGATATTGTGTGCGCAGCTCCTACTAATCTTTTTGCAAGCCTGTTGCCTGGTGCTGAAGGTTTATCTAATGGTTTTTGGCTTTTTGCTGGACCTTTAGCTGCAATAATCGTGCGTAAGCCTGGTGCTGCATTGTTTGCTGAAACTCTTGCTGCTTTTGTGGAACTTATGTTAGGAAATCAATGGGGTGTTGGCGGATCGTTAATCGTCGGCATTATTCAAGGTGTTGGCGCTGAACTTGCATTCATTTTCTTTATGTATAAAACATGGAATTTGCTTTCCACTGCAATATCTGGATCGTTAGCAGGCGTAGCTTGCTTTATTTATAATTGGGTTAGCGGCGGTCAAGGCTGGAGTACTCAGTATATTGTTGCAAATCTAGTTACTTCTATTATTTCTGGTTTTATTGTTGCAGGCGTTGTAGTGTGGTTTGTTCAAAAGGCATTAGCTGCAACGGGCGTGCTTGATCGTTTTGAATCAGGCCGTCCTCAAGCATTAGTGTGAGTTATATCTAAATACTCATTGCAGCTTGTAAACTATCGTGTTTTGTGTAAAAAGTACAAAACACGGTAGTTTACTCGTATGACGCTTATATTTTGTATTTGTTTTACTTTATATTTTTGAAATTGTGTTATGCAATTTTTATATTTTAGATTTTGCTATGCAATGAAAATTTTGCTATGCAATGAAAGTTTGTTTGTATGCAATTTGTGAATAAAACTGAATGGACTCCAGCTAGCGTAGTTGCTAAAAACTGGGGTTGGAGACACGCTACTCGCAAAGATTTTGTGTTGAGGAATGTAAATATTGATATTAAGCCTGGTGAACATGTGTTGCTTTTAGGTGCTTCTGGCGCTGGAAAAAGCACATTTATGGCTGGTTTAGCAGGTGTTTTAGGCGATGAAACAGAAGGCATGGAAGAAGGTAGCCTTCTAGTCGGTGGTGTTCATGCTAGGGATGCTCGTGGAAAAGTTGGACTTGTTATGCAAGATCCAGATTCACAAATCATTCTTGAAAGAGTAGGCGACGATGTAGCTTTTGGAAGTGAGAATCTTGGAGTTGATAGCGAAGAGACTTGGAATCGCGTAAAGCTTTCGTTAAAAGCTGTTGGTTTAGACAATATTACTCAAGGAAGTCAGGGTCTTAGACGCTCAACACAATCTTTATCTGGAGGCCAAAGGCAACGTCTTGCTTTAGCAGGAGTGCTTGCAATGCATCCTGGATTGCTGCTGTTGGATGAGCCTACAGCTAATCTTGATCCTGAAGGTGTTCAGCAAGTGCATGATGCTGTAGCGAATATTCTTAAAAAAACAGGTTCTACAATGATTGTAGTTGAACATCATATTGATGTGTGGCTGGATTTGATTGATAGAGTTATTGTTATTGGAAAAAATGAAAATAATAATGATGCAAATGTAGGATGCGTTATTGCAGACGGTAAGCCTGAGGATGTTTTTGAAAAATATGGCGATATGCTTGCAAAAGGTGGTGCTTGGGTTCCAGGAAGAACAGTTAAATCTTTTGCTCCTAAACATTGCGATGATGAGATCAAAGACGAGATCAAAGATACGGAAGAATCTGTTGCGCTCTATACTAATGATTGCTCTTTTGGAAGAACTTTGCCACTAGCGGAACATGTTAATGTAGCTTTTCGTTTTGGTGAAGTAACGGCTTTAATGGGACCTAATGGTGCTGGTAAAACTACGCTAGCGTTAACGCTTGCAGGCTTGTTAAAACCAATTGCTGGCAGTGTGTGCATGATGGAAAAGTATGTGCCAAAACGACGTAAAAATAATCTTTTTACTTGGAAAAGTCAAGAATTATTAGGGCGAGTTGGCATGGTGTTTCAGGAGCCAGAACATCAATTCATAACATCTTCTGTAAGAGATGAAGTTGCTGTAGGACCTAAAAAGCAAGGAAAAAGCGAAAAGGAATCTTACGATATTGCCGATAGCATGCTTGAACGTATGGATTTGAAGCGTTTTGCTCTTGCTAATCCTTACACATTATCTGGAGGAGAAAAACGTAGACTTTCTGTAGCTACGCTTTTAGCTGCTGCTCCGCGTGTTGTTATTATGGATGAGCCTACTTTTGGACAAGATTTTAAAACTTGGACAGCAATGGTAAAACTTATTGCGCAAATCCGCGATAGTGGCTCAGCGGTGATTATGGTTACTCACGATGATGAGCTTGTAAAGTCTTTAGAGGCAAGAGTAATAAGAGTTGAGTACGAAAAAATCGTAGAGTCCGCTCATAACTATAGCGAAGGGAATGAGTAGAAGTGAATAAAACTAGTAGTGCAGAAGAATCGTCTAGTATTAAAGTTAAAGACTTTGAAAGTTTATTAAAAGTTTCGCATATTGATGTAACAGCGTCTTCTAAACGTTTAGAAAGTGAACGACTAGTTTCGCCTTCTTGGTTTATTCGTAAGCTTAATCCAATAAGTCGTTTTATTGGAGCGTTATTACTTTGCTTGCCTATGTTCGTTACATTAGATATTGTTTCTGCTTCTATTGCATTTGGTTTAGATATACTGTTATTTGCAATTGCTGGAGTAACTCCTTGGTATGTTTTACGCCATACTTGGCCAGTTTGGATTGCTGCTTCTGGTAGCTTTATATCTGTGCTTTTATATGGCCAAAGTTCTGGAGATGATATATTTAAGTTTGGCTGGATGCATATAAGCCAAGGATCATTGTATTTGGCAATTTGTACGTTTGTTCGTGTTGCATCTGTAGCAGTTCCAGGCGTTATATTAGCCATTGGATTAGATCCAACTGATTTAGCAGACGGCTTAGTGCAGATTTTGCATTTTTCTCCACGATTTGTGTACGGAGCATTAGCTGGATTGAGAATGTTTAGTCTATTGCAAAATGATTGGCGTGCTTTTGGTTTAGCTCGCAGGTCTCGTGGTATATCGGATGGTAAAGCGTTACAGCGCATGCTTTCGCAATCTTTTGGTTTGCTCGTGTTATCTATTCGCAGAGGTACGAAACTTGCTACAGCTATGGAAGCTAGGGCTTTTGGAAGTAGTATTAAACGTGTTCCAGCACGAAAATCGAAGTTAACAGCATACGATTGGATATTTTATGTAATTTGCATTGCTGTTCCTGCTATTGCTTTATATGCTTCAATACAAACAGGATATTGGCATAATGCGTTTATTCATATGTAAAGCATTGTGAAAATTACAATGCGTACATATTTATAGATAGTATTCATAATATGAGCGAAATAATGAATCCTTATAATCATGATGATGTTTGGCAAGCTCCATCGTGCAATATGCCTTTGAATGCAACAGTGAATATTCCTGGAAGCAAATCATTGTCTAATCGTTATTTGATTTTAGCAGCTCTTGGTAAAAAACCAGTTGTTCTAAAGGGATTGTTGCGGTCAAGAGATACGGAACTTATGATTAACGCGCTAAGCGTATTTGGAGTTAAATGCGATTCGCTAAGCTGCGATGGTACAACAATTTGCGTTATTCCGCCCAAAAATGGCGTTTTTAGTGTAGATGATTGTGCGGTTGTTAATTGCGGCTTAGCTGGAACGGTTATGCGTTTTGTAACGGCTTTAGCGCTGTTTGCAAATAATTGTGTGAAATTTGATGGAGATGAGCAAGCATATGCTCGTCCAATGAAGCCTGTTCTAGATGGATTGGAACAATTGGGCGCAAAAATCGTATATCACGGAAAAGTCGGATTCTTACCATTTAGCGTTATTCCGCCTAAAAATCTTGAATCATATGGTATAAATGACGCGCAAAATTCTTGCAATAATCGCGTTATTCGTATCGACTCTTCGTCATCGTCTCAATTTATATCTGCACTTCTGCTAATTGCATCTCGTGTTCCAGGAGGGCTACAAATCGAGCATATTGGAAGCAAATTGCCTAGTATGCCGCATATTCAAATGACAATGGAAGATGTGCGCAAAGCTGGCGGAGTGGTAGATATGCCAGAAAGTGGAGTATGGCGTGTTAAAGAGCATGATTTGACTTTGCCGCATGAAGTTGTTGTAGAGCCAGATCTTTCTAACGCGGCGCCTTTTATTGGAGCAGCGTTGATTGCTGGCGGATGCGTTAAAATCCCTAATTGGCCGCTTAAAACAACTCAGCCTGGGGGGTTGTTGCCTGGGATTCTTGAGCAAATGGGCGCAAAAATTGTTTTTGAGCATTCTAGATCAGATTCTTCAACATTGTGCGTAACTGGTAGCGGAAAAATTCGTGCTATTAAGTCGCTTGATTTGGCTGCTGCTGGCGAGGTTGCGCCAAGTATTGCTGCGATTCTTGCGTTTGCAGACAGTGTAAGCGAGTTACGCGGTATTGCGCATCTAAGAGGCCACGAAACAAACCGCTTGAGTGCAATAGTTACGGAACTAAATCGCGTTGGAATAGGCGCAGAAGAGCTAGATGATGGAATTCGTATTATTCCTAGCAAAAATATGCATGGGGAAGTGATGGAGACTTATGCGGATCATCGCATGGCAACTTTTGCGGCAATGTTAGGGCTTCGTATATCTAATATAAGCGTAAAAAATATTGCCACTACGCGCAAAACGCTTCCTGATTTTCCAACAATGTGGAATAACATGCTTAAAGAGTGAGCCTAAATAGTGAGCTTAAATAATATGCTTAAATAACAAATAATCCCGAGTTTTTTTAACCCGGGATTATTTATGTGTTACGTTTTTACGTTACGTTGTTTTACACTACGATTTAGCGTTCAAACTTGTTGCCGTAAGAATCGACTCCATCTTCTGCAATTTGTGCAGACTTTCGAGCGATTGCCAACTCTTCGTTAGTTGGGATTACAGCAATAATTACAGAGCTATCTGGAGTGGAAATAATGCGTGGCTCCTTAGAACGAACCAAGTTCTTCTCTTTATCGAGCTTAACGCCGAATGGAGCAAGCTTTTCGCACACAAGAGCGCGAACAATCTCGTCGTTTTCGCCAACGCCAGCGGTGAATGTGATTACGTCCACGCCGCCCATTTGAGCAGTGTAGTTGCCAATATAGCCAACAATGCGGTGAACGTACACGCCGAGAGCAAGCTTAGCGTCTTCGTCGCCTTCTGCAATTAGATTGTGAATGTCTCGCAAATCGCCGTGGCCAGTCATACCCATCATGCCAGAACGCTTGTTGAAGAGCGTATCAAGCTCGTCTACGTTCATGTGAGCGTTGCGAATAAGGTGGAACACTACGGCTGGGTCAATATCTCCAGTGCGGCCGCCCATCATTAAACCTTCGAGAGGAGTCAAGCCCATAGAAGTTTCAACTGGCTTGCCAGAAATCTGAGCGGAAGCAGAAGCGCCATTTCCAATGTGCAAAACAATCTGCTTTAAGCCTTCTGCAGGCTTTCCAACAACGCTTGGAACTACAGAGCCAATGTATTCGTGGGAAGTGCCGTGAGCGCCATAGCGACGAATGCGGTACTGGTTTGCAATATCTTTGTTTAATGCGTAAGTTGCAGCAACTTGTGGCAAATCGTGGAAGAACGAAGAATCGAACACCATAATTTGTGGAACATCTGGCAAAAGTTCAGTCATGACTTCAGCGCCAACAGCCTCAGGACCGTTGTGAAGTGGAGCCAAAACAGCCAAATCCTTCACCTTATTAATGGTCTTTTTGTTTACTAATGCAGGCTTAGGGAATGTTAAGCCACCCTGAACAACGCGGTGTCCAACAGCTACGATTCCAGACTTGGAAAGATTTGGACCATATTCCTCGAAGAAGCCGAGTACGCGCTTTAAGCCTTGCTCGTGATCATGCACTGGCTCGTCAAACTCATGCTTTTCGCCATTGAATACGTGCTTGTAGTGTCCGTCAACTGGCTCGCCAATTTTTTCTACAATACCAGATGCAATACCTTCGCCGCTTTCCAAATCGACGAGCTGGTATTTAATCGAACTAGAACCAGAATTGATAACAAGAACGGTTTTTGCCATGAGGGAATCCTCCATAAAGTGTTGATAAGGCTAGTAAATTGCCACGTTTAAGTGTACAGGTAAGTTCCTACAATGAGTAGGTTTTATTAGTCAGAATCTCTGCAGGAACTTACCTATTTATTAAATTTGTTATTTATTGTTAGAATTGTGCTTCCAATGCTGTAAGAGCAACAGTGTTAATAATATCTTGAACCAACGCTCCTCTAGACAAGTCGTTAACAGGCTTGTTTAATCCTTGTAGGATTGGTCCAACAGCTAAAGCGCCGCTAGAACGCTGAACAGCCTTATATCCAATGTTTCCAGCGCATAAATCTGGGAACACAAACACATTTACGTGACCTGCTACATCATTTCCTTTAGCTTTGGACGCAGCAACAGTTTCAGACCATGCAGCGTCAAATTGAATAGATCCAACAACTTTCAAATCTGGGTCTTTTTCTTTTACAAGCCTTGTAGCTTCCTCAACTAAATCAACGTCTGGGCCTTTTCCAGATCCAAGAGTGGAATAAGATAGCATTCCAACTTTAGGATCTAATCCGAAAGCTTTAGCGGTTTGTGCAGATTGAAGAGCAATGTCAGCCAATTGTTCAGCGTCTGGGTTCAGATTAATAGCACAATCAGCAAATACTGCTACATGATCCTTAAAGCACATAATGAATGCGCCAGAAACAAGCTTAGATCCAGGCTTAGTTTTAATAACTTGAAGAGCAGGGCGCACAGTATTTGCTGTTGAGTTAACAGAGCCAGAAACAAGTCCGTCTGCTAATCCAAGTACTACTAGCATTGTGCCAAAGTAGCTTGCGTCTTTAAGCTGTTCTCTAGCTTGCTCTTCGGTCATGCCTTTCTTTGCGCGCAATTCGCAAAGCTTGCTAATCATTTTGCTAAGAACCTCTTCGTCGCTCATAGATTGGAAGCTTGCTTTGCTAAGAGACTTTAATCCAAGCTCTTGTCCTCTTGCAAGAATAGATTCGCGTTCTCCAACAATAATAATGTTTACAATGTCTCGTTCTAGCAAATAGTCAGCTGCTTTTAGAATGCGGTCTTCTTCTCCTTCTGGAAGCACAATTGTTTTCTTATTTGCTTTAGCTTTTCCAAGCAAGCTGTATTGGAAGGCGTACGGGGTAGTAGGTGCATTAAATGGCTGTTTCAAAGCGCTAATAATCTCTTCATCTGCTACATAATCGTTGAATTTATCTGATTCTGATTCTGATTCGCTTATAGAAGGCAAAGTCCAAAGTGGAGTGCCATTATTGTTTTGAGCGTAGTTTTCTTTTACTTCTTTTGCTAAGTCTTCTTTGCAATCAGTTACAAATACGCCTAATACTTTTGTGTATTCTTTGCTAACGCTTGCACATTGTGCTTCGATTGTTTGCAAGATTTGCTTGCTATCTCTGCCTTCTGCGCAAATGCTTAGGAACACTGGAGAAGCTAAGTCGGCTGCCACACTTGCATCAAATCGGAATAAATCTGGATCAAATACAGAAGTAGAATCGCTTGCTACAATAACGCATCCTTGAGCGTTCGTCACGCTAATCAGCTCGTTGAAGTGAGCTACAATGTCTCCTCTTAGTGTATCTTTGTTTTTACGAACTGCGCATGGGCATGCTGCGATCACTTGTTCTAGAGTCGGTTTTGTATTGCTTGATGCTATTAATTCGCTTGTAAACGCGTCATCATGCTTTGCGGATGGTCTAAAAACAGTTGTTGGATAATGACTTGAAAGAGCTTTTGTAACTCCTAGTGCTACGACATTGCGACTTTGTGCGCAATCTGCGCTGATAATAGTTACGTTAACTAACGACACGACTTTTCTCCTTTGATGCGTCTGTGTTTATTCTATTTTGCATTGCATTTTCGTTTTACTATTCTTCGTATTTCAACGTTGAAAAATTTACATATCAAACGAAGAATCCTCTAGTTATTCTAGAGCTATTTGCGGAACAACAAGCTGATTTTTTAATTTTTTGCATATTTTTTATTAATTTTTTAGGGAGCCAACCTTTCGATTGACTCCCTAAAAATCAACTAAGCAATTTTAGCATTGATAGCTTAAAACTACTCGTTATCGCCAGCGGTTGCAGCGGTAGCGGTGACAGCGCCTGGCTTGTCGGTCTTAACGCCTGGCCATACCCAATCGGTGTAGTCTGGGTGATCAAGACCCTTGTCGACTGCATACTGGAAGGCTTCGAGGCGGAAGTCCTCGAGCTTCTTGATTTCGTCGGCATACTTAGCAGCGTCAACCATGCGCAATGCTTCAGCAGTAAGCTCGTAACGATCCATGTCGTTCACGCGAACCATATCGTATGGCGTGGTGGTGGAGCCCTGCTCCTTGTAGCCATGAACGTTGAAGTTGTCGTGGTTTGGACGATCGTAAATCAAGCCGCGAACGTCATGTGCGTAGGAGTGATAAGCGAAGAGGACTGGCTTGTCAGCAGTGAAGAGATCAGTGAACTCTTCGTCAGTCAAAGCTTCGTTGTTTTCCTTAGCAGACTGCAACTTGAGCAAGTCAACAACGTTAACAACCTTGAACTTAACGCCAAGCTTGTTCAACTTGTCGGCAGCTGCCATCAATTCCTGCTGTGGAACATCACCAACACCAGCGAGAACAACCTGAACTTCGTCATTGTTCTTAGCGTTGGAAGCCCACTTCCACTCAGCAGCACCCTTCTCGAGCTCTTCGCGAGCTTCGTCGAGAGTCAACCAAGTAGCAGCTGGCTGCTTACCAGCGAAGATAGCGTTAATCATGTTGGTGGACTTGTAAGCCTTTTCAGCAACAGCAAGCAACATGTTGGAATCTACTGGGAAGTAAATGCCGATTACGTGATCGTTGTTGAAGGTCTTGTTCAAGAGCACGGAGGTTACGCCTGGATCCTGGTGCGAGAAGCCGTTGTGATCCTGACGCCATACGTGAGAGGATACCAACAAGTTCACAGAGGAGATTGGCTTACGCCATGGGATCTCACGAACGGTAGCCTCAAGCCACTTTGCGTGCTGGTTCAACATGGAATCGATGACATGTACGAAGGACTCATAAGAGCTCCAGATGCCGTGACGACCAGTGAGCAAGTAGCCCTCGAGGAAGCCTTCCATCTGATGCTCGGAAAGCTGTTCGGTGACCTGGCCGGTAACAGCCATGTGCTCATCGACTAAGCCAGAAAGGTAGCCAGCATCCCACTGCTTGTTGGTTACTTCGTAAGCAGCCTGCAAACGGTTGGAAGCGGTCTCATCTGGGCCAAAGATACGGAAGGAATCTGGGTTGTTCTTGATGATGTCGCGAGTGTAAACGCCAAGACGACGGGTAGCTTCGAGCTGACCCCAGCCGTGACCGAATTCCTTAACTTCCTTGACTTCGTAATCCTCAAGCTTTGGAAGCTTCAAATCTTCACGAATACGACCACCGTTGGCGTTTGGATTTTCACCAATACGGAGTTCGCCCTTTGGCATGAAGGAAAGAACGTCTTCCTTAACAGCACCCTTTTCGTCGAAGAGCTCTTCAGGCTTGTAGGACTTCATCCAGTTCTTCAAAACCTCGAAGTGAGCTTCGGTATCGCGAGCAGATGCCAGTGGCACCTGGTGTGCACGCCAAGAGCCTTCGGTCTTCTTGCCGTCGATGAACTTCGGGCAGGTCCAACCCTTTGGAGTGCGGAAGATGATCATTGGGTAGTAAGGACGAGTTACATCGTTAGTCTGAGCTTCAGCCTTAATATCGCAAATCTCATCGAAGATGGTTTCGAACATGTCAGCGAAGCGACGGTGGATGGAAAGATGATCCTCATCGTCGAAGCCAGCAACGAACTCGTATGGTTCGTAACCCATGCCGTGGAAGAACTCATGAAGCTCTTCGTCAGAAATACGGGAAAGAATAGTTGGGTTAGCAATCTTATAACCGTTCAAGTGCAAGATTGGAAGCACGATACCGTCGGTACGTGGGTTCACAAGCTTGTTGGACTGCCAACCAGTGGCCAAAGGACCAGTTTCAGCTTCGCCATCGCCGACGATTGCTGGAACGAACAAGCTTGGGTTGTTCATAACAGCGCCGTAAGCGTGAGAAAGTGCATAACCAAGCTCACCACCTTCGTGGATGGAACCTGGTGTTTCAGGAGCGAAGTGAGAAGGAATACCGCCTGGGTAAGAGAACTGACGGAAGAACTTCTGTAAGCCAGCTTCGTCCTTAGTGATCTTTGGATAATATTCAGTGTATGTGCCGTCGAGGTAGGACTGAGCAGTACCAGCTGGGCCGCCGTGGCCTGGACCCATGATGATTACAGTATTCTGCTGGTGATCAGCGATAAAGCGGTTGATGTGTCCAATAAGGAAGTTAAGGCCTGGAGTAGTGCCCCAGTGACCTACCAGACGATGCTTAACATCTTCGCGAGTAAATGGCTCCTTCATTAGAGGGTTGCTGCGAAGATAAATCTGACCGATTGCGAGATAGTTTGCTACGCGCCAATACTTGTCTACGCCTTCGATGGCCGCCTCAGAAACTGGAGCATTTAGCTTCTTCCAAGGGGTGCCAATAACAGGACTCGTCATGTGTACTCCTGTACTCAAGCACTTTTCAGTGCAATTTTAATCATTACCATTTGGTTATAGAGGCTGAAAAACGAATGTATTAGCCTCTTTTTCCATCATTCTCAGTATAGTAACAGCTTTTGACTTTTGTGCGTTTGATTACTCACTACGTGCGATTTTGTTGAAAAAATGTGTTAAAGTGTTCGCAAAAATCTTCTTAAAATTATCATTTATGTTATGTTTTATGTTCACTTTATTGTTATATAAAGCTTGATTGGTTTTAAAACTAGATAAGTCACGGCGTTTCGAAGCGCTGCAACGTCGCAAAGCGCCATTAGTATAAAATGAATCAGCCTTAAATATCACCTTTAAAACATTTGCAAAAAATAAAGTGATAAATAAGGAATATATAAGAAGCGTGTAAATAAGGAGAATCATGGCAAAAGGTCCGGTACTTGTAGTTGACTTCGGTGCCCAATATGCCCAGCTAATCGCTAGAAGAGTGAGGGAAGCAAACGTTTATTCGGAGCTTGTTCCACACTCTATGCCTGTAGAAGAAATGCTGGCAAAAGATCCAAAAGCCATAATTCTCTCTGGCGGGCCTGCTTCCGTTTATGAACCAGGAGCGCCAAAAATTGACACAAAGATTTTTGAAGCAGGAGTTCCAGTGCTCGGAATTTGCTACGGATTCCAAGTTATGGCTCATGAGCTTGGCGGAGTCGTAGACAAAGCCGCATTGGGTGAGTATGGAAAAACGCATGCAACTATTGATGAAGCAGAAGGATTGCTTGCTAATTCTCCATTAGATCAAAATACTTGGATGAGTCACGGAGTGGCAGTTAAGAGCGTGCCAGAAGGATTTGAGGTGCTTGCTCACACTCAAGGTGCTCCAGTTGCAGCTATGCAAGATAAAAGTCGCAAGCTTTACGGAGTGCAATGGCATCCAGAAGTCAAGCATACGCCTTTAGGTCAAAAGCTGATTTCCACATTTTTGCACGAGTGCGCAGGATTGGAAAATGATTGGAATCCTTCGAATATTATAGAAGATCAGGTTGCAAAGATTCGCGCTGAAGTTGGAGATGCACAAGTTATTTGCGGACTTTCTGGAGGAGTCGATTCCGCAGTTGCAGCAGCACTGGTACATAAAGCAATCGGAGATCAGCTCACTTGCGTTTTTGTAGACCATGGCCTTCTCCGTAAAGGCGAAGTTGAGCAAGTGAAGCACGATTTTGTTGAGGCCACTGGAATCAAGCTTATTGCAGTGGATGCAGAAGATGACTTTTTAGATGCGCTTAAAGGCGTGAGCGAGCCAGAGCGCAAGCGCAAGATTATTGGCGAAAAGTTTATTCGCACATTTGAAAAAGCGCAACGTCAAGTTATTGAAGAAGCTGGAAAATCTGGAGCAGAAGTTAAGTTCCTTGTACAAGGCACACTTTACCCAGATGTTGTGGAATCTGGTGGCGGAGACGGTGCTGCAAACATTAAGTCGCATCACAATGTTGGCGGCTTGCCAAAGGACTTAAAGTTTAAGCTTATTGAGCCTTTACGCACTTTGTTTAAGGATGAAGTTCGCGCAATTGGTACGGAGCTTGGGCTTCCAGACGCTATTGTGTGGCGCCAGCCGTTCCCAGGCCCAGGATTGGGAATTCGCATTGTTGGCGAGATTACTCGCGAGCGTTTAGCTGTTCTTAGAGAAGCAGATGCGATTGCGCGCGAAGAGCTTTCGGCAGCTGGATTAGATCGCGATATTTGGCAATGCCCAGTTGTTCTTTTGGCAGATGTTCACTCTGTTGGAGTTCAAGGAGACGAGCGCACATATGGATCTCCAATCGTGCTTCGACCAGTAAGTTCTGAGGATGCTATGACTGCTGATTGGTCGCGAGTTCCTTACGATGTATTGGCAAAGATTTCTACTCGAATCACAAACGAATGTCGCCAGATTAATCGCGTTGTGTTAGACGTTACATCTAAGCCGCCTGCCACAATCGAGTGGGAATAGATGGTTCTAATATAGTGAGGTAGAATCTAGCTCTAAAAAGAATAAAGTAAGAACAAAGCAAAGCCGCAATTCTTGCAGGAAGGAACAATGATGATCCACGGCATAGAAGTATTTACGAGCTTCAATAAAAAGGCGCTTGTAAAGTTAAAGTTTGTGTTGGCAAGAGTTGCGGCTATAACATCTTGCGTCGCTATGATTTTGGCGGGAGCAGTAGTCGCAAGCAGCCCAGCGATTGCAGATGAGGGTGCAAAATCATCTCAAAAAACTACACAAAAAGGTGTAATCGTAACAGCGTTCCAACAAAATTGGAGAAGTATAGCTAAGGAATGCAAAAAAACGTACGGCCCAGAAGGCGTAAAGTACGTACAAGTATCACCTCCGCAAGATCATATTAAAGGTGACCAATGGTGGACAAGCTATCAACCTGTAAGCTATAAGCTAAATTCAAAACTTGGCACAGAAGACGAGTTTAAAAAGATGATTACAACGTGCAAAGCTTCAGGTATTGGAATTATTGCAGATGCGGTAATAAACCACACAACTGGTTTTGCAAACAAAGACACTGTTGGCGTTGGTGGAAGCAAGTATGATGCTGCAAATCAATCGTTCCCAGATGCTGGATATACAAAAGACGATTTTCATAAGTCAACAGAAAATATCAACACGTATCGAAAAGCAGAAATCGTTTGGACGCATCGACTTGTTGGACTATTGGATTTGGACACTTCTAATCCTCATGTGCAAAAAACTTTGGGAGAGTACTTTGCGCATATGCTAAAGCTTGGAGTTGATGGGTTTAGAGTTGATGCTGCAAAACACATGTCTCCGCAAGATGTAAAGGGCATAAAAGATGCAGCTGCAGAGGCTGCTGGAACAACGCCAGATAAGATTTGGTGGATGCAAGAAACAATAGGGTTTTCTGAGCAAGACCCTAGAATTCAGCCAGACCAATATTTGCAAACTGGTGAAGTGAATGAATTTGAGTACTCTTATAGGCTTAGAAACTATTTTTATGGGTCTATTGAGAATCTTAAACATATCACAGATAAGTTAATTCCAAGCAAAAAAGCTGCGATTTTCGTTACAAATTGGGATACTGAGCGAGATAATGCAAGCAGAGTTTTGACGTATAAAGACGGTAAAAAATACGAGCTTGCAAACGCGTTTATGTTGGCGTATCCATATGGAACTCCAAATGTGTTTTCTGGTTATGAGTTTACAAAACGAGATGAGGGAGCACCTGGAGCTACGCAAACTTCAATTCCTGATGTGAGTTGTGCAAAGGATCCTAAGTGGCAATGCACGCAAAGGCTAACTTCGATTCGCGGAATGATTGGGTTCTACAACGCCGTTAGGGGCACTAAGGTTACTAATTGGCAAGATGATGACGATAATAACGTTGCATTTAGCCGAGGAAACAAGGGTTTTCTTGCGATTAATAATACGGAAGAGCCGCAAAAAGTGAGTTATAAGACTGACTTGCCAGATGGTGAATATTGCAATGTTTATGAGTCTAAAGATTGTACTAAAACTGTGAGCGTTAGTGGCGGAAAAGTAAAGACCACTGTTGATGCGGAATCTGCTGTTGCTCTTCATGTTAATGCTGTAAAAAGTCTTGGAAATGCTAGAGCTAGAAACGTTACAATATTTATTTGCGTGTTTGTTGCGTCAATTTGTACGTTTGTTGTTAATAGAAGATTTGTTGAAAAATCGAAGAAGCTTGCCAAAGGCAATAGTGATGGTGTTAAAACAGGTGAGACTAAAGGTAAGTGATTCTGGAATAAATCTTTAGGTGAGCTTTAGTTGAGCTTTAAGTGATTCTGAAATAAATCAATATTCTAAAACAGGTTGACTCTGTTAAAACGTTTATTTATAATGATTATTCTGGCTTTATGCCAGTATCTAATTGATAGTTTGATAAATCAAAAGGGGTCGATCGGTTTCGACGGTGATCTGTTCGCCGCGGGGAAGCGTGCCGAGAATGCGAAAGTCCACTCGTAAACGTCCTTTCGCAAAAGAATAAGTGCTAAATCTAATCGCACTGAGTTCGCTCTTGCTGCCTGAGCTTCGCGCCAGGATTAACCAGTGAGCAGCTGCTCCGTTTACCCACTCACGTCTTCGGAGTGGTGCTAAACGTCATTAGAAGACTTGCTTGAATTGCCGAGCTGCAGGGTAGTTCAGGGACTTTTACTGTAGATATGCTCGCCATGAATTGTCTGCGATAACATGGGGGCAGAAAAACTGCCGAATGGCCAGCAGGCTACGCACGTAGAAGACCGAGGGTACGGTTTCCGGACCGGGGTTCAATTCCCCGCGGCTCCACAAACGCAATAACGCCACTGCTCAAACAGTGGCGTTTTTTGTAGCAAATCCCAATGTTTTCAACGCCTTTAGCATAGAACAGTGGGCGTTGTTTACCGCTTGCACACAAGTATGTACGATATGTGATATAGCACATACAACAGACGGAAATAATCAGAGCAAAAGCTCTAGGTATAAGATCTAGAGCTTTTTGATTTTCCTATGCATACTTATTTGCGCCGTATGTTTTGACCTATACCACTTATTTATTTTTATTTTTATCATTAATATCATTGTTTATGTAGTCAACAAAATGTCGTGCTGTAATACGAACAATGTTTTCATCAAAATAAATTTTATTATTTTTAAGCCCATTCAATATGCTTAATTTTTCTCTTAAAATTTTTTCAGCCCGTCTTATTCTTCTAACTTTTTCATCTTGATTATATTGATTAAATTTTTCAATTTGTTCAGAAATTATATCTTGTATGTCTTTTTGTAGTTCTTCATCATCTTTTCTAAATTCTTTGCTTCGTGTTGTTCGTGAATTCGTATTAATTACTGGATGTTTTACGTAATAATCATGAATAATTTTCTTAGATATTTCTACTTCATTAGCCTTATTTGGTAATATCCCTCTGCGTGCATCAATCCATGGCATCTCACTGCGGGCGCGATTTTCTAGTTCTTCAATACTAAAATCAATTAAAGCGTCGCAAACGTTATAGATAGTGAGTAAATTAGAATAAGTAAGATGATTTTTAAGTTCATAAGGTCCTAGAACAATATCTTTACATTCTATAAAAACATCATTAATTCTGTGCATCTTAAATAAATCTAGGCATACTGGACCGTTGCGCCAAGCCTGAAAATTGTTATAGAACAAAGGAGAATTAGTGGATGCTAGGTTATAAGCTTGGCAATAGTAAGAAAGTAATTGTAAGCGATTAATATTCATTTTCCCATAACGTTTTAAAATCGCATATGCTACATGAGAAATAGTAATCATATCTATTCTCCATCGGTGCAGAAAAGACAACAAAATGATTAACGTAAAACCAAATAGAATCCTTTTATAAATCACGTTGAACGAATAATTTTAGTTGTAAAATGCACGAACACGTGTAAACAATAAAAATCATTCGGTTTTAAGTTAGCGAAAACGGTACCATATAAAATAAAACACATCAACAATAGCGCGTGTCGTCCTCAATGGGGATTGTAATACAGTGTGGTAATCAACTACTGCTTTGGTGTCGAAGCAAAATCTCCTACTACTTTTATTGACTTTTATGTATGTTTGATTGTGTAAATTTGTAGAAAAGATTCTTCTTTAAGGTTGATTTTAGTTCGTTTAATATGATTATTAGGAGCGCATTGTGTGCAAACCGCCGAAAGTGATTTCGATTGTAGGTCCAACAGCATCTGGCAAAACGAGTCTTGGTATTGCAATTGCAAAGAAATTTGCTGAACGTGGTGTAAAAGCGGAGATTATAAACGCAGACGCATATCAAATGTACCGTTATATGGATATTGGTACAGCAAAAGCCACTAAAGAAGAGCAAAGCGAGATTAAGCATCATTTAATAGATATTATTGATCCAGAAGAATCCATGAGCGTTGCAAAATTTCAAACGCTTGCTAGGCAATGCATACGCGATTTGCAAGAAAAAGGTATTCGCCCAATTCTTGTTGGAGGCTCTGGTCTATATGCACGTGCGGCTGTAGATGATATAACTTTTCCAGGTACAGATCCTAATATTCGCAAAGCTTTGGAAGATCGTGAAAAGTCGCAAGGAGCAATGGCTCTTTTTGAAGAGTTACAAAAACTGGACCCTGTGGCGGCTAAAAATATGGATCCAAGAAATTCGCGCAGAACAATTCGCGCTCTAGAAGTTATTGAGTTAACAGGAAAGCCGTATTCTGCTACTCTGCCAAAATACAAGTATTTGATTGATTGTGTGCAAATAGGATTGGACTTAAACAGAGAAGATTTGGATGCGCGAGTGGAGCTTCGCACAAAAATGATGCGCGAGCAGGGTTTTGTAAACGAAGTTAAAGAGATTCGCTCAAGGCTTGGTGTTACTGCGAGTAGAGCTTTGGGATACAAGCAAATAATGGACTATTTAGATGGCTTATGCAGCGAAGATGATGCTTTTGCTGATATTGCTCAGAAAACTAAACGTCTTGCTAGAAAACAAATGGGTTGGTTTGGAAGAGATTCGCGTATTCATTGGGTTAATGCTTTGCAGCCAGATGTGGTTGATGTCTCAATGAAGATAATTAATGCTGCTGATAATGGCGATTTTAAAGATGATTTGATTGCCGAATCAACTTCCCATCATCTCGGCGCGTTAATTGACGAATAGTAATAATAGAATAAGTTTTTAGATAATTAATCTTTAGATGTTTATGCGTGAACCCTAGCTTAGGCTGGGGTTCATTGCGTATAAGGCATATTGGGAATGATATTGAGAAACGATATCGAGATACTTATTTGTATGAACATAGGAGATTTGTGTGAATAATCATCATTTGTCAAACTCTTCCAGTGAAATCTTAGAGAAGAATGATTTAAGTACTTCTGGAACTAATGCCGCTTCTTTGCAAGATGCTATTAAAGCAAGTCATGCGCATCAGCATAAGCTAACTATCACTTTGGCTTTAACGTCTATTGTATTCTTGGCAGAAGTAATTGGATCTGTTTTAACAAATTCACTTTCTTTGTTAATTGACGCAGGACATATGTTAACAGATATTTCTGTTTTAGCTGCATCTACGGTTACTGCGATTTTGATGCGCAAAAGACCTAATGCAAAGCGCACTTGGGGTTGGGCTAGGCTAGAGGTAATTACTGCTGCTGCTGGTGCTCTTGTTCTACTTTTTGTTGGCATTTATGCGATTGTGGAATCTTGTATGCGTCTTTTTGGTGTAAATCATAATGGAATACATGATGTAAATCAGCTTCTTTTCTTTGGTATTCTTGGTTTGCTTGCAAATCTTGCTTCTCTTGTAATTCTTGTTTCTCAATCTAAAGACAACATGAATATGCGAGCAGCCTTTTTAGAAGTAATGAACGATGCTTTGGGATCTGTTGCTGTTGTAGTGTCTGCTGTAGTAATGATGAGTACTAGTTGGAATGGATTTGATGCTTTAGCTGGCGGGATTATTGCAATTTTGATGATTCCTAGAGCGTTACATTTGCTTAAAAATGCTGTAAAAGTTTTGCTTGAGCAAACGCCAGAAGGATTGGATATAGAAAAAGTTCGCGATCATCTTGAACACGTTCCTCATGTTCTTGCTGTTCACGATTTGCATGCAAGTACTGTTTCTACAGGAATGCCTATTTTTATGGCACATGTTGTTGTAGAGCGCGATTTAACAATGGATCAGTGTGCTGATATTTTAAGCCAGCTTCAAGATTGTTTGCGTGAGCATTTTCCAGTTTCTGTTTCGCACACCACATTCCAACTAGAACCTGAAGGATATACCACTCAAAGTTCGTCGGAACATCATGAGTAGTTTCGTTGAGTAGTTTTGTATTGCAACATTTACGCGTGTTGTAACTATATGTAAAGTAGAGTGATATTATGCCGTTAAAAGAGTTAATAGACAACGCGCATAGCGATCGCGTTAAGCGTATTTGTGCAATAAGTCGTGCAAAATCGCGAGTGGATGGGCGCTTTTTAGTAGAAGGTCCGCAAAGTGTTAGGGAAGCGGTAAGGTACGCGCATAAATCGATTTTAGACATTTACGTTTTGCAAGATGCTGTTAATAGTGACTACATTGATGTCAATTCTTTTAAAAATCTTAAAAATGGCATTTTGCAAAATGGATCTTTAGAAACGATAAGCAAAATTGTTGACGAATCCTTAAAAAATCAGTGCTATGTGCACCCTGCAACAGCAGAAGTTATGCATAAGATCAGTACGGATTGTCAAGGGATTGTTGCCGTTTGTGATTCTACTATTTTAGATAAAGAATTTATAAAAGAATTTAATAGTATTGGGGTAGAAAGCAAATATAAGTCTGGTTTTGCTTATGATCCTATATTGATTGCAGCCTGCTGGCAGGTAAGAGACCCTGGCAACGCTGGTGCGATTATTCGCGTTGCAGATGTAGCTGGTTGTAGTGCCGTTGTTTTTGTTGACGATTGCGTGAATCGTTTTAATTCAAAGCTTGTTCGTTCTACTGCAGGCTCATTATTCCATTTGCCAGTAGTGACAATGAGTGAGGATGATTGGTTTGATTGGACAAAGTCATTAAAAATAAGGGTTATTGCAGCTGATATTTATGGAACGGAAAATAAAAAACCAAAGTCTTTTGCAAATCTTCTAAAACCACTAAGTGATGATTTAAATAAAGGATATAACGAAGGATCTAATGCAATATTATTTGGAAACGAAGCCAGAGGATTGCCAGAAGAAATATTAAATAGAGTAGACGAAATATCGGTAATACCTATTTACGGAAAAGCAGAATCAATGAACTTGGCAACCAGCGCTGCAGTAATGCTAATGGGCTTGGCTATGTCTAGTCATGAGCGAAAAATGTAGATTTGAGACGTTTTTTGAATGCTTCACAAAAGTACACATAACACGGATAGGAAGGGTGCTGTGGCAAGTAGTAAGCCGTTCGACTCGAAGGCAATTACAAAGGTAGTAAAAGAGGGTATAGCTTGTGTTCAAGCCGCTAAAACAATGGAAGAGTTGAAAGCGGCAAAAACTAAGTATGCAGGAGCTCAGTCTGCAATGACCCTTGCCAGCAAGTCTATTGGAAGTCTTCAAGTAGAAGAAAAGAAAGAAGCTGGCAAGATAATGTCGGCTTTACGCGCTGATTTTGGTCGTGAATTTGCAGCAGCCCAAGAGCGTATTAAGGCTATTGAAGAAGCTAATATGCTTCAAAAAGAAACAGTCGATATGACCTTGCCAATAAATCGTAAGCCGCTTGGCGCTCGCCATCCGATTGCGCGTATTATTGAAGACTTTGAAGACTTCTTTGTGTCTATGGGTTGGCAGATTTCTGCAGGACCAGAGGTAGAAACAGAGTGGTTCGATTTTGACGCGTTGAATTTTGGTCCAGATCATCCTGCTCGTCAAATGCAAGATACTTTTTATGTGCAAGGTAATCAGGCAAAGGATGCTGCAGGATTTGTTGGATCTAACATGGTTTTGCGTACGCAAACTTCTTCCGATCAGGTTCGTGCGTTAATTGAGCGAGGAGTACCTCTGTATATTGCGTCCCCAGGCCGAGTATTCCGCACGGATGAGCTTGATGCAACGCATACTCCAGTCTTCCACCAGTGCGAAGCTTTGGCAGTAGATAAACATTTGAGCATGGCTGATTTAAAGGGTGTTCTTGATCGCCTTGCTGTTGCAATGTTTGGTCCAGATGCAAAAAGCCGTTTGCGCCCAAGCTACTTCCCGTTCACGGAGCCTAGTGCGGAGTTGGATCTTTGGTTCCCAGATAAGAAGGGTGGCCCAGGTTGGATTGAATGGGGCGGATGCGGAATGGTGAATCCGAATGTTCTTAAGTCTGCAGGCTTAGACCCAGATGTTTATACGGGATTTGCTTTCGGTGTTGGCTTGGAGCGCACTTTGCTGCTTCGTCACGATATTAACGATATGCACGATTTGGTTGAAGGCGATAAGCGCTTCAGTGAACAGTTTGTGATGGGAGAGTAGTACTCATGCCAATGGTAGATATTGACTGGCTTAAAGATCATGTTGAAGTGCCAGAAGGTTTGACTTACGAGCAGCTTGCTAAAGATTTGGTGCGAGTTGGCTTAGAAGAAGAAGAGATTCACGACTCTCAAGTTACAGGTCCTATTGTTGTAGGATACGTCGTTGATGCTACTCCTGAGCCGCAAAAAAATGGCAAAATTATTAATTGGTGCCATGTTGATGTTGGAGATAAATACAACGAGGTAGACGAAAATGGTAATAAGGTTCCTCGTGGAATTATTTGCGGTGCTCCAAACATGGCTGCTGGAGAAAAAGTTGTTGTAACTCTTCCTGGGGCAGTTTTGCCTGGCGATTTTAAGATTGAGCCTCGCAAAACTTACGGCCACATTTCTAATGGAATGTGCGCATCCGAGCGCGAGCTTGGTTTGGGAGATAGCCACGATGGCATTATTTTGCTTCGCGAATACGGTTTCTCTAAAGCTGAATATGATGCTTTGAAACCTGGAGACGACGCAATGTCGCTTCTTCACTTAAACAAGCCTTTGCTGGAAATTAACATCACTCCTGATCGTGGATATGCTTTCTCTTACAGGGGTGTTGCACGCGAATATCACCATTCAACTGGTGCAACTTACACTGATCCAGTAATTGAACTTAATGATAAAGCTGATCAAGTAGTTTCTATGTCTGATGGAGCTTCTAAAGATATAGAAGTTAGTATTGAAGATAATAATCCTATTCATGGTGTTGTTGGATGCGACCGTTACTACGCTCGCGTTGTTAGAAACTTTAATCCAGATTCTTCTAGCCCTAATTGGATGCGTAGGCGTTTAACTCGTGCTGGAATGCGTGGTATATCTCTTGCAGTAGACGTTACAAATTACGTAATGCTCGACTTAGGTCAGCCTCTTCACGCTTATGATTTAGATAAGATTGAAGGTCCTATTGTTGTTCGCCGCGCTAAAGCTGGAGAGCATTTAACAACTTTAGATGGCAAAGACAGAGAGCTTAACGTTGAGGACTTGCTTATTTGCGATTCTCCAAAGGGAAATCACGGTTCGCGTGTTCTTGGACTTGCTGGAGTAATGGGCGGAATCTATGGAGAAGTAACGAGCGAAACGAAGAATATTCTTGTTGAAGCTGCACACTTTGACCCCGTTTCTATTGCACGTACAGCTCGTAGACATAAGCTTCCAACTGAGGCATCTCGCAGGTTTGAGCGTGGTGTTGATACTGCTTTGCAGCCAGCAGCTGCGCAAATGGCTGTTACAATGCTCAGCGATTTTGGTTCTGGAGAGCCTTCTAATACGCCTACAGACGTAAACAATACTGTTGATAGAAGTGTTATTGTTTTCAAAGCTAGCGAAGTAGAGCGTGTTTCTGGCTTAAGCATTGATTTGAATAGTATTAGCGATATTCTTACGGATATTGGTTGCTCTGTTGCTGGCGGCGGAAACGGATCCTTCTCTGTTTTGCCTCCAACTTGGCGCCCAGACTTAAATGAGCCATGCGATTTGGTCGAAGAAATCGCGCGCTTGGTTGGCTACGATGAGATTCCTGTTAAGGTTCCAGCTGTTCCTGTTACTGGCAAAACTGGTTTAACGCAAGATCAAGCAACTCGTAGAGCTATTGCATATGAACTTTCTGAAATGGGCTTGATTGAATCTTTGAGCTACCCGTTTGTTGGTCAGGAAGATTTTAAAGCTTTCCGTGAAGACGTTGATTCTGTTGCTAAAGTCAGCGTAAAAATCGCAAATCCTTTGGCTGGCGATCGTCCTTGGCTTCGAAGGAATGTTCTTACCACTTTAGCTGGAACGGTTCGCAGAAATATTCGTCGTGGCTTAAGTGATGTTTCGCTTTATGAGCTTGGTCACGTGTATTTTGCGGATCCTAATGCTCCAGCTATTCCTGCTTTGCCTGGTTCGGTTCGTCCTACGGATGCTCAGCTTGCTGCGTTGGATGCAGGTTTGCCTGAGCAGCCTTTGCATGTTGCAGCTCTTTTAACTGGTAATGCTGAAGAAACAGGTTGGCTTGGAACTCATAGAGAAGTTGATTGGAGTGATGCTGTAGAAGCTGTTAATCGTTTAGGAAAGCGAATCGGCGTTGCTTTTGACGTTCGTCAGATTAATTCTGATGATGTTCCTGCTTCTTGGCATCCAGGTCGTACCGCGAAGGTGTATATTCCTGTTGATGGTGCCGACGATGTTGAAATTGGTATTGTTGGAGAGCTTCATCCTCAGGTTGATGAGAATTTGGGTTTGCCAAAGCACTCTGCAGCATTCGAGCTTGATTTGAGCGCATTGTTTGATGCTATGCAAGTTAAGCCTGTTCAGGCAAAACCTGTTTCTACATTCCCTCCTGTTAAGCAGGACTTTGCGTTTGTTGCTCCTTCTTCTTTGACTGCTCACGATTTAAAGGAAGCTATTGTTAAAGCTTCTGGTGATTTGCTTGAGTCTGTAGAGTTGTTCGATGTTTATGAAGGCGAACAACTTGGAGAAGGGCTAAGATCTCTTGCTTATTCTGTAACATTTAGGGCTGCTGATAGAACGCTTTCTAGCGATGATATGGAAGCGGTTCGAGAGGCTATTACAAAGTCTGCTCAAAAATTGCATGCAACATTGCGAGTATAAGTTCGAGTATAAGTTACAGAGTTGCGTTTTTTAAATTGATACGGCTGAATGATTAGTATTATCTGGTTGTTCAGCCGTATTTTTTGGTAAATAAAATAGTATTTATGGCTTTGTTAAAATGTATATATTCATGAATATATTTATGTATTCATGTATATTAGATTGGAGTGCTCTTTAGAAAGGTATTGCCAATTATGGTTGAGTCTAATAGGAAGTCAAATAATTTTAGTAGCGATGATGCGCTTAATCATAGTTATGTGAATGAAGATAATAATTTTGACGATGCTTTTGATGATAATGACGATTTTGGTTCTATTGAATCCGCTGGAAAGCAGCGTCCTACGACTAAAGCTGCACGTTTAAATGCGATTGAACAGGCGCTTTTAAGTGAGGTTATTACTTCACAGTCTCAGCTTGCTAAAGTTTTGGCTCGTCATGGTTTTGAGGTTACTCAAGCAACTTTGAGTAGAGATTTGGATGAAATAAATGCGGTTAAAATTCGTCTTACAGACGGCAGAATTGCTTATGTTCTAGGAGATGGAACTGGTAATCGTCACGCAATGGATACCGTTAGGATTGATCAACAGGTTGCTAGGACTCTTTCTGGTCTTATTACAGAAGTTGGATTTGCTAATAATATTGTTGTGATTCACACTCCTTCGGGCGCTGCTCAATATGTTGCAAGTGTTATTGATAGGCAGCCTTTAAAAGGTATTTTAGGTTCGGTTGCTGGCGATGATACAGTGCTTATGGTTTGTGTTTCTAACGAAGAAGCAGAAGATAGAGCTAATTGGATGCTTTCAGTTGCATCTAGGTGATTTTGTATTAGTTTATTCATTTTATAGTTATATTTGTGTCTAATATGCATCGATGGATGTTGAATTTATAATACTTGCTGCAAAGACCACAGTGTTGTGGTTTTGCACTTTGTTATAGTGTAATCAATTGCATAAGTATTATTTTTATTGTCTTATTTTTTTAAATATTATTTTTCGGAATGTAATAAAAACGTTGTATTTCTAAGCGTGTTGAGATTTTATCTATGGTTGTATAATATACTATATATCGTTTATTTATTCAATATATGACCTTGGGAGGTCACTATGACTAGTAAGAAACGTATTGTATTGGCGTATTCGGGTGGCCTCGATACATCTGTAGCTATTCCGTACCTTAAAGAGCAAACAGGTCAAGACGTTGTAGCTGTGTCACTAAACGTTGGTCAAGGTGGAGAAGCGCTCGAAGTTATTAAAAATCGTGCTTTGGCTTGTGGTGCTGTTGAATCGTATGTAGTTGATGCTCGTGAAGAATTTGCGGATAACTATTGCATGCTCGCATTAAAAGCAAATGCAATGTACGAAGACGTGTATCCTTTAGTTTCCGCGCTTTCTAGGCCGCTTATCACTCGTCACTTAGTTCACGCAGCGCACGAATTTGATGCTGATACAATCGCACACGGTTGCACTGGCAAAGGAAACGATCAGGTTCGTTTTGAAGTTGCAATCCAGTCTTTGGATCCAGATTTAAAGGCAATTAGCCCAATTCGCGATTTGTCGCTTACTCGCGATGTGGAAATCGCTTTTGCAAACGAGCACAAGCTTCCGATTACTCAAAGCAAGAAAAGCCCATATTCTATAGACCAAAATGTTTGGGGAAGGGCTATTGAAACAGGCTTTTTGGAAGATCCGTGGAATGCTCCAACCGAAGAATGCTACTCTTACACAAAGAATCCTTTGGAAGCTACAACTCCAGACGAAGTTACAATCACGTTTGAAAAAGGTATTCCAGTTGCAATTGACGGTCATAGCGTAACTCCATTGCAAGCAATCGAAGAAATGAACAAAAGAGCTGGGGCACAAGGAATCGGTAGAATCGACATTATTGAAGATCGTCTAGTTGGCATTAAGTCTCGCGAATTGTACGAAGTTCCAGGCGCGCAAGCTTTGATTACGGCTCATCAAGAGCTTGAGAATTGCTGCTTGGAGCGCGAACAGCATAGGCTTAAGCGTGCTCTTGATAAAAAGTGGGCGGAATTTGTGTATGACGGCCAGTGGTTCTCGCCAGTTGTGCGTTCTTTGAACGCGTTCATAAACGAAACGCAAGAGCATGTTTCTGGCGATATTCGCATGACTTTATACGCTGGAAAGGCTGTTGTAACAGGCAGAAAGTCGGATGAGTCTTTGTACGACTTTAACTTGGCTACTTACGATTCTTCCGATACTTTCGACCAGCGCGCTTCCAACGGATTTATTGAAATCTACGGATTGTCTAGCAAGGTTGCAGCGGCTCGAGATATGCGCGTTGCAAAGAACAACTAACAAGAGGAAAGCAGAAAGAAGAATATAACTATGCACGATGCAAATGCCAACGCAAATGCCAACGCAAACCATCCAATAGCCTTGTGGGGCGGACGTTTTAGCTCAGGACCTTCCGCAGAGCTTGCAAAGCTTAGCAAATCAACTCAATTTGACTGGCGATTAGCGGATGACGATATTGCAGGATCTCGCGCTCATGCGCATGCGTTGCATCGTGCAGGTTTATTAACAAATCAAGAATACGAGGATCTTCAAAAAGCTCTAGACGAGTTGCAAAATCGCGTGGATAATGGCACTTTTACGCCAATTGAAGAAGACGAGGATGAGGCAACTGCATTAGAGCGCGGTTTGCTTGAGATTGCAGGAAACGAACTTGGAGGAAAGCTTAGAGCCGGACGCTCTAGAAACGACCAAATCGCAGCTTTAATACGCATGTTTTTGCGCAGACACTCGCGCGTTTTGGCTGCTCTCGTGTTAGATGTTTGTAATGCTTTAGTTGCTCAATCTTTAGAAGCAAAAGACGCTGTAATGCCTGGTCGTACTCACATGCAGCATGCTCAACCTATTTTGCTTGCACACCAGCTAATGGCTCATGTTTGGCCGCTTTTGCGAGACGTAAATCGCCTTGCGGACTGGGATTTGCGCGCAAACGAAAGCCCATACGGAGCAGGGGCATTGGCTGGCAACACTCTTGGGCTAGATCCCGAAGAAGTTTCTAAAGAACTTGGTTTTTCTGCTGTCTGCGCGAATTCTATTGATGCTACAGCAAGTAGAGATATTGTTGCGGAGTTTTCATTTATTGCAGCCATGATTGGCGTTGATATTTCTCGTTTAAGCGAAGAGATTATTATATGGAATACTCAAGAATTTGCGTTCGTAACTTTAGACGATGCTTATTCTACTGGATCTTCTATTATGCCTCAAAAGAAGAATCCAGATATTGCGGAGCTTGCTAGAGGTAAAGCAGGACGATTAATCGGAGATTTAACTGGATTAATGGCCACTCTTAAAGGTCTTCCTACTGCTTATGCAAGAGATTTGCAAGAAGATAAAGAGGCAGTTTTTGACCAAATTGACACTCTAGAAGTTCTGCTTCCAGCATTCGCAGGGATGGTTAGAACAATGCAATTTAATATTGCTAGGTTGCGTGAACAGTCTGCTACTGGTTTTGCCTTAGCTACAGATATTGCAGAATGGCTTGTAAAACAAGGTGTTCCATTTAGAAATGCGCATAAGTTATCAGGATTATGCGTAAAACGTGCTGAAGAACTTGGTGTGGATTTAGACGTTTTAAGTGATGATGATTTTGATAATATTCTGAATGATTTTGTAGATCGAGCCGATATTGAGAATCTTAAACTTGTTCTTTCTAGTGATGGATCAGTAGCTTCTAGATGTGGAAAAGGTGGAACGGCTTTTGTTCGCGTAAAAGAACAAATTACTCAAGCTCAGCTTGCGATTGATGAGTATAAGAAATTTTCTGAATCTGTAAGTGATGGAACTGCTTATAAGAGTGTCGCCCTGTGCTGCCAAAATTGAAAGGCTTGGATTGCGCTTTTAGCGCCCGATGCCTAGGTAAGTTTTGGCAATAATAAGGAGATACGAATGGCTCAGGTCAGGAATTACAAGGAAGCTGGATTTGCTTCCTTGTTTGAAGAGCTAAAGTGGCGTGGATTAATTTCACAATCTACTGATGAGCAGCAGCTTGCTCAAGCGCTTGACGGAGAACCATTAACGTATTATTGCGGTTACGATCCTACTGCTGCTTCATTGCATATTGGTAATCTTGTTCAGCTTATTAATATGCGTCATTTGCAAGCTGCAGGTCATCATCCTATTGCGTTAGTTGGTGGTGCTACTGGTTTGATTGGTGATCCTCGTCAAAGTGGAGAACGCACGCTTAATTCTAAAGATATTGTGGCTGGTTGGGCAGAGCGCTTACGCAAGCAGATTGGCAGAATTTTGCCTCTTGATGGTGAAAATCCTGTTCGTTTTGTTAGCAATTACGACTGGGTTTCTAAGATGTCTGCTATTGACTTTTTGCGTGATGTTGGTAAGAATTTCCGTGTTGGCACAATGCTTTCTAAGGATATTGTGGCTCGCCGCTTAAACTCCGACGAAGGAATTTCTTTTGCTGAGTTCAGCTATCAGGTTTTGCAAGGAAACGACTTCTTGTACTTGTTTGATAATTACAATGTTACTTTGCAACTTGGCGGATCTGATCAGTGGGGTAATTTGACTTCTGGCATGGACTTGATTCGTAAGGTTCGCGGAGCTTCTGTGCACGTGTTTACAAGCCCGATTATTACGGATAATCAAGGTCGTAAGTTTGGCAAGTCGGAGGGTAACGCAATGTGGCTTGATCCTACAATGCTTAGCCCTTATCGCTTCTATCAGTTCTGGTTTAATCAGCCAGACGATGAAGTTGTTAAGCTTCTTAAAGCTTTTACGTTCTTGCCTAAGAGCGAGATTGAGCGTTTGAACAAGCAAATTCAAGAAGACCCAGGAAGTCGTGAAGCTCAGCGTGTTCTCGCTTGGGAAGTTACAAGCTTTGTTCATGGTGAAGATGTTACGAATCAGGCTATTGCTGCTTCTTCGGCATTGTTTGGTAAGGGTGATTTAGACGCTATTGATGCGCAAACTCTTGAAGCTGCCTTGGATGGTGTTAAGGTTAAGGCGCAGGATGGTAGTTTAGAATTTGCTAAAGCAAATAGTGGTGATCGCGTTGTTGAAGCTGCTGTTGCTGCTGGATTGTTCCGCACAATTTCTGAAGCTCGTCGTGCTATTGAAGCCGGTGGTTTGTACGTTAACAATAATCGAGTAGACAGTGTCGATGACATTTTGAATGATAATTCATTCTTGCATGGTCGTTTTGCTTTGATTCGTAGGGGCAAGAAGGCTATTGGCGCTGTTGAGCGTGCTTAGTTTTTTAAGCGTGTTTGATTTGTTTTTAATATTAGATTTTTAGTATAATTTTATATTTTTAGAATTTGAAAGGTATGCCAATAATGGGCGAAGAACGCGGATCGCGTAGTGGTAAGTCGTTTGGTAATCGTGGCCATTTTAGCCGTCAAAATGGCGGTAAAAATGGTGGAAACGGCGAGCATCGTGGCGGATTCCATAAGGGTGGATTCCACAAAGATGGTGGCAGAAAGTTTAATCACCGTGATGGCGAACGTAGATTTGAGCACAATGATCGCAGATATGATGATCATAAGAACGGTCGTCGTGACGATTTTGAGCGTGATTCTGGTAGTTCAGAAGGTTTAAGACGCAATGGATTCCACAAAGGTGGATTCAATAAGAGCGGTTTTAAGAAGGATAACGATCGTAGGTTTAACCATCGTGATAATGATCATAGGTTCAACCGTGATGATCGTGATAACCGCAGTGATCGCAGATTCGATAGAAAAGATAATCACGAAACTCGCAGAAATCGTGGTTTTGATGCCAAGTCGGAAGAAAATGGCAATCCAAGGTACAAGAAGTTTGATCGTGATAATCGTGGCGAGCGCAATGATCGCCGCTTTGAAGATAATCGCGGTGGCTTCCACAAGGGTGATTTTAAGAAGAATGATTCTAGAAAGCGCGATTCAAAGTCGTCTTTCCGCTTTGAAAATGGTCCTCGTAGAAACTCGGATGGAACTGTTTCTTACCCATCTCAAAACCCTTATACTGATAGGCGTCCAGGCGAACCTAAGATGCCTAAGGGCTTAGAATATTCCATGCTTTCTAAAGAATCTCGTGAGCGTTTGCGCGGTCTTTCTAAGGAACATTCTGAAAATATTGGTTTGCATATTCTCGCAGCTTATGCTTTGCAAGAAGAAGATCCAGAGCTTGCATTGGAACATGCAAAGTGGGCTGCAAAGCAGGCATCGCGTATTGATTTTTCGCGCGAAACATTAGGATTTATTGCATACCGTCAGGGTGATTACAAGCTTGCTGCGCGCGAGTTTAGAACAGCTATGCGAATGAATGGCTACATGGATTATCTTCCATTTATTGCCGATTGTGAGCGCGGTATGGGCAACCTTGATAAGGCTTTGGAAATCTGCATGTCGGATGAAGCTAGAAGGGTTACTGGCGAAGTCAAGGCAGAAATGTTCCTTGTGTACGCAGGTGTTTTGGCAGATACAAACCATTCGGATAAGGCTATTGAGCTTGTTCACGCAATGGGTAGGTCTAAGGGTTTGCCTGGCGAGTATAGAATGCGTGCAGTTCAGGCGGAACAGTACTTCCTAGAGGAGGCTGGGCGAAGTGATGAGGCTATTGAGCTTGACTCTTTGCTTGACCGTTTAGAAGAGCAATACGCAGATATTGAAGACGAAGAAAATCCAGAAGATGTTGTGATTGATTACGATTTGGAACATCTTAATGACGCGATTATGGACGAAGTTGGCATTAGTGAAGATGATGCGCAATTTGCTCCAGATGATGATTTGGAAGATGATTCAGATGATTCGTATGATTCGGATGATTCAGACGATGATTCACAAATCGCAGACAATACTGAAACTATAGAGATGAGTGCAGTTAAGTCTGAAGAGGAATAGTACAACCATATTTTCTAAGCCCGGCTTCTGTATTATGAGAGTATAGTAAGCCGGGCGTTTGCTACTTTGATATTTTTAAAATCATGTGGGGATATTCTATGCAACTTGATGAACGAACGAATTTTTCAAATAGTAAATCTGCGTTAAGCAAGAATTTTCGCTTAGCTTTGCTTGACTTAGACGGCGTAGTGTATAGAGGCGGAAAATCCGTTGAATATGCTGCTGAATCAATTGAAAATGCTCAAAAAAATGGCATGTTTATTGAATATACGACTAATAATTCTTCTCGTTTTCAAGAAGTTGTAGCAAGTCAACTAGAAAGTTTCGGCTTAAAAGTAGAGCCGTGGCAGATTATAACTTCTTCTGTTGTTGCAGCAAGAATGGTTGCTCGCTACGTTCCGAGAAATTCTAATGTTTTAGTGCTTGGAGCCGATCATCTCGTACAAGAGGTTCGTAGTGCTGGTCTTAATCCAGTAAAGTCTTGTAAAGACAATCCAAAAGCTGTTATCCAAGGCTGGTATCCGCAAATGACTTGGCAAGAAATGGCACAAGTCGCTTTCGCAGTAGAGCATGGAGCTAAGTATTTTGTTACTAATCGCGATTTAACAATTCCACGTGAGTTCGGTATAGCTCCTGGATGCGGTTCTATGATTCAAGCTGTAGTAAATGCAACTGGAGTTGAGCCTATTGCTTCTGCTGGAAAACCCGAGTGCGCAATGTATGACGAAGCGAGATTGTTGGTTGCTGCAAATGCAAATCACAATGATGAAGATGTTAAAGAATATGCAGAAAAAGATGAGTTTGGGAATCCTGTAATAAGTATTTCGCGTTCGCTAGCCGTAGGAGACCGATTGGATACAGACATCGAAGCTGGTACCAGAGGGGGATATGAGTCTCTTCTAGTGCTTACTGGTGTCACCAATCCGCGTATGTTGCTTGAGGCTCCAAAACACTTGCGACCAAGCTTTGTTTCTAAGGATTTAAGAGGACTAAACGAGGCTCATGAGTCTCCAAAGCGTGTTGACGACGTTACATTTGTATGCGGAACTTCTAGAGCACAAATTGTTTGTAATTCTATTGAAGTAAACAATCCTAATGATTGCAACGCTTTGCGTGCTGCTTGTGTGCTCGCTTGGTGTTTAAAGGATAGTGGAAAATCGCTTGAAGACTACATTCTTCCAGAGTTTTCTTTATGAATATATGAGTTTGCATATGTGTGTATGAGGATTTTTCAATGTCTGACGGAGATGATTTAGTTCAGCGATTAGATTGTGAACTTGTAAATCGCGGATTAGTGAAAAGTAGAACGACAGCTCAGCGTTTAATTAAGTCTGGGTTAGTAAAAGTAGATAATCGAATTGTTTATAAATCATCATTTTTAGTGGAAAAAGCGCAAGAAATAAGTTTTGATGAATCAAAAAAAGAAAATTCTTGTCTTAAATATGTTTCTAGAGGAGCACTCAAATTAGAAGGTGCGTTCTCTTTATTTGAAGATTTAGGATTAAAAGTTTATTCAAATACTAAAGCGCTAGATATTGGTGCTTCAACTGGCGGTTTTTGCGATTATTTGTTGCAAAATGGCGTTAATCGCGTTATTGCTTTAGACGTTGGACACGGTCAATTGCACCCAAAGATCGCAAGCGATCCGCGCGTTATCGAAATGAGTGGCGTAAATATTAGAAATGTTTACGCGCAAGATCTGCCTTACAAGCCTAATCTTATAGTCTCAGATGTTTCTTTTATATCTCTTACTTTTGTTATTCCAGTAATCGCGCGTATTGCGCAAAACAACGCGAATATTGTTCTTCTTGTAAAGCCACAATTTGAAGTTGGTAAAGGAAATCTTGGAAAAGGCGGAATTGTAACAGATAAAGACCTAAGACTTAAAGCATTAGAAAATATTAAAGAATGCGCTAAAAATAGTGGTTTAAAAGTTGTTTCAACTCATGAATCTCCTATAGAAGGAACTCATGGAAATATTGAATATCTTCTTTATGCGCAATTTAATAGTTAAAAATAATTATTTGATAAATATTTTTTACATAAGCAGTACAATGCGCAATATGTAGTGCAACAATTACAATATTTATTGTTATTTGCAAAACCACAAAGGGGCTGTGTTATGCCAGAACTTTTAGTAGATGATGATGCTTCTTATGCTCGTCGCGCTCTGGTAGTTACGCATGCGCGTCTTGATAGTCACAGTGCCGTTGTAAATCAAGTTACCACGCAGCTTAGTAGTGCTGGTTTTCATGTAGATGTGTTTCATAGTGCTGCCGTATCTGATTTTGCGCAAAAAACAGCACATGTTATTGATGAAAACACAGAGATTGTTGTTGTGCTTGGTGGAGATGGCACAATGCTTCAAGCTGCAGAATTGGTGCATTGCACTCCTGTTCCAATCATAGGTATAAATCTTGGTCATGTTGGATTTTTGGCGGAATTTGAAAGCTTCCAAATAGATGAGGCTATTAGAAGAATTGCTCAAAAAGATTACTTTTTAGAGCATAGGATGGAAGCTCATGTAGACGTTTGGCTTCCTGGAGCGAGTGAGCCTTTAAGTGATTGGGCGCTTAACGATATTACTTTAGATAGGGCAGATCGCGGTAGAATGGTGGAGCTTTCGATTCGCGTTGATAATGTTGAAATGTCGTCTTTTGGCTGCGATGGTGTTATTGTTTCTACTCCTACTGGTTCTACTGCGTACGCATTTTCGGCAGGAGGTCCAATCATGTGGCCAAATGTTGAGGCTTTGCAACTGGTTCCTTTGGCTGCACACGCGCTTTTTTCTAGACCATTGATTATCGGAGCAGGTTCAACTTTTACTATTGATATTTTGGAAGATTCAGCTTCTGGTGGTTGGATTTGTTGTGATGGTAGGCGTCAAAGGGCTTTACCGCAAGGCTCTAGGATTCAAATTCGTCAGTCCAAAGATGAGCTGTTTTTAGCGCGTCTTTCTGGTGTTCCATTTACGCAAAGATTAGTTACTAAGTTTGATTTGCCTGTAGTTGGTTGGCGCGAAAATCGTCGTAAAAAGTCTTCCAAACCTAAGGAATATGAGGCTAATCTGCATAATGAAACCGATAGGAATTATGAAGATGTTCCAAATGTCTCAAATAACTACCATAACCCTAATAGCTTAAACTCGTAGGGGGCATCCTTGCTTGAAGAATTAGAAATTCGTAATTTAGGACCAATCTCTCACGCGGTTATTACTCCCTCATATGGAATGACTGCTATTACTGGAGAAACAGGGGCTGGAAAATCTATGCTTCTAAGCGCTATAAGACTTATATCTGGAGGAAAAGCTGATTCTTCTAGAATTGCATCTTTTGCGTCAGAATCATGGGCGCAAGGCGTTTTTTCTGTTTCAAAGTCAGGAATTGTTTCTAATCTTTTGCAAGAATCTGGGATAGATGTTGAAGAATCTGAAGGCGATGATTCTAAAATAGATGTTTATGTATCTCGTACTGTTCCAAAATCTGGTAGGTCTAGGGCGGTAGTATCTGGTTGTTCTGTTCCTAAGACTTTGCTGGATAAAATTTGTTCGCAAACAATAACAATTCATGGGCAAAGTGATCAGTTGCGTATAGCAACAAGTGCAAAACAGCGTGAGTTCTTGGACTCAATTTCTTGTGATTCAAAAGAATTACAAGAATATTCTGTGGCATTTAAAGAATGGCAGGATTCTGTTGAATCTTATAACAGGCTTATAAATCAAGAATCTTCTTCTAGGCAGCGTGCAGATTATTTGCGAGAATCGCTAGAAAAAATTCGCCAAATCGATCCAAAACGGAATGAAGATGAAGAGCTTAAAGCTAAAAGAGATCGCATAGAAAACGCTGCTCAAATCGTTGGAGCTATTAGCGAAGCAATTTCTTCGTTAGACGCAAGTCAAATTGACTACGGCGCAATAGATTCCGTTGACGCATTACATTTGGTTGACAATGCATCTAAGGCAATTCGCTCGATTCGAGTTGATGGAGATTATAGCGCGATTGCAAATCAACTTGACGATATTTCTTCCCAAATTTCCGACATTGTTATGCAGCTCGCTCAGCAATTAGATGTTGATGAGAGTCAGGAAGATTTAGACGCTATTAACAATCGTATTCACGATTTAAGCGATTTAACACGCAGATGGGGTCCACAGATCGACGATGTTTTAGAGTGGGCTAAAAAGGCACAATTTGAGCTTGAAGATTTAGATGATTCACCTGAGGCTATTGATCGCGCTAAAAAAGCCTGTGATAAGTATTATTCTAATGCCAAAAATTTAGCGGATAAACTTTATGATTTGCGCAAAAGTGCAGCAGAAAAGTTTAGTTTTGAAGTTAGTAAAGAGCTTGAATCTTTGGCTATGCAAGATGCTCAGCTTTTAATCAAAGTTAATAGGCGTAAAGTAGATGAAACTGGAGTAGTTGACTTAGATTCTCATGGTTTAGACAACGTTGAGTTTCTTTTTAAGCCTTTCCCGTCGTCTGATTATTTGCCAATGGGTAGCAGTGCTTCAGGTGGAGAGTTAAGTAGACTTATGTTAGCTATGGAGTTGGTTGCGGCAAAATTCAATAACAGCGACTCTCATTCTATGACTTTTATTTTCGACGAGGTTGATGCGGGAGTTGGAGGAGTTGCAGCAGTGGAATTAGGCAAACGCTTAGCTCAACTTGCTAAAAGTTCTCAGGTGATTGTTGTAACGCATTTGGCTCAAGTTGCTTCTTTTGCTGATGTTCAATTTGTGGTTAGAAAAAGTTTTAGTGATTCATCGGTTTCTGGTGATTCTTCTAATGATTTTAACTCTTCATTAGTCGTAGATACTACTGTTACTAAGTTGGATGATTCACAGCGTGAGCAGGAAATAGCCAGAATGCTTTCTGGAAGTCAGTCGCAAGCTTCTTTAGAGCATGCTAGAGAATTGTTAAAAACAAGCAAAATTTAATCTAAAATCTGAATCTAATTCAAAGTAATTTTTATAAAACAGGATTAATATCAGGATTAATAATATGAGCGAAAATGTGTTAGTTGATAATTCAAATTGTGCAGCAATTTTTGATTTTGATGGTACTTTGCTTTACTCTTTACATGTTTGGGATGATATAGACGAAAAGAGTTTTGCTAAACGCGGTATTAAAGTGCCTGATGATTTTGCTGATTCCACTGCAACAATGACTCCTCGAGAAGTGGCTGATTATGTTATTGCACGTTTTGGTTTTACGGATTCTCCCGAAGATTTAATGCAGGAATGGAATGATATGGCTAATGAAGCTTATTCTAATCAACTGCTTCTTAGAAAAGGTGCAAAAATTTACGTGGATTATTTGCATAAAACAGGTGCAAAATTAGTTCTTATGACTACTCTTTCTAAATCTTTATGCGAATCATCTTTAAAGCGAACAGAATTATGGCAATATTTTGATTTGATGATTTTTGGTGAAGATTTACAATCAGATGGGAAAAATAGTCCTCAAACTTATTTAGATTTGTCCAATAGAATAGGTGTAAAACCAGAGTATTGCACTGTTTTTGAGGATTCAGCTATAGCTTTAAAGTCGGCTCGTTTGGCTGGAATGAAAACTTGTGGTGTAGCGGATTTAGATAATAGTGATTTAAATCCAGAATTTAATAATTGTTGCACAGTTTTTTGTGATTTTGATTTCGCTCCAAAAGTGTTATGCAAAAAACTAAGTGAAAATCAAAATTAAGTTGAGGTTTCACATACCCCGGGTTTTGTCGCGTGCAAAATGCACACGGATGACCATCCATCTCGATTTGACGTTACCGCCAAACTCTAGCAGTCTACCCGAAGACTTAGGCGAGCAGCCCTTAAACACCTTCTACTTGACCTTGCTCCCAATGAGGCTTGCCATGCGGCTAACTGTTACCAGAAGCCCGGTGGTCTCTTACACCGCCGTTTCACCCTTACCTAAACAAAAGTTTAGGCGGTCTATTCTCTGTTGCGCTATCTCTCAGGTTGCCCTGGGCGGACGTTATCCGCCATTGTGCTCTACGGAGCCCGGAAGTTCCTCAGCTACTCCGAATGAACATTGCAGCCGCGGTCATCGTGAAACCTCAACCTTCCCAATTATAACAGACGTTTTAATTTTGCGCATATTTTGCGACTCGCTAGAAAATGGCGGCTTTTAGCGGATATAATGAATGTATCAGCGGCGCTGGTGCCGTTGACGTGTACACAAACCGATTTATATCGGATTACTTAAGGAGGTTCGCATGGAAATCGTCATCACCGGACGTCATACGCAGATTAAGCAAAGATTCCGTGACGTTGTGGAAAGCAAGATGAATCGTGTGACCGCCATTGCTCCAGATGCGCAGCGCATTCAGATTGTGCTTAACACTGAGGGCAATCCAAGGCAGGCAGATACTGCAAAAAGAGTTGAAATTACTGTAGTTGCAGGAAGTACGGTTATTCGCGCAGAAGCATCTAGCACAGACCAATACAGTGCATTGGATATGGCTCTTGATAAGTTGACGCTTCGTTTGCGCAGAACTCGCGATCGTCGTAAGGACCATCGTCGTGGATATGAGCAAATGGTTCCAGTTGATTTGGGTGTTGCAGAGCCAGAAGTTGAAACAACTGTTGAAGAAGTTGCACAAGAAGATGGAACGAATAGTGCAGATGCTGCGGTTGCTTCCGACTTGGGTCCTGGCGAATCAGTAGAGGTGAGTGTTGGAGATACTCCTATTGTGATTCGTCGCAAGCTTCATATTGCTGAGCCAATGAGCATTGACGAAGCGTTGTATGAAATGGAACTTATTGGTCATGATTTCTTCCTGTTCGTAAATAAGGAAACAATGAGACCTTCGGTTGTGTATCGTAGGCATGGATGGAGTTATGGTGTGTTTGAAATTGATACTCCAGAAAACGTTTCTAAAAAGAAGTAATAAAGAAGTAATAAAGCAAATAAGGGTAAAACATTATTAAATAGAAATTAACTCATATGAGTCAATGCCCGTCTAGTAAAAGTCTAGGCGGGCATTTTATGCGCAGTGTCAGACTCGCTATCTTATAAAAATCGCAGCCGTCGCGTAATATAGGCACAGTTTACGTCTATATTGGCTAGCCGAATAATAGACACGACCTAAGGGAGCTAAACGTGGTAGATATCGTCGATAAAGCCTTGCGCATGGGTGAAGGCCGTCAATTGAAGCGCCTTGAGAATGTTGCAAAGGCTGTGAATGCGCTAGAAGATGAGATTTCTGCGCTTTCCGATGAAGAGCTTAAAGGGCAAACGGCAAAATTCAAGCAGAAGTTAGACAATGGTGCAAAACTTGATGATTTAATGCCAGAAGCATTTGCTACAGTAAGAGAGGTTTCAAGGCGTACTCTTGGTCAGCGTCATTTTGACGTTCAGCTCATGGGTGGTGCAGCATTGCATTGGGGCAATATTGCAGAAATGAAGACTGGTGAAGGTAAAACACTTGTTGCAACACTGCCTAGCTATTTGAACGCTTTGGAAGGTAAGGGCGTTCATGTTGTTACTGTTAACGACTATCTTGCTAGCTATCAAAGTGAGCTTATGGGTCGTATTTACAGGTTCCTTGGCATGAGCGTTGGATGCATTATTACAGATCAGCAGCCTCCAGAGCGCAGGAAGCAATACAACGCAGATATTACTTACGGCACAAACAACGAGTTTGGTTTCGACTATTTGCGAGACAACATGGCTTGGGAAAAGGGCGATCTTGTTCAGCGTGGTCATCACTATGCAATCGTCGATGAGGTTGATTCCATTCTTATTGATGAGGCTCGTACGCCACTTATTATCTCGGGACCTGCCGAAGGTGATGTTACGCGTTGGTATCGCGAGTTTGCAAAGCTTGTTCTAAAGCTTGATCGCGATGTTGATTACAAAATTGATGAGAAGCGCAAGACTGCTGGTATTTTGGATCCAGGCATTGCAAAGATTGAAGATTATTTAGGTATTGATAATCTTTACGAGCCAAGCAACACTGCTTTGATTGGCTACTTGAACAATGCTTTGAAAGCTAAGGAATTGTTCCTTCTTGATCGCGATTATGTTGTTACTAATGGCGAAGTTTTGATTGTTGACGAGCACACTGGCCGTGTTCTTCCAGGTCGTCGTTATAGCGAAGGCTTGCATCAGGCGATTGAAGCTAAAGAGAATGTTGAAGTAAAAGCAGAAAATCAGACTTTTGCAACTATTACTTTGCAAAATTACTTCCGCATGTACGACAAGCTTGCTGGCATGACTGGTACTGCAGAAACGGAAGCTGCCGAGTTTATGGGAACATACAAGCTTGGCGTTCTTCCAATTCCTTCTAACCGTCCAGTTATTCGTATGGATAAGGATGATTTGATCTTCCGCACTAAGAAGGAAAAGCTTGCTGCGATTGTTCGAGACGTAGCTCAGCGTCATGCAAAGGGTCAGCCTGTTTTGCTTGGTACTGCATCGGTTGAATCTTCCGAAATCGTTTCTTCGCTTTTGGATGTTGCTCGTATTCCTCATCAAGTGTTGAATGCTAAGCAAAACGCTAAGGAA
Source organism: Gardnerella sp. KA01002 (assembly GCF_049244015.1). Taxonomy (NCBI): domain Bacteria; kingdom Bacillati; phylum Actinomycetota; class Actinomycetes; order Bifidobacteriales; family Bifidobacteriaceae; genus Gardnerella; species Gardnerella sp. KA01002. Next base: position 537,324 of record NZ_CP058365.1, read on the forward strand.
GCAGCTGTTGTTGCTGTTGCAGGTCGTAAGGGTGCTGTGACTGTTGCTACAAACATGGCAGGTCGTGGTACAGATATTATGCTTGGCGGAAACGTTGAGTTTTTGGCAGATGCAAAGCTTAAAGCAGAAGGCTATTCTCCAGACGATACTCCAGAGGAGTACGAGAAGCGTTGGCCAGGTGTTTTGGCAGAAGTTAAGGAACAAGTTAAAGACGAGCACGAAGAAGTTAAGAAGCTTGGTGGCTTATATGTTTTAGGCACTGAGCGCCACGAATCTCGTCGTATTGATAATCAGCTTAGAGGTCGTTCTGGCCGTCAGGGTGATCCTGGCGAATCGCGCTTCTACTTAAGCTTGGAAGATGACTTAATGCGTTTGTTCAACACTCAGCTTGTTGCGCGTGTTATGGCTAAGGGCTTGCCAGAAGGTGAACCAATCGAATCTAAGTATGTTTCTAATGGCGTGCGCACGGCTCAAAAGACTGTTGAGGCGCGTAACTTTGAAATGCGTAAGAACGTTTTGAAGTACGATGATGTTATGAATAAGCAGCGTACTGTTATTTATTCAGAACGTCAGATTGTTCTTAAAGGTGAAGATATTCATGAAGATATCTTGAAGTTTATTAAAGATACTGCCGATAGCTATGTTCGCGGAGCTATGAACGGTTCTGATAAGCCAAAGAACTGGGATTGGGAAGGTCTTAAAGACGCTGTTAATGCTGTTATGCCAATTATTTTGGATTGGGATCAGCTTCGCCTGCAGATTGAGTCTCTTAAGGGAGAAAAAGCTGTTGAAGCTTTGCGAGACACTATAGTGGATGGCGTTACTACTATTTACGCTGTGTTTGAAGAAAGAATGGGTTCTGATAACTTGCGCCAGTTTGAGCGTAGAGTTGTTCTTGCTGTTCTTGATCGAAAGTGGCGTGAACATCTTTATGAGATGGATTATTTGAAGGATGGTATTGGTTTGCGCGGTATGGGTCAGCGTGACCCTCTGGTTGAATATCAGCGCGAAGGATTCCAGATGTATAACTCAATGATTGAGGCAATTAAGGAAGAGTCTATTCAGCTTCTATTCCGTATGAATCTCGAGCAGATTGTTGCGGAAACTGAAAACCAAGATGATTCTTATGTTGATGCCGATATTCAGCAAGCAGAACAAGAAGAAGATGAGCATTCTGGAATCGTTGGTCCTGCTCCTATGAGCCATGCTGATGGTGAAGTGCCATTGAGTAAGCGTCCAAAGGTTGAAGAATGGAAGACTCCTTGGGCTGATGGTCGTACCTTCCCAGGAACGAACAAGAATGATGAGTGCCCATGTGGCTCTGGCAGAAAGTACAAGTTATGCCATGGTCAGAATGAGGATTAAAATAATTTTAGTTTAAACGAAGATTAAATTTTAAGTTGTAATCTTTAAAAAATGAGGCTGGTGCTTTAACATCAGCCTCATTCTTTTGTATAAATGCACTTAAACTCGTGCGCCTTTTCCGTAGTCGTTGTAATCTTCACTAGAAGTATAATTTTTCTTTCTACTCATAAGTAAGCCTGCAGATCCAACAAGAAACAGAAAAGCGCTTATAGTACCTGAGTATGCTGCGAAATATGGCACTAAGACGCTAAGAATTACGCCCAAAATACCCAGAATAAGAATAGTCCATAAAACTATGAGGGTAATAGAAATATTCTTAAAATGTGGGTTTGGTGGAACAAAATCGTCTCCGTAAGAATCCATTGTTTCATCAACATCTAACCAACTGGTCTTAACGTTATCTCTTGGACCAGCATTATTGTATGACGCTATTTTAGTAAGTGGTTTTGTCGCCTGACTAATACGTTTTTTAAAGATTTTCGCACTTTTAGATTTCTCTATTTCTTTAAAATCTTCTGCATGATCTCTAATAAAATCAGACCAATTCTCATTAAAAGAATTATCGCCAAAAGAATCGTCATTATTGTTGTTTGAGTTTTTGTCCTCAGGGTGAGGGGAGTTGGTATTCTTAGAAGAAGTCATAAATTATACTGTAGCAAGTCTGCTTGATTGCGTAATGATTCGCTTTTAGTAACTCTTGCTAGAAGGGGTTTTTAGAATGTTGTATTGGTTCTTTGTAAAGGGGTTTGGATTTATTGCGCGTTTACGGATTAATCCTATTGCTCAAGGCGTTAACAACATTCCTAAAAAAGGTGGGGCTATTATTGCCGCAAATCATCTTGCCGTGATTGACGATGCACTTTTGCCTCTCACATGCCCTAGGATGATTCATTTTATGGGTAAAGCCGAGTATTTTGAAGGCAAAGGATTAAAGGGTCGCTTTAAAAAATGGTGGTTTACGTCCGTTGGCGTATTCCCAGTGGATCGTTCTGGAGGTTCTAAATCTCTTGGGGCATTGAATCATGCTCGTGAGATATTAGAAAATGGACAGCTTTTTGGAATTCATATTGAAGGAACTAGAAGTCCTGATGGAAGATTGTATAAGGGACATACTGGTGCAGCTCGCTTAGCTTTGGAAACAGGATGCCCGATTATTCCAGTTGCGATTATTGGTACTAGGGAATTGCAAAGGCATGGTCAGGTTATGCCTGCAAAGGGCTATACAAAGGCTATTTATGGCGAGCCTATTGAAGTTGAAAAAATGAATCCAGAAGATATTACGCACGATATTCTTCGTGAGCTTACCGATAGAGTAACCAAGACAATTCAAAAAATGAGCGGTCAAGAATATGTTGACGAATATGCTCAAACCGTTAAAAAGCGTATTATGACAGAATCAGCGAAATAAGCTGGTAAATTGTTTGTTGTAGATTATTTGAGTAAAAATATTTTGATTCAAACAACCTACAACATAACTCACAACATTTCATACAACATTTCATACAATGTGTGTGTAGCATTACCTACGTTATTTGTATAAATCAAATAACGGTTAATGTAACAACTGTTGGGTTTCCTCTTTCATCAAGAACACGAACTTGCGTACCAGGAGCTACAGACTGGAATCTTACCGTGTGCATAAAGTCTCCAAGCGGAGCGGAAACATTTACTTTTAGTCCTAGGGCTTCAAGAGCTTTTCGAGCGTCGTTAGCATTTTTATTGCGAACATCTGGCATAGTAACAGTTCTTGGACCTTTGGAAACAACGACATTTAGTTTATCTCCCCAATGAAGTTGCGCTCCTTTTTCTACAGATGTGCTAATAATTTTGCCTTTTTCAACGGTATCATTGAACTCTTCACTGTATGTTGGAACAAGTTTTGCGTCGTTAAATGCTTTATCCGCATCTTCTTTTGTTCGGTTAACAACATCTGGCATAGAAACAGGCATAGGACCTTTAGATAATACAACAGTAATATTCTTATTGTGATTCATTTGCATTCCTGGTGTTGGAGAAATTTCTACAACACAGCCTTTAGGAACATCTAATGAATAAACGTCGTTGCTTTCTTTGTGATTAATAGAAGTAAAACCAGCTTTGCGTAAAGCTTTTATAGGATTCTTACCAGTTGTTGATGTTGGATCGATAATATCTTCAGGAATTGTAGATTGTCGTATTCCTTTTGACACAATAACATGAACTTTATTATTTCCGTGCTTAGATACATGACCGCCACTGAAATCAGGATTAGTGGAAATAATGTTTCCAGAAGGTATATTATCGCTAAATTCTTTTTGAACAGAATAAGGAATATTGGATATTTTAAGAGTTTGCTCGTAATCAAACCATGGAATATTTGTGATTTTGCAAGCTTCTTGTGTTTTGCATGACTGCGTATTTGGCTTCGGCAAAGACCAGTAGCTTCCAGGTCCTAGATAATACCAGTAAGAACCAAATGCGATTGCTGCTGCAACAACTGCCGCGCTGCTAACAGCTATAATAACAACTTTATTGTGTAATTTTTTATGATTAGAGTTTTGACTTTTACCGTCAGTACTTAAATCATTCTTATTAAATTGAGGCGCACGCATAGCAATAGTTAGCATATTGCTATCATTAAAATCTTCAAGTTGATTCACACTGTTTGAAGAATTTTGACTATTGGAATAGTTAAAATCACTGTTACTGTTTTTTTGAACTATTGTCATAGTTGCATCAATATCAGTTGTTTTATCAATATCAGTTGTTTTATCAAGGTCTTTAGTTTTAGACAAGACCTCATTTCCAATATTGTTAGGATTAGAACTACTCTGATTTACATTCTCTTTATTAACTTTATCAGCATTATTCGCATTGTTCGCATTAGGAGGAAGAGGTATGTTAGAGTAATTACTTTTATCGAATTTATCTGAATCAGACATTCTATTTTCAGTTTTGATTGCGTCTAAAGTCGTATTTAAAAGTTGATCTTCACTATCGTAATTTGGATCAAACTTATATTGCCAATCTTCTTTAGGCATGTTAGCGCAAATTTGTCTAAGCATACTAAGTGCTTTAGAAGCGTCACTCGGTCTTTTTTCCATTTCTCGAGCAGTAATAGAGGCAAGAAAATCAGCTATAGAAGAGTTGATGTCGCTACAAATTGTTTTTATAGATGGAGTGTCTTCATGAACGTGCTTAAAAACAAGCGTAACAGGATTATCTGCGCTAAATGGAACACGTCCAGCAAGCATTTCCCAAGCCATCATTCCAGCAGAGTATAAGTCTCCTTGAGGAGTGGCAAGATTTTTTTCAATCATTTCTGGAGCTAGGTATGCGGCGGTTCCAAGAAGAAGACCAGTAGAAGAAAGTGTAGCTTGCGATATAGCGCGAGCAAGACCAAAATCAGTTATTTGCACGTGACCGCGGTCGTTAATAAGAATATTTTCTGGTTTAATATCTCTGTGTACAACACCAGCAAGGTGTGCGGATGCAAGACCATCTAAAGTTTCCGCGAGAACTCGAAGAGTGTCTTTTAGGCTAAATGTGCCATATTTGTTCATTTCGTATCTAAGATTTACTCCATGAACATATTCCATCACCAAGTAGTCAAGCCCTTCAAATTCGCCAGTATCGTAAACCTGAACAATATGAGGATTCGCTATTGCAGCGGCAGATGTAGCTTCACGCCTAAATCTTGCAATAAATTGCTCTCTATGCACTCCTTGAGCTAGTTGAGTATGCATGATTTTAAGCGCAACTGGGCGATTAAGACGCTCATCTTGCGCTTGATAAACGGTAGCCATGCCGCCTTCTGCTATCTTCCGCATTATGCGATAGCGATTCTCAATACACATTCCTGGTTGCGCTTGAACTTCACTCATGTAGTAAATCCCTTATACGCGTATTAAACCAACTACCTAAAAGTGTACAGGCAATACAGTATCCACTAAATATTTAGTATATCAGTGATTTTACTGCCATTCTCTAGGAATGAATTTGCTAGAAACCTCGTTCAATATGGATTTTCCAAATTCAGATAATGTACTGTTATCTATTTTTTCTTGCGATTCAACCCAAAGATTGTGAATGCGCTTTTTAGACTTACTTATAGCACCACTCTGATTGAAAATGTTAATAATCCTATTAACATCATCTTCATTGCGATTATTAGAATTATAAGCATCTATCAAAAATAGACGGTCTTCGCTTGAAGAAAGATCTAGAGCATCAGCCAAAAGGACAGTGCGTTTACCTTCTCGAATATCGCCTCCAATAGGCTTTCCAGTGTGAGCAGAATCTGAAACAATATCAATAAGATCATCTGCAATCTGAAAAGCAATTCCCAATGGTTCACCAATATCATTCGCCAACTTAATAGCGTAATTTTTATTAAGTCCAGCAGATAAAAATCCGAGCGCAAGTGGAGCTATAGTTGTGTAACTTGCAGTTTTCCAACGAAAAACATTTATTGAGGATTCTGCTAGTTTCTTTGGATTTTTAAGGCTCATCATTTCTATGGAAAGATCTAAAACTTGACCAATACCAACATTTCTTTGCATATTTGCAAACTCGCCTAAAACTTCTTGAGGATTGCGCAAATTAGTACATGCTTTTCTAGTTATGTCAAAGCTTTGAGTTGCTAAAATATCTCCAAGCATTAATCCAAGTCCAATGCCGATATGCTTGCTATTGCATGCTTTGCTCAATGCGCAATATGCGCTTGGTCTTCCTCGTCTTAAAGCAGATTCGTCGATTATATCGTCATGTACAAGTGCTGCAGTTTGAAAGACTTCTAAAGCACATGCAACATCTAGCATTGCGCAATATGCAGTGTCTTTAGAGCAGTTACAGCGTACTGCATCGAAAGCTTCTAAAGCTAAGTAAGCTCTGAGTCTTTTGCCGCCTTCACTAGAAGAAATTGCTTGTTTCACTACATCTTTAAGTGTTTTATCACAACTAGAAATAAGGTTTTTACAAGCTAAAGAATTAAATTGGTCATAAATTAATTCGCTTATACGCGTCTCTATACATGACTTTTGCGAATCTAAACTCATATTAAGAGTTATCCACATGCCTTAGACATTACAAAATGAGTATTTTTCTAGTATTTTCTAGGATTTTATAGCCTTTAACCACATTGCGTTATTTTTATTGCACTAATTTGTTTCTGCTGCAAAACTCTTATTACCAAGTTAAAAACAGTATAAAAACACAACAAAATAAGGAGGAATTATGCAAATAAAAAGTGAATTGAAAAACAAGCAAGTTTTTGAAGATAATGATCATGAATATTCAACTTTGAAAGAATTAACAAATTTATATGCTGCAGGTACGTTTTGCGGAATATCTGAAGAGTACTTTGCTATGACTTGTGTTGCTGGAAATAGTATAGAAAAAGTGAATATCAGTAATGTTCCAAAAGAATGTATGACAGTTTTAGATATTCCTAAAGATTATATTAACAAACATCATAATTATGAAGATTATTGGATTAAATGTCTTAGAGATTTAACGCCAGATCTTTTTGAAAAATACATAGGCATAGATTATATGAGCAAAAATTTGAATGTTAAAAAAGAGGAAGCTGTATTTTCAAGTTATGATATTTTTGTTACACAATCTATACGAAACTGGCATAACATGGTTTCTAAAAAAGACGGCAATATTGTGGGTTATGACTTAATAATGTTGCCGATTGCAATGCTAAATAACATTAATGTTCGAGATACTCTGCTTGTGTCTTTACTAGACAGTAAAGGCGAGTATTACAACATAAATGATCTACTCGTGCTAGCTTTAGCTCCACGAGAAAAAGAAAGATCTAAGGAATTAAGAGATTTTCTAGAAGAAAAATTTAACGAAGAATATGAGTTGCCTGATATTTGTAAAGCGCTAGACGTTGTTAACTTGCTAAAAGCTATGACTTATGTTGTAGATAATAATCCTAAATTAAAAGTACAAGTTTACGCATTAATGTCTTATATAAGCTGGTGGTTTAAGCTAGGAGATGTTGAAAGATACGTTTCAATGGCGCTAGAAATCGATCCTGATTGTTCTATGGCTATGATTGTGGATAATGCATACAAAAGTCATGTTGAGCCAGCATGGTGTAGAAAATTCGCCACGCCGCAAGTAGGGAAGCAGAAAAAATCGTCCTTAGAAGATGATTTACTTCTTAAGTAAAAGTTGCCCTTGCCATAACTATGCCTTTGTGGTATAGTGAGATGCCTTTAAAGGGCATAGCAAGGTATGATGAATGCCTTAATATGGCGGATTACTTTGCACATAGCAGGGAATCTACAGGAGGAAAAGTTTGGCGAGCGAAGATACATCTATTGTCGATTCCAAGATGGGCAAGGAAGAAAATCAGGAATTTAAAATGTCAGAAGATGTTGATGATCAAGATGTAGATGTTGACGTTGATGCAGACATGGATACAGATGAAGAACATATGGATTTAGAAGATTTTGATGAAATCCATGATGATCTTGATGTAGACGATGTTGACAATTTAGATGACGTTGACGATATGAATAATCTGGATGACATTCCAGATGATGAAGATTCCGAAGATTCTGACGATAATAAAGAAGAAGCGCCACAAGTTCCACAAGCAAAAGGTGCTTTTATTGTTCGAGATGATGATGACGACGATAATCTTACGCCTTCTGGAAATCCTAAGCGTCGAGTAATCGCCACTGGCGCTACAGCGGATCCTGTTAAGGATTATTTAAAGCAGATTGGTCGCGTGAGCCTGCTTAACGCAGAGCAGGAAGTTGATTTGTCAGAGCGTATTGAGGCTGGTTTGTATGCTCAGCATTTGCTTGATACGCAAATTGACCAAATGGAGTTTAAGCGTAAGCGTGAGCTTAAGTGGGCTGCAGCAGACGGTAAGAAAGCTAAAGATCATCTTCTTGAAGCAAACTTGCGTCTTGTGGTTTCTCTTGCAAAGCGTTATACAGGTAGAGGCATGCTTTTCCTTGATTTGATTCAGGAAGGTAATCTTGGTTTAATTCGCGCAGTAGAAAAGTTCGATTGGAAGAAGGGCTTTAAGTTCTCAACCTATGCTACTTGGTGGATTCGCCAGGCTATTACTCGTGCTATGGCAGATCAGGCTCGTACTATTCGAGTTCCAGTGCATATGGTTGAAGTTATTAATAAGCTTTCTAGAGTTCAGCGCCAGATGCTTCAAGATTTGGGTCGCGAACCTACGCCAGATGAGCTTGCGCGCGAGCTTGATATGCCTGTTGAAAAGGTGCAAGAAGTACAGAAGTATGGTCGTGAGCCAATTTCTTTGCACACTCCTTTGGGTGAAGATGGTGATTCTGAGTTTGGCGATTTGATTGAAGATACTGATGCAATCGCTCCATCGGACGCTGTAGCATTCTCGCTTCTTCAGGAACAATTTAGACAAGTTCTTGAAACTTTGTCTCCTAGGGAAGCTGGCGTTATTAAAATGCGCTACGGTTTGGAAGATGGTCAGCCAAAGACTTTGGATGATATTGGTCGAGTATATGGTGTTACTCGTGAGCGTATTCGTCAGATTGAGTCTAAGACAATGTCTAAGTTGCGTCATCCTTCCAGATCGCAAACTTTGCGTGACTTCTTAGATCAGTGATTTTAGAATAATTAACAAGTAAAGTGTCGTATTGTTGCTTTGTTTAGCAGGGATGCGACACTTATTGCTTAGTGGTTGCTTAATATTCGTGTTGTACAAGGGGTAGAAGTGGTCTCTAATAAAGATCGAGAACAGTATGATGCCGACAGTTTGACTGTGCTTGAAGGCTTGGATGCTGTACGAAAGCGCCCAGGCATGTATATTGGCACCACTGATAGTCAAGGTTTAATGCATTGCCTTTGGGAAATCATTGATAATGCTGTTGATGAGGCTTTAGCTGGGGCTTGTGACCATATTATCGTCACTCTTCACGACGATGGTTCTATTGAAGTTGCAGATAATGGACGTGGTATTCCAGTAGATGTAGAGCCTAAAACAAAACTTACAGGTGTTGAAGTCGTTTTAACTAAGCTTCATGCTGGAGCTAAGTTTGGTAATGCTTCGTACAATGCTGCAGGTGGCTTGCATGGCGTTGGATCTTCTGTTGTAAATGCGTTGAGCTTGCGATTGGATGTTGAAGTTGATCGTGATGGTAAAACGCATCACATGGCTTTCCATCAGGGGCATACTGGAGTTTATAGTGACGCAGATCCAATGCATCCGTCTCCAGCTTCTCCGTTTAAGCGCACTCGCAAAAACAAGCCTACTGAGCTTGAGATTATTGGTACTGTTTCGCCAAAAACTACAGGTACTCGAGTTCGCTATTGGGCTGATCCCGAGATTTTTAACTCAACAGCTCGCTTTAGTTATGAACAGTTAATTGATCGAGTTCGTCAAACTAGTTTTTTGGTTCCAGGCTTGCGCATTACTGTTATTGACGAACACGTGCCAGAAGGCGAATTTAGCGATATTCAAGAGATTGATGTTAGCGCTAGTGATGATGCGAATGCTAATACTAGTGATTTAACAGATGATTTGGCTTTTAAGGATGAATCGCAAGCAACCGTAGATAATGAATCTAATGAGCTAAATCAATCTGAATATGAATCAGAAGAATCTGAATCTGATGGCGAATCAGAAGAAACCACTGCGCAATCTGTTGCAAATAGTGAGTCTTCTAGAGAATTGCAAAATAAGCATCATCCTCGAGTGGTTGAATTTTTGCATAACGGCGGAGTAAAAGATTTCGTTGATTTTCTTTCAAAGGGTCAAGCAGTCTCAGATATTTGGCGTATTTCTGGCGAAGATACGTATGTAGAGGAGACACAAGCTGTTGATTCTGCTGGAGATTTACATGCTCAGCAAGTGACGCGTAAATGTGGCGTTGACATTGCAATGCGCTGGGTAAATGGCTACGATTCAACGATTATTAGTTTCGTAAACGTTGTTGAAACTCCTGGCGGAGGCATGCATGTAGACGGATTCTTGCAAGGATTGACTAAGCAAATTCGTAAAGCTGTTGAAGATAATGCTCGCAAGCTAAAAGTAAATCTTAAAGATTCAAACACTAAGATTGAGCGAGACGATATTCTAGCTGGAATGGTGGCTGTTGTAACAGTTCGCATTGCTGAACCTCAATTCCAAGGTCAAACTAAAGATGTTCTTGGAACTGCTCAAGTTAAGCCAATCGTTACAAAAATGACTGACGCTCAATTTGGGGAAATGATTAGCGGATCCAAGCGAGGATTCAAAGAACAGTCTGCCAGAGTTTTAGAAAAAATTGTTTCCGAAATGCATGCGCGTATTCAAGCGCGTAAAACTAAGGAAGTTACTCGTAGAAAGAATGCACTTGAGTCTGCTTCAATGCCACCAAAACTTTCTGATTGCCAGCCTGGAAACGATGATGTTGCAGAACTTTTCATCGTCGAGGGTGATTCTGCTCTAGGCACTGCAAAAGCTGCTCGAAATTCTGCTTTCCAAGCGCTTTTGCCAATACGCGGTAAGATTTTGAACGTTCAAAAAGCAAGTCTTGCGCAAATGTTATCCAACAAGGAGTGCGCTGCAATTATTCAAGTTGTTGGAGCAGGGTCGGGCGCAAGTTTTGATATTTCGCAAGCGCGTTATAACAAGATTGTTATGATGACCGATGCAGATGTTGATGGCGCGCATATTCGTATTTTGTTGCTAACGCTGTTCTACCGCTATATGCGTCCGCTTATTGAGAACGGGCATGTTTATGCTGCTGTGCCGCCTCTTCACAGAATTGCTCTCGCTGGAAAGCACAAAGGCGAGTATATTTACACGTATTCCGATGACGAATTGGCTGGAAAACTTGATGATTTGCAAGCTAAGGGCATTGATTTTAACAGCGATATTCAGCGCTACAAGGGATTGGGTGAGATGGATGCGGATCAGCTTGCAGACACCACTATGGACCCTAGAACGCGAATGCTAAGAAGGATTCGTATGGAAGATGCTCAGCAGGCGAGCGAAGTATTCGATTTGCTTATGGGTGATGATGTTCCTCCGCGCAAGCAGTTTATTGTTGATAACGCTGACGACTTCGATCGTTCCAAAATCGATACCTGATTTTGTTTTACTTGTGCGTTAAGTTACTTAATTTGTAATTTTCTTCGCATTATATAATGTGTATTACAAATTTTGAATTGTAATTACATTATGACATTTAGTTAAGTTATAATGATTTTATGATATAATTGCGAATGCAGGTTTGCTTCAATAGTGGAAGTGAATCTGGGATTTTGCATTTATTGATTTTCTTAGAATTTGTTTTATAAGAGGGAAAAATGAACAAGAAAACTGTGATTTTATTATCGACTACGATGATGAGTATTGCTACTGCTGCTTGCGCTTTTTGCATGGCTCAAACTGCAAATGCTGCTGATACTTACGTGGATTTTGGCACTTCAACTGCAAAAGTTACTACCCCCCCCCCCCCATTGAAAATAGCTCTTCTCAAAAAACCAATTCTTCTGAGACAAATGGCATAAAGTCTTCTGATCCTTCTGATTCTTCTGATAAAGATAATATAAAACCTGAAACGAATTCGAAACCAAATTCTAATACAAAGACTGAATCCAAGCTTGAGACTAAGAGTAATGTAAAGTCTAGTATCAAGCTTTCTGCAAATACTAATGTAAATTCTGTAGTTGAGACTACTACTAAATCTAATGCAGATTCTGTTGTAAATACTGATACAAAGACTGAATTAAATATTTATTCAAAGTCTAAGGGTGAGGAAGCTCCAGTTTCACCAACAATTTTTAATCAAGCGCTTTTTGCTAGTGGTAAGCCAGCTCCTAATCAAACTCCTAAACCTCAAACACAAACGACTGAGCTTAAGGTAAGTCTTTGCTGGGAAACCATGAACAAAGATAATAAAAATGCATTTATTAAGAGCGATAGCGATTTTGGTCAATTGAATTTTGAGAATTGGGACTTTGGTTCCACGCTAGATTCTTCTAGGAAAGACGTAAAGGACGCGTTTAAGAATATCCAGTTTCAGATAAAAGATACAACTGATAACAAGGTAGTAGCAACAACTACTGGAACTTATGATCCTTATACTGCTACTAGTGCAACCAAAAGCTTGGGTAGTTATGATTCAAGCCATACATATGAAGTGTCAGTGGTGAATAGCACAGTTCCAAGCCCGTATTATGTGACATACAATAATGTTTCTGTAGATGAAGGTGATGAATTTACACCTAGTGTTAGCAACTTTACGTGGAACCCATCTAAAGGGTCTAATAAAAAGTCTCAAAACAAATATTTCCGTTTAAATGTATTGGAAATTGTTTATGCGAAGGATGAGTCTGTGGCAGACAAGTGCTTCTCGTATGAGCAGCCAAAAAAGTATGACGGAAACTATCGATCTGATGGTAACTGGAATTTCAAGTATAACAAGGATAATATTTTTGAGCGTATTCGTGTAAAAGATAATGCTATTCAGTTCCCAACGGATGAAAATGGCAAACCTAAGGTTCCTGTTAAAGCTGGTTACAAGTTTGTTGGTTGGCAGTTCTATGTTGCTAAAAAAACAGATAATCGTCCATACACGTCGTTTGACCGTATGAGTGATGACGATAAAAAGATCATTAATAGTACAACTGTTGCGTATTCGGATTTTGGTACTAAGCCATTTATTGATTATCCGTATATTTTTGCGCTGATAAGGGATAACAAGGGCGTTAATACGTTTGGCAGTAAACTCGGTACGCAATATTGCTCTACAAATCACACATTTGTTGTATTCCCTAAGTGGGAGGTTGCTGGTCATACAGTTACTTTTATGGATGGAGATACTCAATATGCACAAGTAAAAGTGCAAGACAATAAGTCTATTAGTGGTGATGAATGGACTGACCAGTCTATGCCTGCTAATCCTACTAAAGCTGGTTTTACTTTTAATGGTTGGTATCAGGATAAAAATGGAACTGGGGATGCGTTTACTGCGTCCACAATTGTAAGCGAGGATACTACTGTTTACGCTATTTATACGCAAATACCTCCTGCACCTACACCTGAGCCAACTCCTGAACCAACGCCAACGCCGACTCCTATGCCTGAGCCAGATGTGACTCCTGAACCTGAGCCGAAGCCTGTTCCTGATGTTCCTGACGATTCGTGGATTCCTGTTCCTGAGATTGTTCCTGAGAATCCAGAGTATTCTGTTGTTGAGCAGCCTGTGTTGAATCCTGTTCATTCTTCGGATAAGCCGGTGGAGCATTCTGTTGAGCAGAGTTTTAAAGCTGTTGATGCTGGTGAGGATTACAATGTTAAGGCTCCTGCTAAGCATTTGCCTGATACTGGTGTTTCACTGGTTATGTCTATAAGTGCTTTGTTTGTGTCTTTGTTTGCTGGTTTTGGTTTGTCTATGTTCAAGTCTCGCCGCAAGCATTAAATATGCATGTAGTAGGTTGATTTTATGTAAGAATCTAAGTTATGTTGTGTTGATATTGTGATTCAAGAATTCCCCCTGTTGTGTAACTTGTATGGTTGTTTGCAGGGGGAATTTGATTTTATTGTGTTTTGTTTCTGTTTCGCTTTATTTACTGGCAAACATATCTTTCGCATACTGGCGAATATCATCTGGATTTATCATATTGTATTTTTCTTTTATTTTTGTGAAGTATTCGCCAATTATCTTTTTGCTGATTATTTTATTTGATGAATCATTAGTTTTTAGATTTCCGCGAGTAAGTATCCAAGGCTCCTCATGATGCGTAAATCGTTCAAGTTCTTTACCGCTGTAGCAGCAAAGATTATCAATAACGCTATCGCATACTGCTTTTTCGGTAGCTGATAGTGTGGTTGTTAGTTCTGATGTAAATAATGTCACATCACTTTTTTGAACATGTTTGTAATCCGCTAATTTTTCTGATGATTTAATTCCTGATATTTCTGTTGTCGGTGAATCTATTGGAGTAAAAGTGTAGTCTTTATAACGCAAATAGACGTCTTTATATACAGGTCCATGAATCCATGCTTGACAATCATCGGTAAATATGAATGATTTATAAAAAGCGAAATAAAAACCCTGAATGTAGTATAAGGATTTTTGCAAGGCTAGGGTAGTTATATCCTCACACTTTATAAGCAAGTATTGTATTACATTGTTTATTTTGTCACTCGACTTATTGCCATCAAAGTTATTGTTTGCAAAGTTATTTTGTAATTCGCGTATTAGTTTTTGTGTTGCTTTATAACTTTTTTCGTAACTAATTGCAGATTTCAGATTATCCTTATTGCTGATTAATAATTGCAAGTAATATTCCGGATCATTATAAATGCGTAGCAAAATATCAGAATATTGTTTTGAAGGAATGTCTCCGTCTGCAAATCTAGAAAACGTTTGTTCACCCCAACCGAGAAGCAGTGAAAGTGGACGCTTGCCTATTGAGTATTTAGCAGGTATTTCGTTGATTTTGTCAAGCGGAATAATATTGTTTTCTTTACGATACTCGTCATACAATGCTCGAAGATTCGCGTCAATAATTTCAGGTACATATACGGCAGAATCGCATTCTTTGCAGTGTGCTTCTGTGCCAGTGTAGGAATATTGTTTTCCTTTGATAGATGCAGTCATTGGAACGGATTTTGTTGAGTACTCAACATTATTCCTGCATTCTTCACAAAATGTCTTATTATCTTTCATTATGAGCCTTTTATTGAAAATTAGCAGATTTATTATCTTTTTGAGTTGTTTATTAGATTATTTAAATAAATAATCTATCTGTTTATTTGCTTTATGGAATGAAATAACAACTGTTCTATTTTGCTGAGAAATAGTAATGATATTAAACTTCGTGTAAATGTTTACCATCTCACATTTACCTACGTGTGATAGTTTTACGCGTGGTGCGAATACGTAAAGCGTTTCATATTCATAGCCTCTTTTTTTGTTTTTTAACGAATGACAAAAATCTTCCACTTCTATGTTGAGAAGTATATTTTTCTGAATATCTGATCGTATGTTGTATTCTCGAATGAAGTTTATGTTTTCTTGACGATTTTCGTTTAACGAGATGGTAAAACGGTCATTCCTTATGCAGTCTTTTATCTTTGCAAGTATTGCTGAAATTTCTTCTTTTGTGTAATTCTGATTATAGTTCTTGTTCATACATCACCTCTAGTCGTATGATACAAAAAATAGGTGCATTTATCAAGAAAAATGCATCTATTGATGCATAAATAATTTCTAAGCATTCTAGAATAAAATTTATTAGCCTTATTAATGTATTTGGCTTGTTTTTATCCTTTAAGATTATCTTCAATAAAATGTAAATTTGAAACTTTTATTTAGTTTAAATAAGACGTTGAACTCATTTGGTCACTTACAGTATTGCTTATGCTGTTGAATATTGTATCATTTTTATTGTTGCTAATTTTTGTCTTTCCTAGTAACACATATTTGCAGTAGGAGTGTTGCATGACTGATTTAGATGCTATTTTTGATCTCTCTACAACAGATTGTGCTCTTTGCAAGAAATATAATATTCCCAATTCTGATACGCTTGCTGCACTTGAAGAAGCTGAGCAAATGAAATATGATCCTAATACAAAAACTTATAACTCGTTTAATGAATTAATATGTGAATATGATTAATCTTCTTCTTGCAATTATTTATCTAGCATTTATCAGTTTGGGTTTGCCTGATGCTCTTTTAGGATCTGCTTGGCCGACTATGAGTCACGATATTGGCGCGCAAATTTCTTGGGCTGGCGGAATATCAATGGTTATTTCTGCAGGAACTATTGTTTCTGCTCTACTGAGTGACAGGATGACTAAGCGTTTTGGTGCAGGCAAAGTTACGTTTGTGTCTGTTGCTTTAACTGCATTGGCATTGTTGGGTTTTTCTTTTGCGCCGAATTATATTGTGCTTATTTTGTTAGCAATCCCGTACGGGCTAGGTGCTGGAGGGGTAGACGCTGCTCTTAATAATTATGTTGCTTTGCACTACGAAAGCCGTCATATGAGCTGGCTTCACTGCATGTGGGGTATTGGAGCTTCAGCTGGACCTTACGTTATGGGTTTTGCGCTTTCTCACGGATTTGGATGGTCTGCAGGATATCAGTATATTGCGATTGTTCAAGTGATATTAACTGTAATATTGTTTATAAGTTTGCCATTGTGGAATAATCGTAAAGCACATGAATTACAGAAATCTATTCAGATATCTAAAGAATATTCTAAAACGCTATCTTTTGCGGAAGTTTTGCGCATTCCTGGAGCTAAAAATATTCTTATAATGTTCTTCTGCTACTGTGCTATTGAACAGACTGCAGGATTATGGGCTAGTAGTTACATGGTTTTGTATGGGTCCGTTAGCCGTGTTGTTGCAGCGGGATGGGCAAGTTTATTTTATGTTGGTATTACAGCAGGACGATTTATAAGCGGATTTTTGACAATGCGTTTTAATGACGAAAACATGATTCGTCTTGGACAACTAGTGATGATTCTAGGTATTCTTGTGTTGTTATTGCCATTGCCAAATCATATAGCATTAGTTGCAGGATTTGTGATTATTGGTTTAGGGTGTGCGCCTATTTATCCATGTGTTATTCACTCTACACCGCATTATTTTGGAGCTGATAAATCGCAAGCGATTGTTGGCATGCAAATGGCTAGCGCGTATATTGGATCAATGTTGATGCCTGCAATCTTTGGGTTTATTGGTCAAAACGTGTCTATGTCTTTGCTTCCAGCATATTTGATTATTTTGCTATCTATAATGGCGTTTATGCATATGCAATTGCTTCGGATTTGCAAAAGTTGACTATGAGAATGTTTTTGTGTGATTGTTGGCTTAATGGTTGTTTGTTTAAGATTTATTAAGCTTATTGTGAGTTTGGTTACATTTTGTTGAGATTGAAGTTGTAAGTTGTAGAATGTCTGAAGATTCAATGCTGTTAAATGCCTGTATTATACTTGTTTTGGTGTTGATTCCGTTATTTTGGTAATTATTCTAGAAAATTTGGTTTTGCGGGAGGAAAAATGAGTAAGAGAACTAACATAATTTTGACTAGCACTATGATGGGTATTGCTACTGCTGCGTGTGCTTTTTGTGTAGCGCAAAGTGCAAATGCTGCCGATACCTCAGTGAGTGATGGTATTAATACAACTGTAAATTCTTCTAACGCAAACTCTTATGCTGCAAATTCTAGTAAAAATCAGCATGGGGGGGGGGGGCTGCTTCCGATAGCACTTCCGTAAAATCCTCTGAAAATATCAATTCCTCCAATTCTAATGAAGCTGCAAAAATTACCGAAACTGCAAAAACTGATAATGATGTTGTTAAATCTTCTAAACCTGTAGACGCTACTGAAAATTTTGAAACTACTAAACTTACTCAAACTCTTATTGATGTAAGCAATACTAATCTTCAAACAAATAATCGTGAAGATAGAAGCGTAACTGCATCTGAAGAATCCAGAGCAGCTTCAACTGATTCGGGTACTATAGATGATGCATCTTTAACTTGGACTCGTGAGGATTTTAATATTACCAAAGATGGGAAGCAGATTGGATATAGACAAGACATTAGTACTCCTACTGGTACTGTTAATGAAGTTGTTCCAGGTCTTAACGAAAAAGGACTTGCCAAGCTTAAGAAAAATCCACATATTGTAATTCCAGAAGGTATAGAAGTAATTGGAGAAGTTGCTTTTACAGGTAAAGCGAAACAAGTTGGCAAAAATCATGAGCATATCGAGGGTGAACATTATATAGAAAGTGTCACTCTTCCGCAATCTCTTAAAATCATCGAATACGGTGCGTTCGGCTGGAACAAAATTAAGGGAACTGTTACTATTCCGAAAAGTGTAATTTCAATACATAATGGTGCTTTTGTAGCTAATGAAATTGAAAAAGTTGTGTTTGAAGGCGTAATTGATGACAAGGGCAAAGAGCACGATTCAGACTCTAAGCCGTATTATCTTTCTGGAATTGGTAGCGATGCTTTCCAAGGTAATAAAATTACTGAAATTGATGTAAAAGATAATTTGGCTAAGTATCAATTATTCCCATCTAATAATCCGCAGAAGGGCGATTCTGTGTTCGATAACCAGAATCCTGGAACTTTCACTATTGAAGTAGGAGACGAATATAAAAGTCCTATTAAAATTACGAAAGAAGGTGTCAATCAGAGTATTAATGTAGTGGAAGGATTCAAAGAAGATGGTACTCCAGTACAGATTGAAAATTCATCTTATTTTAAGAAGAATAAAGAAGGCAAATATATAGCAGTAAAATCTGGCAAGCTTGAAGGTCAGTGCCTGTTTTACGATATTATCAACAAACAATTTAGGATAATTGGTATTTCGCACTTTACATACAACATTGTTCCTAAACCTAAGATCTACAAAGTTACTTTTGTGAATGATAGCAATGAAAATTATGCTTCTGTGCAAGTTAAGGAAAACAAAAGCATAAGTGAAAACAGTGTTGCAGGTCAGATGATGCCATCGGCACCATCTAAAGAAGGTTATACTTTTGTAGAGTGGAATGCTGATTCTACAGGTAAGGATAAAAGCAAAGTATTTACTGCTCAAACTCCAGTAAAAAGTGACATGACGGTTTATGCTATTTATACACCTACGCCATCTCCAACTCCTGAACCAACACCAACACCAACACCGACTCCAGCGCCTGAGCCAGCGCCTGAGCCAGATGTAACTCCTGAACCTGAGCCAATACCAGATCCTGACGTTCCTGATGTTCCTGGTGGTTTGTGGATTCCTCTTCCTGAGATTGTTCCTGAGAATCCAGAGTATTCTGTTGTTGAGCAGCCTGTGTTGAATCCTGTTCATTCTTCGGATAAGCCGGTGGAGCATTCTGTTGAGCAGCATTTTAAAGCTGTTGATGCTGGTGAAGCTTATAATGCTAAGGCTCCTGCTAAGCATTTGCCTGATACTGGTGTTTCAGCAACTTCAACATTTGTGATTTCAATCATATCCCTTTTCGCTGGTTTTTCTAGTTTGCTTGCTGGAATAGCTAAACGCAAAAATTAGTATTGCATTTATGAATGTTTTGAGCGAATGCTGATAATTTCCCTCTGATGTTTTATATATCAGGGGGAAATTCGTTACTATCGTATTGTCTACTTTCAAGCAAATATTGTGTGCATCTACTTATATTTAATGTTTATTTATTGTATAATCAAAAGTGTTTATAAGTTTTGTGGATTTAAGCTTTGCTTAATGGTTGTTTGTACAATTTATGTAATTTTATGAGTTTTTAGTGAAGAGGCTAAAATGAATAAAAAAACTGCAATCGTGTTGTCAACGACGATGATGAGTATTGCTACTGCGGCTTGCGCTTTTTGCATGGCTCAAACTGCGAATGCGTCTGAAAATAATTCTGCATCAGATGTGAAGCAGAATGTCACTAGTGTTGATTTTTCTAATGGGGGGGGGTTCCCGGTGATTTAGCAAAGTCACAAAAATCTGTAAAATCACAAGAAAATGTGCAGAATGATATATCTGCAAAGTCGCGCGATTTGGCGCAGTCACATGCTTCTAAACAGTCACAAGAAATTATTAGAAAACAGAAGTCTGATTCTGAAGATCATGAATCTAACTTTGCTAATGCTGATCCTTCCAGTAGTGAAACTAGGTTGACATCTTCCTCTGACTATAGTGGTTCTGTTGCCGATAACAAAGCTGATAAAAGAAATGATCCTACTGATGCGGATAAACCAAAAAACGATGAAGTAAGTACACAAAAATCAGTTAAAGCAGCAAAAGATGATAGGGCGTCAACAGATTCTACAAATAATGGCGAGAAGAAAAGCGAAGTTAAGCCTAATAAAGATGGCATATATGATTTTAGTAATGACAAGAATGTAACCAATCCGTTCCCGAATGTTATTACACCTGCTGAAGTCAAAGAGCTGCAGGATAAAACAACATCTGTTAGACCTCTGCCTTCTATTCAAAAGATTTTTTATACGCCTTATGGCAAGAAATTTTCTGTAGAGAATGGTCAAGCATCTGGCGATACTAGAAGTATTAATGAGATTATCAATACATATAATGGCAGGCTTGGAAGAGTTGATACATTCATATTTTTCCCGCGGGTTGATAAAGAAAGTGTATATACTGCCGATGGTCAATTTTACCCATACAGATCATCCCGCGAGCTAAAAAATCCAGATGGATCAGCAGATTTTGACTTTAATAAAGCTCCCGACAATAAGATCTCATACAGGCTCGAGGTAAATGGGAAGCTTATTGGATCCAATTTGGCTGATAAGACAAATATCACAGTATATATGAGAAAGAACCAAACGTTTATTCATGTTGTTATGGAGGGTGACAACACTCATGAAGCTATTTTTGGCTATGAAGGATTTAATCATGAAGACTCATCTGGAATTTTTGGATATGTCGCCTTTCTACCTGAATGTGGCGCGCAATTTCACTTTGTAGATGATTTGCAATATCGCAAGGCAGCAAACATTAAAGGGAATGATGATCTTCCACAACGTAGTTCTGGTGAAGCTGATAGGTTCTCTACTAAACCGTTTACCAAGTTGGATTTATCCGATTTGTCTGACGCGAAAAATATTTCCAAAGTTAGGTTTGGTAATAATCAGGTTGTCAGAAATATGTATACGCCTCTTCTAAGCTACGAAGGCGATCCCAAGAAAGATTCTATTAAGCGCCCAACTATGGAAGAGCTTAAAAACACGCAAATCACTGGTTATTTGTATTACAGTAATGATATAGACACGCCAAAAGACGGTACTTTTACTACTAAAAATGCTGACAAAAAACCTGGAAATTTCAATTACGGTATTGTTCGAGATAAAGATGACAATCAACTAAATACAAAGCATTATTATGTGACATTTAGACCAATTCCTACTCAGCTTGTTGTGCGATACAAAGATTTGCAAAACAAGATCGAGAGTGGTAAGAAATTTGGACTTTACGTTGGCGATAAGCAAATTGCTGGTGATTTCAAGTCATCTGAGTCTAGCGCAGCTCCAGAGTTAAACGCATTACAATCAATGATAACAAATAAAAATACGGCTTTGCTTAGTGAAGCTGCTGGTTATCTTTCCAATGGTTTTGCTTATTTGTCTCCTGGAAACTACATCGTAAAGTCTGCTGCTGAAGCGCCTACAAACTATGAGTGGGTTGTTGAACCAGAAAATTCAGCAGATATTAATAGCGCTACAATTGATGCAAAATTTAATATTGCGATTCATAAGGATAACTCAATTTCTACTCAAAAAGTTGTTACTTTTGTGTTGAGAAGAAAGATTGCTACCGTCAAATTTATAAATGATGATGACAAGAAACCGTATGCTACTGTGAAAGTTCAGCAAGGTCTCTCTATTAGTGGTGATGGTTTAACTGATCAGTCTATGCCAGCTAATCCTACTAAAGCTGGTTTTACTTTTAATGGTTGGTATAAGGATAAAAATGGAACTGGGGATGCGTTTACTGCGTCCACAATTGTAAGCGAGGATACTACTGTTTACGCTATTTATACGCAAATACCTCCTGCACCTACACCTGAGCCAACTCCTGAACCAACGCCAACGCCGACTCCTATGCCTGAGCCAGATGTGACTCCTGAACCTGAGCCGAAGCCTGTTCCTGATGTTCCTGACGATTCGTGGATTCCTGTTCCTGAGATTGTTCCTGAGAATCCAGAGTATTCTGTTGTTGAGCAGCCTGTGTTGAATCCTGTTCATTCTTCGGATAAGCCGGTGGAGCATTCTGTTGAGCAGAGTTTTAAAGCTGTTGATGCTGGTGAGGATTACAATGTTAAGGCTCCTGCTAAGCATTTGCCTGATACTGGTGTTTCACTGGTTATGTCTATAAGTGCTTTGTTTGTGTCTTTGTTTGCTGGTTTTGGTTTGTCTATGTTCAAGTCTCGCCGCAAGCATTAAATATGCATGTAGTAGGTTGATTTTATGTAAGAATCTAAGTTATGTTGTGTTGATATTGTGATTCAAGAATTCCCCCTGTTGTGTAACTTGTATGGTTGTTTGCAGGGGGAATTTGATTTTATTGTGTTTTTGCTGATTATTTTATTTGATGAATCATTAGTTTTTAGATTGCCGCGAGTAAGTATCCAAGGCTCCTCATGATGCGTAAATCGTTCAAGTTCTTTACCACTGTAGCAACAAAATCGCAACTATAGCAGTAAAGAGATTACCCAATATGCGCAATTGGGGAAACTAACTCGGTTCCTGAAGCGTCTCTTCGCATATCTGGCTTAGGTAGCTCTACGTTCGCTCCACGTTGTGTAGTCGCGTAAAGCGGATAGTTTCCAACGTATGCTGCCAAAATCGTGTTTTGCCCCTTAAGGAATCGCTGTGATCGCACGCCTCCGGTGCCGCGACCCTTTGTAGGGTACATTTCTAGCGGCGTAATCTTTGCAGCTCCGTTTTCTGTTCCAGCAAGCGCGTCGCTATCTCCAGCAAGAGTGAATACTACGCTTCCAGAAGCAGAAAATAGACCATTTTCGCCCTCTTCGTAATTCCATTCAACATCATTTTTAGCAACTACAGCAAAAGCAGAAACAGTGCATCCTTCATTAAGCCTAATTCCTGCCATTCCTGCAGAGCTTCGCCCCTGCGCACGCACTTGCTTTGCATCGAATGTAAGTAGGGAAGAATCGCTGCTTATAAACACAAGCCTATCTTCATCATTAGCAAGTGCTGCATTAATTACTGAATCGTTGTCTTTTAAGTCAATAATGCTCCAAGAATCCATTGTTGTTGGTGATTCAAAATTCCATCGTTTTACAACGCCATTCTTTGTTCCGATTGCGAGAGGAGTTTTAGAATCAGATTCGCTCAACGCAATAGCAGCTACGACTTTCTCTCCTCTAATTGGGTCTGTGCTTTGAGTAGAAGTTAATAATTCGCTTGCTTTAACACCATTGGAAAGAGATTCCGAAACGTTTTCATCTCCTTGATTTAAATGTGGCAAGTCTGCAACATGCGCTATTACTAATCGCCCTGCGGATGTTATTAAAGCGTATGTTGCTCGCGTAGTAGTAGTAAACACGTTTAAGCATGGAGTGTCAAAGATATTTGAAGAATGTGATTGCCATCTATTGAATGTTTCAACACTAGTTCTTGCTATAAGCCCAGATGTGCTCAAAGCTACGGCACACGGTTCGTCGCTTAATTGCAAAGCCGCTGAGGTTGCGTCAGTGTCTCCAGACTTACGAGCGGCGCTTGCGGCTGCTGCAACATCTGCCTGGGCATTTGTCAATTGATTTGCTGCAATAACTGCGTCCATAGCTGAATCAGAATTAACTTCTTTACTGTTTTTAGTGCAAACAGGCGTAAAGCTGCCGTCTTCTTGTTCGTCTAAAAGAATAGTTCTGCGCGGAGTATCCCACTGTTTTACAGCGTAATCCATTTCTGCAATCACAACTTTGTCTAGCTGGCTTGCGGAGCTTAGAATCTCGTTAAGTTCATCTATTTTTTGCAATAAGTCGTTTTTTTCGCCTTCTAGCTCGATTCGACTCATTTTTGTAAGTCTTCTAAGTCTTAAGTCAAGAATGTATTGCGCTTGAATCTCGTCTAAATCAAATACGCTAATAAGCTTTGATTTTGCGGTTTCTGCATCTTCGGAAGACCTAATTACTTGAATTACTTCGTCAATGTCTAGCATTGCAAGAAGCAATCCTTCTACAAGGTGCAGTCTCTCTTTGGCTTTGTTTAGTCTAAATTCGCTGCGCCTTCTAATAACGGTTCTTCTGTGCAAAATCCACACGTCTAGAAGCTCTCGAAGACCCATTGTGTGAGGTCTTCCATCAACTAGTGCAACGTTGTTAATCGTAAAGCTTTCTTGCAGCGGAGTGTGCTTAAAAAGTTGCGCAAGAACCGCGTTTGGGTCGAATCCTGTTTTTATTTCGATTACGATTCGCGTTCCGTTATGTCTATCTGTTAAGTCTATTGCTCCAGATATTCCGTCTAGTTTGCGCGCTTTTATGCCTTGAGATATGCGTTCGAGCACGCGCTCTGGTCCAACCATAAATGGTAATTCGGTAACAATAATCGCCTTTTTGCGCGCTGTAACGTTTTCAATATGCGTTTTCGATCTAGTTGTAAAAGCGCCTCTTCCAGTTTCGTACGCTTCGCGGATTCCACTTCGCCCAATAATTATGCCGCCGCCAGGCCAGTCTGGTCCTGGAACTATTTGCATTAAATCGTCTAGAGTAGCATTTGGATGCTTCATAACGTATTTTGCTGCAGCTACGACTTCGCCAAGATTGTGAGTAGCCATATTTGTGGCCATTCCAACTGCGATTCCAGAAGCTCCGTTTACAAGCAAGTTTGGTATAGCGGCAGGCAGAACAGTTGGTTCTTTTAGCTTATTGTCATAGTTTGGAGCAAAGTCAACAGTGTCTTCGTTTATATCTGCATTCATTCCAAGTGCTGCTGGAGCTAGTCGCGCTTCCGTGTACCTAGATGCTGCAGGACCGTCGTCTAAGGAACCAAAGTTTCCATGACCGTCAACCAGAGGGAGTCTAAGAGAAAATGGCTGAGCCAAACGCACCATTGCCTCGTAAATTGCGGAATCTCCATGCGGATGCAGTTTTCCCATAACTTCGCCTACAACGCGAGCAGACTTCATGTATGCGTGTTCTGGGGTAAGGTTCATGTTTCCCATTTGATACACGATTCGGCGCTGTACAGGCTTCATTCCATCTCTAGCGTCTGGCAATGCGCGCGCGTAAATCACCGAGTATGCGTATTCGAGGAATGATTTGCTCATTTCTTCGTTAAGCGGCGTTTCAACAATGTTTTCCTTAACCTTTCTAGGGTCGAAGGTTTGTTTTGCTGATTTGCTGCGTGAAGGCATGGTTTTGAACTCCTTGAAGTGATTTACAAGCCTTTATAATACCAATTTATGTGCACAAAACTTTATTAAATGCTTATTTTATGCTTATTTTACTCATAGTCTGTTATGCATTATTCATGATTTTGTATAGTTTGTGTTTTGACTACAATGTTGCTTATGAGTATTGAGATTCCGTCTGTGGATGATTTGCTGAATTTTGTTGATGATTCGTGTAACTCCAATCTTCGTTTGTCTGCGATTCTTCCAGCAGTAAGCTCTTCGATTGATGCTTCGATTAGTACAGCTGTTTATAATGATCCTGATACTGCGCGCATTAGTCTTGGATTTCCGAAGTCACAGAGTGCTGTTGTTGTGCTTGTAGACGGACTTGGCTATTGGAATCTTGCTATTAGAAAAGGTCATGCTCCTTATTTGCGCTATCTTCTTAACGATTGCGCAAATCAGCGTCCAATAAAGACTTGTATTCCGAGTACTACGGTTGCAGCAATGGCAACTTTTGGCACTGGAACATGCCCTGGTCTTACTGCAATGACGGGATACACGCAAAAAAATCCTAAAACGGGGGCATTATGTCAATTAATCCAATTTAGGGATGCTCCAGATCCATTAGATTTGCAACGCCAGCCTACAATATTTGAGTCGCTTTCTAATTTAGGTGTTAGAGCGAATCATGTAAGTCTTTCAAAATTTGAGGATTCTCCTCTAACTCAAGCAGCTTTTAGGGGAGCTAAATTCATAAGTGGATCAACTCCTAGAGCAAGAATTATGAATGCTGCCAATAGTACTAAAACGCCTGGTTTAACATATTTGTACCTTAGAGATATTGATAAAGTTGGTCACAATTACGGTTGGAAATCTGAGAATTGGGTTTCAGCTTTTGAGCAGATAGACGCGCAACTGAGTCTTTTAAAAAAGAATTGTCAAAAAGGCACTTTGATTGTTATTACTGCAGACCATGGAATGATTGAATCAAATCCAGATTTGAAAATAGATATTGCAAAAGATAGTCGTCTTACTAAAGGAGTTAAGCTTGTTGGGGGAGAGCCTAGGTCTGTTATGCTTTACGCGGAAGATGGCGAAAATCCAGATGACATTGCGTTAAGATGGTCTAACGTTTTGCAAGATAAAGCGCGTGTAAGAACTAAAGAGCAAGCTGTTAAAGATGGTGTTTTTGGGAAAGTCAGCCCGTTAGCATTAAGCGTCATAGGTGATGTTCTTGTTCAAGCAAAGTCATCTGTAACTATAGTGGATTCCAGGATAGAAACAGAAAAAGCCATGAACTTACCAAGCGTTCATGGCTCTATGAGTCACATGGAAATGGATATTCCATGCTTAGTTGATATAGCTTGATTTATGATAAATTAAGCCTCTCCAAAAAGAATCTCATCCCAACTAGGAACAGCAGCTCTCGTGCTCTTCTTAGCCCTAGTATGCTCGTTCATATGCTGTTTTGGTTCAGTTTTTGGAGTTTCTATAGCAACTGTTTTATCTGCTTGAACATGCGCATCTTCAGAATCTGATCCAAAAGTGTTTGATTTAGAATTTGCATATTTGCTTTTTGCAGAAGCAGAATTGGAAGAATCGACTACCGCATTTTCACTAGAATTATCTTGTGAAATGTTTGCGCTCGTATTTTCGCTACTATCTTCATTCTCTGAATTTTCTTTAGACTTATAGATTCCAGAATTAGAAGAAGAGTTTGCAATATTTGCAGCAGTTTCTGCGGCTTCTATGTTTTTTACGTTTGCAGAAGACTGTTCTGTATTATCTGGATTGTTAGATGGAGTAGAGTTTGATACCAAATCGCTTAGAATTGGATTTTCTGTATAACCATCTAAAGAATTATTAGTATTGTTGCTGTTTTGTTCTTTTTGTGCAGCCTCTGTTTGAATAGCAACATTTGCAAGATTAACGCTATTCCTTGATTCCCACTGACTCACAGCACGTTCTATTCTTGCAGAACGAATCGAATTTCCTGGAAGCTCATCATTTGCGAATGGGAAGTTTATGCTTACTGTGTCTCTATAAGCTCCTCCAAACTGTGATTTTTTAGAAGAAGAATCATTGTTCATAACTTCTTCGCCAAGCAACAATCTAGATGAAGGGTTTGCGCACGTAATAGAGTTGTCGTGCATATTCCAAGTCCACTCTGCTTTTATTGTTCGAGTAGCAGTGTTGAACTCTGCTGTTATAAGCCATGGTTCAAGTCCGCGTCTTGTGGCACGCCATTTTACAGTTTCCATTCCAATATGTGCTTTTGCGAGAGTTCGTTCGATCAAATCTGAAATAGTTCTCATATTGCTTTGTTTTGGAGCTGGAACTGTTAAGAATTGCTCAATAGCGTACTGTTTTTCTGTTTCAACGCCACTAGAGAATCTTTTAACTTGAGATTCGCTTACGTTATATCGCTTTGCAACATGTTCTGGATCGACGCCAGCACGTATCAGTGCTTGTATCTGAGATATAGGTAGTGTTGCCGTGGTAGCAGCTGGCGAATCATCAGATTTACCAATAGAATTAACTGTGTTTTGATTATCGCCACCAACATTTGTTAGTTTTTTTGATTCGGCAATCGCGCGCTCCAGCGTGTCGTCAACATGAATTTTTAACGGCGTGTTTTCAAAAATAAAAATTAAATCGCCATTATTATCCACATGATCGAAACTCGCCTCTTTTGGCGGATTTTCAAGCATTGTGCACCACTTTCCTCGCTTTTAACGCTACTTATAACATACTTTAGTCCATAGTCTGCCTTCTTTGCCATTTTCTATGAATAAAAAAGCGAGTATTCTATGCGGGGTAGCTTTCATGTATGCTATGCGCGTAGGTAGCTTTTATTAGATAGCTAAAAGTATAAAAGTAGATTTAGTAAGTAGTTTTAAAAACGAAAGGACCATAATGGCACAGGATTATGATTCTCCTCGTAGTAAAGACGAAGACGAGGAGTCATTGGAAGCGTTGAGTAAGGGTTCACAAAGCTCTGCTAACGATATAGACGATGATGAGAATGCTATTGCAGAAGATTACGAGTTGCCAGGTGCAGATTTAAGCAATGAAGATGCGTCTGTTACAGTAATACCAATGCAGGGTGATGAATTTATTTGCTCAGAGTGTTTCCTCGTAAAGCATCGTAGTCAGCTTGCACAAATGTCTCAAGATGGTCAGCCAGTTTGTAAGGAGTGCGCAGCCTAATGTCTTATGACGAGACCTACACTGGTCCAGAACAGGTAGAAGTTCTTATCAAGTATTTGGATAATTTGAATGATACTGATAGTAATCAGCCTGCTATGGAACATATTTCTTACGCTCATGCTGGAGATGCTGGGGCGGATTTACGAACTACGCAAGATGTGACTTTGCGCCCATTTGAACGTGCTCTGGTTCCAACTGGTGTTGCTATAGCTTTGCCAGCTGGATACGTTGCTCTAGTTCATCCGCGTTCTGGTCTCGCTGTAAAACAAGGTGTTACAGTTCTTAACGCGCCAGGAACCGTTGATGCTGGGTATCGCGGTGAAATTAAGGTTCCGTTGATAAATATGGATCCGAACAATACTGTGCAGTTCCATCGTGGAGATCGTATAGCTCAACTAGTTATCCAGCGTTATGTTGAAGCTAATTTTATTGAAGCAAATAAGCTTCCAGGATCAGATAGATCTACAAAAGGATTTGGATCTACTGGAGTGCAATAAATTACATAAATCCGGCCAGAGCTAAGTTTATTAGACTGAGTCGGATTTATTGTATTTAATATTAAGTTTATTGTGTTTAATATTAGACATGTAGATTATTGTATGATTTAGCTTGTTTTACAATGTAGGATAGTAACTATAAATCGGGAGGTGATATTCGATGGGTGAAAATCAAGACGACATTAAGGGCGCTAACATGCTCGGATGTGAAATTAGCGAAGATATGCGAGACCCATTGTGCCCAATATTGCGAATGTGTAAGTGGCATCATCCCGATGAGAATATGGAGATTTTGCACAAAGCTTATGCTAGAGCCGTAAAACAGCATACTGGTCAAAGGCGTAAATCAGGCGAACCATATATTATTCATCCTCTTGCTGTTGCTCAGATTTTAGCTGACCTAGGAATGGGTCCTATAGTTGTTGCTGCAGGATTATTACACGATACTGTTGAAGATACGGATTACACGCTAGAAGAGTGTAGGGCTGATTTTGGTGATACTGTTGCAGGATTAGTCGACGGTGTTACAAAAATATCAAACATGGAATATGGAGAAAGCGCTCAGGCAGAAACAATCAGAAAAATGGTTGTTGCAATGAGCCGAGATGTGCGAGTGTTGGTAGTAAAACTTGCAGATCGTTTGCATAACGCTCGTACATGGAGATACGTTAAGCCATCTAGCTCGCATAAAAAGGCTCGTGAAACTCTAGATGTTTACGCTCCTCTTGCAAATCGACTCGGTATGAACGCAATTAAGACAGAGCTTGAAGAGCTAAGCTTTAAAGTTTTATATCCAAAAATTTATAACGAAATAGTAGTTTTAGTTGCTCGTAGAGCTGGTCAACGTGAAGTTTATTTGCGTCAAATTCTAGAAGAAATCAATGAAGATTTAAACCAGCAACATGTAAAAGCTTCTGTTAAGGGGCGTCCAAAAGATTATTTTTCAATCTATCAAAAGATGATTGTTCGAGGACATGATTTTGAAAATATTTACGATCTTGTAGGTGTGCGAATAATCGTTGATTCTATTCGGGACTGTTATGCTGCATTAGGCGCAGTTCATGCGCGCTGGAGTCCTGTTCCTGGACGTTTTAAGGACTATATAGCAACGCCTAAGCTAAATATGTATCAAAGCTTGCACACTACTGTTGTAGGTCCTGGTGGAAAGCCTGTGGAGATTCAGATTCGCACATGGGACATGCATAGGCGTGCTGAATTTGGTATTGCTGCTCACTGGAAGTATAAGGCAAACGGACAAGCTGGTCGCGCTTTAAGTAAGCCAGATAAAGGTGATGTTAAGCGTGAACAAGAAGAAAACAAAGAGCTTAGCGAATTAGATAATTTAAAGTGGATTCAGCAGCTTGCAGATTGGACCAGTGAAACGCCAGATTCTGACGAATTCTTGGGTTCCTTAAAGCAAGATCTTGGAGCTTCGGAAGTCTACGTGTTTACTCCAAAGGGAAGTATTGTTGCTCTTCCGCAAGATGCAACTCCAGTTGACTTTGCTTATTCTGTGCATACTGAGGTTGGTCACAGAATGATGGGCGCTCGCGTAAATGGAAAGCTTGTGCCACTTGACACTAAGCTTAACAATGGCGATACTGTAGAAGTTCTTACATCAAAGTCTGATACTGCTGGTCCTTCAAGAGATTGGCTCAGCTTTGTAAAAAGCCCTAGAGCTAGAAATAAGATTCGTCAATGGTTTAGCAAGGAACGCCGTTCGGAGGCGATTGAAGAGGGTAAAGACGAGCTTACGCGAGCTATGCGTAAACGTAATTTGCCTTTATCTACTTTACTTACTCCACAAGCGTTAATAGGTGTTGCAGAAGAGCTTAATATAACTGCTAATGTAGAAGCTGTTTACGCTGCAATTGGCGAAGGTCAAGTTTCCACTCAAAACGTTATTTCTCGTCTTGTTAAAGATGCTGGTAGTGAAGAAGTAGCTGAAGAAGCTCAGGAAGAAGCACTTCCGCTTAGGAGAGTTGAGCGTAATCGCAAATCTAATGGTGTTCTTGGTGTTTCCGTAAAGGGCGTTGGAGATGTGTGGGTTAAACTTGCTCGCTGTTGCATGCCTGTTCCTGGAGATGACATTGTTGGTTTTATAACTAGAAATCAGGGTGTTTCTGTTCATAGAACGGATTGCCAGAATATGATTGATTTGCAAAAGTCACAGTCGGAGCGTGTTATTCCTGTTCAATGGACTAGCGATAAAGGCTTGTTCCTTGTTAAAGTTCAAGTAGAAGCTTTGGATCGTCAGCATTTGCTTTCGGATGTTACGCGAGTTCTTTCGGATCATGGTGTAAACATTCTTTCGGGAACGATTGCTACTGGAGATGACCGCGTTGCTACAAGTCAATTTACGTTTGAAATGGCAGATCCTCAGCATTTGAACACTCTTCTTGCTGCAATTCGTAAGATTGATGGCGTTTTTGACGTTTATAGAATTACGGGCGCAAAAGATAGTGCGGAACCGCGACTCAGAAAAATGGAACGCGACTAAACAAGAAAACCTAAACAATAAAACTTCCAGTCAAATAATGTTTTGGCTGGAAGTTTTATTATTGCAATTTTATATTATTTATGCTTTATTTTAATTAATGTTATTACTTAATAACCTCAATAGATATAATTCCAACTGGCTCTAGTGGGGCATCAGACCTATCTGTTGGAACAGATTCGAGCTTATCTACAACAGCTTTAGATTCATCATCCACGACTTCTCCAAAAATGGTGTGATGACCATCAAGCCAAGGAGTTGGCACGGTAGTTATAAAGAACTGAGATCCATTCGTGCCGTGTAAGCGTCCGTCTCGTCCGCGCTGTTTTCCAGCATTTGCCATTGCAAGAAGATACGGTTTATCAAACTTTAAGGATGGGTCAATCTCATCGTCAAATTCGTAGCCAGGACCACCCATTCCGTTTCCAAGAGGGCATCCGCCTTGAATCATAAAGTCTTTGATAATACGATGGAATGTCAAACCGTCATAGAATGGTTCGTTGGATTTTTCTCCCGTAAAAGGATTCATCCACTCTTTTGAACCAGTCGCCAAGTCAACGAAATTTTTTACTGTAATAGGCGCTTTATCGTCAAAAAGATTAATCTTTATATCGCCTTCGGACGTATGCATATTGATAAGTGTCATAATGCGATTTTCCCATATGTTAAAGACTGTTCAAAACTGTTGCAAATAAAACTGTTGCAAATAAAAATAAGGCGAGCTTGAGCAGGATTAATCTTGCATTAACTCGCCTTATTTTCGTAATATCAAAACTTTAGAAACATAGATACTCTACGCTTTGGCGCTTTGATACAACGTTGAACCAGCTTCCTGGAACTTTTTACTCATCTCTTTCATACCCTCGGCAATAGCCTGACTGCGGGCTTCTTCAACAAGTTGTTCTTGTTGATCTGCGCCACCGAAACGCTTGCGAATATTCTGAGAAATAGCCATTGAGCAGAATTTTGGTCCACACATGGAACAGAAGTGAGCCATTTTTGCTGGCTCTGCTGGAAGCGTTTCGTCATGGAAAGCGATAGCGGTATCTGGATCGTAGCTTAAATTAAACTGATCCAGCCAGCGAAACTCGAAACGAGCCTTGCTTATAGCGTTATCTCTATCCATGGCATGCGGATGATGCTTAGCAAGATCCGCAGCGTGACAAGCAATCTTATAAGCAATAACACCTTGCTTAACGTCGTCCTTATTAGGAAGTCCTAAATGCTCTTTAGGAGTGACGTAGCAAAGCATTGCTGTGCCATAACGAGCGATTTCAACGCCGCCGATAGCGGAAGTAATGTGATCATATCCTGGTGCAGTATCGGTTGTTAAAGGACCAAGAGTATAGAATGGAGCATTCTGGCAAATCGCTTTCTCCATTTCAATATTCATGCGTACCGTATCAAATGGTACGTGTCCTGGGCCTTCAATCATAACCTGAACATCGTGTTGCCAAGCAATCTTAGTAAGCTCACCAAGCGTCATAAGCTCGGAAAGCTGAGCAGCATCGTTTGCATCAGCCAAGCTTCCTGGTCGTAAACCATCTCCCAAAGAGAACGCAACATCGTACTTGGCAAAAATCTCACATAATTCTTCGAAGTGAGTGTATAAGAAGCTTTCTTGATGGTGTTGCAAGCACCATTCAGCCATAATGGATCCGCCTCGAGAAACAATACCAGTTACGCGGTTTGCAGTAAGAGGCACGTAGCGAAGAAGCACGCCTGCGTGAATAGTCATGTAGTCAACGCCTTGCTCGCACTGTTCAATAACAGTGTCGCGGAAAAGCTCCCAGCTGAGCTTAGAAGCATCATCCTCAACTTTTTCCAAAGCTTGATACATTGGAACGGTACCAATCGGAACAGGGGAGTTACGCAAAATCCACTCGCGAGTTGTGTGAATATCGTTACCTGTGGAAAGATCCATAACGGTATCTGCACCCCACTTAGTAGCCCACGTAAGTTTTTCTACTTCTTCGTCAATAGAAGATGTTACAGCAGAATTACCCATGTTTGCGTTTAGCTTAGTTAAGAAGCGAGAACCAATAATCATAGGTTCTGCTTCAGGGTGGTTGATATTGCAAGGAATCACAGCGCGACCAAATGCAACTTCAGAGCGAACAAGTTCCACATCGCAATTTTCGCGAGTAGCAACATACTGCATTTCTGGAGTGATAATTCCATGACGCGCGTACCACATCTGTGTAATAGGATGATCTGCAGCCTTCATTGGCTTATGAGTGCGACCACGCCACTCTTTTGAAGCTTTTCCTCGCTTAATAGCTCGCTTGCCGTCATCTTGAAGATTTCGACTACGACCTTCATATTCAACAACATCGCCACGATCTCTAATCCAATCAAGACGAAGTGGAGCCAAGCCTTCCTTAGGATCGCACTTAGGACCTTCTGTGTTGTAATCCTTAAATGGTGGGTTAGGACCAACGCCTGGAGTATCAGAAAGCTTAATTTCTGTATAAGGAACTTCCAAATCGTAAGAACCATATTCATATTCAAAGTGAACTGGCGTAGTTTTACGAATATGAGCTTTGTCCCTCTGAGTACATCCGCGAGAAGCAATATCAACGCGCTGTTGCTTTGCTAATTTTGCAGCATCTTTTGCTTCTTTAGCATTAATGAACTTTGGCGTATTGTTAGCTTTCTCATCAGCTTTTTCCTGAATTATAACGCGTTTTGCATAACCGTGCTTTTGATTGCCGCGAATGTGCGTAAAGCGTTCCACGAATTCACTCATTGTGGATTCTGGTGTTTCGCTTGCGTACAATGCTTCAGATACAAACAATCCTGCAGCCTTACTGCGAGCAATCATGTCAACATCTTCTAAAGATGTTCTTCCTCCAACAAGTACTGGAAAATCGCTTGCTGAGCAAATAGTATTAATCTTTGCTCCATCTAAAATAGTGTGATTTGGTTCTAATTCATAAGTTGGAGTAATGTTTTCGCAACCATCTTCTGGATTATGCATTGCCGTTACACAAATATAATCAATGCAGCCATCAGGAAGTTCATTAATAACCTTAACAAGACTTTCTGTTTCTACGGACAAGCCTATTATTGCGTCTTCTCCCAAAAGTGCTCGTGCTTCTTTAGGTTCCATGTCGCTTTGCGCAAGATGAACTCCATCGACTTTAATTCCTTGATTTCTTGCCTGCCAGACAACGTCAACTCTTCCGTCTATTACGAAAGTTACTGAATCACATTTATCGTTATCTTCTATGATTTGTGCAATATCTCGTGCGATTGATGTGATTTCTTTTGCGCTTTCATCCGCACAATTAAGCCTTATGAATGTTGATCCTGCGCGTAAAGAGTCGTCAACTATATCCGTGAGTGCGCGACTTTTGCATAGTTTAGGATCTGCAATAAAACATGTGTTTAGGTTGAACTGGTCACGCATTGATGCGTATGGATAGTTTGAGGTCATACTTAATCGTTGCTCCCTACGTTGTATTAACTAACAGGTTCGAAGGGTCAGGTTTTTCACCTATCTCAGCCTTCTTTAAAAAGAAAGCACCCCTGCAAAATGTTGTGACGCAGACATTCTACATTATTTAGTAGCTTTTTAATAAATCGTAGGCATGTTGAATGGTTGATCATTTGATAAATAGAAAATCCTAGAAGCGATTAATAGATTTTACTGTATCTTACGCTACTAGGATTTTATTTGTGACTTTTTTATTTGTGACTTTTTATTGGATATTATCGACGTTCATGATGGTTGATTTTATTGGATATTAAATCTCCAACAGTTTGTACTACTTGCACAAGAAGAATACAGAAAATAACAGCAACACTCATAACATCGTATTGGTAACGCTGATATCCGTAGCGAATTGCAATATCTCCTAGACCGCCTGCGCCAACAGTTCCAGCCATTGCAGAGAATCCAAAAAGTGTAATGAAAGTCAATGCCGCTCCACGAATTAATGAAGGCAAGCTTTCAAAAAGCAATACTTTGAATACTATTTGCGTATTGCTTGCGCCAAAACTTTGTGCAGCTTCTATAAGACTTACATCAACTTCTGCAAGAGATTGCTCAACAATTCGCGCTACGAATGGTGCAGCTGTTAAAACAAGAGGAACAATAGCGCCAGAAACTCCCAAAGACGTTCCAACAATAAGTCTAGTAAGTGGAATTATTGCAACAAGTAGGATTATAAACGGTATTGAGCGAACAATATTTACAATCCAACCTAAAACCGCATTCAAATATGAGTTAGGACGTATTCCTTGTTTTGCGCTTGTTATAAGAAGAACTCCTATTGGTAATCCTATTACGTATGCGAATAGTGTAGATATTGAAGTCATAGATATTGTATCTTTTGTGCCTTCAATAAGTAGTTCTCCATATTCGTCTATAAATTGTGAAATATTTTCTGGCATTTTTATTTCACCCCATTGTTTGTTGCGCTATTAGTGGTTATTTCATTTTCGGAATTACTATTATTGGATTTAGTTCCCCTATGGTTTTCAACATGTTCGTCTGCAATAAGCGTTTTTAAAATATTGCTTTGAGGATTTTTGAAAAGTGTTGAAGTGTCGCCGATCTCTACGATTTTTCCGCCGTCAATCATAGCAACCCTATCGCAAATATTTCTTGCTACTGCTAACGAGTGAGTAATAATAACCAGTGTTACGTTAAGATCTCGGTTGATTCTTCTAAGCAAGTCAAGTATTTGTGCTGTAGTTGTTGAATCCAAGGCGCTTGTTGCTTCGTCACAAAGCATTATAGAAGGATTATTAGCAAGTGCTCTCGCTATTGCAACTCTTTGCTGTTGTCCGCCAGAAAGCTGAACAGGGTAGCGGTTTGCTAAATCTTTTAATCCAACTAGATCGAGTAAATACTTTGCTCGTTCTTCTCTTTTTTCTTTAGGAGTGTTGTTTAGTTCCAAAGGAAAAGTCACATTTTGTAACACAGTTCGCTGTTGAAAAAGACTAAAGTTTTGGAAAATCATTCCAATATTCGATCTTATTTTAGATAAATCTCTATTTTTGGCGTCCGTAATATCTTTTCCGTCTATTAGCACTCTTCCAGATGTTGGACGTTCTAACAAGTTCATGCATCTGACTAATGATGATTTTCCAGCTCCAGAAGATCCCAAAATACCAAATACTTCGCCTGATTCAATAGTTAAATTAATATCGTTAAGTGCTTCGTGCGATTGCTTACCACTTGAGTAAGTTTTATAAAGATGCTCAATTTGAATCATATTATCTCTCACTGATTTTGAAAAGCAAATATGAGGCACGTGCCTCTATGCTTTTGTGAGGCACATGTCTCATATTTGCTTAAGGTTAGAACAATGCAATCATCTTAGAAAACTGGCAAAACAGCGCCGTTGTAGTTTTTCTTTATAAAATCACGAACTGCATCTGTTTTTAACGCTTTTACAAGAGCCTTGATTTTAGCAAGCTTTTCGGATCCTTTCTTAACAGCAATAATGTTTTCGTATGTTTTAGCAGCTACGCCTCCAACTTTTTCGCTTGTAAGAGGATCTTTAGTTGGGTTAAATCCAGCTTGAATAGCGTAGTTTCCGTTTAGAGCAGCTAAATCAACGTCTTTAACAACTGTTGGAACCAAAGCGGCGTCTATTTCCTTAAACTTTAGATTCTTTGGATTAGAAACAATATCTTTCTTTGTTGCGTTAACATCCTTTGGATTCTTTAGCTTAAGAAGACCTGCGTCTTGCAAAAGAAGAAGTGCGCGAGCTTCGTTGGTTGGGTCGCTAGGAACCGCAACTGTTGCGCCATCTTTTAAGTCCTTAATTGTTTTAGTCTTTCCTGGGTAAAGTCCAAATGGTTCAAAGTGTATTCCAGCAATAGAAATAATATGCGTTCCTCTTTCTTTATTAAAGTTATCTAAGTATGGCAAATGCTGATGGTAGTTTGCGTCTGCTTCGCCTTCTTCTACAGCAGTATTTGGTTGCACGTAGTCAGTAAATTCCTTAACAACCAACTTATAGCCTTGTTTTTGCAAAATTGGCTTAACTACTTTGTTCAAAATATCGCTGTGAGGAGTTGGGGAAGCTGCAACCTTAATCACCTTATCGTCTTTAGTTGCTCCATTTGCAGAAGATCCGCATGCGCTTAGTGAAAGCCCCAAAATCGCAGTTAGTGCTGTAAAAGCTGCAATAATCTTTGTGTTCTTCTTTGTGATTTTCATATTTTTCCCCTTGTCCTTTAATGTTTTTTGTTCGTTGATTTTTTGTTTCTTAGCAACGGAATATCAATATATGCGATTTTGTATCTTCTTCGCTACCTATTTTCTATTTGTATAATTTATGACGAGTTAGCAATACTAATGAAATCAGGCAGATATGTGACAATTAATTTTTTATACTTGCGATTAATTTTTTGTTTTTCGCTTGTTTTTTATGATTGGCGTTTTGCGATTTTTCTGTTTAGTGGATGCTTTTATTGCAGTATGACTTTATAAAATGCGGCTTATGCAACATGGATTATAATAAAAACATGACTTCTTTGCGTTTAGCTTTAGCTCAAATTGACACTTGCGTTGGAAACATAAGCAAAAATACGGATGAAATATTGCGATTTTGCAAAGACGCAAGTAAGGGAGACGCCGATATTGTTGTGTTTCCAGAAATGACACTAACAGGGTATCCAATCGAAGACCTTGCTTTGCGTGCAACATTTAGAAAAGCAGCTGGCGACGCTGCTTATAGTCTTGCAAAAATCTTAAAAGATAGCGGATTAGGTGATTTATACGTTGTTGTTGGAACAGTTGGTGTAGATAACGAGTTAGGTAAGCCAAGGAATCGCTTGCTTGTTATTAACAACGGCAAAGTGGCACTTGTTTACGACAAGCATTTCTTACCAAATTATGGCGTTTTTGACGAATTTAGAATTTTCTCTTCTGGAGATGATTGCGGAATTCTAAACGTTAAAGGCGCAAAATTAGGATTTGCGATTTGCGAAGACATTTGGCAAGATGGCGGTCCAGTTGCGCGTCTTTCTAAAGAGGGGATTGATGTTTTAGTAACAATCAACGGTTCTCCGTACGAAGAAGGCAAAACGGATATTCGCTTAAAGCTGGCGCAAAAGCGTGCAAAAGAGGTTAATGCTCCTCTTGTTTACGTAAATCAAGTTGGTGCTCAAGATGATCTTGTTTTTGATGGCGGCAGTTTTGTAGTAAACGCAGATGGATCCCTGATCGAGCGTTCTAAAATGTTTGATCAAGACTTAAGTTTTGTTGATTTTAATACAGATTTAGATGCACAAAAATGCTCAACGATTGCTCAAAAATTAGACCCAGACGAAGAAGTTTATTGTGCATGTGTATTGGGACTTAGAGATTACATGCGCAAAAACGGATTTAAGGGCGTTTGCTTAGGACTTTCTGGCGGAATTGACTCGGCTCTAGTTGCAACTATGGCGGCAGATGCTTGCGGAGGGCAAAACGTTTGGGGAATCTCAATGCCAAGCATGTATTCTTCGCTTGGTTCTAAAGACGATGCTTGCGATTTAGCTAAGCGACTTGGAGCACATTACGATATTCAGCCTATTGAGCCACTTTTTAAGTCATTCCAAAATCAGCTTGATTTACAAGGTGTTGCTGCAGAAAATTTGCAAGCGCGAGTTAGAGGCGTGATTGTTATGGCGTACTCTAATTCAAAAGGTTTGCTGGCTCTAGCTACTGGTAATAAGTCGGAGCTTGCATGCGGTTATTCTACGATTTATGGAGATGCAGTAGGAGGGTATGCTCCTATTAAAGATTTGTTTAAGACTCGCGTTTGGGCGCTTTCTAGATGGCGAAATCGTGCTGCTCAAAATGGAGTAGGTCTTGGAATGTTACCTATTGCAGGAAGAGAAGATTTTCCTAAAGACAATGCTCCAAAAGATGGCATTCTTATACCTGTAAACTCGATTATTAAGCCTCCAAGCGCAGAGCTAAGACCAGGGCAAAAGGATTCTGATTCTTTGCCAGAATACGATTTGCTAGATAAAGTGTTGGAAGCTCATATTGAGCTTGCTCATGGTCGCGCAGATTTGCTTGCAGATGGTTTTGATGAGCGCACAGTTAATACAGTTATTAGGCTTGTAGACCGCGCAGAATGGAAGCGTAGGCAGTATCCGTTAGGGCCAAAAGTTAGTGCGATTGCGTTTGGAAGAGATAGGCGAATTCCAGTAACAACCGCGTTTAGAGAGTAGACGAAATCTTGGATACGTCTTGGGAAAAGTCGCAAGCATCCGTTGATTAACTACATATTGCATATGCGCTAGTTTGAGTATTCAAACTAGCGTTTTTTACTAAATTGAATACATAAAAGCATAAAATGTGAGGTAACTCACTTTAAAATAGTAAAAAATCGACGTGTACTGTTTAAACATTGCTTTAACATAGTAGAGAAGACGGCGTGAAGAAGCGTCGTGGATACGAAAGGAGTCAAATATGGCATCAGTGGATGCATCCGTTCTCACCGAAGAGGATCTTCGTGCAAAAGCGTGGGATGGATTTACAAGCGGCAATTGGGAAAAAGATATTGACGTACGCGACTTTATTTTAGAGAACTACACCCCATACGAAGGCGACGAATCCTTCTTGGCGAATGCTACCGAGAAAACGAAGCATATGTGGAAGTATCTCGATGACAATTACTTGGCAGTTGAGCGTGAGCGCCGCGTATACGACGTTGAAACCCATATTCCAGCAGGCATTGACGCAATGCCAGCAGGCTACATTGAAAGCCCAGAAGTAGATAACGTAATCGTCGGTTTGCAAACTGACGAACCTTGCAAGCGCGCTATGATGCCAAACGGTGGTTGGCGAATGGTTGAGCAGGCTATTAAGGAAGCCGGCAAGGAAGTAGATCCAGAAATTAAGAAGATTTTCACCGTTTATCGCAAGACTCATAACGATGGCGTGTTTGGTGTTTACACCAAGAATATTAAGATTGCTCGCCACAATAAGATTTTGACTGGTTTGCCAGACGCTTATGGTCGTGGTCGTATTATCGGTGATTATCGTCGCGTGGCTCTTTACGGCGTAAACATGCTTATTGAGTTCAAGAAGCGCGATAAGGATTCGATTCCATACCGCAACGACTTTACTGAGACCGAGATTGAGCATTGGAT
Organism: Gardnerella sp. KA01002; assembly: GCF_049244015.1. Lineage (NCBI taxonomy): Bacteria > Bacillati > Actinomycetota > Actinomycetes > Bifidobacteriales > Bifidobacteriaceae > Gardnerella > Gardnerella sp. KA01002. Next base: position 577,825 of record NZ_CP058365.1, read on the forward strand.
TCGCTTCCGCGAAGAGCATGATGAGCAAATCAAGGCTTTGAAGCAGCTTATTAACTTGGGCAACGAGTACGGCTTGGATTTGAGCCGCCCAGCTCAAACTGCTAAGGAAGCTGTTCAGTGGACTTACATGGGCTATCTTGCTTCTGTTAAGAGCCAGGATGGCGCTGCAATGAGCTTCGGTCGTGTTTCTGCATTCTTTGATTGCTACTTTGAGCGTGATTTGAAGGCTGGATTAATCAACGAAACCGACGCTCAGGAAATCATTGATGCTTTGGTTATGAAGCTTCGTATTGTTCGCTTCTTGCGTACTAAGGATTACGACGCAATCTTCTCTGGAGATCCATATTGGGCAACTTGGTCCGATGCTGGCTTCAGCGATGATGGTCGCACATTTGTTACTAAGACTTCGTTCCGTTTGCTCAACACTTTGACTCTTGAGCATCTTGGGCCAGGTCCTGAGCCAAACATCACTATTTTCTGGGATCCAAAGCTTCCAGAAGCCTACAAGCGTTTCTGCGCACAAATCTCTATCGACACTTCTGCAATTCAGTACGAGTCCGATAAAGATATTCGTGAGCACTGGGGCGATGACGCTGCTATTGCTTGCTGCGTTTCCCCAATGCGCGTTGGTAAGCAAATGCAGTTCTTCGCTGCACGCGTTAACTCCGCAAAGGCTTTGCTCTACGCGATTAACGGTGGTCGCGATGAAATGACTGGCATGCAGGTTATTGATAAGGGTGTTATTGACCCAATCAAGCCAGAAGCCGACGGAACTCTTGACTACGAGAAGGTTAAGGCCAATTACGAGAAGGCTTTGGAATGGCTTTCCGAAACCTACATTGAGGCTTTGAACATCATCCACTACATGCATGATAAGTACGCGTACGAGTCCATTGAGATGGCTTTGCACGATAGGGAAGTCTATCGTACACTTGGCTGCGGTATGTCTGGCTTGTCTATTGCTGCAGATTCCTTGGCTGCTTTGAAGTATGCAAAGGTTTACCCAATCTACAACAAGGATGCTAAGACCACTGAAGGTCATGAGTATGAGTACATCGAAGGCGCAGACGACGACTTAATCGTTGGCTACAAGACGGTTGGCGAGTTCCCAATCTACGGTAACGATGACGATCGTGCTGATGACTTGGCAAAGTGGGTTGTAAGCACTGTTATGGGTCAGGTAAAGCGTTTGCCTGTGTACCGTAATGCTGTTCCAACTCAGTCTATCTTGACTATTACTTCTAACGTTGAATACGGCAAGAACACTGGTTCCTTCCCATCTGGTCACAAGAAGGGTACTCCTTACGCTCCAGGCGCAAACCCAGAAAATGGTATGGATTCTCACGGTATGCTTCCATCCATGTTCTCCGTTGGCAAGATTGACTATGACGATGCTCTTGATGGCATTTCTTTGACCAACACCATTACGCCAGATGGTTTGGGAAGAGATGAAGACGAGCGTATAACGAATTTGGTTGGTATTTTGGACGCTGGCAACGGTCACGGCTTGTACCACGCAAACATCAACGTTTTGCGCAAGGAACAGCTTGAAGACGCTGTTGAGCACCCAGAAAAGTACCCACACCTTACGGTTCGCGTTTCTGGCTACGCAGTGAACTTCGTAAAGCTCACTAAGGAACAGCAGCTCGACGTTATTTCTCGTACATTCCACCAGGGTTCAGTTACTGACTGATTCTGATTGATTGCGAATGCCGCCGGGAGTGAGTAGGTTTTGCTCCTGGCGGCTTTTAAAATAAACGTAGTTTTTAAAATCGAATAAATTAAACCAAAGACGGTTATAGGAGGGCATATAGATGGTTGAAAACACAGCATTTCGTACCACGACTCAGCACATGTTAAAGGAGTCAAAAGAGTATGCCCGACAAACTTTAATGGGTGGTCTTTCTGGTTTTGAATCTCCAATTGGATTAGACAGAAAAGACCGCTTAGTTGCTCTTAAAACTGGCGATATTGGATTTGTGCATTCTTGGGATATTAATACTTCTGTTGATGGCCCTGGCACTCGCATGACAGTGTTTATGAGTGGCTGCCCACTTCGCTGCCAATATTGCCAAAATCCAGATACTTGGAAAATGCGCGACGGCAAGCCAGTCTACTTAGATGCAATGATTAAAAAAGTAGACCGTTATCAAAGTCTTTTTAAGGCAACAGGCGGCGGAATAACTTTTTCTGGCGGAGAATCCATGATGCAACCAGCTTTTGTATCTAGAGTGTTTCGTGCAGCAAAAGAGATGGGTGTGCATACTTGCTTAGATACTTCGGGCTTTTTGAATCGCAATTATACGGACGAAATGATTGACGACATTGATCTTTGCTTGCTAGATGTTAAATCTGGTATTGAAGAAACGTATAAAAAAGTAACTGGCGGCTTGCTTCAGCCAACTATTGACTTTGGTCAGCGATTGGCGAAGGCTGGTAAGAAGATTTGGGTGCGTTTTGTGCTCGTTCCAGGTCTTACAGACAGCGAAGAAAATGTTGAAAAAGTTGCTGAGATTTGCGATTCATTTGGTGATGCTGTTGAGCATATTGACGTGCTTGGATTCCATCAACTAGGCCGCCCAAAGTGGCATGAGCTTAGGATTCCATACCCTCTTGAGAATCAAAAAGGACCTTCTAGGGCGCTTAAAGAGCGAGTTGTAAACCAGTTCAAAGACCACGGTTTTGTTGTGTACTAGACTGCGTTTAGATTGCATCAAAAATGTAACTGTAATTTAGACAATTTTTGCGTATTGTATTGTTTTTTTTTTAAAGGATTTTGTATAATTATACAAATAACCTTTTTTAGAGAAAGGATACGCAATGAAGCGCAGAATAGGTTGTTGGATTGCATTAGCTTTTACATTAGCGTTAGCTATTTTTGTGCGGTGTAACGATCAGTTTGGTTTTGCCACAGCGCTTACTGTTTTCGTTATTTTGCCAATAATTTTGTTGCCAATAAACATTGTTGCATCGTTTGATGAGAAACTTCTTATTGAAGTGCCAATAATATCTATTGCGATAACTTTTGTTATAGAACTTGTTACTTTCCCAATATCCAAGTTCTCGGATTTAGGTTTACATGTTGGCTACGTTATTCCAACAGTTTTAGTTTCGGCAGTCGCATTTACTCTTACTAGATTCCTTAAAACTAGGCTTGTTAAGCGCATAACTCAATAAGAATCAAACAATAAAACAGATTGATTATTTAAATGATTATTTAATTTATTACTTATTTTGATTAGTCGTAGTTGTGTGCGAAAGTTGAAGCCGTGTTAAAAGATGCATAATCTATAACACGGCTTAAATATTTTTTACGGATATTTTGCAAAAAATTACAAAGTAAGATGCAAAAAGCGTAAGAATTTGGCTAAAGCGTGGAATCGGGAGGCGTTCTTGAATAAGGAACCAAAGCTCTTAAAAGAGCCTAGAGAAGGAGTTCCAGAAGTCATTGATACGCTTGAAGCATATAAAGAATATTGTAATTTGTTGGCAGCAGGGTCGGGGCCTTTGGCTGCAGACGCAGAGCGCGCATCTGGTTTTAGATATGGTCACGAAGATTGGCTGATTCAGTTTAAACGCAAAGGTGCAGGAATTGGATTGCTGGACCCAATAGCTTTAGGAAAACTTGGCGTTGATTGGCATGAATTTAATGAGGCAGTAGGGGATGCGCCTTGGATTATTCACGATTCTATGCAAGATTTGCCAGGATTTTTCGATATTGGTTTGCGCCCGCGCGCCTTATTTGATACCGAGATCGCAGCTAAATTGCTTGGTAGAAAGCGATTTGGATTAAGCTCTGTAACTGAATATTATTTGGGGTTGACTCTTGCAAAAGAACATTCTGCAGCGGATTGGTCATATAGACCTCTTCCTAGAGATTGGCGAAATTACGCTGCTTTAGACGTTGAATTGCTAATCGAATTAGAAGAAGTAATGAGCGGCGAGTTAAAAAAGCAAGGCAAGCTTTTATGGGCAAATCAAGAGTTTGCACACTTATTAAGTAAAGGTGCGCAAAAGAAGGCTCCTCACCCAAATCCTTGGCTTAGAATATCTCATATAAGCGTTCTTATGCACGATAAAATCGGATTAATGATTGCAAAAGAGCTTTGGCAAAAGCGAGATGAGCTTGCTCGTCAATACGATATTGCGCCAACTCTATTGCTTTCGGATGCTGCGATTATTGAGGCAGGCAAGCGAAAGCCAAGTAATTCTAGGGAGTTTCGCTCAATTCGCATTCTTAACGAACGTGTTAGGATTCACACAGGCAGCGAGCAAGACAAGATGTTTGAACGCTATGCTCCGATTCAGCGCAAAATCAAGCCAAATGTGTGGAAAGCTGTTATAGAAGACGCGATTAGTCGCGCTAAAAGTGGGGAAGTTGCAATTATTGACTATGCGCAATCTTCTAATGATGAAGATGACTGTGGTTGTTCAAACGAATCAAGTTTAATTGCAAAAAATGTGCAAGATGCTCAAGAATCGCAAGATGTTCAAGAGTCGCAAGCGGCTCCACGTTCTATGAAGTATTGGCGTGAGCATCATCCCAAAAGATATGAGCGTTTGCAAAATGTCAAGCGATCTTTAATTAAGATTTCTGAAGATACTCACACTCCTTCGGAAGTTATTATTAAGCCGCAAATTATACGTAATCTTTGCTGGCAGGATGATGTTGAGCATATTAATGTTAAAGAGTTCTTAGATGAGCAAGGCGCAAGAATGTGGCAAAGTGATTTAATCGCTGAGTCCGTAACTCGCGCTATTATGTAACGGTTGTGCCGTATGGCAGAAGCTAGAAAACGTAATTTCAGGAGCATGAAGCGTGAAAATCAGCGTCAGGAATCTTGAGCCAACTAAGGTTAAGCTCACCATTACCGCAGATCTCGAAGATTTTGAGCCATTCTTGGATGGGGCTCGTAAAGAGATTGCAAAGCAAATCAACGTGCCAGGTTTCCGTAAGGGACATGTACCAGGCAAGATTGTCGATCAGCGAGTTGGCTTCGGAGCTGTTGCCGGTGAAGCTGTAAATTCTGCTGTTCCAGAGCTTTATTCTAAGGCTTTGGAAGAAAAGAAGATTCGCCCAATGGATCAGCCAGAATTTGATGTTCAGGAAGTTCCAGAATCCGCTAAAGATGAGGTTAAGCTTAAGTTTGTTGCAACTGTTGAGCGTCGTCCAGAGTTTAAGCTGAACAAGTTCAAGGGTGTAGAAATCGAAGTAGAAAAGCCAGAAGTTACAGACGATGATGTTAATGCTCGTCTTGAGGCTTTGCGTCAGCGCTTCGGTACTCTTGTTGGTGTTGATCGCCCAGCTAAGAAGGGTGATTTTGCTAACATTGATTTGGAAGCTCGAATCGACGATGAGGTTGCTGATTCTCAGAATGGCGTTAGCTATGAGCTTGGTTCCAACACCATGCTTGATGGTTTGGATGAGGCTTTGGAAGGTCTTTCCGCTGGCGAAGAGACCACTTTTGAAGGCACTCTTGAGGCTGGAAAGAACCAGGGTAAAAAAGCTCAGGTTAAGGTGAAGGTTAACTCTGTTAAGACTCAGGAATTGCCAGAGCTTAATGATGACTTCGCTCAGGAAGCTTCTGAGTTTGATACTTTTGAAGAGCTTAAAGCTGATGTTCGTAAGTCTTGCGAGCAGGCAAATGAGGGTCGTCAGGCTACTATGGCTCGAGATGCCTTTATTGCTAAGCTTCAGGAAGAGGTTGAGATTCCTGTACCAAAGGGTGTTAAAGAAAAGGCTGTTGCTGAACATCTTAAGGGTATGACTCCAGATCCTGAAAAGGCTACTAAAGAGCAGAAGGAAGAAGCTGAGAAGGCTGCAGAAAAGGAGCTTCGTGACCAAATGGTTCTCGACGCTTTGGCAGAAAGCCTCGATGTTTCTGTTTCTCAAGCAGATGTTACCAACTTCTTGGTTTCTGTTGCTCAGCAGTATGGTATGGATCCAAGCCAGTTTATTAACGCTATTGTTCGCAATGGTCAGCTTGGTTCCGCTGTTCAGGAAGTTGCTCGTTCTAAGGGCTTGCTTGCTGGTATGCGTGCTGTAAAGTTCGTTGCTGGCGGAGAAGCTCTTGATTTGAGTGCTTTCTTGTCGGAAGATGAAGAGCCAGAAGATGAAAGCGTTAAAGCTGCTTCCGCTGCTGCTGCAGTAGCTGATGAGCTTACCTCTGAAAAGTAGTTAGAGTCTTCTAAATTAGAATCTTCTAATAATCTTGTTATTTAAGACCTAGTAGAGCATAACTCTGCTGGGTCTTACTTATATCTGATTAAATAATTACGATTATTATAGGGAAATCTTAAGAATTGCGAGACATTATGGATAATAGTGCTAAAACTAAGCATGAATCTTGTTGCAGATTTGGCAAATTCGGCAAATCTTGCAAATTATTTAGTTTTGCAATTCGAGTAGTGCGTTTTGTTGCAGCTTCTATTGTTCTTGGCATTCTTATAGGCTTAGGTGCAACAATTCTTACGTTTATTCTTTATGCAGTACAATATATTGCCTTTGGCTCAATTGAATCTGCTAAAAACACTGTATTTTCAGCTCTTCCTTGGTATCGCTACGTGTTGTCTTGCACAATTGCGATGACTGTTGCTGCACTAGCTTGGTATTTTTTGCGAAAAAGAGAAAATCCTCCTCGAATCGTTACTATTCCACAAGCCGTTAGTGGCAGTAGAATGCCAATTTTTTCTACTATTGCACATGTTCTGCTACAAATCGGCATTGTTGGCTCTGGAATTTCAATCGGAAGGGAAGTAGCTCCTAGAGAATTAGCTGCAATGATTGCTCAGCGTTGCAGCAGTATTTTTCATGTGTCTTCCAAAACTCAGCGCATACTTGTTGCGTCTGCTGCAGGCGCTGGCTTGGCTGCAGTGTACCATGCGCCTTTAGCTGGCACCGTGCTTTCTTTAGGTTTGCTTAGTAAAACTCAAGGTTTTGGTTTTTATGCGTGGCTAAATCGCGAAAATGGCTCGCTAATAGATAATGCAGCTAAAAATATTGCGCGCTCGGAGCGTTTGCATTGCTTGCCTTTTGCTCTTGTTATGAATTATGTTGCTACGTTTGTTGCTGCATTTTTATTGCATCATTCTAGCTACTACAATATTCCGCAATTTTCTTGCGTGATTTCTTGGCAAATTTGCGTTTTAGCTGTTGCTGTTAGTGTGGTGTGCGGCTTAGTTGGTTACGTTTTTCGATCTGGCATTATTTGGTGTCGCTCTCATGCTTTGCGTGGCGTACAAATGCTGTGTTTTATGCCTGTAGCTGGCTTAGTTATTGGTGTTGCGGCTTGTTGGTTTCCGCATATTATGGGGAATGGTAGGTCGCTTTCTCAGCTTGCTTTTTCTGTAGCTAGTTTTCCGTATTTGGCAGAAAGTTCGCATATTGTGACTATTTTGTTGCTTCTTGCGCTAATTAAAATGCTTATGACTGTGCTTGTTTTGCGCTACGGTGCTTCTGGAGGCGTTTTGCAACCTAGTATTTCAACGGGTGCTTGCTTTGGTGTGATTTTATACGCTATTTTTTCAATGTCTGCGCTTTCGCAAGTTTTTGAGATTTCGCAAGTTTCTGCAATTTCTGTATCTATTATTGGCGCTGTTTCTTTACTTGCGTCTTCTAGAAAAGCTCCGATTATGGCGTGGCTTTTAGTTGCTGAATTAGTAAATGCGCCGTTTGCATTACTTTTTCTTATGCTATTTGCTGCAATTGTGTCCAATTGCGTAGCTAATTGTGTTGAGCGATTTATTTCGCATTTTTTTGCGGTCACGCGCACACGATAGTCTAGATATATTCAAAATGTTTGTAAGGAGATAAGGTGACTGAGCTGTTTACGGCTTCTACCATTATGCAAGAAGGGGAGCCACAAAATCCAATGGATTCGATTTTTAATCAACTTTTAAAGGATCGTATTATTTGGCTTGGTTCTGAAGTCAAGGATGAAAATGCTAATATCATCTGTGCACAGATGCTTATGCTAGCTGCGCAAGATCCTAAAAAAGATATTTGGCTTTATATAAATTCGCCTGGAGGGTCTATTACGGCAGGAATGGCAATTTATGATACTATGCAGCTTATTGAGCCAGATGTGGCTACTATTGCTGTGGGAATGGCTGCTTCTATGGGTCAGTTCTTACTGAGTTCTGGTACTCCTGGTAAGCGTTTTATTACATCTCATGCACGTGTTCTTATGCATCAGCCTTCTGGAGGCGTTGGTGGTACTGCAACTGACGTGCGTATTAATGCTGAGTTAATTATGGATATGAAGAAAACCCTTTCTGAGCTTACTGCACAGCAGACTGGCCATACAGTTGAAGAAATTTACCGTGACAATGAGTATGATCATTGGTTTACTGCGCAGCAGGCTTTGGAGTATGGTTTCGTGGATAAGATTGTCACCACTCCAGCTTCTATGCGTGGGGAGGAGTGATTTTATATGGCAAGTGAAGAAGCAAAGTTTGTTGCACGCGCCCAGCGTTTGGGTGGATTTGGTCAGACCAGTGGTGTGTTTACGAATCGTTATGTTTTGCCTCAATTTGGCGAGCAGACTCCTTATGGTATGAAAACTCAAGATCCTTACACTAAGCTTTTTGAAGATCGTATTATTTTCATGGGTGTACAAGTTGATGACACTTCTGCTGATGACATTATGGCTCAGCTCTTGGTTCTAGAAAGCATGGATCCAAACAGGGATGTAATGATGTACATTAACTCTCCAGGCGGTTCTATGACGGCTATGACGGCAATTTACGACACTATGCAGTATATTAAGCCAGATGTTCAGACGGTGTGTTTGGGGCAAGCTGCTTCGGCTGCTGCGATTTTGCTTGCAGCTGGTGCTGCTGGTAAGCGTATGATTCTGCCAAATGCTCGTGTTCTTATTCATCAGCCTGCTATGGGTCAGGATTTTGGTAAGGCTACTGAGATAGAGCTTCAGGCTAAGGAAATGTTGCGTTTGCGTGAATGGTTGGAATCCACTCTTGCAAAGCATACTGGTCAGGATATTGAGCGTATTCGTAAAGATATTGAGGTGGATACGATTCTTACGGCTCCTCAGGCTAAAGAATACGGTATGGTAGATGAAGTTCTTGAACATAGGTCTTAAGTAGTTTTTACTTTTTAGATTTTTATGTTTTAGCTGCAACCCTTGGCGACACGCCAAGGGTTGTGTTTTTGTGAATATGGTTGTATATTAGTCAAGTTGCCGAAAACAAGGGAACGATTTCCTAAGGCTTCGGAAACATGCGCCAGTAGCCCAACGGATTAGAGCATCTGACTACGGATCAGAAGGTTGCAGGTTCGAATCCTGTCTGGCGCACAGGTGGCGCGGTGATTTTCACCGCGTTTTTTTTTTATTCTGTTTTCCGTTTAACGCATCTAAATCATACTAGGTATAAAAAAACGAGGAACAAATCCAACTTTGGGAGCGTTCCTCGTTTGCTTGTAAGTCTTACGCTTATCGTTTAAACCTACTCAGTAACTGCCTTCTTGAGCAAAGAACCAGCGGAGATTCTAACACCGTAAGATGCAGGAATCTTAATGGTTTCGCCAGTGCGTGGGTTGCGGCCAGTGCGCTCAGCGCGCTTTACACGCTCAGCGGAGAACAGACCAGTGAGCTTCAAGCCTTCACCAGACTGCAAAGCCTCAACGAACACATCCTGGAATGCGTTGACAGCGGCCTCGGCCTGTGCCTTGGTAAGGTTGGACTTCTGAGCGATCTTCGAAACGAGATCAGACTTGTTGTATGCCATACAAGCATCCTTTGTGTTAGGGGCCTTCTCTTCCAAAGACCACTTTCACTCATAGATATTAATACATTTTCCCTACAAATGCGCGGTTTTTCGCCGTTTTTCCGAGATTTTTTTACGATTTTTTAGATTTTTTGCTTGATAAAATACTTTAAAATCGTAGAAATGCCTTATATAGGATTATTTATACTATTATCAACTAAATAATCTTATATAAATAAGAGAGTTTGTTTTCAAGATTTTAAGTAGACCATACTAAGCTGTCTAGCTTTTTAAGCATATGTTACATGGTCTAAACTAATCCGCGGTTACTAAGACTTTTCATAGCAAAAGCGCCTATTGGTATTCTTAGCCAGTAGAACATGAGTCTGTAAAGTAGGGTAGCAGATAATGCGATAGTTGGATGAATTCCAACTGAGGTAAAAGCAAAAGTAAGTGAAGCTTCAACAGCTCCCAATCCACCTGGTGTAGGAACAGCGGAACCAGCAGTATTGGCAACTAGGAACAGTAGCACTGTTTCCCAAGGGTTTGCATAGTAGCCGAAAGCAAGAAGAGCTACCCAATATCCCAGTCCTGTTGCAAAAACAAGAATAAGACCGCCTACAGTGCCTTTAATGAGCTGTTTAGGGCTACTTATTAGCTCTTTAATCTGTTTACCATAATCTGAAAGAATAGGAAGATATCTTTTACGTATAAATTTTCGAATAGGTGTAATAATCATAAAAGTGCATATGATTAGCGTTACTATTCCTATTACTGTTATGAGCATGTGTGTAGGAATCATTCCAGAAAGCACATTTTTACCAGTAAAAATGCCTACGCAGAACATAACTAAAGCTGTAACAAGTGCTTGTAAAAGCCAAACTGCACTTGTAATGGCTGTGGCTTGAGCAGCCGAATACCCATTCTTTTTTATAATTTGCATGTTCACAAAGGCTGGTCCTACGCCAGCTGGCATGGAAACAGCTGTAAACCCAGAAGCAGCTTGTGATGTAAACAGGACGCCAGCAGAAGGGCGTGAATCGTCCATAAAAGATCCAACTGTAATCGCAGAACCTACCCAAGCTAGCAAGCTGAACGCAAAGCATAATAGAACCATTAATGTATCCGCGCGTTTAAGAGCAGATACAATTTCTTGAGGATGCCACTGTGTTGCAATAGCAGCCAGAGCTGCAACAATAAGAATCAGCGTAACGAAGAATCTAATATTAAAACGAGCTAATCGCACTGTATCATAATCTTCGTCATCTGTGTGCTCGCATACCTTTTCACCTAGCTTAGTTTTAAGTTCTTCAAATAATTTCTTATTCCAAGACGTTAATGCTCTAGTTGATGAAGGAATGGCAGCTTTTTGCATAAAAGGCATTATTTGCGCTAGTTTATCTGCGCCCCAAGTATTCATAGCAGCTTCTATAGCGCTACTTGTATCAATGCATGTTGCGATTATTGATAAAAGTTGTACTTTGTCTAAAGCAATATTGGTGTCGTCACTAGCCACATCGCCATTTTGCCATCCTGCAATAACTGGAGTTCCATCTTCTAGTCTTGCAAGTGTTTCTGGGCTTATTCTTCTATGTGTTATTCCTCGATTGTTTGCAATATCGAGGTAGCGCATAAGTCTTTCCGCATCTTTAATTGTAAGTGTGTTTAAATTGCATGGCACAAGTACATTATCGGTGTGGAATACCATTATTGAAGATTTTCCACAATCTGTTACTCCATAAACGTTTGCTGTAGCTAAGTGCAAGCTTCTAAGAACGAGAAGCATTGAAAGATGATGATGTATGGAGTGCCTTGCAGAACGATCTCGTCTAACTGGTATATCTATTAGCTTAATCCATTGCCATAGCTGATTTAGATATCCTGGCAAGTGAACCTGATTATCTAGAACCGAAATTACGTATCTTGTTCCATGAATATCAATCGCATCGTATAGCCTTGAATTTTCAATCAGATCGTCATCAAGGCTAGATTTCAGAACACCATTATGGTCTGTAGTTAGTGTACGTCTGTTTAATTGAACAAGATGAGTAATTCCAATATTTTCTAATGCGTCAACTATATCTTTTCCCCAAGCACCTTTGCTGCGAGTGCCTTTAATAAATCTGATTATTGTACCTATGGCGCGACCAATACACCAAGATGTTAAAACTCCTGTTAGTGAATGCCACGATGTGACTATTAGTATAGGTGAAGCAATTATTAATGCTTTCCAAGATATTCTTACGACTTTACTATCTCGTCTAGGACCACTAACGGTTAAAAAAGCAACTATTACAGCGTATATGTCTGGCAATAATTCAGTACCGTGACTGCTGGAAATCGAATTAAATGATGTAAATAGTGGAGCATTATTTAAAGCAGTGAGAAGATAAGAAATATACCATACTAGCGGATATGTTAATAGCAAGGTTAGTGTAGATATCGTTGTGTCAATCCAACGCCTTGCATTGATCATAGAAATTACTACGCTAGCTACGATGGCGATTGTAATTGCTTGCTGGAAAAGAGAAGATGGTAATCCAGTTACAATCCACACAATAATTTTTCCAGCGTTTTTTGCATCGTGTTCTACGCCTGCGGTTGTGCCAGAAAAACACATTGTAAACAGTACAACCGCAGTTCCTAATGCAAGAGATATAATCGCGTAAATCAAGTCGGCCCAATTACGAACTAATTTAGGCCTCGTGTCATTAATAACCAAATTTTCTTCTACTTGCGATTGCATAATCACACCGTTTATTTATTAAATAAAATTTATCGAATAAAATCAACTAGCCTAGATGCAATACCAGTATAAGATTCTGGTGTAAGAGCTTTTAACCTATTTGCTGTTTCTGTATCAAAGTTTCTAGAAGATATAAACTTTTCAACATCTTGCCTAGAAATACTATGTCCGCGCATTAATTCTTTAACTTGCTCATATGGGCGTTCCATTCCTTCTACGCCAGCAATTTCTTGAGCTCTCATAGCAGTTTGGATTGGCTCTCCAAGAACTTCCCAGTTGCTGTTAAGCTCTTCACTCATCATTTGCGTGTTTGGATGAATCGACTTTAAGCCTCCAAGAAGATTGTTTAAAGCAAGAAGAGCGTAGCCAAATGCGGATCCAACGTTTCGTTGAGTAGTTGAATCCGTTAAGTCTCGCTGCCAACGGCTTTCGGTAAGAGTTGCGCAAAGAGTGTCGAAAAGTGCGCAAGAAATCTCAAGATTTGCTTCCGCGTTTTCAAATCGAATAGGATTCACTTTGTGAGGCATTGTGGAAGATCCTGTAGCTCCTTTAACTGGAACTTGTACAAAAACTCCGCGAGAAATGTACATCCACACGTCTACAGCAAGATTGTGAAGAATATGGTTAATATGACTTACTGTGCTGTAAAGCTCTGCTTGCCAATCGTGACTTTCGATTTGCGTTGTAAGAGGATTGAAGCAAAGACCCATTCTATTTTCTACAAATTCTTTAGAAACGCTAAGCCAATCGACATTAGGGAAAGCTGCAAGGTGAGCGCCAAAAGTTCCAGTAGCACCGTTTATTTTTCCAAGATATTCTTGGCAGCTAAGGTGTTTTAGCTGTCGATTTAGCCTGTAAACAAACACGGCAAGCTCTTTACCTAAAGTTGTAGGAGTGGCAGGCTGACCGTGAGTGAGCGATAGCATTGGCATATCTCTATACTCTTGTGCTTTTTGAGTTAAGTAATCAACAATAGCTTTCAAATTTGGCGTGTATACGTTTTCAACCGCATTTTTTACACACCTAGCTATAGAAAGATTGTTTATATCTTCACTCGTGCATGCGAAATGAACTAATGTTTTAAGATTGCTAAGCTGGGTTTTATGCCCTAATACTTGCTCTGCTTTGTCTAACTCGTCGTCAATGTAGTATTCAACAGCTTTAACGTCGTGATGTGTTATAGCTTCGTGAGCTGCATGGCGTTTTATTCCTTCTGCTCCAAAATTTTCTGGAATTGCACGCAAATAATCGCATTCTTCATCTGTTAAAGGATTTACGCCGTCTACAATGGTTTTGAATCCATTTCCCTTGTATCCGTTTGCTAAAAGTATCATCCATTCAACCTCTACGCGCATGCGCTCGCGGTTTAAGGCTGGTTCGCTTAGAAATTCTACAAGATCAACAGTTTGATTGTGGTATCTTCCGTCTAGCGGAGTCAAAGCAATAGCAGGGCAAATATCAGTAAGCTTCATACTTTAAAGGTTACAGCATGGCATGAAACTACTAGGTGTTTTGGGTGGTTATTAGTTAATGGCTCATAGTTAATGGCTCATAATTCCTTGCCATAGTGTTGTTTCTTCTAATTCGTCACCTAGTGTTTTTCTAAAATGCTCTTCTTGCATTCGTATTTCTTTAGATCCAAGTTGATGGGCATCTTCATAAGCTGCTTTATGATAATTCAAATCATGCGTGAGTGTTCCTTCTTCTGGTACATTTTTTACTAAGATTCCATCTTTTTCAAAAAGTTTTTCATTTTTATAACTTTTAGTTCTGTATTGTTTATTGTTTTTCTTATTATTTTCTTTATTTTTGTTTTGTGATTTTATTCTATTTGCAACAAGTGAATTGTATATTGCATTATGAGCTGTTTCAGGGGCTATTGTGGCATTGTGGGCAATAGCGCTTTTCTTTGCAGTTCCATGTATTGTAACCCAATTATTTCTATTTGGATTAGATGCGCCATCTAATGTAGGAACTAGTTCGTCTTCCATTTCTATGCTTGTGACCCAAGTTTTATTTGGTATTGGATGGTTTGCTATTGGAGATCCAGCAGTTACGACGTGTTTTATGTTGTATTGTTTTGAGTAATCGCTAGCTATGCTTGCAGCTACAATTCCTCCTTGTGAATGCCCAACAAGAATAACTGAGTCTTTTGCTTTAATTCCGCTTTTCCTCATGGCTTCTATAACCATTCTTGTGCTGTCTGCATTTTGTCTTACGTTTTTAGAACTACTCATAACTTCTGCGTTTTGTGGCCATCCAAAAGGAGATTTTGGTTTGCCATCTGTTCCAGGTATTGTAACAAGCCAAGATATGCTACCGTCTTTTTTCTTAAAGCGTTGTATTGCTATTGTTGCTGCATCTGCGTTTATTTTAGGCGGTTTTACGCCAAGGTTTCCATTTGAAAGATCTGTTAGATTTCCAAGAGCTTGACTAATATTACTTCCTCTATAATGCAATATTTTTGAATATTCTCTGTGAGGTAATCTAATTTTTGTTACTTTAAGATTATTCCCTTGTTTTGCATAGTTGATTTTTGCGCTAAACAAGCTTAATGCACTTGCAAGCTTAGAAATTGGATCGTTTGAATGCTTATTTGAATTTCTTTCTTGAATACTAGAAATAAAATGCACAGGAATTCCCGTTACAGGGTTTATTAGAATATGTTTAGAAAATCCTCTAATAAAGCCTTGTTGAATTGGTGCAGTTTCATGACTCCATTTAGAAAAGTTTTTCATACCGCTTTTTTGAGTCATATCTAAAAGTATGCTAAATCCTACGCTTGCAAAGAATGGTATTGCTGTAACAGGAAAGATACTTGTACCAATCGATACAAGATTATCTAAGTTTTCTCTATTTTTATATTCTGCATTAGAATATAGATTGTTTGCTCTGATTATTAGAGAAGATAATTCATCAAGTTTATTTGATAACGATTCACATTGGCTTGATTTTATTCTGCATTCTGCAGGATCCAATATAGGTTGTAAAGAATCGTCATTAAAATATCCGTTAAAATTTTTGTTATTTTCAGAGAAAACAGACGATTTTTGGTTTTCAATCTGCATCGCAACTTGCATCCAGCTTGTGCTTAACGAGTGGAAATCGTTGGATAGTTCTTGTAATTTTGCGGATTTTGTTTTGTATTCGCTAGCATCAGCTACGCTAATGGTTTTCCCACCTGTTATTGTTGATTTAACTCTCCAAGGCATTAAATTCACCTCCATAAGTTGATTTTTGAGTTAATAGAGCTAATTTCGCATGCTTTTTTGGCAACATTAAACATTTCTTCATTGAACGCGTTTGCGGCTTTTCCATGCCAATCTTTAAGAGTATTTGAATGTGCTTCTCCAAGCACGCTGTTAGAACATTGTTCTGTTCTTGCTATCAGCCAGTAATAATTATTAAATGTATGCATACAAAGTATTACACACAATATTTTTTAAATAGTCACGAAAAATCTTTTAATGTGGTTAAAGGTTCCAAAATATTGAAATATAAGGGTTTATATTATATTAGATATTTTTTATTACCTTTACCACGGCTTGTTACTTGAATCTTCTTGTTTAGAAGACTTTGTTTTTCCGGACTTACTATTTGAATCATTATTGCTGTAATCTTTTTCGGATTGGTTTATTTGATTCTGGTCTTGATCTTTTTGATTGTTTTGTTTTAATAAGTCTTCGACCTTCTTTTTTTGAGAATCGCTTAAACTAGAATTCCCAGATTTGTCCTGCAAATTATTTTTTTGGTTTCGGTCATTATAGTTGGATTGAGTACTAGAATCAGTATTCTTTTTATCTTCATCAATTTGTTTTTGTAAGAATCTAGTAAGTCTTTTAGATATTAGTGCGTTGTGTTCAATACTATTTTTTATGTGAGGTAAAAGAATAGTGTATGGCGATTTTGCTTCGCTAAATTGATCATCAACCTGTTTTTGAGATACGAGCAATATTTCTCTATCTGCATCAACTTTTTTTGACGCTTTTATGTTATTTATTAGTGATTTTGTGGCAGAATTATACGTTGATTCTGCTTTAAGATTAGTAATAGACAAATAAGCTGATATAGCGCATAAGGCTATAACAATAGAAGATAAAGTAACAAGAGAAAATCTTAGGAGTGACTTAGGTGTGATTCTGCTAATCATATAAGCTTCCTTGATTTTGTAATCCAGCATGATAATTCCCAAAGAATCAATATGCTTGCAAGAATAGCAAAAGGCCAAACGATTGGCTCAGGTCTAAGTCTCGGCTTAACAGTATTGTTCTGTCTCCATTGTTTAGAAAGAATATTTTTTGCTTCTAATCCAATAGAGTGATTTTTGCTAGAGTCAACATATTTTCCACTAACCTCATCAGCTATATTCTTAAGATTCTGCGGATCCATCTTAGATATTCCAGGTTTTCCAGTAGATGGGTCAATAATCCATTTACCAGATTGTTTTGTAGAAGAATCTGTAGAATTTATATCATCTAAATCATTTAGCTTAGTGGTGGTATTTGGGATTTTTCCGCCATTTTTAGAACCTACGCCAATAACATAAGCATGATTCACGTATCCGCGTAGAGATGAGAATGTTCTACGCTTTCTAGAAGTTGTTTCTTCTCCATCGCTTATTAAATATAAAACTGTAACGTCTTGCGGATGAGCGTCATGAATTGCCTTAGCTTCAAGAAGAGTTTTATCTAGTGGAGCATCCAAACTAGTTCCATTTGAAACTCCAACAGGTTCAGTGTTGATAGTATCAACCCAATTTTCAATTGCATTAGAATCTGGCGTAAGTGGAACATCAACACTAGAAGACGCTCCAAACCTAATAGCAGTAAAACTTGCGTTTATGTAATTATTTGTAATTTGTTTTATTATTTGTTTTGCAGAATTAAACCTAGTGGTTGTGTTGTTGTTTAAATCCTTAGAATCATTAACATTCATAGAGCCAGTAACATCTAAAACAAATATAACATTTGTAGCATTAAGAGAGCGTTGCAAAGTGCTTTTCATAACACAAGGGCATAATGCACAAATAGCTAGAAGAACGCATATTAACACTCTTCTAACCCTCATATAAATTGTCTCGTCCGAACTAAGGTTTTTGCGATTAATTGGGAAAATTTCGTATAATGCCAAAATGCCAAGAATCGCAATAGCAACTAGCGAAATCCAACTAAAAGATATTTTCATCGTTTTATCCTTCTCGCTGAAATAAGCCAGAGAGTTACAAAAATAACCGCAAATATTGTTACAATACTAGGATCATCGCTTAACGCTGATTGTGTAGAGTCCTTTTGCATAATTGTGTGTTGCTGTTCAATTTTACGTACCAAAGCTAAAACAGAATCAGAATTATGCTGAGTTAAGAAAATGCCACCATTTTTTTCAATAAGTTCACGCATCTGATTAGTAGTGTTCTCATTTTCGCTTTGAGTAGATCCAGAATACAATCCATCGACTTGAATATTAGCTCGCTTTGTTAAATCTAAAGCTTGCTTAAGAGAGTAAACTGGTTTTCCAGAAACAACATTATCTGTAGCTAAAACAATAGATGCACTACGATTAAGACGATTATGAGGTTTTTGGGAGTTGCTAGAAGAACCATATACAACTCCAGGAATCATTGCAGCGCAACTAACAAGACCGTCGCCAATTAACGATGTTGCTTCTTTTCGGTTTTGCGTACCATCAAGCCACGTGGAAATCTGCTGATACTGCTTTTGTTGCATATTGTCGATTTTGTCTTGTGTTTGAACTCCATCCAACAGCTTAGAGGCGTATTGCAACTGTTTTTTAACAAGTGAATAATCGTCTGTAAGAGGAAAAACAGTTCTAGAAGTTGAATTAAAAATACTCAAACCAATGCGCTCGCCTTGAAAATGCTCAACAAATTTCAAATAAGCGTTAATAACTTCCAAATCATACGGCAGAGTAGATCCAGAAACATCCAAGCATAGAACAATATCTCTGGAGCTTGATTGTTCGTTTGCGTTTAAAACTCTTGAAGGTCTAGAGCTGAGAATTGTAGTGCATATAAGAGCTAGGATAAGCATTATAAAAGAGAATTTGCGAAGAATATTCCATAGTCTCCATTTTCTAGCACATAAACTTCCTTGCAAATCCTCGTCTAAAGTAAATGTTCTCAAAAAGCTTGATTCTAAAATGTTTCTTGAATTGTACGAATGATTCTTTAAGCTGTGTCGTTTAACCTCGCTAATCACTAATACAGTTATAAGAATTATTACGCTTGCTAAAACACCAAAAAATAGGACTATTGGCCATTTAAGTCGCATAGAGAAAATAGATGAAACTAGTGTTGAATAGTTATATATTTGGCAGTTACATAATGTTGAGAATGATAATGTGGAGAATGTCATCTTTTATTCTCCTTTGTTTTCCAACTTTCTAGCAGAATAAGAACCCATCTTGCACCTTGATCCACATCTGTATTTTTAGCTTGATTATTATATGTGCTATCTGCAAATTCAGGAGGATATAATGCTGCGATTGTTTGTCTTAAAAGATCTGCTCCATGAGTGTTTTTCCAAGATTTTCTAAGTGAACTGATTTCTCCAAGTGTATGCGATTTAATATTTTCGCCACTCATTATGGAAACATATTGTCTAGCTATTTGCGCTAATTTTGCAAAAGCCTGATCTTTCTCAATTTTATTTTCATGATATTGGCTTACCACTAAATCAAT
Source organism: Gardnerella sp. KA01002 (assembly GCF_049244015.1). Classification (NCBI taxonomy): domain Bacteria; kingdom Bacillati; phylum Actinomycetota; class Actinomycetes; order Bifidobacteriales; family Bifidobacteriaceae; genus Gardnerella; species Gardnerella sp. KA01002. The sequence continues at coordinate 596,994 of NZ_CP058365.1, forward strand.
CTTTTTACGCCATTCTTGCTTATTGGCATTCAATGTATGAGCAGCATTTTTAACTTTTTGCTTAGAATCCACTTTAGTGTTTATTTTATAAATTGCAGCATATAGAACTACGAAAGCAGCGCATGCGATTATTAGACTTAAGCCAATAAATGCGAATAGCATTGAATCATCGTTTAGAATTTTATTAACATCAAGAATACTCATCGACTTACCCCACTAACTCAAGCGTAAATCTTTATTTCTTTTAGCGCCAGAAAACATACTCTGTAAGGTAGCTTTCGATATAAATTTCGTCGAAGAATGGAATATTTGTTCACTAGAAGAACCGCGTATAAGCGATGATCCCGTGTTATTTAGAATTTCGTGCAATGCGTTATTGACAAAAGCTCTATGTGTATTAACTTCTTTAGCGCAAGAATCATCTTTTAAGAATGCTGGAATTTCTCGCATTGTTGTACCGTCAATTATTGGCGTGACTTTATATGAATTAAATGGATTAATTGGACATATTGTTACCACGATCAATGAGTGTAGTCTTGAAATTTTTTGCAAATCATCAAAATGTTTTGACGAAATTGCATATTCATCCGTGATAATTACTATTAATCCGCGTGATTGATTAATTGAATTAGCAAAATTTATGATCGTATTTGTATCTCTAAGTTTTTTACGTGTTTTATATATATTTTTATCCAAATTACGTTCAAAATCAGGAAGATTCCTAGATGAAGGAATCTTTATAATATCGTTACCGTCAAATAAAACGCAGTTTAATGAATCGTTACGTTTTATACTTAAAGATGCAAAGAAACACGCTGAATTAGAAGCTGCCTCGTACAAATACTCGTTAAGTCCATTACAAGAACATGAAGCATTCATGTTTGCGCTAGAATCTACAAGAATCCAAGTCTTAGAAGAACAGTTTCTTTCTCTAGAAGAAACCATTGGCTCGCCAAGTCTAGCGCTAGCTTTCCAGTTCATCATTCTAGCTTCATCACCAGGCTGCCATGAGTGAATGTCAACTAAATCACCATTTCCAAAGTTATGATTGGACGGATGCTCTCCTTCAAAAACGCCCAACGATTTTTTGGCTACAGGTAAATTCAGACGATTATCTAATTCTTCAATCTTTCGCCTAATCTTTTTAGCAGAATTTGAAACTAATAAGCTTCTTTTAGTATCTTGTACCACAAAATCAGATTTTGTAAAAGATTTTAACATTCTTGTAAAAAACGGATTTGCAAAGATCATGGTGCAGGAACCGTTTTCACTATTGCGTCAATAATCTGATCACTTGTAATAGAATCAGCTAAAGCTTCAAAAGTAAGAAGAATCCTGTGTCTAAGAACATCATGAGCAAACTTTTTAACGTCTTCCGGTATTACGTAATCTCTTCCAGAAAGCAAAGCCTGTGCTTGACCGATACGGATTAACGCGATAGAAGCTCTAGGGCTTGCGCCCATTCTAACTAGAGAAGAAATAGTTTTAAGAGGGTGACTACCTTCTCCTCTAGAAGTTGCAACAATATCTACTGCATACTTCATAACTGCTTCCGAAACATGTACTCTGCGAGTTGCCGATCTTAAGAAAGTGACATCCTGAAGGCTAATCTTTTGATTATTTAAAGATTCTGGATTGAAAACGTCACTACCTCTATTGGTTAAAAGCTTCAGCATACTAACTTCTTCCTTGAAGGAAGGATACGACATAATTGCTTTAATCATAAAGCGATCCATTTGTGCTTCTGGAAGATTAAAAGTTCCTTCTTCTTCAATAGGGTTTTGTGTAGCGATAACCATAAAAGGCTGAGGAAGATTAATGCGTTCTCCACCAATAGTTGTGGCGCCTTCTGCCATTGCTTCAAGCATAGCGGATTGTGTTTTTGCGTTAGAACGATTAATTTCATCTAGAAGAATTACGTTAGCGTGAATAGGTCCAATTTGTGTTGTGAATCTTTGAGAAGCGAAGTCAAAAACTTGTGTTCCAACCAAATCTGCTGGCATTAAATCAGGAGTGCATTGCACTCTTTTGAAACTTCCAGACATTGCTGTAGCAAGAGTCTGAGCCGCTGTGGTTTTAGCCAATCCAGGAACGGACTCAATAAGAATATGTCCTCCAGCAGCAAGAGTTAAAATAAGTGATTCTCTGAGAGAATCCTGTCCAACAAGTGTTTGTGCAAACCTAGAACGAAGAATATCAGCGATCTGTTGAGCTCGTTTAATATCTTCATTAGAAACACCAGCAGATACTGGTTGATTTATAGAGTCAACAATTTGATTAGCTATTGTATTGCTGACCATTGTATTGTTAGGTGTAACTGCACGTGGTTGTGGAGGAAGATTAAATACGCCAGTATTAGCGTTATCGTTTTGTTTGCTTGGTTGTGGAGGGAATAATGCCATGCGTTTCATTCTAACTGATGTTTACTACTTTAGATGATTTTACTACTTTAAATAATCTTTACTATTCGCTAGGGAGAGTCCAATCTATTGGTGTTGATCCTAACGATATTAAAGCCTGGTTTGCTCTTGAAAATGGACGAGAACCAAAGAATCCTCTAGAGGCAGAAAGAGGACTTGGGTGAGGGGATTGAATAATGATTGCGTTTGTAAGAAGAGGAGCAAGACTTTGAGCATTTCTTCCCCACAAAATTGCAACCAGAGGAATATGCTTGCCGTTATTATCTACACGGTTATTCAATGCGGTAATAGCTGCATCGGTAATTTCTTCCCAGCCCTTTCCCTGATGACTATTAGGTCTACCTACTTCAACGCTAAGGCACCTGTTTAGTAGCATAACGCCTTTTTGAGTCCACGGTGTTAAGTCACCATTCTTTGGCATTGGTACATTTAAATCACTAACTAATTCTTTATAAATATTAATAAGACTTTTAGGTAATGGTTTAACGTTTGGAGCAACGCAGAAACTAAGTCCTACAGGATGACCTGGAGTAGGATATGGGTCTTGACCAACAATAAGAACCTTTATTTCTTTAAAAGGTATTGTAAAAGCTCTGAGAATATTGTGACTTTCTGGCAGGAATCGCCTCCCGTTAGATAGTTCATCTCTTAAAAAGTCTCCCATTTTGTGAACTTGTGGTTCTACTGGTTCAAGAGCGTCTGCCCAATCTGGGTCTATTAAATCGTGTAAAGACTTTCGCTGTTTAATCTCCATGGTTAATAACTTTAAAACATAAATGACAAATATGTGCAGCAAATAATAATAATTTTTTATATTTCCATTTATCTTATGTTTTGTGCGAGGCATTCGCTAGTATGTATTCCATACTGTTTTAATGATTTTTTGGAAGGGATACAATTATGGCGAACAATAGCCAGAACGTGTCATTCACGACTGATGATTTCGATAATCCACCAGAAGGTCCTGTTGGAGTACATCGTGGAAATCGCACGTGGTATGCTGTATTGTTCCCATATGTTGTTGTGCTAGTTGTTGCTGTTGTGTTGGGTCTTCTGGCATGGGCGGTTATGTCTGGAGAAATCAACAATATCCATATGCCTTGGAGTGCAAATAATTCAGCAATTTCCAAGTCTTCTAATGGCAGTAAAAATGGCAAAATTGATGAGAGCAAGAGTAAATCTGACAAAGCTGATGGCGATGATTCAGACGAGGATAAAGATCCAGAAGAAACAGATAAGTCAGATAAAAAACAAGATAAAGAAGATAAGAATTCTTCTAAAGACTCTAATGCTAACAATGACTCTTCGACAGCAGATATTAACAAGGCAGTTCAAGTAAAAGTTGTTAATGCAACTAAAATTCAGGGTCATGCAGCTCAAGAAGCTGAAAAGCTTAAGCAAGCTGGTTATGCAAATGTAGAAGCTGCAAATCCTAAAGGTAATGTTCCTTCGGATTCTGTTGTTTGGTACAAGGGAGATGAAAATCGTGCTGCTGCACAAGATGTTGCTAAAACTTTGGGTATTAGCAATGTTGAGGCAACTAGTGAAATAACTACCACAATAGTTGTTGTTTTGTGCAAGTAAATTACGATTTACTCATTTTGCAATAAATTTCAATAATAAATAATTTCTTAAATAGTCAAGTAGAAAGTCATCTAGAGTGGCTTTTTGCTTGGCTATTTTTGATTTTACTTATAGATTTTTTCTATATATTTTTGAATATAGTTGGCACTCGGGCACTTAGAGTGCTAATCTTCATTTAGCACTCTAATGTTGCAGGTTTAATCAACAGCTGACGGTTGGTTAGATTTCGACGGTTTGAGTGAGTGTTCCATAGTTAAGTTATGTGGAGGAATAATGGCAAAGATTATTGCCTATGAAGAAGATGCCCGTCAGGGTATGCTTGCTGGTCTTGATAAGCTTGCAAATACAGTAAAGGTGACTCTTGGTCCAAAGGGTCGTAACGTTGTTCTTGATAAGTCTTACGGCGCCCCAACCATCACTAATGATGGCGTTTCAATCGCTAAGGAGATCGATCTTGAAGATCCGTACGAGCGTATTGGCGCCGAATTGGTAAAGGAAGTTGCTAAGAAGACTGACGACGTTGCAGGTGACGGCACTACAACCGCTACTGTGTTGGCTCAATCTTTGGTGCACGAAGGCTTAAAGAATGTTGTTGCTGGTAGCAACCCAATCGCTCTTCGTCGCGGAATTGAAAAGGCTTCAGAAGCAATTGTTAAGGAATTGCTCGCATCTGCTAAGGATGTTGAAACCAAGGATCAGATTGCAGCTACTGCAACTATTTCTGCAGCAGATCCTGAAGTTGGCGAAAAGATTGCTGAAGCTTTGGATAAGGTTGGCCAAGACGGTGTTGTTACCGTTGAAGACAACAACAAGTTTGGTCTTGATTTGGACTTCACTGAAGGTATGCGTTTTGATAAGGGTTATATTTCCCCTTACTTCGTCACTAATGCAGAAGATCAGACTGCTGTTCTTGAAGATCCATACATTTTGCTCACTTCTGGCAAGGTTTCTAGCCAGCAGGACATTGTTCATGTTGCTGAACTTGTTATGAAGTCTGGTAAGCCATTGCTTATTATTGCTGAAGATGTTGATGGCGAAGCATTGCCAACTCTTGTTCTTAACAAGATTCGCGGTACTTTCAACACTGTTGCAGTAAAGGCTCCAGGATTTGGCGATCGCCGTAAGGCAATGCTTCAGGATATGGCTATTTTGACTGGTGCTCAGGTTGTTTCTGACGACCTTGGTTTGAAGCTTGATTCTATCGACGCTTCTGTGTTTGGCCATGCTGCAAAGGTTATTGTTTCTAAGGATGAAACAACTATCGTTTCTGGCGCTGGCTCTAAGGAAGATGTTGAGGCTCGTGTTGCTCAGATTCGCGCCGAAATTGAGAACACTGATTCCGATTACGATCGCGAAAAGCTTCAGGAGCGTCTTGCTAAGCTCGCTGGTGGCGTTGCTGTTATTAAGGTTGGTGCTGCTACGGAAGTTGAGGCTAAGGAACGTAAGCATCGCATTGAAGATGCAGTTCGTAATGCTAAGGCTGCTATCGAGGAAGGTTTGCTTCCAGGTGGTGGCGTTGCTCTTGTTCAGGCTGCCGCTAAGGTTGAGAAGTCTGCTGATATTGTTGCTCTTAGTGGAGAAGAAGCCACGGGTGCTGCAATTGTGTTCCGTGCTGTAGAAGCTCCAATCAAGCAGATTGCTCAGAATTCCGGCGTTTCTGGAGACGTTGTACTCAACAAGGTCCGTGAGCTTCCAGAAGGCGAAGGCTTCAATGCTGCAACTAATACTTATGAAGATTTGTTGGCTGCAGGCGTTACCGACCCAGTTAAGGTAACTCGTTCTGCTCTACAGAATGCTGCTTCTATCGCTGGCTTGTTCTTAACTACAGAAGCTGTGGTTGCTAATAAGCCTGAGAAGCCAGCTGCTGCACCACAGGCTGGCGCAGAGATGGGCTACTAAATAAAAGTTAGATGTACTGCTTAGCTTTTAGCTAGTTGTTATATGTGAGCGGTGAGTTGTTATAAAATACAAGTCATCGCTCACGTTTTTTATTTATTCTATTGTTTAATTATTTTGTTTATCCCATTGCAAACAAAGATGTAGCTTGCGCTTCTGTATCCATGTAAATGTTAGAAGCATTTTGCATAGCGAGTTGAATGGATTGCAATGATTGTTCCATTAGCTGGTGTGCTGCACGCCATTGCCCAGCTGTTGATGCAAATTGTGTAGCTGCAGGACCAGTCCATACACTTTGCAATTGTTGGAGATTTGCGTACATTCCATTTGTGGCGTCTCGAATCGCATTAATCGAAGATGCAACTGCTGCAGCAGATTGCTGAATTTGTTCTGAATCAACTCTAAATTGTGTCATTTTTTCTCCTCATTTAGTGTAGTTAATTTTCTTATGGTTATTCATTTAGTTTTTGCCGTGCAAACTTATCTTTTGTATAAATTAAATTTATTTTTTTAACTTTTGTTTTGCATAAATTGCTCTATTTTGCGCTTGTTTCTTGTAATCTAAAAACACGGTATTATGAATATATGCCGTCTAGAAAGTTTATAAAAGATTTTTTTATCAATGTGGTTAAAGGCTTATCTGCTTTTGTAATTATTGTATTTTTGAGCGAAAGTGTTTTGTTTCCAACAACAGCTTTTGCTAATGATGGATTATCAAAAGCGGATTCTCAGAATAAAAGCACTAAGAATTTGGGTATTGTTGCAACAGATTCTATTACGGATACAGAAAATCTTCTTGGAGATTCTGTTACAAAAGTTTCAGATATGATTTCAATAACCAAAAAACAAACAGGTGTATCGGTTAAATTACTTTATTTATCTAATTTTACTGGAAATAAAAATCCGTCAAAATGGGCTAGTGATTTACTTACAAGCACTAATCCAGATCGTAATACTGTTCTTCTTGCTGTTGCTACTCATGATGGAAAGCTTGTAGTAGCAGTTTCATCTAATTCTGATGAATGGCTTAAAAGAAAAACAACCGTGGATTTGCTTTCTGATGCGGCGTATCGTCCTCTTATTAGTTCTCAAGGTGCTGATTGGTCTCAATCTGCAATCATGCTTATGAAGCAGATTGCTCGGTCTAAGAAAACTTCTGTAACTTCCAGAACAAGTGTAGTTTCAACAATCGTTATGGTTGTTATTATTGTTGCTTTGTTTGTTCTTGTTGCACTTATTTTGTGGAGAAGAAACTATATTCTAAAACAAGTATCACTAGGGTTGAGAAGAGCTAAGAGACGCCATGCGGCGCGTAAATAAATCGATTTTTTTCAGGAAACACTCAGGAAACATTCAGTTTTATAAGTGATGCTAATCAGTATGGGTAAGAATGTAGAAGCATCTATTGTTGTGGTCGATGACGAACCTTCAATTCGTGAGCTTTTGGTAGCATCGCTACACTTTGCAGGATTTGATGTAGAAACAGCAGCTTCTGGATCAGAAGCTATTGATGTTATTGAGCGTGTACATCCAGATCTTATTGTTATGGACGTTATGCTCCCAGATATAGACGGATTTACGGTTACAAGGCGAATTCGCCAGAATGGTGTTGCTGTTCCTGTGTTATTCCTTACTGCTAGAGACGACACTCAGGATAAGATTATGGGTCTTACTGTTGGTGGCGACGATTATGTTACAAAGCCTTTTAGTCTAGAAGAAGTAGTTGCGAGAATTCGTGCAATATTGCGTAGAACTCAAGATCCAGATGAAGATACTCCTGTTGTGCGCGTTGCTGATTTGGAAATTAATGAGGATTCGCATGATGTTTCCAGATCTGGTGTTCCAATTGAATTAAGTCCTACGGAGTATAAACTGCTTCATTATTTGATGGACAATGAAGGTAGAGTATTGTCTAAGAGTCAGATTCTCAATCATGTTTGGCAATATGATTGGGGTGGAGATGCGGCAATCGTAGAATCCTATATTTCTTATCTTCGTAAAAAGATTGATGGTATTGAAATTAAAAATGAGGATGGAAGCTTAAAGAAGGTTGTTCCTCTTATTGAAACGAAGCGTGGTATTGGCTATATGATTCGCGTTCCGAAAGCAGGTCAAGCCTGATTATGCGTGAGAGCAAATCTGTGGATGGTTCGCTTTACAATAATGGTTCCAAAACATCTGGTTCTGATAACAGCGGATTAAATCAGTCCGAAGTTAGTGCTGATCGAAATGTTAAAGCCGAATTAGTGACTTATTCTGGTGATAATCCTAAAAAAACTAAGAATAAATCTAAGTCCAAATGGTTGCGGAGGCATATTGATGCTATACCGTTGAGTACTCGTTTGGTGGCGTGTACTTTGGTTGTTCTTACAATTGCTGCATTGTGTATTTCTCTTTCTATTAGGCAATTAGTTGGCAGTTATCTTCTGGATAAAACCGATGCTCAGCTTACAGATCAGGCTCAGCTTATTTACGACAATATAGATTTACTTCGTAGTAAGGATTCTGGAGAACAGGCTGCAGGTCCTAATGATTATTTCTTGCAGATTAGAGACACTAATAACAAGATTATTACTACACCTTTGATTCCAAAACTTAAAGGTGATGTTGTTTCTATGCCAACTCTTCCAGAAGATGGAGAAATTAATAATGTTGTTGTAAGACGTAGGCCTTTTACTGCTCCAGCGCGTGTACATGGAGATGTAAAAAGCATTGATGAAACAACTGCAAAAGCTGCGGAATCTCCTTGGCGAGTTCTTGTTCTTACATGGGGTCAGCGAAGCGGATATAATTCCGAAATGCATGTTAGAGGGTATGTTTATATAGCTCTTTCTTTAAGTGACCAATTAGATACTGTTAATACGCTTACACGCTATTGTGTGATGGTTAGTATAACAGTTATCCTTCTTGGTGCTGTTTTAGCCGCTCTTATTATTCAATCTACTCTTGTTCCACTAAAGAGAATAGAAAAAACTGCGTCGAAGATTGCTTCAGGAGATTTAAGTAGGCGAGTACCTTCCGCACCAGAGAACACGGAGGTTGGATCTTTAGCTGCTTCGTTGAACTCTATGCTTTCTAAGATTGAACAAGGATTTAACGACCAGGAAGCAATGACTGAGAAAATGAAACAATTTGTTTCTGATGCAAGTCATGAACTCCGTACTCCATTAGCTGCTATTCATGGATACGCTGAATTGTACTACATGTGGAGAGGTGTGCCTGGTCAGCAAGAAAAAGCTGATGATTCTATTGCTCATATTAAGGCTTCTAGTGAAAGAATGACGGAACTTGTAGAAGATTTGCTTTCACTGGCGCGATTTGACGAGGGTAGAGGAATAAATGTTTCTCAGACAGTTAAAGTAACTCCTATTCTTTCTGATGCGGCAAATGATTTGAGAGCGTTAGATCCAGTTCGAGTTATTCAGCAAGGCACTTTGCATTTAGCTGATGACTGGAAGTTGATGAATTGCTCTAAGCCAACAAATTGCAGTCTTGATAGAAAGTTTATTTTTACTCCAGGTGAGTTACCTAAAGTCACTTTAAAGGGTGACGGAGCTAGATTGCGACAAGTTCTTACAAATATTGTTGGAAACATTCATCGATATACTCCAAGCGATTCTCCAGTAGAGATAGGTATGGGTGTTCTCAAGGCTTCTATTACTCCTGAAGCTCTTCAAAAAATGGGATCTGTATCTCGTTCATTGAAAGACTTTTTGGAAGCTGCGGAAGTGAGCCAATCTACTGGAACAGGCAGCTCATTTGTGGTTATTCGCGTGGTAGATCATGGGCCTGGCGTACCTGAAGAATCTTTATCTCACATATTTGAGCGATTCTATATTGCAGATCCATCTCGCGCTAGAGAAAAGGGTGGTACTGGCTTAGGTATGTCTATTGCTCAGTCTGTTGTTAAAGCTCATCGTGGTTTTATATGTGCTACTACGTCTTGTGCATCTAGGACCAGCAGCGATCAGCTTATTGATGACACAATGGCAGGAAGCGAATCGTCTGAATCTAAGCCTCATGGTTTAACTCTTACGGTTGTGTTGCCGAATGTGATATTTGACGATGAGAATAATAAGAAGGTTAAGAATACAGATACTTCTAGCATGATTACCGATAATAATATTGTAAAAATCGATAATAGTTTAAATTATTAATTATTTTATTTATAATTTTGCTTGTTTTGACATGTTTTTTCGGATAATTTATTGCTTATAGTTTTTGTTTTAGATTGTTCGGGATTCATGCGCTACAATTGATAAAGCGTGAGCCGAGTGAATGTTATGTGGATTATAGTAGAATATGATGATTCGCATAGAATTTAATGAATTCGAGTGAGGTGTGTTATGCCCAACGGGCGTGTTCGTTGGTACGATTCTAAAAAAGGATATGGCTTTATATGCGATGAGGATGGCAAAGATGTATTCTTACCATCTTCTGCGCTGCCAGAATCAGTGAAAGAGCTGCGTAAAGGTACGCGTGTTGAATTCTCTGTTGTTGAAGGTCGTAAAGGGCCACAGGCAATGGGTCTCACTGTTGTGGCTTCTGCGCCTTCGCTAGTAAAAGCCACAAGACCAAAAGCTGAAGATATGGCTGCAATAGTAGAAGATCTTATTAAGCTTTTAGATTCTGCAGGCAATGGTTTACGACGTCGTCATTATCCGTCTACTGCTGAGAGTAAGAAACTTGCGCATTTGTTGCGTGCTGTAGCAGACAATTTTGACGTGCAGGACTGATATTTAACAGGATTTTTTATGGCAGATGAAGTAATTAATCCTCAGGAGCTTGCATATAGTATTGCTGTGGAAACTTCAGAGCGTGAAAACGCTGTTGGAGATTTCGTAAGTGCTACAGATCTTGGTAGTGATGTTACCGATTTTAGATTTGTTTGCAATATGCCTGGGTATGAAGGTTGGCAGTGGTCAGTAACGCTGTACCACGATGCTGATGTTGATTGTTGGACAGTTGATGAGTCAACTCTTGCCCCAACTGAGGATTCTTTACTACCTCCACCTTGGATTCCTTGGAAAGATAGACTTAAGCCAACGGATCTTTCGGTTATGGACTCTATTGGTACAGCCGAAGATGATGAAAGGCTTGAGTCTGGAGTTAATCCAGAAGATTTAGATTATAAAAAATCTAAAGCAAATGTTTCTGAAGATTCTGTAGAAACTGAATGCTCTGGATCGGAAAAGTCGCCAGCAACCGAACAGGATGGCGAAACAGAGCAAAATAATGAATCTAAAGAAGATAATGAGTCTAAAGAATCTCAAGAAGATTTTGAAGAAGCAGTTGAGACTTTTAGATTAACTCGTAAGAGGGTTATGACTGCTGAGGCAATAGCTCAAACGGCGAAGCGATGGTATTCGGGACAACATGGTCCTAAATCGCTTTCTACTAAAATTGCGGATGGTAAAGCGTGTTCATCCTGCGGATTTATGATTCCGCTAGCTGGCAGCTTAGGAAACATGTTTGGAGTTTGCGCAAATATGTGGAGCCCAGACGATGGGAGAGTGGTGGCATTAGATCACGGGTGTGGAGAGCATTCCGAAATAGAGCCACCAGAGCCATCACAACTTTGGATTCAATCGACTCCAGCCTATGACGATTATCATATTGAGATAGCTCCTCAAGCTCCTAGAGACGAGAGAGCAGATGTAGAGCTTATCGAAGAAGCGATTGAAGATAGTAAGGAAAATCGTAAAAGACATCGCAGGTTGATAATTGAAGACGAGTCTGACGAGTTCAGTGAAAATAGCGAAAATAGCGATTCTGCAGCAATTGATTCAATTGATAGAAGTAATAATAAAGATAATAAAGTTAATGAAGATATTGAATCAGAAGATTTTGCAGATAGCACTGATAATTCTGATGATGTTGATAAGAGTGATGTTTCGGATGATGCAGATAGCGCAGATTATGCAGAATCTGGCGATGACTCGGATTCTGCAGATGACTCGGATTCTGCAGACAATTCTGAAGATTTAAATAAGTCGTCATTAACCAATGAGTAACACTAAAAATAGTGTTAGAGTCATGGCAACTCGTTACCATAGAACGAAGGATAAGAACGGAAGGCAATTATGTTTGAACGGTTCACTGACCGCGCTCGGCGTGTGATTGTGCTAGCTCAGGAAGAAGCGCGCTCTCTTCAGCATAACTATATTGGTACCGAGCATATTCTCTTAGGTCTTATTAGAGAAGGCGAAGGAATAGCAGCAAAAGCTTTAAACGCCAAAGGCGTAGAATTAGACAATACTCGTAAACAAATAAAAGAAATGATTGGCACTGGTACTGTCTCGCCTAGTGGACACATACCTTTTACTCCGCATGCTAAACAAGTGCTTGAGCTTAGTTTGCGTGAAGCATTGCAATTGGGGCACAGCTATATTGGTACCGAGCATATTCTCTTAGGTCTTATTAGAGAAGGCGAAGGTGTTGGAACGCAGGTGCTTATTAAGATGGAGGTCGATTTAGGAGATCTTCGTAGCACTGCAATGGATTTGATTCGAGGAAATTCTGGATTACCAGAAGACGGTCAGAAGGGTGATTTGGCTAATGCTGGAGGAGTGCAGGATAAGAGGAATCAGTCTGGTTCTGCGCTGCTAGATCAGTTCGGAAGGAATCTTACTACAGAAGCTGAGCAAGGGAAGCTTGATCCTGTTATTGGTCGTTCAAAAGAGATTGAGCGCGTTATGGTTGTGCTTTCTCGCAGAACTAAGAATAATCCTGTTCTTATAGGTGAACCTGGTGTTGGTAAAACAGCTGTTGTGGAAGGTCTTGCACAGAAGATTGTTGCTGGAGATGTGCCAGAAACGTTAAAGGGCAAGCAGGTTTATTCTCTTGACTTGGGTTCGATGGTTGCTGGATCTCGTTATCGTGGCGATTTTGAAGAGCGCTTAAAGAAGGTGCTTAAAGAAATTAAGACTCGTGGAGATATAGTTCTATTTATTGATGAGATTCATACTATTGTTGGTGCTGGGTCTGCAGATGGTGCTTTGGGTGCTTCTGACATGCTTAAACCTATGCTTGCGCGTGGTGAGCTACAGACGATTGGTGCTACAACTACCGATGAGTATAGAAAGTATATTGAAAAGGATGCGGCTTTGGAACGAAGATTCCAGCCTATTCAAGTTCAAGAGCCTTCTATTGCAGAGACAATTGAGATTCTGAAAGGTTTGCGTGCGCGCTACGAGAATCATCATCACGTAACTATTACGGATGCTGCTTTGCAGTCTGCAGCAGAAATGTCTGCTCGCTATATTCAAGATAGGAATTTGCCAGATAAGGCGATTGATCTTATTGATGAAGCTGGAGCTCGCCTACGTATTAAGCGATTGACAGAGCCACCAGAGCTTAAGGAACTTGATTCTAAGATTTCTAAACTTTCAGAAAAGAAAGATGAAGCTATTAAGAATCAGGACTTTGAGAAGGCTGCCGACTTGCGAGATGAGCAGGAAAAGCTTGAGGAAGAACGTAAGAATAAAGAGCAGGCTTGGCGTGAGGGCGAGTCTAATGTGAATATGGTTGTAGACGAGGATGTTATTGCATCTGTTGTTTCTAATACAACTGGTATTCCTGTTGTTAAGCTAACTCAAGCGGAATCCAAAAAGTTGCTCGGTATGGAAGCGGAGCTTCATAAGCGTATTATTGGTCAAGATGAGGCTGTTTCTGCACTTTCTCGTTCTATTCGTCGTGCGCGAGTAGGATTGAAAGATCCAAAGCGTCCTTCTGGATCGTTTATTTTCGCTGGTCCTACAGGAGTTGGTAAGACAGAGCTTGCTAAAACCTTGGCTCAATTCCTGTTCGACGATGATGATGCTTTGATTCGTGTGGATATGTCGGAGTTTGCGGAAAAGTATGCGGCTTCTCGTCTTTTCGGTGCTCCTCCAGGATATGTTGGCTACGAGGAGGGTGGCGAGCTTACAGAGAAGGTTCGTAGAAAGCCATTCTCGGTGGTGCTTTTTGACGAAATTGAAAAGGCTCATCCAGATATTTTCAACACTTTGTTGCAAGTGTTAGACGACGGTCATTTAACAGATGGCCAAGGAAGAAAAGTTGATTTTAAGAACACGATTATTATCTTGACTACAAATCTTGGTACTCGTGATATTGCTAAGTCAGCGAATACTGGTTTTAGTCTTGGCAATAATGCGGATGCATCTTACCAGAGAATGAAGGATCAGGTTAATTCGGAATTGAAGCGTCAGTTCCGTCCGGAATTCCTAAACCGTTTGGATGATACGATTGTATTCCGTCAGCTTACTGAGCCAGAGGTTCGTCAGATTGTTGATTTGGACGTTAAGCGTTTGAATGACCGTCTGTTTGAACGTCATATGACTTTGGAGCTTACAGATGCAGCTAAGAATCTTCTTGCGCAAAAGGGCTTTGATCCTCTTCTTGGAGCAAGACCGTTGCGAAGAGTTATTCAGCGCGATATTGAGGATGCCATAAGTGAGAAGATTTTGCTTGGCGACTTAACAGATGGTGAACGCGTTGAAGTTGATGCGGAAGGCGAAGGTTTGCTGGGGGAGTTTATTTTCCGCGGTATAAAGTTTGATGTTGAGTCTTGATGTTGAGATTTGATTTTGAGTCTTGATGTTGAGTTCTAAATAACGAAAATATTCTAAATAACGAAAATCCCGGTGTGTAAATCGCATCGGGATTTTTGGGTTTATTCCCCAAATGTCAATCAGATTTGAGTGTTAATTTTGTAGATAGTCGACTGAATCTTTAATAGTTATTCGCTCTTGGTTTATAACCTTCAAATTGTTTCTAAAAGATATTAGAAGATTTACAATTTAATTGTGTATTGCTTTGTAAACGTAAATATGCTAGAGCGGCACGCAAAACTTGTGACTCTTTTATAACAGCAATCACACTTCCTATAGTGATGCGAGCTTGTTGTTCATGCGGGCATATATAAATTTTGATATTTTTACAAATTTTATGACTATGTTGTTGCAGTCATAATTTTTAAATATAATAAGGATAAGTCTATCTGATTATTCTTCTCAAAATGAGTAGGGATAAGTGATATTTATGTGTAATTTATAGTGTAAGAATGAGAATTATAACCAGATTATATAGATACAAATTTAATAAATATATGTAAAATATAACTTAAGAATAGGGTCATTGCGGCGGTAATTTGATTAGTAAGTTTAAAAGAAAAATAGTTTAATTATATTGGTATATCAACAAAATTATTTGCTTATTTGACTAAAAATTGAAGACTGATTGAAACGGTGGTTGATTTTAAGGAAATGAGTAAATGAGTAAATCAATTCTTGATTATACTTTTGAGCAAAATGTTGATGAACAAACATTATATGAGAAATATCCTAAGGTTTTCTCTGCTTTATTGTTAGATCATACAACAAAACGCAATATTTGCTGGGCAACGAATGACTATAAAAATTATGGTGATACTCATCAAGCTCATTCCGAAATAACCGTTGCTTCAATTACTGGTAAATATGCAGGGTTGATTGCACCTAGAACATCAAAATCTCGTGAATTGCAAATATCTCGAACTAAAAATAAGGCTGAGGTATTTACTCCATCTTGGATTTGCAATGAACAAAATAATATTGTTGATGAAGCATGGTTTGGTAGATCTAATGTTTTTAATCGTACTAATGACAAAAGTTGGATTTCTACCACAGAAAAAATTGAGTTTTCAGATAATCGCTCAAAAAATTGGATGGCGTATGTAGATGAACGTCGAATGGAAATAACATGCGGAGAGGCTCCTTATTTAGTTAGCAGATATGATGCAACAACTGGCGAAATAATTCCACTTAAGCAACGTATCGGACTTTTGGATCGCAAGCTTAGAGTAGTTAAAGAGAATACTAGTGATGAAATAGATTGGCTCAAATGGTCTAAACGTGCATTTGAATCTATATATGGTTTTGAATATCAAGGAGATAGTCTGCTTCTAGCAAGAGAAAATCTTCTTGCAACATATGTTGATTATATGCGTGATTCACTTAATAGAAAACCTACAGAATCAGAGCTTTTAAACATAGCAACGATTATCTCTTGGAACATCTGGCAAATGGATGGACTTACAGGGTATCCGCCTTATTGTAGTGAGATACATGCAAATACTCAGCCAACTTTATTTGATTTTGAAGAATTTGAAGAGAATGTAGATTCACAAACTTCATCATCCTGCAGAATAAAAGATTGGCGCGCTAATAAAATCAACAAATTTAATGACTTACTTTCACAGGAGAAAAAGAATGAAGAAAGTAGATAATCTTGAATTGTTAGATAATCTTATTGTTGGAAGAGTAACGCCTCACATTTATGCTTTCCAAACTGGTACAATACCAAATTATTTAAAGGTAGGAGATACCTATCGACCTGTTAGTATTCGTTTAAAAGAATGGGAGCGCAAATTCCCTGATTTAATCAAAAAATATGAGCATAAAGCAACAGTTTCGGATAATGTATATTTTCGTGATTATGCTGTGCATGATTATTTAGAAAATTCGCTTGGCAAAAAACGCCTTGAACCAGAAGATTTATCTACAAATAATGTTTACTATAGTAGGGAATTTTTTAAAGATGTTAATACTTCTGAACTAGATGAAGCTATTAACGATATATGCGAGCAATATAAATTAAAAAACTCTACATATGCATACTATGATTCCAATAAACGATTGGCTGTTACAGTACACTATGAGCGAGGAGCAAAGTGGACACTACGCCCAAATCAACAAGAAGCAGTTGATAATTTTATAAAAGCAGTGAACTTGGGGCGTACAAATCTTTTAATGTATGCTGTTATGCGATTTGGCAAATCATTCACGTCACTTGCATGCGCCAAAGCCATAAATGCAAAGACTGTGCTTATTGTTTCTGCTAAAGCAGACGTTCGTGAAGAATGGAAGAAGAACGTAGAACAACCCGGCAATTTTGAAGACTACAACTTTTTAACTTCAAAAGAATTATTAGAGAACGATAACGCAATTTCAGATATTCATGCCAAAGATGAAACGGCAGTCATTTTCCTAACATTACAAGACTTACAAGGCACTGAGATTAAGGCAAAACATGCACAAGTCTTTGAAAATAAAATTGACTTATTAATTGTTGATGAAACACATTTTGGCGCTCGCGCTCAAAGTTATGGCGAAATTTTGCGCAATGTGCAAACAGACGAGAAAAAAGACCTAAAAGAAAATATTAAGTTTCTTGATAAGCAGGAAGATGACCAAATAGATCTGGAAGATGCCAATAAGCAAATCAAGGAATTAAAGGCTAAAGTGCGGTTGCATCTCTCCGGCACACCTTATCGAATTTTAATGGGATCAGAATTTGAACCAGAAGATATTATTTCTTTTGTTCAATTTACAGATATCGCTCACGAACAGGCAGCTTGGGATGCTGAAAACTTATATAAGGATGATGTTGAGGAATGGGACAACCCTTATTTTGGTTTTCCTCAAATGATTCGTTTTGCTTTTCACCCAAGCGAGCGAGCTATAGAAAAAATGAACGAGCTGAAAAAGCATGGTGTAAGTCTTGCTTTATCTGCTCTCTTTAAGCCGCAATCCATTAAGAAAGATACAAAAACAAATGCGCATCAAAAATTTGTACACGAAGATGAAGTTTTGGACCTTCTAAAAATTATTGATGGTACTTCTAGTGACTCAAAACTTTTAGGATTTTTAGACTACGATAAAATTAAGCAAGGTCAAATGTGCAGGCATATGGTAATGGTTTTGCCATATTGTGCTTCTTGCGATGCAATGGAAAAGCTAATTTCAGATCATGCTTTAGAATTTAAGAATCTCGGTGAGTATGAGATTTTAAATATTTCGGGCGTAGATGCACAACACCATTTCCACACGCCAACCGATATTAAAAATCGTATTGCAAAACTTGAATCAGAAGGTAAAAAGACACTCACTTTAACAGTGAATAGAATGCTTACGGGCTCAACTGTTGAGCAATGGGATACGATGATTTATCTAAAAGACACATCTAGTCCGCAAGAATACGATCAAGCGATATTTCGCTTACAAAACCAATATGTTCGTGAACTAAGTGACGGCACAAAAGTTATCAAAGAGTGCCTAAAACCGCAAACTCTGCTGGTAGATTTTGATCCACATCGTCTTTTTACTATGCAGGAGCAAAAATCTTTGATTTACAATGCTAATACTGAAAAGAATGGTAATTCATTGCTTGACAAGCGTATTGCTGATGAGCTTCGTATATCGCCAGTTATTACGATGAATCATAATCGCCTGGAACAGGTGCAAGCTACTGATATCTTAAAAGAGGTTAGTCATTACAACAATTCTCGTTCAATTAGCGACGAGGTAATGGATTTACCGATAGATCTCTCTATCCTAAATAACGAGCATATGCGGGATGTAATTGAAGCGCAAAATCCATTTGGCTCTAAGGCAGGCTTAACTCTGGAAGCCAATGAAAGTGAAACAGATGGTCAGGATTTTGATGTTGAATATGAGGATTTGGATGACGAACAGCAGTCGAAGCAAGATAATAAATCTAAACAATCAGAATTTGACCAATATACGTTGAACGTTAATAATGAGAGAATCAAAGATTTAGAAAATAAGATTCGAACTTATTATCAGCGAATATTATTCTTCTCATTCCTTTGTTATGAACCTGTAAAATCGCTTGATGATATTTTAGAAAATTTGCGTCAAGGTAAAAATCATAGACTTGCTCACAACTTAGGTATCAATACGGATGATATCGAGGTTTTGCGAAATTCACTCAATGCTTTTAAGCTCAGTGCTTTAGATTATAAAATCCAAAATATATCTACACTTGCCACTGACGAAAACTTGCAACCCCTTGATCGTGCTGTAACTTCACTTGCTAAATTTAGCCGTATGTCTGCTTCTGAAATCATAACTCCAATAAAAGTGGCTGATGAAATGGTGGCGATGCTTTCCGAAGACCAATTGCGCAACATCATTAAATCAGGTGAAAAATTACTTGATATTGCATCAAAGGCAGGAGAATATACAGTAGCACTCGTAAAACGTCTACAGGCATTAGGCTTTACGCTTGACGAAATAAGAAACAGCATCTACGCTATTCCTACTTCAAGCGTTGCATATGAGTTCACAAGACGTTTCTACGAAATACTTGGACTAAATATTGCTTGCATTGCCAAGAACTTTACAAGCTACAATCTTCTCGATATTAAAAAAGATAACGAGGAGGTGGACTATAATCGAATAACTGAACTTCTTAGTCAGAAGAAAGATTTTGAAAAGATTACACTACAAGATAACATTCAAGGGGGTGAAAAAGTGGAATTTGGAGCAGTTGTGGGGAATCCTCCGTATCAGGAAAGTGATGGCGGAGCTCAAGCTAGCGCTCGCCCTATTTACCATAAATTTGTTGAAATCACTAATCAGCTTAGTACAAATCAGGCTACTCTTATTATCCCGACACGTTGGTACGCAGGAGGAAAAGGACTCGATCAATTTAGAGAGCATATGCTTGCAAATACACACATAAGTCAGCTTCATGATTTTATTAACCCAGAAACCGTATTCCCTGGTACAAATAATCGTGGTGGTGTTTGCTATTTTTTGATTGACAAGTCCATGTGTAATCAAACTGAGCATCAAACTAAGATAATTACTCATACTAAAGTGGAAAACGATATTATTAGCATACGCCCACTAAATTCATTATCGCTAGGTATTTTTATTCGTGATTCTATAGGTGTAGAAATCGCAGAAAAACTTATAGAGAATGAAACGTTTTCTCCTCTGTCAAACGAAATATCTAGCCGTAAACCCTTCGGATATGACGGAAAAATAATACAATCAAGTCAATTCCATAAAGAACCTTCTAAAATGCAAGAACCTATCTTATGTTATGGGAAAGCTCAGCTAAAAGGATATGTTGAAAGGTCATCTATACCGAATCATCCAGAATGGATTGATTGCTACAAGGTATTCATACCACGTGCTAATAATATTGGCACAGAATTAAACGATGATAACCAAAATGTATTTGTTGGTTTACCAAAAGAAGTCTGCTCAGAGACCTATATTTTAGCTGGTGCTCAAATGTCTCTGACTGAAGAAACTGCAACATTCCTAGCTAAGTACATGAAAACCAAATTTGCTCGCTTTTTGCATAGATTAATTAAAGTTAGTCAGGATGCTTCAAAACAAACTTATCGCTTTGTGCCGGTTCCTGATTTAAGTAAAGATTCACCAATTAATTGGAACTTATCTTTAAATGAAATTGATGAGCAGCTTTTCAACTTTTATGGTCTAAACGAGGAAGAAAAGCAGCATATCCGTAACTCTATAAAAGATATGGAATAGTGCGAGGTATGCCATGGAAAATAAAAGCAAACTAATCCATTTACTTGATGCTCGCGCAGATCGTCTTTTATACACTTATCGCACACAAGAAAAAGCTGCTGATAGATATGAATCTTGGGAAAGATGGCGCAAAAGATTCTCAATTGGCTTAACTGTCGTGACTACAGGCACACTGATTACAAGTGTTGCTGGGATTATGTTAAACGAAATTTGGGGAAATTTCGCCGTAGCACTTATCGCGACCTTAGCAACAGGTGCTTCTTTTTCGGGTGAATTTTTTGATTTTAAGGCAAAAATAGCAGAACATCAAAAGTCAGCTGTTGAAATTCGCTATTTATTCGAAAGATATGAATCATTAATTTCTGATCTTGGATCTTCAGCCATTTCAGACGAAAATGCACGTAAAATTCGAGATGAGCTAGAACTTAAAGAACATGACGTACTATCAACAGCACCTAGAACAACATCCAGAGATTATAACAAGGCTAATGCTGCTATAAACGGTAATGAAAAACCTCAGTCATCACAAGAAGAAATTGATAACAGAACCCCAGGAAGAATAGAATAAGGAAGAAATATCAGTTACATGAGTGCATTAGACGTTTTTGATAAAATCTTCGACAATCTTAAGATTTCTAATAAGGAAGAAATTAGAAACCGTAGAGATGAAATTACAAAAGCTCTTAATAGAGAATTTAGAGATTTAGATTCAGAATCAGACAATCGGTTAATGGTAGGTTCATGGGGACGTTGTACAGCCATAGATGGCGTTTCTGACTTGGATTTACTTTATATTTTACCTTCTAGCTTATGGGATGATTATCATACAATTGATGGCACGACAAAGGTTTTGTCCAAAGTAAAACAAGCTATAGTAACTCATTATTCACGAACTGATATTCGAGTAAATCAACTAGTTGTTGTAGTTAATTTCGAAAATTATAAATTTGAAGTGCAACCTGTCTTTGAACAAAATGATGGTTCATTTTCGTATCCAGATACGTATTACGATTCTTGGAAAACAACAAAACCACGAGATGAGATTAAGGCTATATCTGACCTTGATACAGCTTCTAATGGAAATGCTAGAAAAATATGCAAATTGGCTCGGGCATGGAAAAATAAACACGATGTTATTATGGGTGGTCTTCTCATAGATACTATGGCATGGAGATTTCTCAATGATAACGATGAATATTTTAATGCTATAAATCATCCTGATTATATGATTAGAGATTTCTTTAAATATCTAAGCAATTTACCCAAACAAGAATCCTGGAATGCTCTAGGCAGCAATCAAAGAGTAAAGGTCAAGAAAAATTTTCAAGTAAAAGCTTTAGAAGCCTATGATCTCTGTTGTGCTGCTATTGATGAAAGCGATGAAGTTAAGTCATACAAGAAATGGCGGGAGGTCTTTGGAAGATTTGTTCCATTAAGTGACCATGAACAAGTAGCCAAGGATCTTTTTACGTCGTATGATGACACGGAACAGTTTATCGAAAGTTTTTATCCTATTGATTTACAATATGAGCTTAATCTTGAGTGCAAAGTAACACAAGATGGATTTAGACCAGCTAATTTAAGAGATATGATAATGAATCATATTTGGCTTAAACCAAACAAAAAACTAGAATTTTATATAACAAATACAGATCTCCCAACACCATATAGTCTCAAATGGAAAGTATGCAACTGTGGAGAAGAAGCTAAAAAACGAAATTGTATAAGAGGACAAATTATTGATGGTACAAGCTCTAACACCAGAGAAGAATATACGGTTTTTCGAGGAGAACACTATGTTGAATGCTACGCTATATACTACGGCGTGGTAATAGCAAAAGGTAAAATATCTGTACCAATCACTACAGACTAGGCTTATGAAACCTAAAATTTCTAAAATCAAAACTTACTAAAGATTCGATATATTGGGGCGCGCTGGATTCCGAACATAAATTAAATGGTTTAGATGTGATTGATACGCTTGTATAACTTTGTGTATGATATTTGTGTAAAAAATTTAAATAACAATCTATAAAGGAGAAATGAGTTATGAGAAGGAATATGGATTTAGTTCGTGAAATTTTAATTGAAGCTTCTAAAAGTGATAAAGAAGTTAAAGCAAGCGATATTGCTGAGAAAAGTAGTAAATACTCTCTTGAAGAAATTATTTACAACATAAAAATAATGGGGGAAGGTAATTTAATTAATGTATATATCGATGAGCGCGAAGTTGGCGTTGTAGATGCTTACGTTATGGACATAACCTGGCATGGCAATGAGTTTCTTGATTCTATAAGCTCTAACGAAATATGGGAAAAGATAAAAAATAATTTTTCGGATAAAATTATTAATATTCCTTTTGATATTCTCACTAGTTTGGCTAAATTGTACCTAAAAAGTAAATTAGGTTTATCTTAATTATTTTTTACTCTATTCATCATTTTATCTTGCATAAAAATTAATATTTATACAAGATAAAATGATTCGGTATGCTTGTTTTTATATAGACGTTTCATTGTATTTAAAGATATCCAAATTAAGTCTTTCAAGCATTGTTGGTAACTCAACTCCAAGCTGTTTGCCAATCCACAATCTAATAATATTTATAAAGCAAACATTAATTCTGTACATTTTTTCATAATCTTTCGGAGTTTTTTCTATATTTTTGTTAGCATCCGCATGTTTATTTTTCCTATAAATATCACTCATTTCTTTTACCCAATCAAAATCTTTGATATCTATTGGAAAATATTCGCCAAATTCGTCTTTTATAGCGTCTAATGCACAAGAAAAACATTTCAATTCCTCAATTGTTTTTCCCTTTCTCTTTTTCATTCTATCTTCACGACCTGTACTTTTTATTATTTCCCACCCAATATCTTCTAGTGCAACACCTAAGAGTATATTCACAGATTCGACTGGAAGATTATCTTGCTCTTTTGCTAAGTGAGATATTACTCCCATCGCTCTTCCATATTTTTGCAATAATTTAAACCATTTTTCTATTCCACAAATATTAATATCGTAAAAATCAAACAAGAATTGTTTATTGTGCTTTTTATAAATGTTTTGTGTGCCAGCATTTAAATGATGAAGGACATGGAACCATTTTACTGTTGAATCATTGCGAGTATTATTGTTTTCCACGCCTACTTCCATTTTTGAAAATTCGCATCGCTCTAATTTAGATATAGAGATAAGATTTAAAATCCAATTATGAATTGAAATATGCTTTTCCCAATTCAATTCAGTTTCACTATGAGTCTCAATAAATGCTTCTTCTGTAAAGCTTACAATACTGCCATTTTTTGATAGTTTTCTTAAATGCTGATTAATAGCAAGCGATAGACTGATGGATGATTTATTGCTTTCATTTTGCATTGGATTTATTTTGCATAATTCTGTGCTACTAGATTTTTTAATATCTATTTTTATGCTTTCACCATCATCAGAAAGCTTATTAACGCTAATTCCTCCCGAGGTGAACCAATCATATAGGTTGGAACAACTCGTTCGCAAATTAGTTATTTTTTCGAATTGTTTTTCATTTGAACCAACGATTATGTAGTTGCATTTAATTGTACCAATTCCAATTTGACGCATTACATTCGTAGATGATTTTACATATCTACATCCAACTAATGTATATGTTTTACTTGGTGATAAAACTTGCAAAATATTAGGTACAGGCAATCTATTTATTATTTCATCTCCTGCATCAGAGTTTACATATATAACGCTATTTCCTAAAAACCACCTAAAAATTTGACCACTAAGCTCTTTGAATAATACAGACAGTTCAAATTTCAGTCCGTTATCATGTAACATAACTACAGTTTCAGAGGAATCATTATTCTCTGTCTTCAAAAAACCAAGAATGGGTTTAGTTAAATCAAGGCTTTTATCTTCCATAATCTCTTAATCTCCAACTAAGTTTCTACTTTTAATGAGAATATTTTAATATACAAATGTAAATTACTACAATTTATTGTTTGCAGTTTTAGTACTATAAACCAATACAGCAATCGATAATTTCTTTTGAGAATATTACGCACCTGTGTATCAAAACTGTTTCCTTAACGCAACAATTTTGATACATCTTCACACTAACTTTGTAAATTAGATTTGGTATACAAACAAGATCAATGTTGTGTAATAATGCAATATTTACTAATATCCTTTATAGGAGTCTTCCTGCGTTGAAAGTCGGTTTCATTCCGTCGGTTGATTTACTCGCCTTAGGCGTTGTGTGGGCTCCTTTATTTTTTTGATTTTCAACCATCAATACTCTGTATGCCAGTTTGTATTTTATTTAATAGTATTTTCAAATTTTTGTGTTTATAACCTTATAACTCAATTTTTTAAAATACCTAATATTGTAAGGATTAGCTAAAGAATAATTTGCATAAATAATTAGAATATAAATTATTATACGAAATACTGCAATTGCAAAAGTAGGGAGAAAGTATATGAGTTACGTCGCAGATAAACCTATTGAAAAAGCTGATGAAGATTTATTGGGAAGATCTGATTTTGCGAAACAATTTGGAAAATCGATTTGCGAATATGATAGCAAAGATGGTCTTGTAATCGGTTTGTATGGAAAGTGGGGTAGTGGCAAGACATCTATTATTAACATGGCAATATCCGAGATTCCAGTAGTCGAAGCCCAAAAAATAGAGAATGAAAAATGGTATTCAAGAGTATACAAAAGAATCAAAAAAATTTTTACTTCACAAAAAACTGAAGAAGATCAAAATCATAATCCAATAATTATCAAATTCTCACCATGGAATTATTCCGACAAGAACAATTTAATCAGTTTGTTCTTTTATGAATTGAAGAATAAATTAGGTGTAGCTAAAGACGAAGAGAATAAAGAAAAAATGGGAAAGGCTATAAGTCAATATTCCGATATTATTGACGTTTTATCATTTATTCCAGTAGCTGGGCCTGCAATTGCTCCTATATTAAAAACTATTTCCAAATCAAAAGGAGCTAAATTGATGCAAGCTCCTAGTTTGTATGAAGCTAAAGAGAAACTGTGTAAGGCGCTAGAAGATTTTAACCACAAAATTATTGTTTTTATTGATGATATAGATAGATTGACTACTCCTCAGATTAAAGACATTTTCCAATTGGTGAAACAAGTAGGCGATTTTCCTAACATCATTTATGTTCTTACTATGGATAGGGAAATTGTTTGCAATGCTTTGTCTGAATATCACAATATTGATGGAGATGAGTATTTAAAGAAAATTGTTCAAGTTTCTTTTGAAGTTCCTGAAATTGATAGATCACTATTGCCTGAAATACTAAAAGGTAGACTCAGTAAATTTATACACAAAAATGATTGTGAAGAAGAATTTGAAAACAATAATTATTTTGAAAAAGTACTTGAATATTGCGTAAATCCTTATATTAAAAATATGAGAGATATTAATAGATTACTTAACGCGTTCCAATTCAAATATGGCGCTTTATGGAAGGAAACATCATTTGTTGATTTATTAGCTATTACTGCTATAGAAATTTTCGAGCCTAAATTATATGAATGGATTATTGATAATGCAATCTATGTATGTGGACCACAATCATATGACGATTTAAGAAAATATGAAAAAAGAACTTATGAATACTATAAAAATGAATTCAAACAGTTAGGATTAAATTCAGAATCATCTATGCGAATGCTTATATTGATGTTTCCTCCATTTGCTAGGTCGATTCATTACATTGGCGAATATTCTCATACAGATGATTTGCAACTTTTAAGAGATAATCGCATCGCATCTGTTGAAAAATTCGATTTATATTTTATGTTCGATATAAATAGAATTAAGGTTTCAAGAGAGAAAATTTATGATTGCTTGTATAAATATGATGAAAATCTTTTAATTAGTACTGTTAAAAATATTAATTCACAAGGCAGCCTTGACTATTTGTTAAGAAACATGGAGTCATTGTTTGACAAAGAACATTATGAGCGTTTTAAGTTCGTTGCATTTACGCTTGTAAATTTGTATGGAGAATTTGTAAATAAAGTAACAGAAAGAAATAAGATAAATAATATTTCTGATTCAGTACTTAAATTTGTACTCTGTTTTATTAAAACAATAGACTCTGAATGTAAACGTTATGAAATAATTTATTCTATTCTTAAAAATTCTAATAAATCTAATATTGGACTTATTGCAGATATTCTTAATCAAGAAGAAATGGCATTTGGGAGATTTGGTAATAAAACCGAACGTACGGATTTGCAATTCGTTAGCTTAAAGCATTTAGAATATCTCGAAAAAATTTATATTGATAAAATTAAACTCATTGCAAAATCTGAAAATATGATAAATATGCGAGTATTTAACATAGTATTTTATTTGTGGGAAGATCTTGATAAAGAAGGAGCTGAAAATTATGTTAAAAAACTATTTAATGATAGAGTCAGTAAGCTTAAATTTATATGCACTAAAGCATATTTCTTCAGTGACTCGAATTATTATGGATGGGATATTGATTTAAAAAGTTACTCAACTTATATTTCTAGAGAAGATCTTTACAATGAAATTAAAGATTACGCTAAAAATCATTTAGATGAATTTACTAAAGAAGAGCAAATAATATTAGCGTCGTTTGTGCTGAATTATGAAAATAGTAATGATGACTTTAATCATGCGTATGAGCGAGAAGGATTGCAACTCATAGAAAAGTGGAAATCTGAAATTAACTTAGCAAAATGATAAATATATTGAGCTCTAGCACACTGCGCTTTAGTAACCAATATTTTGCCATTATCAATTAACTCACAAATTATTTAATAACAGACCAACCTAGTGTATCAAAACTGTTTCCTTAATGCAACAATTTTGATACACTCGTGTTATGTCTATTTTTGTGAATGATACTCTTCTTACGCGTGAGGAAGCTGCAGCCAAGCTAGCAGTTAGCGCTCAAAGAGTTAGCGCATTATGCTCTAATCATTTACTAACAACATACGCATTTGGAAGTAGGAAGATTTTAATTTCATTAGATTCTGTAAATCGTTATAAACAACAAAACTCTAAAAGCGGTAGGGCATATGCTCCGTCATTAGCTTTTGCAGCATTGTTTATGCTTAGCGGTTGTGAAGTTTCGTGGATGATATGTACCCCTTTTTCTGGACACATATCCCTTTTACTTAATCATATCGCCCGCGTGGATGCTTCCCTGTATTTAACAGGAGGCATCCACCCAGTCTTCTTCTGAATCCTCTCATTATTGTAATAATAAATATATTCTTTTAACGCTCTAGCAAACTCAGTAAACGAAGCATACTCATGCTCATGCCCGTAATACATCTCGTTCTTAAGCCTACCAAAAAACGATTCCATAATCCCATTATCATAACAATTACCTTTACGACTCATAGACTGAATAATCCCATGTGCCTTCAAAACACTCCTAAAATAAGCATGCCTATACTGCCAACCCTGATCAGAATGAAACACAAGCCCTTCAACCATTCGGAAACGTTTAAAAGCCTTATCTAACATGCGTTTTACCTGACCTAAATTAGGGTGCAACGATAAATCATAAGCAATAATCTCATTCGTATGCATATCAAGTATTGGCGAAAGATAACACTTACCCCACTGGAAAGTAAACTGTGAAACATCAGTAGTCCACTTCTGTAAAGGAGCAGTAGTAGAAAAATCACGGTTAATAACATTAGCTGCGACTCTACCAACCTCACCCAAGTATGAGTGATATTTTTCCTTTGGACGTTTCCCAACCAGTCGCATGATGTGCATTAAACGTTGAACACGCTTGTGATTAACGTTAATCCCACGGTTTACTAGCTCACCATATACTCTTCTAACACCATACCTGCCTTTATGGTGAGTAAATATTTCTTGAATAATACTCATTAAGGTTTTATTGCGTAGTCCTACCACATTTATTTTGCTTAACTCGAAATAGTAAGTAGACTTCGACATTCTTATAGTATGAAGAAGATGTTTCAGCTTATATCCTTGACAAACTAGTTCTTTTACTGATTCTGCTTTTTCGCCTTGAGTAGAGCAGCTTTCTTTGCCCTCCTCAAGGCATCTAGTTTTTTTAGTATTGCATTTTCTGCTTTAAGATACTCGTTTTTTTCACGAAGAAACTTAAGTTCTTCACGCTCGCTCACGGTTAAAGGCTGGGAATTTTTTGTGTTTTTACGACTCATACAAGTCTCTTTTACTGGTTTTTTACGAGTATGTTTTACTAAACCACTATAACCTTCCGTTTCATATATTTGTACCCATCTTCTTAATTGTCCTTCTAGTAACCCGTTCTTAATTGCTACCTGTCTCATACTGCTCCCAGAGAGAACTTGATTAACCAAGCAAAGCTCTTCCTTGGGATCCCAATACCGATGTTTTTTAATACGTGGTTTAAGTACTTCAAGCCCTTTAGCTTCTACTAGACACGACCAGTATGAGACAATACCGCGGAAATTATTTCTACTAATAGTATTAGGTGTTGGTAATTCTAGGTTTTGACGGTATAGTTCAACACACTTCTTTTTGAACTCGTAACTATATTTACTAGTTGGCATTAAATACCCCCTTTTTTCACTAACAGTCCAGAAAAAGGGGTACATATCAGGATCAATAGGCAACAGAAGTATCGTATAGAAGCATATTTGCGTTCAATTACTCCACAAGAGATGGTTAATAGATCTAAAAATCGCGCGAAAACAATGGAGTATTGGTGTAGAAAATCGCGTTTAGCAGAACTTTCGGACCACTTAATACTTTCTGCTGCAACTGGAAATATGCACTCACAATTCCAGCTTACGCAAACTGACAAAATAGAAGGATATATAATCAGTAATAATTTAGAAGATTTGGTAAATAAATTTCATCTTAAGAATAGTGAAGATGGTGTAAGTAGTTCAATAGCCAACGTTAAACTTCGTGTTATTGAAGATTCTAAAGTTTTCGATTTTATTCACCAAAATATGTCTTTGCATATTACTGAATGCACACAAGAAACGCTGGCAAAATCCTTTATGCCAATCGCTGTGTGTGCTGCAGATTTGTCTGAATCTATTGATGTTCGCGAGCGCCAAGCAGGATTAAACAAGCTTGCGGAATTGCTTGCTAAATATAATCACTAAATATAATCACTAAATATAATCACTAAATATAATCACTAAATATAATCACTAAATATAATCACTAAATATAATCATGCAATAAAAGAATAAAAATTATGCCTTTTGCTAAAATTTAAAAAATAATATTTGGGAGTTTTGAGGGGAATTTTATGATTGACATAAGTGTATCTACACCTACAGTTGAAGTTTCTAGCAGTGCACATCCGTGGAGCACGATATATGCACTATCTAAATCGTGTGATAGTTCACTATGGCTCTTAACTGGCGGACTTATGGTTCAGTTGCATGCAATAATGAATGAAATTACAGCACGTCCTACTTTGGATGCTGATTTATTGATTGATGTAATTTCTAATAAGCATAATGTTCGTAAAGTTTATAACACTCTAAACAATCTAGGATTTTCATTACAGACTGGCTTAACTGGATACGCAACTAGATTAAGGAATCAAAATAATGATGTTGTTGATGTATAATCACTTTTGATAGAGTTTCCCGCGTGTGCGGGGGTGATCCTCACATTAAGCCAGTGCTCGGCGAGATTGCGCTCGCAGAATTAAGCACGCAAATGGTAAACGAGTTCCGCGATAGTTTAGACGCGTTACAACCGTACATGGTGCGAAACACTATGAAAATATTGCGCGCTATCGTCAACAGTGCGCTGATTGTCTTTAACAATAGGGTAGGCAAATAAAAAACTTGCCTACCCCTTATTTTTTACTGTTGGCTGCTTGACTCGGCTTTAGCCGCTTTACTAACCGCCGCTTGTAGCGCGTGCCATGATGGCGGCAACTCTACAGGGCGATGCGGTCTCAGTGCTGCCCAATTACGGATCATGTCATAATCCCACGCGGGCTTTGTCGTTAATATGCCAACCGAGTGCGTTGGCAGTGGCATTAAACCGCGGAGGATACTCACATCTTGACCTTCTAAGGCTGCACGCCTAGAGCGCACTAAATACTGGCGCATAGACTCATAACTGACACCAAGAAGACGCGCAATATCATGCAGTGATACGAGCACAGTTTGACCGTTCTCATCTAGCATAATATGCTCCTTTATTTTTCTTTACTACTACCCGTTAAGCCAGCAGATAAGCCAGCTATGCCAGCGGCTAAAGTGAACCCTATACCAGCGAATGGTACCTGTAGGACAACGTTTGTTGCCGCTGTAATAGCACAAACAGCTGAAATAATGCCTAATACTCTTGTTTTACTCATAATCGTATGGGAAGATTGAGGACTAGGGGTTCTAGCCAATAAGTCTGGTTGGAACCCCAGTTTTTTACTTACGCTTATTGTCGTGTCGCAAATCTAACCAAATCATAATAACGATAGTTAGAGCGTTAAGCGCGAGTGCTACCCAATCTTTGGTTTCCATGTTCACCTCCTTTCATAACTAAAATACTACCACAATGTGAGAACATAAGCAAGGGGGTGAACAAAAAATATTAATCCTTAGCGACCTCGCTATATTCACGCAGCAACGCCAAGCCATCCTCCTCACTCTTAGGCAGTTCAACAGGCGCTTGCGGACGGCGCGCAGCCCAATCGCGGATAGTCTCATAACACCACAATGGCGCACGAAGATTAAAACCAGCCAACGCGTCAGGAAGCGGCAAATCAAACGGCTTAACGCAACCGTCACGATAATGCTTACGCGTCACAAATAAATATTGCGCAACAGCGCGCTTTTTCAAATCCAGCAACACAGCCACATCGCGAGTCGTTAAATATACAGGCGCGCCTTTCTTAGCTTGGAAACCTTGTTCAGTCATATTGTACCTTTGTTCTATATTGGCGTGTCGTATAATATTTCTTGAAAACGTTGATATTACGCACTTCCTCCAACACCTACTATTATAGTTCATATTGTACCTTTATTCTATATGAAAACAGTATTTTAGTACAGCAATATGGTATGCTAAAAGCAATAGCAATAAGACTATATATAGACACGATAAGCGGCATTAAAGCCGCTTTTTTAATACCCATATCATGACACAACTAGGGTTATAGGCCAAAAAGTGTGTAAGAAATCATGTCTCATGTATTGCAATACAAGCGTTTTGCGGTAATCGAATCTGTTTTCTGCACATTCGCCACCCGGACAAAAAGTGTGTAAAAAATAAGCTCATAACCCTTATAGCAGTAAGGCTCGTAGCATATCGAATGTAGATTATTCTTCATTTGTATGAATAACCCACTATGCGATAACTGTCATCATAAAATGAGCAAGAATGGTCACGCCAATTCTGGTACTACTAGATACCGTTGCACTAACTGCGGTGCTTCTAAAAGCAGAACCAACACTAGGATCTGACTGGGGAGGGAATTCGCCACTTAAAGGCTGGATAAGCGTTGGGAACAATCAGCACTTATGTGCTGATTGCACGAAAGTTTATCGTGCTAAACAAGAAGAATTTGAGCGAGAACTTAAAGAATACTTAAATGACACTAACGAGTTTACGCTATAAACTAGCGCAAAACATAGCATACTGTTAGCCACACGATTGTGTGGCTTTTCTATTTTTCGCGGACACCGCGCACCGCGTTGCTAATTGCGCGACTAACTAAGGAGAACAAATGAACAGAAAAGTACCATTCTACATTCGCTTTATTGCCAATACGGACGCGGTTGGCGGCGGCGAACAGTCTGATACTGATTCTCAGCAAGCAGAGGAAAATGATTCTACTAAAGAAGCTGAAAACTCTAAGCAGGAAACTAAACAGTCCGAAACGTCTAAAGATTTCAGTTGCGCGTTCAACAAGGGGACGACAGTATGACTCATGGCACACAAGCGCCAACCACGCAAACACCTAAACCTGCATCTAAACCATCAATAACACCTACAGAGCATGACGGCGATATCAGTAGCATCACAATGCACGTTCCATGGGGTGAAAACGACGGGCAAGTAATGCGAATAGCGCGCGCAGGAAGCATTGTAACCGTAAACGGCAGCGGATGGATAAAATCCGGCGGCTCGTGGGTTAAAGCATTAGAACACATGCCAGACGGGTTTCGACCTATAAGCAACGCAACCATCCGCTTATCCGGAGACGGTACAGGAATCCTCATCGTCAAACCCGACGGAAGCATCTATTGGGACGGCGACGGTAAAAAATGTTACACGCACATCAATGGCGCGTGTATAACAAAAGATAATCAATCAAAATAAATAAGGAGAAGAAAAAATATGACAAAACAAGAAGTAATTATTATTGGACTCACAGCTATTTTAATAACTTTAGATTATGTTACTGGGCTGATGAAAGCATTCGCAACTCGAACTGTTTCTAGTAGTAAAATGCGTTCGGGTTTATACCATAAATCAGGTTATGTTGTAGTAATCGCGTTAGCTTTCCTACTAGAACACGCGCAACAGTATGTGAGTCTCGGTTTCACGGTGCCTTTAATTGCGCCCGTATGCTTGTATATTATTTTTGCAGAAATAGTGAACGTACTCGAAAATGCCGTAGCATTAAACCCGGAGCTTGTGCATAGTGGCATTTTCAAAGTGTTTTTGAACTTTAACGATGCGCTGAAAAACGAAGCGCAATTACAAGCTGGTAAGCACGCGGCGATTCTTGGTGATAATGCAGAGCCTACTAATCGCAGTGCAAATATAGAAGATGCAACTAGCAGAAACAAATAGTAGATATATTGCCCCTCGTTTTACGCGGGGGGCAATTCTTTATACCCTTGACCTTTGCGAAATGGTATAATGGTAGTAAGCGTGTTGAAGCTAATTGTTGAGCGTTTCTATTCGCGATAACTGCTCGTAACCATATGTTTTAGGTGTGTCGTCACCTGTTAACGCTTGTCAAAAACGTTGAAAACAAGCCATTTTTACTATATCGCGGGCTTAATGGGATTCGAATTTATGTCTTTCCAGCATACGCGGGGCGAGACAACCTGCTTGAGCGCACCAAGCGACACGCCAAAAGACGCAAAGCTTGCATTTGAGAATATTTCGGGTATAGTAGTTACTCGTGCTTCGGCGCTGGCAGTTGTCAGTGTGAGAGCATTGCGGACATAGCTTAGTTGGTAAAGCGCAACCTTGCCAAGGTTGAGACCGCGGGTTCGAGTCCCGTTGTCCGCTCTAGGTCCGGTGAGTTATTCGACCTTACGGTGGGTTAGCCAAGCGGTTAGGCAGCGGCCTGCAAAGCCGTATAGATGAGTTCGACTCTCGTACCCACCTCGATTAAGCGGGTTAGCTTAATAAACAACCTGGGCGGTTGGCGCAGTGGTAGCGCACTTCCCTGACACGGAAGGGGTCACAAGTTCGAACCTTGTATCGCCCACTCGAAAGGATTGCCTTTCACGCATAATTAAAAAAATTTTGGGTGATTGGCGCAGCGGCTAGCGCACTTCCTTCACACGGAAGGGGTCATAGGTTCGATTCCTATATCACCCACAATATTGTTCAGTTTCGCGGTATGATATACCGCATTTTTTGTATCTACTGGTATGTCTCGGTATTAGTCAGCATTTTGTTAATACATTTTTCGCGTATAGGTTGATTTAAGAATAAGCGTAGCGTCAAAATTAAACACTATTTTTGAGTTATGCACAAAAATAGTATTGGATAATGTAACGGTGCTGAATAGTGTAATTCCCAAAATCTCGCAGTTATGCTGCTCGGTTATGCTGCTCAGTTCTACTATTTAGCTCTACTTATTACTTGATATCCGTGTTTAATTAACACAGATTCGAGTTGAGAAAGATACGCAAGCGCTGCAGGAGAAAGATTCGTGCGCTCATTCTTAATCCACCCAACAAGCATGGTTTCTTCGCAATCCAGCGGAATGGTCACGATTTTCTCGTTATTCAAGTCGCCATTGTCGATTCCAGTGCAAATCGTAAAACCATTAAGACCAATAATAAAGTTCAAAATGGTTGCGCGATCAGTAACATTAATCTTTTTAGGCGGATGTTGAGGCCATACCGCTTCCTCTGTAAAGAAGAAGCTACCATCCTCACCCTGCTCATACTGAATAAACGGATATGGTCGCAAATCCTCCAAAGTGAGTTTTTTATGGCTCGCAAGTGGATTGTTTCTAGAAATAAACACATGCAATTTAGCGCGGAAAAGTGGATGGAATTCAAGATGCTTTTCTCGAAGCATTTTTCCAATAACGTCTTTGTTGTAGTCGGAAAGATAAAGCAAGCCAAGGTCTGCGCGCATTGAAGTCACTTGATTAATAATATTTTTTGTACGTGTCTCCCTTAGTGAAAACTCGTACTCGTTAGAATCAATGCTGCGAATCATGTCTACAAAAGCTTCAACAGCAAACATGTAGTGCTGAGTTGCAACGCTGCAAAGCTGTTTTCTAGGCTTAGTACTGTTGTAGCGCTCTTCAAGCAAATCTGCCTGGTCTAAAACTTGTCGTGCGTATGTTAAAAACTCAGCTCCGTCAACAGTTAATGCAATTCCTTGGGAAGACCTTGTAAAAATCTCAATTCCAAGCTCTCGTTCCAATTCTTTTACGGAAGAGCTTAACGCTGGCTGTGAAACATAAAGTTCATGCGAAGCTTCGTTCATAGATCCGCACTCTACGATTTTCACAATGTACTTTAATTGCAGCAGCGTCATTATTAAGAGCCTTCCGATTTTGGGATTTATACTTGACTATTTCCAACTATTACAACTATAACAACTATAAACTAACACCTATAATCTTGCGACTTTGGCTTAGTGCTTATAATCTAACGCCCAGCGATGCCAAATCTTTGCGAGCTTGTTCGGTAGTAGTAAAAACAAACCCATGCATACCAACATTATGCGCGCCATCAATATTTACTGGCTTATCGTCGAAGAAAACAGTTGTTTGCGGTTTCAATCCAAATCTGTTCATAGCAAGTTCAAAAATCTCTGGCTGTGGCTTATGCAATTTTTCAACGCCAGAAATAATCGTACCTTGTAAAAGCGTGTTCAATTCTGGGAATTTACGCAATGCGAGTGGGAAAGTTTCTTTAGACCAGTTAGTCAATCCCCAAACTCCGTAGCCAGCTTTGCGCAAATCGTGCAATAAATCAACCATTCCAGGCATCATTTGCGTAAGAACTTGGTCATAGTGTGCGCAATACCATTGAAAAGCGTTACTAAGCTCCTTGCCAAAGCGCCTTTCATATTCTGGCAAAAGGTCTTTTAGTAGTTCGCCGCCGTCCATGCGGTCTTCAAACTCATAGAATCCAGCCAAATCGTCTTTTCCAAAAGTGCCATTAGGACAAATAGTGTCTACTAAATCCGGGAACTGTTTTTGTAAACAATTCCTGCAATTCCACTCGAGTAAGACCTTGCAATAATCAAACATTACGTCGTGAATTTCAACAGATTCTACATTTTCATTTGTGTTGATATTTGTGTTTTTCATTTTTTCTTCTTTCACTAATTAAGATTCATTAAAAGACCAATAATGTAAGGCAGCGCATTAATAATATCGCTTGCTACAATTGGGTGATCTGAAGTTGAAGCATCATTTGATTCCACTATGTCTTGCGCCAATTGAGTGTAATTGTTTTCGCTGTTGATTTTAGATGCTAATGATGCTGAAATTCCGTGGATTACAGCTGCGCTCGCTGCAATAAAAGCATAGTTTTCGTTTTCTGCGTAATTCGCGTAGTTTTCTGTACAATTTTCTGCACAATTTTCATTATTTTCTTTTCTTTCGCGTTGCGCTAATAATGCTCCTAGAATTCCTGCTAGTACATCTCCTGAACCTGCGGTTGCAAGCCAAGATGGAGCGCATTTTGCAATATAAATGGGAGAGTGTAGTTCTGATGGTGATGCAACTGCTGTTGTTGCGCCTTTAACTAGCACAGTTGCTCCAGTAAGATCGGCTGCTTCTTGAGCGTAGTGTGTTGGATTGCTATATATTTGTTGTGCGCTTATATTCAAGTCGTATCTAGTAAAAAGTGAGCTTAATTCTCCTGCGTGTGGAGTGAGAACTACTTTTGTGCAAACCTGTTTTGGCAGTAAATCTAACGCTCCAGCATCTACGCATATTGGTGGAAGATTATCTTTTTGACTTATTGATTGTTCTTTCGAATTATTATTTTCTTTCGCATATTGCGCAAGAATGCTCGCAATGTATTTTCTTTGATTTGCGCTAGCTTCAGTATTGCAATGATCCGCATCTGGTATTCCAGATCCAACTGTTATAGCGTCGATTTTTCCAGTCAATTGTTCCGAGGCTACTACTTCTGGAGATGTTTGTAATACTAAGTTTTGTGCGCGAAGAGGACCGGCATAACGAACCATTCCAATATTTGCGTGTGACGCAGCACTCGCGCTTAATATTGCAGCTCCAGGATACTCATTAGAACCTGTGACTAATCCTAGAACCCCACGCGAGTATTTATTGTAAAAAGGCTTAGGCTTTTTTAGACATTTGCTTACATCTTTTGCTTCTATGTTTAGAAGTTCACTCATGCTTACGATTGTAGTGAATATCTGGGATTGTTATTTGTGGTTTTGTTATTTGTGGTTTTGTTATTTGTCACATTGCATTCGCTATATACACCATTTATTTATATAACGCAAGAAAAATCGCAATTATATCAGACAAAAAATTTGCGACACGCCACTTTTGAAAAAATATAATAAATTTTCAAAATTTCATTGACCATCCATCATATTTTTTCTATGCTTTTAAACGTTATTGCTAACGATAATCTTTCCTAATTAAAAATAATGGAGAAAGTGAAAACGCTTTTTAAACAGATTACAAGACTTGCAATAATGTGAATTCATAGATTCCGGAAAGGAAAATAGTGAAAACTGCACGAATTTTTGCCACCGCAGCCACCGCCGCTTTGCTAACTGTTGGCTTGTGCGCATGTGGATCAACAGCTAAGACAGCAGATCAAAAGACTAACGGTAATCAAGTAAACGTAGTTGCAACCACCACTCAAATCTGCGATTATGTAACTCAAATCGCATCCACTGCAGATGCAAAATCTGGATTAAGCCTTAATAAAACCGATTCTCAAGGCAAAAAGTCTGTGATTGGCGCGCCTCAAGACAAAGCAAAGTCAACAATCAACCTTACATGCTTACTCGCGCCAAACGCGTCTGCACACGAGCATGAGATGACTCCAGCGCAATCCAAAGCGCTTTCTAAAGCAGATTTAATGCTTGTTTCTGGAGTAGATCTTGAGCACTTCTTAGATCAGGCTGTAAAAGCTACTGGATTTAAGGGCACGATGGGAGTAACTTCGGGCATTCTTACCGCAGACGAAATCAAGGATTCAAAGGCAGAAGCTGCTAAAGAAAAGAATCTTCCTTACAAGATTGACCGCGGTGTTGAAAAGGTTCATGCTGAAAAATGGCCATTCCCACCAGAAGAAGGCGAGAAAGAGCCAGAATTCCAGTATGATCCACATATTTGGACTAGCACCAAGAATACTATGATTCAAGTCAAGAATATTGGTAACTTCCTTGGCAAAGCTCTTCCAGAAAGCAAGTCAATCTTCGATGAGCATGTTGAAAAGTTCGTTAAGTCTCTTACTGATTTAGACTCTTGGGCAACTGAAGCTTTGAACAGCGTGCCGCAGGAACATCGCGTTCTGTTTACTTCGCACGACGCATTCGGATACTTCTCACGCGACTACAATGTTAAGTTTATTGGCGCAGCTCTTTCTGACTTCAACAGTCAGCAGGATGCAACTGCAGACCATATTAAGGAGGCTGCAGAAGCTGTTAAAAAGTCTGGTGCCGTAGCAATCTTTGCCGAAAATTCCAACAATTCAAAGTCTATTAAGGCTGTGGCTGCTGCTGCAGGCGTAAAGGCGATTATTGGCGACGATGCGCTTTATGGCGATTCCCTTGGTCCTGTTGGCTCTGCTGGCGAGACCTATATTGGTTCCATTGTCCACAATGTTCAGACTCTTGTTAAGGCTTGGGATGGCAAAGTTCCAGACCTTCCAGAATCTGTAAAAACTGCTTTGAAAAAGTAGTTAATAGGTGGCTATATAAGTAGCTGAAAATAATAAATCACTACAAAAGTAGTTACAAGAAGGTTAATTTATAGTGAATAAGAGCGTCCTAGCAATGAAAGATTGCGACCTAGCATACGGTTATAAAACTGTTGTGACTGGGCTTAACGGAAGTGTAGAAGCTGGAGAGGCTTTAGCTTTAATAGGACCTAATGGTTCTGGAAAAACAACGTTTTTGCAGGCGATTATTGGTATTGTGCGAGTAAGCCATGGAAGCTTAACAATGCCAAAAACGGTTTCTATAGGCTACGTTCCTCAACAAGTTGATTTGGATTTGACTTTTCCAATCACCGCTCGTCAGGTTGTAGCAATGGGCTTAAGCAGGCAAACTGGATTCCTTGGTTTGCTTAAAAAAAGCCAGAAAAAATCTGTTGAGGACGCTCTTAATCATGTTGGTTTGCTAAATAGAGCAGATGTGCGATTTGGTGATCTTTCTGGAGGTCAGCGCCAGCGAATATTGCTTGCTAGAGCTATTGTTGCGCGCCCTACGTTAATTCTTTTAGACGAGCCTTTTAACGGATTAGACGAGCCGAATCGAAAAGAACTGCTCAATATTATGAAGTCCGCAAAAGAAGATGGGATTTCGTTTGTTGTCTCTACTCACGACTTGGTAATCGCGGACGCGATTTGCGAAAAAGCCTTGCTTTTGGCTGGTCGTCAAGTAGCTTTTGGGCCTCTTAGAAAAGTCATGACTAAAGAAAACATATCTTTGGCTTATGGTGGAAGTATGCCAGCTGCAAGTGCGGGTATTACTTTGAATCAATTAGCAAACAAAGATGATTCGTTAAATGCGGCGAGTGTCACAAGCACTTTTAGTGATTCAAGTATTTCGGGCACTGCTTTAGGAGACGAATCCAATGCTAGCTGAATTGGTTGAGTCTTTGCGCAAAATCCTCGAGCCTATACCAGGATTTGACTTTATTGCATCCGCTCCATACATTTTCAGACCTTTCTGTCTTCTTATTGTTCTTGCGATTGCTAGCGGAATAGTTGGCGTGTTTGTTAACTTAAGATGCGCCGAGTTTAATGCGGAGGCTTTGGTTCACGGGATTTTTCCTGGAATCGTAGTCGGAGCGTTATATGGTGGAATTGGGCAAATTATTCCAGGAGCTTCGATTTGCGCAATTTTTCTGGTTGCCGCTCTTGTGTGGGCATCTAGGTCTCAAAAAATCAACGAGTCAATAATTGCAACAGTTTTAACAACATTTTTTGCGCTTGGAATCGTAATATCTCTTAAAAAGGGAGATATGTCTGGACAGCTTGAAGCACTTATGTTTGGACGTTTGCTAGATGTTACAGATGATAGAATGACTCAAGCAATGCTTATTTGTTTATTTGCAATCGCATTACTTGTTCTAACTTGGAAGAAGCAAATTGTTGTTGTGTTTGACCGCGCTAGTGCTCCTTTAATGGGTGTTAATACTTTACTTGTAGATATTGTGCTAAACGTTGCAATTGCGTCTGTTGTAGTTTCTGCATCTTCGGCTGTTGGCGTACTTCTTGTTATTGGATACCTTGTTATTCCTGGAGCTAGCGCAAGATTGGTTTCTCGCACTGTTGGGCGTATGGCGTTTGTTGGCGTTGCGGTTGGTATTTTTGGCGTTTTATTAGGCATGTACGCTATGAACTTGGAACTTGATCATCCAGTTTCTCCGCAAGCTGCAGTGGCGCTAAGTATTTGCGCAATGTTCGTAGTCGTTTTGATTTTAAGATTCTTATACAGAGTTACATACGCACTAGTGTTTTCTAAAAAGTTTTCTAAAAAGAAAAAGTCTAGCGCAATAGATGGTGGTGGAAAGTAATAATGGTAAGTATTTGGCAAATTATTGCTCTTCCGATTGTAGAGGCAATTGCTGTTGGAGCATTATGCGGTTTTGTTGGATCCTTGGCTTTGCTTAATCAGCGTATTTTCTTCACCGAGTCTATAACTCACGCTGCTTTTCCAGGAGCTGTTATTGGAGTTGTAGTTACATCTGTTTATACGATTGACCAAAACGTTTTGTCTATTGGTCTTTTTATTGGCGCTGCTTTGGCTTGTATTGTTTTGTCTTTTATGATGCATGTGCTTTCTAAACTAAAGGGCATATCTTCTCAAGCATCTGCTGGAATAACTCTTACTGTTGGTTTT
Source organism: Gardnerella sp. KA01002 (assembly GCF_049244015.1). Classification (NCBI taxonomy): domain Bacteria; kingdom Bacillati; phylum Actinomycetota; class Actinomycetes; order Bifidobacteriales; family Bifidobacteriaceae; genus Gardnerella; species Gardnerella sp. KA01002. Next base: position 637,521 of record NZ_CP058365.1, read on the forward strand.
GCAAGCGGCTACTTTTTAAACAAGTGGTTTGCTCCTCTTCCATTGCGAATTGAGGGTTTTTTAACAGGATCTTTGCTTAATTGCACTCCTGCAGACGTGATTTTTGCGATTATTGCATTCGCTCTTGCACTAGGATTGTGGAGTTTTAATAGTGCTAATTTGATTCACTGCTCTTTTGACTCCACTAATTACAAAGCTTTAGGAGGCAGAAGCGGATTAATGCAAGGAATTGTTCTTGCGCTAATAATCATTACAGTTTCGGTAATTATTCCAGCTGTTGGAACTGTTGTTTCGGTATCTTTAATCGCAGCTCCTGCAGCAGCACTAAAGAGCAGAATGCGTTCCATTAACAAATTTGTGTTTGCGTGCGTATTGTCTTCTATTTTTATAGCGCTTTTAGGACTTGCCTTAGCTGTGATTTTAAGACTTTCTGCTGGCGGAACTATCGCGATTTGCGCTGGATGCTTCTATTTAGTTGTAAAGCTTAGTGAAAGTATCTTTTTGAAAATACATGAGATTTATTCTGGTTTTTGCAAAAAATCATTGTTAAAAAGTCGCTCTGTTGTTCTAGAGTAACAGAGAATTGCACGTGAAAAATGCGTGCGATTGACGTCGTTTTTTGCGCGTTTTATTTATGTTTTAATCGCGTAAGTTTATCGACGCCACACAAGTCCAGGTCTGCACATTAGTAACGCAAGACCCCGATAGAAAAGGACAATTATGGCTGAAAATACCATCTCCATTACAGTAAACAATGAGCGCAAGGAGGTGGATGCAAGCTTCACTGGCGTTGAACTTTTCGCGGAAGATAAGAATATTATTGCCGTGCGTTTAAATGGCGAGTTGCGTGATTTGTACACGTCTCTTCATAACGGCGATACCGTGGAATCAGTAGCACTTGATAGTGAAGATGGCATCGCAATCATGCGTCATTCCGCTACACACGTGATGGCTCAAGCTGTTCAAGAAATTCGACCAGACGCAAAGTTGGGCGTAGGTCCTGTAATTAAAGACGGCTTCTACTACGATTTTGATGTTGATACTCCATTTACGCCAGACGATTTGAAGCAAATCGAAAAGTATATGCAGCGCATTATTAAAGAGTCTCAAAGCTTCCGCCGCCGCGTTGTAACAGAGGATGAAGCGCGCGAAGAAGAAGCAAATCAACCTTATAAGTTGGAGTTGATTGGGGATAAGGAAGCGGCTCTTGATCCGGCTGCTGCTGGCGAAATCAGCAAGCATGAGCTTAGCATGTACGACAATTTGGATCGCGAAGGCAATAAGGTCTGGAGTGATTTGTGCCGTGGACCTCATTTGCCAAATACGCGCTATATTAAGGCTTTTAAGCTTGAGCGTGTTGCTGCAGCTTACTGGCGCGGTTCGGAGCATAATCCTATGCTTCAGCGCATTTACGGAACTGCATGGCCTAGCAAAGAAGAGCTTAAAGCTTATACAACTCGCATGGAAGAAGCTGCTAAGCGCGATCATCGTAAGCTTGGCCAAGAAATGGATTTGTTCTCATTCCCAGACGAGATTGGTCCAGGCTTAGCAGTGTTCCATCCAAAGGGTGCTGCAATCATTAACGCAATGGAAGATTATTCGCGCGAACAGCACAGAAAGCATCACTACAGCTTCGTACAAACTCCGCATATTACTAAGGGCGGCTTGTATGAGACTTCCGGCCATTTGCAGTGGTACAAGGATGGCATGTATCCTCCAATGAAGCTTGACGAAGAGCGCGACGAGAATGGCAATGTAACCCGCCAGGGTGCTGACTACTACTTGAAGCCAATGAACTGCCCAATGCATAATTTGATCTTCAAGTCTCGCCAGCGTTCGTACCGCGAGCTTCCTTTGCGCTTGTTTGAGTTTGGTACTGTGTATCGCTACGAAAAGTCTGGCGTTGTGCATGGCTTAACTCGCGTTCGCGGATTGACTCAGGATGATTCGCATATTTACTGCACTCGCGAGCAGATGCGCGATGAGTTAAAGAGCTTGCTTAACTTTGTGCTTGGTCTTCTTAAAGACTTCGGTTTGAACGACTTCTACTTGGAGCTTTCCACTAAGGATGAGCACAAGTTCGTTGGTTCCGACGAGATTTGGGAAGAAGCAACTAACACTTTGGCAGAGGTTGCTAAAGAGTCTGGTTTGGAACTCGTGGACGATCCAGGTGGAGCTGCATTCTACGGCCCGAAGATTTCTGTGCAAGCTCGCGATGCAATCGGCCGCACTTGGCAGGTTTCTACTATTCAGCTTGACTTCAATTTGCCTGAGCGCTTTAAGTTGGAGTATATTGCAGCTGATGGTAGCCACCAGCGCCCAGTTATGATTCACCGCGCACTCTTCGGCTCTATTGAGCGCTTCTTTGCTATTTTGCTTGAGCATTATGCCGGCGCGTTCCCAGCATGGTTGGCTCCAGTTCAGGTGACTGGCGTTCCTGTTGCAGACGAGTTTGCTCCGCACTTGCAAAAGTTTATTAGCGATTTGGAAGAGAATATGGTTCGTTGCGAAATGGACAGCTCCGACGATCGCTTTGGCAAGAAGATTCGTAACGCTTCTAAGTCTAAGGTGCCTTTCACTTTGATTGCTGGCGAAGAGGATGTGAACAACAATGCTGTGAGCTTCCGCTTCCGCGATGGTAGCCAATTGAATGGTGTTCCAGTTGAGCAAGCTAAAGAGTGGATTTTGTCCATTATTAAGCAGCGCGTTCAAGTGAATACTGCAGAAGATTTTGAGCGCTACACAAAGTAGCATTCGCGATGCAACTTACGTAGCATAAATCAACGTAAGTCAATACAAAACAAACCCGCACTTCTTAACGTTGTGCGGGTTTATTCCTTTTATTCTTGATTTATTACGAGTGACTTAGTTACTTAAGCAGCGCACGAATTGCTTCGATTTGCTCGCTATTAACTTGACTTGCAGGCTCGCGAACAAGCGTGCTAATCGGCAATCCCTTAAGATTTACAGCAGCTTTAATGGCAGAAATAAACAAGTCGGTAGTGTTGTAAACTGCCATCAAATGGCTGATTCTTTTAGCGCATTCAATAAGATGCGCAAAGTCGCCAGCCTCATACGCTTTGTGTAAAGCTGCAAAAGTTTCTGGCTCTACATTAGTAAGTCCACAAATCACGCCGTTTCCTCCAGCAATCCTGTTAGGAGTGTAATACTCATCAAAGCCAGAGAAAACAACGAAATCTGGGTTTACGCGTCTAGTGGCTTCAATCATTGCGCGAGTATGGCTTATAGTATCTACCGTATCTTTAATACCAACAATATTCGGGTATTTTTCAGCAAGACTTGCAACTAAGCTTGGTGTTAAATCGCTGCCAGTTCGAGCAGGGAAGTTGTATAGAATAACGGGCAAGCTAGTTGCGTTAGCAATTGCGCCAAAGTAGCGTTCTGCGGTTTGTTCGGTTGGTCCAAAGTAGTATGGAGATACAGCTACAACAGCGTCTGCTCCGCAATTTTCCGCAAACTTAGTAAAGTCAAGTACTTCGTTAAGATTTGTGTTTCCAACGCCTATAAGAACTGGAACTCTGTGATTAACGTGTTCAATAGCAAACTTAGCAGCTTCCTTTTTTACGCTAAGTGGATATGCGTAGAATTCGCCGATGCTGCCAAAAATCAATATGCCATTAATCCCAGCATCAATCAGATGGTCTAAGTGCTTTGCCCATAAGTTGTAGTCAATGCTTCCGTCATCTTTGCTTACAGTTATTGATGGGCAGAAAACGCCCTTAAAAGCATGCAAATCAAGCTTTGCGCTACTAGAAGTAGTCATAAAATTCGTCCTTTTATTTAATTATTTTGTGTATTGAATTATTTTGTGTATTGAATTATGGGGTATAAGACTTTAACTGGCAAAATCTTACACCCCATAAGCAATGATTATTCAAATCGATTATTCAAATAACTTAATTAATTACAGTTTAATACCATACGCCTTCTTTGCATTATTCATAAAGAAATCTTCGTCGTCGCCGAAAAGCTCAACCATTAAGTCAAGATGCTGCTTAAGTGAAGAATTCAACTTAACAACTGGCCAATTGGAGCTAAAGAGTAGGCGATCAGGGCTAAAGGTGTCTTTTACAAACTTAACAATATCTGGATTTACTGGATTATCTCCCGAAATCTTAATATAGCTGTGTGGAAGCTTTGCAAACGCACGCAAAGCATTGCAAGAATCGTCGTCTAATCCTGGAACATTGCCCAAATGGTTTAGAACAACAGTAACTTCTGGAACTTGCTCAAAAGCTTTAGCCATATCTCCAAGTTCTTCGCCACGATTGCAAAGCTCGAAAGGCATGCCCTTCTTCGCCATTGCCTTAAGACCACCAATAAACGAAGGCTCTAGGCAACGTCCGCGTGGCTCGCTTGGAATATGAAGAGGCTCGCGAATACCGGTTGCGTGAATTGGAACGCGCATAAACGGATCCAACGTGACTCTAAGCATTTTAGCTAGAATTTTAGGATTAGGATTTTCGCCAATAAGCCTATCTTCTAGCTCGTGGTCTGCAGCATCAACCTCAACGTATACGCCGCCGAGGAAGTCAACTCCTAAATCTGCATACTCTTTTTCTAGCTGCTCTAGAGTAAAAGTGTGGTTTAACTTGTCTAAGCCATCAAGCCAAGGCAAGACTTGCTTTGTTGGATCCCAAATATGAAAATGTGAATCCAAAATACGAAGTTGAGACATAATAAATTTTCCTTTCTAAAGACTTTCAAATAAAAACTTTGTAAAGACTTTGTAGTTATTCGCGAATTATTTAGCTTCTACAAGACCAATCTTTGAGCCCCAAAGAGCGTACCAAGCAACATACAAGAATCCTGGAACTGTGAGCAATACGGCGGCTTCGATTCCAGCAAAATCTTGTACCAAACCGAAAACTAACGGAATGATTGCAGCGCCAACAATGCTCATAACGAGTGCAGAAGAACCAGTCTTTGCTGCTGCTCCATGAATTCCCTTAAGAGTAAGAGAGAAGATTGTTGGGAAGCCAATGGAGATAAACAAGTACGCTACAATGTAGGCGATTACAGAAATCTGACCAAGTCCAAGGAATGCAACAAACATAAGCACTGCGCTTAAAGTCATGTACAATCCAAGAATCTTGCCACCATCAAACTTTGCCATCAAAGGAGTTGTAACAAAGCGGCCGATTGTAAACATTAAGGAAACGATTGCAAGCATAGAAGCAGCAACACCAGTGGTGATTCCAGTACCCCAATGCTTTAGAGCAAAGTCGGAGAACATTGCCATTCCAGCAACTTGAAGTCCAATAAAGATGAATTCTGCAATAATTCCAAGAGTAAAGTATGGCTTGCTCATAAGATGAATGAAGGAAGAATCACCCTTGCTTTCCTGGTCTGCCTCAACGTCTCCTGGAGGAGTAGGGAGTTTAAAGCAGAAGAAGATTGCAATAATCGCAATAAGAACAATGCCAATAACAATGTAAATCAAGCGAGTATCGCCAAGGAACTTTAGCTTAGCAACGTCGAAGCCTGGCTCGTTCTTAGCAACAGTTTTGCCTAAAATTTGACCAAGAATAAGAGGTCCAACAATGTTTCCAACTCCGTTGAAGCTCTGTGCCATGTTGATTCTAAAGGATTCGCCCTTCTCATCGCCAAGCTTAGTAATGTAAGGGTTGCAATTCGTTTCCAAAGTTGCTGCGCCCAACGCTATAACAAACATTGCAACTAGGAACATTGCGTAGCTTGCGGTAGCTGTTGCAGGGATTACCGCAAATGCGCCAAGAGCAAAGAGTGCGAGGCCACTAATAACGCCGCCCTTGTATCCAAAACGCTTTGCGATTAAGCCTGCAGGAATTGCCATAACGAAGTATGCGCCAAAATATGCTACCTGCAGCAATGCTTTTTGAGTATTATTCAGTTCAAGATAATTGCCAAATGGTGAATTCAGTGCATTGACCAAATTCATGGTCAAGCCCCATACAAAGAACAAAGATGTTACCAATACGATGGCAATCATAGCTTTTGAGCCATTTTTACTATTCTTAACGACGGCATTGTCGTTTTCTTTTGTAGTCATCGTCACTCCTGTGTGAGAATAATTCTAAAAGTTTAAGATTTTAAGTTCTTAAATGATTTTGTGCAATGGTGCGCAAACACACATTCGCATTGCGCACCATTTACTAGCTAAACTGCATTAATCTTAAATTTGCATTTGTGATTTAAGACAAAGCGCGATCAAGATGCACGTAGCCTCCATCAACGAATACCCACTGACCAGTGGTGTGCGAAGAGCGATCCGAAAGCAGGAATGCAGCTTCGTTTCCAATCTCTTCCGTAGTAGTCATGCGGTTTTCCAGAGGAATCTTGTCTGTAATAACCTTCAAGCGAGCTTGCTGAGCAGCTTCGTCACCAAATGTCTTAATCCAATCTGCATACAGTGGAGTCCAGCATTCTGAAACAACAATCGCGTTTACGCGAACGCAATCATGGACAAGAGCTGCAGCCCATTCGCGAGTCAAGCCTAAGATTCCGCCCTTTGCAGCAGCATAAGCGCTAGTCTTGCCCTGGCCAGTTAGAGCAGTCTTAGAAGAAATGTTCACAACAGCTCCGTGGCTTTCCTTCAAGTACTTTACAGCAGCATGAACAGTTTCGTAGTAGTGAGTGAGGTTTCCGTGAATCGACTTCTCGAAGTCGCGCCAAGAAGTGGATTCCAAATCCTTGTTGTCGTTAACGCCAGCGTTATTTACAATGCCGTCAATATGACCATACTTCTTATAGGTTTCTTCAATAATTGGTGCAATCTCGTCCGTGTCGTTCAAGTCGAGAAGATAAACATCGTAGTTCTTTGTGTATTGCTCAATATCTTTGCGGAATGTTTCTTCTGCAGCATCTGCGCGGTTAATAACTACTGGAATTGCGCCTTCTCGAGCAAGTTGAAGCGTAATGCCTTTACCAATTCCCTTGAATCCACCTGTTACAATGAAAACCTTGCCTTCCAAATGCAAATCCATAATGAACTCCTTTGTTAAATGATGTGGTTTGCTTTTAGTTAATTTTTAAATTATAAAATTCTATGATTTGTTATTTTTACAAGTGGCTAATCGTTAATCACTATGCGATTAGCCACTTATTTTTTATTATTTTTAGCCGCGATAAAGGTACTTTTCGGCTGTTTCCAGCGTCATCTCAGTGCCATTACCTGGGGCGGTTGGCGCAACGTAATTGCCATTCTTGATTTGTGTTGGATGTACAAAGTGCTCGTGCTGATTGTCTACGTATTCAATCATGCGACCTTCCTTTGTTCCAGAAACTGCAACATAATCAAACATTGCAAAGTGGCATACGGCTTCGCACAATCCAACGCCACCTGCGTGTGGGCAAACTGGCTTGTTAAACTTACGTGCAAGCAAGTATTCGAGAACAACTTCTTGTGGACCTGCAACTCGAGTTGCGTCGATTTGCATGATTCCAAATGCGTTTGCTTGCAAGTATTGCTTGAACATGATTCTGCTTTGCATTTGCTCGCCAGTTGCAACTGGTATTGGGTTGATTGCGCGGGCGATTGTTGCGTGTCCAATAACATCGTCTGGGCTTGTTGGCTCTTCTACCCAAGCTAAGTCGAAGTCGTGGAAGCGATTAATCCAAGTAATTGCTGTTGGAACATCCCACACTTGGTTTGCGTCTACTGCAAGTCGAACATTTGGGCCGATTGCTTCGCGAGCGAGTGCGAGTCTTCTTAAATCGTCGTCTACATTTTGACCGACCTTAAGCTTAATTTGCTTAAAGCCTTTAACTTGCGATTCTTCCTTAGCGATTGCAACCATCTTTTCGTCGCTGTAACCGAGCCAGCCTGCGGCAGTGGAGTATCCTGGGTAGCCGTTTACAAGCAAGTCTGCAATTCGCTCTTCCTTGCCTTTTTGGCCATCTTGCAAGAATTCGATTGCTTCTTCTGGCCTTAAAGCGTCTGTCATGTAGCGGAAGTCGAGTGTAGAGACTAATTCCTTTGGATCCATCTCGGCAAGCAAGCGCCACAATGGCTTTCCAGCTCGCTTTGCTTTAATATCCCACAATGCGCTTAAAATCGCGCCAATTGCCATGTGTTCTACGCCTTTTTCAGGACCTAGCCAGCGAAGTTGTGAGTCGTGAACAAAAAGATCCCATGCAAGTCGCATGTTGTCTAGTAATTCTTCTACGTTTCTGCCAATAAGCACTTGAGACATGGAGTCGATTGCTGCGCAAACAACATCGTTGCCGCGGCCAATCGTAAATACAAATCCAACACCTTTAATGCCATCGTCTAGGCTGGTTTTGATTTCTACGTATGCGGATGAATAATCTGGATCTTTGTTCATTGCGTCGGATCCAGAAAGCGTTTGCGACGTAGGGAATCTAAAATCATAGGTTTTTACTGATGTAATTGTACTCATAACGATTTGTGCTCCTTTGCTTTAAGATCGTTGTGACCTACTCCTATATTTTATAACAAAATAATAGAAAAATGTTCTAATTGTTAGGAAATTTTCGTAAATAATTTTTTGCGAATTTTTCCTAATCTCGCGTTTTGTGATAAATGTCATATTTCGGATTTTAAGAATATTGAAAAATTGAGCTTTTATCTTTTATAACTGTTAAAAAATGAATACTTTTGGCATCGATGTTATCTGTTAAATTCTGATTATTCGGCGTGTCATAAGAAAATTTCGCGACTTTGCATAGTCTGTAGCGAAATAATATATGATATTATTTCTATTAGGCTTGATACGTCAGGCAATAATGCGGTTTTTCTATTTTTTGAATTTTCGCATTGCTGAGAATTAATGCAAAATTAAGTAAGAAATTTTCTCTGCATTTGTTTGCGACTTAAGAAAATTTTGCGACTTATAAGCATATGAGCATAGGAATATAGGAATTAGGAGAGTGCATATGCCAACTCGTAGTCACGCAACTAGCATTGCTGAAAATGAATCTTCAAAACCTCGCATAACGGAGTTGGCTAAAAAGGCGGGGGTATCGCCTTCTACAATTTCAAAGGTTATTAACGGTAGAACTGGCGTTTCAGATGAGACTCGCAAAAAAGTAGAAGAAGTTCTTTTAAAAAGTGGGCGCGAGTATTCGCTTGTAAGCACTAAGGTATCTCCGACAATTGAATTATTAGTAGATTATGTGGCAAATAATGGCACGATTGAGATGATTACTTACGCATCTCGTTGGGCGCAAAGAGAAGGATTAGCTCTTACAGTCGCTCAAACCGATAATGGTAAGAAACGTGATGAATGTTTGCGTGGAATTGTAGATAGAAATCCTCTTGGTGTTATATCTCAAATGTCTGATCTTACGCAGAAAGATAAGGAATTTTTGCGTATGCGAAATATTCCGTTGATTATAATTGATCCCGTGTCTCTTTCTAATGGGGAAGATCACACGATTTCAATCGATAATTGGACAGGAGCTTATGAGCTTACAAAACATCTGATTAATCTGGGGCATAAGAGAATAGGCGTTATAACTGGTCCTCTTAATGTTCAATCTGGTGTAGCCCGATTTGCTGGCTATAACGCTGCAATGGAGCAGTCTGGCTTGACGATTGATAAAGATTTGGTTAAAGAGGGGGATTATCTTCCTGAACGTGGCTATGAAATGGCTTGTAAGATTTTGGATTTGCCTGAAGAAAAGCGTCCTACTGCTATTTTTGCTTGCAACGATATTACAGCTGTAAATGTGTATCGCGCTGCTCGCGAACGCGGTATTAAGTTAGGATCTGAGCTTTCTGTAGCTGGGTTTGATGACGTGTATCCTGCACAGTATTTGATGCCATCTTTAACAACTGTTAATCAGCCTTTTGACTCAATAGCAAAGAATGCTATTAGAATGATTCTTGAGATTAGGGAAGGTAAGGAGATTGAGAATCAACTGGTTCTTCCTGCGCATATTGTTATTCGAGAAAGCACTCAGACTGTTGTCGATTGATAGAAGAGTTATTAGATATAGAATTTGACTTATGATTTATGGCTTATGACATAAATCAAATAAATGTGGACGCAACTTAAATCAAGATAAATTGCGTCCACAAATTGTTTGTTCTAAATATTGCGTATTTATTTATTGTTTGCTTATTTTTAGAAGACTACGCCAATACTACATCAAGCTTGTGTAAATCTTGCGAATGTCTTCCAAAGTGGCCTTGCGTGGGTTTCCTGGAGTACAAACATCTGCCAAAGCGTCGTGGCTTAAGCCTTCAATATCTGCCTCACTAGCTCCAACCTCGCTAATCTTAGTAGGATTTCCAAGCTTAACAGTTAAGTCGTGAACTGCCTTTACAGCAGCATTGCGCACGGTTTCGAGGTCATCTGTGTATGCGTTTGGAACGTCGAATGCTGCAGCAATATCGCGATACTTTTCGCCAGTGTAATCCTTGTTGTATTCCATAACAGGAGCGAGCAAAATTCCGTTTGCAACGCCATGAGCAACGCCAAGGCGACCACCGAGTGGGTGAGCCATGCCGTGAACTAAGCCCAAACCAACGTTGGAGTATGCCATGCCAGTTATATAGCTTGCGTAAGCCATTTGTTCGCCTGCTGGAACGTCTCCATCTGCGCTCTTTGCAAGGTTTTGTGCAATCATGCGAATTGTTTGCAAAGACAGGCAATCCGAAAGGCTCCATGCACCTGGAGTAATGAAACCTTCGATTGCATGGGTGAGTGCGTCCAAACCAGTTGCAACTTTAAGCGAGCGTGGCATGGAATCGGTGAGATCTGGGTCTACGAATGCAACGATTGGAATATCGTGAGGGTCTACTGCAACGAATTTACGAAGCTTTGCAGTATCGGTAACAACATAGTTGATTGTTGTTTCGGATGCGGTTCCTGCGGTTGTTGGCACGCCAAAGATTGGAACAGAAGGATTCTTTGTATCTGCAACGCCTTCAAGAGAAAGAACGTCGCCAAACTCTGGGTTTGCTACAATAATTCCAATGCCTTTGCATGTATCTTGTGGAGAGCCGCCGCCGAGTCCAATAAGGAAGTCTGCTCCAGATACCTTGAACTTTTCTACACCGTCTTGAATGCATTCAACAGGTGGATTTGGCTTTACATTGTCGAATACTTCGTATGGAAGACCAGCTGATTCTAGAACGTCTGTAACTTTTTTAACGGTTCCAGTTTTTACAAGAACAGGATCTGTTACTACAAATGCTTTTTTAAAGCCGTGTGCTTTAGCAACGTTTGGAATCTCTTTGATTGCTCCGCGACCGAAGTAAGCAGTCTGATTGAAAATCATTCTATAAACCATGCGAAAATCTCCTTTGAGTTTCATATTGGCATACGCCAAATTTTTGGTAGTCGATTAATATTTTACAATATTGCATGACATTTGGTGAGTGTATTAAATAAGCTTTTTATTACTAAACTTAACAAATAAGCAATTAAAATGAACATAAAGTAACTAATTTTATGCATTTTTATTTATTTTAGATATAAATAAGCACATTTATAAAAATTCGAGCACATGATTTGTAATGCTTATTTTGAAGGAAAAATATTAATCATGTTAAGAAAAATTCTTTAATTGATGGTGTTGTAGTTGCCAAATTGACTTATTTTGCATTAACTAATCGCTTGAAATGCAAATTTGAGCTTGTAGCATTAACAATCTTATGCAAGCTTCTCATACTAAAGTATGACGATTTTATATAAGAGCATTTTTATATCAAAATTCCTATTATTTCAATGAGAATATCAGCCTTACGCACTATAGAGAATGCGTTTTTAATCCCGTAAATTGTAATTGTAAGGTAATTCCAATACTTGTAAGGAACTGCAAAAGTAAGCGAGGTGCAAAATGAGTGTTGAAAATAGTCAAGATACGCGTTTTACGCAAATGAATTATTCCGCTCAAGAAGGTTTGATTGGCGAGACTGCGGTTGCAGCTTTGCATGTTGTTAAAGATTTTGGCAAGGGTGCAGGCATTGTTCACGCTTTGCGAGATGTAAGCGTTAGTTTCGAGCGCGGCAAGTTTACTGCGATTATGGGTCCTTCGGGTTCTGGAAAGTCAACTTTAATGCATTCTTTGGCTGGTCTTGACAGCGTTAATTCTGGAAAAGTTTTGGTTGACGGCCTAGATATTACAGGCATGAGTGATAAGCAGCTTACGCTTATGCGCCGCGAGATGGTTGGTTTTATTTTCCAAAGTTTTAATCTTCTTCCAATGTTTAGCGCTGAGCAAAATATTCTTATGCCTCTTACTTTGGCAGGCAAAAAGCCAGATAAGCAATGGTTTAATACTTTGGTTAATACTCTTGGCTTGCAAGATCGTTTAAAGCATAGGCCTGCTGAGCTTTCTGGTGGTCAGCGTCAACGCGTTGCAATTGCTCGAGCTTTAATCTCTAAGCCTTCCGTAGTTTTTGCAGACGAGCCTACTGGCAATCTCGACTCTGCTTCCAGCTTGGAAGTTTTGCATTTCTTGAAGAAGTCTGTAACGGAGCTTGGTCAAACTGTGATTATGGTTACTCACGACGCTGTTGCAGCGTCTTACGCGGATCGAGCAATCGTGTTTGCAGATGGTCAAATCGTTGAAGACGTGCAAAATCCTACTGCAGAAGGAATGAGCAAGATGCTTATGGAGCGTAGCGAGGCTGGCGTTAATAATCAGCCTGCTCAATTGCAATAAAAGGTGGTGAACTTAGAATGTGGAAAATCGCACTAAAACTTATGCGTAAAAGCGTGCGCATGCTAATCGCCTCTGGAATTGCAATTCTTATAGGCAGCATGTTTATGAGCGCTACTTTGCTTTTTGCAAACAGCGTTGATGACTTGATGGTTCGAAACGCAACAAATGAATTCGGTAGCGCAAATTATGCAATCTCATTTAGAAATCCTAACAGTTCTCCGAGTAGTGAAATTCATTATAAAGATCTTCATTTAGACGAAATATCGAAGATGCCTGGTGTTAACGGTATTCGTAGTGACGATGCTACTGCGCTTGTAAGAGTAGAAAAAGGTGATAAATCAGTTACGAGTATTGCTTGGTCTAATGGTTTGTATGGAAATCTTCCTGTGTATAAATCAACAGAAGGTAGAGATCCGCAAGAAATAGGCGAAATCACGCTTATTAAAAGTATTGCTAAATCAATACATGCAAATATTGGCGATACTATAACTTTGGTTAAAGTAGATGACACTGGCGGAGATAAAGAAAAATCGTACGATGTTCGTGTGGTTGGTCTTGTTGACGATGGAGAACATTCTCAAATACCATTTTCAAATCGCGGCACGTATCTTGGTGGCATAACGAACGATTTTTGTGCAAAACTCGAAAATATTGAGAATTTTGACAATCAAGTTGTGCAAAGCAAAGTGTACATGAGTATTGATGAATCTAAAATAAACGATTTATCTCCTAAGATTAACGCTTTGCTTCCTTCGAGATTCTCTCTTATGTCTAGGCACGAAGTTGGTGTGAGATCTGTTCGAAATGTGTCTAACGGCACTAATTTTGTGACTATGTTTTTGCTATCTTTTGGTATTCTAGCGTTGCTTATTTCTTCGCTTGTTATAGCAAACACATTCCAAGTGCTGGTTGCTCAACGCAGACGAACTCTTGCGCTTTTGCGCGTAATTGGCGCACAATCTCACCAGCTTTATGCTGCAGTTTTGCTTGAAGCTGCAATACTTGGAGTTATTTCCGCGGCTGTTGGTGTGCTTTGCGCAATCGGATTTATGGGCGCAATTAGTAACGTGAATATTAATTCTGGACCGTTATCTAAGATTCCTTTGATTGTTTCACTTCCGGCAATTGTGTGGCCAATAGCAATTGGCACGATTGTAACAGTTCTTGCGTCTATGAGTGCTGCGCGATCTGCTACAAAAGTAACGCCTATGGAAGCGCTACGACCAATGGATTTGATTAAAGATAAGCGTGCAAGCATTATTCGCGCTGTTTTTGGCGTTCTGTTTATTGTTGTAGGTATTTTAGCTACTGCTTTAAGTGCTACTTCTTTAGCGAGTATGATTGCTGGGAAGTCACCTAATGCTGGTTCTGACTCTTGGATGACTTTGCTTGGAGCAATGTTTGGTTGTGCGCTTGTTTTCATCGGAATTATTATTACAGCAACATTCTGGATGCCGTTCGCTATGAAGGCAACTGGCGCAATCATGGCACTTTGTGGGCCTGCTTCTAAAGTTGCCAACGCAAACGTGCAACGAAACCCTAGAAGAGTTGCAGCAACTGGAACGGCTTTGCTTATTGGCGTAACGCTTGTTTCTACAGTAGTAACGGGCGCAATATGTGGTAAAGCAACTCTTAAAGGTGTTGTTGATGACCGTTACAGTGTTGACATTATTATTCAAGGCAAGAATGTTGATGAATCTCTAGCTGCCGATATTTCAAAGATTAGTGGAATAAAGCATACTGAGTTGCTTCCTGCAGTTCCTATGACTTTTAAGAACGCTAAGGGCAAAACTGAGTATGCTATGGCAGTTGGAGTTGATAATGTAAATCAACTTAAAAATGTAATGCACACTGACCTTGATGGCGTTAATATAAACAAAGATTCTATACTTTTGCCTAAGTTTAATGAAGAAGGTGGAGAACCTTTTGAGCTTAAAAAAGGAAACCTTGATCTGCAAGCTTACGTAGAAAAGTACAGTTCTGGTGAAACAGACAGTGATAATATTACGCCATTTACTGGCACGAATACAGACTCTAGTAATAACGATAAGAGCATTACTGTAAAGCAAGTTCAGTTTAAGAAGTATAGAAATGTTAATATATATTCAAGGAATACTGCTTTTGTTAGCAAATCTTACTTCAATAACTACCTTAAGCCTACAACGCATATTCTGCTCATTTCGGTAGATTCTAGCAAAGCTAATCTTGTAGATATTGTTAAAAATATTAGAAATATTACATCTAGCTATGCGGAGGTTATGGCTGCTGGAAGCGTGTTTGAGCGAGCGCAGTGGGAGAGTGCTATCGACGTAATGATGATGTTGCTTGTTGGCTTAATAGCAGTAGCTGTTGTGATTGCTTTAATAGGCGTTGCAAACACATTAAGCTTGTCTGTTATTGAGAGAACCAAAGAATCTGCAACTTTGCGCGCAATAGGCATGACAAGAGGCCAGGTTAGAAGATCTCTTGCGTTGGAAGCAACGTTGATTTCCTTAACAAGCACCGTTTCTGGCTTGATTGTTGGAACAGTGTTTGGGTGGATTGGATCCTACATGGTGTTTAGCGTAATTGGCAAAGTTCCGTTTGTAGTTGATTGGGCTATTTACGCGGTTCTTGCTCTAATCGCTTTGCTTGCAGCGCTTCTTTCTAGCGTTCTTCCGGCTCGTAGAGCAGTGAAGTCTTCGCCAGTAGTTGCGCTCGCAGAAGAATAAACTATATGTTGTTATAACATATATTAAGTTAATTATAAAAACAGAAATAATGCTGGTGTAGTTGTGCATCAGCATTATTTTTTTCTACATAACGTGCGACACGCAGAAAAAATAATGTGATGTACATCAAAAAAATAAATAAATTTTATGCATAAAATACAATTGTTTAGATATTATTAATATGGATTTATATTTTTATCGGGAAAATCGAAAAAATTAAGTATTAAATATTTGTTATAACAAGTTAATCGAAAAATTTTTCGATTATTTGACGTTGGAATCTTATTTATTTCTCTGTTATGCTCTTTGGTTGACTGCTGACATAAGCATAAATTAAATATGAGGCCGCTACGAGCAAGGAGTAGAAGAATATGGTAACGGTCAATAAAAAATCTGCCGCAGTGATTGCAGGAATCGTGTTGTTATTAATGCAAAGCCCAATGCCAGCGTGGGCACAAGAAGCTGTAAGTGGATCAGAACCAAATAATGTTGTCGATGCTTCTGATAACAAATTCGGTAAATTAGAAGATTTAGATTTGGGTGCTAAAGATCCAGAGACACAAGATGAATTACTTTCTAGTCGTAAAAGTGCAAAAAATAATTTAAAGATTTATGAAAACAAGTTAAAAGAATTAGAAATAAAAGTTAAGACTTTAAATGAACTTGTAAAAAAAGAATTGGAAGATAGTAATAATAAAACTGATAAAATTGAAGAATTAGAACGCAGAATGGAATCTGCTTCTGAATCTGATTTTGATCGTCTTAATGGAGAGAAAATCAAGCTAGATGAAGATAGAAAAAATATAGAAAACAATCTTAGAGACAATACTAAAAAGTTGAATTCTGCTGAAGAGGATTTGAGAAAATATAATATATATTCACAAAATGCAAGGCAACAAGTAGCAGAATATGAACGAAAACTTAAGGATAATTTTGGTGTAGATATCAATGATCTTAATAAGGAAGAAAATAAGGTTCAAGAAGAAACAATGAAGCCGGATTCTCCTACACCAGCTCCACGTACAGAGTCAGATACTACAGTTGATACGCCAAATGACTCTACTAAGTCGAAGAAAGAAGTTGAGAAGTCCATTCCAGAAGTAAAATCTCCAGATACTAAAGTTATTGAAGAAAAAGCTGCACAAGAAAAAGATTCTGTGCAGACTCAGCCGAAGGATTCTAAAGTTGATTCGCGGTCTTCAGATAATAAATTTGCATCTTCTGAATATAGATCTTCGCAAGTAGAATCATTAGAATCTAAGAAATCTAAAGCGAAGAGTGTTGAAGTTGAATCGACTACTTCTTCATCTGTAGCAGCACGCCCAGCAGAATCCTCTGTAACACCATTTGCTCCAGTTTCTGAATCAAAGGTTATCCCACAGAATGCTACATCCAAGGAAATTCCTGCGGCTTCTGTTGGAAACTCACAAAATGCATCTGCTGTTTCTCCTGCGTCAGATGTTTCTGCTGCTTCCGCAAATGTGAGCACTACTGCATCAGTTGCAGCGCAGACAGCATCGCCAGTATCTCATCCAGCAGAATCCGAAGCAAATAACGCTTCTAGTAGCGAAAAAAGCGATTCTCAAAATACTGAAGAAGATAAAAAAGATGAAAATACGGAAAATGAAGAGGTAAAAGAAGATTCCAAAGCTGTTGAAGAAGCCGATAAGTTATCTGAAGCTAAAAGCGATAACGCAAAAGCACCATCGAACAACAATAATCTTGTAGTTGCTGGCGCTGTTGTAGGAACAATGGCAATAGGTGGTTCTGCAGCTGCAGGTATTTATATGAGTCGCGGTGGCAAAATTCGCTTTTCTAAATAAAACTTAGGATTGCTGATAATCAAATACAGATAGCTAAAATAGCTTAATGCGAATATAAATAGCACAAATAATATAAAAAAATTAAAATGCGGTTGCAATTCGATCGTTCAATGAAGAATAGATTAATTTTGCAGCCGCATTATTTTATAGAAAAGATTTATTGTTTATAAGAACAGCCGCATTATTTTTTATTTTTATAAGAATAATTAAACAAGACCATTTTCGTAAGCGAACACAACAGCTTGAACTCTGTCTCTTGCGTCGATTTTTCCCAAAATATGAGCAACATGCGTTTTAACTGTTGGCAAGCTAATAAACAGTTTATCAGCAATCTCTTGGTTAGACAGTCCGTGAGCAATTTCAATGAGTACTTCGCGCTCGCGATCTGTTAAATCATTTAAGTAAGAATTGTAAGCGTTTGCGTTTTGTTTGCTTCTAGACGCATTTTCTGTATTTTCTTCTTCCGATGCAATACTTTCGTTGCTCGGCTTAGAAATCATCGACTCAATTAAGCGCTTTGTAGCAGTTGGAGCAATAATTGCGTTTCCTTGATACACAGTTCGTATTGAATTAAGCAATGTTTCTGGCTCTGTATCTTTAAGCAAGAATCCAGATGCGCCCGTATGAATTGCAGCCATAACGTATTCGTCTAAATCAAAAGTTGTTAAAATAATAATGTGCGTGTTGCTATTAGCATCTTCTTGCAAAATTTTGCGAGTTGCTTCCAAGCCGTCCATGTTAGGCATGCGCACGTCCATCAAAATAACGTCTGGATTTTCCTTTGACGCAACTTCTACAATTTCATTGCCATTTGAAGCTTGCGCAACAACTTGCATGTCTTTTTGCGAGTTGATTACCATAGCAAATCCTGCGCGCACAAGCTCCTGATCGTCTGCTATTGCTACGCGAATTACTTCATTGTTTTCCATATGTTCCATAGTATCAACTTACTGTTGCTTATTTAATGTGTTGTGTTTAATGCGTTGTGTTGAATTTGCTCATCAAGTGGTGCAGCAGGGCGAACCGCAATCTCAGAAACATTTGCACTATTATTTGCTGAATTAACGCTTGATCCTGTTTCTCGCAAAATTCCAAGCAATTTTCGCATATATTTTAGTGCTGAACGACCTTCGTCACTAATATTTTTGAAAGCTTTACTAATTGCTTCACTTTGTTCTTGTAGTTGCTCAGGTTCTTTTGACTTTTGATTTTCTGCATTACTATTTGTTTTTTCGTATTTATTAAGCATATCAATTCCGCTATTTGCGGCATCAATTACTTTATGCAATGTAACTGCAACTTTTTGCTGAATATTTGCGCTAATACGCTGCCTTTCGGCATTTGCTGCAAGTACTTCTAGCTGTTTTTGTTCTTGTTCTAATTCTGTTCTGCGCGCTTTTAGAATCAGCAAATTATTGTCATCGTTTCTGCGGTAATAAGCAAATGCAATAGCAGCAAAACAAATTAATGCAACTATAAAACCAAAAATTAATCCTACGGACGCCATTTGCATAATGTCATAAAAATTAGTTGTGTACGCATTAGATGCAAAAAATCGTATTGGAGTTTCATTTTGTGGAATATTTTTTGATGCAACACCAATTTTTACAGCAAAAATAGCAGATTCGGCGAGCACTACTGCGCTAACCCATTGCCATGCGTGCTTTTTGCCATAGAGCACAGCCGCATAAACAATGGTTGGTATAAAGAAATTAGCAAATAAAATATTAGGCAAGCATATAAGTTGTATTGCAGAAAATGCTGCTGCAACAATTGCGCACGTAGTCGGAGCTTTTCTACGAAACATAAATGGAATCATAGTAGTAAGCGTAAGTATTCTATAAAGTATTTGTAATGAAAGCGAGCTTGAATATTGTGAAGTCATTCCAGTTCCAACAGTAAAATCGTAAGTTGGTATAAAAAGCATTAGAACAGTCCAAGGTGATGCATAAATAACATCGCCAATAAGCCAATGTTGTTCAAACCATTGTGATACTTTCTCAATCCTATTTTGTGAATTATTTGTCGCTGGCAAAACTTTTGATGAGGTTTTATCGCTTGTATTTTCTGGTTTTTCTTGCGTTGATAATGGATTATTAACTTTTACGTTTTTATAACTAACATTAGGAATACTATTTAGTGCAGAAGCAGTAGTGTTTGATTGGTCTGTGCTGTAAGAATATGGAATAAAAGCAACAATACTAAATGTTCCATCATTGAGTTTTCCATAATCAAGCGTTCCGTGAAGATTTTCAATGCGCTCTTTCATGCCAATCAAACCATAACCATTTTTATGTGGCACACCACTATTTTGCTCTTGATTAGCTTCAAGCTTGTGTACTTCGTTTGTGATTTTTAGTGTTAATCCTTGTTCGTTCCACTGTTCGTGAATGTTTATTTTAATGCCATTTCCTGCGTGCTTCCGAATATTAGTAAGAGATTCTTGAATAATGCGGTATGCAACGGTTTGTGCGTCCGTGTTAAGTCTATTTTGAGAATTTATGCCATCAACAGTGTGCCAAAAAATGTTATTAGGAGATGCAATTTTTGCTTGCTCAATAAGCGAAGGTATGTGATTAAAATCCAATTGAGCGGATGGAGCGTCTGTTAAAGCCTCTAGCAGTCGACGCATGTCGTGAACGGCGCGCTCTGCTTCGTTTTTAATAATATGCATTGTTTTTTTAGCAAGCGAAATATCTTTGGTTGCTGCATAACGACCACCATCTGCTTGAACAATAATAATAGAAAGCGTGTGAGCAACAATATCGTGCATATCTCTTGCGATTCTAGCGCGCTCTGCAGTAACAGCAATATTTTGAGCTTTCTTTCGGTACGCGCGAATAGCATTATTGTTCTCTTGTAAAAGTTGAATAGTATGCACGTGAGTGCGCTGCCAGTAGCCAATAATAACCGTAATTGTAGTAATAATAATCGCAAAAATTATGGAAGGAATTGCAAAATCAAGTACATTTGAAAAGCAGTTTCTTATGTTGCTGCTATTTATATTTTGTACACTACAAGAATAACTAGCTTTTAAATGATTGATGCCATATATTGGCCCCATTACAATATTCCACGATATTGCTGCGCAAGATAATACTGTTGTTACGTAAGCTGCAATAACAAAAGCTTTTGAATGTTCTGGATTTCCGCGAGCAATAGCATTAACAAGCAGCACAAAACCAAAGAAATCAGCAAAAAGTTGAGTAGGGCCAAATATTACTTGCAAAATGCATGCAACAATAAAAATAACAGCTGTGTGTTCGGGCCATATTCTTCGTACTGAAAGTAATGATGCAACAACAATATTTATAAGATAGGTTGTAATTAGTGAACTTTGCGTCAAGAATCCGTCAACATTGTTTATAGGATACCGATTGCTTGAAAGTGTAAAAAGAATAAGTGGAATAATGCCCCACAATATATCGTTTAGCGTAAGCTCAGTGCGTAAGCGTTGTATGGCTTTGTTAAACGTGTGAGATATTTTCATAATTACTAGGCTAGTACACAGCACTTTATAGAACAATCGAACTTTAGTATTATTTATATAAGAGTGTGTATTTTTGTATGTGATTTGTTATTGCAACGTTGCATGCGAGTGCAGAAAGGAATGTTTACAATGGCACTGCTAGCAAAGTATTACGTACCAGGATTGTATGTAGAAGAGCGCGCAATCGATGTTCCTTTAGACTGGGAGCAAAACACTCCAGGCGATTCTATTAAAGGGGAGACGATTCGCCTATTTTGCAGAGTTATTTGTGCTCCAGAACATGTGCATGACGATTTGCCTTTGCTAGTGTTTTTGCAAGGAGGCCCAGGGGGTCAGTGCCCTCGTCCGCTTTCGCCGTCTAGCGATGGTTGGATTCAAGAGGCAATTAAGCATTTTCGTGTTGTTCTTCCAGACCAGCGTGGCGTTGGGCGCTCTTCTAGAGTAGATGCTTCTACGATTAAGCGCATGGCAGACGACGGCGTGAGTGTAGAGAGGCAAGCATGGTATTTAAAGCGATTCTTAGCTGATTCTATTATTCGCGATTTTGAGCATTTGCGCTTAACTGAGTTTAATGCAAAGCCGTGGGTTTCTTTGGGTCAAAGTTATGGTGGATTCTTAACGCTTACGTATTTGTCTCTTTTCCCACAGGGCTTACTTGCAAGCTTTACAACGGGCGGTATTCCTCACATTCCAGCTAATGCTCTAGAAGTTTACGAGCACACGTTCCCGCGTATGGCTAGAAAAACTGAGCAATTCTACGAGCGTTATCCGCAGGATGTTGCGCGCGCTGCAGCTATTGCAGATAGGATTTCTCAAGGAGATGTTTTCTTGCCTAATGGCGAAAAGCTTACGGTTGAGCGCTTTCAGACTCTTGGTTCATCTTTTGGCATGAAGCCAAGTTTTGAAAGAGTTCATTGGCTTATTGACTCTGCATTTTCGGATGGAGATGGCTCTCTTAAGGCGTTTAAACATGGTGGTGGAACAGCAGATGGCTATTTAAGCGATGAGTTTCTTTATGGCGTTATGGATGCAACATCTTCTAGTCCGCTATATTGGCCACTACAAGAGTTCATTTATGCGGATGGTGAATTAGATCATCCAATTCGTTGGGCAGCTCAGCAAGTTCGAGAAACAATGCCAGAGTTTGCTGGCAGTGCGCGTCCGCTTTTGTTTACTGGCGAAGCTGTGTTTCCGTGGATGTTTGATCAGCAAAAAGCTTTGCAACCGTTCTTGCCAGCTGTTGATTGCATGATGAACGATATGCAATTTGGCAAGATTTACGACTTAGATCAACTCGCAAATAATGAAGTTCCTTTGCAAGCAGCGGTTTATTTCGATGACTTGTATGTTGATTCTGGTCTTCAGCTAGACACTTTGTCTCATATTTCTAACTCTCATTATTGGACTACTAACGAGTTTGAGCACGATGGTGTTCATGGCGACTTTGTGTTCCGTCATTTGCTAGAAGAGGCAAAGAATCGTGGAGATTTAGAGACTATATATAAGTGATATAAGTCGTAATATAAGTGATATAAGTCGTATAAGCAACTTTTGATTAAAGTACCTAACAAATGATTAGATATACAAGTTGTATGTACAAATGATTAGATGCTTAATAAAAAGTTAGTGTTTAGTTTATTGTTTACTTATTAGGGAGATTTGTTAATGAGTTCTAACTCAATTGGAACCGTTGGATTTATTGGCTTTGGAAACATGGCTCAAGCGATTGCGCAAGGCTTGATTCGCGCTAATGTTTTGCAAGGAAAAGATATGGTTGCATGCGCAGCCCACTTTGAAAAACTTGTTAATACTACGAGCAAATTTGGAGTAAAAGCGTTAAAAAGCGCGTGTGAAGTTTGTGATGCTAGTGATATTTTAATTCTGGCTGTAAAACCAAATCAGATTGAAGAAGTTCTGCATCCTATTGCAAAAACTATTGTGGATAGAAAAATAGCAATCATATCCGTTGCAGCAGGCTGGAGTCTTAAGCATTACCAGAATCTACTTGGCAAAGATGCTAACGTGCAATGCATTATTCCAAACACGCCAATCGCAGTTTGCCAAGGAGTTACTTTAGCAGAAGACGAAAATACGCTAACCGATAGTCAGCTAGAAGCTTTTAATGCGATTTTTAATCCGATTTCTTTAGTCGAGCGAGTAGATAGCGAGCACATAAATATTGCAATGTGTGTTTCTAGTTGTGCTCCGGCTTTTACTGCTATGTACATGGAAGCTTTAGCGGATGCTGGCGTAAAGTATGGTCTAAAGCGAGATTGCGCATATCGTTTGGCTGCAAAGATGATTGAGGGAGTCGGTGCTCTGTATATGGATACTCGCATTCATCCAGGCGTTATGAAAGACGCTGTATGTTCTCCTGGCGGCACTACGATTCGAGGTGTTTCAAAGCTAGAATCGTGTGGTTTTAGGGGAGATGTTATTAGCGCGGTTGATGCAATTCAACAAAAATAAAACAATACGAGTATAGTAGAGTCGTCAATTCCTCTAGCTGGTCTAAAGTAGGTAATTATGTCTTTAACAATTGGAATCGTAGGTTTACCTAACGTTGGTAAATCGACTATGTTTAATGCTCTAACAAGAAATAACGTTTTAGCAGAAAATTATCCGTTTGCAACAATCGAACCAAATACTGGTATTGTGCCTTTGCCAGACAAACGTTTGCCTGTTTTAGCGAAGCTTGTTAAAACCGAGAAAATAGTTCCAGCAACCGTTACATTTGTTGATATTGCAGGAATCGTTAAGGGTGCAAGCGAAGGCGAAGGCTTGGGCAACAAGTTTCTTGCTAATATTCGTGAAGCAGATGCCATTTGCGAAGTTGTTCGTGCATTTAACGATGATGACATTGTGCATGTTAATGGCAAGGTAGATCCAGCAGACGATATTGACACAATCAACACGGAGCTTATTCTTGCTGATTTGCAAACAATCGAGAATGCTTTGCCAAAGTTAGAAAAAGATTTACGTGGCAAAAAAGTTACTCAAGAATACGTAAATGCTGTAAATAAGGCTAAGGAAATTCTTGAATCTGGTAAGACGATTGATCAGGCTCATAATGAGAAGTTGATTAATAAAGACGACGTTTACGATTTGCATTTGCTTACTGCTAAGCCTTTTATTTACGTGTTTAACGTTGACGATTCGGAGCTTTCGGATGACTCTTTAAAGTCTAAGCTGGCGGCATCTGTAGCTCCAGCAAAGGCTATTTTCTTGAATGCGCAATTTGAGTCGGAGCTTACTGAGCTTGATGAAGAAGATGCTCGAGAAATGTTGGCTGATGCGGGCTTGCAAGAATCTGGATTGGATCAGCTTGCGCGCGTTGGCTTTGATATTCTAGGTCTTCAAACCTATTTGACGGCTGGCGTTAAAGAAGTTCACGCATGGCAAATTCATAAGGGTTGGACAGCTCCGCAAGCTGCAGGCGTTATACACACTGATTTTGAGCGTGGATTTATTAAAGCAGAAGTTGTTTCTTACGATGATTTTGTTGAGGCTCAAGGCTCAATGGCAAAAATCAAGGAAGAAGGAAAGCTTCGTCTTGAAGGACGCGATTATGTTATGCAAGACGGAGATATTGTTGAATTTAAGTTTAATGTGTGATTAGTTAAACAATTTGTCTAAACAATAATCATATTAATGTGTAACGGCGCTGCTTAGGTACTGTAGTATAGTATCAAAGTAGCGCCTTTTATCTTGTTTATTATGGAGATTTTATGAATATATTTTATTCTTTAAGAAGCGTTCTAAGGTCACTTATTGCGCGATTAGTGAAATATATTATTAGCTTAAAATCTCCAGAAAACCGCAAAATTTTCTATAAGCGCGTTTCTACTATTCTAGTTATTTTAATCTTTTTCAGCTTTGTCGGTTTTCAAGTATCTCATGTTATTGAAGAAGTAAATAGTCGAATCTCTAATAACACAAAATCTTATTATTCAAAACGCAAAAACAATAAGAGTAATAAAAACAATAAAAAATCTAAAACAAAGATAGATTATTCAAATAAGTCTTTAGATAATCCATTAATTAAATCTTCTGATTTATGGAAAATTCCTACAGGAGGTCAGTATCCGAATCTTTCTGGGGTTGATGCAAATCATTTACACGTAAAAGTAAATCTTAAAAAACAACGTGTTTATATTTATGCGAATAATAATCTTGTTTATACGATGATTGTTAGTGCTGGAATGGATGAATCAACTCCTAAAGGTGATTATAAAATTGGTGCGCGAGGTGACCATTTTTATAATGATAGAGAAAAGATGGGTGGCGACTACTGGGTTGGCTTTATAGGTTCCGAATATTTATTCCACTCTGTGCCAACCAGGTTTAATTTTGGTGATTATATTGTTCCAGAGGCTCAAAAGCTGGGTGTTCCTGCATCTCATGGATGTGTTCGATTAAGTGTGCCTGACTCTAAGTGGTTCTATTCGTATATTCCAGATGGAACTTCTGTACACATTGAATAACTAAAATATTTATTGATTATATATGCAAAGAGGATTCCCTTAAAGGGAATCCTCTTGTTTCTTTTATGATGTCTGTTCTATTAGAAGAACAAAATACTTGCACCACAAGCTAACACAACTAGCACTATAGAAGCCAAGAAGCTTGCCAAGAACGCTGCTTTTCCTTGCTTAAATATAACTCTAAAGTTTACGTTGATTCCAAGAGCAGCCATAGCCATTCCAAGGAAGACGTATCCTGCATCAACAAGTAGGGATGCGTAAGACGAAACAAAAGGCACATACGTACCAATAACGGATGCTGCAATAAATCCAAGCATAAACCATGGGAAGTTGATTTTGCGCTTTCCGTTATCTTCTACTTGGCTGTGACGAGCATTCCACCAAATTGCAATAAAGATTGATGTAGGAACAAGCATAAGAACTCGTGTAAGCTTCATGATTGTTGCAACGTCAATACTCCCAAAAGCTCCGCCTGCTGCAACAGCGTGTGCAATTTCGTGAAGGGACGCTCCAGCAGCAATTCCAAGCTGCTGCTTAGTCATTCCAAAATGAGGAAGAATAAAGATTTCTGCCAAAGCATAAATTGTGCCCATTATTGCAACTGTTGCAACAGCCATAACTTCGTTTTGTTCTTTTTCATCCTCTTCTTGTGGAGGTACAGGCATGGAGCCAGAAAGACCCATAACAGCTGCCGCTCCGCAAATGCTTGTTCCACCTGCTGTTAGCATTGCAAGCTGAGGACTTACTTTAAGAAGTTTTGCAATGCTATAAGTAACGCAAACCATAACAGCAACGAGTACAGCTGCGATTGGTAGGCACTTTAAACCTTGAGTAAATAGAACGTGCAAATTTAGCTTAAAGCCTAGCAAAATAATGCCTAGGCGAAGAAGCTTATTTGCAATTAGACCAGCAGAAGATTTAACTCCAGCTCTTCTAGAATCATTATTCAACTTGTATACGTGCAAAGGCAGCTGCAGAGCCATGCCAATAAGCAACGCAATAATAAGTGCTCCCAAAAGGCTTAAGCCTGGGAACTGCTTGAGCCAGCTACCAATTAAGGAAGCTAGAAGAGTCAACACCGCTATAAGAGCCATGTTGATGGTGCAGATTTTCTTTTTCCATGTATCAAAGAAATTAACCATTTAGCTAAGTATTCTCTCATAATCGGACAAAAGAGAACAAAAATTCAAAAAATTTAAACATTTATTTGCATTTTGGCTTGATTACAAGCAACACGCTAAAAATAAAAATCACATAATAAAACATATTCGATAAAAATCTATCGTAGTTTTGTATTAGTTCCATTCGGATTGTGATTAATTAAATCTTGTTGAAAAAAATCATAATTGTGTAATTATTATATGTAGTTAAAGAGGTAATCATGTGCAATATTAATATTCAAGTTAAACGCATTTATGAATCATCTGATGAACATGATGGCTTGCGAGTATTAGTAGATAGATTGTGGCCTAGAGGGATAAGTAAAGAAAAGGCAAATCTTGATTTGTGGTGTAAAGATATTGCTCCATCAAGTGATTTGCGAAAATGGTTTGGGCATAAGTCTGAGCGTTTCGAAGAATTTGCTAATCGTTATATTGAAGAGTTGGACGAGAATCAAGATTGTGTAAACCAAATCGTAGATATATGTAGAAAAAATAAAAAAGTAACGTTTTTATATGGCGCGAAAGATCTGCGCATAAATCATGCAATTGTGTTAAAAGATTACATTCAAAATGTTTTGCAAAATTAAGATTGTAGTAAGCAGATTTAATACGTAAGCAAAAGTTTATAAGTATAAACTTTTATTAGTATTAATTAGTTGTGTTTTATCTGTTTTCGACACACCGATTTTCCTTGATATTTCAATGAAAATCACATGTAAGTTTGTTATTTTTAAAATTGCCTCGACACTTTATGATTAGTACATTAGAATGTCCACTTGGCTAAGGGGCGGCGGTTGATGGCGACCTCTGCGGAAGCTGCCAAACCTGCGCTCGAGTAGTGCTTGTTTTTTTTTTTAAGCTGGCGCTTGTTTTGGTGGTTGTTTTTCAATCACAAACGTATATATAAACTTGTTTTATGCAAGGAGAAGACGATGAAATCGTTGTTTACATGGCAGCTTCATGGTGACGGAAAAACTTTGAAGCCAGGAGAAGTAGTAGAGCCAGATGAGCGTTTAACTTGGACTCGTACTGCTGGTATTGGCGCTCAGCATGTTATTGCTATGTTTGGCGCAACATTCTTAGTGCCAATTCTTACAGGCTTTGATCCGTCTACTACTTTAATGTTCACGGCTCTTTCCACGGCACTGTTCTTACTTATTAACGCAAATAAGCTTCCTAGTTATTTAGGAAGCTCTTTTGGTCTTATAGCACCTGTTATGGCTGTAACTGCAGCACATAAGGGCATTGCTGTAGCAAGCTTTGGCATTATGTGCACGGGTATTCTTCTTGCGCTAATCGGTGTGCTTGTGCATTTTGCAGGAGCAAAGTGGATTGACATTATTATGCCTCCTGTTGTTAACGGTGCAATTGTTGCAATCATTGGCTTTAACTTGGGACCGGCTGTTTGGGGTAACTTCCAAAAGGCTCCAGACACTGCTTTGGTAACTTTGGTTGCAGTTATGCTTATTGCAGTGATTTTCCGCGGTCTTCTTGGACGATTGAACATTTTGCTTGGTGTTCTTGTTGGCTACGCTTACGCATGCTTCCAGGGTCAAGTTGACTTTAGTAAGATTGAGCAAGCTTCTTGGATTGGCTTCCCTAAGTTCCACACTCCGCAAGTTGACTTCTCTGTTTTGCTTATGTTCTTGCCAGTTGTGCTGGTTCTTATTGCAGAAAACGTTGGTCACGTTAAGTCTGTAGCTCAGATGACTGGCCGTGACTACGATTCCAAGATTGGTACAGCTTTGTTTGCAGACGGCTTAGGCACTGCAATCGCTGGTTGCTTTGGTGGTTGCGGTACTACAACCTATGGCGAAAACATTGGCGTTATGGCTGCAACAAAAGTGTATTCTACTGCCGCTTATTGGTGCGCTGCATTCTTTGCATTCGTATTAAGCCTTTGCCCAAAGTTTGGTGCAATCGTAAACTCCATTCCAGCAGGCGTTTTGGGCGGTGTAACCACTTTGCTTTACGGCATGATTGGCATGATTGGCGTGCGCATTTGGGTAGAGAACAAAGTGAACTTCGATAAGCCAGTTAACATTATGATTGCTGCAATCGTTATGATTATTGGCATTGCAAACTTCCAATTTGCTATTTCTGGAATTCAGTTCAACGGTATTGCAATCGGCACTGTTGTTGTGTTGGTTGTTTACCACGTAATGAAGGCAATCGGAAAGCTTACTGGAACAATCGCTAAAGACGATCCAGATGTTGCTTAGCATAAATGCTTCAATATGATTTAATTTAATCAAATTAGGCGCGTTCGCTACTTTTGCGAGCGCGCTTTTTTGTAATTATTTTTGATTACACAACAAACACAACACGTAGATTGGGAATAGTTAGTATAGTATTATTAACCTTATGTTGAAAGTCATTATAGAAATACTCATTGGCGTTGCATGGGCTGCTTTTGGCGCTTATATGGCTAAAAAACCTAAAAACACTAAAGTGCATAAGCGTTCCGATTATTCAAGCGATGGAAAGAAAAAGAGCAATCAAAATAATGATTTTGCCGATACTTCTGCCGATACTTCTACGGATGATTCCAACGATCAAGATGTAGTTATAGAAAGCATTGATGAAGATAATAGCAATGCAAATGTTGTTACTAAAGATGAGTCTAAAGATGAGTCTAATAGTAAAAACAAAGATAAGACTTCTTCAAAGTTTGCGAAAAAAATAAAAGATTTGGCAGACTATTATAGTGACGATGATGACCTTGGTGACCTCTTTAGCGATATATTAGAAGCTAAGAAAAAACTAGAAAACGAAGGCGACTCGCCCAAAAATAGCGATACTAGCGAAGATAGTAAAGATAGTAAAAGCAATAAAAGCGATAATAAAAGCTCAAACAGTAAGGAGAATAATCGCTATATGAGAATAGATTTTGATGTAAATAAGTTTGTTGGAAAATCAAGAAAATGGCGTTGGGCTATTGTTGCAATCGTAGTAGCAATAGCTTTTATATGCTCAATTATTTTTGGTTTTTCTACTTTTATTACAGATTGCATGTGGTATGCGCAACTTGGATTTGAGAGCGTAATCTGGATTCAACTAGCCGCAAAAATCGGCGTTTGGGCTCTGTATGCTCTGCTTATGGCTGCGTTTGGGTATTTGTCTGCATATATTGCGATTAAAAAACGCCCTGGAAGCGAAGATGGCGTATATGTTAAAGAAAAAGGCAATATTTTAGACACTAAAAAGGGAATAAGCTCTAAGCTTGCAATGCATGTTGCAGGAGTTGTGTCTTTGATTGTAGGCGCTGTGTTTGGAATGCAATTCTACAATCATTGGGTGCAAATTTTGCTTATGTTTAATTACCAATCATTTGGTATTAAAGATCCGCAATTTGGATTTGATAACGGCTTCTACGTGTTTGCTTTGCCAGGCTTGCGTCTTTTTACAAGAGCGTTTATTGTTCTTCTTGCTGTTTCTTTGCTATTTAGCGTTATAACAAACGCTTTGATGGGAGCTGTAAGAATTACACTTCCTGTAGATGGAAAGGGCATTTTTAGCATAACTAAAAGCGCAAGGCGTCAAATTTCTGCATGGTTTATGCTAGTTGTTATTTTCTGGTCCGTTTTGCAAATATTAGATGTGTTTGCGATTGTAAATTTGGATGGTTCTAAGATTACTGGCGGATCTTACACAGATATGAATGCTGGTGTTCCTTCCAGCATTGCAATGGCTGTAATAACACTAATTGTTGGAATTGTTATAACAGCGTGGCTGCTAAAATCTCATGCTCTTAATGGGAATGTAAAAATTGGCACGCGTTTTGTTGTAGCTGTTAAAGCTTGGCGCACACCTGCTATAGCTGTTGCATCTTTAGTTGTATGCGCTATGGTGTTATCTTTTGCTTGGCCTGCTCTTTTGCAACGTTTTAAGGTAGCGCCGAATGCTCAAGAATTAGAAGCCACTTATATTCAGCGAAATATTGATGCAACTAAGTTTGCGTATGGCTTAAATAATGTTAAAAAAGAATCGTATAACGCTACTTCGGAAGGAAAGTCGGGAGCGCTTGCAAAAGAAGCAGAGTCTACTGCACAAATCAGGCTTTTAGACCCTCAAGTCACTTCTCCAACATTCCGCCAATTGCAGCAATCTAAGCAATACTATACTTTTGCAGATACTCTTTCTGTAGATAAGTACGACATTGATGGCGTGAGTCAAGACACGGTTATTGCTGCAAGAGAGCTTGATCTAGCTGGAAATGATAATCGAAATTGGGTTAATGACCACACTGTTTACACGCACGGATATGGCGTTGTGGCAGCTTACGGAAATAAGGTTACTGCAGACGGTCAGCCGCAATTTATGGAGTATGGAATTCCAACTCAAGGAAAGCTTACAAAGTTAAAGAAGTATGAGCCGCGTATCTACTTCTCGCCAAATGCTCCAAAGTATTCGATTGTTGGTTCTACAAAAGGCTCTGCTCCTTGGGAATTTGATTATCCAACTGGTTCAAATGGCGCTTTAACAACGTTTAAGGGGAATGGTGGACCAAGTGTAGGAAACTTCTTCTCTAAGTTGCTACACGCTATTCGTTTTGAGTCAGATCAAATCTTATTCTCGGATAGAGTTACTGCAAATTCTCAGATTTTGTATGATCGCGACCCTAAGACTCGCGTTTCTAAAGTCGCTCCGTACTTGACTTTAGATGGGCGCGTTTATCCAGCGGTTGTTGATGGACGAGTTAAGTGGATTGTTGACGGATACACAACGTCCGACTCCTATCCATATTCGCAAATGACTGATTTTGGGCAGGTGACTCAAGATTCTACAACAACAACATCTCGTTCAATTAAAGGCTTAACTAATCAGCGAGCAAACTATATTCGCAATTCAGTTAAAGCTACTGTTGATGCGTACGATGGTTCTGTTGACTTGTATGTGTGGGATAAAAAGGACCCTGTGATTAAAGCTTGGAGATCAATATTCCCAGGGCATTATCACGATATTTCTAAGATTTCTGGCGATTTGATGAGTCATATTAGATACCCAGAAAGCTTGTTCAAAGTACAAAGGCATTTGCTTGCAAAATATCATGTTGACAGCGCAAGCCAGTTCTTCTCGGGAGAAGACTTCTGGCAGACTCCAGTAGATCCTACAGAATCTCAAAGTCTTCAGCGAGAAGATATTTTGCAACCTCCATACTATTTGACTTTGCAAACTAGAGGAGCAAACAAGCCAGTATTTTCGCTTGTTTCTACATACATTCCTGCTGGAAGATCTACTCGAGAGATCCTAACTGGATTCTTGTCGGTAAATTCCGATGCTGGAAATGTTGCTGGAAAAGTAAGCGAAAATTATGGCCAACTAAGACTTCAAGAGTTACCTAAAGTTTCAAATGTTCCAGGACCTGGTCAAGCTCAAAACAACTTTAATGCTAATGCAAATGTTTCTAAAGAGTTGAATTTGCTTGAATCTGGATCAACTAAAGTTAAGCGTGGAAATTTGCTTACATTGCCACTTGGCGGTGGATTGGTTTACGTAGAGCCTGTTTACGTACAATCTAGCGGATCTACTAGCTACCCATTGCTTAAGAAAGTATTGGTTGCTTTTGGAGATCAAGTTGGATTTGCAGACACTTTGGATGAAGCATTAAACCAAGTATTTGGAGGAAACTCTGGCGCAAACGCTGGCGATGCTTCCAATAATTCTGGCGTAAACAATATTGCTTCTAATCCTAAGCAAAAAGATTCGACTAAGAATAGCGAAAATGGCAATAAAAATGCTAATGCTAAGGCAGGCGCTGATTTTAGTGCAAAAGCAAAAATGGCTCTTAAGCGAGCAGCTCAAGCGCTAAAGGATTCGGATGCTGCAATGAAATCTGGAGATTGGCAAGCGTATGGCAAAGCTCAAAAAGAGTTAAACGATGCGATTAACGATGCTATTAAAGAAGACTCTGGAAAGTAAAAGCAAAAGTCAAAGAAGCGCCTAAAGCAGCTTTAGATTAATAAAAATAATGCCGAGCATAGTTTAGATTATGTTCGGCATTATTTTATGTGTTGGCTTTATGCGTTTTTACATTTGATTATCTGGGTCTTCGTCGTCTTCTACAGGACCTAGCAATAATCGCTCGCTTATATTAACTACGCCCATCAATATTGCTGTAAACGCAATAATTACGAATGTTGCAGAAAAAATAAGCGGAGTGCGGAAAGAATTATATGCAGCTTGCAGCCAAATACCTAATCCTTGACGAGCGCCAAGATATTCTGCAGTAGTAGCTGCGCCAAAAACGTAGGCTGTGCTAATGCGAATTCCACCAAAAATTTGTCGAGCTGCAATCCTTAATTTTACGTGCCAAAGCGTCCAAACTCGTCCCGCTCCGCATGTTAGAGCTACATCGCTATAAAAACTTGGAACTGCATCAAGACCTCTAATTGTTTGAACAGCAATAGGGAACATGCTAAAAATAGCTACGATAACAATTTTTCCAGACATTTCGAAACCGAACCATATAAGAAATAGCGGGGCAATCGAAATAAGTGGTAACGTTTGTGCAGCACAAAGAAGGGGGAACAAAGCTGCGTGAACCAGCTTGCATACGTGAAAAAGTACGCCCAGTAAAATGCCGCACACAATGGCAAGACTAAAACCAACAATTGTCTCTTCAATAGTTGCAAGGGTTGCAGGCCATAATTGTGGCCACACTTCACAAGTTGCTTTAGCAATATCTGTAGGAGTTGGAATAGAATTTTCTGGAATTTTATAGAATTCGCAAGAAAGCTGCCAAAAAATTAGTAATGTAATAGTAGAAATTATTGTTGGCAGATAATTGTGCAGTAGTGTTTTCCAGCGCGCGCGCGTCATGGAATATCGTTCCTTTCAGTACACAAGCCATAATGCTTGTTGTAGCTGCTTGACTGCTGCCCCAATCAAACAACGTAAAATTTTACAAACTTTCTTGTATGAAAATATCACATAGCTAGTATGTAGTTCGCAAGCGTGTATTTTATGCGTATTTGTCTTTCGATTAGTGCATAATTTAGTCGTTTCGTGAGTCAATGCGTGGCAAACCAAAAGTTCTAATTTTGGGGGCATTGAACGGCGCGGGCTAGGCCCTTGATACCGTTTTCTGCCAAGTTCGTGTCACATTCCCAGAAAGCGGTTATTTATAAGAAAGCTAGGGAATTCATGATATGCGAATTATGGCGTAATGTGCGAGCTTTTTGTTTGAAATCTAATAAAAATATTATGCGTGCAATAGCAGTTTTTATAAGCTCATGCTGTATTCTGTCTTTGTGCGCGTGCGGATCAAACAATAGTAAGCAGAATAGTAAATCTGGTCTTCAAAACGTTTCGTTTATGCTTTCGTGGATACCTGATACTAATCATATTGGCATATACGTGGCAAAGCATATGGGATGGTTTAAGCAAGCTGGTTTACACGTGAATATTTTGGCTGTGTCTCAAACTGGTGCCGAGCATGCTGTTGACTCTGGTGCTGCGGATTTTGCTTTAAGCAATATTACTAGTCTTGCAGATTTCAGTACAAAAGGCACTAAATTGAAGGAAGTTTTGCAAGTTCAGCAAAAGCCTAGCGCAATTTGGTGCTCTCTTTATAAAAATACTAAAATTCATTCTCCTAAAGACTTTGATGGTAAAACTTTTGCAACCTTTGGATCTGCAGAAGGTGATGCTGTGATTCGTAGAATGATTCAGCACGATGGTGGCAAAGGTAAGTTCGATAAGGTTACTGTTGGTACTTCTACGTTCCGTACGCTTGAATCTGGAAAAGCTGATTTTGGTGGTTTTTATGGTACTTGGGAAGGTGTGCAGGCGGAAATGTATGGTCCAAAGTTGCGTTGCTTTAAGACAGCAGATTATGGAGTTCCTGGTCAGCCAGATACGATTGGTGTTATTACTAACGCAAACACAGTTAAGCGCAATCCGAAGCTTGTTCGCGCTTTTGTTAAAGCCGTTAAGCGCGGTTATGAATACGCTTACAATCATCCAGACGAAGCTGCGAACATTTTAGTAAAAGAAGCTCCTGAAGCTAATCTTGATGTGAAATTCGTTAAGCGAAGCATGAAGATGATTGTTGACGGGCAATATTGGGGTAATCGTGCAGACATAAAAAGCGGCAAGTTTGTGTTCGGCACAAATGATGTTAAGGGTGCTCAAGAATACTTCGACTTCCTAAGTAAGGAAGGTGCGTATACGGATTCTAAAGGCAAAGTAACATATAAAACTCCTCAAGCAAAAGAATTAACTACGGACGAATTTTTGAAGTAGTTTACGCAATGACTTGAGTCTTGCTAAAATAAAGTACAGTATATGAGGGCGTATCGGGTAGTTGTATAATCCAGCTTCAATCGATACGCCCGTTTTGTTGTTGAGTTTATAAGATTGGGCGTGAATTATGGCTTCGGATTTTTGGCTTATTGCTGGCCTTGGCAATCCTGGATCTAAGTACGAAGGTACTCGTCATAATATGGGATTTATGGTTGCGGATTTGCTTGCTGAGCGGTGGTCAATATCTTTTTCTGACCATAAAGGCTTGTCTAAACTTGGCAAGGGAGTTATGAATTTAGACGGTAAGTCCGCAAAGTTCTTCCTTGCTAAGCCGCTTACTTTTATGAACGATTCTGGAGCTGCAATATCTTCTATAAGTTCTTATTATCAAATTGAGACTGACCATATTGTGATTGTTCACGACGATATGGATTTGGATTTTGGGCGCATTAAAGTAAAAGCTGGAGGTTCTGCTGGAGGTCATAACGGTATTCGTTCTATAGATCGCTCTCTTGGAACTCCGCAATATGCGCGCGTAAGAATGGGTGTTGGGCATGCTCAGCGTGGTGCTCATGCTCACGATAATACTGTTAATTGGGTTTTGGGCGGATTTGCTGGTGCGCAAAAATCTGAACTTCCTAATTTTTTGGCAGATGGCGCAGATGCTGTAGAAAGTGTGATTTTCCGCGGGCTTGCAGCCACTCAGGAGCATTTTAATGGCAGATAAGTATGATTCTTTTGCTAACAAAATGCTAGATTCTAAAGATTTTAATATTTCTGATGCTTCTTTTGAAAGCATACTTAAAGATATTTGTAAGAAAAATGATTCGTTTAAGTCTTTAGCTTTGCTTGAAGAAGATTTTTCTAATCCTCTTAATGTGTATTGTCCAAGTGGAGCTAGATCTGCTGTAGCTGCTGCAATGGCTACTAGAAAGCCTGTTGTTTTAGTAGTTCCATCTGGTAGAGATGCTTTGGAATCACTTGAATCAATACGAGATTTTTATAATGGGAACCCTAAAGATATTGCTAATCTTGAAGCTTGGGAAACTCTTCCGCACGAGCGTCTTTCTCCTAGAGCAGATACTGTAGCAAGCAGAATGGCGGTTTTTAGGCGATTAAAGCATCCGCAAAGTGGGGAAGATAGCAAAAGCGGCAAAAGCAGCAAAAGTGGCATGTTTAGCCCAATTCACGTTCTTGTTATGCCAGTTCGATCCCTTATTCAGCCAGTTGTTAAGGGTCTTTGCAACGTAGAGCCGCTTGTTTTTGAATGTGGCAATGAGATTTCTATTGAGCTTGCTACAAAACGACTTGTTGAAAACTCGTATAATCGCGTGGAACTTGTTATGAATCGCGCTGAATTTGCTGTTCGAGGCGGAATTATAGACGTTTTTCCTCCAACAATGGATCATCCTGTGCGTATTGAGTTTTTTGGAGATGAGATTGACGCAATCAAACAATTCCACGCATCTGATCAGCGCACTTATGGGAAGAATATTAATAGTGTTTGGGCTACACCTTGTCGAGAATTGCAGCTTACAAAAGATATTCAAAAACGAGCGAAGTTTTTGATTGGTAAGATTCCAAATGCTCAAGATATGCTTGAATCAATCGCAAATGCAATACCTGTAGAGGGTATGGAGTCTTTGATTCCAGCATTAGTTGACAACATGGAACCAGTGGAAAATTTGCTTGATAAAAACGCAATAATTTTGGTTTCCGACTTAGAAAAATGCAAGCGCGCAGCTAACGATTTAGTTAAAACAGCAAGCGAGTTTTTGGCAGCAAGCTGGCATGTAGCTGCATCTGGTAGAGGAGCAGGTGCTCCAATCACATTCGATCAGGCGAGTTTTCTTGATTTTGATGAAACTTTAGCAAGCTTAGAAAATAAGAATCATCAGGTAATAAATTTAACGAGTTTTGGATCTGATAAGTCGCAAGCAACCGTAGGTCTTAAAGAATCTGACGAAAATAAAATTGTAAAAAATAGCCGTCTAGGATTGAGCATTAAATCTCCTCAAGAATTTAGAGGAGACAATGAAAAGATTTCTAGTGGAATATCTGGTCTTATAGCAAACGGATTTAAAGTTTACATAATTGCATCCGCATATGGAACCTTATCTAGACTAAGTCGCGCAATACAATCAACTGGAATTTTTGATTTTGTACCGATTCAATCGCAAATAGTGGACGGATTCATAGATGAACAAAGTAAAATCGCTATTCTTACAGAAAGAGATTTGACTGGAAAAACATCTTCTGCAAGCGCGCTTAAAACTCCTAGGAGAAGACGAAAATCAATAGACCTTCTAGATCTTAAACCAGGCGATTTTGTTGTTCACGATCAGCATGGAATCGGCAAATTTATAGGCATGAGGCAGCGAAATATAAAAACCTCAAGTGGAGAAGCTACTCGTGAATACTTGGAAATTGAATACGCGCCAAGTAAACGTAATGCGCCTGCCGACAAGCTTTTTATTCCAACCGATCAACTCGACTTGGTTAGCAAATATATTGGGGCTGAAATTCCAAAGTTAAACAAACTTGGAGGATCAGATTGGGCTGCTACAAAGGCAAAAGCTAGAAAGCATGTTCAAGAAGTTGCAGAGGATTTAATCAAATTATATTCAGCCAGAGCATCTACTAAAGGTTTTGCCTTCAGCTCTGACACTCCGTGGCAAAAAGAGCTGGAAGATGCATTTCCGTATCAAGAAACGCCGGATCAGCTTACTACTATTGACGAAGTTAAACAAGATATGCAGAAGCCAATTCCAATGGATAGGTTGATTTGCGGAGATGTTGGGTTTGGTAAAACGGAAATTGCTGTTCGAGCTGCATTTAAAGCTGTTCAAGACGGTAAACAAGTAGTTGTTCTAGCGCCAACCACTCTTTTGGTTCAGCAGCATTACGAGACTTTTACTAACCGTTTTTCTGGCTTCCCTGTAACAGTTGCCGCAATGAGCAGATTCCAGAGTGCAAAAGAAATAGACGCTACAATGCAAGGAATAGAATCAGGGCAAGTAGATGTTGTTGTTGGAACTCATAAACTTTTAAATCCAAATATAAAATTTAAAGATTTAGGATTAGTGATTATAGACGAAGAACAACGTTTTGGTGTTGAACATAAAGAAACTTTAAAAGCTCTACGAACAAATGTAGATGTGCTTAGCCTTTCTGCAACGCCTATTCCTAGAACGCTTGAAATGGCTGTTACGGGTATTCGTGAAATGTCTACGCTTGCTACGCCTCCAGAAGATCGTCTACCAGTCTTGACTTATGTTGGAGCATATGAAGATGCACAAGTTGCAGCCTGTGTTAAACGTGAATTATTGCGTGGAGGACAAGTATTTTACGTTCATAATCGCGTAGAAGATATTAGTAAAATTGCCTCTAATATTCAAAAACTTGTGCCAGATGCTCGAGTGGCGATTGCGCACGGAAAAATGGGTGAGAAGCAACTTGACACTATTATTCGTGATTTTTGGCATAGGGATATTGATGTTCTTGTTTGCACTACGATTATTGAAACAGGATTAGATATTTCTAATGCAAATACGCTTATTGTAGATCACGCTGACAGATTCGGTTTAAGTCAGCTTCATCAATTACGAGGGCGAGTTGGAAGAGGTCGTGAGCGCGCATACGCATACTTTTTGTACGATCCTACTAAGCCTATGACTCAGCAGGCTCACGACAGGCTTGCAACAATCGCTCAATATACTGCTCTTGGCTCTGGTTTTGATGTTGCTATGAAGGATTTGGAATTGCGCGGAACTGGCAATTTGCTTGGAGATGCTCAGAGTGGGCATATTGAAGGAGTCGGATTCGATTTATATGTTCGGATGGTCTCTGAAGCTGTTGAAAAATATAAGGAACCAGATCATAAAGAGTCCATATCTGTTTCTATTGATTTGCCAATAGAAGCCTCAATTCCAGTATCTTATATTGATTCAGATAAATTACGTTTGGAAGCTTATAGGAAGCTTGCTGAGGCTCAGAATGATGAAGACTTAAAAGAGATTTTCAATGAGTTAAGCGATAGATATGGAAATCCTCCTAAATCCTTACAAACATTATTTGATGTTGCAAGATTACGTTTTAAAGCTAAACAAATGGGTATTAATCAAATAAGCATGCAAGGTAAAACTGTGCGCGTTATTGGCGTAGATCCAGCTCAATCTGTTTGGATGCGTTTGAGTAGGATCTACAGGGGAGCACAGTTTAAGCCTGTAACCCACACAATGATTTTTCCATCTCCTTTTGCGTCTGTTTTAGGGGATTCATCGTCTATGAGTGAAAAAGAGATAGTCGAATGGACTAAGCAACTTTTAGAAGACATTGATTGGTAAAAATTAATAGGTGAATTTTAAATAGTGGACATGTCACTTTAAGGCAAGTCTTAAATCATCTTCAATAGAAACATGATTTGTAGGTCTTCCTTGCGAATCAACATTGCTTCTATCGATATTCCATTGCCTTGATATTACGCCATTTTGAAGCATTAGAATACGATCTGATAATCTTACGGCTTCCGCAATATCGTGAGTAACCATGATTGTGCTCCAGCCGTTTTGTGTTCTTAGCTTAGCTAGAAGATCTTGCATGTCTAGTCTTGTTAAAGCATCTAATGCGCCGAAAGGTTCGTCTAAAAGCAATAGCTCTGGGTTTCTTACTAATGCTCTAGCTAAAGAGACGCGTTGAGCTTGACCGCCAGAAAGTTGAGAAGGCCATTTATTGGCGTATTCTTCTAATTGCATTTTGCTAAGAGCATTATTTGCAAGTTTTTTAAGATTGTTTTTACTGTCTGAAAGACCAAAAACAACGTTTTCACCAATTTTTAACCATGGGATTAATCTTGCATCTTGGAATCCTATAGCCTGCATGTCTGTAACGTTTATACTGCCGCTTGTAGGTTTTAGTAAACCAGATATTACTTTAAGAAGCGTTGTTTTTCCGCAACCTGATCTGCCAATAAGTGAGACAAACTCGCCTTGCTTAATGTTTAAATTAATATCTTTCAAAACCTTATAAGTGTCGTCAAATGCTACTTCAATATGCGTTAAAGAAACACAGTAGGAATTGTTGACATTATTAGCATTATTTTCATTGTTTTGAATGTTCATATTAACTCCTACTGTGTTTTGATTTTGAAAATTATTTAGCGTATTTTAAAGGTTTAGGTTACTTGCTGCAATCCATTACGGAATCATCCAAGTTTGTTGGAGCTTGCTTAATTAAACCATATTTTACGTATTCTTTTGCCTGAACCTTCATCATTTCTAAGCCTTTCTTATCGATTGGCTTAATTGTTGGATTATCGAATTTTTCAATCTGCTTAATGATTGTATCGCTTGCTCCAAGTTGCTTATAAGCATTCCCAATAACATTCTTTTCTTTATGCGACTTATTAGCTTCGCGAACAAGGGCGTTATACATTTTTTTAACGAGCTCAGGATGCTTCTTAGCAAATTTTCTAGAAACAATGTGAATGGTAACATTCATGTTGCCATACTTTTTAGCGTTAACAAGTAATTTTGACCCAGGAGTTGTCATCGCTGCAGCAAGATTCTGATCGAATGAGGAAATTGCATCAATCTGTCCAGATGTAAATGCTGCTTGGAAGTTCTTAGGGCTCATCTCTACTTTATGCACTTTAGAAACGTCTAATCCGCTTTTATCGAATGCGCGGTGAAGCATGTAATCGCCAGTATCACCGTTGTGAATAATAGCAACTTTCTTTCCATATAAGTCTTTTAGTGTTTTTGCGCCGCTTTTTGCGGATGCAACGATTCCTTGAGAATCACCATTGTAATATTCGAGCGCAAATGCAACCCAAGGTTGACCTTCTGCAATCAAATCAATAAATCGTCCAGTTCCAGTAGTTGTTGCATCAGCGCTTCCGCTCATAACTGCGGTAAGACCATCAACTGGAGTGTATGGTCCAGTATAGGTGACTTTTGCTTTTCCAAATTCTTCCTGAAGGAATTTTTCATTTTTTAACGTTGTTAAATAGTTTGCTGTAGAAAGATAAGCAACCCTCATTATTCCCGTATCTTTGCTAGAAGATTGGGAGTTATTTGCAGGTTTTTGAGCTCCGCCGCAAGATGCAAGAGCGATAGTTGCGCAAAAAGCGCATATTGCTGCAATAGAGCGTTTGCTAGCAATTTGTATTTTGAAATTAGCCATGATTTGGCTCCTTTACCTTTATTTTGTGTTTTTCTTATTTGGTTTATTTGGTTGTTGATTAAATTTTGTTGATTAAATTTTTATAAAAATTGACTTATTTTTAAAAGTATCGTTAAAAGTATCTCTAAAATTCACAGAGGATTTTATAAATTCTTTATTTACGTGAATTTCTAAAATCAACTCTTTGTTAAGATTCTCTATTTACTCTGCGTTCTGGCATAAGCCAATATTCGAATATGTTTGCAGTAACTTCTGATCCAAGTCCTGCAATCGCATATAAAATAATGCATGCCATCATTTGATCTGGTCTAAAGAATTGTTGAGCTCTAGAAAGAATATATCCGATTCCTATTGAAGAATTAACTGTTTCACAAGTAACTAAAGCAACCCATGCTACGGAAATTGAAAATCGCAATCCTGTCATAAAATTAGCTAGTGTTCCTCGCATAAAAATTGTTGTAAAAACAGTCGATTTTTTAAC
Organism: Gardnerella sp. KA01002; assembly: GCF_049244015.1. Classification (NCBI taxonomy): domain Bacteria; kingdom Bacillati; phylum Actinomycetota; class Actinomycetes; order Bifidobacteriales; family Bifidobacteriaceae; genus Gardnerella; species Gardnerella sp. KA01002. Next base: position 678,742 of record NZ_CP058365.1, read on the forward strand.
GTTATAAGCCTTTGCAAGTTCTATTAGTTTAGGGTCAATGTTCCTTACTCCATCTCGAATATTGACATACATTGGTCCAAAAACACCAAGCGCTATAAGCATTATTTTCATCATTTCGTCCACACCGAGAAAAATGATCAATAAAGGTGCTAATGCTGGGAATGGGATGGATCTGAGCATATGACTTGGTTTATTTATTACTGATTCTCCTATTTTGCTTCCGCCAGAAATGATTCCAGATGGCAAAGCAAAAGCAATTCCTAAAAGAAGACCAGCTACAACTCTAAATATGCTTATTGCAAGAGACGGTAGTAATATTCCTTCGTTGTTTAAGTCAACAAATGCTTTTATTACCTCGCTTGGAGATGGCAAAGCGCGATTTTCGGCAGGAGTTAAGGTTGTTAAAAACCATAAAAAAAGAATCGCTATAGTAGAAAGCCAAGCTTTTAAAGAAATAAAAGCTTTATGATGCAGTTTTGCAATCGCGCTAAAAAGGTTATTCATAACGACATTCCCTTCGATAGTTTTAGCTATATCAGGTTCGACGGGTATAATCTCAGCAATTACAATTAAATAATTGCACCCCGTGTCAGTTTGTTATTATCGTATAAAGGCATGGACAAATCGCGAAACGCTTAGATTATATAGGCTTGTATCTTTAACGACTTACGCTACGAAATAACGTCCATAAAACGCATTAATCTTGAATATGTTACACAACCAACAAAATGAATAAGGAGTAGTTGTGGCAGCTATTGAAAGCGTATATGCACGCGAAATTTTGGATTCTCGTGGAAATCCTACCGTTCAGGTTTATTTGGAGACCGAAGATGGCGCTCAGGGTATTGGCTTAGTGCCTTCTGGTGCTTCGACTGGTGAGGCTGAGGCTTGGGAGCGTCGTGATGGCGACAAGTCCCGTTATCAGGGCAAGGGTACTTTGGAAGCAGTTAAGGCTGTTAATGAAGTAATTGCTCCAAAGGTTATTGGCATGGATGCCTCTGACCAGCGTGCTCTTGATGAAACCATGATTGAGCTTGATGGCACTCCAAACAAGGGTAAGCTTGGCGCAAATGCTATTCTTGGCGTTTCTCTTGCTGCTCTTTATGCAGCTGCTGAATCTGCAGAGCTTCCATTGTATCGTTACATCGGCGGAACTAACGGACATATTCTTCCAGTTCCAAACATGAACATTATGAACGGTGGCGCTCACGCTGATTTTGCAACTGATATTCAGGAATACATGATTTCTCCATACGGTTTCGCAACTTACAGCGATGCTTTGCGCGCTGGTGTTGAGGTTTATCACACCTTAAAGAACGTTTTGAAGAAGGAAGGCTTGGCTACTGGTCTTGGTGACGAAGGTGGCTTCGCTCCAAAGATGAAGTCCAACGAAGATTCCTTGAAGTACATCATGGATGCAATCGAAGCTGCAGGTTACGAGCCAGGCAAGCAGATTGGTATTTCCCTCGATGTTGCTTCTTCTGAGTTCTACAACAAGGAAACTGGCAAGTATCGTTTCGACGGCGAAGAGCGCGAATCTGCTTACATGCTTGATTACTACGAGAAGCTCATCAACGAGTATCCAATCGTTTCCATCGAAGATCCATTCCAGGAAGAAGGCTGGGATGATTGGGCAGCAATCACCAAGCGTCTTGGTGATCGTTTGCAGTTCGTTGGCGATGACTTGCTCGTCACCAATCCAAAGCGTTTGGCTAAGGGTATTGAGCTTGGAGCAGCTAATTCCTTGCTCGTAAAGTTGAACCAGATTGGTTCCGTTACCGAAACCCTCGACGCTATTGAGCTTGCAACCAAGAATGGCTTTACTTCTATGGTTTCCCACCGCTCTGGTGAAACCCCAGATACAACCATTTCTGATCTTGCTGTTGCTAAGAACACTGGTCAGATTAAGACTGGTGCTCCTGCTCGTGGTGAGCGTATCGCTAAGTATAACCGCTTGCTTGAGATTGAGGAAGAGCTTGGCTCTACCGCTCAGTATGCTGGTTACAGCGCATTCAAGGCTTGCAAGAAGTATATGAAGTAATATACTAGGGCTTTTATAAGTTCTTCATAAGACTTGTTTAAGCTTTTTAAGCTTTGAGCTGAAGTTTATTTTCGGTCAGCCGCAATAAAATGTGGCTGACCGTTTTTGTATATTTTCAATGATTTCTTAAAATTTTAAAAAAATTTTTCTAAAATTACTTTCATTATCTCCAAAATAGTGCTATTTTTATGAAAAACTAAAAACAGAAGGAGATGTTTCATATGAGAAAAGTCGCTGTTATAGGCATGGGTAATGTTGGTGCTGCAGTAGCCCATCAGCTCATTATTGGTGGTCACGTTGACGATTTGTATCTTTATGATTCAAATGAAGCAAAAGTTAAGGCTGATGCTCTTGATTTTGAAGATTCAATGGATAATGTGCCTTTTAACGTTAATATTACAGTAAATGATTATGAAGCATTAAAAGACGTAGAAGTAATCGTAAGCGCATTGGGTCATATAAAACTTTTGGATGTTCCTCATCCAGATCGTTTTGCGGAGCTTAAGTATAACCGTAAAGAGGTTGCAGAAGTTGGTGCAAAAATTAAAGCTTCTGGATTCCATGGCGTTTTGATAGATATCACTAATCCTTGTGATGCTATTTGCCAGCTCTACAAGGAAGCTACTGGACTTCCATACGAAAGAGTTATTGGTACTGGCACTCTTCTTGATTCTGCCCGTTTGCATCGTGCTGTAGGAAAGTTCTTCGGAGTTCATCCTAAGGCAGTTAAGGGTTATAGTTTAGGCGAGCACGGCGATTCACAGTTCGTTGCATGGTCTACGGTAAAAGTGTTAGAGCAGCCAATTACTGATCTTGCTGAGGAAAAGAACATTGACTTGGATGCTGTTGATGATGAAACTCGCGAAGGCGGTTTCACTGTGTTCTATGGAAAGAAATATACCAACTACGGTATTGCTGCAGCAGCTGTTCGTTTAGTGAATGCTGTAATGACGGATTCTAGAGAACAGATGCCTGTATCCAATTATCGTGAAGAATATCATTCTTATCTTTCTTATCCAGCGATTGTTGGTCGAGATGGCATTATTGAGCAGTGCAAGCTTGATTTGACTGAAGAAGAGTTGCAAAAGTTGCAGCATTCTGCAGATACAATTTTGAGCAAGGCTCAAATGGAATAGTTGGAAATCTAAGTTTTAAAGAATTTTGAGTATGATTTTGTGACCAGCTCCTATGTGGATAGCTGGTCACAATTTTTGTATTTTAGCGTGTATGTTATTCATATTGTGTAATAATGATTTTTTAGACTAAAAGTAAATATAAGGTGTATTTACACGTCGAATATTTAAAGTAACTTAGAAGTATGGTTTTGAGAAATCGCCGCACGGCAACAAGTACAGTTGATGAATCAAATCAGCCAAAGAAAAAAAGGCTGTTTTCTGGTTCGTTCGTATTTGTTTTTATGATAGTAGTGGCGTTTCTTTGTTCTATAGAATTTGTTTCAACAATTCGAAATTATGCGTTAAGCTTGGCTGAATTACACGCTTTGCAAAGAGATGAGGCTGCTCTAAAAGACAAAAAACAGGAGTTGGATAATAATATTGATCGCTGGAAAGATAAAGCGTATGTTACTGCACAAGCTAGGGATAGGCTAGGATTCATATTCCCTGGAGAGCAGGCTGTTAGAGTTGAACACCCAGAAGCTGTTACAGGAGTTGTGCCAGAATCATTTAATAAAGATGAATCACAGTATGAGGAAAGAAAAGCTCTTCCTTGGTATAGTGATTTGTTCTATTCACTTCATAAAGCAGATAAGCCAGATGATATGAGTATGAAATCTCAAGACGATGACGTTAACGATTCTAATAAGGATAAGACTTCTAAGCATAATAAAATGGATAAAAGTCGCCAGCAAAATAAATATCAGAAAAATAAATCGTCAAAATCTACAGATAAGAAACAGAGTAATACAAGTAGACAGTAGTAAGAAAATATTAAAGTACTTTATTTTAAAATCATGCAAATGCATAGGGGAGTTAAAAACATGGATTTGAATATACAATCCTTAGTGGATAGTTTGTTGGAAAACCCTGCAAGTGATGCAGATAAAGACATTGTTAAACGTCAATTGGGAAGATTCCCTAGGGGCATGGTTGCAGTTGGAGCTAGATGCGCTTGTGGACGTCCTCTTGCTGTTATTACAAGACCATGCTTAGAAGATGGAACTCCTTTTCCAACTACTTGCTACTTAACAAGTCCAGAAGCGGTTAAAGCAGCTTCGCATCTTGAAGCACAAGGTTTTATGAAGGAATGCAACAATTTATTGAATAATGACAATGATGTTGCTAAAAAATATGAGCAGGCACATAAATACTATTTAGAGTTTCGTCACGAATTAGCTATTCGATTAGAAGATAGTGAAGAGCATATTAAAGATATGAGTGCTGGGGGTATGCCTGTTCGTGTTAAGTGTTTGCATGCCTTGCTTGCGCAAAGTCTTGTAATGGGCAAAGGTGTGAATCCTATTGGCGATATGGTGTTAAGCAAGGTAAAAAATGAATTTGACCCTAATGTTTGTAAGTGCACTACTCCTTGGAGTGATGATGCTGATGAAATTGAGACTGAGAAATTATTAAATACAAAATCTTTTAGCACCAATACAATCATTGGAACTAATAAATCGGTTTGCGTAGCTGCAATTGACTGTGGAACGAATTCGATTAGATTAAAAATTGCAAAAGTTAATGCTAATGGTATGCGCGATGTTGTTCCTAGAATGCTTAGAGTTGTAAGGCTTGGTCAGGGAATCGACGAAACGCATATGTTTGCTGAAGATGCTTTGCAGAGAGTTAAATCTGCTGCCAAAGAATTTGCAAAAGTGCTTAGCGAACACAAAATAGATGCTATTCGTTTTGTAGCAACATCTGCAACTAGGGATGCGCTAAATAGAGACATTTTTGAACAGATGATGTTTGATGAGCTTGGCGTACGCCCTGAAGTTATTAGCGGAACAGAAGAAGCTGCTTTGAGCTTTTTGGGAGCAACAAGTGTTGTTTCTAGAAAAGATTTGCAAGCCCCTTATGTTGTTGTAGATTTAGGTGGTGGGTCTACTGAGATTGTTCTTGGTGGAGACGGCGTGAATATTGCGGAAGATAAAGTGGATTCCGCGTATTCAATGAATATTGGTTCCGTTAGAATGACTGAGAGACACTTGCATACAGACCCTCCAACAGAAGAAGAAATTTCTTGTGCTATAAAAGATATTGACAAAAATATAGACGAAGCTTTTAAGCATGTTAACGCTGGTAAAGCTCGCACGATTATTGGTGTTTCTGGCACTGTTACAACTATGGCAGCCCTTGCTATTGGATTAAAGCATTATGACCATAAGGCTGTTGATGGAGTAAAAATCGCGTTGGATCAGGCGTATACAGTTAATGACAGGTTCTTGCATATGACAAGAGAACGTAGACGTACTTATGCCACTATTCATCCTGGAAGAATTGATGTTGTTGGTGGAGGTGCAGTTGTGTTGAGTCGTGTACTTGAACGACTTGCAAAAGCGGCGTATGAAGACCATGGTGGAGTTCTAGATACTTTTGTTGCTAGTGAGCATGGTTTACTAGATGGAATCACGTTAGATTTGGGTCGTAGAATTCTCGCCACACGCTGAGTTGTTTTTAATTGTATTATATGGCATAATAATTGTCTGTTGCCTCCGTGGCGGAATTGGCATACGCATCAGACTTAAAATCTGACGCCCTTACGGGCTTGTGGGTTCGAGTCCCACCAGAGGCACAAATGTTACGCTGCGAGTTTATTTTTTACGTATTTAATGTTAATTTTTTGTTGCAATTCGTAAGATTTTTGGTTTAATTAGTCTTTTTTCTATAAAAATATCTGTTTACAGTCTTGCGTTAATCGAGAATCGTACTAATCTATACCATTAATTGCAATAAAAGCAATAATAAAAATACAAGTAATATCGCAAATTAGGAAAAGAGACATAATGGCTGATTTAGAGGTTGCTCCAGACTTTAAAAATGCCTATGATTCTTACGATCATAGTGATTCTGATCTGTTGAACAAACTGGCTGGCAATTTTACTGTTTTGCCTAACGATAATCCTGTTTCGGATGCAAAGCGAGCAGAGCTGATTGATAAGCCTGCTTTTGGTCAGATTTTCTCCGACAATATGGTCCATATGTCTTGGACCAAGGGAGAAGGCTGGTCGGATAGACGTGTTGAGCCTTATGGGCCATTAAAAATGGATCCAGGTGCTTCTGTGTTGCATTATGCCCAAGAATGCTTTGAAGGTTTAAAAGCATACAAGCGAACTGATGGATCCATCTGGCTTTTCCGTCCAGATATTAATGCGGCACGATTCCAGAATTCTGCGAAGCGTTTGTATTTGCCAGATCTTTCTATCGACGATTTTATTGGATCTGTTGCAGCCTTAGTTAAGCGAGATAAAGAGTGGGTTCCAAGCCGACGCGAATATACTCTTTATATGCGTCCGTTCATGTTTGCTTCCGAGCCGTTCCTAGGTGTGCGAGAAGCTCATGAGGTTGAATATTGTGTTATTGCTTCTCCGTCAGGACCATATTTTAAAGGTGGCTTGAAGCCAGTTAGTATTTGGGTTGAAGATCAGTGGTTCCGCACTGGCCCTGGTGGTACTGGTTTTGCTAAGTGTGGTGGAAATTATGCGGCTTCCTTGCTCGGTGAATACAAGGGTATTGAACACGGTTGCGAACAGGTTTGCTTCGTTGATGCAGCAACTAAGACCTATTTGGAAGAGCTTGGTGGAATGAACGTGTTTGTTTTGCACAAGGATGGTCATTTGGAAACTCCATCTCTTACTGGTAGCATTCTTCCAGGTGTTACACGTCGTTCTATTATTCAGCTTGCAGAAGAAGCGGGTCACAAGGTTGTTGAAACTATGATTCCACTTCAGGGATTGCTTGACGATATTCGCTCTGGTGAGGTCACTGAAGTCTTTGCCTGCGGAACTGCTGCGATTATTACGCCTATTGGTCGCTTTAAGTCAGATGACTTCGATCTTAAGGTTGCTGATGGTGGAGTTGGTGAGTTGACTCAGGCTTTGCGTGATGAATTGCTTGGTATTCAGCTTGGAGATGTTGAAGATACTCACAACTGGATGTGGAAGGTGTGCGACTAGTTAAAAGCTGTTTAAGAGCTATTTAAAAGTCGTTTTAAATCCGTTAGAGTTTTTAGTATTTGGCGCGTCATTTTTTATATCTTATAAAAGGTGGCGCGCTAATTGTATGCTTAATTGGTTATAGGCTTATTAGGCGGATTTTGTTTTTTAAGTGTTTAACTAACCTTGGAAAGGAAATATTGTGGAAGGGGCTTTAGGAGATAACATTTTCTTCCTTGTTGTTGAATACATTGCTATGGGTTGCTGCGGAATGGTTGGCGGAATGTGGGCTATTCGCAAGAATTATGATATCTTTGCAATAATCACAACGTCATGGCTTACAGCATTGGGTGGCGGAATTGTTAGAGACGTTCTGCTTGGAGCTTTGCCGCCAGTTGGAATTGCAGATAGGGGATTTGTTTTTACTGGTCTTGCTTCGGGTGTTATTGTTGCTTTCGCTCATCTAGAAATTGATGAGTGGAAATGGCTTATGTTAACTCTTGACGCTTTAGCATTGGGGCTTTTTGCTGTAAATGGTACCGCTAAAGGCTTGGATTTTCACATGTCTGGAATGGCGTCTGTGTTTTTAGGCATGGCTACAGCTCTTGGTGGTGGATTAATTCGAGATATGGTTTTGAATCAAGTTCCTGTAATTGTTCGAGATAAGCATTGGTATGCGCTTCCTGCTGCAGTTGGGTGTGTTTTGACGGTATTTGTTGTAAAAGCACAACGTGCAGGATGTTTTGACGTTATTACAGAGATGATTTTAGATACTCTTATTGTTGTGCTAGTAGTTGCGATGCGATTAATGTCTGTAAAGTTTGATTTAACGCTTTTTGGTGCAATGAACCGCAAATCGCCAATAAAAATAAGTAAATATCGCAGACATAATGCATATAGTCGTAAAATTTCCGATAAAGCCATAAAAAATACAGAAAAAAATAATCAAAATAAATAGAAAATATAGTCTAATCTGAATAAATATCGGTTAGTGTCTAGAGTTTGTCTTTGCCTATCTCAATAATGAAACACATCGACCAGAGGTCGCGCTCAACAAGAGTAGCAATCATTAGCCAGAAAGAGGCGTTAAGTGATTTGCAAAAGGGGAGAGCGCCGAAGTTTGTAGGTTATTCTTTCTAGCTTACAAGCTGGGACTTGGCTTAATAAGCCAAGGACTGTCGCAGCAATTTTGGCAATTTGCTGCGGAGTGCTATCGACATGCATACTGTTGCCTGTTTACCTCTGTTTGAATATTGTCAAAAGGAGGAAACAATGAATAACAACAGTTCATCAACTACTGAATCTCAAACCGTTCATCGCGGTCTAAAAACACGCCATATTTCCATGATTGCTTTGGGTGGAAGCATCGGAACAGGCTTATTTGTAGCTAGTGGCGCAACAATCCACATGGCAGGCCCAGGGGGAGCGCTTTTAGCGTATGCTGCAATCGGCATAATGGTTTATTTTCTTATGACATCTCTAGGAGAGATGGCAACATATATGCCAATTAGCGGGTCTTTTGCATCTTATTCTGGAAAGTTTATTGATCCAGCTTTAGGATTTGCAATGGGTTGGAATTATTGGTTTAACTGGGCAATCACGGTTGCTGTAGATATAAGCACTGCAGCAATCGTTTTGCAATATTGGCTTCCTAATGTGCCAATATGGGTGTTTTCGCTAACAGTTCTTGTTATTATTCTTTTGATTAATATTCTTACTGTTAAGTGCTTTGGAGAAACCGAGTATTGGCTTTCGATTATTAAAGTTGTAACAGTTATTATATTCCTTGCTATTGGTTTGCTTACGATTGTTGGAATTTTAGGCGGAAAAGCACCATTTCTAAGCAACTTTACTCATAAGAATGCTCCATTTGCTGGCGGAATCCCAGCTGTTTTAGGTGCGTTTGCTATTGCAGGATTCTCGTTCCAGGGAACAGAGCTTATTGGCATTACAGCAGGTGAATCTGCAACACCAGATAAGAGCATTCCAAAGGCTGTAAAGCAAGTGTTCTGGCGTATTGTTTTGTTCTACATTCTTGCAATTTTTGTAATCGCATGCATCATTCCATACACAAGCCCAAGTTTGCTTGGATCGGAAGCTAGCGATATTTCTATAAGCCCATTCACTCTTGTATTCCAGCGCGCAGGATTGGCGATTGCAGCCACAATCATGAATGCCGTTGTGCTTACATCTGTTATTTCGGCAGCAAACTCTGGAATGTATGCTTCTACTAGAATGCTTTACGCCCTCGCAAAAGATAATCACGCTCCAAAGATGTTTGGAAACGTAGATAGAAGAGGTGTTCCAATGCAATCTTTGGTTGCAACGTTTGTTGTAGCTCTTTTAACATTCTTGATGAGTATTTTTGGAACTCAAATTTACATGTTCTTAGTTGCTGCAAGTGGTTTGACTGGATTTATTGCATGGGCAGGAATCGCAGCTGCGCACTACAGGTTCCGCAAAGCGTATATTGCTCAAGGAAAGTCTTTGGACGATCTTGTTTATAAAGCTAAGTGGTATCCATTCGGTCCTATCGTGGCTCTTGTATTGTGCATTTTGGTTATTGTTGGCCAAGATCTTGAATCATTCCACACGCTTAATTGGCAAGCAATTGGCATAACTTATATGTCTGTGCCTCTGTTCATTGTGCTTTATGTTGGATACAAGATTAAGTACCACACTAAGGTTATTCCTTTAGATCAAGTTGATTTAACAAAGTGATTAGAATATAAAAAATGCGCTCAGTGATTTTGCTGAGCGCATTTTTATATTGATTAACAGAGGTTATTATTTGTCTCCGTCGTTAGAAATTTTAGGATCTGGCTGTTCCTTCTTTTTCTCTTCCTCTTCCGTCTGCTTTCTTTCTTCTTCCTTCTTTTTCTCTTCCTCTTCAGCTTGCTTCCTAGCTTGTTCTTCAGCTTGCTTCTTAGCTTGTTCTTCTAGCTGCTTCTGTAGATTTTCGGCAGCATCCCTAATTCGCTTTCTTCTTTCTAATTCTAAACGTCTCTTTTCTGCATCAGCCTTTGCATTTGCTTTAGCTTTAGCAGCTTGCTCGTCAGCTTGACGCTTTGCTTCTTCAATCTTTTTCTGCATGGCGTTATCTGCTTGAACTTTTTCTTCTTGAGTAGGAGGAATATTTTGAATAATAATATTCGGCTTACGCTTTACCTTAGGAGCTATACGAATAACAGGAGCAGTAATCTTCTGCAGTTCCTTCTGGCTTTCTTCAGCCTTCTGCTTTTCCTGTGCATTCGCTGTAGTATCTGTAGATGCTGCAGAAAGCTTATCAATCATTGCAGAAGTCACTCCACGAATACGCTGAGCATTGTCAGAATACCATTGAGTTGCAGCTATAGCTTGAGCTCCCTGAGACCCTAACTCTTCTGGAGAATTAGCATTGCATACAACTGTTTCTGGCAAACGCTGCTTCAAAAGCTTAGCAAGTAATTTTCCATTTTCTGAGTTATCTTGAGCAAAAGAGATAAGAAGAGAATTTTTAGTAAGTTTTTTCCATGACTGGCTTGCTTTGCTAACTTGTGCAACCTTAATTTCGCACTGTTTTCTAGCTTCTTTCATACGAGACGAGTGCTGAATGCTCCAGCAAATACCACCAACGCCTAATACTAAAGCTAATACAATGACGCCAGCAATGAGAATTATCATCTTCTTTTTATGACCATTATTCGTGGCTTCGGAGATGTTTTCTAACATGTATCATCCTCTGTTTTTATCAATCTTCGCCAAGAATTGCTTTTTGCAAAACAACACTTATAGTTTACGCCAAACTAAGTACGTGACCCTTGTAGTTTGTAGCATTTTTGATGATTTGCAAGACAAGCGATATCATTTGCGATTCATTAGAATACAATATTCAAATAAATTCAAAACAAAAAAACCACCAGACTTGCTGGTGGTTTTCTTGGCTCCTGCGGCTGGGCTTGAACCAGCGACCATTCGATTAACAGTCGAACGCTCTGCCAACTGAGCTACGCAGGAATATCCTTTGCGCTTGGCTGTGTGCCGTGCACAAGACATTTATATTACACGGAATTTTATGATATGCAAATATAGCGTGTTTGGGCGTGTCGAAAACTCATAATCGTTGGAATACCAATGATTTGTACGCTTTAACCACATTGATAAAAAAGTGTTCCTAAAAAAAGAATTTTGTGAAAAACTTTCAAATATAAGCGAAAACCTTTAAAGAATGCAGATTTTTGCTGTTGAAGCATAAAACAAATTTGATTTATGAAAGGAGAAAAATAAAATATCATGAGAAAAATATTTGATTTAAAAATGATTAAGCCCAGAATCTTAAAAGTCAAAAAATTTATATTAAAACAAAAATCACAATTTGTTAGAATACTGATTTTTATTATTCTGATTGTAATCATGTTGATTATTCATAGTTGCATAAATCCTACAATAAACAAAAGTATTGAGTATGAATATTTGCAATCGAATCAAACTGATTATAGTGTATCTTCATTTGACGCTGGTTGCATAGAAAAATCTTTTGTAGGTAAAAAGCAAAAAATAGTCGCGAATACAGTTAGTCAAGTTTCAACAGCTTCAACACTAAAAGAAACTACAAATTGTAAATCAAGGATGGTATGGCCAGTAAAAAATGTAAACATTATTAAAGATTTTGATGCTCCAGCAAAACCATGGCTCGCAGGTCATAGAGGAGTTGATTTGCGAGCAGAGGAAGGAACTGAGCTATATGCTCCATCAGATGGAATAATAAATTTTGCTGGACTTGTGGCTGGAAAATCTGTTGTAACAATCAAACATGGAGTTTTGTCTTCCACATTTGAGCCAGCATATACGGATTTACCAGTTGGAACAGTTGTTAGAAAAGGTCAATTTTTTGGTTACGTAACAGTTGGATCAGATCATTGTGACAATTTGTGTATTCAATGGGGTTTAAAACGAAGAGACAGGACTTATGCAAATCCAAGGAAAATGGTAGCGAAAAAACGAATAATTTTAAAGCCCAAAGAAGAGACAAAAGAAGAAAAAAATAGTCTGTAAAATGCGTGTCGTATAGTGTAATAAGAGTCTTGGGCTTAAGACATTGACCTAAGATTATTACATAAGATTTTCTTAAACATATTAGGGAGCGAATATGCAAAAGTATTCTCGTAATCTCGATGAGAAAATTGATTACAATGCAAACATTTTTTCGCTTCTTGAAAGTCGCGTAGAACGTAAGCCGAACGATTCATTGGTTGAGTATGTAGGACGCGACGGGGAATGGAATTCCTACAGTGCTAAAGACTTTAAAGATTTGGTTATATCGGTAGCAAAAGGATTCATAGCACACGGTGTGATGCCGGGAGATACCATATCGATAATAGCGCATACTTCATGGCAGTGGACTGTGCTTGATATGGCAATAATGTCTATAGGCGCGTTAACAGTGCCAATTTATGAAACAAGTTCTGCAGTGCAAATAGAAAATATTATTAACGATTCTAGAGTAAGCATGATTTTTGTTGAAGATGAAAATATGCGTGAAACTGTGGAAATATCAAAGAAGTCATGTCCAAGCCTTAACGATGTCTATGTATTAAGCAGAGACGCAATAGATGCGCTAATTGAGTATGGAAAAACAGTTACAGACTCAGAGTTTTATGAAAGAGAAAAAGCTGTTAAAGGCGATGATCTAGCTACAATCGTTTACACATCTGGATCTACAGGAGACCCGAAAGGTATAGAACTTTCGCACGGAAATTTTGTGTTTATAGCAAAATCTGGAATGCTTTCCATGCCAGATATAGCATTAAAAGGCAAACCAAGACTTCTTTTATTCCTTCCTTTAGCACATGTATTTGCAAGATTTATGCAGTTCTTCTGTTTTGCTGGAAATGTAACACTTGGATTGTCAAGCAACCTTAAAACAATACTAAGTGATTTTAAAAGTTTTAAACCAACTTTCATACTTGGTGTACCTAGAATATTTGAAAAAATCTACAATGCTGCCTCTCAAAAAGCTGGTAGAGGAGTAAAAGGATTTATATTTGCTCAAAGCGTAAAAGTAGCAAAAGAATGGTCAAAAGCTCAACAATCGGGGAGAATGATTTCGCCAATGCTGGCTATAAGCCACTCCTTATGTAAAAAGCTCGTTTACAACTCAATTTTGCAAGTTTTTGGAGGAGACGTTGAATATGGTGTTTCAGGAGGAGCACCATTAGACAAATCGATTTCGCATTTCTTCAATGGCATGGGATTGCCAATTCTCGAAGGGTACGGAATGACAGAAACATGTGCTCCGTCAATGGTAAATCCAACGAAAGGCTATAAAATCGGAACAGTTGGTTTGCCAGTACAGGGAGTGTCTGTAGCAATAGATGATGAGGGAGAGCTTTGTATTAAAAGTCCCGCTGTTTGCAAAGGATATCATAATCATCCAGAGATAACTGAAAAACAAATAGTAAATGGATGGTTGCATACAGGAGACTTCGGATCTTTAGATTCCGACGGTTTTGTAAAAATTACTGGTCGCAAAAAAGATCTGATAATAACAGCTGGCGGGAAAAACGTTTCACCTAGCATACTCGAAGCATCAGTTATGACTTCTTCAATTATTTCTCAATGCGTTGTTATTGGAGACAGAAAACCTTTCATCTCTGCGATTATTGCGTTAGATCTTGCAGAAGTGAATTCTTGGCTGAAATCTCGAGGAGCAAGCCCAGTGCGCTCGCTGGAAGAGGCAAGAAAAAATTCAATCGTCATAAGTTCCGTAGAACAAAGCATAGTTAAAGCAAATTCTAATGTTTCTAGAGCAGAATCAATCAGAAAATTTGAGATTGTTCCAGATGCTTTTACTCAAGAAAATGGTTTAGTTACACCAAGCCTTAAAGCAAAGCGCAATGCGGTTATAGAACGTTATAACGATCTTATCGAAAATAAGATTTACGCTCCAAGACCAAGAAAATAACGTACTTTACAGTCCTGCATCTGCAAGAGTTACGTATCCAGGGTCAATCAAAAGAGCTTTAAGATTAGTTGCGCTTACAGCGAGAATTGGTTCTGTTATTACAGGTATATCTTTTTCTGATCCACTGTTATTTACAAAAATAGAAATATCTTCGAGTTGAGATAATTTTCCATTAACATTTAGAGAACTACATTCTTGAGCAACATCAGTAGAGATTTTCTGAATGTTTTCGATAGAAGTCATCCATTGCTTTCCATTTACAAGATTTGGTAAAGCATCTTTGTAAGCGCCGTAGCCAGTAATAACAGGCCATTTTGAGTCATTTAACAATTCATTCGCTGAATCTTTAAGCTCAGAATCTTCAGTATTTTTATTCTCTTTATTGGATTCAGATGAATTCAAATCATTATTTTTTGTGCTAGATTTTTGTGATTCATTATTTTTCGCAGTAGAAGCAGGCGTTGGAACCTTTTTCTTAGTCAAATTTCGTTTTCCTATAAAGCTTCCGATTATATCTGGAAGAGTAAAGGAAGGGTTGATATCCGCAGAGCTTCCCTTATACCCAAGGTCTTCAAGAGCTTTTTCCACTTGCATAACAACTTGATCATCTAAAGCAATAATGCCATCTACGTGTTTTGTGGAAGTTGTTCCGTTATCATTCTTTATTACTAATCTCGAATTAAGTTCTGCCTTAACAGAGTCAGAATTATCTGCGTCGAAAGCAGCATTTTCCCAGTCATTCTCTGTTGAATCCTTACTAAGTTTTCCAGAAGGTGAAATCATTAATCCAGATGTGAAATAAGGTTTTAGAATTTTCCAGATTCCAGCAAAAGCAAGTCGCGCGAATTCATCATCAAATTCTTGAATTTTGGAACTTGAATTATCAGAATCTGAATTACCATGAGTATTTACTCCAAAATGCATATGAACATCTTGTTTTTGATTGTGGCAAGGCAAAAGTACTTCTACGCTTTTTGGATTATCTTTAGAAGCCTGATTTAATGCTAATTTTTGCACAAGAGTATACGCTTGAATTTCTCCAATGCTCTGAGCAGAAGAAAGTTTGAAGAATGCATCTGGCTTAAAATCTCTAGTAAGCCTAGATAACATAACGACATGCATGCCAGCTTTTTTAGCCAAATCTAATGACGATGTAAGTCTATTTTCTGCTTCCTCTTGTGATTTTAGATCTTCTTCTTTTAGTTGCTCTTTAGGTGTTGTGGGTTGAGTTACGTAATCACCATAATTATTATTACCGTTTTTATTACTCCAAGGAGCAACAACAATAGTCGTATTAGAAAGTTGCTTTTTTACGATGCTATGGATATCTCTGATACTTGTTTTCTTGTTTTTATTTTTAGAAGAATTTTTTGTTTTTAAAGATGTAATCATGCTTACAACGTAATCTTGAATATCTTGACTTTGATCGTATAAGCTGCTGGACGATTTAGTAGTAATAGAATTTTCTGAAAATCCTTGCTTTTTTAACGATTTTACTATTTCTGGAACAAGATTATCCCATGTACTTAATGGAGTTTTTCTACTTAAATTTAGACCATCAGAAGGCGTAAAAACTATAACGTTGCCGTGATTCACTTGAGGCTTTGCGCTAGGCGATGCGTTTTTTGCATTGCTCGATCCGCATGCGCAAATCGCAAGAAGCATTGTACTAGATACTACAAGAGCAATAGTTTTGCGCAAAATATGCTTATGCGTGCGAATCATAGTAGTTAAGGCCTTTCGTAAATTTTAGTTTTGTGCTTACTTTTATATTAGTGTCTATTAAATTATCTAATGCAAATTTAGCGATTAAGCAAATCCAAGCACATATCTCGGTATTCGCTAACGTAGCCTCCACCAAAGAAGACACAATGTCCAGCAATAGGGTAGAGCTGCCAAATTGTCATGCGATTTTCAAAACCAGATTTTAATGGATGAACAGATTGATAGCCATCTAAAATCTGCTTAAAATAGCTAATCCCAAACAGTTGCAGCATTGCTAAGTCTTCCTCACGATGGCCGCCGTGAGCTGCAGGATCAATTAAAACAGCTTCTGTGTGTTCGCCATCTTCGCTTTTAGTCCAAAGCACATTTCCACTCCACAAGTCTCCATGGACTCGCGCTGGTTTATCTTCAGATGCTTTTCCCAGCAAATCTGGCATAGCATCAATAACTTTATTTGTAAGATCTAAATCGCTTTTTGTAAGGCTTCCTCTAGAAATACCAAGATTTACCATTGGTAAAAGTCTGCCTTCTGCCAAATAGTCAATAACATTACTCCAAGTGCCACAATCCATTTTTACAGGGTCGCTTAATGGTCCAAAATAGCATGTGCCATCATAATCTGCAGGTGGCTCCCCAAAATATTTCGCACCGAAATCGTGCATATGCGCCAAAGATGCTCCAAATTCAAACGATGCTAAAGGAGTAGGGCTTGTAGCTTCAATGCGTTCAATGTTTAAGTAGTCTTTTCCCCAATCAAAAACTTTAGCTACTTTAGGCCCGCCATAGTCGTAAGCTTCTCGAAGCCAATTAAGGCCACGACCTTCGCATTCAAAGAATCGTTCTGGTGCGTATGATCTACTCTTTTTATACGCGTTATTACTCATAGCAACCTTCTTAATGTAGTAGCATATGCGGCTTATAGTTACACACTTAATAAATATTTTATGAATAAACTAAATTATTCCTATCATCACTATTCTAATGAAGTATTAGCACAATGAGCGATGCTGCGTTTAATTTGCAATAAGATTAGTACAATACTTACGCCAAGTAGGATGTGTCCGATTCCTGCTAAACCAGTTATGGAAAAATCTATAGATGGACTGAGATGTAGACGCATTACTTGTGCAATTCCACGAGTAATCATCATTACTGCTGTTAGGTTGAGTCCAATATGATAAGTTATTAAGATTCTCGTAGTTTTTTCGTTACTAAAACTGAAGTTTTTCTCAAATAGTATGAGTAACAGAAAAACAACCATTCCAAGCATAAAGTAGTGTGTGTGAACTATAGCAAGCACAGTCTTTTCATGGAAAGCATTAAATTTTGTAAATTCGCGATAAAAGACGCCGCCAATCATGGCGAAGACAGCATACAACAAAGACGTATTAATATAACGTTTCATAACATGGTTCATAGTAACTTCCTTACGTAGAGTGATAGTCAAATATTTCTTAGTAATGTTGATGTTGTTACAAGTGTTTGTAAGCGCTATTGCATAGTATGAGTGTTTTTGTAACGCGGACATGCAGTTTTAGCAAAATGATACCCAAAAAGCAATCCTGCTAGAGTAAGAGCAGAACCTAATCCCGTATAAAATACGGCTATAAATTGTTCTGGAGCTATATTTGTTGCACGAAGAACAATTCCAAAAGTCATCATAAAAGCCATGATTATAAAAGATTTAACGTCAAAGAATTTAAGGAAAAATTGCTTGTTTTCTTTGTATGCGTTAATCCTAGCAGTATGTTTTTTAACAAGTTTTCCGAAAATAAACACTTGGAATATTGCAAAAACAGCTAAAGATAAAGCGAAATTAATAGGAGATAAAAAGTTTGAGTATGCAATAATACCAATCCTAAGAATGTTGAATCCAGCAAAACACCATACAATACATGCGATTAATAAAAGTGTGTTCTTTGATACTTTCATAACTAACCTCGTTAAATCACATTATTCTTAATAAAATCTTATGTTGAACGTTTAAAACAATTGTAGTAATGATTTTCATGAAAAACGCTAAATAAGAGTATTTTGTGAATTGTGCATTAAAACTTTCAAAAAACACAATAAAATATGATTAAAAGTTGTAAAAAGTGTTGCAAATTGACGATATGAGTCGCTATAGTGCTTGTTTATGGAAGACAACGATCAACAGTATTCAACAGCTGACAATAAAGCTACTATTGCTGAGCCAGCTTTTCGTTACAATGCGCAGCTCGCACAAGATATTGAGCAGCGCTGGCAAAAGACTTGGGACGAGCAGGGCACGTTCTGGGCTGCTAATGTTAAGGGCGATTTGAAGGATGGCGAAGGCAGATTGGCTTGTGGCCGTCCTTCTTTCTTTGCAATGGACATGTTCCCTTATCCTTCTGGAAAGGGCTTGCATGTTGGACATCCTCTTGGATATTTGGCAACGGATGTTGTGAGCCGATATCACCGTATGAAGGGTGAGAATGTTCTTCACGCGATGGGCTACGACGCTTTTGGACTTCCTGCAGAACAATATGCTGTTCAAACAGGTCAGCATCCTCGCATTACTACTGAGGCAAATATTGCAAATATGCGCAGGCAGTTGCATCGCATGGGATTGAGCTTTGACGATCGTAGATCTTTTGCAACTATTGATACAAACTACGTTCGTTGGACTCAATGGATTTTCTCGAAGCTTTATGACGCTTGGTATGACCCTGATTTTGTACGCAAAGATGGCGGTAAAGGTTCTGCTCGACCAATTGCTGAGTTAGTTGATGAGTTTAAGAGCGCAAAGCGCGAAATTCCTGGTTTTGCTGACAAAAAGTGGGAAGAGCTCAATAAAGTAGAGCAAGCGGATGTGTTGAATGACTTCCGCATTGCTTACATTTCTAAGTCTCCTGTAAATTGGTGTCCAGGATTGGGAACTGTGCTTGCAAACGAGGAAGTTACTGCAGAAGGTAAATCTGAGCGCGGAAACTTCCCAGTATTCCAGCGCAATCTTCGTCAGTGGTCCATGCGAATTACAGCTTATGCTCATCGCTTGGTTGAAGATTTGGATACTATTGATTGGCCAGAAAAAGTTAAGCTTATGCAGCGAAACTGGATTGGCGAATCTCACGGTGCTTCCGTGCATTTTGAAGTTGAATGTGCAGATGGTGAAACGCGCGATTTGGAAGTATACACTACTCGTCCAGATACGCTTTTTGGTACAACTTTTGCTGTTGTTTCTGTAGATCACCCGATTCTTGAGCACGTTCCAGAAGCGTGGGAAGCTAGCGTTCCAGAAAGCTGGAAGGGTGGCTACGCAAGCCTTAAGGAAGGATTGGCAGAGTATCAGGCTCAAGCTCGCGCTAAAACCGCTAAAGATCGTACGGAAGACGCTGGTGCAAAAACTGGTTTGTTTACTGGTCTTTACGCAATTAATCCTGTAACTGGAGCAAAACTTCCGCTGTTTGTTGCAGATTATGTGCTTATGGGTTATGGAACGGGCGCAATTATGGCAGTTCCTGGCGGTGACCAGCGCGATTATGATTTTGCTAAAGCTTTCGGCTTGTCTGTAATTTACACTGTTAAGCCTTTGCCTGATTCTGTCGAAAAGCTAGAAGATTATGATGGCAAAGCTCCGTTTGTTTCTCACGATGGAATTGTTATTAACTCTTCTGTGGAGCATACTTATAAGCTCGGTGACGCTTTGTCTATTAACGGTTTGCGCGTAGATGAAGCTATTAAAAAAGTGACGACTTGGCTTGAAGCAGCAGGCGTAGGCGTTGGTAGAGTTTCTTACAGACTTCGCGATTGGCTGTTCTCTAGGCAGCGCTACTGGGGTGAGCCATTCCCAATCGTTTATGATGAGGATGGTGTTGCTCACCTTGTGCCGGATAGTGAGCTTCCAATTGCATTGCCAGACGTTCCAGATTATCAGCCAAAAACTTACGCTCCAGACGATGCAAATTCTGAGCCTGAAGCACCTTTGAGCCGAAACGAGGATTGGGTTAAAGTTCAGATTGATCTTGGTGACGGTGTAAAAACCTACTATCGCGACACCAACACTATGCCAAACTGGGCTGGTTCATGCTGGTATTACATGCGTTACTTGGATCCAAACGACGCTGAGCATATGGTTGACAGCGACGAATACGACTATTGGATGGGTACGAATCGACCAGGCAAGGAACATGTTTCTGGAGGCGTTGACCTTTATGTTGGAGGCGTAGAGCATGCAGTTTTGCACTTGCTTTACTCGCGCTTCTGGCATAAGGCGCTTTACGACTTGGGTTACGTTGATTCTGCTGAGCCTTTTCATCGCTTGTTTAACCAGGGTATGATTCAGGCTTACGCTTACACGGATGAGCGCGGGCAGTACGTGCCAGCTGATGAGGTTGAGGAAGGCGCTAATAACGGCGCTGGTGAGCCAACATTTACTTGGCACGGCGAAACCGTGAATCGCGAGTTTGGAAAGATGGGTAAGAGCCTAAAGAATATTGTGACTCCAGACTACATGTACGAAAACTACGGTGCAGACACGTTCCGTTTGTATGAAATGAGCATGGGTCCACTTTCTGAGTCTCGCCCATGGAATACGCGTAACGTTGTTGGAGGCATGCGATTCTTGCAACGCTTGTGGCGTAACGTTGTAAACGAAGAAACTGGCGCTTGCGTAGTAACAGAAGATGCTTTGGACGAAAAGACGCTAAAGCTTCTTAACAACACGATTGTAGAAGTAACTGTAGAAATGGAAGCAATGCGTCCAAACACTGCGATTGCTAAGCTGATTGTGTTGAATAATCACTTAACGTCTCTGCCTCACGTGCCTCGCGCAGCAGTTGAGCCGCTTGTTCTTATGCTTTCTCCAATTGCACCGCATATTTGTGAAGAAATGTGGAGCAAGCTTGGACATACTAAGTCGATTGCTCACGCAGATTGGCCAGTTGAAGATTCCCGCTACGTTGGTGCGGATACTGTTACAGCTGTTGTACAAATCAAGGGCAAGGTTCGCGCAAAGCTTGAAGTTGACCCGAATATTGATGCTAGTGAGCTTGAAAAGCTTGCTTTAGAGGCCGTAGCTGATCGCTTGGGTGGAAAGAAGCCGCGCAAGGTAATCGTGAAAGCACCAAAGATTGTGTCTATTGTGCCAGATGAAAGCTGAAACTTAATGTTTTCTAGGCAAAATAGCCTTTAACCACATTGGTTAATTTTACTTGAAAGATGCTTATCTTCATTTAATAGTGGAGGTAAGCATCTTTTTTTTTATTTAACAATCAAAAATAAATAGTCTGAAACGAAGGAGGTGGTTAAAATGAACAAAAACAATAGTAACGTTCTAGAAAGATTGGCAGCTATTGATGCTTTAAATAATAATTATGAAAATTCAAATTATTTGCAAAATACTTTGAATGATGATTCTAAAAATCGCATATTGGCACAAGAGAAAAACAATTCTATAGATTATCAGCTTGCTGATTTTTGCATAAGCTCAAAAGATTCTGCTTCAAATATTGATAATCTTAATAAACGAAATAATTTTGAAACAAGAAATCTCGTTAGATTACGAATAAAACCAGTACATGCTTTGTCTATTATGCTAATTCTCGTAGTATTCTTAGCATCAAGTTTAACCATGCTCATATGTCAATCTAGAACTTATAACAAGATTTATTCTTATCAAGCACAGAGAGAATCTAAAGTTAAATCTTTAAGTAAAAAATTTGAATCAAATAATAAAGATGATGATGAATATAGCAATGATTCTAAAGAGGATTCTAAAAAAGACTTACATACAAATGAGACTAAAGATTTAACTGTTAAAAATAAAAATGAAGATTTTAGTGATAGCACGCACAAAATTAATGAAAATGATATAAGCAAAAATAATAGTGTCAACAAAGATAAAAGCGGTTGCATAAATATAAACACAGCAGGGTTGGAAGAATTACAAACTCTAAAAAGTATAGGGCCAAAAATGGCTCAAAGAATATTAGATATGCGTAAAAAGTTGCGTGTTTTTAAGCGGGTTGAAGATCTTATGCAAGTTAAAGGAATTGGGCAAAAGACTTTTTTAAAACTTAAATCAGCAATCTGCATTAAGTAAATTTATGTGATTTTTAAGGTTGGAAAATGAAAGAATTATATTGGGATCTTGAAAATGGAAACAAAGATTTTAGGCTTGTTCCTATTGCGTTTAGCGTATGGTTTGGTTGCTTATTCGCTCGATTTATAGTTGATTCACAACAAGATTTTTTCTGTATGATAATCGCAATATTATCATTTGCTCTTTTGTGCTTTTATACTATTTTTTCAATGGGAAATTGCATTTTTACGTGCCGCTTAAAGAATACAACTGATTACAAAAGTCGCATAAAATCAAAGTTTTATGAGTTAATTAAAAAATTAAAAATAATAGGATACAAGCATGCTTTTTTAACAAGTTTTTGTACGTTTCTAGCAGCTTTTATAATGTGTTCAATTATTCTAAACATAGAACATATGGACCCTGTTTTTAATGCTATTAAAGATCTAAAGCAAAGTGATACAGAATATAAATTTAATAGAAAAAACGATGTTCAATCCATCAGATTGCTTATGGATATAACGTCTCCTCCAAGAGTATCGCAATCCTTTAAGGGGGATTGCGTATTAAACGTGAATGTAAAACAGATTGAAATTATGGATAAAGAAAAAGTTATTAGTAGGAGTAAAAGCTTTGTGTCTGCCAAACTTTACGCTTTTAATCCAGATTGCAAAATAATGAACTACGGATACAAGATAAGTAGTTTTGGAAAAATTTCGATTTCAAAATTTGACTCTCATGCGATAGAAATTCAAGTTCCTAAAGCAAACAAAACAGATAAAACGAAATTATATAAAGTAGAAGTTATTGAAAAAGCTAATCTTTTTAAGAGATTACTAAATACATTGTGGAAAGAATTTTACAATGTGACTAGTTCTTTAGATGAACAGGGTCAAATGCTTGTTCCTGGTCTTACTGTAGGACTTTTGGGACAAGAGCATTTAAGTGATGTAGAAGATTTACGAAAAGTTAGTATCGATAGCACTTATGCGAATACTATGAAACAAAGATTCAAAATAGCTGGAATAATGCACCTTATGGCGGTTTCTGGAGGACATTTTTTGCTTTTATCTTGCGTTATTCGTAAGACATGTGCTTTTTTGCTTTTGCCAAGAGTAGTGAGCGCAATATTTGAAGCTTGTGGTCATATTCTTTTATCGTGTATTGTGTATCCGTCGGCATCTGTTCTTAGAGCGCTTATAATGGGTTTAATTTCTGCCGGGGCATTAATGTTTTCTAGACAATACCAGTCTGCTAGTGCTTTAAGTATAACTGTTATAAGTGTTCTTTTTATTTGTCCAAAATATGCATGGGATTATTCGTTTGCTCTTTCTGTTTGCGCAACTTTTGGAATAATTGTTTGTGGAATGTCTTTAAGAAGAATCTTTTTAAGATATATGCCGTCTAGTCTTGCAAGCGCATTAAGCATAACGTTGTGTGCACAGTGTTTTACGCTTCCTGTACAAATATTAATGCAACCGCAAGTATCTTTTATATCTGTTATAGCGAATTTAATTGTTGCACCTTTTGTTGATTTTGCAACAATATTTGGTCTGCTTTCGCTTATATGCGCTAATTGGAGTTATTCTATTTCTCTGATTTTTGCCACAATTTCATCTTTTGGAACAAACATTATGGCAAATTGCGCATGGTATTTGGGAGATTTACAAATTGGAACAATACCTTGGGTTAATGGATCTTTAGGTGCGTGGCTAATCGCGTGCGCTGAATTCGCTATCTTTTTATTAGTACTTATCATAAATAAATATTTTAGAAAAAGTGAATCATATAATAGTTTAAGGATATTTTTACAAGTTAAGTCAAATCGTTTTAAGCAGCTTATAAATGATTCAACAAAACTTTTTGAATGATTAAGTGTTTTAAGTTTTATATAGTTTGTACAATTAATAGGCGTGCAAAATTAAGCGGATTAAATAAAAACAAGGATATTCGCGTTAGTTAAATCGTGAGAATATAAATATTCTTAAGGAGTACGTATGCAAGCGTTAAAAAAATTTGCGCCATTTACAGTTGTAGTTGGCGGTGATGCGTATTTAAATGATCTAAACGCGCGCGACTTAAAAACTCGCATATTAGGCTACTACCCAGATGCAGATGTTATAAATTTAGACGCATTAAATGCCGATAAATATGCTTTTATAACTGCTACAGGACCATCACTTTTTTCTAGCGGAACAATTGTTGTTATTAATAATCTTGAACAAGCTAATGAAGATTTAGTTGAAGCGATAATAGAGTTTTGTACTAGAGAATCTAAATCTAATAACAATGATTGCTGGGTTATTGCGCGCCACGAAGGAGGTGTTAAAGGAAAGTCAATTGTTACAAAACTTGAAAAAGCTGGAGCAAGTAAAATAACTGTACCAGATCTTAAAAAAGATGATGCAAGATTGAATTTTGTGCTAAGTCTTTTTGAAAGGCAAAATCGTAGTATAGAGCCTGCAGCAGCTGGACGCATAACAGAAGTCTTAGGCGGGAAAACCGACCAGTTGGCGGCTCTTTGTTCTCAATTGTGCTTTGATTTTGAAGATAACCCAATCACACTAAAAATAGTTGACCAATATTTAATATCGGATCCGCAAGTAACTGGATTTTTTGTAGCAGATAAAGCTGCAGAAGGTAACTATGCTCAAGCTATTCTTGCATCAAGAAGAGCGATTTTACAAGGCGTTGATGCTATAGCATTGATTGGGGCTTTGGCTGCAAAAATGCGAATAATTACAAAGGCTATAGCTGTTAAAAACGGGGAAATTTCTAATGCTCAAGCAAAAGTTAACCCTTGGGCGTTAAAAATGGCTATGAGGGATTTAGGTGGATGGAATGATGATGGGATTCGTAAGTGTTTTAAATGTTTAGCGTGGGCAGATGAGCAATGCAAAGGCGGAACAAGTGATGCTGATTACGCTTTAGAAAAATGCATTAGCATGATTGCTTGTCGTGGGCGTTAATGTGAAAATTTTAAAAGCATAAAGTGTTAAAACATAGAGCGTTAAAAGTCTAATATGAAAGTGTGTGATTTTGGAAAATCATAATATCAAAAAGCTAGTAATTCCAACTGATTCGTGTATGCGAGATCTTGGAAAAACTATTGCAAAAATAGTGCATGAGACAGATGTTATTTTGCTTTCTGGTCCACTTGGTGCTGGAAAAACAACGTTCGCGCAAGGTTTTGGACAGGGCTTGGGAATAAAAGATCCGATAGTTTCCCCGACTTTTACTATTGCTAGAGAGCTAAAAGGCACATTTTCTGATGGAAAAGTTGCGAATCTTATTCATGTAGATGCTTATAGGCTTGGTGGAAAAGATTATGCTCCAGGGCAAGACACTGTTTCTAGGCTTTTAGATGAGCTTGAATCTTTAGGTTTAGATGAAGCATTGGAAGAACCAGGAGAGGGAACTGTTGTGCTTATGGAGTGGGGAGAACAGATGGCTGGTGTTCTTGCTGATGTTCGTCTTGAAATTCATATTGATAGACCGATTGATAAAGAAAAGTCAAATGAGTTTACAAGTGAAGGTAAGCGCGTTGTAACGCTTGTTCCAGTCGGAGGAGACTGGTGCGATCGCTTAAAAATTCTTGATTAAGAGTAAGCTAAATTGGTTGGTTAATTTAAGGAACAAAAATGAGCAATACGCTGATTATAGATACGTCATATGGTTCAACAGTTGGAGTTGTAGGTTATAAGCCAATAGTGGAAACGGATTCGCGTACACATGTTGAAAAGTTGCAAGTAAACATTGATTTTGCAGTAAAAAATGCTGGTCTAGAGCTTAATCAAATAGACGAGATTGTAGTTGGAGTAGGCCCTGCTCCTTTTACAGGTTTAAGAGCTGGGTTGGTTGCAGCTAAGGCGATTGCTTTTGCGAATAACGCAAAGATTCTAGGATGCAACAGTTTGCTTCCACAAAGTTTAATGATTCGTTCTGGCGCTTTTGAAGAATCGCTTAAAGATGGCGTTATCTCTAATAGTGAAATAGTCGAAAATAATGAATCTTGCGTAGCTAAACACACGTATGTTCTTTCGTTAAATGACGCTAGAAGACGCCAAGTTTATATGAGTTTATATGACGATAGTGGTTGTGCAGTAATAGAAATGGACATTGATTATCCTGCAAATATTGTTGAAAGAGTAAATCAATATTTTGAATCAAATAATATTTGCGATTATTGCGTTTGCGTTGCAGGCCATGGTGCTAAAAAATACGCTGAAGATTGGAAGAAAATCGGGAATATATGCTTAATTACAGAGGCGAGTGCTCTTGATTTAGGCGTAAAAGGATTAGAGATATTTAAGCTGTGCGCAAGTCAAAAAGACGTTATTGAACCGCTTTATTTAAGAAGACCAGACGTATCTGTTCCAAACCCGTTGAAGCACGTTTTGGGATCTGGCGCTGCTACAAAAGTGGCGGAAAAATAGGATTCAAGCGAAGTACACATATGATTGTAGACATAACTCGCTCAAAATATCCAGCTTGTGCATCAAATAGTCAAAGCTGCGCAATAGAGAAAATTGATTATGCAAAATATGAAGCAATAGTTTCTCAAATTGCAAAAATCGAAGCAGACTTGTTTGGACCAGGATGCTGGAACAAGAACATGATTTTGCAAGAGTTACAAGCACCAATGCGCGCGTATTATGCAGATGTTGATCTAAACACAAATACGGTAGCTGGGTATGCGGGATTTTGGTTTGATGGCGACGACGCTCAAATAATGACAATAGGTGTTGCAAAAGAATATCAAAAGCGAGGAATTGCAAGCAATCTTCTAAAAACTATGATTGAAAATGCAAAATCAATAGGCGCAAAACGAATGCTTTTAGAAGTTAGGGTAAATAACAATCCAGCGCTAAAACTGTATGAAAAATTCGGTTTTACAAAAATGGGATTAAGAAAAAGATACTATATGCCAGAAGGAATAGACGCATATACAATGTGCGCACAAATAGACGACTTAGACGACTTAGACGATTTAGAAAATTTAGAAAATTTAGAAAATTTAGAAGAATCTAGCGAAGCTTATAACAGCGCTAAAAGTGAGGAAAAACAATGAGTGAAACAATGAATAAAACAAGCGAGCCAATAGTTTTAGGCATTGAATCAACTTGCGATGAAACAGCAGCCGCAATCGTTAAAGGAAGAACATTAGTTTCTAACGTTGTAGCGTCCTCTATGCAAGAACACGCACGATATGGCGGTGTTATACCAGAAATCGCATCGCGCGCGCATGCAGAAGCATTCGTGCCAGTTGTTTCAAAAGCATTAGCAGATGCAAATATGGATTTAAGCGATATTGACGCTATAGCAGTAAGTGCAGGTCCGGGATTAGCAGGATGCTTAGCTGTTGGTGTTTCGGGCGCTAAAGCACTAGCAAGTGCAGCAAAAAAGCCGATTTATGGAATAAACCACGTTATTGGACACATTGCAGTAACGCAATTGCAATTCGGCGATGTGCCTAAAGACGTTCTAGCGCTTATAGTTTCGGGTGGTCACACTTCTCTTTTGCATGTTAATAACATTGCGCGCAGTATAGATGTTGTTGGAACAACATTAGATGATGCAGCTGGCGAATGCTTTGATAAAGTAGCTAGATTGCTTGGATTCCCTTACCCAGGAGGCCCGCATATTGACAGGCACGGGCGCCTTGGGGATCCAAATACGTTGAAGGTTCCGCAAGGACTTACGCAAGGTCGTTCTGGCAAAGAGCATCCTTACGACTTTAGTTTTTCGGGAGTAAAAACAGCTGTTGCGCGTTGGGTGGAAGCTCGACAAGCACAAGGCTTAGAAATACCAGTTGACGACGTTTGCGCATCTTTAGCAAACTCTGTTGCGGATGTTCTTTCTCGCAAAGCTATGATGGGCTGCGAGCAATACGGTTCAAAAACTTTGTTGATTGGTGGCGGATTCTCTGCAAACTCGCAACTTAGAGAACATCTTTTAGAGCAAGGCAAAGAGCATGGAATCGAAGTTCGTTTGCCAGAGCTTAAGCTTTGCACAGATAACGGAGCAATGGTGGCAATGCTTGGTGTAAATTTGGTGGAAGCAGGCGTTCGTCCGTCTGCTCCAGATTTTGCAATCGATTCAGCAATGCCACTTACAACCGTTAGCTTATAATAGTAAAAGTCGTTCTGAAGATAAGTGAGGTGTTTTGTGTACGAAAGCTATGCACGTAGAGGAGTTTTGCAAGTTGGTGAAAAAATCCAATTCACCGATAGAAAAGGCAAGCGAATCACAGCACAGCTTACTAAAGGCGGAGTTACACAAACCGAACACGGCATTATTTTGCACGACGATGTTATTGGCAAAACTCAAGGTGTTGTAGTAACAACAGTTAGCACAAAACGTGATTTTGAGCGTAGCAATAAGCAGCTTGACGCATCTAAAGAATCAAACAAGCCATGGATGGCAGCACGCGCAATAGGCGGATGGGATTATGTAGTTATGCGTCCGCGATTGGCGGATTACGTTTTATCTATGCCAAGAGGCGCTCAAATCATGTATCCAAAAGATATTGCACAAGTGATTTCTTTAGGAGATATTCGCTCTGGAATGCGTGTTTTAGAGTCGGGAGCAGGCTCTGGTGCAATGAGCTTAAGTCTTTTAGACGCTGTTGGTCAAAGTGGTGAGCTTACAACAATAGAGCTTAGACCTGATTTTGCTAGAATCGCGCAACTAAACGCAACAATTTACTATGGCGAAAAACCAGAATGGTGGAATCTTTTAACTGGAGATTTTGACTCAGTAGCAAAGTCTCTTCCAGAAGGCTATTTTGATCGCATTATGCTAGACATGCTTGATCCTTGGAACAGGCTTGAACAGGCTTATAGAGTTATTGCTCCAGGTGGAGTATTGGTTGCGTACGTAACAACCACAACGCAAATGTCTAGAATGGCACAAAGTTTGCGGGCTTCGGGAGTTTGGACAGAACCAGAGATTCAAGAAACGTTAGAAAGAACTTGGAAAGCACAAGATTTAGCAGTTAGACCAGATCACGCAATGATAGGTCATACTGGTTTTCTGGTTATTTCGCGCGCAATGGCGCAAGGATTTAATGCGTTAAAAAAGCGCGATCGTGCTACAAAAGATACTGTTAGCGATATTGATGACTTAACTCCCGAAGAGCGCGCAGAACAGTTAGAAGACTTGTCTCTTAGAGATATATCCGATAGAAAGCTTAGAAAAGTCCTTAGAGATTTAGATTTGCAAATCGCACAATTACCTAACTCAAATCCAAAGCCTGATAAGGCTTAACTGAAGACTGAGGAGATTAAAATGGCGGCGTCAATCAAAAAAATCGTTAAAAAAGTAAAGCACGCAAAATATGTGCTGCTACTAATGCGCCACGCAAAAGCACAGCCGCCAACAATGGGAGACGATTGGGGAAGGGACCTTAGCGATAAAGGTTTAAAACAAGCAAAAATCATGGCAAAAGGTTTGCAATCTCTAAAGCTTGTTCCAGACTACATTATTTGTTCAAGTGCAAATCGCACCGAACAAACGATGCACAAAATGCTTAAAAAGTTCGGAGATTCTCCAATAGTAGCGTCAAGAAAAAGCTTATATGATGGCGGAATGCAGTCTGTAATGGATGAGCTTTGTGCGATTAGGAGCGATTCTAGAATAACAATGATTATTGGTCATGAGCCAACAATGTCGATGGCTGCGCAATGGCTTTCTTCTCCAGATTCAGATCCTGATATATTAGGAACAATGCGACTCGGATTAGCTAATGCTTCGATTATTGTTTTAGTATCCGACGTACCTTTTGCATCTTGCGGTTTGCGAGGAGCTAAAGCGTTGGGAATTATAACCCCAAAGGATTTTGAATAGTAAAATACGCATAAATTTGCATAAAATCCTTATAAAATTTGCATAAAATCCACACGAATCATCTGCATAAATCTGCATATAAGTTTAGGTTATAACGACACCCCCAAATAGCTAATGACCTCATTAAGCCAAATGTTTGCTAGGCTGAATCAGGTTGTTAATTATTTGGAGGATATATGCATACTGTTCTTACGTCCGTACAGGGATTCCCACGAATCGGCGCAAATCGCGAGCTTAAAAAAGTTATTGAACGCTATTGGAAAAAAGACACAACTCTAGAAGAAGTAAGACAAGTTGCAAAAGATTTGCGCAAAAAGCATTGGAAAATCCAAACAGAATCTGGAATAGAACTTATACCAAGTAATGATTTTAGCTATTACGATCAAATGCTAGACACAGCAATCTTGCTTGGTGCAGTGCCAGAACGGTACAAGAATCTAGAGTTTGAAAATGCAGAAGATACGCTTTTTGCAATCGCACGCGGATATCAAGGTGAACGCGGAGACGTAACAGCGCTTCCAATGAAAAAGTGGTTCACAACCAACTACCACTACATTGTTCCCGAAGTAGAAAATCCGCAAGATTTGCATTTAGCTGGCACAAAACCATTCGACGAGTTCAATGAAGCAAAAGCACTCGGAATTGAAACAAAACCAGTGTTGATTGGACCATACACCTTCTTAAAACTAGCGCGCACCCCGCAAGCACAAGAATTAGAAGCAAACAAAGAGACGATTGAAGCATTAGCAAACGCGTATTGCGATATTGTAAAACGATTTGCAAGTCTTGGAGCAAAATGGTTGCAATTCGACGAACCATACTTGTGCTTAGATAAAGAAGATGGAGATTTAAGGATTTTTAGCGACTTATATAATCCGATTCTTCAAAGCAGATTTGAAAGCGCGGATAATGCTGAAAACGTTAAAATTTTGCTTAACACTTATTTTGGCAATATTTTAGACTCGTACAAAACACTAAACGATTTGGCATTTGATGCAATTGGCTTAGATTTTGTAGAAGGCAAAGAAGAAAACCTTGAAGCTTTGCAAAAATATGGAGTAAACGAGAAAACAACTATTTTTGCAGGAGTTGTAAACGGCAGAAACATTTGGAAAAATGATTACGCGCAAAGCCTTGGCTTGCTAGATGCTTTGCAAAAAAACGTTACTAATCGCATAGCTGTTTCCACTGCATGCTCGCTTTTGCATGTTCCATTTAGTACGGATGGAGAAGAGCTTGGCGAAGACGTATTAAAGCATTTTGCGTTTGCTGTAGAAAAGTTGAAGGAAGTAAGCGAAATCGCTAAGCTTTGCGTTTTGAATGATGATGAGCTTAAAAATAGCGAGGAATTAGCGCAAAATCAGGCATTATTCGATGGGTCTAGAGTAAAAGTAGACGAAAATGTTAAAGCGCGAATCGCAAGTCTTAAGCCAGAAGATTTTGAGCGAAAGCCATCTCGCGCGGAGCGTCAAAAATTACAAAAAGAAGCATTAGGATTGCCTGATTTGCCTACAACAACTATCGGATCCTTCCCTCAAACAAAAGAAATAAGATCGATTCGAGCGCTTTATAGAAAAGGCGAAATTAGCAAAGAAGAATACAACGCGTTTATTGCCAAGCAAATAGACGAGTGCATAGAACACCAGGAGCGCATTGGCTTAGACGTTCTTGTACATGGCGAATTTGAGCGAAACGACATGGTTGAATACTTCGGCCAGCATTTGCACGGATTTAAGTTTACAAAAAACGCTTGGGTGCAGTCTTATGGAACTCGATGCGTAAAGCCTCCAATCGTTTGGAGCGACGTTTCTAGAGCGCAGCCAATCACAGTAGAGTGGAGTGCGTATGCTCAAAGCCGCACAAACCATGTCATGAAAGGCATGCTAACGGGGCCTGTTACGATTCTTAACTGGTCTTGGCCTCGCGAAGATATTACGCACGAAGAGCAAACTCAGCAGCTTGCTCTTGCTATTCGAGATGAAGTTTTGGACTTGGAGCGTGCTGGAATTCGCGTAATTCAAATCGATGAGGCAGCGCTACGAGAAAAGCTTCCGCTTAGACGTTCGGATTGGCATAAGAAGTATTTGGACTGGGCGATTGCAGCTTTCCGTCTTGTGCACTCTGCTGTAGCTGCTACTACGCAAATCCACACTCATATGTGCTATTCGGAATTCAACGACATTATTCGAGACATTGATGCAATGGATGCGGACGTGATATCGTTTGAAGCTTCGCGCGGAGATCTAGTTGTTTTGGACGCTATTCATAACGCGAACTTTGAAACAGAAGCTGGCCCTGGTGTTTATGATATTCACTCTCCTCGCGTTCCTAGCGAAGATGAGATTGTTAACAGGATTCACGAGATTTTGCACAAAATGCCAGCAGACAAGCTGTGGATTAATCCAGATTGTGGCTTGAAAACTCGCGGAAATGCAGAAACTTGGGTTAGCTTGCAAAATCTTGTTTCGGCAGCTAAAAAAGTTAGAAGCGAATTGGGCGGTAGTCTAAAATGACGTACAAACCAAAGTTTTCGCTAGAGGTGTTTCCGCCTAAAAGAACATCTCCAATAGGTACGATTTACGACACTTTAGATGGCTTAAGGGGATTGGATCCAGATTTTATATCTGTAACTTATGGAACTGGAAAATCTTCGGATCGAACTGCTACTGCTAGAATCGCCAACACTATTCGATCGGAGTATGGCATTAAAACTGTTGCTCACTTAACAGCAAGATACTTGGATTATGACGATGTTGACGAAGCTTTAGATATGTTTGATAAGGCAGGCGTTAGTGGCGTTTTAGCTTTGCGCGGAGACGTTATTGAAAATCAGAATGCTGCTGGAGTATTTAATCATGCAAGCGATTTAGTATCATATATTCACTCAAAGCGCCCAGATTTGCCTATTTTGGGTGCATGCTACCCAGAAAAACATCCAGAAGCTGCTACTTTGCAAGAAGACATCGATAATCTAAAGCGAAAAGTTGATGCTGGAGTAACTCACTTGATTTCGCAACTTTTTTACAATAATGATGACTTTTTGCACTTTAGGGATTTAGCTAGAAAAGCTGGCATTAACGTTCCAATTGAAGCTGGAGTTATGCCTGTTGTAAATGCTAATCAAGTTAAGCGAATGACAAAAATGTGCTCTTCTAAAATAAGTGAGCCAGTTTTAGCAATGATTGAGCGATGGGGAAGTAACCCAGAAGTCTTGCAAGACGCTGGAAGCATATTTGCGTCTCAACAGATTAACGATTTAGTTGCGGAAGGCGTAGATGGAATACACTTGTACACAATGAATCGTCCTGGCGTTACCAGAAGCATTTGGTCAAACGTTAAGCCACTTTTTACTAAGATAGTGTAAATTTGTAGATTTGTGGTGCAGTGCAAGGATCATGTTGTACTGCACCACAATGTACAGTGGCGTTATGAGCAGTCAAAAAAGCAGTAATAGCGATCTAGATCATAATTTAGGCGCTGATTTAAAACAGCATGCGGATTTTAATTTAAGTTTTGCTAAAGAAACTGACTTATCATACAGAACTCTAGTTAAAGCTGGATTTGCTCGTCCAGAATCTGCTCGTAAAACCATAGAAGATATTTGCAAAAATTGTGAGAATAACTCAATTAATGTGCTCAAAATCTTAGAAAGCATAAATAGAGTAGAAGATCCAGATTACGCAATTTTAGCGTTTAAAGATATATATCAATCTCAGAAAAAAACTGTTGAAAATATTGCGGAGAACTCGAATAATTCATTAATAACAAGCCCACTTGCGTCTTTAATGCAAGTTCTTGGAGCATCTAAATCATTTGCGATGCTAATGAGAACGCACACCGATTTAATAAACGCTGCAGCAAATGACCCAAATCACTTACTACACATGACTTTAGAAGAACGTGTTTCGGATTTACTTCAAGCTATTCAATCTTATAGTGCAACAGTAGTAAACGAAGAAAAAGATGACGAAAAGAATTGCAATTCGTGCACTGTTCCAATAAGCTCTATGCCTTTTGCACAAGCTGTTTGTGCTCTTAGAGCGAGATATCGCCAGCATATTGCCGCAATTATGGCATATGATTTGGCGAGCGCAGACCCTGTAGAATTACAGCCAGACATAAGTCGTAAACTTTCGGATGCTGCGGATGCGGCTCTTGAAGCTGCGCTTGCGATTGCGCGCGGGCAAGTTTCTGGATCTTGTTGCTGCAGGTTTGCAATAATAGCAATGGGAAAATTGGGAGCGCAAGAAATAAACTACGTTTCAGACATTGACTTAATATATGTAGTAGAACCAACTAATGGCGTTAAACAAGATGAAGCTTTGCGAGTTGGGTCTTCTATTGCACTTGTTTTGCAAAAAGTGTGTCAATCGGTTGTTATGGGTTGTGCGGAGCCACCATTATGGCAAATTGATACAGCGCTAAGACCAGAAGGCAAAGATGGACCTCTTGTTAGGCGCTTGGAATCACATCACGAATACTACGAAAAGTGGGCAAGTAGCTGGGAGTTTCAAGCATTGCTGAAGTCGAGGCCAGCTGCAGGAGATGCGCAGCTAGGTAAAGATTATAGACAAATGGCAGATTCGCTTATTTGGAAAGCGTCTGGTAGAGAACACTTTGTTGCAGATTGCCAACATATGCGACAGCGAGTAGAGTCTTTGATCCCTGTGTCTCAGCGAGATTTAGACATGAAGCTTGGGCGCGGAGGATTGCGAGATGTTGAGTTTACAGTTCAAATGCTGCAACTTGTGCACGGAAGTGAAGATAAGTCTTTGCGAGTTAGAGATACTTTAGGCGCGCTTAATGCACTATCTGCTGGAGGATACGTTTCTAGGTCGCAAGCTGCAATTTTGGCAGAACACTACCGTTTTGAGCGTGTTCTTGAACATCGCCAGCAAATGTGGAGTATGCAACGCACTCATTTATTCCCAGATTTAGGTGCCCAAGGAAATGGTGGATTAGATCGCGCTAGAAGCATTAGTGCGGAAGAGCTTAACAATAACGAACAAATCAGGCGTCTTGCTAGATCTGTTAGACTTAAGCCAGAAGAGCTTGTTGCACGATTCGACAAAGCGCGCCGAGAAATTAGGCACTTGCATAAAGATATTTACTACCGTCCAATGCTGCCAATCAATGCGCAAACGGATGCGGATCCTATTGTGTTGTCTGCAGAAGCTGCTCGCGCTCGCTTTGCATCGATCGGTTTTGCTGATGCAAAAGCTGCACAAATGCATGTTGAAGCGCTTACTGATGGACTTTCACGCGCTGCTAAAATCCACAGAATTTTGCTCCCAGCAGTGTTGAAATGGCTTGGAGAAGGGCAAAATCCCGACATGGGTTTGCTTGCTTTTAGGCGACTTTCCGAGCGTTTTGGTGGAAAAAACACATATCTTGGATTTTTGCGTGATTCTCCTAGCGCAGCTCGCAGGCTTTGTCATGTTTTGTCTGATTCGCGTTATTTAGGCGATGCAATGATGAAGTCTATACAGTCAATAACTTGGCTTGGAGACGATTCGGCTCTTACACCTAGAGGCAGAGAAAGTCTAGATATGCAAACGCGAGCAATGGTTGCAAGATATTCAAGCAGTATTGCGGATTTTGCACAATTTTTGCGCGCTTTAAGAAGGCAAGAAATTGAGCGAGTAGCACTTGCTTGGATGTGCGGGATTATCGACGATGATACTTCTATGCAAGCGATGAGTGATGTGTTTGATGCTGTACTTGATGCTGCTCTGCAATGGTCTATGAAAGATGCGTCTTTAAAAATGGGCTTAGACGAGAGTAAAGCTTCGATTGCCATTATTGCCCTAGGACGTTATGGCGGAAGGGAAGTTAACTTCTGCTCGGATGCGGATATGATGGTTGTTTATAAGCCGACGTCTAATGGTGATGATTGCAAGATTGAATATGATTCCGTATCTGATCTTGCTCACCGTTTCGCGCAGACTACTGTAGACATATTGCGCAATATTCTGCAAGGTCCTCTTACTTTAGAACCAAAAATCATGGTCGATTTAGATTTGCGACCAGAAGGTAAAGATGGTCCGCTTGTGCGTTCTCTAGAATCGTGTGAACATTATTACCAAAAGTGGGCTAGTACGTGGGAAAATCAAGCACTTTTGCGCGCGCGTTTTGCTGCAGGGTCGAAAGATTTGGCAGATGATCTGCTAAGCGGAGTAGTAAACGACTTGCGCTATTCACCAGATGCTCTTAGCGAATCTCAATTGGCGGAAATTCGTAAGCTTAAAGCGCGTATGGAAGCGGAACGCTTACCAAGAGGCGTTAGTAGAGACAGACATTTGAAGCTTGGCCGCGGTGGTTTAAGCGATGTTGAGTGGACTGTTCAGCTTCTGCAATTGCAATATGCTGGGAAACACGAGTCCTTGCGCGTAGTTGGCACAATGCAAGCATTGAAAGCGCTTAAAGAATTGAATTTGATTGAAGATGAAGACGCAAATGTGTTAGAAAAATGCTGGCATATGTGTTCTGCAGTGCGAAATGCGAACTTCTTGTGGTCTGGTTCCTTGGAGCGCGCGGATGTTCTTCCAACAGACTCTTATTCTTTGGGTGGAATCGCCACTTATCTTGGATACGATCCAAACCAGGGTCGCGTTTTTGAAAACGATTTAATGGCTGTTATGCGTCAATGCCGCGAAGTCATGTCTCGTATTTTCTACTGTCGCTAATATTTAGAAACATTTTTATTGTGTCGCTAAGTCTGACAAATCGTGTACAATCTACAAGGTCGCGTGTGGTCGCGGTCGTTTGCCAACTAGCGAAAGGTAAGCGGTTCTATTATGACGAATGTATTTTCTGATTCTTCTAATCAAGTTTTTTCTCGTTGCGCAATTGCTCAATCGTTAGCAAACAAAAGCGTTGTTACTTTAGACGATATTTCCACGGCGCAAATACGAATGCTTTTAGACAAAGCCAGATATATTGACGAGCACAGAAAAGAAGTGGCCCACACTTGCGATGGCAGAGTGTTGGCCACTCTTTTTTATGAGCCGAGCACGAGAACGCGACTAAGCTTTGAAACTGCAATGCTTCGCTTAGGTGGAAAGGTGATTGGTTTTGCAGGCGCTCAGCTTTCTAGTGCAAGTAAAGGCGAAACAGTTAGCGACACTTTAAAAGTGGTGTCAAATTATGTAGATGTTGTAGCTATGCGTCATCCTAAAGAAGGTGCTGCATTTGTGGCGTCGCATGCAGGAAGTGTTCCTGTTGTTAACGCAGGAGATGGTGGTCATATGCACCCTACTCAAACTCTTGCAGATTTAGCTACAATTCTTGCACGATTTGGCAGGCTGAATAATTTAACAGTTGGTTTATGTGGAGATTTAACATACGGCCGCACTGTTCACTCGCTTATCGAAACTTTATGCCGCTTTGGAAACGTTCACTTTGTGCTAATTAGCCCAGATGAGCTTAAAACTCCTCAGTA
Source organism: Gardnerella sp. KA01002 (assembly GCF_049244015.1). Lineage (NCBI taxonomy): Bacteria > Bacillati > Actinomycetota > Actinomycetes > Bifidobacteriales > Bifidobacteriaceae > Gardnerella > Gardnerella sp. KA01002. The sequence continues at coordinate 715,896 of NZ_CP058365.1, forward strand.
CGTAATCGACCGCATTAATGATACACCTTCGTGCTCTTACGAAGAAACGCGCAATTTGATGGAAGTTATTGGCAGTCTAGACGTTCTTTACATGACTCGCGTGCAAGAAGAGCGTTTTACAGATCGCGAGCAATACTTGCGACTTCGTGACACTTACATTTTGACAGAAGAAAAATTGCAAAAAGCAAAATCTTATATGCCAGTGCTTCATCCACTTCCTAGAATTAACGAAATCGCTGTTGATGTTGATGACGATCCTCGTGCAGCATATTTTGAACAGGTTAAGAATGGCATGCTTATGCGAATGGGATTAGAAAGCTCTGTTCTTGGAGATGAGCTTCCAGGATATGAACCGACTGATTTTGTCAATGTTCCTAAAGATGAGTTGGAAGCTTACGATGCTCATGGAATTTCGTTGGCTAATCCTCGCGTTCACATATCTGACGAGAATGCTCCAGAAAATCTTATATGTCCTAACTCTCGTTGCATAACAAATAGTGAGTTGACTCTTAAGCGTAGATTCTATAAAGCTGAGTCAGATAAACATGAGTATCATTGCTTGTATTGTGATGAAGAATTGCAGTGAATCCAAGTAGAATATACGTGAATAATATAATTCAAAATTAAAAATAAAACTGAATAAAAAATAGAAATAAGCAAAACTAGGAGCAATATGAACGACTCACGCATGTTAACCTTGCGAAATATTGCCGTTTGGGATACTGGCGAGCGAATCGATTTGGTTGTAGATGGCGTTAGACAAGACGCTTTAATTGAGCAAAATGCCCGAATTTACGGGGAAATTGATGCAAGCGATTGGATTGTTGCTCCTGGTTTTGCAGATCCGCACGTGCATTTTAGGGATCCTGGTCAAACTGATAAAGAGACAATGATGACTGGGGGCAATGCTGCGGCTGCTGGAGGATATACGAATGTGTTGATTATGCCAAACACAATTCCAGCTGTTGACGGTGAGCCTTGGAATGATGCTCCTTTTGATGTAGAAAACGTTATAGATTTTTTGCAAAGATACGGGTGTATTTATGGCGTAAAATTGCCAGTCCACTACGATTTAAGTGTTTGTGCTTCAATAAGTAGGCAAGGTTTAAAACCAAGCAATATTGAACTTTGGAAAAAATATGTTCATGGTGTTGATGATAATCAAAAAACTTCGCCTATGAAAAAGCATCCAATTACTGCCATAAGTGATGATGGTTCTGCTGTTACAAATTCGATTTTGCTAGACGTTCTTAAAATGGCGAAAGAAACAGGATTACCGCTTCTTGAGCATTGTGAGCACCATGATTATGGCTCGGTAAACGAAGGACCAGTTGCTAAAATTCTAGGTGTTGGCGGAATTCCTGCGTCTACGGAGCTTGCGATTGTTAATAGGGATATAGAAGCAGTTCGCAAAACAGGTGTTCACGTGCACTTCCAGCATGTTAGTACGGCTGCTGCTTTTGAAGCTATTCGCAAAGCCAAGAAGGAAGGTTTGCCGATTACTTGCGAAACAGCCCCACATTACGTTGCTCTTTGCGATGAGGATGTGCTTAAGTATGGGTCAATGGCAAAGATGAATCCACCACTAAGATCTAAAGCGGATCGACAGGCAACTCTTGCTGCTATTGCAGATGGCACTATAGATATGATTGCCACAGATCATGCTCCTCACACAGCAGGTGATAAAGCTGGCGATTTTGCTAATACTCCAAATGGGATTATTGGTTTGGAATGTGCTTATGGTGTATGCCGTAAAGTTCTTGTTGATGCAGGATATACGGATGATAAGCACTTAATTGAACTTATGTCGATTAATCCTATGCAATTTATGAGTAGAAGGCCTACAGATGTTGCAGCTTTGCTTAACGTGTCTTCGCGTTGTGCCGTGAGACGAACATTAAAATTAAGTGAAACTGAACATCCAGAAAATATTGATTTAGTGCTTATTAATATGCGTGAAAAATGGAGCGTTGATGCGAATTCATTCCATTCAAAGGCTCGTAATACTCCATTTGAAGGATGGCAGTTACAGGGAAGACCAGTGGCTACTATTGTTGGCTCAGAGATCGCCTTTTCTCGTATGTAATTTGTGTATTTTATAAGTCGTGTTTTATAAGTAAAGACAAAGACTAAAAACTAAAAAATAGTTTGCGGCTAGTAGAGGAACAATATGGACGAACTGATAGAAGAAATAGCAGCGAAGCAAAACCCTACTGTTGTTGGATTAGATCCAAAGCCTGGGATTTTGCCTGCGCAAATTTTAAGTGGATTATCTGATGAAGTTTTGCAAGAAGTCGAAGATGAAGAGGCTTTGCCAACCTTGCTTGCTGCATCGTACTTTGAGTTTAATCGTGCGATTATTGATGCGATTTATGACATTGTTCCAGCTGTTAAGCCGCAAATTGCAATGTATGAGGCGCTTGGTTCAGCTGGAATAGACACTTATGCTATGACTTGTGATTATGCAAAATCACGTGGGTTATTTGTTATTGGTGACGCAAAACGAGGCGATATTGGTTCCACTGCAGCTCAGTATGCAGCACATTTGCGAGGATTCGCTAATCTTGATTCGTATTTCAAAGATGATTCTTACGATTTTAACGAATCTTTAGTTAATCTTCTTAAAAGCGCTAGCACAAAAGATGTTTGGCACGAGGACTCTCTTACCGTAAACCCATATATGGGTTCAGATGGCGTTAAGCCATTTATAGATGAGGCAGTAGCGCGTAATAAAAATATTTTTGTTCTTCTGCGCACGTCTAATCCTTCTAGCAAAGAGCTTCAAGAACTTGTTGTTGAAGATGGCAAACCAGTTTATGAGCATATGGCAGGTTTGATAGAAAAATGGGGTGAATCAAATATTGGGACTAAAGGGTATTCGCGAGTAGGAGCAGTAGTTGGAGCAACTCATCCAGAAGAAGGTAAGCGTTTGCGCGAGATTATGCCGCACACTTTCTTCCTTGTTCCAGGTTATGGCGCACAAGGTGGAACGGCACAAGATGTTTCTGGAATGTTTGATGAAAATGGTCGAGGTGCAATAGTGAATTCTTCTCGCGGAATTATTGGTTCTTGGCGAAAATCGCAAGATTATGTTAAAAACAAGTCTTCTCTTTCTCTTAATAATATTCTTGAGATTGTATCTGATTCTGCTCGCAAATCTGCTTTAAACATGAGAGATGATTTAAGACAAGCAGTATATAAATAAATCGTGTGTTAGTGTTGATGCAAAGCGAATCACAATTAGGAATTATTTCAAGATCATTGTGTCAAAATTGTGAATATGCGCGTGTAAAAACAATTATGCATGTATAACTAAATATAACTAAAACTGAAAATAGCTAAAGATAGCTAAATTACGCAACGATACGACTACATAAGGTAGGGTAAAACTAGATGAGTGATGGCATGTTTATTCAAACTCGAAAATCTTTGAGAAACGCCATATTTACGTTACGTGAAGACGCTTATGATTCTTCGGGCGCAGATTCTTTTAGTGCAAAAAGTTTGCACGCTGATGATTTAAAATACACTCGTCTTTTAGGTCGCCGTGCTATAGAAGTTCTTGATAATCAAAAGCTTGATGAAGGTGTGTATCGCTTAGTTTTGCGCGATGATGCTATTGCTAAAACTGCCACTCCTGCGCAATTTGTTAACTTATATTCTCCAGATTCTACGACTATGCTTCCTCGACCATTTGGTGTTGCAAGCGTTGATGACGATACTTTTAGTCTTATTTTTGCTGTGATTGGTAAGGGCACTGCCGAGTTTGCGCAGCTTAAATTAGGAGACACTGTAGACGCTTTAGGACCATTAGGATTGGGCTTTGATATTTCTAAGCCAGCGCACTATGTTCTTGTAAGCGGGGGATTGGGTGTTCCTCCTTTGATTTGTGCTGCACAGGCGATTGCAAAAAACAAGAATTGCAAAGTGACTGCGGTTCTTGGATATCGCGATAATCATTTTGCTGACTCATTTATGAAGGAATACGTTGATAATGTTTATAGCATTAGCAACGCGCAAGGAACTGTTATTACTTTGCTTAATGAACTCGAGCAAGAAAATCATTTTGATTTTAATGGCGATTTGCCTATTGTTGTTCTTTCTTGCGGTCCTATGCCAATGATGAAGGCTGTAGCTCATTGGACGCATGAGCGTAATGTTAAATGTCAATTAAGCCTAGAAGCAAGAATGGGATGCGGATATGGAACTTGTGTTGCTTGCGTTGTAGATACTTTAGAAGGCAGACTTAAAGTTTGTAACGAAGGACCAGTGTTTGACTCTGAAAGATTAGGCTGGGAGTAAAAAGATATGAGTAACGAAATGAATAATACTTTAGAGAATGTGCAAAATAGCGCGCAAAATAATGCATCGACTCTTGGACTTGACACAAGCCATGTGTGGAAACACAGCACTAAAGTAGCTGGAGTTGAATGGAAGAATATGGTTGGAACAGCGTCTGGCACGTTTCAGCTTGCAGCTTGCGCTCACTTTTACGATGTGAGTCAGCTTGGTGCAATTTGCACAAAAGGCGTTTCACCTGTTCCTTGGCAAGGAAATCCTGCTCCGCGCACTGCAGAATCGCCTTCTGGAATGGTGAATGCTGTTGGTTTGCAAAATCCTGGAGTTGACCACTATTTAGTAGACGAGCTTCCAAAGTTAAAAAAGCTTGGAGCGCTTGTAATCACAAATGTTGCTGGCCACAGTGATGACGATTATGCTCAAGTTGTTGAAAAGCTTGCAGATTCTTCTGCAGACATGCTTGAAATTAACGTAAGTTGCCCAAACGTGACTCACGGCGGAATGAGTGTTGGCACGGATCCAGTGGCATTGCACCGCTTAATTAAGCGACTTCGCGCAATGACAGATAAACCAATGATTGTAAAAATGACTCCAAACGTTACTGATATAGTCTCGATTTGCAAAGCTGCTGTTGAAGCTGGAGCAGATGCTTTAAGCATGATTAATACGCTGGTTGGTTTGCGAATTGATATTCGCACAGGCGAGCCGATTATTGCAAACCGCACAGGAGGTGTTTCCGGTCCTGCTATTTTCCCAATTGGACTTGGGTTTGTGTGGAGAGTTCGCCAAGCTATGCCAGATATTCCAATTATCGGCATTGGTGGAATTGATTCTGGCGAAAAAGCTTTGGAATACTTGTATGCTGGCGCTAATGCTGTAGAAGTTGGTGCTGCCGCTTTGGTGGATCCTACTGCTCCTATTCGCATTGCTCGCGAGCTTGACGATTTGCTTGATTCGCGTCCAAAGCTTGCGTCTTTACTTGCCGAAGGAAAGACTTGGCGCTGAAATTAAGTATTTAATAAGGTACTTAGAAAGTATTTAGAAAGTATTCAAAATTATTTTAAGAAAGAGAGCTAATTATGGCAGAATTAGACGAACGTTTTACAAAGTTTTTGCTTGATTCAGGCGCACTTAAATTTGGTGACTTTACGCTAAAATCTGGTCGTCAATCACCTTATTTTATTAACGCTGGAGCTTTTGACGACGGAATGAAAATCGCGAGCTTAGGAGCATACTACGCTCAGCGCGTTGTTGCAGCAATCGAAGATGGCAAACTTCCGCAAGACATTGATACTGTTTTTGGTCCTGCTTATAAGGGTATTCCTCTGGCAGTTTCTACGGCAATGGCTTTGACGAATAATCACAATATGCCTGTTGGTTTTACTTTCGATCGCAAAGAGCGAAAGGACCATGGCGACGGCGGAATTATGGTTGGAAAACCGTTAAAAGACGGCATGAAAGTTCTGTTAGTTGACGACGTGATGACCGCTGGAACCGCAGTTCGCGAAACTTTGCCAAAGCTTAAAGCAGAAGCAAATGTGCAAGTTGTAGGCTTGATTTTGGCAGTAGACAGAATGGAACGCACGAAAGATAGTGAGCTTTCTGCAGTAAAAGCAGTAGAGCAGGAGTTTGGATTCCCAGTTTTGCCAATTGCTAACGTGCGTGAAATTTTTGCTGCAGCACAAAAACTTACTAATAATGATGGAAGCGCTGTTATGGATGAGAATTTAGCTGCTCGAGCTGAAAATTATTTGCGAGAATATGGTGCGTAAATTGTTTGTGCAATATAGACTTATACAATTATAGACTTATATAATCAAGCAATTATATAAGTCATGTATGAGTTGTGTTCTTGCTATTTTATTCATACATAGGTTTGTTAAACAGGAATGGCGGATTATGAAAGAGGACAATAACGAATATCAGGATTTGAATGATATAGCTTCATTTAATAATCCGCCTGAGTATGAGCAAGATGTCATTTTTGATCGGTCTAGTAATGATTCAAACAGATCATTATTAAGCGATAAGAAAGCTATTGCAGTGATTATATCTATTTCACTTACTGCAGTGGCAATTGTTATCGGAATATGGTTGTCTTTGTTTGCGAATAGTTCTAAGAGTAATATAAACGCGGGCGAGCCATCTAAAAAGTGCGTGCAGTTGCGTACACAAGTTCTTTCAGCTAAAGCTAATCTTAAAAAAATTATTTCAAGCCAAAACGTGCATGATGCTTCTGAAATAAAATCTTCCGATTTTGATGCTGATTTTGATTCAGTTAAGGATGCTGTTGACGATTTTCAATCTTCCTTAAATTATGCCAATGATGATTTGAAAAATGATATTTCAGATTGTCCAGTTGGAGCCAGTTCTTACGATTCACCATCAGTCGAAAATAAGCTTTCCAACCAGTTGGATACTTTGAGTAAAGATGCTGATTCGCTTAAAAAATCTTCTGATAATCTTTTAAAAACAAGCAGAACTTCTTTTGGCGATCAATTGTTAAATCTTGTTAAAAAAGCTAGAGAGCTTGTAGAAAAAGCGAAAGATTTGCCTATTTTAGCTGTTGCTTCTAAAAGTCTAGAAAATGCTATTAATGATGCTGGTAATGCTCTTGCTAAAAGCAGCAATAATTATCAAGAGTTAAGACAGTCTTATCAAAAAATAAAAGCTGTTATAAGCCAGTACGAAGATAGAATTAAAAAAGTGAGCGATAGATTTTTAAGTAGAGATGGCAATGGGTATCCTTTTGATGCTCCACATCCTCAGGATGATCAAGGTGGCTATATTCCAATGGGTCGTAGTCAAAACTCAGAGTCGTCGGAACAAAACGATCAAGAGTAACGAATAATCGCGTTAAATGCGTGTTGTTATTTTAGTTGTTATTTTAATTAGTTGACGCTTTGTGGCATAATAAGCAAGGTTTATTTCTTAGCTGTGTATATTGCAGCTTTAATTAACGAAAGAAACGGATAACTCGTGGCACAGACTACCAATGATATTAAAAATGGATCGGTTTTGAACCTTGAAGGTCAGCTTTGGACCGTTATCAAGTTCCAGCATGTTAAGCCAGGTAAAGGTCCTGCTTTTGTGCGTACCACCATTAAGAACGTGCTCTCGGGCAAGATTGTCGACAAGACTTTTAACGCCGGCATGAAAATGGAGTTCGAGACCGTTGATAATCGCACTTTGCAGTACTCTTATGAAGATGGCGATAACTTCGTCTTTATGGATATGAACACTTATGATCAGGTTTATATTCCTAAGGACTTAGTTGGTGAACAAAGCAAGTATTTGCTTGAAGGCACTGATTGCATTGTAAGTTTCCATGACGGCACTCCTTTGAGCGTTGAGCTTCCAGCTTCTGTAATTTTGACCATCACTCACACTGAACCTGGTTTGCAAGGTAACCGTTCTAACGCTGGCACTAAGCCTGCAACCGTGGAAACCGGTGCTGAAATCCAGGTTCCACTCTTCGTGGGTGAAGGCGAAAAGGTGAAGGTCGACACTCGTGACGGCTCTTACCTTGGTCGTGAAAACTAATTAAATTTTTTGTATAAAGCGACTCGGCGGCGATTCTTGTTGCTGAGTCGTTTTATTTTGCAATAGCTATTTTGTGCAATATTTGATATATATTGATGTAAGTTTAATTCTTGTAGACTTTAATGATCTATAAGACTATGTAGTTTGATAGAAAGACGATACTATGGCACGTTCCACCGCTCGCAAAAGGGCTTTGAATACGCTGTATGAAGCAGATGAAAAGAATCAAAATATTCTTTCTTTGCTTGAAGAACGTTTGAAGGAGCCAGGTGCGCAAACTCCTCTTCCAGATTATGCTGTTGATATTATTCGAGGAGTTGGTGAACGTAGAAATAGGATTGATAAGACATTGAATCGTTATTCTACTGGCTGGAAAGTCGGAAGAATGGCTGTGATTGATCGTAATATTTTGCGAATAGCCGTATGGGAGATTCTCTTAAACGACGAAGTTCCAGATAAGGTAGCTATCGATGAGGCTATTTCTCTCGCAAAAATGTATAGTGATGATGATGCTATTGCGTTTATTCATGGCTTGTTAAGCGCGATTATGGCAGACAAAGAAGCTTGCTTAGCAAAGTTTAATGGTGAGGCATCTGCGGAAGATACTGCTGGAGAAGTTAATGAAACTGAAGCAGCTGATTCTTCAGATGTTGAACAATCTTCTAATGAATTTAATACTGATTCTGTTGAGTGAATTTAAAATTGCGTATAATCCGTTTAGTGCAGTAGCGTTAAGCGGATTTTTTTTATTATGAATTCGTAATAATGAATTCGTAATAATGAATTCGTAATAATGAATTCGTAATAATGAATTCGTAATAATAATTTGCATTGAGAAATTGTTGATAGCTATTATCGGCGCGTCGCCGTCCGCCAATCTGAGTAGACTTGCCACGAATAACCTAAAGCCATAAGGGGGTTAAGGTGGGCTATAACGACACCTTCGCCGGATTCGGCACTGATGATGCAGTATTAGTATTGGAAGACGGACAAGTTTACGTTGGTAAACCATTTGGCGCAAAAGGTTCTACGCGCGCTGAAATCGTGTTCTCTACAGGAATGACTGGTTACCAAGAAACGCTTACTGATCCAAGTTATGATCAACAAATAGTTGTTCAAACGTTCCCACACATAGGAAATACGGGAATTAACAATGAAGACCCAGAATCTTCAAAAATATGGGTTGCAGGATACGTGGTAAAAGCTCCAAGCCCTATTGTTAGCAATTGGAGATCCACTGGTTCCTTGGAAGATGATTTAGAAAAACAAGGGATAGTAGGAATCAGTGGTATTGATACGAGAATGCTGGTACGACATTTACGCTCAGTTGGCGTTATGCGTGCCGGCATTTTTTCTAATGAAGCACTGATAGACAAATCTACTGGAGCAATTCGCACAGTTGCGTCTTTTGTGAATGAGATTAAACAAACTCCTCAAATGCAAGGCTTGCGACTAACTGACGAAGTTAGCACGCAAGAAGCTTATACGATTGAGCCTTGTGGAGATTATGAGGGCAAGGAGCCTCTTTACACTGTTGTAGCTGTGGACTTTGGTATAAAAGCCATGACTCCGCATCGTTTGGCACAGCGTGGATGCCGTGTGCACGTTGTAAGCTCCTCAATAAGCTTTGAGTCACTTCAAGCACTTAACGCAGATGGCGTGTTCTTCTCGAATGGACCAGGTGATCCTGCTCAAGCAAATCGAGAAGTGGAATTATTGCGTAACGTGTTAGACGCAGGATACCCATTCTTTGGAATATGCTTTGGAAACCAGCTTTTAGGTCGCGCGCTTGGGTTTGGAACGTACAAGCTTAAGTTTGGTCATCGTGGCATAAATCAGCCTGTAAAAGACGTGACTACTGGAAAAGTGGAAGTTACTGCTCATAATCACGGATTTGCTGTAGATGCTCCTATTGGTGAGACTATCCAATCGCCTTACGAAAATGGCCATTTTGGTCGCGTAATAGTGTCTCATGTAGATCTTAACGACAATGTTGTAGAAGGCTTGCAATGCCTTGATATTCCAGCTTTTTCTGTGCAATATCATCCAGAAGCAGCCGCAGGACCTCATGATGCATCGTACTTGTTTAACCGCTTTGTAGAACTTATGCAAAATCACAAGAATAAAAGCGAAAAATAGTAGGTATAAAGGGATAAAAGGAATTTATAATGCCAAAACGTGCTGATATTAAATCCGTAATGGTTATTGGTTCTGGTCCAATCGTAATTGGTCAGGCTGCAGAATTCGACTACTCTGGAACGCAAGCTTGCCGAGTCCTTCACGAAGAAGGAATCCGCGTAATTCTTGTAAACTCTAATCCTGCTACTATTATGACGGACCCAGAGCTTGCAGACGCAACATATATTGAGCCAATAGACACGGCAATTTTGGAGCGCATTATTGCTAAAGAGAAGCCAGATGCGCTTCTTCCAACATTAGGTGGTCAAACTGCTCTTAATGCCGCAATGGACTTGGGTCGTGCAGGAATCTTAGAAAAGTATAATGTAGAGCTTATTGGTGCATCTCTTGAGGCAATCGACCGCGGAGAGGACCGTGAGCTTTTCAAAAAAGTTGTTGAAAAAGCTGGGGCAGAAAGTGCAAAATCCTTTATTGCTCACTCAATTGAAGAAGTAGACAAAATTGTTGAAACACTAGGGTACCCAGTTGTTGTGCGTCCAAGCTTCACAATGGGAGGTTTAGGCTCTGGAATTGCTCACAATCAGGAAGAATTACACCGCATTGCAGGAGCAGGCATTCACTATTCTCCAACAAACGAAGTGCTTATTGAAGAAGGCATTGAAGGTTGGAAGGAATTTGAGCTTGAGCTTATGCGAGATTCCAAAGACAATGTTGTTGTTGTGTGCCCAATCGAAAATGTTGATCCTGTAGGCGTTCACACAGGCGACTCGATTACAGTTGCTCCATGCTTTACGCTAACAGATCGCGAGTATCAAAAGATGCGCGATATTGGCATCGCGATTATTCGAGGTGTTGGCGTTGACACTGGCGGATGCAATATTCAGTTTGCAATCAATCCTCGAACTGGTCGCATTATCGTAATCGAAATGAATCCGCGAGTTTCGCGTTCTTCTGCGCTAGCATCTAAAGCAACTGGTTTCCCGATTGCAAAAATCGCTACAAAACTTGCCCTCGGATACACTTTGGACGAAATTCAAAACGATATTACGCGTTCAACTCCTGCAAGCTTTGAGCCAACGATTGACTATGTTGTAACTAAGATTCCGCGCTTTGCTTTTGAAAAGTTCCCTGGAGCAGACACTACGCTTACAACTTCTATGAAGTCAGTCGGCGAAGCAATGGCTTTGGCTGGAAATTTCCAGGAATCTCTTGGAAAAGCAATGCGATCAATTGATAAACGTCACGCTTGCTTTAATTGGGACGGCGAGCGCCCAAGTAAAGAAGAAGTTGCTAAGCTTCTTGAAGAAATTCATACTCCAACCGAGCACCGCTACTTGCAAATTCAGCGCGCGCTCTGGGGTGGGGCTACGCCTGAGCAGATTTTTGACGCAACAAAGATAGACCCATGGTTTGTTGAGCAGCTTTCGTTAATCAATAAAACAGCTTTAGAGGTTCGTGAAGCAGAAAATTTGACGCCAAAAGTGTTAAAGAATGCTAAGCTTGCTGGTCTTTCGGATGTTCAAATTGCGCATTTGCGTAATCTTGGCGACGAAGGCGAAAACATGGTTCGAGAGCTTCGCTGGGCGTATGGATTGCATCCTGTTTACAAAACGGTTGACACGTGTGCTGCCGAGTTCGACGCTGTAACACCTTACTACTATTCTTGCTACGCTGACGAAAGCGAGCTTAAGCCACGCGATCGTGAAGCTGTAATCATTCTTGGCTCTGGTCCAAACAGAATAGGTCAGGGTATTGAGTTTGACTACACTTGCGTTCATGCTGTGCAAGAGCTGGGTAAGGATTACGACACAATTATGGTCAATTGCAATCCTGAAACAGTTTCTACAGACTACGATATGTCGGATCGCCTTTACTTTGAGCCGCTTACTTTTGAAGACGTGCTCGAAATTTACCAAGCAGAAAAGAAGCTTGGTCCAGTAAAAGGTGTTATTGTGCAACTTGGCGGCCAAACTCCACTTTCGCTTGCAGCGCGCCTTAAAGCTGCAGGAGTTCCAATTTTGGGCACTACGCCTGAGGCTATTGATTTGGCAGAAAATCGCGAGCTTTTCGGTGAGGTTCTTCGTCAAGAAGGCATGAATGCTCCGCGCTACGGAACTGCATTAAGCCTTGAAGAGGCTAAAGATGCTGCTCACGCAATTGGTTACCCTGTTCTTGTGCGACCAAGTTATGTGCTTGGCGGTCGAGGAATGGAAATCGTGTACGATGATGCTCAGCTTGCAAAATATGTGGATCGTGCTTTACAGGAAGCTCAAGCAGACACTGTTGTTTCTGGTCGTTTGCCTTCGCCGCTTTTGATTGATAAATTCCTTCAGGACGCTATTGAGATTGATGTTGACGCACTTTACGACGGCAATGAGCTTTATATTGGCGGAATTATGGAGCATGTTGAGGAAGCTGGCGTACACTCTGGTGACGCTGCTTGTACTCTTCCTCCAAGCACGCTTTCCGACGATCAAATTCGTAGACTTCGCGAGGGCACGCTTTCGATTGCTCGCGGATGCTCAGTTCGTGGTCTTATTAATGTGCAATATGCTTTTATGGCAAACACTTTGTACGTAATTGAGGCGAATCCTCGAGCATCTCGTACTGTTCCGTTTGCGTCTAAAGCTACGGGAGTTGCTCTTGCTAAAGCTGCTGCTCGAATTATGGCTGGGGAAACAATCGCACAGCAGCGAAAGCGCGGTCTTCTTCTTCCTAAGGGAGATGGTGGAGATATTCACCCAGGCCAGCAAGTTGCTATTAAAGCTTCCGTCTTGCCTTTCAAACGTTTCCGCACGCCTGTTGGTCGCACAGTCGATATTTTGCTCGGACCAGAGATGCGCTCTACTGGAGAAGTTATGGGCTTTGACCGCGACTTCCCACATGCTTTTGCTAAGAGTCAGCTTGCAGCGTACAAGGGCGGTTTGCCTACAAGCGGCAACGTGTTTGTGTCTGTAAGTGATGCAGATAAAAGACAATTGCCGCTACTTGCAGTGCGCCTAGTAGAGCTTGGATTTACGATTTGGGCTACAGAAGGTACGGCATCTGTTCTTAGACGTTACGGCATTGATTCCGTTATTGTTGATAAGCTTTCTAGCCTTGGCGACACGGCGAAGGATGTGCGAAATGACGTGCCTTCGCATGAAAGAATCGGCAAAAACGTGGTTGAGCTGATTGAGAATGGTAAGATTGATATGGTGTTGAACACGCCGAATTCCAGAGGGTCGCGTACAGATGGTTATGCTATTCGTGCAGCTGCTGTTGCAGCAGACCTTCCGCAATTCACTACAATTACGGAGTTTGCACCAGTTCTTATGGCTATAGAAGCCGTTAAGAACAACGATTACCAAGTGATGAGCATTCAGGAGCATGCAAAGCAACTGTTTGCAATCGAGAAGGCAGAAAACGAAGAAAGTCGGGCTTAATACATGACCGAAAGCATACGAGAGCAGGAATTGCAGGCGCAAAGATCCGATTTTGGATTGCGTCTAAAAAACGCTATGGCAAAATATGGGCCATTATGCGTTGGCATAGATCCGCACCGCAAGATGCTGCTTAATTGGGGATACAAGATGGATGCTCAAGGAGCAGAATTGTTCTCCATGCGTATGCTTCAGGCCATGAACGGCAGAGCTGCTGCCGTAAAATTCCAGTCGAGCATGTTCGAGCGTTACGGGTCTAAGGGGTTCGCGGCGCTCGAACGAGTGCTGTATGCTGCAAGACAAATGGACGTAATTACTATTGTTGATTGTGGTCATGGTGGTTTGTCTACAACAATCTCTGCGCTTGCCGACGCATACTTTAAGCCAGATGCGCCTCTTCTTACTGATGCTATTACACTTCTTCCGTATTACGGAGCTAGGTCAATGGGTGGGTTGATTAATGAGGCTCTTAATAATGGCAGGGGCGTGTTTATTGCTTCTCTAACGTCTAATCGCGAAGGCGCTAGCTTGCAAACTGCTATTCGTCAGACTGGTTCCTACCGCGGCACAACTGTTGCTCATGGTATTGCTCAAACTGCGCAAATTTTTAACAATAATACAAAGGGCATGGGTTCTGTTGGCTTAATTGTTGGAGCCACTATTGGAGATTGGATGAATGGCGGTGGAATCGATTTAACGAGTTTTACTGGTCCTATTCTTTCTCCAGGTTACGGTTGGCAGGGAGCGGAAGCTAACGATTTGAAAACGGTTTTTGCTGGTACGCATGGAAATGTTTTAGTAACAGTTTCTAGGTCTATTGCTTCTCATGGTCCAGATATTGGTGCATTATCTACTGCAACTGAACGAATAGCTTGGGATATTCGTCAAGCTTTAATGGATTCATAAAAATTATCTAAGAGAGTCAAATATGGTTAGTTTAAACGATACACAGAGTATGCCAGTCGCTACTAAAAGGCGTTTGATTGTTCTTACTGGTCCTACTGCAGCTGGTAAGGGCACTGTTGAGGGAGTATTGCGCGAAAAACATCCTAATATTTGGCTTTCTGTTTCTGCGACTACCAGAAAACCTCGTTATGATGAGTTTAATGGAATTCATTATTGGTTCATTGATGAAGAAGAGTTTGAGCGCAGGAAGAGGAACGGAGAGTTTCTGGAGACTGCTATTGTTCATGGAATGGCACATTATGGCACTTTAATTCAGCCTGTTTTAGATCATCTTGCTCAAAACGTTCCAACTCTTTTAGAAATTGATCTTCAGGGAGCTAGGAGAGTTAAGCAGGAAGCTTCTAGATTAGGTTTAGAAGTCGTATACGTATTTATTGCCCCTCCTAGCTTTGAGGAGCTTAAGCGTAGACTTATTGGTAGAGGTACTGAAACTCCTGAGCAGCAGGCTAAGCGTTTGCAAACCGCTAAAGTAGAAATGGCTGCGTCTAGCGAGTTTGATTTTGTGATTGTTAATGACGATGCTCAGCGCGCTGCAGATGAACTTTGGAAGATAATAGCTAAAGAATACGATTTAGATTAATTTAAATTAATTTAGATTAATCTAAATGAGTAATTCCTAAATATCCTTGCAATAGCTTACAATAGTCTACTTGGAAACTATTGTGGCACCATAGAATATGGAGAACATTATGGCATTGGGCACTAAGCCAACACCTACGGGACTTGCAAATCCGCCTATTGATGATTTGATGCAGCATGCGGATTCCAAGTATGCGCTTGCCTTGTTTGCCGCAAAACGAGCACGGCAGATTAATTCTTATTTCACTCAGCTCAACGAAGGATTGTTGCAGAACGTCGGTCCTCTTGTTGATTATAGAAACCAGGAGAAGCCTCTTTCTATAGCATTCCGAGAAATTAATAAAGGTTTGCTGGTGGAGAATCTTGGTGAAGATGATATGAATGAGGGAAATTAAGTTTTCTTTACATTTTTAATTGCAGCCGTATTATCCTATGCTTGTTGGTATTGGATATGCGGCTGTTATTGGTTTTAGTGCATAAGTTTTAATTTTTTAATTAAAGGGGAGTTATGTCGGAAGCTAAACTTATTTCTGCAGAATCTGTTACAGAAGGTCATCCTGATAAGCTTTGTGATCAGATTGCAGATGCGATTCTAGATGATATGCTTCGTCAAGATTCTCATGCGCATGTTGCTGTTGAAGTTTGTGCATGCGTAGGACAATTTG
The DNA here is from genome assembly GCF_049244015.1 of Gardnerella sp. KA01002. Lineage (NCBI taxonomy): Bacteria > Bacillati > Actinomycetota > Actinomycetes > Bifidobacteriales > Bifidobacteriaceae > Gardnerella > Gardnerella sp. KA01002. Next base: position 731,509 of record NZ_CP058365.1, read on the forward strand.
TAGTCTTCGGGGAAGTTAGGGGAGAAGTATACACCGACATACCAGGCATTGTTAGAAAAGTTGTACGCGAAGTGGGATACAACAGTTCAACTGTTGGCTTGGATGCTGATTCATGTGGAGTAATGGTATCTTTAACTGAGCAAAGCGCGGAGATAAATCAAGGTGTTTCTAGATTAGATTTAGAATCCGAAAGTATTGCGTCTAAAGAAGATCGTTATAAAAGCCAAGGTGCAGGCGATCAAGGCGTTATGTTTGGATATGCTAGCGATGAGACAGACGCTTATATGCCCCTTACAATATATCTAGCTCATCAGCTTGCCCAGCGCCTATCCTACGTGCGAAAATCTGGAATTGTATCTAAACTTAGACCAGACGGTAAAACACAGGTTACAATCGAATATGATGAATTTGGGAACCCTGTTCGTTTAGATACTGTTCTTATTTCAACACAGCACGACCCAGATGTGAGTCATGATTGGCTTAGAAATCAACTTGTCCAAAACGTTGTAGAGCCTGTTCTTAACAAAGTGTTAGGGAAAAACGTAAATCATAATGATTACAGAATGCTTGTAAATCCAACTGGATCTTTTGTTTTGGGTGGTCCTGCAGCAGATTCTGGTTTAACAGGCAGAAAAATTATTGTAGACACTTATGGAGGGGCTGCACATCATGGTGGTGGAGCTTTTTCTGGCAAAGACCCTAGTAAAGTGGATCGTTCTGCAGCCTATGCTGCGCGTTGGGTTGCTAAGAATCTTGTTGCCGCAGGTTTAGCCCATAAAATAGAGGTACAAGTTGCATATGCGATTGGAATTGCAGAGCCTGTTAGCGTGAATGTAGAAACTTTTGGAACCGAAGCTAATGGAATTACTCGTTCAGATATTTCTAAGATTGTTCGAAAAGTCTTTGATTTACGCCCAGCAGCAATTATCGACGAGCTTGATTTGCTTCGACCAATCTACTCGAAAACTTCTGCTTATGGACATTTTGGAAGAACAGATGTTGATTTTCCTTGGGAAAGACTTAATCGTGTTGATCAGATTAAGAATGAGGTAAAATCTTTAAAAAATTGATTTGAGGATTTAAAAGGATGTGCTAATGCTTGAGCAGCCTTCACTTGATGGTTTAGCGCGCAAACCACGTAGGCGTAAGAAGAGTGATTCAACCCAGAGTCAAGCTGATAATTGCCCTATTGCTCATATTGTGCTGGATGTTCAAGCATCTCATCTCGGTAAAACTTTTGATTACATTGTTAGCAAAGATCAGGATGATTACGCTAAGCCAGGGTGTATGGTCCGCGTCAAATTTGGTACTAGACGCGTAAATGGAATTATTTGGAGTAGGAGTGAATCAAGCACAACACCAATATCTTCATTAAAGTTTATTGAAAAAATTATTCCAATAGGGGAAGTAGTTTCTAAATCTTTTATGGAAGATATTTCTTCAATAGCTGATGCTTATGGTGGAACAAGAGCTAATATTATTAGACTTGCTTTACCTAGAAGAATTGCTGGTGTAGATAAAGAAAATTTGCTGGACGATATTCATTTATCTAAAAGAGTAAAATGGATTAATGAATTACAAAAAAATTTTAGGTCTAATGATACTTGCGCGATATCTCAATACGATGGAGGTGAGAATCTTAGAAAAACAACATATGCTCGTATGATTGCATCCTACAATAATGCGAATCTTCTTAAACAATCCTTAGAAGATGTTCATAAACCGTATTATTTGCATCATGAAAATAGTTCGCTTTCGAATAATTATAAGAATAATTGCAAAGCTTTTCTTATAGATGCCTTACCAGGAGCAATGAGATGGGCTCAGGATTTAGCGTGGATTATTGTAACTGCAATAAGAGCTGGTCGTCAAGTTGCTGTTGTTCTTCCTACAATTCGCGAAGTAAACGATGTTATGCGTGCCCTTATGGTTTATGGTCTTAAACCTTATAAAAAATCGCAGAATCCAAGTGGAACTTTAAGTGGAGATGTTGCTCGTCTTTGCGCATATGATTCTCCAGCAGACAGGTATAGAGCGTGGAGAGCTATAGAAAAAGGAATTGTTCCATGTGTTTTAGGAACAAGATCTGCAATGTATGCACCAGTTGAGTCGCAAGCGCTTTTTGTGATTGTAGAAGATGGCGCATATCAGTACGCAGATGGTATGATGCCTTACGCTCAAGCTAGAGGCGTTATGCGATTGCGCGCACAAAATCATAATGGCGTTTTCATAACAATGTCTTTTGCTAGAAGCGTAATAAGCCAAAACGAATTAAAAGGAAAAAATCTTGCTGCAAAAGTAAGTGGACCTTTAGTTGAAATTAAACCATTTAATACTATTGTTAGTAATGCTTGCCCATGGGTTCGTTTACTTAATTCTGATAACCTTAATAAGATAAATGACCCGAGTGCAGGGTCTAGAATACCGTATACTGCACTAGCGTCGATTAGACAAACTTTAGACGCAAATCTGCCTGTTTTACTTGTTACAGCACAAGACGATACTGTTCAGCGTGCTGCATGCAAAAAATGCCATAGTATGGCTCGTTGTAAGCGCTGTACAGGTCCTCTTGACTTACCTATAGATGGTTCTGCTCCTAAATGCGCATGGTGTGGAAGTGCTGCGATTGGCTGGAAGTGCTCGAATTGTTCTAGTGGATCTAACTTTATCGAGGCTATTCGTGTTGGCGTCAATTTTACCGCCAAGGAAATATTTAAGATTTTCAATGATGTTCCAATTGTTATATCTTCCGCGAAGCAGAAAAGTGGCGTTATAGAGTGGATTGACCAGAAGCCGATGATTGTCATTTGTACTTTAGGAGCAGAACCTCGAGTTTTAAGCTCATCTAAAAATTCTTGCGGAGAATATGGTCTTGTTGCGATTTTAGACGCGTGGACGAGTCTTTACAACACTGGTTTAGATTCTCGAATAGACACTTTGAATGCTTGGATGAAAGCAGCTTCAATGTGTGCGTCAAAAAACAGAGGTGGAAGCGTTCTTATTTTGGGTGAAACTTACGATATTCTCGCTAAATCTTTGGAAGAATGGGATTCATCAATTCTTTCTAAACAAGAGTTGCAAGAAAGAAGTGAAGCACTTCTTCCGCCAACTGTATGTGTCGCAAGAATATGGGGTTTTAGGCAGGCTGTAGTAGATACGCTTAATGCGATTGGCGCAATGAGTGTAGATGTAAGCGAAGATATTACAAAAGTTGTAAGCAAAAATGGTGATTTAGATAGTTCTAGTAATCTTCCAATGTTAAAAGTCGAAACTAAAGATAGTGAATCTGTGGTTTCAGGCGATTCGAGTGAATCCGAATATCTTCCACCTTTACTTGGAATTGTTCCAATGAAGCCTCCTTCAACATTGCACGAGCAAAATTCTCAACGCTTTGAAGAGTTAAACGACAGAGTTAAAGCAGTTGTAAGAGTGCCATTAGAGTATAGAGATGAATTAGTTAATCGTTTGAAAAAAGAATGTGCAAAGCATTTTGCAATGCGAAAAAATGGTGAATTAAAATTTAGTGTGGATCCTAAGGATTTGTAAAATCGCATAAACTTATTAATAAAGACTTATAAATAAAGAGGTTAAAATGGTTGAAAAATGCTACAATTGCGCGGTTTTGGGCAATCCTATATCGCACTCTCTATCTCCAGTTCTACATAATGCTGCATATAAGGCATTGGGCTTAAATAATTGGCATTATGGTAAAGAAAAAGTTAGCGAGGAAGACTTAAAAGATTTTATTGCAAATCTTGACGATTCTTGGAAAGGCTTAAGCCTTACAATGCCACTTAAAAAAACAATTATGAGCCTAGGTGTAGCTTGCGATTATTGGTCTAAAACGCTTGGTGTTGCAAATACTGCTGTGTTTAGTAAAAAGCCATGCTTAGAAAATCCTGAGACGATTGAGCTTTGTAACACAGATGTAAATGGTATTGTAATGGCGTTAATACACTCTTTAAAGTCTCAAATATTAAACGCTAAAAGTGCGGTTATTATTGGCAGCGGAAACACTGCGTCTTCTGCAATGGCAGCTTTAATAGAAATTGCTCAAGGTTCAAAATTGAGTAAAGTTAGTGTTGTTGCAAGATTGCAAAGCGATGGTAAAACTGTTAAAGGCGTTAGTAGATTTAACGATTTAGTAGATAAATATAAATTGGATTTTCCAAATAGCAGAAGAATAGAGCCGTCTAACTTGAATCTTAAAAACAAACGTGGCTACAAGCCTGTTTGCGGTATAGAATTCCCTACTATTGATCCTGAGTTTATAAAAATATCGCAATATATAGAAAAATGTGATAAATCTCACATTCTAGAATCTATTTCTTCGTTGGATGCAATTGAAGCAATTATAAACGCAGATATTGTTATAAGCACTGTTCCTGCTCATATAGCAGACGGATTAGCGCTCGCTTTGTGTGAATATTGCAAGGAAAAGTCAATAAAACATTTAGGAGCTTTGCTAGACGTTGTATATGATCCTCGACCAAGCCAGATGCTTAAAGTTTGGAGAAAATATGGCATGGGTATTGGTGGAGAAGAAATGCTTTTATATCAAGCACTAGATCAAGTAAAACTCATGACTTTTGATTATAGGCATTCAAGTGATGATTCGTGTGATGATTCTTGCATAATCAAACACCAATCTGACAAGGCTACAGATTACGATTACATAAGAAGTTGCATGGAAAAAGCATTGAAGGAGGCGTTATGATCACTGAAAATAGTGAATTCTCGCAGGTGGCAAGCGATTTTGAAGTAATGCTCATTACTGGCATGAGCGGCGCTGGCAGATCTCATGCAGCAAATGCTTTGGAAGACATGGGCTGGTATGTTATTGATAATCTTCCTCCAAAGTTACTCATCCCTCTTGTAGACATGATGACATCTTCTGGATCTAAAGTTCATAAGCTTGCAGCAGTTATTGACGTAAGATCACGCGGATATTTTGATGATTTATTTGTTGTTTTGGGTCATATAGATGATTTAGGCGTAAAAACTCGAATACTATTTTTAGATGCATCTGATTCTGTGCTCATTAAAAGGTATGAGTCAGTGCGCAGACCACATCCTTTGCAGCGCGGAGGAAGACTTATAGATGGTATTTTGGAAGAGCGTGAGCTTTTATGTCATCTTAAAGATTGCGCAGATATTATTATCGATACTTCAAATCTTAGTATTCATCAGCTTTCCACTAAACTTTATGAGGGGTTGCTTGGAAAAGGATCTTCTACAGTATCTGTTCACATTTTTAGTTTTGGGTTCAAGTACGGAATGCCTATGGACGCCGATTTTGTGGCAGATATGCGATTTTTGCCCAATCCATTTTGGATTCCAGAGCTTAGAGATTTAACTGGAAAAGATAAAGCAGTTAGCGATTATGTTCTTAAAAATCCAGCGGCAATAGAATTCTTAGACTATTACGAAAAAGCTCTTCTTACGGCAATTGATGGTTTTGCAAAAGAAGATAAACATTATGTAACAATTGCTGTTGGATGCACTGGTGGTCAGCATAGGTCTGTAGCTATTAGCATAGAGCTTGCAAGAAGACTAAAATTAAGAGGATTGCAGGTTACAGTATCTGCTAGAGAGATGAGATCTAGAACATGATTTAATTTCTCCTATAGGATTATGTAATATAAAAAGCAGAACTATAAAAAGGTAAAATGTCCAAGTCATTGGGTATCACAGAAAGCCGAGCATGTAGGTGTTTTGCACATTGTGCAACGGCATCTTGTATGAATCCCAACGCATACTCTAAGAAGAACAAAATAGGAGGTTTCCCTTGGCTCTTCTTGACGACGTAAAGAACGAACTCGTCGCAAATAATAGTGAGCTACCAGCGGTTGTTATGGCTCAGGCAGCAGCAATGATGCGTTTTGGTGGCGGCTTAAGGCCGGTTAATAATCAGGCTGTGATTCGTGCACAGTTTGATTCTCTAAGCGCAGCGCAATGGCTTGTAGATACGCTTGTGACATGTTTCCAAAGAGAAGCAACGATTTCTCAAACTACTCGTCAGACTCCTACAGGTGTTGTTACTCGTTACGATGTTCTTGTGGAGCGAGGTGCTGCAGCTTTGGCTCTGCAATCAGGTTTGTTGGACCGTCGTATGCATATCGTTGCTGGTCTTGCCCCTGAAATTGTTGGTGGAAGTATTGCGCAGGTTAAAGCTGCGTGGAGAGGTGCTTTCTTAGCTCATGGGGCTATATCCGATCCTGGAAAGGCAAGCTATTTAGAGATTGTTTGCCCAACTCATGAGGCTGCTACAGCGTTGCAAGCAATGGCAGCACGACTCGGAGTTGGTGCAAAGGCGCGCAAAGTTAAAAGCTCTGAGCGTGTTACTTTGAGAGATTCTGACGCTATTGAGCGTATGCTGATTTTGATTGGAGCTCCTCGTTCTGCTCGAGAATGGACTGGTAAGCGTTCTGATGGTGAAGCAAGAGGCAAAGCTAATCGACTGGCAAACTTTGATGATGCTAATATGCGCAGAAGTGCTAAAGCTGCTGCAGAAGCTTGCGAAAAGGTTCGTCACGCTTTCGATGTTCTTGGGGACGATATTCCAGAAAATCTTTTGATGGCAGGAAAGTTGCGACTGCAGCATAGTGATGCAAGTCTAGAAGAACTTGGTCATTTAGCGGATCCTCCGATTACAAAGGATGCTGTTGCTGGTCGTATTCGTAGGCTTTTGCAGCTTTGCGCTAAGGTAGAAAAGTCGCGAATGTAATTGCTTTTTTGACTGAGTATTTATTCGTATTGGCCGCATACTTTGAGTATGCGGCATTTTTTGTAGTTTTTTATTATCTAATTTTGGGCGTGCTTGTTGCGCACATGCGATATAATTGCTCATGGAATTTATAGACGTTTTAGCTTTGCTTTCGTCTTTTTTCTTGTTAAATTCGCCATCATGATTGGTTGAATCATGTTTTGGAAAGGATACCAATGAAGACACTTAAAGATTTGGGAGATTTGAGCGGCAAGCGCGTACTCGTTCGTGCTGATTTTAATGTTCCTCTCAAGGGCACGACTATCACAGACGATGGTCGAATCAAGGCTGCTTTACCAACGATTAAAGCTTTGCGTGAGCAGGGTGCCAAGGTTATTTTAATGGCCCATCTTGGACGTCCAAAGGGTCAGGTTGTTCCAGAGCTCTCTTTGGCTCCAGTAGCGGCTCGCTTAGGTGAACTTCTTGGTGTTAATGTTGTTTTGGCTGCAGATACTTATGGTGAAGATGCTCAGGCTAAGGTAGCTGCCATGAATAATGGCGACGTTGTGTTGCTTGAAAACGTTCGTTTCAACGCTGAAGAAACCAGTAAGGATGCGTCCGAACGCGCTGAATACGCTAAGAAGATTGCTGCTCTTGGAGAAGTTTTTGTTTCCGACGGTTTCGGTGTTGTACACCGCGCCCAGGGTTCAAATTACGATGTTGCTGCCGATCTTCCAGCTGCTGCTGGCTTGCTTGTTGAGAAGGAAGTTAAGGCACTTTCTCGCGCAACCGAAAATCCAGAGCGTCCTTTGACTGTTGTGCTTGGTGGATCTAAGGTTTCCGACAAGCTTGGCGTTATTGAAAACTTGCTTTCTAAGGCTGACCGTCTTGTTATTGGTGGCGGAATGGTGTTCACATTCCTTAAGGCTTTGGGTCATGAAGTTGGTACTTCTTTGCTTGAAGAGGATCAGCTAGAGAAAGTTAAGGGATATATCGAAACTGCTAAGAAGAATGGCGTTGAGGTTGTTCTTCCAACCGATATTGTTGTGAACGCTGGCTTCCCAGCAGGCGATACTCCTGTTGCTCCAGAAGTTGTTCCAGCGGATGCTATTCCAGCAGACAAGATGGGCTTGGATATTGGCCCTGATTCTCAAAAGCTTTTCCACGACAAGATTGTTGATTCCAAGACTGTTGTTTGGAATGGACCAATGGGCGTGTTCGAAGTTGCAGAGTTTGCTGCTGGCACTCGCGCTGTAGCTCAGGGTTTGGTTGATGCAACGAAGAACGGCACTTTCACTATTGTCGGTGGTGGAGATTCCGCTTCTGCAGTTCGTAATCTTGGATTCCCAGAAGATGGCTTCTCTCACATATCCACTGGTGGTGGCGCTTCACTCGAGTTCTTGGAAGGTAAGACGCTTCCAGGTTTGAGCGTGCTTGAGTAAGTGACTTTAAAATATTGTGCCGACTTCGATTTTATAAATTCTTTTTGTAGATCGGGGTCGGCATAATGTTAATTTTATCTTTATAACTAATTCTTAAGGGTGATTATGGTTGTCAATAGGAAACCGCTAGTTGCAGGCAATTGGAAGATGAATTTTAATCACCTCGAAGCCACTCATTTTATTCAAAAATTCTGGTGGCGTCTATGTGATTCTCGCTTCGATTGTAAAAAATGCGATATTGCTCTTATGCCATCGTTTACGTCCTTGAGAAGTGTGCAAGTATTAGTTGAGTCTGATAATCTTCCTATTCTTTATGGCGCGCAAGCAGTTTCCGTTACAGCTCAAGGCGCGTTTACTGGAGATGTTTCTGCAGATATGCTTGCAAGCTTGGGCTGCTCAATGGTGATTGTAGGTCATTCTGAGCGACGTAAGTATCATCCAGAAGATGATGCGAATATTGTTGACCAAGTGCGAGCTGTGCTTGCTGCTGGAATGCAACCTATTCTTTGCGTTGGTGAAAGTTTTGAAGAGCGCAAGCAGGGTATAGAGCTTGATTTTGCAGTTGGACAGGTTCATGACGTTACTCGCGATTTGGATTCTAAGCAGGCAGAGCGTTTGATTATTGCATACGAACCAGTTTGGGCTATTGGAACTGGAATGGTAGCTACAGCACAGTCTGCTCAAGATGCTGCTAAGGCTATTAGGGATGATCTGCAGGAAACTTTCGGGGATACTGTATCACAAAAAGTTAGAATACTTTATGGCGGCTCTGTAACGTCTTCTAATGCAGCAAGTCTTATTTGTGAGCCAGACGTTGATGGATTTCTTATTGGTGGAGCTTCTTTAGACATTGAGGAATTGGCTACTATTGTTCAATTGTCGTCTTACAAAAATCGAATTTAATACATAGGTCAATGGCTTTTACTATGCTTTACAAAGTACTCTAAAACAGGAGGTTACTTGTGTCCGCTGTGAAAATTGTTTTGCAAGTGTTGCTTGTGCTGACCAGCATTTTGTTGACATTGTTGATTTTGATGCACAAGGGCAAGGGCGGCGGTCTTTCCGACATGTTCGGCGGCGGTTTAACGAAGAACGCTGGTAGCTCTGGTGTTGCAGAAAAGAACTTGAATCGTTGGACTGTTATTATAGCGTTGATTTGGGTGGCTGTTATTGTTGCCTTGAATCTTATGACTAAGTTTTCACTTATCTAAGTATTCTTTTAAGCGCGTAGTCGAAAGATTGCGCGCTTTTTATTTTATAAGCAGAGCAGGTGTACATTTTGCTATGCTTTTTAAGATGTTAGAAGATGTTAGACTAATTAAAATACATTAGGTTATTGTTATGCTTCATTTTTCTCCTTCTCTTGTGGTAGCAGATCTTGATGGCACTATGCTTCATGATGCTAATGCTTTTGAAAGCAGATATTTAAGCCAAGAAACTGTTAGCGCTTCTAAGCGTTTGAGTGAATGTGGAATTCCGCTTGCGATTATTACTGCTCGACCTGTTGGAAGTGCTTTTGATTTTATTCACGATTTGAATGCTCAAGTTTGCGCGTACCTTAATGGTGCTCTTATTGATTTTGACTGTGCTCACAGCACGATAGGTGAGCTTACTTCGCAAAGAAGCCTTGATACTCTTACGCGTTTTGGATTTGATTCTCAACATGCTTGTAGTGTGTGTTTGCGCTTGCTTAATGAGATTCCTACGCTTCGCATTGGCATTGTTATGAACGATGTTCGTTACACTAATTTTGATGTTCGTATGCTTTGGAGCGAGCAGGATTTTATTATTACCGATTTTTCTAATGTTCCAAGTGGCGTTGCAGACAAGATTATTATTGTTCCTCGAGAGAGTGAGAAGGAAAAACTTCAGAGCATTCTTCCAAGTGATTTTTCGCTACACATTAGCGAAGATGTTTTGTGGATGCTTACGAATCCTCTTGCAAACAAAGGTCATGCTTTGAACGTTATTTGCGATCGTTTGGGTGTAAAGCCTAGTCGCACAGTCGTTTTCGGAGACGATATTATAGATATAGACATGTTCCGCGCAGGGGGATACGGTGTAGCGGTATCGAATAGTAATCCTCGGTTGCTTGCGATTGCGGACGAGGTTTGTGATTCCAACAACAATAATGGCGTTGCTACCTGGCTTAATTCAAATCTTTTTACTAGATTGTGAATAACCCACCTTTCGTTACCGGCGAAGTTGTGTGACGAATTCTTTCGTAGAGAGTCAAACGGAAAGCTTGGTGACATTATCAGTGAAGAGAAGAAATCTACCATTAAAGTCGGAGCAGCTAAAGATCTCAATGGAGAATACCCATTTTTCATTAGTGGTGATGCTGTACTTTCTTGTGATAAACCACTAGTTAATAATCGACCCATTTATATTCCAAATGAGATTGAACTTAAGGTGTTTAATAGCATTGGATATGCCTGCTTATACGACTATATCGTATAATCAACGTGAAAATAGAGCTTTGATAGCTCTCCGTGATTGGCTTTTACCTATGCTCATGAACGGGCAAGCGACAATCGAAGATTAGGCAGCTAAATTATCATTTCTCTATCCATTAATTTCTTCTCCTTAATCTATAAATTTCAATTAAAAAGCGACTGAACTTATATTTCAATCGCTAAATGTCTTATATATTAAATTGTTTTAAGTGTGGCTTCTTATCCTTACCATTTTTACATCCTAATTTTGAGTATAAAAAAGACGATAGAGTTTTAACTGTCTATCGTCTAATACCTTTACTATGATATTTTTAAATCTTTTTTGACCAATATACTTTTAATAATTTAGAAAATATTATTTGCACAAATGCAACTATTATTAACGCTAAAAAGGCTTCATAACTTACATATGCTACAAATAAAGAAACAGTTACAATAGCCATTGAAAATATAGGTATTATATTTGATCCTGACTTCATCTTTATTAATATCATTCTTTCATCTGTTTCTTTAGTATGCATCTTCTCCAATATATCTCTATTTCTATATGCTCTACCAAGCATTGACATGTAGAATACAGATACAAGTTCAAGTCCAATAAAAAATACTGCTACATAATATGTCACATCTTCTTTTAATGGGAATTTATATTTTAAGTAAAAATTTCCAATAATAACTGCGAGTAAGGCAACCATACATAATAAGACTAAAATACTAATTCTAAATCCTATTTCTTTTTTATATTTTTCTAATTTGTTCATATTAATCATCCTCTTCTATACTAAATATTTCTTCAATACTCATATCAAAAAACTTAGCAATTTTAAAAGCCAACGGCAGTGACGCTATATATTTTCCAGTTTCAATGGAAGTTATGGTCTGCCTTGTAACTCCAACTTCATTTGCCAATTCTTCTTGAGTTATTTTATGCTGTTTTCTTAATCGAAAAATTGTATTTTTCATTTTCCTCCTTCAACAGCAAGTTAACTTTACATATAATGTATAGCTCGCTTTGCTTTTTTTGTCAAGCGTACTTTGCTTTTTTATAATTTCTTAAACTAAAAAGACGATAGATTTTTTATTATCTATCGTTTATTGCTATATTCAATCCTATAATTAGTTTTTTATATTTTTATTTTTAATACCTTAGATTTTGAAGTTAATTTAGTTTTATCCCTATTTTTCAAAAAATCTTCACAATCAAACAAATTCTTTTTATCATAATCTTCAAGTAACTTGTAATTCTTGAACAGGAAGCAAAAGTCGTAAGAAGGATTTATAGAGAATATTTAGAAGGAGCAAGTCTTAGAGATATAGCGGAGGGCCTTGAAAAAGACGGCATTAAAAAAACGGCGCCGGGCATTTAAATGGCACTTGTCTAATATTAAAACCATCTTGCAAAACGAAAAATATATTGGTGATGCTCTTTTACAAAAAACCATCACGACAGATTTTATTAACCATGTTCGTATAAAAAATGATGGAACAAAACCACAGTATTATGTGAAAGATAGCCACGCGTCTATTATTCCAAGAGATATTTTCTTTAAAGTTCAAGAAGAAATGGTAAGACGAGCCAACATGTTTAGTGGTGAGGAGAACAAAAAAAGGAGAGTTTATTCCAGTAAGTACGCTTTATCCAGCCTGTGTGTTTGTTCTAAATGCGGGGATGTTTACAGAAGAATTGCTTGGAATAACAGAGGAGTACGATCTATTGTTTGGCGTTGTTGTACCAGATGGGAAAATGGTCCTAGTGCTTGCGATGCTCCGACAGTAAAAGAGGAAGAACTGCAGTCTGCTACAGTGAAAGCCATAAACAAGGTGTTTAGTATATCGGATGAAGTATTAGACATGTTGAAGAATAATATTAGAGAAATTATCGCGGGCAATAACTTAAACGAGATTGAAACGGTTGATAAAAGAATCGCGGACAAACAAGCGATACTACTAACCTTGCTTAAAGCTAAAAAAGACTACACGAAAACTGCCAACGAGATTGATGAGCTTAAGGTTAAGAAACAGCAGCTTCTTATAGAAAAAGCAGGTCAAGAAGATGCTAAAAGACGAATCAGAGAAATGGAAGATTTTCTGAAAAATGAGCGTCACGATATTAGTGAGTATGACGAGAAGCTGGTAAGAAAGTACATCAAGAAAATAAAAGTTTACGAGGACAAGTTCAGCGTAACTTTTAAATCAGAGATTAGCGTGAATATTGAAAGAGCATCATAAAAGCCAAAGTACTTTTAGCATTTGAAATGTTACAAAACTCAGCCTAGGGGGAATCATCTCTAGGCTATTTTTTATGCTCAAGAATCAAGCTATTAATCCAATCTTAAACCTTTTAACGATAGCTTTTCCTATCGTTAAAAAGTGCACCCACTATCCATAGTGTGCACTCAAAAAGTGTAGCTATACTAGGAGTTCTCTCAATCCACGTCGAGAGTGTCGTATTGATGTCAAAGGCTGATTAGGTGGGTGCATTTTTGCCCTTGTGTAGCAGGGTTTAGCGAGGGCTATCGTTAAAAGGTTTAATGCGAAGTGGCTTTAAGATGGGTTCTCGCGGTTTTTGAGCGTGTTTTGGCTGTTTGAGGGAACATGTCAACGGTGTAAGGTCGAGTGTACAAGATGGATAACGTTAAAAAGTGCACCCACTTTGCACCCACCTTGTGAAGTGGGAAATTGAAGTCATAAAACAAAAATAAGGTAAGATTTCACATATAAGGTGTGGTCGTACCTTATTTTTTGGTCTATAACCCGATAATTGAGAAAAATGAGCAATCGTAATAGAGGATAGTCTGCATATTTTCATGTGAATTTTATTTTCAAAATCATACATAATTCGCGATAATTACATTAATGCCAGGATGAAAGTTGGTGGAAATATCTGGTATATATGTGTTATAACATTTTCGTTACAGTGTATTTACAAGACATCATAAATGATTTATAACTATGGTAAGAGTTGAGAATGCAACATTCGTCTATGATGTTGCGGATTTAGCTCTATAGGAGGTTTTACTTGAAAGAGAGGAGATGATTATTATGAAGAAGCTAACACTAGAAGAATCTCGCTCGATTAGAGCTGGATGGATGTGCGTTGTCTGGGGTTTCATCTGCTGGGGATGATTCTCTAGTTCTGCATATGAGTATATTACCAGATTTCATTACAACAGTAGATTAGGTTAGTCTCATTGTAGTGTTCTAACTGTAATCTATTTGCGTAATTTAGTATTTGAGAAAATTGATTTGATTGTATGATGCTTTTTAACATTTGTGATTAAATCTGTAGCGTGGAGGCTATGATAGCCTCCACGCCTTGAAACTTTGAGGAGCTCAATAGATGGTGGCTTATCCTCATAATATGCAAAATTTGACTTCAGATTGCGGTATTGCAGTTATCAAATCGTTGCTAGAAAATTATCATAGATTTAATGAAAGAAGTTTTAAATCGGTTGTTTCTAGTTTGGATATTGAGCAAGGTTTATCTTTGTTTAATATTGAAGAGGTTTTGAAACAATTCGGAGTTTACGGTTCTAGTGATGAAGTTGAAGATTTTCATCTTCTTGATTTTACTAAGCCTATGATATTACTGGTTGATAGCAATGGCGAAAATCATTATATTCTATTGTATGGTGTTAAAGACGGTAAAGCGATTGTATCTGATCCTTCGCATGTAGTTCTAGAACAGGTTAATTTAAACGAGTTAAAAGGGGTATTTAAAGGGTATGTTTTCATAATTGAAAATGTTGTGGAGCGTACTCATCAGGAAAAGTTACTGCAAAAACATAGTCATGTAAAAAAGAATCTTAAATTAGGGGCATTCACTTAGGGATTTAATTCCTAAAAAATTATCGGCGTAATCGGTATTACTACCGGCTACGCCGATTTTACTTATGGAGTGGAATATCAACTGCACCTATGTAATTCCACTGTATCCATATGGTTTGTTTCTTGGTTCTTGTACCTGCTACCTTTTCAGATTTTTCAACATAAATCTTATCTACAAAGGTTCGAATGATCTCTGCATTAAGTTCTTGTATATCTGTGTATTGTCGTACTAATTTCAAGAAAGAATCTACGTTGAGACATTCCTCTTGCGCTTTAGAAATAAAGGCTTCAAGGGATTCAATCTTGCTTTTCAGTTCAGCTTGTTCCTTGTCGTAGGACTTAGACATGCTCTTAAATCGTTCATCAGAAATTTTACCGTCTAAGTTGTCTTCATAGAGATGCTGAACAATTGTGTCAAGTTTGCTAATTCTTGCTTTTGCTTGCTCGAGTTCCCTATTAGAGGACTTTAACTTTTGGGTTAGTTCTTTCTCGCTTTTCTTCATCACAAGTCCCACGAACTCTTCTTCGTGCTGTTTGGCGAATGAAGTAATCATTCGTAGCTCGTGAAGCAGTATTGCTTCGATCTGAATATTTCTAATTTGATGTGATGAGCATTTGCCTTTTTGCTTACGATAGGTAGCACAGACAAAGTATTCTTTATCATGGCTCCAATCTTTTCCTCGAACCTGATAAAGCTTGTTACCACAATCCGCACAAAATAGCATTCCCGATAACACCGGCATCTCTCCAAGATTGGTACGCACTCGTCTACCATCTCTTATACGTTGAACAATATCAAAAGTTTCCTGGTCAATAATTGCTTCGTGTGTGTTTTTGAAAATTAGCCAGTCTTCTTTGGGATTCAATAATGTTTTCTTGCACTTGTACGATTTCTTTCTTGTTTTGAAATTGACCGTATGTCCAAGATATTCTTGCTTTTCAAGCATATTAGAGATAGTTTTTTGATTCCATATTCCATTAATCTCCGATTTCGCGGAAGGAATTTTAATACCAAGAGAGAAAAAATGCTCAGAAGGTGTTGGAATATTCCTTTTGATTAGCTCATTGGCAATCTGGCTAGGCCCATACCCATTAACGCAGAGTCTAAAGATTTCACGCACTACACTGGCAACTTCTTCATCTACAATCCAATGATTTTTATCTTCAGGATCCTTAAGATATCCGTAAGGAGGATTGATGCAGAGCGGCTTCCCACTTTGTCCTTTTGCTTTAAACACAGCTTTTATTTTTCTGCTTGTGTCTTTAGCATAAAACTCATTGAAGATGTTGATGAAAGGTGTCATGTCGTTGTCTGACTGATTATTGCTATCTACGCCGTTATTTATTGCAATAAAGCGAATATCAGCGTTAGGGAATACCATCTCTGTATACATACCAACTTGCAGATAATCTCTACCCAAGCGTGACATGTCCTTGACGATAATGGTTCCAATCTTTCCTTCGTCAATGAGAGCAGTTAATTTAAGCCAATCAGGTCGCTGGAAATTAGTACCCGAGTAGCCATCGTCTACAAAGAACATAAGATTGTTGAAATGATTATCCTCGGCATACTTTTTCAGCATGCTCTTTTGATTGATAATGGAATTGCTGTCACCTTGTAATTCATCGTCTTTGGATAAACGGCAGTAAAGTGCCGTTATCTTGCCTACATTATCTAGAGTATAAGAAGGCTGTCTATTTAGTTTATTCATCTGTTTTTCCTCCTTTCCGACAGCCTTCAAGCGGTCAGTATATATTCCCGTATAACTCAGAATTTATCAAGTTATTTAGCTTCTATTACATGGTTTAAATTGCTTAAAATAAGGTGTTTGATTAGGTCTTTGACACCTTTCTGAGCACTCTTGCTTTCAAGAGAGTGAACCGTAAATTCAGTATTTCCGATTCTTAACACTTCGGTTTTTACCGGTGTATCCCGAATTTGTTCATCCATGCATTTTGACCTCTTTTTTAAGAAAGTTGCAATACTTTAATTGCTTCAGGATGTACCAGTTTCCCATCCAAATACTCAAAAGAGAGGTAACCTATCTGGTCCATAAGAGAAAATATTTCGTTTAGAACCTTGATGGTTGGGTTATGGCGTTCGATAATCCAATAGTTGGAAAAATCACCAAAGGCGATAACTTTTGCTCCCTTTTGAGAAGAAGGCATGGCATTGTCAATGACCACAGGTCTGCCCATTAAGTTGCCATCAAAATCAGGTAGAATGTATGATCCGGTAGTGTCCTTTAAGGTTTGAAGATAAAGAGCAGTTTCATCATTCATAAGCCACGTGGCATTTTCTCGATACTTACTATCTAGCGAGAAGAATAAACGTTTGATGGCATCTGCGGAAATCTCTTTTGCTTGCACAGCAACCTCAGCACCTGATGTATCTGATAAAATTCCTGTCGGCTTAGTTATCCCATCACCATTTATAAAAGCTTCCGACTCACTCAATGTAAATTGCTTTGTCAGTTCGCTTGTTATGAACTCTTCGATATCAAAGTCAAGGTCAGCTGCAAAATCCGTACCCAAACGAATGAGGTTAACTAGGGTATAATCCGTTACATCAATACGCTTAAAGCCATCTTTAATAGGCATATACGTCATGATGCTTGTGTCATAATCTTTCATCCATTTGGTGAACGGTGAAGCTTCATAGATGAACAATTTACTTGCTTGCGAGTGTGCTTTTACCACTGTACACAGTTTTCTAAGATTACTTTTGTTTGCAAGCTTTGCTTCGAGTTTTGCTAGAGAAGAAGTCGGCAAATCATAGGCATCCGTATAATGGTGGCGCATCTTTCTTTCAATATTATTCGCATTACCACTTGCATTGCGCAATACGTTCCAAAACGTGCTGTGGTAGTCCTGACTTGCTAGTTTCATTTCTTTTTCAATATCTCTGTTAATCATAATCGTTAGTTCCTTTCATTACTGTTTTCTGCAATTACTGCAGTAATTTGCTTGATTTTGCCCATTTACCCTTTTGAATTCGCTGTTTTTGCACGCAAGACCCTGTGCCCGTTCCCGAAGGGGTACTCTTTAGAGATTTGACCCCCCTAGGGGGTTAGGTTCAGAAAGTAGCATGCGAATAAATTTCCAACAGCACAGTATCTAGGCAGGTTTTCTTTCTTCAATGTTGTCAAAAAGCTGAAATCATTTCAGTATTTTGATTTGTGCATGACAGTATTTCTCTTTCATGTTCAACACAGGTTTGCGATACGAATTACGCAATCATAGGCACCACCTCCTTAAACGTGGCATGATGTGGCAGTTAAATTTCGTTATTGCCTTATAGGGTTATATGGGGATATAGGTTATTAACTGCCACTAGTTGCCACTTAAAAAATCGCTAAACTCACTTTTAAGCCTGTAGCCTTTAAGAAGCGTGGTTTTTTCTCCGCCTGTATTGGGACGCTTTCTTACAACCTCGGCAAATTTTCTTAATTCCTGATTGAAGTTTCTGCTGTTCTCAGAAAAACAGCCGTTATCAATGCACCACTTCTTGTAGTGGTCGTATACAACTGCCGTTCGAATCTCAGAGCTCTGGTCTTTAACGAGTACATCTTCAGCAAACTGTGCCATCTTGTCACTGTCGTGGGCATAACTAAAAATGGCATCAAGAACGCTATTAGGCGGCTTAAAGCCTTCATCTCGGAGGTGGGTAAAGCCTTCAAGAAGCCAGTTTAAAATGGCACTTTGCACCTCTTTTTTAGAGAACTCCGCCTTTAAGGTTTTATCCTGTTCCCACTCTTCAAAATGCCTGTTAAAGGGAATAATCTGCATGCGGTCGCTACTAAACACTGTCATATCGCTGATGACGGGCAGATAATTGGTGTTCACGTACAGTTTGAACTGTGGTTTAAAGTCAAAGCTGTTCTCATGCAGGAATCGAGCGTTTAAGGTATCACTTCCCGTCATGTATTTAACTTGGGCTGAATTAAGGAATAGTCCTCGGCTCGGCTCAGATATATTGGCGAAGCGAACACCGGCAAGGCGTGCTACATCCTCGGTCGGCTGTGAGCTATTAGGGTTCTTCTTTAGAGCAATGGTTTCCGCGCGTACCGCTTTTCCGTAATCACCCATCACAGACAGAACACTTTCCATGAGTGTGCCTTTACCGTTTCTTGTGCTTTCTCCAAAAAGAAAGAACATGCACTCATAGCGTGTATCACCGCTTAACGCATAGCCTAATGACTTTTGAAGATACAAGGCTTTCTCGCAGTCTCCGCTCATAATTTCATCGACGAACCGGCGAAAACGTTCACTTCTTGCCTTCGGGTCATAAAACACAGGTGATACTTTGGTAATAAGATCTGTTGCTAAGTGCTTGCGGAATACACCGTGCTGAAGGTCTAAAGTTCCGTTTTGGCAGTTAAATAGATAAATATTCTTATCGAACGCTTCCATCGAAATGGGGTAAACGCTTTGAGCTTCCTTGATATAAATCTCACGGTTACGACGGCTGCTCCATTTGTTCCAATACTCAACAAGCATGGAACGGGTTCTCTCGTCTTTAATGGCACCAGCATAACGTATAAGAGAAAGAGCTAAATCCTTGCATAGTTCCATCGTTTTAAGCGTTCCAATATCGCAAGTCCAACGTACACCATCAAAGATGAACCACATCTTGCGCTCCGGTACATAGTGCAGAATGTTTTGGAAAATATCAGCAAACAATCTGCCATTACCTAAATCACCGTTGCGATATCGGATATTTTCATCAGGCTTTAGTTCCTGTAATTTAGATAAGAGATCATCAAAGTCTTCCTCAGCACTTGCATTATGGAAAGGCTCATAGAAGCTATGACATTTAGAAACAGCTTTCTGAATGGTTGTATTGCCATAAGTATCCGCACCACGGCGTTCATCCCACTTAGGACGGAATAAAGCAGACTTACGAAAAAGTCGGTCTATTTGCTCCTTGTTGCCACCACAGTAAAAGGCAAGAATAGACACAAGCGCGGCATCCGCTTCGCTATGAGAAGGGTAAGCCGAAATGTCACCATGCCAAAGTGCTATAAATTTAGCTCCATTTACGGCGTTGCCAGCTTTTTCAATAACAGATGTATCGCTTAAATATGACCTTGCACACACGTTATTTTCTTTTTCATGAGTGTTTATGTTTCGCTTCATGTACGTGTCTAAAAGCCACATTATGGCTGCATCGTCTTCTAAAAGCTCACCTTCCTGATACACATCACCCGTAACCGTTAGATAGCGATTCGTAGCTAGAGCGCTGTAAACCTCAATATCCCCATGCTTGATGTAATAAACTGTTTTATCGTATGCACCATTAAACAGAAGCAAGATATGAAAACCATGCTTACTTGGACTGTATTCGATATAAGCATGCTTGAAATGAGAAATAATCTCTTTTGCCCAGTCTTTAATAATGCCATTATCGATGCAGTGGTCTAAATCGATACCTAAGAGATTATCAACAAGCTTTATCCCAATTCCATCATATTGATCTTCTACTTTCATGGCAGCATCAAGCGAGGTGAAATCGCTTAAGTTGTCTGTAGCTGCTTTCTTTCCCGTTATGGGATTATAAGGCGGCTTAGTGAGCCTACCATTTTCTTGCTGCTCGTACTTCCATGAACAAAAGATATTCTTGTTCTTTAGTGCCTTTGGCAGTTTCTCTAGATCCATATTTGATCCTCCTTTTCTAGAAGGCTTATCCCTTCTAAATTCACAGGCAAAAGAAAAAGCCGACTTTTTAACCTGTCTTAAAAAGTTTTTTTTGGTCTTCTACTTGGTAGCCACGAAAGAGGATGTAATCTGACGGTTTTAGAAAAAATTTTTGACAATAAAAATCTCCTAAGCATTCATTAGGCATTTGCCTTGAATGAATAGCAAAGGAGACTTTTTAATCTGCTATATTCCGAAGCGGCTAACTCTTTATATCGTTGATATACTCACAGAATCGTGATAATGTTTAATTATTAAAATAAGGAGGGAATTATGGCTGTTAGTTACAAAAAACTTTTACATCGCATGATTGAGGAAGATATTTCCAATCAGGACTTAATGAGAATGAGCAATATTTCCGCCAACATTATTACGAAGCTACGCACTGGGCAATATATATCGCTAGAGAAAGTGGAAGGCATATGCGCGGCTTTACACTGCACGCCCAACGATATTTTGGAATTTGTAGCGGAGGATGAAAAGTAATGGCAAAAAAGGAAACTGCTGAAAAGGCATTAAATATAGATAGTATACTTTTCAATTGTAGAGATTACTTACGTGCAGCACGAAATTCTGGCTCATTTTTTGAAAAAAGAGATATGATGCTCACGCTTGTGTTCTTGCGTTTTATCGGTGAGAAATACGAAGACGGCATCGAATCACTCCGTAAGACTTTAATTGAGCAGGGACTAGACCCTGATGATGAAAACATCAGAGCCGCATTCTTTGATGATGCTACTTTTGCAGATGGAACATACAACCTTCCTGTAGAAGCAAGATGGTCAACCATCATTAACACACCGGCTCCAAAACTCAATGTTGCACTTGACACTGCATTAAGCAGACTTGAAGAGGAAGATCCTCAGCTTAAAGGTTGCTTTATAAAGGGTACATTTACCACCCGTAATTTAGCGGCTAATGACATCAAGAAAATTGTTGATGAAGTTAATAAAATCAGTCACAAGGCTTTTGGCGAAGAAAAAGATTTAATCGGCTATGTATATGAATACTTCCTTAAAGAGTTCGCAGTTAATGCAACAAAAGAAGAAGGAGAATTTTATACTCCTCACGATGTGGTTAAGCTTATTGCAGCTATGATTGAACCGTTTGAAGGTACACTTTACGACCCTGCCTGCGGTTCCGGAGGTATGTTCATTCAAAGTGCCGAACTTGTAAAATCAAAACAGGGTAATCTAAATAGTATCAATATTTATGGTCAGGAAAAGGAAGCTGCAACTTATCGTCTTGCAAAGATGAATTTGGCACTTCGTGGTATCAGCCATAACCTTGGTGGCACAAATGATTCTTCATTTACCCATGATTTACACAAGGGATTATATTTCAACTACATCATGGCAAATCCACCTTTCAATCTTAAAGGCTGGTATGATGAAAATCTAAAGAATGATCCTCGCTGGGCAGATTATGGAACACCTCCT
The DNA here is from genome assembly GCF_049244015.1 of Gardnerella sp. KA01002. Lineage (NCBI taxonomy): Bacteria > Bacillati > Actinomycetota > Actinomycetes > Bifidobacteriales > Bifidobacteriaceae > Gardnerella > Gardnerella sp. KA01002. The sequence continues at coordinate 753,077 of NZ_CP058365.1, forward strand.
GAAAGCAATGCCAACTATGCGTGGATTTTACATATACTCTCACACTTAAAGCCTTCTAACGGTGTTGCCGGATTCTTGCTTGCTAACGGTGCATTAAACGACAGCGATACGTTGGAAATCCGTAAAAAACTTATTCAAAAGGATAAGGTAGAAGCAATTATTGTTCTTCCGCGAGAACTTTTTATTACAACGGACATCAGTGTAACACTTTGGATTTTGAATCAGAATAAAAAAGGTGGAACATATCACGGTAGAAATCTTCGTAACCGTGATCATGAAATTTTATTCATGGATTTACGTAGCTGGACGGAAAATGCTGTCAAAGGTGAAAACAAGAAAAAAGTACGCCTTAGTGCTGAGCAGATTCAGCATGCTGCCGATATTTACCACACTTGGCAAAGTGAAGGCACCGACGGCAATAATTATGCCATTCCGGAACTTTATCGCAGTGTTGGGATGGAGGAAATTGAAAGCAAGGGATGGGCTCTCACACCAAGTAAATATATTGAGTTCATCGACCACGACTTAGATATAGACTATGACAAGGAAATGGCACGCATTCAAGCCGAGATGAAAGACCTTTTGCGTGAGGAAAAAGAGTCGCAAAAAATGCTTGAGGACGCCTTCAGGGGGATCGGCTATGGGATTGAGTAGATATAAGTTGGGCGAGCTGATTGAACAATGTGATGAAAGAAACGATAAACTGAAATATACATTGAAAGATGTTAAAGGAATATCAATTCAAAAGATATTTATTGAAACCAAAGCTGATATGAAGGATGTATCGCTAAACCCATATAAATTGGTGCAGCCTGATAATTTTGCTTATGTTACAGTTACTTCGAGAAACGGCGAAAAGATTACATTAGCACATAACACAACTATTAATACCTATATCGTTTCGTCTTCATATATTGTTTTTAAAGTAAATAGAACTGATTTGCTTTCATCTGATTTTTTATACATATATTTCAACCGTCCAGAATTTGACCGCTATTCACGTTTTAATTCATGGGGATCAGCTAGAGAAACGTTTAGCTGGGATGATATGTGTGATATGGATATCGACCTTCCGCCTCTTGCCATCCAGCAAAAGTATGTAAATGTCTACAATGCAATGGTGGCCAATCAAAAAGCCTACGAGCGTGGATTAGACGATTTGAAGCTTACTTGCGATGCATTAATTGACAATTATAAACATAAATCGACTAAAAAATCGGTTGGTGATATTCTTCAGGAAGTGGATGTCAGAAATGTTGATGGAATAATATCCAATGTTCAAGGTATTAATATTACAAAACAATTTATGCCTTCTGTTGCAAATACAAATGGCGTTGATTTGTCAAAATACAAATTGGTCTCCAAAGGTCAATTTGCATTTTCGGGAATGCAAACAGGACGAGATGAATGCATACGAATTGCACTGTTTGATAAAGAAGAACCAATAATTATTTCCCCAGCGTATAGCATTCTGCAAATAAAAGATGATAATGTCCTTGCAGAATATGTAATGATGTGGTTTTCTCGTAAAGAACTTGACCGTTTAGGCTGGTTTATGAGTGATGCAAGTATAAGAACTAATTTAGATATGGATCGATTCTACGAAATAGAAATACCAGTACCAGATTTAGAAGTTCAGAAGGCTATCATTGATATATATAATGCCTACAATGTTCGTAGAGCCATCAACGAAAAACTAAAAGCCCAAATCAAAGATATCTGCCCTATTTTAATTAAAGGCTCTATCGAAGAAGGAAGAAACACAAAGGAGGCATAATCTATGGCAAAGTTAAAGGAATATAACGGCCACTACTGTGAATCAGAGTATGAGTATGCCTTCATTGGATTCTTGGAAGCGGAAGGCTGGGATTATATCGCCGGCAATAATATCAACCGCATCAGCAAAAGAGATGTGTTGATTGCCGATGATTTCAAAAAGTTTATTGCCAAGACAAATCCAGAACTTACCGAAGATGAGGTTACACAGATTTTCGATAATGTTCGTCTTGTAGGTGCTGAAAGTGATTTTGCCACCTTGCATAAAGTCTACGGTTGGATGGTTGATGGTATTCAGTTTACACCGCAAGACGGTTTAGCCAAGATGATACCTCTTATCGACTTTGAAAATCCTGATAAGAATATATTCCGCGTTGTGAACCAGTTTACTGTGGAATATACAAATAACGGACAGAAGGAAAATCGCAGACCTGATGTGCTGTTGTTTGTTAACGGTATGCCTCTATGTGTTGTAGAACTTAAAAATCCGGCTGATGCCAATGCAACAGTGTACGATGCGTGGGAACAGATTAATATTCGTTATTGGAGAGATATTCCCCATTTATTGCATTACTGTCCGTTGGCCTGTATTTCTGATGGAGTGAAGACAAGGCTTGGAACAGTTCACACTCCTTATGAGCATTTTTATGCTTGGCGACGTGTGAATGATGACGATAAAGTTTCTACGCTTCCATTTGCTGAAACTGAAACAATGGTTAAGGGTGTATATTCCCCTGTAAGATTTTTAGAGATTTTTAGAGATTATATTTATTTTCAAGATAGTGTTTATGACAGTGCAGAAGTCGAAATTGTGTGTAGATATCCACAGTTTTTTGCTGCAAAATTATTAAAGCAAAGCATTGTTAATTCTATTGCTACCGGAAACGGTAAAGGCGGTACATACTTTGGAGCAACTGGCTGTGGTAAAACATATACGATGGTTTTCCTCGCCCGGCAACTTGCACTTCGTTGCTCTGATATTCCTCAAGTAGGCTCGCCGACAATTATTCTTATCGTTGATCGAGAAGAATTACAAAAGCAGGGTGCAAAGCTATTTACCAAAAGTAAAGAATTCTTAAATCTTGGTGAAGTATCTGTTGTTAAAAACAGAGCACAGTTAAGACAGGAACTCTGTGCAAGACAAAGCGGTGGTTTCTATATCTGCACAATTCAGAAATTCTGCGACCGTGAAGATGATAAAATCGGGCTTATCAATGACCGTCAGAACATTATATGCTTTTCTGATGAAGCTCATAGAACTCAGCTTGAACATTCTAAAAAGATTCAATTCAGTAAAGATGCTGATGAAAATATGAAAGCTATGGTTTCAAAGCCATATGCAAAAGTATTAAAGGAAGCATTTCCACATGCTACGTTTGTAGGTTTCACAGGAACTCCTATTGCCGAAACATATCAGACCTTTGGTCAGGAAATTGATAGATACACTATGGATCAGGCGGTCGCAGATGGACTAACTGTTTCTATTAAGTATCATCCTCGTATTGCTAAGGTGTTACTTGATAAGACCAAAGCTAAAGAAATTGAAAATTACTATAAAAAGTGTGCCGATGATGGTGCAACGTATGATGATATTGAAGCCAGTAAACGTGCAATGAGTTCTATGGAAGTTATCCTTGGCGAGCCTTCTCGCTTGGAGAGGCTTGCTATAGATATTCATGACCATTATATTTCATCTTGTGCTGGTGACCCAGATAGAATTCAGAAAGCAATGATTGTCTGCTCTAGCAGAAAAATTGCATATTCACTTCTTTTGAAATTCAAGGATAAATATCCGGAATGGTTTGAAGAGAAGAAAACTCCTGACGGAGTTACTGCAACAGATGAAGAACTTAAAGAATTAAAACCTATGCCATTTATGGCTATGGTATCGAGTGTTGGAAGTAATGATGAAGCTGAGATGTATAACTATCTTGGTGGCGTTAAAAATGATAAACGTTGCGAAGAACTGGATGCAGCCTTTAAACAGGAAAGGTCTAATTTCCATATTGTTATCGTAGTTGATATGTGGATTACGGGATTTGATGTTCCGTCACTTACATATTTATATAACGATAAGCCTTTGAAGAAGCACTTGCTGATTCAAACTATCAGTCGTGTAAACAGAAAATATCCCGGCAAAGAATATGGTATGGTTATCGACTATATTGGCATTCGCGATAATATGCGTGAGGCCATGAAGGTTTACGGTGGTGATACATCAGTTGCTCCCACATCGGATGACGTTGAGCAGGCTACCTCTGCATTCAGGGAGGAGATTGAAATACTTAAAGCACTGTTTACAGATTATGACTTAGCTCCATTCCTTAATACGAAATGTGACCCTGTTGAAAGATATAAATTACTTTCCAAAGCCGCTGAGTATGTCTTTACATCAGCACAGGTCTTGCAGACAGAAGGAAACGGAAAAACTAATCAGGTCTCGTTTAAGACATATTTCTTAAAGTCTGTTAAGAGAATGAGAAGTGCTTTTGATATTTGCCAACCTTCTGGGAATCTGGGCGAAGAAGAATCTGCGCTTGCACAGTGCTTTATGGCTATAGCAGGTTTCGTTCGTAAAATGAGCGGAACCAGCGATGTTGATGCTGAAACTATGAATCTTGTGGTATCAAAGATGGTTGAAGAGGCATTAAAATACAATAAGGTAGAAAGTGTTCTTGAAAGTGGCGAGGAAGAAGATATCTTCTCTCCTGAATACTTTGAAAAATTATCAGATGTAGAAATGCCTGCTACAAAGTTAGAATTACTTATCAAAATGCTCCGTAAGCAAATAAAGGAATATGGCAGGGTCAACCAATTAGCAGCGAAATCTTTCCAAGAAATGATTGAAAAGACTATTTATGAGTACCATGAAAGACGTAAGCACCTTACTGCTGAAGAAGCCGGGGCAACACAGGAAGCTGCCTCAGAAGATATTATTAAGGCTGCAACTGAACAAGCTTTAGTGATACTTCGTCAGATGAACGAAAATCGTGAGAGTTTCCGTAAAATAGGATTAACCTTTGAAGAAAAGGCATTCTATGATATTTTGATTGCTCTTCGTGACCAGTATAAGTTTGAATATGGCATTGACAAAGAAGTTAACGGTGTTGTGGTAAACGATAAATGCAAGACACTTGCTAAAAAAGTTAAGGAAATAATAGATACCGAGTCTTCATTTGTGGACTGGCTCAACAATCAGAATGTGCGTAATCAGTTAAAATTGAAGATAAAGATTTGTTTGGTTAAGAACGGCTATCCGCCACAGTATAGTCCTGAAGTGTTCACAAAGGTGATGGAGCAGGTAGAAAATTTTGAGGAGCATTCTGAAACAACTTCAGAAAGTTAGATTATTCCTTTTCCTTATTGCTTCTATGTGAAGAACTATGATGTTTGCTGAGAATAGTGCCCCATATGGCAGAAAGAAAGATGGTGAATAACATGGAAAGTATTGTTTTAGAATTACAGAATGAAATTGTGTCATCAAATTGCGATGTTGTTAATATATTACGCAAAGCACATTTGATTGCATCAAAATTAAAGCTTAATGATTTTGATCAATGGATTCAACACGAATTAAATGGTTATCCTGACGAAGGATCTTGCCCTGAGTATAGAAAGGTTCGTGGAAGTTTAAAAGCTTTCAATCCTTATCGAGGTTGGATTCCAACCTCAATACAGGATAATGAATACGAAAAAAGGATTTGTGAAAAGAAGTTCGTAAATTCAATTTCTGAAATCATTTCTTTATGTCAGTCCTCAGGAAATGTATTAATTTCAGGATTTTCAGGCGAACAACTTGCATCGTTTGATAAAATGGCTGATTCGCTACCTCCAATGGATTATGCATTACATATACCTACAACTGCAGTCAAAGACATTGAAGAAAAAGTCAAAAATACTATTTTAGAATGGACATTGAAATTAGAATCGAAAGGTATTGTAGGGGAAAATATGGTTTTCTCTGAGACTGAAAAAGAATCCGCAGTGAACATGCCACAAACCGTGAATAATTATTACGGAAATACAAGTGTGATCAATTCACCATCCGATAATGTACAGATAGTGTCTGGAAGTGAGAATACAGTTACATTTTCCTATGATAAAGTTAAGGATGTAGTTGATGCCGTTGAAAAAAGTATTAGTGAATCTGATTTATCAAAAGAGGATATAGAAACAGCAACAGAATTATTAGCTGACATCAAATTAAAAATTGAAGAAGAGAAGAAACCGCATATTTTAAAATCAGCATTGGTTGGACTAAAAGACTTTTTAATTAATACAGGTGCCGGCGTTACTGCAGGGGTAATACAAGCTAAAATACAAGGTTTGTTCTAAAAAATCTCCCATACCATTTCGTTACTTGAGAATAATAAAACGACCATACAGAGTATTTCTACTCATGTATGGTCGTTATTTCTTATGTTCCCGCTTAAAGGCTTTCAGTCGGTTTTCTTTTAATCCCTTACTGAACACCCCTTTACATGTTGATCTTTTATATTTAACAGTGTTGTTATGCATAATTCCAATTATAATTATTTTCTCAATTCAATATTTTTTGATTTATCAGTTGCGGAATTTAGTTATATGGCAAGTATTGGTAATCTTTATTTTTGAGACATTGCTCACGTGTATTTATGTAAAATTAAAGACGGAATATAATGGAATTGTATCAAATGAAGATTCTCTAAAGCAAGAAGCATTGGCTTTTTCTTTTTTGGAAGATATAGACCAGTTAAGTGAAAAAGATGAGAATATCTATAATAGGCTGATAAAGTTTTGGAATAATTTTAATGCGTCGGACTGGCAGTTAAAGAGGTATCTTTCATATTTCGAATTAGTTTGTGTAGTTCTTATTTTTAGTGCGACTTTTGCCTTTAGTAGAGGGATAGCTTTGTTGTCGATCGTATGCATGCTTACCTACGTCATTATCTTCAAAAAAGGCATCGTGACAAGAAAAAATTATAATAGGAATTATTTCAATAATATGGGAGAGCTTTCTGTTTTCATTGAGGAATCGATTCATAATAAGTTGGATAGATCCATATTCTCAAGTAAAGAGGAAGTATCTACTTATCTGAAAAGCATATTGCTCAAAGTGAAAGATTCATTTGCTAAACAGCGAGAAAGCACAGCTCATATTTTGACACTTTATGATGGGATTATGTATCTGAATTTAAGTTTGATTTTTGTTTATGTAATGCTTATGTATTCCATCAAAATGGATATGAAAGTTGTCAGCGTTTTTATCAGCTTTGTAATCGTTTATATGGTTTATAGTCTTGGCAAGCCCGCTATACAAAAATTTTTAGATTTGGAGAGATATTCTTCGCTTGATTCCCATTATCGTAAACCACCTGCTATTGATAGAAACAATGCAGCAGATTTTACTATTACTGGAATATCTTTAGAAAATGTTTCAGTTTCGTACAGTCAAGACACTTCAGTCTCAGTCTTTTCTGGAATATCAAAGCAATTTCGTAGTCATAGCTTGATTTTGGTTAAAGGGAAGAATGGAATAGGCAAATCGACTTTAATGTATGTTATTATGGGCGTAGTACCAGTGTCTGGTGGAAGTGTGCATTATTATGACTCTGATAGGGATTTGTATGGTTATCCAATAGAAATGATTCAGAGTAGAATAAGTTGTTATCAGCAAAATCAATTTTTAAACTATGCTTCTATTGGTAAGAATGTTGCATATGATATTTATAAGAATGCAAGACAGCCAGTAGATAATATTTTTAAACTTGATTTAGATAAGATAATTTTTTATAACGGTGTGAATTTATCGCAAGGGGAACGACAGAAGGTTTTATTGTCTAGAAGTTTGAATAAAGAAGCAGATGTGTATATTTTTGATGAGCCTACTTCAAACTTGGATGATTCTTCTAAGAAGATTTTTATAGACAAAGTCTTGGAGTTAAAAAAGACTGCGATGATTTTTATTGTTACTCATGATGCAATGTTCGATAAAATTGCTGATGAAATAATAGATTTGGATGTGATTAAGAAATGAAAAGCAAAAAATGGATATTTGCAGCTACCATAGTAATCCTAGGTCTTGTCAGTCTGCTGTATGTAGGGTATAAGACAAATAATGTTCGTTTTGGTATGGTTCGTGATGATTTGCCAACACTAGTTTCAGGAGATTATAAGAATAACGATAACTTATCGTTAAAGCCAGGAGTGTATGCTATTTATGCAAAGAGAGGCAAAGGAGAGATACGCTTTGCTGGAAAGCTGTACAAGCTTGATGATGCTCTTTTTGTGCGTGCTCAGAAACAGCCAGGAAATGTTAAAAATGCTGTTATCTACGAAGAGAGTCCTAAAATTTTTATTGGTGAAGATAGTAAGATTTCTGTAAAAGGAGATCGGAAATTTTTAGTTTCATTTGTTAAGAGGTAATCTTATGAAGATATCTCATTTGAAAAAATCATATGGGGGAAAAGTCGTTTTAGATGACATTTCTTTGGAAAGCAGTGCTGGGCAAATTATTGCGTTAGTAGGCAATAATGGTTCAGGAAAAACCACGTTAATGAAGTGCATTGCAAATTTGATAGTTGATTATCAAGGCAATATTGAATTGGACGGTTCACTTTCATTTGCTATTGAGAATCCATCTTTTTATGACGAATTTTCTGTACAGGATAATCTTAGAGTGTTTGCTGCTTTGATGGGGAGAAAAGACTTTAATTGTGATAAATTATTGCATCAGGTGAGTCTCGACGAAGCAAAAAATAAAAAGTTTAAACAATTGTCGCTAGGTATGAAGCAAAAATTAAATATTGCTAGAATATTGCTCTCAAATAGTGAAATTATTCTTCTTGATGAACCTTTCAATGGATTAGATGTTCTTACTATAAAGCAGTTAAAAGACACTATCTTGTCATTGCGCTCACAAGGTAAAAGCCTTGTAATTTCAAGTCATATATTAGATGAGTTAGGTGAAATTGCTGATATTGTATGGTATTTAAAAAAAGGGAAAATTCAAAAAATTGTTAATTTTAATGATAATCTAAGAATTTATAATGTGATTGTTGTAAATGGTGTGGATATTAGTGAATTGCTTTCTAACAGATATGAGGTTTTTTGTCGTAGCAAAGATAACAAAGAATCAACTTTTAGAATTAAATTGCCTAGAGAGGATATTGCCAAGGTTCTTAAATTGCTGATTGAGCATGGGGTACAAATCGTGGAATACAGTGATATTACGCATGATATTAAAGATTTTATGTTGGAGGAAGATGATGATGAAGTACTATATAAAATCAGAAATTATTAAGTTTAGTCATCAGAAGCTTTTCTTATTGTCTTTTGTTTTGTATTTGGCATGTTGCGTGTTTATAGTATTTCAGGCTAAAAGAGGTGCATTTTTATCACAATATAAATTCTTTTCAACGATAACTATACTATTTTTAAGCCTATATCAGATATTATCAATTGGTGAATGGCAAGAGAAGAAAATTATTCATCATTATCTAGAGTATATTCCTAATAGGATTAAATTATTGTGTTTTATATATGGTGAATACGTAAGCATTTATCTAGTCGTAAATTTGGTATTTTTGTCACTAAAATACTCGTCTCTAGGGATAGTTATGCATCAACTGCTCGTATATCCGATAATTTTCCTTTTGTATATTGCTATAAATATGAATCTGTTGATATATTTTGAAAAAGTTGGTGTTACAATGATTCTTTCCTTTATATTATTATGGATATTGCCGAATTTAATAAACATAATATTGTCTCAAACATCCGTGTATTCTTTTCAGATATTTTATTATTTATCACCAGACTCGTTCACCGCTCTTACGTCTGCAACTTGTATTATTGCTCTAATGTATATTGTTGTGTTTTTCCTATTGTCGTTATTACAATTTACGAAAAAGGAGTACTGAGTTATGAAAAGTGTAGTATCTCGTATACTTCCAGCTATTGTCATAATGTTATTCGTTGGTTTTATTGCATATATTCATTTGAGTGGCTTAAGACCCTCATTTTCAGTATTACAGGAGAATAATATCTCAAATCTTAAAACTGGAGAAGTGCTCTATTTTGGTAGTTCAGGCTGTGGAGCATGTCAGGAATTCAATAAAGTTCTAAAAGAATATCAAGATGAAACGCATACTAAAATTTATTATTGGGATGCCACATACATGAAAATTGTGAGAAAGGCAGCTGAAATAAAGATTTACAAAGCAAATTGGCGCATTTGGTTTATTAATCATCTATCCCAGTCACATATAAAAGTAACTCTCATTTAAATCTCATCATATTTCTTTTTTAATTTATCCATATTTTCAAGGTCAATCCACTCCTCGCTAAAACCACAGGCAGTGCAAATATACCTATCAACAGGTACTGCCGACATAATTGTATGGCCAGTCATAACATTATTTCCAGTCCCATAAGCCCCAGCAGATCCAGGCACAAATATAATTTCACTTCCCCCACACTTTGGGCATTTTTTCGTATTTTTCATAGATCCTCCTTATTAATCTAATAATGTTCTTTTTATTGTTTTGAAAAATTGCATAAAAATAGGAAGGAACACATACCTATCCATCATATATATTTCTGCCGATTAAAAAATTCTACGTGAAAAGAGACAGAACTACACTGTCTGTCTTTCTCAATTACTTAGCTTAGAAAATAACACTGGGTAGCTTTTTTATTGCGATTGATAAAAACGCAAAACAAAACCGCACATGTGTGGAAATTAATCCACTTGCATGTGCGGTTTAATGTTTATTTATTACTGATTAATCAAATCAGGCGTTTACGCGATCGATGCCAGACTGTACGTCTGCAATCACGGAATCCCAAGACTTGATGAAGGCGGCAACACCGTCGGCCTCAAGCTTGTCGGTAACGTCCTTAATGTTAATGCCAAGCTCAGCAAGCTTGTTCATAACAGCGTGGCTCTCTTCGTAAGTGCCCTTAATGGAAGGAGCACCGTTGCCGTGATCAGCAAGAGCGTTCAAAGTCTTCTCTGGCATGGTGTTAACAACATGCTCAGCAACCAACTCATCAACGTACTTGCAATCGGAGTAAGCCGCATTCTTGGTACCAGTAGAAGCCCAAAGTGGACGCTGCTTCTTAGCACCCTTGGCCTCAAGTTCAGCCCAACGTGGGTCGGCAGCGAACTTCTTCTCGAAGAGTTCGTAAGCCAAGCGAGCGTTAGCAACAGCAGCCTTGCCTTCAAGAGCCTTAGCTTCTTCGGAGCCGTTAGCTTCGAGGAGCTTATCAACAGCGGTATCAACGCGGGAAACGAAGAAGGAAGCTACGGAACCAATGTGCTTCAAGTCGTGGCCGTTAGCAGCTGCCTGAGCGATACCTTCGATGAAGGCGTCGATGACCTGCTCGTAGCGCTCGAGGGAGAAGATCAAGGTCACGTTCACGGAGATACCCTTAGCAAGGGTAGCGGTGATAGCTGGAAGACCTTCCAAAGTTGCAGGAATCTTGATCATAACGTTTGGACGATCAACCTTTGCCCAAAGCTCTTCAGCCTGCTTTTCAGTGTTGGCAGTATCGTGAGCCAAACGTGGGTCAACTTCGATGGAGACGCGGCCGTCAACAAAGTCGGTCTTTTCAGCGATCTCACGGAAGATATCAGTTGCGTTACGAACATCGGTGGTGGTCAACTCGCGGATAGCGGTTTCAACGTCAACCTTGCCGAGTTCCTTAAGCTGTGCGTCGTATGGACCAACCTGGCTCAAAGCCTTCTGGAAGATAGATGGGTTGGTAGTAACACCAACAACATTCTTGTTAGCGATCAAATCCTGCAAAGAACCAGACTCAATGCGGGTACGGGACAAATCGTCCAACCAAATAGAAACGCCGGAATCGCTAGTGCGCTGCGTTGCTTCAGTCATGTTATCTCCTTAACACTGTGTTCCACCAGTTGGAACACGTTGGTAGTGTTGGCGTTTTACAGGAAACAGCGGTTGATGCTAAACCAACTGTAGCTTAACATCAACACGCCTTTGCTGTTTCCAGTGAAGTTGCTAAATTAGCACTTCGAGTTTTGTGATGAATCAATTTTATTTTGACACATCAAGTTTTTTTATTTTGCTTAATTTCTATCTTAAGCGCGTGCTTCTTCGATAGAAGCCTTAGCAGCTTCTACTACGTGCTCAGCAGTAATGCCCAAATCGATCATGTTCTGACCGCCGTCACCCTGCAAGCCGTACTGTTCGATAGAAACAGCCTTGCCGCAATCGCCAAGATACTTGTACCAAGGCAATGCCAAACCAGCTTCGATGGAAACGCGAGCCTTGACGGACTTTGGAAGGATTGCTTCCTTGTACTCTTCGTCTTGCTCTTCGAACCACTCGAGAGATGGCATAGAAAGAACGCGAGCCTTAATGCCTTCTGCTGCCAAAGTCTTGGCGCCAGCAACAGCCCACTGAACTTCAGAACCAGTAGCCATGATGATTACGTCTGGAGTGCCTTCGCAGTCAACCAACACATAACCGCCGTGCTTTACGCCTTCGCGAGCCTTCTCAGCAGTTTCTGCGAGGGTTGGTACGCCCTGACGTGTCAAAATCATAGCGGTTGGATAGTTGTTCTTCTTCTCGAAGAAGTAGCGGTAAGCTTCAGCAGTCTCATACTCATCTGCAGGGCGTACAACCTCAAGCTGAGGAATAGCGCGGAATGCAGCCAAGTGTTCGATTGGCTGGTGAGTTGGACCATCTTCGCCCAAGGCTACGGAGTCGTGAGTCCAAACGTAAAGGTTTGGAATCTCCATCAAAGCAGCCAAGCGAACTGCTGGGCGCTCGTAGTCAGAGAACTGGAAGAATGTGCCGTTGAATGGGCGAGTGTCAGAACCAAGCAAAATGCCGTTTGTAATAGCACCCATTGCGAACTCGCGCACACCAAAGTGAAGCTGGCGACCGTACTCGGAAACGTTTGGCCAAGTGCGAGTTGCGTCTTCGGATGGACCGAAGGAGTCAGCTCCCTTAATATTGGTGTTGTTGGAGCCGCCCAAATCAGCGGAACCGCCCCAAAGTTCTGGCATAACAGCAGCAATTGCGTTAAGAACTGCGCCAGAAGCCTTACGGGTAGCCACCTTGGAACCGACTTCGAAACCGGCAACCAAGTCGTCGATAGCCTTGCCGAAGCCTTCAGGAAGCTTGCCAGCCTTAAGGCGCTCGTATAGAGCAGCCTTATCTGGGTTTTGAGCAGCCCACTTTGCAAGAGCTTCATCCCAAGCCTTGTGAGCAGCCAAACCGCGTTCAGCAACCTTACGAGCATGAGCCAAAGCTTCTTCGTCGATTGGGAACGAAACTTCTGGGTCGAAACCGCAAAGTTCCTTCAAACCCTTAACAGCTTCTTCACCAAGCTTAGAGCCGTGAGAAGCTTCATTGTTGGTCTTGCCTGGGGTTGGCCAAGCAATCAAAGTATTAACCTTAATGAAGTGAGGCTTATCGGTAACTTCCTGAGCCTTTTCAATAGCTGCAGCCAAAGCCTGAACGTCTTCCTTGTAGGAGCCGTCTGGCTGAATGAAGCTAACTTCGTCGGTGTACCAACCGTATGCACGGTAACGAGCAAGAATATCCTCGGAGAAGGTGAGCTTAGTGTCGCCTTCGATCTGAATGTGGTTTGCATCGAAGATTACAGTCAAATTGCCAAGCTTCTGGTTTCCAGCCAAGGAAGCAGCCTCGGAAGAAACGCCTTCCTCAACGTCGCCTTCGCCGCAGATAACCCAAACCTTGTGATCGAATGGGGAAGTGCCAGCTGGAGCTTCTGGATCAAGAAGACCACGCTCAAAACGCTGACCATAAGCGAAACCAACAGCAGAAGCAAGACCCTGTCCAAGAGGACCAGTGGTCATTTCAATGCCTGGAGTTAAGCCATATTCTGGGTGACCTGGAGTACGCGTGTCTGCGCCGCCACGGAAATACTTGAGATCATCAAGAGTCAAGCCGTATCCAGAGAAGAACAGCTGCACATATTGCGTAAGCGAAGCGTGGCCGCCAGAAAGAATAAAACGATCGCGACCGGCCCACTTTGGGTCAGCTGGATCGTGCTTAATGAAGTGCTGGTACAAGGTGTACGCAATCGGTGCCAATGAAACAGGGGAGCCAGGATGTCCGTGTCCTGCTCGCTCAACAGCATCAGCCGAGAGAACCTTCGCCATCTTTACGGCGCGCTCGTCTAATGCAGACCAGTTGAATTCGGTCATGTGATCTACTTTCCTTCCAATAATTCGGGTTTTTGCGCACAGCTTACGCTGGCCATCACCCTCACATTGCCATTTAATCCTATCTTTTATATCAGACGAATTTCTAACAAAGTGTGTCAAAACTTAACAAAAGTTTATATTTATAGTTAGTTGTTAAGATAACAAAAAATAGTTAATCACATATTATTCTGGAATATATAATAGTTGACAGTAAAAGTTACATTACCTAAATAAAAGGAGGATCAATGCAATCACGTCGCATGATGATACTCCGTGCGGTTGTTGAAGATTATATTCGTTCACACGAGCCAGTTGGATCAGCGTCTTTGGCTAAAAATCACAAATTAGGTGTTAGCTCTGCAACAATTCGCAACGATATGTCAATACTAGAAGAAGAAGGTTATTTAATTCAGCCACACACATCTGCTGGTCGAATTCCTACGGAAAAAGGATACAGATATTTCGTTGATGGATTGGCGGCGCTAATACCACTTTCTAATGCACAAAGAAGAGGAATACGCAGTTTTTTAAGTGGATCTGTAAGTTTGCAAGACACACTTCAACGTTCAGCTCGTCTTCTTGCAAGTATCACTGGGCAGGTTGCTCTTGTTGCGTCACCTGCATTATCTAGATCAAAAGTAAAAAGAATTGAGATTGTTCAAGTATCGTCATCAACTCTTCTTGTCGTAGTAATTACAGACGCTGGAGGGGTAGCGCAACATATGATTCAGGCTTCTAATGTGAATTCAGATGATTTGTTGCATTTAACAAATATGATTAATGAAGATTGCATTGGATTGTCACTTTTGAATGCATCTAAAAAAGTGTGTGCATTGTCGGAACGTAAAGATTTAGTTTCTTCGTTACAAATAATTAAACAATTGTCTAATGCTATTGAAGATATGTACGATGGCGATCGAGCACACGAATTATACATGGCTGGAACCTCCCAGCTTGCTCATAGACAGAATATTGGTGATTTTGCTGCTCTTTTTGATGCTTTAGAAGAGCAAGCTGTTATTATGCGTTTGATGACTTCGCTAAGTGAGGAGGCAAGTGATTGTGCAAGTGGAGTCAGTGTTGCAATAGGTTCGGAAACTCACACGCCTGGTCTTTTGAATGCTTCTGTTGTGACGAGTGCTTACGGATATAATTCCGATCCTGATTCCGCATTCATTGGTTCAATCGGACCTACGCATATGGATTATGCTGCAACAATGACTGCGGTTAAAGCAGTGGCTAAGTATCTTAATGCGTTTATATCCGAAAATTCATAAAAATATAACTGGCTGTGCCTTATGCAAGAATTATTCTATTAAGGTAAAAGGGGAGTTAAGTGACTGACTATTACAAGATTTTAGGTGTTGATTCTAACGCTAGCGATGATGAGATTCGAAAAGCATATAGAAAATTAAGTCGAAAGTACCATCCGGATATCGCAGGTCCTGAGTTTGAAGACAAATTCAAGGAAGTTAATGCTGCATACGACGTTTTGTCTAATCCAGAAAAACGCAAAATGGTAGATATGGGTGTTGACCCAAACAATCTATCGGCATCGGGTGCTGGAGCTGGCGCTGGCGGATATGCCAATATGAATATGGATATGGGAGATATTTTAAATCAGTTCTTCTCTGGATCCTTTGGAACAAGTACGGGTTCTCCTATTCCGCGCGTGAATCGTGGTGAAGATTCACTCACAGAAGTTAAAGTTGATCTTAAAACAGTAGTATTTGGTGGAAATGCTAAGGTTCATGTAGTGACTTTTGGCTTGTGTCAAGATTGTGCTGGAAAAGGCTCTGCAGATAAATCAGACCCTATAACTTGCCCGCAATGCAAGGGCGCTGGTTTTGTACAAAGGGTTACTAGAACAATGTTTGGTCAAATGATGTCATCTGAGCCATGTAGAGAATGCGAAGGTCACGGAACAATCATTAAGAATGTTTGCCCAAATTGTCATGGACATGGTCGAATTCGTACATCAAGAGAAATTGGGATTACTATTCCTGCTGGTATAAAAGATAATTCTCGATTGCGACTTGCTTCGCAAGGAGCAGTAGGTGAATGTGGCGGTCCTGCTGGCGACTTGTATGTTGATGTACATATTCGAGAAGATAAACAGTTTACTAGGAATCTAAACGATTTACATTGTTGGATTGACATTCCAATGACTTGGGCTGTTTTGGGACATAAAGTTGATATAGATACTTTTGACGGCAAAAAGAGCGTGGAAATCCCTTCTGGCTCTCAAAGTGAAAATACTATTTCTGTACCTAATTTGGGTGTAACGGTTCTAGGCTCTAAAGAACGCGGAAATCTTGTTGTTCACATTCTTGTTAATATTCCAACAAAGCTGAGCGATGAAGAGCGTAAACTTATTGAAGAGTTTGAAGAATTGCATGATGGAAAAGATGATGTTATTGTTCAACGCGCTATCCCAGATTCGACTACAAATCACAAAGGATTCTTTAGCAAGTTAAAGGATGCTTTCTGCTAATTCGCTAATTCTTAGTATTTTCATGACTATTCTCGTTACTGTTCGATTGCTGAGAGTATATGATTTTTGAAGATGTTAAGAATAATGAAGATATTTTTCTTAAGGGGGTTTACGTATGGTGCTACCTATTTTATTTGCTGGAACACCAGAGGTTTCTGTTGCGCCATTGCGTGCTTTAGCTCAAGATAAAGAGCATTTTGATGTTCGTGCTGTTCTTACGAGACCTGATGCTCCGACAGGCAGAGGTAGGAAAATTGTTCCTAGCGCTGTTAAAAAAGCTGCGATTGAACTTGGGATTCCTGTTTTAGAGGTTAATCCTAGTGATGAAGAGGAGTGCATAAGAGCTTTAAAGGCAACTGGCGCTAAACTTGCTGCCGTGGTTGCTTATGGAAAGATTCTTAGACAATCTGTTTTGGACGCTCTTCCTCTAGGATGGTACAACTTGCATTTCTCGCTTCTTCCACAGTGGCGAGGGGCAGCTCCTGTTCAGCGTGCGATTTGGGCTGGAGATGATATTACCGGTGCCACTGTTTTTAAGATTACGCGTGGAATGGATGAAGGACCTATTCTTGCACAAATGACTACCGAGATTGGTGCTCATGAAACAGCTGGCGACTTGCTTATGAGACTAAGCAATGATGGTGCAGATCTTCTTTGCTCTGCTCTTGTTGGGATGGAATCTGGTCAAATTATTCCTGTTGAGCAAGATCCTACACCTTGCCAAATCGCGCAAAAAATCACTGTTGAGGATGCTCATATTCGTTTTGATATTCCAGCATTTGCAATCGATAGGCAGATTCGTGCTTGCACGCCAAATCCTGGAGCTTGGTGTAATCTTCACGCTTATTGCGAAGATTCACAAATCATTAGTTTGCATGTTCTTTCTTGTGCATTGGCAAAAGATGAGGATATTTCAATACATAATCTAAGCGAACTTAAGCCTGGGCAGATTTTTGCAGGTAAGCGAAATGTCTGGGTTGGTTCTTCAAGTGGTGTTCTTGAGCTTTTAGAAGTTAAAGCGCAAGGTAAAAAGGCTATGAAGGCTGCAGATTGGGCAAGAGGAGCGCATTTAAGTCAAGAGTCCTATTTGGATTGAAGCGATAAGTGTAATCTTGAAAAACGCAAAGTAAAATTTGTATAAATTCTAGTTAGTTAAGTTTAGTTTAGTAAATCTAAAACTAGGCTTAGGTCACGCGTATCTATGCTTGCTTTAGCTTGACTTTTTAATAACTGCTTTGCGCAAAATGCGACGCCTAATCCTGCTGTTTTAATCATATCGATATCGTTAGCACCGTCTCCAATAGCAACGCTTTGAGCAATATCAATATTGTTCTTGCGCACCCAATTAATCAATGCTTTTGCTTTATATTGGCGATTTACTATAGGCTCAATAACTTTCCCACTTAGCTTAGAATCTACTACTTCTAGATTGTTTGCTACCCAAAAATCTATGTTTAGATTTGGCAGAAAATCATCTAAAACATTATTGAATCCTCCAGAAACTGCTCCTATTTTCCATCCAAAGGAATGTAATGTGTCTATAAGTTTTTTGGCTCCACTGGTTACGTGGATACTTTCAATAGCTTTTTTAAAACAAGTGCATTCGAGTCCTTTTAACATTGAAACCCTTAGCTTTAAAGATGTGTCAAAGTCAATTTCTCCTTTCATTGCTTTAGAAGTTATATATGCTAAATTTGACCCGACCCCAGCAATATCTCCTAGTAAGTCAATCACTTCTTCTTCAATAAGAGTGGCGTCAACATCTAAAACAAGAAGTCCTGGTTTTTTCAATGAAGGAACATTAATTAATTTTTGGTTTTTTAACTCTAGTATTTTAGTCATGTTATAATCTTTTGAAAGAGATGTTAGGTTATGAATTAATTTTAAGGCTGGTTTAAGAAATTTAAGGATTTGTTTTTCTATGCGTTTTGCATTGTAAAACTTTTCTATAAAACTTATATCAAATGTGAAAGTTTATTGATTTTATTGGAATATTGCGTGTGGAAGTTTGGTTTAATTTAATTAGTTGAGTAGAATAGTTGCAGATTTTATGAGAACAAGATTAAAGAATTTGAAAACAATTGTATTAGACAGAGGGGTGAGAAGAATATGGCAGGTATGAATTTAAGGGATGTAGCTCTTGAAGTTGCTAGAATATTAGAAGATGTTGGTAAACATGCATATCAGGATCAGCTTAATCCTAGAGATATGGCAAGTATGATGGTTCTAGGTGATCCTAATCAATCCGATTCAGCTTTTGGAGATAAGCTAGTACGTTTTATTGAAAATCGTCTTACTTATATAAATACTTTCCAAGGATTCTGGAGAAATAGACCAGATGATTGCAAAACAGGTGATCGTTTTTGGTGTGTAGGCAATATTGACGGTGCTATTAACTTTAACCGCGATATGGCTGAATGGACTTTAACTGTTTCGCTTTTCGAGTTTAATGATCAAGGCTCTGCTAGACCTGTTCTTGGTGTTGTTCATGCCCCAGCTTTAGGGCTTACATATTTGGCTGCTAAGGGTCAGGGTGCTATTCGTATTCGTAAAACTCCTAATGGGGAGAAGCGAGAGAAAATCACGCCTTCTACAACATCAACATTGCATGGCTCTGTTGTTTGCTATGGAATGTCTTATATTCCAGGTGAATCTAAAAGAGCTTTAGACGTTGTTTCTTCGCTTGAGGAAGAATGCCCAGCAGATATTAAGCGTATTGGTCCTGCTTCGCTTGACTTGTGCAAAGTAGCAGATGGTACTTACGACGCATATTTTGAGCCACATCTTCATAGGTGGGATATTCCAGGTGTTTCAGCTGGCGCCGTTGTTGTTAAAGAAGCACAGGGGCATGTTCGACAATGGAATGGTGACTCAATTCATTGGAGACGTGAAAATGACGTTATTGCTTCAAATGGTTTAATAAACAAAGAGCTTCAAAACTATTTGCGATAAATTAGAGTTAAAATCTTAGCAATTGTTTGCATGATTTTTAATATTAAAGCTTTAATTTTGAGAAAAACATTTATGCAATCGTTATCATTAAATAGACAATTATATAAGCGTGTCGCTTTAGCAATATTGTAGAATGAACATGATATCCCATTGTCCGACATTCAGAGGGGAGTGTTAACGATGATTGACACTGCACAAGCATTTGGCGTAGATATTGGTGGCTCTGGTATTAAGGCTGCACCAGTTAATTTGGAAAAAGGCGAGTTTGCAGAACCGCGATATAAGATTCTCACTCCAGCGGTTTCCACACCTCAAGCTGTTGCAGATATTGTTCGTCAGCAACTTGAGCATTTTGATGTTCCTGCAGATGTTCCTGTTGGAATCGCTTTTCCAGCTCCTATTAAGCCTGGAAAGAAGCTTGAGTTTATGGCGAATCTCGATCAATCTTGGATTGGTGTGGATGTTACAGAAGTGTTCAGCGAAGCTTGCGGTCGTCCTGTTACTGTAGTGAATGATGCTGATGCTGCTGGTCTTGCTGAGCAACACTTTGGTGCTGCAAAAGATAAAGATGGCTTGGTTATTGCTACTACGCTAGGCACTGGAATTGGCACAGCATTGATTTATAACGGTACTCTTATTCCTAATACAGAGCTCGGTCATATTCAGCTTGAAAAGGGTAAGGGAGATGCGGAAAAGTATGCTGCTTCTTCTGTTCGCGAAAAGTTAGACATGGGTTATAAAAAGTGGGCTAAGCGTCTTACTAAGTATTATGGTTTGATGGAAAAGTACTTTAACCCAGACCTGTTTGTTGTTGGCGGCGGTGTTAGCCGTGTTAGCGAGAAGTTCTTGCCTCATATCGACATTAAGACACCTATTGTAGTTGCGTCTTTGCATAATGAAGCTGGCATTATCGGTGCGGCATATTATGCAATGCAGCAAAGAAACAATTAAGGATTTTTGATATTTTATTTGCGCTGGATGCTTTTGCGTTCAGCGCATTTTTTTGTATTTGCATATTTTTGTATTTTTATATATTTGGTTTATACAATGCGCTAGTGTAGTCGAGTGCGATTTTCTTCTAGAGTTGATGTTAGTGAGCCAAATCCAATTATTCTGGCTCAACGTGTTGCTATATCTAAAGGTATTAAACTTACAAAACTTAACGATTCAAACCCAACAGTACATGGTCTTTCTCCAGAATGCTTAAATGCAAAATATACTGCGGATCCTAGAGGACCTGTCGAAGTTAGGCGCATTCTTGCTAACTTTATAAATCATAGAGATAATCGCGTAGATCAAAATATTGTAAATAAGAAGGGTAGTTCAGCTAAGGTTCTTAATCCAGATAATCTATACGTATTATCATCAACTTCTCAAGCATACGCATGGTTAATGATGCTAATGTGTGATTGCGGTGATTCTGTTTTAGCTCCGACTCCTGGATATCCTCTTATAGAATCGATTGCAAGACTCCAAGGCGTAAAATCTATACCTTATCCGCTTGTTTATGATGGTTCTTGGACTATTGATATTCCTAGGGTTAAAGAACTTTTAGAGAATACGGATAATCATATTCGTGCACTTGTTTTAATAAATCCAAATAATCCAACAGGATCTTATATAAAGCCTCAAGAAAGAAACGCATTATTGCAACTATGCAATAAAAATAATGTGGCAATTATAGCTGATGAAGTTTTTTATGATTATTGTCTAGAACCTTTTGATGGAAACAGCAGGTTAGCAGGTGAAGAATCTACGCTAGTTTTTGCTTTAGATGGATTCTCAAAGATGCTTGCAGCTCCGCATGCAAAAGTTGGATGGATTGAGGTTTCGGGACCTAGTCAAGACGTGCAGGATGCTATGAAACGCCTTGATGTTATTGCTGATGATTTTCTTCCAATTGGTGTAACTGTATCAGAAAGAATTCCGGAATTATTGCAATGTGCTAAAGAACAAACCGATCTTGTTCAAAACAGAGTTAGGTCTAATCTTAAAACACTTAGAAAAATGCTTGCAAACTACCCAAATTGTTGCGTTAGTGCATTGCGTGCTGAAGGCGGATGGAATATTCTTATCCGTGTTCCATCGTGTTTAGATGATGATGATTTAGCTCTAAGACTTATGCAAGATTATCATCTTGTATCTCAGCCTGGCTATTACTTCGATATGCCAAATAATGGATATTTGGCATTATCTTTGTTGCCAGAAGAAAAACAATTTGTGTATGGTGTTAAAGCGTTGCTAGATACTGTTCATACAATGCTGGAAGAATTAAATTAATGAAAACAAATTAGATTAATGTGAACCAGCATCTCACAGTATGCCACATTTGAGGATTAAAACGTAGTATTGAGTCTTCTCTGCCTGGTACGAACCAGCTTAGAAAAGCTATTGCTATGGAGAAAAATAGAAGACCAAAAATAACGAATCTCAGTAAATAGCATAATGTTTTAGTTTTCCAAGTGTCACATACTGTAATATCAGCATATTTTTGTAGCAAAGAATTAATACCTATTATTGCGCTTAAAGCGAAAAGCCATGCAAAATCCGCAATATATCGCCATCCTATACCAGCTTTTAAGCTGTCAAAAACAATAACGATTATGCCAGAAATTACAGATATTATAGCTAATCTTGTAGCGATTTTACTCATGTTTCTAGTCATTGTGAAAACGCATATAATTCCTAGTAATGCGAGTGGAGATAATGTAAACATTCCACCAATCATTGGCTCTGCATATTGCCATTTTTCAAAAGCAATAGGTTGAATTGCTATCCAAGGGAAAGTTGATATAAAACGTATTGGCAAAGCTATATAACTTAAAATGGATGGAATGATGTTCTGCGAAGGGAGACGCATTGTAGTCATATCTGTAATCGTAATCTGATATTCATTGCCAAAATTAAAAGGGGACCCAAATCTTAAAGCATTATATAATCCGATTGGTATTGCAACTATTATAAATGGAATAATTATGCAAAGAATTAGCTTTAATAAGTTTTTAAGATTTTCTATAGATTTTTTGTCACTGATAATAATATTTTTAATATATGAGTAAAAATGAGTATAAAATAGCGGAATTGCGAATAGAAAAGCGATTATAAAAGTTGGTCTACAACCAAGATTAAAAGCAATAAACAACGATCCTGCTGCAATATGCTTAAACGATATTATTGATGATGGTTTTAATTGTTCCACTATTTTGTATGCTTTTATAGTTTCCTCATCTTTAATAGACCCGAGATAAAACCATAATCCGAGTGAAGTGAAGAATAATGATGCAGCCATTGGAACTGAATAAAAGGATGTTCTAAACCACAAGTAAACGGTGTTTGAAGTAATAAAGAATAAGGTTAAACAAATTGATACACAAGCAAGAGTTGCCTGATGATTAACACGTTTAATTAGACGAATAACCAATAGTGAACCAAAAATTAAAAATCCAATTAAGCATATGAAAGTGGCTATTGTTGTAGGGAGCATGGCTCCACCAGGAATCCACAAATCGGATATAATCTTATACGGGATAAAGAATAAAACAACTGGTATTACACCAAAATACGAATACCAATGACCCTTATAATACGCATGATCCCAATAAATATTGTGTACACAATCAGAAAGAAGATTATTTCTTGCAATTGGGTCATACGGATTAGATAATTTTTGCATTTGCGGCGGAACAGGTAAATCAAGATGAGTCTTACCTTTAAGTAGAGCGTCTGCTGTACGTGCGTATTGATCAAAATCGTAAGTATAGTTTCCAGCAACATCAAAATGCATTGGAATACCGTTAAAAACATTCCAAAATATTGCAAAAATAGCAATCAAAAGGAAAGGTGTCCAAAATAAAGTAAGTAAAAGTCTTTGATTAATACTCTTTGTATTAAGTCTGATTTTCCAAAGCTTAGACCACGGATTCCATAATGCAATAAAAATTGAAATTATTATAAGAAGAAAAACGCGACCCCAATTCCAGCTAAAAGGTGCTCTAACATTTGCTTTAGCATCCTCAACATCTACAACATCTCCTTTAGGATGTTGTATCCATAATCTAAGAGTGCTTTTAACTCCAATTGCTTGATCTGGAACTGGAAGCATAGCAAAACTAATGGCTCTAGGGTTGGTACTCAAAGGCTTTCCAGCAATTTTATTAACATCAATTCGTACATGCACATCCGTTTTAACAGGACTTTTGCCAATTTTTTTCGGAGCAATCAGTGAAGGCTTAAGCTGAATATATGGTGAAGATCCGTCGGAATTAACTTCTAAATAAGATTCCGAAGGATCGGTAATTAAAAGTCCTCCAGAAGAAAGTCTTTCAATACCTGGACCAGTTGCATTGTGTGCAAACATGCTATCTGTGCTGCCAGTAACACTATTCCAAAATGGAATATTCCCAACAGTGCATTCAAACAATGCTATTAACAGCAAGATTGCTAAAGGCGCGCGAAGAACATGGAAAATGTGTTGTAGCGTAAAATTAGCAAATCTAGCTGTTGTTTTCATAGCAATCCTAAAATCCTATTCTTCCGCAACCAAATCAAGATAGTCATCACTCCACAAATCTTCGTCACCGTCTGGCATAAGAAGAACTCGTTCAGGGTTTAACGCAAGAACTGCTCCTTCATCGTGAGTAACCAATACAATAGCGCCTTCGTATTTTGCAATGGCTTTAAGAATTTCATCTCTAGAAGCTGGATCTAAATTGTTAGTAGGCTCATCGAGCAAAAGCACGTTTGCTTTTGAAGTTACAAGAGTTGCCAACGCTAGACGAGTTTTTTCGCCGCCCGAAAGCACTTTAGCTGGCTTCATTGCGTCATCTCCAGAAAATAGGAAGCTTCCTAGCATAGATCTTGCTTGAGTGTCATTTAAATCTGGAGCAACATGCTGAAGATTTTCTAATACTGTCGCATCTAAATCCAAAGTGTCGTGTTCCTGAGCAAAATAGCCAATCTTGCAGCCATGCCCATAGTTTACGCTGCCAGTATCTGCACTTTCTTCTCCAGCTAGAATACGCAAAGTGGTTGTTTTACCAGCACCGTTATATCCGAGAATAACAACTCTTGAACCTTTATCTATAGCCAAATTTATGCCAGCAAATACAATATTGGATCCATAAGCTTTTGAAATATCTTCAGCCATAATAGGTGTTCGTCCGCAAGGAGCAGGTTCTGGAAAACGAATATCTGCTACTTTCTCGCGACTTTGTGCTTCGCTTGTTTCACTTAACAGACGTTCAGCCCTACGCATCATGTTTTGAGCTGCTACTGCTTTTGTTGCTTTTGCATGTAAACGAATACCTTGTTTCATAAGGCGTTCAGCTTTTTTTTCAGCCACTTCTCGTTCTCTGCGCCTGCGTTCTTCGTCTACAACGCGTTGATGTAAGTATGCTTTCCAACCCATTGAATATATGTCTATTTGAGCCAATTGTGCATCTAAATGCCAGACTTTATTTACAACCTCATCTAGCAATTCTGTTGAATGGGATATTACTAAGAATCCACCAGAGAATTTTTTCAAATAGTTTCTCAGCCAAATTATAGAATCTGCATCTAAATGGTTAGTAGGCTCATCTAATATCAGCGTGTCTGCATCGGAGAAAAGTATTCGTGCAAGTTCAATTCGTCTACGTTGACCGCCAGATAGAGTTCCAAGAGCTTGCTTCATAATTTCTTGTGGAAGCCCAAGGCTGTTTGCCATCGATATTGCTTCCGATTGAACAGCGTATCCACCAGCTTTTTCAAAGTCTTCAATGGCCTTATCGTAGCGATTCATGGCTTTCGTCATAATATCTGGATCTGGATTCGTCATCTCTTTTTCTGCTTTTCGTATACGAGATACGATTGATGAAATGTCGCGAGCGCTCATAATCCTATCTAACGCGCTTTGTTCTGGGTCTGCTGCATGAGTATCTTGTGGTAGATACCCCAATCCACCGCTTACTCGTACAGTTCCGCCAGCTGGGAGCATTTCTCCTGTTATTACTCGTGTAAGAGTTGTTTTTCCAGCTCCATTCCTTCCAACTAAGCCGATTTTGTCGCCTTTTGTTACATGAAAGTCGGTAGGGTTTAATAGCGTACGCGCACCAATTTGTATAGTTAATCCTTGTGCGTCAATAGCCATTTGCACCCACTCCTTAAAATAATGCTTTAATCTGAATATCTTCAAAATGTGTTAGCCAAACTCACGATTATACAGTTAGGCTTGCATAGTTTTTACTAAAGGATTTTATTCTTTATATTTCTATGTATTTCGACAACACGCAGAAAATTATCTACTTCGAACAAGTGTTCTATAATTAATTGTATTATATAATTTAGTGCTCAATTAATAGTGAGTTTGGTGCAAAGTCTTGATTCTTAAAATAGCTCTTAGGGAGGCAGAATGCAAAGCAAATCAGATTCTTCGCAAAACATGCAATTACCTTTATCCCAAGATGCAATTTTAGATAACAAAAACCGTGAATGCACTAAAAAAGCTGACATCTTGCAATCTATGCTCGACTCTGCTCAGCCTGTAAAAGATAATGATAATTTAGTATATGATTTGTCTTCTGTTCCTTCAGATTTAAAGATAACCATACAAGGAGCTAGAGAGCACAATTTAAAAAATGTTAGTTTACAATTGCCTAGAAATCGTATGATTGTTTTTACTGGATTGTCAGGATCTGGTAAATCTTCTCTTGCTTTCGATACTCTTTTTGCAGAAGGTCAAAGGCGTTATGTGGAATCCTTAAGCGCGTATGCCAGGCAATTCCTTGGAAGAATGGATAAACCAGATGTAGATTTTATTGAGGGATTAAGCCCAGCTGTATCTATTGACCAAAAAACTACTAATCGTAACCCTCGTTCTACTGTTGGAACAATCACAGAAGTTTATGATTATTTAAGGCTTCTTTTTGCTAGAGTTGGAATTCCTCATTGCCCTAAATGTGGCGAACTTGTCAGTGCTCAAACACCACAACAAATGGCTAATTCTATACTCTCTTTACCAGAAAGAACAAGATTGCAAATATTAGCACCTGTTGTTAACGGCAGAAAAGGCGAATTCAAAGATACAATTACTCTTCTTAGATCAGACGGCTATTCGAGAGCGCTTGTAGATGGGCAAATGCGCGAGCTTTCTGAAGATATTACTTTAGAAAAACAAAAGAAACACACAATCGAAGTTGTAATAGATAGGTTAATTATAAAAGATGGCATACGTACTCGTTTGACTGATTCTATAGAAACGGCTTTAAAACTTTCTAAAGGAATTGTTATAGCTGATTTTGTAGATGAAGTTGCTGATTCTAAATGCAGACGCCGAAATTTTTCTGAGCACAGAGCTTGTCCTAACAATCACCAGCTTAATTTATCAGAAATAGAGCCTAGAACATTCTCATTCAACGCTCCTTATGGGGCGTGCCCCGATTGCTCTGGAATCGGTTACAATCTAGAGATTGACCCTGCTCTTGTTGTTCCAAATACAGAAAAATCACTTAATGAAGGCGCGATAGAACCTTGGGCACTAAATAAAGCTGCAGGGGAATACTATAGGCATGTGCTACAAGGGCTAAGTGTTGAACTTGGTTTTAGTATGGATACACCATGGTGTGAATTGTCGAAAGATACGCAAAATTCAATACTTTATGGGCATGATTTCGAAGTAAAAGTATCTTATAAAAATAGATGGGGTAGGCAGAGAGAATATTCAACAGGATTCGAAGGTGTAGTGCGCACTCTTATGCGCAAGCATGATGAAACAGACTCAGATCAAATGCGCCAATACTACGAGTCATACATGCGAGAAGTTCCATGCTTAACATGTAACGGTAAACGATTGCGTCCAGAAGTCTTAGCAGTAACAATAAACTCATACTCAATTGCAGACATATGTGATATGCCAATAGAAAAAAGTCTTGAATGGATTAATTCTTTAAAACTAGAAGGATCAAGCAAGATAATTGCTAAAGAAATTGTAAAAGAAATCAAGGCAAGATTAGGATTCTTAAATGATGTTGGCTTAAATTATTTAACTCTTTCTAGAGCCGCAAAAACACTTTCAGGTGGAGAGGCACAAAGAATAAGATTGGCGACTCAAATTGGATCTGGACTAGTTGGAGTCATGTACGTTCTTGACGAGCCTTCAATAGGATTACATCAAAGAGACAATGAGAAACTCATATCAACATTGCACAATCTTCGCGACTTAGGTAACACTCTTATAGTTGTTGAACATGATGAAGATACAATTCGGCAATCCGACTGGTTAGTAGATATTGGACCCGAAGCTGGAGAAAACGGTGGAGAAGTAGTATATTGCGGACCAGCAAATCACATAAAAGATGCAAAACGTTCAATTACAGGAGACTATATTGCAAAAAGAAAATGCATAGAAGTTCCTAAAAATCGTCGAAAAATAAACAAAAATCGTTTACTAACTATTGTTGGAGCAAAAGAACACAACCTTAAAAATATAGATGTAGAAATACCTTTAGGCATATTTACTTGCATAACAGGAGTATCTGGATCTGGAAAATCTAGTCTTATAAACTCGATACTCTACCCAGTTTTAGCAGATAAGCTAAACGGCGCTCGCATTGTTCCAGGACTTCATAAACGAGTTGATGGTATTGAAAATTGTGACAAGGTTGTTCATGTAGACCAAAACCCTATTGGTAGAACTCCAAGATCAAACCCTGCGACTTACACTGGTGTCTGGGACAAAATACGTACACTTTTTGCTCAAACACCAGAAGCAAAAGTTAGAGGTTATGGTCCTGGAAGATTCTCGTTTAACGTAAAAGGCGGAAGATGCGAAGCTTGCAGCGGAGACGGAACGCTTAAAATCGAGATGAATTTTTTGCCAGATGTATACGTACAATGTGAAGAATGTCATGGGAAAAGGTACAACAGAGATACTCTAGACGTAACGTATAACGGTAAAACTGTTTCAGACGTGCTGAATATGCCAATTTCTGAAGCTGCTGTATTCTTTAAAGCATATCCATCTATTTCAAGATATTTGGATACTCTTGTACAAGTTGGTCTTGGATATATTAAACTTGGACAAAGTGCTCCAACATTATCTGGTGGAGAATCACAAAGAGTAAAGCTTGCTACAGAGTTGCAAAAACGTTCAACTGGCAAAACTGTTTATATTCTTGATGAGCCTACAACTGGATTGCACTTTGAAGATGTTCGTAAACTTTTAAGCGTTCTTCAATCTTTGGTAGATAAAGGCAATACTGTAATAGTTATTGAACACAATCTTGATGTTGTAAAATGCGCGGATTGGATTATTGATTTAGGACCAGAGGGAGGAGACAAAGGCGGCGAAATAGTAATCACTGGCACTCCAGAAGAAGTTGCAAAATCGACAAAAAGTTGGACGGGCAAATTCTTAAAGCATATGCTCAAATCTTAAATGAAATATTATTAAATAGTATTTTTATGAAAGGAGGTGAAAACATAATGGAAATTGTGAATAATAACATAGATATCAAAGAAGATGCTATAAGCAGTCAAGGCAAATGGAAGAAAACTCACCTATCTAATTGTGATATAAGCACTACTGACATTTTGAAGAATTCAGTTAAAAATAATTTTGGAGCATCACTTTTAGGTGACACGAGAGACTTATTTAGACCAAAAACTTCCGATATTCCAAATCAACCTGGAGTATACAAGTGGAGAGATGATAAGGGGAAAGTAATATACGTTGGAAAAGCAAAAAGTTTAAGAAATAGGTTGTCTAATTATTTTCAACCGTTAAATCAGCTTCATCCTAGAACTCAGTCGATGGTTTTAACAGCTCGAAGTCTAGAATGGACCGTTGTAAACACTGAGCTTGAAGCTTTAACACTAGAATACACGTGGATTAAGGAGTTTAATCCACGTTTTAATGTTGTTTTTAAAGATGATAAAACATATCCTTATCTTGCTGTATCTGTGAATGATGATTTTCCAAGAGTCTGGATCACAAGAAATAGGAATTCTAAATCAACTAGATACTTTGGTCCATATGCAAAAGTGTGGCAGCTAAGGCACAGTCTAGATTCTTTGCTTAAGACTTTTCCTGTAAGAACGTGTAGACAATCCGTTTTTGTCAAAGCTCATAAAACTGGTAGACCTTGTCTTCTTGCAGACATTGGAAAATGCTCTGCACCTTGCATTGCAAAAGTGGATCGTAAAACTCACAGAAATAATGTTGAACAATTAGTTGGTGTACTAACTGGTTCTATAGGTGATTCTTACATTAACGATTTAACAAGAGAAATGAAAGAATCTAGCGATAATCTTGATTTTGAGAATGCTGCAAAAATAAGAGATAAAATAAACATTTTTAAAACTGTTATGCAACAAAATTCTGTTGTTTTTGACGAGAATGTTGAAGCTGATGTTTTTGGTTTTAGTGGAGATTCTCTAGAGGCATGCGTTCACGCATTCTTTGTTCGCGAAGGCTTATTGCGAGGAGAGAAAAATTGGCAGGTTGAAAGAAGCGAGGATATTAGCGATGCAGATATAATAGCGAATTTGCTTATGCGAGTTTATTCAGAATATGAATCAAATAATAATTTGCAATATGAAGACTCTTTGAAAATAGAGCAATCAAGAAATGCATTGCAGATTGACTTGGAGAATACCAAGAGTAAATATATTGACTCAGCGTATCGTGCAAAAACAACAAAAGAGCGTAAAAAAAGGCAAGAATCAACAGGAAGGGGAGATTTACTAGACCCAATTACCCCAATCCCTAGAGAAATAATCATTCCTTTTGAAATATCACAGAATCAATGTGAAAATTTGGAAAATTGGTTAAGCAAATTGCGTGGATCTAAAGTTAGCATTAAGGTTCCTGAACGTGGCGATAAACGAAATCTTATGAATCAAGCAAATGATAATGCTAAACAATCATTAATGAGACTGAAGTCCAGCAGAATCAGCAGTTTAGATGCAAGAAGTAGCGCCATGAACGAGGTTGCCGATGCTCTTGGAATGAGCGAATCTCCTTTGCGTATTGAATGTTATGATATTTCCAATACGGTAAATGGAGAATATCAGGTTGCATCAATGGTTGTATTTGAAGATGGTATTGCTAAACCTAGCGAGTACAGAAGATTCTCCATAAAAGGGTCTGATGGCAACGGAAAACTTGATGATTTGAGCGCATTGTATGAAACTATTTCTAGGCGTTTTAAGCACACAAGTAGTGGCGATGTAGATGATGATTACGGAGAAAATCTTGAAAAATCAAAATATAAAAAATTCGCTTATACGCCTAATCTTATAGTTGTTGACGGGGGTAGAGAACAAGCCAGAGCAGCACAAAAAGCTATGATAGATTGTGGAATAAAAAACATAGTCGTATGCGGTTTGGCTAAAAAGCTTGAAGAAGTTTGGCTTCCTAATAATGAATACCCAATTATTCTTAAACGAAGCTCCCAAGGATTATATTTGCTACAGAGAGCTAGAGATGAATCGCATCGTTTTGCTATAACTTATCATAGGCAGAAACGAAGAAGAGCCATGTTAAATTCGTCACTAGACTCGATTCCTGGTATTGGAGAGTTTTACAAAAAACGTCTTCTTTCCGTATTTGGTAGTGTTAAGAAATTAAAAGATGCGAGTGTTGACGATTTACAAAAGGTTTCTGGCATCGGTCAAGCTAAAGCTAAATCTATTTACGAATCATTGCATAAGTAACACTGATATTCAATAGAATTATCTTATAAATTAGTTAAATAATTTTCGGCATGTTGATTCGTCATGATAAGACACTAGCCTTGTAAGTATGTCTCAGGAAATTGAAATAGGATTGGGCAAAAAAGCCCGAGTTGCTTACTCACTTGACGATATTGCTATACTACCTTCTCGTCGTTCTCGCGACCCGCAGGCTGTTTCTACGTCCTGGCAAGTCGATGCTTATAGTTTTGACGTACCAGTGATTGCTGCGCCAATGGATTCTGTTACTAGCCCAGATACGGCTATTGCAATGGGTCAGATGGGCGCCTTGGGTGTACTTGATTTGGAAGGTTTATGGACTCGTTACGAGGATCCAGAACCACTTCTAAAGGAAATTTCGGAGCTTCCAAACGAAATTGCTACGAAGCGTATACAAGAAATTTATTCTGAACCAATTAAGCCTGAACTTATTGTTAAACGTTTGCGCACTATTCGTGATTCTGGAGTTACTGTTGCAGGTGCTCTTTCTCCTCAGCGCACTCAGGAATTCTATTCTACTGTGTTAGAAGCTGGAGTAGATCTTTTTGTTATCCGTGGAACAGCTGTTAGTGCAGAACATGTTTCTAAAGATCATGAACCACTTAATCTAAAGAAATTTATTTATGATCTTGATGTTCCAGTTATTGTGGGAGGCTGTGCTGATTACACTTCAGCTTTGCATTTAATGAGAACTGGTGCAGCTGGAATTCTCGTAGGTTTCGGTGGAGGTGCAGTTTCTGCAACTATGAATACTCTTGGTGTTCAAGCTCCTATGGCAACTGCAATCTCGGATGTTGCCGAAGCTCGTCGCGACTATATGGATGAATCTGGCGGAAGGTATGTTCAAATTATTGCAGATGGCGGAATGGGAACATCTGGCAACTTTATTAAGGCTTTGGCTATGGGAGCAGATGCAGTTATGCTTGGAACTCCTTTAGCACGAGCAACCGAGGCTCCAGGACGCGGAATGCATTGGGGAGCAGAAGCTCGCCATCCATCTTTGCCACGCGGAATGCGTACGAATGTTGGAACTGTTGCTCCGCTGGAGAATATCTTGTTTGGTCCAAGTCATATGGCAGACGGAAAAACAAATTATGTTGGTGCGTTAAGGCGCACAATGGCATCCACTGGCTATGTCGATGTTAAGAGTTTCCAGCGTTGTAGTGTTGTATTTAACCCATTCCATCAGGATGTTCGGTAATTTTTAATACTATTTGTTTACTTCCTTGTGAGCTTAAAACTAAAAATTTAAGTGCACAAGGAAGTAAAAACTATAATGTGCATAACTTAACACTAAATAATCCTTGATTTTTCAACAAAAATCGAGGATTTAATTTTATTTATGCACACTTAGAAATAATACTTTGAATTTTTGAAATAAGTTGTATGCTTTATTTAAACCTTTGCTAGACATTGGTTTTAAATTAAAAATACAAAAAAATAAAATAAGGAATTTAAAAATAGAAAATGGGATAAGTAACAAATTTTAACGGGAAAGAGCAGGAAAATGAATAATACTCTTGGTACCATAGTCAGCGATAACTATGACGAAAATGATGCATTCTGGGAAGTTGTAAAAAACGACTTTGCTGCAAATGATGATCATCCTACGTTCAAGTGGAATGATCGCAAGCCATTGCCAGTATACGAAGGTTCATTCCTAGTGGGTTCTTCGCATTTTATGGCAACATATCATGTATCATCATGCTTTAATAATTCGGCAGATGAGGAATTGTACTTAGACCTCGCTTTAAGAGCGTGCAAAGTAGCATGTATTGCTAGTGACATTTCTAGAGGAAGACCTATATCGTCACAAATGCGTAAGGCTCTTAGCGAAGAATGTATTTTTAAGCTTGAAAACATGTGGTATTTAATATCTCAATGTTTCTCAGACAAACACGATGAATATACAAGTTGGCAACTACGTTGCAAACCGACTATGCCAAGAATGATAAATGGAATGCTAATTAGTCCAACTCGTTTTGAGGCAGTTGTTTTATTTTCTATTGGAAGCTTAAATTATTGTGCGTCTTTGGCATTTAAATCTCAAAACGGAAGTTGGATATGTACATTAGTTGACTTGGGATGATTGGTAGGAAATATACTAGCCTTTAAATTCCATTGTCAATTAAATAATAGTTAAATACAAAAATATGACTCTTCTGGTTTAGGTAATCATTATTAGTTTGCTTCTAATTATCTAACCAGAAGAGTTTATTTGTAAAGACCACCAATTTTAGGTTGACATTTTTGTATGACTTTCGTTTGTGTCGTGTTAGATATACCGTACAATTAAGACTATGCTGCGAGAATTTGCTGTAGAGGTCATTCACCCAACAAATGACGGTGACACAATTTATTCACTGCTTGCCAATAGGGCAATGCGAGATCCACAAGGCGTAATAGCCCAATGGCAAGACGATGATACTCGTCAATGGCATGATGTTACTGCATCTGAAATGCTATTAAAAGTTCGTGCAACAGCTAAGGGGTTGATTGCTCTTGGCGTTGAACGAGGAAGCAAAGTTGTTATTTATTCCCCAACCTGTTATGAGTGGGGCGTTGCGGATTTTGCTTGCGCTTGCATTGGTGCTGTAACCATTCCGATTTACGAAACAGATTCAGCAATTCAAGCTGCTGAAATTATTTCTGAAGTAAAACCTGTGATAGCTTTTGCAGGTGATGATGAACATGCACAGTGCTTAGAGCGAGTTCGCCAAGACAATAAGCGTATGTCTTTAAAGACTATTTTTAACTTTAAAGCTGCTGGAATAGATGCAGTGATTGATTTCGGAAAATCAATCAGCGACGACGAGCTTAATAAAAGCATATGTCAAGTAAAAGCTGATGATTTAGCGACTATCGTATACACCTCTGGTTCAACTGGAAAACCAAAGGGTGCAATGCTTTCCAATAGGAATTTTACGCATATTGTGTATGCAGCTTATGACGTTTTAAATGATATGCTTTATAAGCCAAGTAGACTATTGCTATTCCTTCCGTTAGCTCATTGCTTTGCCAGATACATACAGTATGTGGCAATAGGTTCTCACGGTGTTATTGGATATGTGCCAAATGCAAAGCATTTATTAGCAGATTTGCGTAGTTTTAAACCTACATATTTGCTTGGAGTCCCAAGAGTGTTTGAAAAGGTTTATAATGCTGCGTCTCAAAAAGCTGGAGCAGGTATACGAGGTAGGATTTTTGCAAAGGCTGTACAACATTTTATTGAGTGGTCTAAAGATGAAGTTGAAGGTAGAACACACTCAATTTATGCAAAACTTCAGCATGACTTTTATATGAAAACTGTTGGATCTTCCATACGATCTGCTTTGGGACCTAATTTATCATGGCTAGCTTGCGGCGGAGCTCCAATAAACGCTGAGCTTGCTCATTTCTTTAACGGGTTGGATGGAATAACCTTTATTCAAGGTTATGGAATGACCGAAACAGCAGCTCCTTGTGTTGTTAATTTTGAGCATGCTAATCAAGTTGGTTCTGTGGGTCGCCCTGGTCCTGGAATTACTATCCGTATTGCAGATGATGGAGAAGTCCTTGTAAAAGGTCCTAACGTTTTTATCGGATATTATGATAAGCCAGATCTTACTTCGGATGTTATTGACGAATATGGATGGCTCCATTCTGGAGATTTAGGCGAGATCGACGATGAAGGATTCTTGTCTATTACTGGTAGAAAGAAAGATATTATTATCACTGCTGGTGGGAAAAATATAAGTCCAGCGCCTTTGGAAAGTATTATCTCTAAGTGTCCTCTCGTATCTCACGCAGTAGTTGTAGGAGACGGTAAGCCATTTGTTTCCGCTTTGATTGAGGTTGAGCCAGATATGGTTCGTTCTTGGCTTAAGAGTCAAGGAATGGATGAAAATCTTTCTATGAGTGCTGTTGCGGAAAACGATGCTATTCGTTCTGTTGTACAACAGTTTATTGATCAGGCAAATAGCACTGTTTCTAGGGCTGAGTCTATTCGTAAATTTATTATTTTGGATGAAGAATTTTCACAAGAAACTGGCACTTTGACTCCAAGCATGAAAGTTGTGCGTCCTAAGGTTTTGAAGAGGTATTGTGATCTTATAGAGAATCAGCTTTATGCTCCAAAACCAAACAGTAGACCATTACCTGCTACAGTTAAGATTTTAGATAAGACAACTGAGACTGTTAAGCAAGCGCAAGAAACTGTTAAACAGGCTCAAGAAGCGGTTACTCCTAGAGTTAAGCAAGCAATCGATCAGGCTGCTACTCATCTGAAACGTTTTGGTGAGGATTTGCCTACACAGGTTAATGTAAAAGATCAGCATACTGAATATGCTGAGAAGAATAATAATTCTAACGACAAAGAATAGTTATTCGAAACTAAATTAGCTATAAAACGTTAAATAGGCTGATTAAAATTGCAATTTTAATTACACTAAGTCTTGTATAATTGCATTGCATTTTTAATTAGCCTTTTAGAATTTTTAAGGAAGTACTGTGACTATTAGACAGATTCGCATTGTTCCAGATCCTGTTCTTCGAACACCATGTGATCCAATTCGTGAGATTACTCCAGCAGTTAGAAATCTCGTAGAAGATTTATTAGAGACTGTAAACGATCCAGGAAGAGCAGGTCTTAGTGCAAATCAAATAGGTATTAGCCTTAGAGCGTTTTCATACAATATTGAAGGTCATATTGGCTATATTCTCAATCCTGTTATTGAAGAATTGAGTGGTGAACAATATGGGGATGAAGGTTGCTTGTCCGTTCCAAGATTATGGTATAAGACTCGCAGGGCAGATTATGCTAGGGCTAAAGGCATTGATTTAGACGGTAAAACTATTGTTCTAGAGGGCAAGGGTTTAATGGCTCGTATGATTCAGCATGAGTGTGATCATTTAGATGGACACGTTTATTTGGATCGTTTAGAGAAAGATGTTAGAAAACAAGCTTTGCGCCAACTTCGTAATGGATTATCTAAATAATATCTAAATGAGAACTAGCAACAACTATAGTATTAGTTTGTATTATTTATTTAGTATTAAGCGTCTGATATGATTATCTTTTGCGTGTCCATTGAGCATGAATGTTGTCGCGTTATATGATTGCTCGTTTTTTATTGTCTACTCGGATACGCGAATACGCGCCATGTACGCGTCCGTTCGTGTCGGTCGGCTTGGATTTAGACATATGTTATCCAAGTTGCATGCGAACAGGCATGGCCAGGCAAGAACCGACAAGAAAGGTATATAGATATGGCACAGATTACCATGAGTGAAATGCTGAAGGCAGGTTTGCACTTCGGACATCAGACTCGTCGCTGGAATCCAAAGATGAAGCAATTTATTCTAACCCAGCGCAATGGTATTCATATCATCAATTTGTTCAAGTCGCTCGACATGATCGACAAGGCTTATGACTTCATTAAGCAGACTGTTGCTCACAACGGTACTGTTTTGTTCGTGGGTACCAAGAAGCAGGCTCAAGAAGCTGTGCAAAATCAGGCTACTCGTGTGAACATGCCTTACGTGAGCGAGCGTTGGCTCGGCGGTATGCTGACGAACTTCCAGACTGTTTCCACTCGCGTAAAGCGTCTCAAGGAACTTGAGGAAATGGACTTCACTGATGTTCGTGGATCTGGTTTGACTAAGAAGGAGCTTTTGCTTCTTGAACGCGAAAAGGACAAGCTTTCCAAGCAGCTCGGCGGTATTCGCAACATGAACCGTACTCCTTCGGCAATGTTTGTTGTTGATATTAACAAGGAAGCTTTGGCCGTTGAAGAAGCTCACAAGCTTGGTATTCCAGTTGTGGCAATCGTTGACACCAACACTGATCCAGACTCTGTTGAGTATCCTATTCCAGCAAATGATGATGCAATTCGTGGTGTCGAGCTTCTTACTAGCTTGATGGCTGACGCTGTTGCAGAAGGTTTGCTTGAACGTGCTGGAAAGGGCGCAAAGTCCGAAGGTTCTGACGCTCAGCCAATGGCAGCATGGGAAAAGGAACTACTCACTAAGGAAACTGAACAGTCTGAAGACGAAGCCAAGGCTGAATAAGTCTGTTGGCGGTTAATGAGGAGAACAAAATGGCAGCAATTACTGCAGCGTTGATTAAGCAGGTGCGCGAAGAAACTGGCGCTGGCATGATGGACGTTAAGAAGGCTCTTACCGAATCCGAAGGCGATGTAGCTCGCGCTAAGGAAATTATCCGCGCTAAGGGCATTCAGGCCGCTGGCAAGCGTGAAGGTCGCAAGGCTCAGGAAGGAACCGTTGCTTCTAAGGTTGTTAAAACTGCAGAAGGTGAAACTGGCTATGCAGTTGAATTGAATTCCGAAACCGACTTTGTTGCTAAGACTCCAAAGTTCGTTGAATTCTCCGAAACTGTGTTGAACAATGCTATTGAAGCCAATGCTTCTAGTGCAGAAGAGCTTCTTGCAGCTAAGGCTGGAGATGCTACGGTTAAGGAAGAAGTAGAAGAAGCAGCAGCATTGTTTGGCGAGCACGTTAAGGTTGGGCAGATTGCCAAGATTAGCGGTCCTCACGTTGAGGTTTATGCTCACAAGAAGTCCGTTGAATTACCTCCAAGCATTGTTTCTATGATTGCTACCGACGAAGCGGGCGCTAAGGTTGCTCACGAAGCTGCTTTGCAGATTTCCGCTATGGGCGCTCAGTGGCTTCGCCGCGAAGATGTTCCAGCAGATGTGTTGGAGTCTGAGCGTCGCGTTGCTACAGAAAAGTCTTTAGCTGAAGGCAAGCCAGAGAAGATTGTTCCAAAGATTGTTGAAGGCCGTTTGAACGCCTTCTTCAAGGAAACCGTTCTTCTTGAGCAGTCTTATGTCAAGGATCCTTCCAAGACTATTGGAGATTTGTTCAAGGAAGTTGGTGGCACTGCTTTGGCTTTCGCTCGCGTTGAGGTTGGCAAAGGCTCTGCTGAATAATTTTTAAGCGAAAGCTTATTAAAAATTCATAAAACAAGAATGGGTTTGCGTGATAAGTCATGCAAGCCCATTCTTTTAATTTATACATTATAAAATCGTGTTTTGCTGTGTCGTCATTGAAAGATATCATGGCAAAGATATGCTTGCGTTCGCCGTTATGACTGGAGGAAAGTTTTATGACTATCGCACAAGCGGGGGAAAGCAAGTCTCGTAGAGTTTTATTGAAGCTCTCGGGAGAAGCATTTGGCGGTGGAGCCGTTGGTATTGATACTCATGTTATTCGTAGAATTGCTGGAGAAATTGTAAAAGCAGTGCATGAAGGCGTGCAAGTTGCAATTGTTGTTGGCGGCGGAAACTTCTTCCGCGGAGCAGAACTTCAGCAGGCTGGAATTGATCGTAGCCGTGGTGACTATATGGGTATGCTCGGTACTGTTATGAATTGCTTGGCTCTACAAGATTTTCTTGAACAAGCAGGGCAGGCAACGCGTGTGCAAACTGCTATAACAATGGGTCAAGTTGCAGAACCTTATATTCCACTTAAGGCAATTCGACACCTTGAAAAGGGTCGTGTAGTTATTTTTGGTGCTGGTGCTGGAATGCCATATTTTTCAACCGACACTGTATCTATTCAGCGATCTTTGGAAATACATTGCGATGAGGTTTTGATGGGCAAGAATGGTGTAGATGGCGTTTATAGCGCTGATCCACGGAAAGATAAGAACGCGAAGAAATTTGTAACGTTAAATTATCAACGTGCTCTTGTCGATGGTCTTGCTGTTATGGATGCTTCTGCACTATCTATGGCTAGAGATAACAAGCAGAAGATTCGCGTATTCGGATTAGAGGGTGAAGGAAACGTCACTAGAGCACTGGTTGGTGAGGAAATCGGAACTTTAGTTTCGGATGCTGAACCTACATTTGCTTAAATATGCGAATATTCATAATTTGAATATTTAAAATTTAATAAACATGAATAGATAGTTAAATAATAAATTTTAAAATTGGCACATACCGATAAAGGAGAATACATGCCAGCGATTATCGATCAGGCTCTTGAACAGATGAACAAGTCTGTGGAAGCTACTAAAGAGAACTTCATGGGTATTAGAACTGGACGTGCTAATCCTGCTCTTCTTAATGGCATTATGGTTGACTATTATGGTGCTCCAACACCTATTAAGGCTGTTGCTTCTATTGGTGTTCCAGAGCCTCGCACTCTTTCTGTAACTCCTTTTGATGCTTCGCAAGCTAATGCTGTAGAAAAGGCTATTCGCGATTCAGATTTAGGAGTAAGCCCTAATAGAGATGGAAATGTAATTCGTGTTACAATGCCAGAACTTACAGAAGACCGTCGTAAAGAATACGTAAAACTTGCTAAAACAAAAGCTGAAGAAGGTAAGGTTGCTGTTCGAAATATTCGCCGTAAAACCAAGGAGAATATTGATAAGTCTGTAAAAGATGGTGAAATCGGCGAAGATGAAGGAGAGCGCTTACAAAAAGAGCTTGATAAAGTTACGAAGCAAGTAACTGATTCCTTAGATGCTTTGCTTGATGGCAAGCAGAAGGAAATAATGGAGGTCTGATTCTTCAGAAACTTTTAGGTTGAATGGGTGTCGTATGAATCAAGAAAATCTTGGAGAATTGTCTAACAAAGCTGATTTGTTAACTAATAACAATTTAGTCGGTAATAATAAGTCGGCAAAATCTGATTCTTCACATGAAAAGACCATTAACGGCACCCATGATACTTTAGACGATATAAATCGTCGTACTGGCAGAAATATGCCTCAGGCTATAGCGACTGCGATTTTATTGGTTGCTGTGATTGTTGCTTGTCTTGTAATTAGCATCGATACTTTTGTTATTCTTTTAACCATTTTTATGGTTCTCGCGTTGTGGGAGTTGCATGTAGATTTTGCTACGGCAGGTTTCAGGATTCCATTTCTGTTATTGTCTGTTTGTTCTGTAATCACTATTCTTTCTGCTTTTTATGCAAGATGGCATACTGTTGCTATGGCTAGTGGCATAACAGCATCATTGCTTTTAACTGTTGTTTTTGCTACATTGAATAGCACTGTTTCGCAAAGGACTTTACGCGCTGTAGAAAAAAAGCTCCAGCATCCTACATCATCTAAAAGTGCAAAGGCAAATACTTTCACTAATACGGCAGTCTCATTGTTTGTTGTATTGTATATTCCTTTGCTTGCCTCATGCATTGTTTTGTCTTTAACAAATACTAAGTATGCTATAGCGCATGCGATGCTGCTTGTGTTTCTACCAGCTTTAAGTGACACTGGTGGTTTGTTTGCTGGTGCGTGGCTTGGTAAGCATAAGCTCTCTCCTCGTATTTCTCCTAAGAAATCAATAGAGGGTCTTTTAGGGTCAATGCTTTTTGCTTTGATAGGTGCTTACGCTATCATATCTGGCTTCTATGGATCTTCTTGGATAAAATTCTGGTGGATGCCAGCAATAATGGGTGTTGCATCAGGCATGGTTGGTACCTTTGGTGATTTATGTGCTTCAATGCTTAAAAGGGATATTGGCATTAAGGATATGGGGCATTTGCTTAAAGGTCACGGTGGCGTTTTAGATAGAGTGGATTCTATTCTGCTTTGTGCGCCTGTTCTTATGGCATTGATTAAGGTTGTAGGGTTCTAATTTATAGGTAATATTTTAGATATTAATCGTTTGTTTTGTCATAAAAACATTACAAGTAACCGTCATGGTTTTCTACTAACATGAGGATTTATGACGATTTGTTCTATTCCTAGTCCTAGTATTTCTCAGATTACATTAGGACCTATAACGTTAAGATTTTATGCTTTATCAATTCTTGCTGGTGCACTTGTTGCAATGTGGATTACCACTCGTAGATGGAAACGAGAAGGCGGAGATTTTAATCAGATATTAGATGTTGCACTGGTTAGTCTTCCGTCAGGAATAGTTGGAGCACGTCTTTATCATGTTATTACCACTCCCGAAAAGTTCTTTGGACCTAAGGGAGATTTGTTGGAGATATTTAGAATTTGGAATGGTGGTTTAGGAATCTGGGGAGGAGTAATCCTAGGATCTATTGCTGCAAGCGCACTGTGTACCTATAAAAAATATCCAATAAGCTTGCTTGCAGATGCAGCTGCACCTAGCTTGCTTATTGCACAAGGTATAGGGCGGTTAGGTAATTGGTTTAACCAAGAACTTTATGGTGCTCCAACTACTTTGCCATGGGGCCTAAAACTTAATTATTCTGCTGCAAATGCTATAGGACACAGTGAAAGTTGCTACGATGGTCTCACATGCCCAGAGGGTACTCTGTTTCACCCTACTTTCTTATATGAAATGATTTGGAATTTTGCAGGCGCAGCCTTGCTTATTTCTTTCGGCAAAGTTCTTAAGAGAAAACTTAAATCTGGATCTGAGTTTGTTCTTTACGTAATGTGGTATACGGCAGGAAGAATGTGGATTGAGTCTTTAAGGATTGATTTTTCACATACTTTTCTTGGAATAAGAATTAACGTATGGGTTTCTATAGTTGTATTTATTATTTCAATTATTGTTTTTATGATTTTGCAAAATACCCACAAGTCACGAACAGATCTTGTGAATCGTCTTATTGATATAACTGCAGATGAACGTGAGCGTGAATCTCAATCTAATTCAAATATTAAAACAAAAAGATTATCTTAAAATATTCTTAAATAATATAGATATTTTGTTTTTCTAGTCGCTTGCTTTTCTTAGAATGGAACACATGAATATACAAATAGCACCTAGCATTCTTTCTGCAGATTTTTGCAATCTTGAAAGAGATCTTATAGCAATTTCAAATGCTGATCTTGTTCACGTTGATGTTATGGATCATCATTTTGTACCGAATTTAACTTTAGGGGAGCCGATTGTAAAACGCATTTGCGAAGTTACTAGTCTTCCTGTAGATGTTCATTTGATGATTGAGGATCCTGATCGTTGGGCTCCAGAGTACGCAAAACTTGGTGCTGATTCTGTGAGCTTCCATATGGGTGCCACTCATGCGCCTGTTCGTCTTGCTCGTCAGCTGCGAGACATGGGTTGCAAAGCTTGTTTTGCAGTCCGCCCAGCTGAGCCAGTTGAACCTATTTTCGATATTCTTGATGAATTCGATATGATTCTTATTATGACTGTTGAGCCTGGTTTTGGTGGACAAAAGTTCTTGAGCAATCAAATGGGTAAGGTTCGTCGTTTACGTGATGAAATTACTCGTCGTGGATTGGATACTCATATTCAGGTTGATGGTGGAGTAAGCCCTTCTACAGCTGCTATAGTCGCAGAAGCTGGTGCTGATGTGCTGGTTGCAGGATCTGCTGTTTATGGAGCTGAAAATCCATCAGCTGCTATTGATTCTATTCGTAATATTGCGCAAGAGGCTTGGCGAGCATAAAACTTTTATTGGGGCATTTTTAGAATAATGCCCCAATATTTTATATATGCAAAATAGAATACAATTGGTAAGTCTTTTAAATTGTTTTTAAGGAAATAGGTATGGTTAAGTTCATTTCTAATCAGGAGTACAGTCCTGAAGCACTTGATCGAGTTTTTACTGTACCTAATGTGATTAGTTTTCTGCGTATATGTTCTATACCATATCTTGCCATTTTAATTGCGCAAAATAAAATGGGGGTTGCTCTAATCGTTCTTGCTATATCTGCTTTTTCAGATTGCGTTGATGGTTATATTGCCAGAACTTTTAATCAGGTTAGCAAGTTAGGGCAGATTTTAGATCCTGTTGCAGATAGGCTTTTAATAGCATGCAGCATTTTAGCTTTAGCGTTTGCCAAGATTATACCTTGGTGGGCGTTGGCTCTTGTTGTTTTGCGAGACATAGTAATGGCTATTTTGATTGTTATTCTTGCACAATATGATTATGGACCTTTACCAGTGAATTTCATGGGTAAAACTGGAACAGCATTATTGATGATTGCTATCGTATTATTTATGATTGTTTATGCTGTTGCTACTGAACCAATGCTTATTTTGTATGCTGCAGCGATAGCTTGTGCAATTTGGGGAATAACACTTTACTGGTTTGCTGGAGTATTGTATTGCATTCAAGCCTATAAGCTATTAATAAAAAAGTTTAAATAAGGATTATAAGTATTATAAACTGGTTTAAATAACGGACATATTATGGTGCAAAAGACTTCTAATCT
Organism: Gardnerella sp. KA01002; assembly: GCF_049244015.1. NCBI lineage: Bacteria > Bacillati > Actinomycetota > Actinomycetes > Bifidobacteriales > Bifidobacteriaceae > Gardnerella > Gardnerella sp. KA01002. The sequence goes on from NZ_CP058365.1 coordinate 796,310, forward strand.
AAATCATGATGTGAATAACACTGATAATAGTGTTATTCCAGAGTCTTTTCCTGCTCCAACCGTTATCTTATTTTCAAAACGCAGAGCAGTTTTTTCCAAATCTGTATTTGCTCTTGGTCCTCATCATGTGACTAATTCAAGTTATAACTTTTCTAACCATAATGAAAAAAGACGTCGTATTGAAGACTATTCATTACGCTTAATTGACGATTTAAGCAATAGACCAGTGGATCCTCTTTTTATGGATTCCCGTCTTAATAAGCAGAATGTTAGTAAGATTAATCTCTGGATTACTAGAATAATTGTCTTTATTATTTGTGTTGCTCTTGGTACTGTGGGAAGCCAATTTGTGCGAAAATTGCATACGGATTCTCGTAAAGCCATACGTTTATCGTTAGCTAACGAGCTTACTTCTCACGCAAGCCGTTTTGACAATCTTGTTAAAGATGTAACTAGATTGCGTGCTAGTGTAGATCGTGAGTCAAAAAGAATTAATACTCCTTATGAAAATCAAGTTGATAAATCTGACAATATGACGAATGGTACACATGGCGTTGTAGGGTCTGGAATTGTTTTAACTATTGCTAATCCTATTTCTACAAACAATGACGTATCTAGCGGCAACATTCCTAGAGAAATGGCTAAAGGAGAAAGAATTAGGGTTGTTACAGATAGAGATATTCAGATTTTTGTTTCCATTCTTTGGGATGCAGGCGCAGAAGCAATATCAATAAATGGTCATAGAATTGGCGCTCAAACGTCCATCCGTACTGCTGGGTCAACTATTCTTATAGGTGTTAATCAGACTCAAAGCCCTTATATGATTGAGGCTATTGGAGACAGTTCTAGTCTTATTGAAAAGTTAAATTCTCAAAAGCGTTCTCCGTGGTTTGTTTCTCTTAGCGACGCAGGTATTAATCCGCAAATTTCTAAGTCAAATACGCTTAAACTTTCTGCTGCGGGAACTGGTGAAATTAATTTTGCAAAAGAATTATTGAGTAGGAGATAGGAAAATAGGTTATGACAGCTGTTCTTGGATTGATTTTAGGTGCGCTTATTGGGATTGTTGTACATCCTGATATTCCAGTAGTTATTCAACCTTATCTGCCGATTATGGTTCTTGCAGCCTTGGATGCTCTGCTTGGAGCTGCTAGAGCTTATTTTGAGCGTAGTTTCTCTGATAAGGTGTTTGTTATTTCATTCTTTTCGAATGTTATTGCTGCTACTCTTTTAGTTTTACTCGGAAACCAACTTGGAGTTGGAGCACAATTGCAAACTGCTGTTATTGTTGTATTAGGAATACGAATCTTCTCTAACGTTTCTGCAATACGTCGTTTTATATTTAGAGGCTGATATGCGTCACCCATTTTCTAATACATCAAAAAATAGCATAAAGAACGACAATTTAGACGATACTTTTGATAAAAATGTTGACAAAAATATTGATAAAAATATTGACAATATCGTCAGAAAATTGCATCGTCAGCATGCTAAAGATCGCGAAAGTGATCGTACACAAACAGGTTCTTTCCCGATTGTTAAACGAAAAAATAAGCCTTCATTGCAAGGTCATATTACGCGTACTCGTATTTTAACTGGCTTACTTGTTATGCTTCTTTGTGCATTGCTTGGATTTGCTTATATGATTCAAGTTAATAGAAGTACACTTGTATATCAGACGATGAGTGAGGATGAGCTTACTCGTTTAATTACAGAAACTAATTCGCAAATACAAAATCTAGAGCAGCGAAAGTTTGAGTTAACTAGCCAGCTTAATTCTTTAAAAGCATCTGTTAACAAACAGGAGGAAGCTGCTAGGATTGCTAAGCAGAATTCTCAGACGAGTGGTTTAATATCTGGTCGTCTTCCAGCTGTTGGTAAGGGAGTAATTATTCACATTACTGCTGGAGAAAAAGAGCGTGTGGATGCTGCTACAATGTTTCAACTGCTTGAAGAGCTTCGTAATGCTGGAGTGGAGGTTATGTCTGTTAACGACATACGTATAGTAACTTCTAGCTATATTTCTGACACTAAGCATGGGTTATTGTGTGATGCAATTGAGATTAATCCTCCATATGTTGTTAAGGCTATTGGCGAGCCTCAGAATTTGCAAAACGCCGTAAATATTGCTGGGGGAGTTGGGTCTAGATTAAAAGTCAAATTCGGTGCTTCCGTATATGTTTCAACGCCTGAAGAGGTTGAAATTCGCTCGACACGCGAACCAAAACAGTATCAATATGCAAAACCGGTCGAATAAGAAGGTAAAATAGCAATTATGACTGAACCGATTCCTACTGCTGGCGAAACAACCATTATTGGTATGCCAGCTATTACCATTCCAATAAACTCTAATGCAGATCGTCCTCTTAGGCAGGATGATTTAGATACTATAGCAAAGCTGCTTCCTGGTACCGCTTTACTTATTTCTACACGTGGAGCAGTTTCTGGATCGCGTTATTTACTAGATGAGGACGTCGTTTCTGTTGGACGAGATTCTAGAGCTGATATTATGCTAGACGATTCTACTGTCTCTAGAGCTCATGCTGTTTTTCGTAGAAATGGTACTGTTTTTAGCATTGCTGACGCTGGAAGTCTAAATGGAACGTATGTTAATCGTAACCGTGTTGATGAAGCTATTCTTCATAATGGTGACGAAATTATGATTGGCAAGTTCCGATTAATGTTCTTTACGTGTGACGCTGTTACTAAACGATAATGAATTTTGAAAACTCTCCTGAAGATAGTGCGTTGGTTGATTCTTTAAAACATGATCATCAGCCAACGCAGGGGGAACTGTTTTCGTTTTCGGATGATGAAGAGTATTCCACAGGATACCGTGGAAGCGTTGCTATGAATATCGCTGGTATTACATATAGACAACTTGATTATTGGGCTCGTAAACACATAATTGAGCCTTCTATTAATCCGTCTCATGGTTCTGGGTCTCGTCGTTTATATTCTTTTAAAGACATTGCAATTATGGCGGTTTCTAAGCGACTTTTAGACGCTGGAGTAAATCTTACTAATGTGACTACTGCTATAGTGTTTTTAAATTGTTTTAGTGTAAAGCATCTCGAAAATATGACCATAATTTGCGATGGTCAATCTGTTGTGGAATGCGATAGTAATCAGGAAAATATGCGAGATATGCTTGAATGTGGCACAGCTGTTTTTGCTATAGCTGTTGGTCGTATTGTTAAACAGGTTAAAGCTGATTTAGACTCTGCATTATCTAAGTAAATTTCTAATGTATTTGTATATTTTATCCCTAAAATATATCTAATCTGACATAACGTACATTATCGGATATTGTCGTCGTTGGCTTAGTTCTCGTGGTTTAACACTATATCTCAATCTTAAAGATGTTCCAAAACTAAAATCTAGATAATTGAAAGGGGGTGATTAAATGACTGATGTTAATGCTACTTTGCGACTTGTGCATGCAATGTCTAAGGCGAATAATCCTTATGATTATGTTGCTGTTATTGTTGCTGGTCAAGAGATTTCTCGTCTTTTTTTGAAACCTCTTGAAGTTAAGTATTTATTTGATTCTAAAAATGTTGTTATTTAGTAAGGAGTTTTATTATGTATTCTGCACAAATTTTAGCTGATGCTTCTGGTATGGCTGGTTGGATTGCTTCGTTTCAAACTGCTTGGAATACTGGAGCAATGTGGAATGAGCTAACTGCAGCGGGTGCTCTTATTGGTCTTGTTGTGGTTTTTTCTTTTGGTTACCGTATTATCCGTAAATTGGTTAAAGGCGTTTCTAAAGGTAAAGCTAATATTTAACGTTTATTGTTGTCATTGGATAAGCTATGTATGATTTTCAACCTTTTTATGATGTTATTGTTGAGTTAGGAAAGACGCTTGTTCCGCTTGCCGTTCCTGCTATTTGTACATGGCTTATCCTTTCCTGGATTTTTGATTTATTGTATAGATCATAATGCGTTTTGTTGATTCTCGTAATACTAAAGGTTTAAGTAAGCCTGTTTATGGTGATTCGTTTTGTATTGTTGATACAAAACGTTTGTTTTCTTATCGTGCTGGTGATTGGTCATCGAGACGTAAGTATGCTGTATATGTTAAGGCTGGTGTAAGTGCTGATGAGTGGTTTTTATCTTCGTATGCGCAAACCTATGATAGTCGTTCTCCTTGTGAGAATTATGAGACGTATTCGGTACAAGTGCAGCCCTCTACTCATTTTTTTACGGCAGAACTCGTTACTGATGCTTTGTTATGTACGACGATTATTTGTTCGATTGTTTGGCTTATTGTGCGTCCTATTTTTCCTCGTCGTTTGCGTTCCGACCGTCGCTAATGCTTCTATTAATACTCCTGTTGATAGCGTGCCCATTAATGGTAACATTACTGTTTCTAATGGTTCTCTTTCAAATTTAGGTACTGGTGCGGTTGCTTTAGCTCGTGGACAAATTATGTCTATTGATGCTATTTATCCCGTTGGTTTGCAAGCTGGTGATATTGTTGCTGTTTCGATTCATCAATTGAATTCTGATACTTCGTTTGGCGTGAAGTGGGGTGCTTTATCGAATTATCCTTATTCTTCCCTTTTACAGGTTGATGTTGCTGCTAAGACAGCGTATTTTAAGTGTCTTTCTTCTTCTTGCGCTTTATCGTCTGTGGCTAAGCTTCAAAATGATGCTAATTATTTCATTACTGCTTTTCGTATTCGGGGTGATAATCTTGCTGATATTAAGGCGTATTTGGATCAGTTTAATAATTGGTTTTCTACGCTTTCTAATCGTCTCATTAATGTGAATGATACGCTTGCTGATATTCGTTCTAAAATTGATGGTATTTTTACTTGGTTTCGTTCAATTAATGATTATCAAGATATACGCACTGGTAAAGTTTTAACTGAATTACATAAGTTAGAAAAGTTGTTGAAAGATCAGGAGCGTGATCGAGAAGAACAGAAGAAAAAAGAACAGCAAGCTAATGCTGATGCAGAAAAAAAGAAAAATGAGTTTTCTAAGAAGAGTGATAATGATACAAAAGCTGAAAATAATGTTAGTAAGCTTTCTTCGCTTTTTACGAATCTTTTTACTACATCTCCTAAACCTCCTAATATTAGTGCATCATATAATGGTGTAAAATTGGATTTTGATTTTGATGCTATTCCTGCTCCTCCTGCATGGCTTATTGCGTTAGAAGCTCTCCCCCTTTTTTATATTTCTTTACGTTGTTTTGCTAAATTGCTTCGTCTAATGCCTGAGCTTGTGCGTGCTTGGCGTGAGCGTTCTATGTCTTTGAGTATGGTTTTTGATTTCTTAGGAGTGTAGGTATGCTTGATTTTGTTCGTGTTGGTATTCGTACTGCTGTTATTACTGCTATTTTTGTGGCACTTGGTGTTCTTCTTGCTGGTTTGTTTAAATTATTTTCTATTATTCCGTTTCCTGATGTTTCGCTTGTTACTGATGCTTTTAGTATTGCTTTTTGGTTTCTTCATCGTTTTGCGCCACCGCTTGTTTGGACAATACTTTTTATTTCTGCTTTAATTGTTTTTAAGTTTACTGTGTATGTGGCGTATTTAGTTAATCTTGCAGCTAGTTGGGTTTTGGAGATATTTCAATGAAAATAGATTTTGAGTCTTTTAGACATAAGTCTCCTAAAGCTTTTACAGGTTTTCCTACAGGAACGCGCGTGTATAAGGGTTTTCAAGGATCTGGGAAGACCTTGAGCATGGTACATTATGCGCTTAAAATTTTAAAAGATTATCCGGATTGCATATGCTATAGTAATATTATTATTAATCATCCACGTGTAAATCTGTTTTTTACGAATGATGAATTAGAAAACATTCTTAATATGACCGTTGGTGATAAAGGGTTATTACTTCTTCTTGATGAAGCGCATCTATTTTTTAATAAGAAACGTGGTATTAGTCTTGATTTTCTTGCTGCGATCTCTCAACAACGTAAAAATCGTTTCCATATTGTTATGTCCTCACAAATATGGGAAGAACTTGACATTAGTTTACGTAAACAGGTAAAAACAATTGTTAATTGCCATAGCTTATTACGTACTATTATCGTTAATGATGTATCAGATGGTGAAACGCTTACTTACGATAAGCTCGAAGGCGCATATGTAGCTAAAAAATTGTATACGTATGTTTTTCATATGACAAAACGAGAAACTTCACTCTATGACACATACCAGCGTATCGCACGCAATGACGAATACTCACACACTTCTACACGCTCTACAGACTCGCCGTCAGCCGCAATTCAAATCAACCTTCCCAAACACATGAACTTCGCCGTGCGTAAAAATTAGACCGTCCGAACTGTTCGCACAGTACTGTGCGCAGTTCGAGACGGCAAAATAATACTGCAACCAATGGTTGCAGTATTATCATAATTTTTTTATAATAGATATCATAATAAATATTGCTATATAAGGATAATTGAAATGACAGTAAATATCAAGTCTCACAAGCTTCGCCAAGCTCTTGGTAATTCGGAAAAAGCTTTCAATATGCTCTGGTCTTTACGCTCTACAATGCAGAAGATTGCAACGAAGCATACGTTGAAAGACTGCGGTCACGTTATTCGAAATGCTGCTGCGGTTCAAAAAGTAAGATCAGACGGGTCTGCCACATTCGGTGGTCTTTCTACATGCTCGAATGTGTGGTGTTGCCCTGTATGCTCAGCAAAAATTTCACATTATCGTGTTGAACAACTAAAAGTTTTGGTTGACTGGGCTAAGCGCAATAACTACGTAGTGAGCTTATTGACATTGACTCAACGTCATCATAAAGGCGATAATCTTGCTGATTTATGGAAAAATATCAGTGCTGCATATGCTCGCTTGCAATCTATGTCTGGCTTTATGAATTTTCGTAATAATATTGTCGTTGGTTCTGTAAAAGCTACAGAAGTTACTTATGGTGACAATGGTTGGCATGTTCATTTTCATATTCTTTTTATAACTACTCGAACTTTTGAAGGTTATCACTGTAATAAACGTGGTGAAACTATTCGCGATTATATTGCAGCTAAGTTTGGTTTATTTCTTCAAAAATTCGGTGGTGACTTTATCGCTGCGTCTGGTGGCATGGATTGGCAAATTTGCAAAGACGGCACAGAACGCATAGTCGCCAAATATGTCAGCAAAGTTCACGGAGATATTGCTAAAGAATTAACTTTAGGTAACTTCAAAAAAGCTCGCGTTAAGTCTTCTCGCACTCCGTTTCAGATACTTGCTGATATTCAAGAAGACAACTTTCAAAACAAGCAAGATATAGCTATTTTTCGTGAGTATGAGAAAGCTAGTCATTACAAACGACAAATGCATTTTTCACACGGTCTTTTTGACATGCTACCACTAGAAGATTTAGACGACGAACAAATCTTAGAACAGCGCAGTGATCGTGATACACTTTTCTTCATCTCAAAAGACGATTGGGAAGTCATACGCGAAGACGGTACAGCTCCCCAATTACTCGCTTTTGTTGAGTCTACAGATGACGTAAGAGACATTATCGGATAAATACTCATATATTTTTTAGCACGAAAAACAAATAATATTTCAAAATTATTCAAAATACTCATTAATGGCATTATTCAAATCAGAAACACTGTCGATAATACGATATGCTCCGTGAGTTTTAAGCTCACCAGGCTCGGCATAACCCCAAGAGCAACCCAAACAATCAATATCGCATGCTAAAGCGCCATCAACATCCGTCCAACGGTCGCCAACCATTAAAGCACGATCCCGTAAAGGATTGAATCCAATATTTTCAAAAACATAGCGAATAACTTGATCTTTATTAATCCTAGACATATCTTTGCTAGCACCATAAATACCATCAATCAAGTTTGTCAATCCAAAATGATCACAAATTGGTTTAACTTGATATTCAGGCTTGCAAGATGCAGTAGCAAGATAATAACCAGACTTTCGTAGCAACTTAAGCTGTTCAGGAATGCCATCATAAACTTTGTTCAAAAAATTCCCAGTAATCATATCGCCATTTGGATTATCAGGATCTATAAAAGTTGCAACTTCGGAATAATATTTCCTATACAATTTAACGCCTTCAGATTGCAATTCTTTAGGCATATGATTCCTCTGAAAAGATTCAAGTATAGACGGTCCAACAAAACGCAACATTTCAGTATCATCAGGTATCTGCATACCAAGATCAGACATCGCTTTTTTAGCGCACGCAATAATACCAGCATGCGATTGTGTTAAAGTACCATCTAAATCAAGAAGAACAACTTTCATGACAGCTTATTTCCCTTAGAAGTGTTTTGTTTGTAAAAATAATTCTCACTCGTAATCAGGAATCCAACCCTCATGATGCATCTTTAAACGCTTATCAAGTAAAGCTTTAAGCTCTTCTTCACTTCTACGCTCTAAAAGCATATCCCAATGCGTACGAGCTGGCTTATTAAAATCATCATCTGGTCTGTCTGCATCGCCTTCCTTATGTGCTAATGCACCACAACGGCATTCCCACTCTTCAGGGATCTCGGCACCTTGAGCAAATGGAAGAATCGTTCTGTGACCCTTAGGGCACACATATGCAACATCGTTACGAGCAGCGAAATCAACATTATCGTCGGATTCCAATGATTTAGCTCCAATGCTCATTCCACGTAAACTGCGCTCTGCCATAATATATTATTCTCCTTTTTGTTTTCATTATAAAGCTAGCGAATTGCACGGACGATACACAAAGGTATACCATGGTATATCAATAACATATCAAACATCACAATAAGCAACTACCCCGCGATTAATAAGTTTAGCTGCTTCATAAGCATTGTGAGCTAAAGAATCATCTACGTTAGGCAATATTTTCAAATATTCGCTAGCAACAGCAAGTTGATTAAGTAAGTCAATAAGTCTTTTTGCAAATCTGACAAAATCGCCACCAGTTATGTCAGTATTTTGCAATATGTCGAGTAAATCAGCACCTTGAGCCCAATCATAAATCATATCGATTGCACCAAAATCAAGAGGTCTTAAAGCATCAAGATGATTATTCAAGCACATATCACTTATACGAATAAATAATTCTTTCATCTTTAAAACTGTATTGAATACAGGCGCATTTAATCCTCCAGGATACCTACGCGGCTCTCCCCCAGCAGGACCCCTAGATTCATACACTAATGCAGATAAACAAGACAATAATTGAATAGGAGTTAGATTATTAAAAATTCCTTCACAAATTGATTGAGCAAAAACAACATCAAGCTCGTTGTAAAGTCTACGAAGCAACTGACCCTTGTCTGTTAACACTAAAGCATCGTTCGTATTTTTTAAATAATCTAATCTACAAAGTACTTCACAAATACTATCAAAACATCTTGCAACTGAGCCAGTACGAGAATTATAGCGATCCTTAACCTGATTTAGTTCACGCATTTCTCGAGCCCAATAATAACCCCAGTGTAAATGTTCTTGAATATCTGGGCATCCTGCACAAGGATGGTTACGCTCCTCGTTGCGTAAGGTATCGATAGTTTTATCTAATTCTTTAAAAGCTTTAGCACGTTCAACTTCACTAGCAAATATTGTGTGCTTAAGTTTTCTGCGCTGATCATGTTGAGCATCTTTAAGACGCATTCTAAGAGTCATAAACTCAGAAAAATCACCTTGAGTGCAATGAAATGCTTGTTCGTAGCCGTTAATAGCTTCTTTAAGATCCTCAATACGACTTAAAAGCCTTTGAGCAGAAGCATTGGCTTCCCATTGAGCAAAAGAACTGCTTAGAGTTATGCGAGCAGTTTTAACATCACTATTATTTAGGAGATTAACAGCCATGTTGAATGTAGGAACAAAGCTAGAATGAAGAGGATACACACGTTTACTAGACAAGGATGCAGCCTTAGAAGGATCAAAATCAGGATTGTCAATTAACACTGCATGACCAATATCATCTATGCCACGTCTGCCAGCGCGACCAGTAAGTTGTGTGAACTCACCAGGAGTTAGCGGAACGTGACCTGTACCATCAAATTTAACAAGTTTTTCAACAACAACACTTCTCGCAGGCATATTTAAACCTAAAGCAAGAGTTTCTGTAGCAAAAATAACCTTAATAAGACCGCGTTCAAAAAGCGTTTCTACAATATGGCGAAAAATAGCAATCATACCAGCGTGATGAGCTGCAAAACCTTGTTCAAGAGCATACCTAAAACGCTCAAATCTAAGTGCCTTTAAATCGCTTTTGCTTAGCTTATTTTCCGCAATCATAGAATCAACTATTCTGCGAATTTCATACATTTCTTCATCGCTAGTAAGAGATAATCCAGCGTTTAAACATTGTTGAACAGCCTGATCGCATCCTGAACGAGAAAAAATAAAATATATTCCTGGTAGCATATCAAGGTAATCAAGCTCATCTATAACAGCCCACCTTTTAGGGGTGTGTCTAACAGCAACTTCTCCCCTATTACTTTTAGATGAATTAGAAAACTTATTCTTAGAAAACTTGCCTTTGCTAAAACGTTTATTTACATTACGATAAGATGCTTTACGTCGTAAAGAGGCATTCTCCCATTGAGTGATTTTTCTTGTTAAAGCAAGATTTACATGATTGGTGCTATTACCATTTTTATCAACATCATATAAGTTAAGTAATTCAGGCTCTGTGCGTCCATCCTTTTGGATAATAACATGTCTTTCAAGTGGAACAGGACGATGCTCATCTACAACCAAATGTGTTTCTCCGCGCACAGAAGAAATCCATGCACTAAAATCTTCCACATTAGAAACAGTTGCAGAAAGACCAATAATCTTAACGCTCTGAGGAAGATGAATAATAACTTCTTCCCACACAGCACCCCTGAACTTATCTGCAAGATAATGAACCTCATCTAAAACAACAAATCCAAGAGATTTAAGAGTAATTGAACGTTCATAAAGCATATTGCGTAAAACTTCTGTAGTCATAACAACAATATCAGCCTCTGGATTAACCGAAGTATCTCCAGTTAAAAGTCCAACTCTATCTATTCCATAAACTTCACAAAAATCATGATATTTTTGATTACTTAAAGCCTTAATAGGAGTTGTGTAAAATGTTTTAACTCCACGATTTACGCCTAGAAAAACAGCAAAATCAGCAACAACAGTTTTACCTGCTCCAGTAGGAGCTGCCACAAGAACATTATCTCCATTTTCCAGTGCATCAATTGCTTCTGCTTGAAAATCATCTAAATCAAAACTTAAAGATTGTTCAAATTTTGCAGCCATAGTTCGAGAGTGCTCAATAGTTTGCTTAAACAAATTAAACCGTTCAGCTGGAGATAAAGGAATTTCAGAATCATTCTTGTAATCGTTTGAATCAACAAGAATATCATTTTTCTTTTTCTTGCGATATGACGTCTTAGACATAAAAAAGTTTAGTTCTTTCTTCTTAAATCAAAATAATTTTAAGTTCGCAATTCACTAAGATTCTTTTGACTCTTTAAAATTAGGATTATCAATATCTTCTTGACGCAACGACTTTGTATTCCAATTTTGCCAAATGGACTTATGGGTTTCTCTTATACGATTATGACGATCATTAACCTTAATTCGAGTATGCTCGTATCTACGTGCCGCATCCTTTATAGGACGAGTGAATAGCGGGCTTGTATCATTATCTAAAGAATCATTATTGTCTTGAAGTCTTTCAAAGCAAGAAGAAACTTTTTCAAGAAAACTTGAAGAATTTTCAAAAATCCTAAAAGCATTTCTAATAGCGAAAACAGTCCCGCATGCAATCATACAAAGCATGAAAAGCGTAATAATAACCCAAATCCACCACGGCATTTTAATTCTCCACAATAGGAGAATCGCTATGATCAACACTCAATTCACGTTGAGCACGAGCAATAATCATAGTACGCAAAGTTTCTGGAGAAACAGCTTTAATATGACGGGCATGCGCAATACAGAAAGCAACAAACCAAGAATCTGAGCAAACAGTCAAATGAACTTTAACCCCACTCCCACAAGGCTCAACCGTAGCACCTGAAAGACTCTTTAAGAAGTTTAAATCAGGTTCATCAGTGATAAAGCATGTTTGCGTACCATTGTCAAAACTCCACTTACGAAGTTCGCTAATAGGAACATCTGGAATTTCTACAGGGCAAACAGGCGTAATTACCTCTGCATGCTCAATGCGAGCAACGCGAAGAACTTGCCAAATTCTAGGCAAACCATTTGCCTTATTGATAGAAGTATCCTTCGCAACTAGACTACGTTTATCTTCTGGAGCCTGATTTTCAACATCAGTCCAAACTGCAACGTAATAAACGCCTTCATCAACAAAAATCTTAGAAGGTGCAACAACTTTCCTACGAGTTCTGCCAGCTCCGTCCGTATACTCCATGTCAATTAGAGCACCAGCATTAATAGCGCTACGAACTATAGAACAGTTTCTAGGCTCTACTTCATAACCAGTAAGGCTCAGCCAAGGAGTTTCACCTGGACGCACATGCCTACGCAAACGCATATACAAAGCCTTAGCCTGGTCTCTCTGTTCAACAGGAAGAAGCGGAGAATGAGCAAGATAATTAACTGATGCGGTCAACATGCTCATATACTGTTGAGAAACACCAGCCAAACGCTCAAGCCCTAATGAATTTGTTGCAGAAACAATTCCTTCAGCTTCTAGCAAAGACCAATCAATATCGAAGAACTGACTACCAGCCATCTCTCCATCATCAGATACAGTCGTAAGAGTATTGATATCTTTGTGCAAAATAGCAACAAATCTACGAAGTTCGTCTTCACTCTTTGGCTTTCCTATAAATCTAACAGCAAGCTCATCCAATGGGAACTCTTCACCAAGATGTGCAGAAAGGAAGAGCATTAATCGAAGTCTGCGATCAACCTCACTGCCAGTTTGGAAAGATGCTTTCTTTTGGCGTGATTTGTCTGGCTCAGAGTCAGACAAATCCTGATTATCGTCAGAGCTATTTTGCGATAAATCGTCTTGCTCAACATAATCTTCATCGCAAGACACAAATTCCGTTGCAGCATTAAGTCTACGATGGAATGCATCTACTGCTTCTTGTGGACTTACAACACAAGAACCTGGATGTTCAAGAACGAACATCGCTAAATCATCTGAATCAGTATAAGCAACATTCAAATGCTCGCCATCAACATCAACTGTTGCGGCGAATCTACGTGAATCAATAACCTTAACTAATGCATCTGGAATTGTCTGAGTGCCTAAACCTGGAGCGATAGAATCAAGACCTAGTCCAGGTATAGGAGTTTGAGGAACTCTTGGAGCTGTGCGAGACGCAGAAGAATGCTGTTGCTCAACTTTACGAGATTCAGAAGAAGAAATGGACATAGACCTAGCCAAATAATTGGCAGCAGCCAAAACAGGAAGTTCTTCTTGCTCGAAACGTATACGAACTCTTGGCTCATCGCCAAGCTGCAATCTATAAGATGCAAAATCTTGCCCTTCGGATTTGGAAGAATATTCTGGCTGTCGTGACTCAATTGCAATTCCCATAGCCGCAAGTTTTGCACGATCCCTTTGGAACTGCTTGGCAAAAGCTGCCTTAGCAGCCTGATCAGCAAGCTCTCCATATGAATCAGCATAAGCTTTAACTCGTTGTGCAATCTGACGCGAAGTCAGCCATTGTGGAAATGCGGAAGACAACACCGCTAGCACATCTAGCTCATGTTTGCCCCACTTATCGGAAAAACGACGTCTTCCGTTACTTCCTTCTGCCATTGGTCCTCACGTATCGTTTCTTTTGTAGTTTCCTTCCATGCATAGAGAATCTGCGATTAATGTAAGACGCTAAATCCTCCACACACACTTTATCTATTTTAATGGTGTTTTGCTATACGTGTGGACATTTTTAAAAAAACTCATGATTTTTCTTATTTTATTATTTTCAAGGGTAAGAGAACCCTTGAAAACAAGCCATTTCACGCGCGACACGCCATAAATATTTTTTAATTCTCAAATTTCACACGCTATTTACACCCATTCATCTGGTTCAATACCCTGAGGCCCAACAAATTCCCCATTTGGAACGTAGCTTGGCTCTCCAGTATCTTCTAAAACAGCATCGGAGAACATAGAAACCTGATTACCAAATGTCCAATCACCACGAATAGTAACTGACTTTGCAGCAGCTAAAGCAGGCACCGAATAAGGGAATCTTTCGTTGAAATCATTGATATTTCGATAATAACGAGGATCGAGATCAATATCTGGGAATATGTAGTTGCCATCCTCCATCTCATAAGAATCAGTAAGATGGAATCTGTCTGAACGCATTATAAACAAATCATTAGTTGTCTTGACAGGCAAGAATCTCATTCTATCTACTTCTACACAAATAGCATCATTAAAAAGCGAAATTGCAGCACCCATCGCAGTTTCCAGCTGAATAACTTTCTCGCTTTTTTCATTTGTAGGATCAATAGTTTTTCTATTGCAAATCACAGGAAGAGGAAGAACTCCATTGTATTCTTCCAACTTTTTTTGTAATGCGTCAACGCGAACCCAAATATTATTTGTATTAAAATAGGGATGTTTCTTAATACTTTGAGCACTTCTTCGATCTTCTGGATGAACTTGAGTCATTTCTCGAAGCATCATTCTTCCAGTTTCGAGATCTCTAACAATATGACCACCTTTACGATCGGCTTGAGTACGCTTAGCAACCTCAATCATTATTGAAGCACCCGTGTTTTCAAAGTGCTGAGCAAGAGTACGAGAAGGTCTAGCGCCTAAATTATCTGAATTTGAAATAAATAAATATTCAATACCATTTTTCTTCAAAACGTTTAACAATCCTGATTCCCAAATTGTAGAGAAAATATCTCCATGACCTGGAGGACACCACTCTAACTCAGGATCTTCTGGATAAGAAACTGGCTCACAGGTTTCCTCTAGCAATTTCGGTTCTTGATGCTGAATAATTTCAACAGGAATGTTTTCTTGAGAAAATTTACGATTACGCTTCAGCACTTGTAATGTATCTTTAGATGTGCGGAAAGAGTTCATAAAAATAAGAGGTAAATCAACACCTAAGCGTTGGCGTGCTGTAAGAACCTGACCGATTATTATATCTATAAATCGCATTTGTCGAGCTTTGTGCCTACGGACAGGCAACAAAGATTTTGCGCACGACAATCCCATAGACGTTCCCAAACCACCATTAAGCTTAATAAACGCTGTTTTTGCAAAAGCGTTTACAGCTTTATCATGATCAATAGTCTCATAAATTTCGTGAAAATTTGGAACACTCTTAATAGGCTCTACAGTGTTTTCGCGAATAAATTCACCAGACTTATCATTAATCCACGAGTCATAAAGATGCGCAAATTGATTAATCGCAATCTCACTCATACCTTGTTCGCGCATCTTTGCAGCGGACAATTCAAAAGTGTCGCCCATTTAAGACAGCCTCCTTGTATGCATTATGTTTAATAGTTTATCTATTCAATCTATATGTTGCAAACAAGGTGAATGGATTTTATTACTAAAAATCAAAAAAATAGCACAACAGGCGGAATCAAACCCATTGCGCTATTATAATTAATCTAAAAATTAGAATTAATCATGCTTTTTATTATTTTTATCTTGGTTAGTATTTTGACTATCATCTAAATTCTCGTCACCAGTTTCTAGATGATGCTCATCGTAGCCTTGCAAGTAACGAGTACGACGCCAATGGTGAATAGAAGCGTTTGTACCGCGGTGATGCACGTGGTACTTTCTAGGAGTTCCACCGTACGGAAGCTCTTTAACTTCCTTAGCAACAGCAATCTGATTCACGTTAGAAGGATCCATAATTGCGATTGGCGCAACAGGTTCTGGTTCAGTCGGAGCTGCCGTTCTGCTACTAAGCTTTGATGGGAGCCATTCAGCAAACCAAGAAAGCGCCCAGCAAATCAAGAAGTACACAACTGCAGCAACAGTCAAAGTTTGCAAAATATTAAAGTACATTGATCCAAGTCGTCTAGATTCTTGGAGCAAATCAGTGTACATGATTATGGAACCCAATGCAGTGTCTTTTAACACGACAACAAGCTGAGTTACAGCTGCTGGAAGCATTGCGAATATAGCTTGTGGCATTTCGATTTGTGTTAAAGACTGATATTGAGATAGTCCAAGAGCTAAAGACGCTTCACGCTGACCGTTAGGAAGATTTCCAACGCCAGATCGAACTAGCTCTGCGACCACGGAACCGTTGTACAAAATCAAAGACAACACAACGGCCCAGTAAGACGCGCCACTTATTCCAGCAAACGCAAATCCTCTCCAAAGGAAGATCATAAGCAAAAGCACTGGAACAGCTCGGCAAAACTCAACTACAACGGCAGAAATGCTACGAAGAATCAAGCTAGGCAATAGTCTTAAAAGACCAAACAAGAGTCCAAAAACTATTGAGCCTACAACAGCAAGAAGTGAAGCTTTAAGAGTCATCCACAATCCTGGAAGATAAAAATCAGTCCACGCTTCCGATTCCACAGCTGGATTCCACAAATCCCACGAAAGCTGATTTTCGCCTTCGGGAGGATTGCTAAGTCTTAAAAGCAAAGCAATAACAATAAGCGCAAACACAACGCACGCAACAATATTTGCAATGCGAATCTTTTTTAAAGCCTTAGGCCCAGGCGCATCAAATAACAGAGATTTTTCTTGTTTTTTTGCCATTTTCATCACCTTCTAACCGCAAGCTTATTAGACAAATAAGTTGTGAAAATACCGATTGGAATAATCAACACAATGTATCCGCACGCAAAAATCAAAAAGATTGGAACAATCAAATCTGCATGCCTTTCAATCATCTCACTCATAAGAGTAGATGTTTCAGTCGCAACAGATGCAGCTGCAGCAACAGTGGAATTTTTAAGCAACGCAATAAAAGTGTTTCCAAGAGGTGCTACAGATCCGCAAAATGTTTGAGGCAAAATCACATTAAAAGCTGATTGGAAGAAGTTAAGCCCAAGCGCCCTACATGCTTCTGCTTGACCCAAAGGTACAGTGTTTAAGCCAGATCTTAAAGATTCGCAAACAAATGCTGAAGTGTAAAAACTCAAGCCAGCTATAGCAAGCCAGAAGAAGTTTACGCTAAAAACAGTTGAAAAACCGAGCTTTAGCTGAGCATACACGCCAAGAACCATAAATACCATGATTATTGTTAGAGGCATATTCTTAAAGAACTCAACGTATGCGCTTGCAATAATTCGAAGCGAATGAATTGGGCAAATCCTCATCATAACTAGAATCACACCAAGAATCGTTGAAAAAAGCACGCTCCACAATGTGATTTCAATATTCACCAAGAATGCTCCTGGAATATTGTATGAAGTAAATAATTGCACAAAGTCTTGCATTTTACTCCTCCCCCTCATTTGGTACTGGCGGATTATACTTTGCGTTTGGCTTAAAACCAGTTCCGCGCATGTTATCGTCTAAAGCTCTTTTCCATGAACCATTTTTAATCATGTCTTTAAGAGCATTATTAATGCGCTTAGCTAGCTTAGTGTTTCCTTTTTTAATGCCAATGCCGTAGTGCTCTTCAGTAAATGGCTTACTAACAAGCTTTAGTCTGCCTCTAGATGCTGTAGCAAGACCAGCGAGAATAATATCGTCTGTTGTAACAGCGTCTACGATTCCAGAGAATAATGCTGTTGCACATTCTGCATAGCCAGGCTGTTGCATAAGTTGAACTTTTGAAGAGTACTTCTCTTTAATAACTATTGCAGACGTAGAACCAGTTACTGAGCATAAACGCTTTCCGTCTAAATCGTCTGGACCGCTTACTTTATGCTCGTCTTTGCGAACTAATAAATCTTGACCTGCAATAAAGTATGGTCCAGCAAAAGAAACAGTGTTTTTTCTAGCATCTGTTATAGAATATGTTGCAACAATCATATCTACATCGCCATTTTGAAGCATTGCTTCACGCTGTTTTGAAGGCGATTCCTTCCAAACAATCCTATCTTCGGAGTAACCCAACTTTTTGGCAACGTACTTTGCAACGTCTACATCAAAACCAACGTAAGTTCCAGACTTTTTAAAGCCAAGACCAGGCTGATCAAACTTAATGCCAATGCGTATTACATCGTTGCGACTATTTTTACTGCAAGCGCTAAGTGGTAGAACGCAGCACAATGCGCAAATCATAGATAAAATTGCGCGATATGTATGTCTTAATCCCAGTTTGTAACGCTTACACTTAAGCGCAATATTGTGTAAATATTTCATAACTACCTCTTAAAGATTTAAAAAATCGCTATTAATGATTTAAAAACGAGTCAAATTAATGAGTCAAAATCTTTGAAAGGAAGTCTTTTGCTCTGTCTGTCTTTGGATTTTCAAAGAACTCTTCTGGTGTATTTTGCTCAAGAATTCTGCCATCTGCCATAAACACGATTTTGTCTGCAGCTTTACGTGCAAAACCCATCTCGTGAGTAACGCAAATCATGGTCATTCCTTCTTTTGCAAGCTCAACCATAACATCAAGAACTTCGTTAACCATTTCTGGATCAAGCGCAGATGTAGGCTCATCAAAAAGCATAACCTTTGGATGCATTGCAAGCGCGCGAGCAATTGCCACTCGCTGCTGCTGACCTCCAGAAAGCTGAGAAGGCATTTTGTTAGCTTGATTATCAACACCAACTCTAGCAAGAAGATCCATTGCCAAACTTTCTGCTTCTTGCTGCTCCATATGACGAACCTTAATAGGAGCAAGCGTAACGTTTTCTAGAATCGTCTTGTTTGCAAAAAGATTAAAAGACTGGAACACCATTCCTACTTCTGCACGCAATGCGGCAAGTTCTTTTCCCTCTTGAGGAAGAGGCTTACCATCAATGCGAATGTCTCCAGAGTCAATAGTTTCAAGACGATTAATCGTCCTGCACATTGTTGACTTGCCAGAACCAGAAGGTCCAATAATAACAAGCACTTCGCCTTTATTAACAGTCAAGTTAATATCTTTTAAAACGTGAAGCTTACCGTAGTGTTTTTCAACATGGCTAAGTTCCACCAACGGCTGTGCTACTTTTTTTGTGTTGTTTAATTTAGTATCCATAAAAAGGATTCTAATGTTCTTTTGTTACATGCGTTTATCGTAATAGTTACTTTTAAACGCTTATAAAGTTACGGAAAACAATAAAAATGATACCAAAATGTTAATTTTAGTTTAAAAATGCCGTTAAGTGCGGATTTCCTAATACAATCACACAACTTAACGGCATTTATTAGCAATATTTAAATTGTAAATTATTGCATTCTATTATATTTACAATTACTCGTCTTCTTCTGGATCGTAATCGACGCCAGTTTCAGCACGTTGTTCGTCAGAAATTGGAGCAGGAGCGCCAGTTAGAGGGTCGCGTCCGCCGCCAGCCTTAGGGAAGGCGATTACGTCGCGAATCGAGCTTGCGCCTGCAAGAATTGCAGCAGTACGATCCCAGCCCAAAGCAATACCAGCGTGAGGTGGAGCACCGTACTTAAAGGCTTCAAGCAAGAAGCCGAACTTTTCTTCTGCTTCCGCTTTGTCGATTCCAAGAACATCAAGCACGCGATCTTGAATATCGTCGCGGTGAATACGAACGGATCCGCCGCCCATCTCGTTACCGTTGCACACGATATCGTAAGAATCACTCATTGCATGCTCTGGATCTTTATCGAACTTATCAATCCAATCAGCAGATGGCATTGTAAACGGATGATGCATAGAAGTCCACTTTGAGTGTCCAACAGCAACATCATCATCGTCTGGATCATCTGTGCGCTTAAACAATGGGAAGTCAACAACCCAAGTGAAAGCAAACTCATCTGGGTGAAGTAATCCTGCGCGGCTTGCAAGCTCTACACGAACTGCACCAAGCAAAAGCTGAGAAGATTCACGGCTTCCTGCTGCAAAGAATACAGCATCGCCATCTTGCGCACCAACAGCTTCCTTAAGTCCTGCACGCTCTTCTTCGCTAAGATTCTTAGCAACAGGGCCTTTGAGCTCACCATCTTCACCAAAGACTACATAAGCCAAGCCCTTAGCTCCACGCTGCTTAGCCCAATCCTGCCATGCGTCAAACTGACGACGAGGTGTATCTGCACCGCCCTTAAAGAGCACAGCGCCAACATAAGGAGCTTGGAACACGCGGAATGGAGTGTTCTTAAAGAAGTCAGTCAACTCAATAAGTGGGTTTCCAAAACGCAAATCAGGCTTGTCGGAACCGTACTTATCCATAGCTTCCTGCCAAGTGATTCGAGGCAAAGGAAGAGTAATCTCGTGACCAGCTTCCTTCCAAATAGCAGCAATAACGCGCTCTGCCATAGCCATAACATCTTCTTGGCTTGCAAAGCTCATTTCCATATCAAGCTGAGTGAACTCAGGCTGACGATCAGCACGGAAATCTTCATCACGATAGCAGCGAGCAAGCTGATAGTAGCGTTCAACACCAGAAACCATAAGCAACTGCTTTAAAAGCTGAGGAGACTGTGGAAGAGCGTACCAAGAGCCTGGAACCAAACGTGCTGGAACAACAAAGTCGCGAGCGCCTTCTGGAGTGGACTTAATAAACGTTGGTGTTTCTACTTCTGTAAAGTCCATATCTTCCAAAGCGTGACGAGCTGCCTTAGCCATATCAGAGCGAAGCTTTAGATTACGCTGCATTGATGGGCGGCGCAAATCAAGATAACGATACTTCAAACGAACATCTTCGCTAGGAAGCTTGTTTTCAGACTCGTTTTCCAATGCTGTAGAAACCTGGAATGGTAACGCATCGGACTTAGCGAGAATTGTCATTTTATTCGCAACGATTTCGATTTTTCCTGTTGCTAAATGGTCATTTTCATTGCCATCTGGACGCAGGCGAACTTCGCCAGTAACCTGAACAACAAATTCACTACGCAATGGTCGCGCAGTTTCCTCATCGTAAATAACAACCTGCACTAAACCTGTGTTGTCACGAACATCTACGAAAGCGACGCCACCGTGATCACGGCGACGATCAACCCAACCAGCAATGGTTACGTTCTGTCCGACCAAGGTCTCAGTCACTTCAACGGCATGGTGTGTGCGATACGCCGTCTGGCTCATAAGTCCACTTCCTTGTTTAAATAATTTTGTTAATTTTTGTTTTGACTTTAATAGTTTACCGCATGAATCGCGCGTTCAAATATTGCAAAATATATTCTTAAAATATAAAGCAAATTATTGAGCGCAAGAAACAGTCTGCCGGGCATAAACAGTATCTGGTTGCCAAGACGTGGCGTCTGCAGAAACTTGTTCCCCAGTAATAATATTCTTCACTTCATCATGGTTAGATTCAGAATCTGCACTATCAGCTGGGAACCACACATAAGGAATACCTAACTTATCTGCATATTTTATCTGCTTACCAAGTTTTGCTGCACTTGGAGAGACATCGGCAGCAATTCCTCTAGCACGAAGCTTTCGAGCAATCTCGTTACAAGCAGACCTATCTTCCTCATTCCAAACTGCCACCAATACTGCAGCAGGAGAAACACGGGAAACAGTGGCACCAGCTGTGTGAAGCATATAAGAAAGTAAACGCGAAAGTCCTATAGAAAGACCTACGCCTGGATACTTTTTATTACCTTGAGAAACAAGATTGTCGTAGCGTCCGCCAGAGCAGATTGATCCAAGGGATTCAGCACCATCCAAGAATGTTTCATACACAGAGCCAGTGTAATAATCCAATCCTCGCGCAATCTTCAAATCTGCCACAACAGCACCTGGACGAATTTTTGCTGCATCGTCCACAATCATTGCAAGAGTTTCAACACCTTGTGAAGCTAAAGTGTACGATTCGTTATCTTCACTGCGAGAAATATCATGCTTATCGCATAATTCATCGAAACGAGACTTCAACTCATCTCCTGTTTCAGCAGTAAGTTCAGCCAATTCTAAGCATGCAGCAGCTTGGGAGTCCGTAGCTCCGCACTCTTTTACCAAAAGCTTAGCAACTTCTTCAGCGCCAATTTTGTCGAGTTTGTCGATTTCTCGAAGAACTCCCTCAATATCGCTTAAACCAATACCTCGATAAAAACCTTCAGAAAGCTTACGATTATTGGCGTGAACAGTGGCTTTAGGTAATCCAAATTCGCGCAAACGTTCAAGTGCTTCTACCATAACAAGAGGAAGCTCTACTTCGTAGTGAGACGGCAAATCACCATTCCCCACAACATCAATATCTGCTTGAACAAATTCACGGAAGCGTCCTTCTTGCGGACGTTCGCCGCGCCAAACTTTTTGCATCTGCCAGCGTTTAAAAGGAAAAGCTAAATCGCCAGTGTGTTCAACAACATAACGACTAAGAGGAACTGTTAAATCAAAATGCAAACCTATTCGATTTTCAACAGGAGTGTCGCTTTCATGCCCCACCTCTTGCAATCTAGACAAAAGATATATTTCTTTGCTAGTTTCGCCTTTTTTTAACAGACTTGAACCCTGCTCAACAGCACGAGTTTCAATGCCTATAAAACCATTTAATTCAAATACTTCCCGCAATGTGTCCATAACACGCTGTTCAACAGCGCGCTCACTAGGAAGCCACTCTGGAAAACCAGATATTGATGAGCCTTGTACCATGTCCACTATAATAGGTTATGTTGCGGAAAAATCATGGCTTACCGTCATACTTATTCGTAACACTGTTACCGTGCATTTGCTGTAAGGAGTCGACCCGTGACCGAACAGACTAAACCTGAAGAAACTACTAAACAAACTACCCCAAAGCCGCATGCGCCGTCGCCTGCAAACTTTGCTAACAAGGCTCGCGTTGTTGCTGCGGTTCCAACTATCTCGTATAGCGACGAAGATGTTAAAACCGCTAAAACCTTTGGGCGAGTTGATGAAAATGGAAACGTTTATGTTCGTGAAGGAGCTGACGAACGCGAAGTGGGTCAGTATTCTACTGGTACTCCAGAGGATGCTTTGACTTTCTACGTACATCGTTATCTTGACTTAAAGATCAAGCTTGATCTCTTCGAAAAAAGACTTGAATCGTCTAATGTGAGACCTAAGGAAATTGATGAGACTTTAGCTACTTTAGAGGCGGATCTTAAGGAACCATCGGTAGTTGGAGACATCGCTGCTTTGAATGCTCGACACGCCGAATTGCAAGCTAAGGCTGCGTCTAAAAAAGAAGAACTTGCAAAAGCTCGCAAAGATGAATTAGATAAAGCTCTTAAAGAACGTACTGCTATTGTTGAACAGGCAGAAACGTTAGTTGCTCAAATAGGTGATTCTACAAATTGGCGCTCGCTTTCAGATAAGCTTCGTTCCCTGTTTGACAAGTGGCAGCAACATCAGCGCACTACGATTCATCTCAATAAGGCGGATGCTGACGCTTTGTGGCAGCGATTTTCTAAAGCTCGTTCTGCTTTCACTCAAGCACGCAACGCTTGGGTTAAGGAGCGTGATACTGAAAGAAATACTGCTAAAGAAATTAAGGAAGCCATTATTGCTGAAGCTGAAAGCTTGAAGGAATCAACTAAATGGCGTGAGACTTCTATGAAGTTTAATGCTTTGATGGATCGCTGGAAGAAGGCTGGAAATGCTGGTCGTCAGCACGACGATGAGTTATGGGCTAAGTTCCGTGAAGCTGCAGACACATTCTATCATGCTCGTCAAGAAGATAGAGAAAAGATGAATGCTGGTGAAAAAGAAAATCTTTCCAAGAAGGAAGCTTTGCTTGTTAAGGCAGAAGCTCTTCTTCCTGTTAAAGATGAAGAAGCAGCAAAAGCAGCTCGCAAAGCGTTGTCTGAGATTCAAGAAGAATGGGACAAGATTGGTTTTGTTCCACGCGAAGATATGCGCAGAATTGAATCCCGCTTAAATGATGTGGATAAGAAGATTAAGGCTGTTGAAGATGCTGCTTGGAAAGATGCTGACCCAGAGGCAGACGCTCGTAAGTCTAGTTTTGCTACGCAATTGAAGGCTCAGCTCGAGGAACTTGATTCTAAAATTGCAAGTGAAAAAGATGCAAAGCGTAAGGCTAAGCTTCAGGCTGAAAAAGCTACAAAAGAACAATGGTTGAATGCTATTAAGTAATTAATCATTAATCATTTAAATATGGGGTTACTTAATTTTTAAGTAACCCCATATTTAATAGTTTTATTTAACAGTTTCCATTAAAGCTTTAGCAAGTTGAATAAAGGTGTTAGATAATTGTGAATTAGCTAGGCTTCCATCCTTTTTAAAAACCGCAGGTCTGCCAGACTCTCCAATTTCTCTAATACTCGTATCTAATGGAATTTGTGCTAAAAGAGGCACATTCTTACCAAGAGCTTTACAAAGCTGGTCACTAACGCGTTTTCCGCCACCTGAACCAAAGATTTCCAAGCGCGCTCCATTATTTTCAAACCAACTCATATTTTCTACAACTCCACGCACATTAACTGGAATTTGCAACGCCATAAGACCTGCTCTAACGGCAACATCTGAAGCACTAGGCTGAGGAGTTGTAACAACCACAAGCTCCACATTAGGCAATGATTGAGCAACAGCCAGAGCCATATCTCCAGTTCCAGGCGCCAAATCTAAAAGAAGCACATCTGGGTCTGCCCACCAAACGTCGCAAAGAAACTGTTCAAGAGAACGTTGCAAGCGAGGACCACGCCACAAAATCGCACGATCTGTTCCAGCAAACATTCCAATAGAAATCAGTTTAACTCCCCAAGCTTCCACTGGCATAAGCATGCCATTCAAATTAGTAGGCTGACTTGTAACACCAAACATACGCGGTAGAGAAAATCCATAAACGTCTGCATCTATTGCTGCTGTTTTGTATCCAAGAGCCGCGAAAGTGGCTGCTAAATTGGCAGTTATGGAAGACTTTCCAACTCCCCCTTTTCCAGATGCTATAGCAAAAATTCTTGTTTTAACGCCATTTTTATTAAAAGGATTTTCTTTACGTTCCTCTTTCAAATCCGAAACAAGTTTTGCAAGCTTATCCTTACTCATAGCGCTTATATTTACGTGAGGAACAAGATTTGCATTAGGATATTTTTTTACAGCTGATTGAATTCTCTGTGTAATTACTTGTGCTAGAGGACAATCTGGAACAGTAAGTTCTATGCTTATAGTCACATCATAAGTTGGATAAGAATTATCAAAATCGCATACACTAGTGACATTTTGTTTTCCACTTACGTGTATGCCAGTTACCATATTTAGTTCAGTAACTGAACGACCTAATTCTGGATCAATAACACTTCCTAATAGATCGTAAATGCGAGTTTCGAGTTCAATAGTGCTGCTCATTTTTAACTTTTACGATTCGTTCTTAAAATCAAGTTCGTATTTGCTATCTAGAGCAGATTCAATACTGCCAGTATTAAGCAAAATCTTAAATTGATTCTCATCTAGCATAGGTATACCAAGTTCTTCTGCTTTAGTGGCTTTAGAACCAGCATTTTCTCCTACAATAACGCAATACGTCTTTTTGCTAACAGAAGAGGCTGCTTTTCCTCCCCTAGAAGAAATAGCTTCTTTAGCTGAATCTCTGGTAAAGCCTTCTAATGATCCTGTAACAACAACCGTTTTGCCACTAAGAGTCTGTTCGATACTGTCCGCATTAGAAGAGTCAGAAGATCCAACTACTCCGGCTTCATTCCATTTACGTAAAACTTCACTACGCCAATCTTGAGGATTCTTCGATTTTTCAAACCAATCGTATACAGCTTGAGCAATTTCTGGACCAACTCCATCAATTTGTGTTAAATCTTCAACAGATGCTTTAGAAATATTCTCAATTGAACCAAATCTTGCCGCTATTAGTCTTGCTGTAGGCGGACCAAGTCTACGAATAGACAAAGCCACTAGCACACGCCAAAGTGTTGCAGACTTACCCTTTTGAACTATTTCTTCTAACATTGCTCTTGTTGTTTCGCTTGGACGAGTGTATTCAGGAACACTCACTGTTTGAAGAACATTATTTTTACGAATTTTCTTTTCAACTAACCTTATTACATAAGCGTCAGAAGGAACTTCAAATATTGGGTAATCTGGATTTAAAGATTCCTTAAGCTCATCACTGTTGGAATCATCATTGGATTTTCTTCTTGTAGCTTCTAAAGGTCTAGTCCAGAATGCAGAAACCTGTCTCCACAATCCAGATCCGCCTATTTTTTTAGTTCTTTTCTTTAATTTTCCGTCTTTTCCTAATTCTTTCCATTCTTCAACAAGAGGTATTTCTTTCCAAACTTTAATATTTCGCAAATCGGCTGCAGTAATGTTAAAAATATCCGCTTCGCTTCTTATAACAGGTTCTTGAGATTTTGGAAGATCAAACACAGATTCTGGAATAGTTGGTTGCAAAGAAGATCCGCGCTGAATTACTATTTTGTCAATATCAGGATGATAGACCTCTGCAGTTGTAGGTCTAGAATCTTCTGGATTTGTTAAAGCTAGTGCAGAAGATTCTCCAAGATTTTCAATGTCGAATGCGTGCCTCGATGCAAGATTAATTATTCTCTCTGTTAATTGTGCTGGGCAGTTTTCTACATTTGGACAACGAATATCCTTGTCTCCCTCTTTAGCAGGTGCAAGCTTAGATCCGCATGATGGGCAATACTCTGGCATAACAAATTTGCGTAATTTGCTTTCATTTCCATCCCTATACTTTAGTACTGGACCAACTAATTCTGGTATAACATCGCCAGCTTTACGAACAACAACAGTATCGCCTATAAGCACACCTTTATGCTCAACTTCGTAAGGATTATGCAATGTTGTGCGCGATATTGTAGATCCTGCAACAGTTACTGGGTCCAAAACAGCAACAGGAGTGACTCTACCTGTTCTTCCTACTTGAACAACAATGTCTTTAAGAACAGTATTTACTTCTTCTGGAGGATACTTGTACGCAATTGCCCATCTTGGTGCTCTAGATGTAGACCCTAGTTCTCTTTGCAAAGCACGATCGTCTACTTTAACTACAATTCCATCTAAGGCATGAATAATAGAGTTTCTGTGTTCTCCATAGTATTCAATCATATCTTCTATTTGTTCAAAAGACGTAACTTTGCGAGTATAAGGAGATACGGGTATCCCCCATTTTTTATACAGCTCGTATGCGTCCGACTGATTAAACGATGTTTGCTTATGTGATTTATGCTCAGAATCATTTTTTACTGAATCTTTCCACTTTAAATCACCTAATCCATGCGCTATAAAGCTTAATCTTCTTGTTGCAGTGATTCTAGGATCCTTTTGTCTTAAAGACCCTGCAGCAGCGTTTCTTGGATTAGCAAAAGCAGGCTTTCCTAAATCTTCTTGCTCAATATTAAGCTTTCTAAAATCCGCCCATTTCATAAAAACTTCACCACGAATTTCCACAAATTCTGGAATATCGTCTGAATTTTCGCATTTAAGCTGAGTCGGTATTTCTTCGATTGTTCTTACATTCAGAGATATGTCTTCTCCAGTAACGCCATCTCCTCGAGTTAGTCCTTGTTCCAAAGTTCCATTTCTGTATATGAGATTTAACGCAAGTCCATCGATTTTTACTTCGCATGTCATTGGCAATGGCTTATTTTGGGGCCATTTTAAATCGCGAATAATGCTATCGTACCAAGATTTTAGCTCTTCTAATGAGAATACATCATCTAAACTCATCATTCTTGATGGATGTTTAACTGACGCAAAATCGTTCGAAAAAGTTCCACCAACTCTATGTGTTGGTGATTGAGGCGTATCTAATATTGGGAATGTAGATTCTAGTGAGCTTAAAACTCGCATTCTTGTGTCATAAGCAGCGTCAGAACTACTTGGTGAATCATCAACATAATAAGCTATCTGATCTGATTGAGCCCAAGCAGCTAATTTTGCCCATAATCTAGCAGCTTGCTCGCTTGTTAAAAGTGAAGGTTCTAGCTTAGATAATGCAATAGCGTCTACATCTGTTGTCTCTAATTTAGAAATCCAATCATTAAAATCTGTAGTTGAACTAAACTCGTGTGATGTGTTAGATGTATTGTTCTCGCCTGGCTCATGAACATTTTGGTTTTGATTATCGACTGTGCTAATGCTTGAAGATAATGAATCGTTGTTAACACTTGATTTATCAGTATTTAGCGAATCATCAAAATCGTCGAAAAGAGATAATTGTTCTCCAACTGCGTGTGACGACTTATCGCTATTATACGCAATCATAAGCTTTCCCTTCAAAACCTTTTAACTATCCTATCTACCAGACAGGAGTCAATAACTGATTATAATTACTATTTAATAAGAGTTGTTTATGAGTTAAGCGAGCGCAAAAACTGCATTTGGACAACGTTATCTGATGAATTGTTGCTGAACAGCATTCTTGCTCTTGCAACGGAAAGCGTTCGTGCAATAACAAACATTCCCTCGTTTACTGTTATTTTTGCAGCTTCATCAATAATCTCATAAGCTTCAACATCTGGCCATTTTGGAACATTGTTTATTTTTAAAACTTCTTCTACTTGAGACATATCATTAGGAGCTGGAATGCACTGTGACTGCATACGGCTCAGTAATTCATCAAGCTCTATTTCAATAGACTCAATTTTTCCAGAAGATAAATTGTCTGCCATTTTATATGATGCTACAGCAAGAGGGAAATTATCTTGCATCCACTCTGCGTAAGCAAGTCTGTAATATATAAAAGCAGCGTCTTCTCTATCAAAGCATACTGGTAATGCGTTTAGACACACTGCTTCTACAGAAGTCCAATCTTCTTTCTCCGTAAGCTGTGAAGCTAACTTGAGATGAGAAATAACATATGTTGGAGCGTATGAAACCATTGTGTTTAAGTGTTTTAGTGCATCCTCATGCCTGCTGAGTTGAGTTAGTAAGTCTGCTAACTCCATATGCGCGTAAAAAAGACCATCTGGTATAAGTATCATACGTTCATTTTGGGTTGCAAATATTCGATTGTATACAACTCGCTCTGCGTAGGAATTAAAGTATCTTGGTACAACATCGTTGAAGGAAAACATGGAATCGAAATGTTTTACTGCATTTTCGTATTCTTCGATGGCATTTTCCAAGTCTCCACTCATAAATTGCTCATGAGCATGAAGTCTCATATTATAAATATCTTTTGAAACTTTAAAAGATATTTCGGGTATTTCTTTTTCGTCTATTAAAGCGCTTGTTATAAGATTTGCTTTCTCATTTAATTCTGGATCGTCAATACTTTCCACAATATCCATTGCCATACGAGCTTTTTCTGCATTAGATATCATTACTTCTGACGATATGTGATGAAAATCCGCAACAGCCTGTTGTAATAAATCTTCTCTTTGAATTGAAAGACCTTTAGAGTTGGTAGTACCTAATGTTTTTTGAGATTTGATGTCAAAAATTACATCTGAAAACTCAGGTTCCTCCTGTGCTCCATGAGGAGAAAAACAACTATCTCTCAGATCAAAGCTTGGTTCAATCGGGTTTAATGCGCCTTCTTCATCTATTTTCATATTTGCGTTAAATTTTTTGTATGCGCCAAGAGGATTATTCAACCCATTTGCACGAATATGTTTTATAAAAGATTCACGATTGAATGTGACTGTCAATAAAGACTTTACAGTTGGGTATTTGCTAAAAGCATCCATAGGATTAGGTTCAATAGGATCTGATCCAATATCGTTCGTATTGCTATCACTAATCTCAGTATCACTGTAGCTATCACTAGAATTTATCGATTTGCTACTGGTGGCTTTATTACTACTATCAGGCACAGTCACTTCATCTTCGTGAAGAATAGTATGATTAGTGAAGTTTTGTAAATCTTGCACATTCGCTAGTCCGTTATTAACATCTCCATGAATATCTCCATCTTTAGGATCGCCTTTAGAACGAGCTGCCTCACGATTCATATTATTCAAAGCATTAATTGTTTGATTTAGGATTTTACTCATAGCATCATCTTGAGCAGCAACCATTTCTTCTAAGCCTATTGAATCTAATCTTATAGATACATTCTGTACTTCTTCACTTGTTCCAAATGCAAGGGTTGCCATGATTATTCCAAGTCGAAGATTGTAATCAGTTGTCATACGAGACTTATCTGCATTAGTTAAAGTAATCCATTTTTGGTTAGCAGAATCAAATCTTCTAGTCGGCATCATCGAACTGCCAGTTGCCATAAATGCTAATGCAACATTACCGTCTTCTAGATTAGAGCGAAAATCAGTATCAAACCTAAATGGTAAATAAAGACTTCTAATTAATCCAGATAATCTTTGCCTATAAGACCATTCGCAATTAGAAGATCCATCTGACTTGTAAATATAAAGGTCGTTAGATTTTTTTGCAGTATTCCACAAGTGCATTAATGGGCGAATATTGTCGTCTTGTAAAGGATTACCAAAACTATTCATATCCAATTCGCCGTTAGCACAAAACGCTGGATCTTCTATAAACGATAAATCTATTTCAGATATTTGACCAAAGTTTACAGAATTTTCCGTTAAATTACCGCCATTAGCGCAATTTTCTTCTAAACAACTACTAATGGACTGGAAACGGTTAATAGCACCTTCTATTCGCAATACTTTCAACGCAGCTTTTGCTTCTAAAGAATCATCCCATACTAGGAAATTAGCGTCTGAAACTTGCGACTTTTGCAAATGTAAGCGTTCTGCTCCATGAACAGCTTCAAGCGGACCACTATGTTCTAAAGCGCCAGAATCTAACATAAGATAAGCAAAATATTTTTCCATTGACGAAACACGCAAACCTGCTTTTTCCGCCACTTTTGAATCCATAATGCTTCTTCTAATAGCTCCAAGAGGGGCTTCCTTTGTAAGACGCCTAAAAATATTGCCAGATCCGAAACCGCTAAACGCTCTAGTTATATCTGGAATAAAGAACGATGCAAAGAAAGATGTTGAAATAGCATCGCAGTATGAAAGATTGCAACGGAGTCTGTCAGGAAGCAAAACTCTAGTTTCTTCAAGAGTATATGCTTCTTTTTTGTCATTAACTTTACGAATCCAAGATGATACCCATTGCATGCCTTCATCTTGTGATAGCTGAACAACTACATCTCCTCTTATAACAACTAAATCAGATTCACGATTATTTTTATTGATTGAATTTACTTTTTTACGCGCATGACTCGCATGAGTAATTTTCCTATCATCAACACCATAGAAACGTAACGAATCTTTAAGAGTCATAGAATTTTGTTCTACAAAAGATAACTCTGGTATTCTTTCCATCGTATCTTCAATAGAAATGTCATGTCCTGTATAAACACGACCTTCAAAATCTGCAACAGCAAGCTGACGAAAACGTTTGCAATCATCATTGAATAATCCAATAGCTATACCATGTTTTTTCCCAGAAAGTTTAATCCAACCTAACTTTACGTTTTTTGGCATCATTGGAAAATCTTTAAAAATATGCTTTTTAGAAAATATCCTAACTGGAATAGATTCTCTATTTTCCCACAATGTTTTAATGGTTTCCTGCACAATCTGCATACTATCATCTGCAATATCTGAGCGATTTTTTTCACTACTTTCGGCAGAATCTATTTTCTTGCTAGATTGCACTTCGTCTTGCATATTCCTCGTTCTTTCGTTTTAAAGCCAACTACTATTTTCGTAAAACCCGTAAAACTAAATATTTAAGTGATTTCCATACGTGTTGCATTTATTCTTACTCAAACATTTTAAGTATAGCTGATTATCGGTTCGAAAAACACAATTAGAAGTAGAATATGTTTTAACTCTTTTAGAACAAAATCAAATTATATTTCATTTCAATCTTGTTTTAATCTAACATGTGAATGCTTTAATTGCTTTTAAAGTTTAAAAATATAAATTTTATTAACTTCACTTATGCAAATTCACGCATGCACCAGAAATAATCTTAGCTAAACCGTCCATAATTTGATCCACTGGAGAAGCTGCTCTCCAGTTTAAATACAGCGAACGATATGGTTTTGGATCTTTAAACTCGCGAATTGTTAATCCTGATGGCTGAACAATTGGAGGAAGAATAGAAAGACGCGGAAGCAAAGTCACATCTTTACTTCCAACAACCATGTATCGTAAGGTTTCCAAAGACGTAGCATAAAATTCAGACTGTTTTGCACCAACTTTTTGACATACATCTATCATGCTTCTACGCATGCAATGACCATCTTCTAAAAGTAGCACTTTTTGGCTAGACAATTGCGAAACATCAATCGGAGTTTTTTCATGACCAAACTGCGAATTTGTAGAAGCAGCCAATAAAAAGTCCTCGTCAAAAATATGTTTTACTTTCAAAGAAGATTCATTTAATTGCTCGCTTAATATTGCGCCATCAATCTGACCACTATGCAACATTTCTACAAGGCTAGCAGACTTTTCTTCAACAAATCGAATATTAAAATTCGGCTTAACTTTACGCAAAACTGGCATTATTCTTGGCAAAAGATAAGGGCATAATGTTGGAAAAACGCCTAAAACTATAGTAGATGACCATGGGTCTTCTAATCGCCTTGCTGCTTGATAAATACTTGAAACGTCGGCATGAATACGCTTTGCATAATACACGACTTCTCTGCCTGCTGGAGTTAGAATTTGCTTTCCAGGAGTTCTTTCAATAAGACAAACTCCAAGCAAATCTTCTAACTTTTTAATTTGCGTAGACAACGTTGGTTGAGAAACGTGCATACGTTCAGCTGCTTTTGTAAAACTTTCCTCTTTTGCAAAAGCAATTAAGTATTCAAGTGATTTAATGTTCACGTAATCATCTTTCTTATTAAAAGTAGTAAGAATATAATATATATAAATTTTAAGTATCAAAAGCTTATGCGTTAAAAGTTAATCTAGTTTTACACATTTCTAATTAGATAGTCGAATGCACTAAGAGCCGCGTTTGCTCCAGATCCATATGCTGTAACAATTTGCTTATAAGGCTCATCTGTGCAATCGCCAGCAGCAAAAATGCCATGAACACTCGTGCACCCTTTTCTATCTGTTACTATTTCCGAACGATTATTTAAGCTTAGTTTGTTTGAAATCCATTTAGTATTTGGCATTAAACCAATTTGAACAAACACGCCGTCTGTGTGCAAAATTTTCTCACTATTTTCACCATTATTAGCATTGCGATCTTTATAACGTACTGCAATAACCTTTGTTCCGTCTCCTTCTATAGAACTAAGAGCAGCACCTGTTATTACAGTAGTATTAGAAAGATTATTTAGAGCATTAACTAATATTTGATCTGCTTTAAGCGTGTTCATATACTCGATTAGAGTAACGTGATTTGCAACACCTGCTAAGTCTATTGCAGCTTCGACTCCAGAATTTCCTCCGCCAACAACTACAACATTCTTATTTTTAAATAATGGACCATCGCAATGCGGGCAGAACGACACTCCCTTGTTTCTATATTCGTCTTCCCCAGGAATGCCAAGTGTTCTCCATGTAGCGCCTGTTGCAATAATCACTGCTTTAGCTTTTAAGCTTCCGCCAGATTTAGTACTAATTGTGTGCAATCCGTAAGATTCTTCAGCAATATCTAAAGATGTAGCCCAATCGGGAGTAAATACGTCAATGTCATATTGAGCAATGTGGTTTGTTAAATCGTTAGCAAGCTTTGCGCCTGTTGTGTGCGTTTGCGAAATATGATTTTCAATGCTTTCTGTTTCAACAACTTGACCGCCTCTGTGGTCCATAATCATTGCTGTTTTAAGGCCTTTTCTAGCTGTGTAAATCGCTGCGGCGCTTGCAGCAGGGCCTCCACCTACAAGAATAACGTCGTACGGATTTTTGGCGTTCATTTTTTGCGCTAGTGAAGAATCGCCAGAAACCTTAGAATTGCTTGAATCGCTATTTTCCTCTTGACTTAAAAGAATCGCAACTAATTCGTCTATAGATGATCTTCCAGAAGAAATCATTTTTCCGTTTTCAAAAACTGCAGGAACACTCATTACGCCAAGAGAATCTACCTCGTCTTTAAAAGCGCTCCCTTCTACAGCAATATGTTTTACTTTAGGATTAATAATCGAAATTGTATTAAGCGATTGAACAACCTCTGGGCAATTAATGCAAGTAACAGACATGTATGTTGTAACTTCATGACTTCCAATGCTCAAAATTGCTTTGCGCTGACCATCGCTTATTTTGGGAGCGTAACCGCTTACTTGCAAAATCGCTAAAACTAAAGAGCTAAACTCGTGTCCAAGAGGTAAACCAGCAAAGCTTACAGACACATTAGTTTGTGGATTAAGTACTGCGAAACTTGGTTTGCGATTTACGCGACTTTTATCACCTTCTATAACAGTGATTTTGCTGCTTTGATCTGCTACTTCATTTAAAAGCTCAATAACTTTTTGAGAATTTTTACTACTATCAACATATGCAACAAGATTAATAGGATTAACCATTTTTGTTAGTAATCCAGCAAGTTGAGTAGTTAAGTTTGAATCCAATAAAGACATTATTTTCACTTTCTATTCTTAAGTAGCAGATCTTTAGCAGTAAATTAATTATTAGAAAATCAGACTTTTAAAAAATCAGATTTTCCCAACCAAGTCAATAGATGGAGCAAGTGTTTCTTCTCCCTGCTCCCACTTTGCTGGACATACTTCTCCTGGATGGGCTGCAATAAATTGAGCAGCTTTAACTTTGCGAAGCATCTCATCTGCATTTCTGCCGATTCCATCTGCTGTCATCTCGTAGAATTGAATATTTCCTTGAGGATCAACCAAGAATGTTGCACGGTGAGCTAAACCAGATTCCTCATTCAAAGCATTAAAGTTTTTAGAGAGCGCGCCGTTTGGATCTCCAAGCATTGTGTATTTTACTTTTGCAATAGCTTTAGAGTCATCGTGCCAAGCTTTGTGAACAAAATGAGTGTCTGTTGAAACAGAATAAACTTCTACGCCTAATTTTTGAAGATCTTCGTAGTGATTTGCAAGATCTTCAAGCTCTGTTGGGCACACAAACGAAAAGTCTGCTGGATAGAAGAAGAATATAGCCCACTTTCCAAGAACATCATTATCGCTTACTTCTACAAATTCCCCATTCTTATATCCGTTTACTTTAAACGGAAGAATATGCGTACCAATAAGGCTCATAACAACTCCAATCTTTAATTGTTTATTTAAAAAATTTTCATTTCTTGCAATTAGCAATATTTTGACCTATTTGCTAAATCTAATTATTTAGAATCAGAATTCAGCATTAAAATCATGATAGATTATTTATATCAAAAAGACTATATGTATAGACAACATCTATAGCGCTAGATGTCGTATATCAATAACTCTTTAATAAATTTATATTTTCATAAAACAAATATGACTAAAACAAACTAAAAAAAAATATAACAAAAGCAGAAGAAAAAAAAATGGAGCGGACAACGGGACTCGAACCCGCGGTCTCAACCTTGGCAAGGTTGCGCTTTACCAACTAAGCTATGTCCGCAAACAAAATGTCATAATAGCCTGATTTCTTTATAAATGCAAGTTATGAGTAAAAATAAAAATTTATAGTGATTTTTCTGCAATATACATGCAATTTTACGGAGTGTTGAATAAAAGAAAAATATTGATTACGATAATTATTATCATTAAGCCATAAATTTTTATAAAATTTTTCTTAAAATGTGATTTTTATCATGAAAAATCGTAAAAATAATGTAGAATAAAAGATAGCTTTTACCAAACAGGTAAAAGAAACCAAAAAGGTAATGTTTTTCAAAGATGAAGCATAGAACAAGGAGGTTTCTATGAAGGCTATTGTTGCAACCAAAGATAAGAAGGCTCAGGTTGTAGAGAAGGAACTCCGCCCATTGGAATTTGGTGAGGCCTTACTCGATATGGAGTGCTGCGGCGTATGCCACACCGATCTTCACGTTAAGAACCAAGATTTTGGCGATAAAACAGGCGTTGTTCTTGGACACGAAGGTATTGGCATTGTTAAGGAAGTTGGCCCTGGTGTTACAACATTAAAGCCAGGCGACCGTGCATCTGTAGCATGGTTCTTCAAGGGTTGCGGACATTGCGAATATTGCACCACAGGCAGAGAAACACTTTGCCGTAGCGTTTTGAACGCAGGATACACTGCCGATGGTGGCATGTCTCAAGAGTGCATCGTCGCAGCAGACTACGCAGTAAAGGTCCCAGAAGGCTTGGATCCAGCTCCTGCAAGCTCCATCACTTGCGCTGGCGTTACAACCTACAAGGCTATTAAGGAATCTGGCGTACATCCAGGCGAATGGCTTATTTTATTCGGTCTTGGCGGTCTTGGTAATCTTGCGTTGCAATATGCAAAGAACGTATTTGGTGCGCACGTAATCGCAGTAGATGTTAACGATGCTCAGCTTGAATTTGCTAAGGAATATGGCGCAGATTTGTGCGTGAACCCACTTAAGGAAAATGTTCCTGAATTTGCTATGAAGAAGGTAGGCGGCGCTCATGGCGCTGTCGTAACCGCTGTAAGCAAGGCTGCTTTTAACAGCGCAGTTGACTCTGTGCGAGCAGGCGGCACTGTTGCAGCTGTTGGTCTTCCACCAGAAGAAATGGAACTTAGCATTCCTCGCCTTGTTCTTGACGGAATCCGCTTGGTTGGTTCTCTTGTTGGAACTCGTAAGGATTTGGAAGAAGCGTTCCAGTTTGGTGCTGAAGGCAAGGTTCTTCCACAGTGCCATATGCGCAAGATGGAAGACATTAACGACATCTTCGACGAGATGCTCAGCGGTAAGATTCGCGGTCGAATGGTAATCGACCTCTCCCACTGAAAAAGAGATAAAATAAAAAAAAACTAAAAGCCACTTAGCAAATGCTAGGTGGCTTTTAGTTTATGTTTTAAGATGTTTTAAGACTTAATTTTTGTACACTATTTCAACGGAGGCATTGGCTTCCAATTAGGATCATGCAAAATTTTTCTGCTTGCAATCCAACCAGTAAAAAGCTTTTTAACACCACTTAAAATATGCTCACGATCTACAGCAACAAGCCTAATAAACTCTTTTGCAGCAGTTAATGCTGTTCCAAGAGCAAACATAAATGGTCGATAATCGCCATGAATCATAAAGTATCGCGCCATAAAACCACGATTTCGCATAATATGGTAACGATTCATGTCAGAAGTAGAATTTAGTTGACGAACGCCAGCAATATCCCAATTAGGAATATTACGAGTTCTACGAAGAATAACATCTTTTACAACAATCGGATTCGTAACTTTGCTAGCAAGGTATCCGTAAGTTGTGTCATCCCAATAAATAAAATAATGCGGATCTGGCAAACCGATTTTCTCTACAATATTGCGCTTAAATAATCCGCCTTCAAAGCACATAGTGTTCATAACGCGATACCCAGATGGTCCAAATGCTGCTGGAGCAATTGGGTTAGGGATTCCAAGAGAAACAATAAATTTATATTGCCAATAAAAATCGCCACCGTCGTAGTCTAAACGGCTGCCTTGAATCACATCGTGGCTTTTAGTCCACTTTGAAAGACGTTCAATAGATTCTGGAACAGTTTCAACATCATCGTCCATAACCCAGAACCACTGCGCGCCAAGTTCATACGCTTTTTTAACACCAGCACTAAAACCGCCAGCTCCCCCAAGATTGCTGCTTTGAGGCGCGTAAACAACGCGGCTTGAATCGCCAGAATCATCCACGCTAGCAGAACCCCAGCGACGTGTAAGAACATCACCTAAATCTTGCACCATATCACGAGTTTTTTCACTCTTCTCATTGTCTACAACAACAATCCTCCATGGGCATTGATTTAATCGCTCAAAAGATTTAAACAGATTTTCAAGCAACTCCTGACGCTTATAAGTAACTACAACAACAGCAAGCTTATCAATAGTATTATCATTTATAACTTCGCTCATATTTTTAATATTACACTTAGCATTGCCATCAATATTATTAATAAAATTCAAATTTTTTAGTACAAACTTCATTTTCGGATAAATGTTCTTAGCATAAGATAAAAATAAAGTGTAGTTTCAGGGAAGGTGAAAATCCTTACTGGCGGTAACGAGGTAATTCTTGGATTAGTGAATTTTCTCGAAGCCCGCGAGCGGCATTGCGCTGCTGATTCGGTTAAAATCCGAAGCCAACGGTTAAAGTCCGGATGAAAGAAACGGAGGCTCTAATGAGCATTTCACGCGAAAATAATCATAAAACTAGCAATAACACAGCAAATAATCACGCAACTTACTCTGGCACAAACTATTGGTCAAGCGAAAAAATTGCTAAATACGCGCTATTCGTTGCGCTCTCTATTGCTGTAAGCTTTATAGAATTTCCACTTATTCCAGACCTAAACTACCTTAAATATGATCCTTCGGGAATTGTGTGTTTAATTGCAGGATTTGCATACGGACCATTCGCCGCTGCAATCGTAAGCGTGCTAGGATTTGCTCCACACTTCTTTACTAACCCGTTTGGCGCAATAATGGCAATATTGGTTTCAATGGGCGCTTCTGTTAGCGCTGCAATCGTCTACAAAAAAATTAGAACCAAAGAAGGCGCTATTATTTCGCTTATAGTTGGATCTGTAGTTGCGATTGCTCTTGCAATAGTCGGAAATCTTATTATTACGCCGCTTTATGCGCATATGAGCGTTGAACAAGTTGCCGCTCTTATAGTTCCAGCTCTGCTACCGTTTAACGTGATTAAGCTTGCGATTCATTGCGTAATAACTATGCTTGTTTATAAGCCTGTTTCAAAACTTCTTAACTACAACAAGTAGCAAACAAATAGCATTAGCCAAAATAGCATTAGTCAATTAAGTAAAAAGCAAGCTGATTATGCAAAGCAATAAAGTTATTCAATATAAAACAAGTTGCAAAGTCGAAAAAAGCAATACGGATTATTTTGCTAAAAAAGATAATGCTGTTTCTTTGCAAAAAGTTCGCTTTAGCTACGATGGCGGAAAAACTTGGATTCTAGACGGAATAGATCTTGAAATTGCATATGGTCAAAGAATCGCAATAATAGGCAAAAATGGTAGCGGAAAATCTACGCTATCTAAAATTATTGCAGGACTTTCTTCCCCAGATTCTGGAATTGTTACGCTATGCGGAATAAAAGTTTTTGAAGCAAACAATGTTGATTCAAAAGCTTACCAAAAAGCACGAGAATCTATTGGAGCATTGTTTCAAAGCCCAGAAGACCAAATCGTTACAACAGTTGTAGAAGACGATGTTGCTTTTGGGCTTGAAAACTTGTGCGCTTCTAAAGAATTTATGAAGCAAAATATAAGCAATGCTTTACGCGCTGTAAACATGGAAAATCACCGTTTTAGCGACCCGAGCAATATGAGTGGAGGTCAGCAGCAGCGCGTTGCTATTGCATCGTCGATTGCTACAAAATCAAAACTTCTTGTATTAGATGAGCCTACAAGCATGCTTGATTCTTGCGCAAAAGAAGATGTAAATAAGCTTTTTAACAAATTGCAAACGAGCGGCACAACAATCGTACAAGTTACGCATAAGATTAGCGAATGCAAAAATGCGGATCGAATATTGATGCTAGAAAATGGAAAATTGCGTGATGTAAGTTTATTGGAATTAGATGAATTTTTCACGGAAAAATCGCCAGCTGTTATTGAATCAAAAAGCATGACGGAAAATGCAAAAAAATCAAATACGGCAATTGAAATATCTAATTTAAATGTGAGCTATACAAATAGTCAAAGTCCAATAATAAGAGACTATTCTCTAAGCGTAAAATCAGGCGAAATCGTTGCAATAATGGGAAAAAACGGGTGTGGAAAATCAACGCTCGCAAAAGCAATATGCGCACTTATTAAATACGATTCTGGCTCCATTTGCGTAAACGGAATAAAAATTAGCGAAAAAACAAGCAAATCGCAAATGCGAGAAATTCGCAAAAACATTGGTTACGTTATGCAATTGCCAGAACAGCAACTTTTTGCACAAACTGTTTTTGAAGACGTAGCATACGGGCCAAAAAACTTTGGATTAGAAGGACGTGAATTACATTCCAGAGTATTGAACGCACTAAAATCATTGCATATTGAACACTTAGCACAAAAATCCCCATTCGAACTTTCTGGCGGACAGCAACGACTAGCAGCAATCGCAGGTGTTTTAGCTTGCAATCCAAAAATTTTGGTTTTAGACGAGCCTACAGCAGGATTAGATTTTGAGTATGCAAAAATCGTATTAAAAATTTTAAGCGATTTACACAATAAAGGCATAACAATTATTGTTATTACTCACGATCTAAACGAAGCAAAATCGCTTGGAGCGCGCATTGTTACGTTAGAATCGCGCAAAAAGAAGGAGATTCAAGAACACGCGCAAGACGAAAAGCTTGAAAATGCTAGCGAGAATGTTAACGAAAAGAAAAACGAAATCAAAAACAAGTCATTGCTAAGCTTATTCAATACGCGAATCATACTAATATCATGCTTAATTCTTATGTTTAGCGCGTTTAGTATTACAAACTTCTATCAACTAGGAATTCTTGCACTATCAACGCTTGCTCTAATATTTCTCGCTAGAATATCACCT
Source organism: Gardnerella sp. KA01002 (assembly GCF_049244015.1). Lineage (NCBI taxonomy): Bacteria > Bacillati > Actinomycetota > Actinomycetes > Bifidobacteriales > Bifidobacteriaceae > Gardnerella > Gardnerella sp. KA01002. The sequence goes on from NZ_CP058365.1 coordinate 836,784, forward strand.
ATAAAATTATTGTTGTCATTGCATATGTTTATTGCAATATTCGTATTTTCTGGAATGTTTAATCTTCTAGTTGTGAATTCTGGAAGAGAAATTTTTAAAATTGGACCGCTATTAATAACAGATGATGGAATAAAGTTTGCAATACTTTTCGCTTCAAGATTTTCGCTTGTTATACTAATCGGATCAATAATTGTACTAACAATAAGCCAAACGCAGTTGACTGAAGCGTGCGCGTCTATTATTTCGCCTCTTAGAATCATAGGATTGCCAAGTCAAGAAATTGCTCTTATTATGAGCCTTGCTTTGCGCTTTTTGCCGACTCTTTCAAAAGAAGCAGAATCTGTAGCTTTAGCTCAAATCGCAAGAGGCGGAAACATAAAAGACGGGTCTATAAAAAAGCGATTGCAAGCTATAACATCACTTATAGTTCCAGGATTTGCAAGCGTTATTCGGCACGCAAACACACTGGGACTTGCACTAGATTCTAGATGCTACGTTCCTGGTGCAAATCGCACGCACTTACATGCAGAGAAAATTCGCATAAAAGACTTTGCGCTTTTAAGTGTTACATTAGCTATTGTGTGCGGAATAATTTTTGCTGGAATATTTGTATAACTGATAACTGTAATATTTGCATATTGAGCGTATTAATCGTATTGAACGCGGATTCTTACGGTTAATGTATAATCCGATAGGCATTGAAAATTTAAGCGTTACAAGTAGATAATCAATAGTCGATAGTTGGTTGTCGATAATGGTTGTTGATAATTGCGTTTAACAATATAGCGTTTTGACGTTTTAATGTTTTGAAAATTGACGTTTTAGCGTTTTACGCATGTTAAACGCGATTTGGAAGGAAAATAATGGCATTAACTAAAAAGCAAATTAAGCAATTGCGCGCGCTCGCTAACACTTTAAGCCCATTGCTTTACGTTGGAAAAAACGATATTAGCGACGCTGCTGTTAAGCAAGCAGACGAAACAATGCAATCGCACGAGCTTATGAAGTGTGCTGTGCAAGATGGTTCTGGCTTAAGTGCTAAAGAAGCTGCGCAGGAACTCGCAGAACATCTTGGTGCAGAAGTCGTGCAAGTAATTGGCAACCGTTTTGTGTTATTCCGCGTTTCAAATCGCGAAGATATTGACCACATTATGCTTGTTCGTGAATAAAACTATCTTAAAAAAAAATAGTAATACTGTATTAAAGGCTTCTTAGAATTCTAAGAAGCCTTTTAATTATTGACTTTAGTTATTGTCAGCAGATTTGTGGAGAATATTGCGGATTTGAGATAAACGTTGCGAAATATCATGCTCGTAGCCGCGATTATTTGGGTGATAATATTCGCGACCAACTAGCTCATCTGGCATATATTGCTGAGATGCAACAGCACCCGGATAATCGTGAGCATACTTGTACCCATCATGATTGCCCCAACTTTTCATCAAAGCAGTTGGCGCGTTACGCAAATGAAGAGGCACTTGACCGATATTCCCAGTATCAACATCTTGCAAAGCCTTATTAATAGCGTTGTAGCTTGCGTTTGATTTTGGAGCAGTTGCTACAGCAATCACAGCTTCCGAAAGAATAATGCGCGCTTCTGGCATTCCGATTAAAGCAACTGCTTGAGCTGCAGCAACAGTTACTTGTAAAATTTGCGGCGCTGCCATACCAACTTCTTCGGCAGCAGCAATCATAATTCGCCTTGCAATAAAACGCGGGTCTTCACCAGCTCTAAGCATTCGCGCTAAATAATGCAAAGAAGCGTCAACATCACTTCCGCGCATTGATTTAATAAAAGCAGAAATAACATCGTAATGGTCATCGCCATCTTTGTCATAGCGAACTGTAGTAGTATCCATTACGTTAGAAACTATATCAGCAGTAATTACAGGCTTATTTTTACCATGCTGCAACGCAACATCTCCTGTTACAGCTCCTGCTGCCGCTTCTAGAATAGTAAGAGTTTTGCGAGCATCTCCCCCACTTAAACGAATAATTGAATCTATTGCGTCTTCGTCGATTTTAAGCTGATTATTAAGACCATTTTCGCTAGAAATTGCGCGTTCTATCAGAGTGTGCAAATCTTCAACACTAAGAGACTCAAGTTTAACAACTACTGATCTGCTAAGTAGTGGCTTAATGATTGAAAAACTTGGATTTTCGGTAGTAGCTCCAATAAAAGTTACATCGCGATTTTCTACGCTTGGAAGCAAAGCATCTTGCTGTGATTTAGAAAAACGATGAACTTCGTCAATAAACAGAACTGTTTCTTGACCTTTACTAACTAAACGCTCATGCGCTCGATCTAACACAGCTCGAACATCTTTAACTCCAGAAGTTACAGCAGAAAGCTCTTCAAACACGCGACCAGACTGTCTAGCCACAATATAAGCAAGCGTAGTTTTACCAACTCCTGGAGGTCCAAACAACACAACAGAACTTGGAGCAGTAAGAGAACCTTTAGATTGTGGATTTGCAAGCCTGCGCAAAGGCGAACCTTCTTTTAGCGCATGCGACTGCCCCAACACATCTTCAATACTGCTTGGGCGCATACGCACTGCCAACGGACGCGTAACATCGCTAGGTGCACTACTTGCGGAAAATAAATCTTTCTCCATGAATACCAGCTTACACTACATATAGAACAAACGTTCGATTGCATTCTGCATTCTGTGTTTTACCTTCTGTGCTCTGTTAGCACATTTTTAAGAATCACACGTGCGACACTCTGTAGTCAAAGAACACAACTTCGCCTGTATCTTGTGTGGAATCCAAATCAACAACACCAGTAATAGCCCAATTATGGTCTCCGTCCGAATCGTCAATAATTTGCCGAACTTTCCACGAATGTTCACTCTTCTCAAGCGAATCATCCAAAATAAACAAGTCGCCACTTCTAGCCTTGGCATCGATACCAACATACTCGTGCTCATCGTAATAGTCGTCAAGCACATCATTCCACTCGTGAACGCCGTAACCCCAAGCCTTGTCAAGCTCTCCTAAAGTATCCGCATCTTCCAAATCCATAAGCTGCACGCGACGGAACATTGCGTTTCTAATCAACACAATAAGTCCACGACGATCCTCAACAACAGACTCAGAAGTTCCAGGCGCAGCCATAGTTACAGCACTAGCTTCAGCGTCCGATCCTCCTGCACTCTCCCACTCGTCAACAAGACTTGAATCAATAGATCGCACAACAAGACGAAGCCACGAAATAATATCACACAATTCTTCGTTCAGCATGTCTTCTGGCACAGTGCGAGCAAGCGAACGATAAGCGTCCGAAAGGTAACGAAGAAGCGTTCCTTCACTTCTAGCAATGCCATAGCGCGAAATATAGCCAGTAAAATCGGACGCTGTTTCGACCATGTCTCGAAGCACAGATTTAGGCTTAATCCAGTAGTCGTTTGCCCACGGAACATCTTTGCGATATTGCGCAAAAGCAGGCTCAAGCAAATCTTCAAGAGGCTTAGGGTAGCTAACTTCCACTAAGCGTTCCATGCGCTCCTCGTAATCAATGCCATCATCCTTCATGCCAGCCATTGCAGCATCGCGAGCCTTACGCTCTTGTGCGCGAAGCACAGGCTTAGGATCATCTAAAGTTGCTTCAACCATAGAAATTAGATCAAGCGCATAGCTTGGAGATTCTGGGTCTAGAAGTTCCAAAGCTGCGAGCAAGAACGGAGAAAGCGGCTGATCCAGCGCAAAGCCCTCTGGCATAGCAACATCAAGATCATAATCACAAGAACCATCCGAAAGCTCTCTGCATTCAATCACTTGAGTATCGAGCAAAGTTTGGAAAATATCGTTGCAACGCTCGAGCAATTTCTCTTTATCTTGCGGCTTTTGCGCACTATCTTCAATAAGTTTTTCAACGCGTGCTCTAGCATCCCCACCTTGCGTAACTTCGTTCAAAATCATTGAGTGCGTTACAACCATGTGAGGATTCAAAGTTTCTGGAGCGCTTTCAATAAGCTTAGTAAACGTTGGCTCGCCCCAAACTACAAAGCCTTCTGGAGCTTTCTTACGCTTAACTTTTTTAAGCTTCTTAGGATCATTTCCAGCTTTTGCAACAGCGCGCGCATTCTCAATCTCGAACTCTGGAGCCTCTGCAACTACTAAGCCCTCAGTATCGAATCCCATTCTGCCTGCACGTCCTGCAATTTGATGAAACTCGCGAGCACGAAGCTTTCTACTACGATTCCCATCAAATTTTGTAAGAGCTGTAAGAACAACCGAGTGAATTGGCACGTTAATACCAACTCCGAGAGTGTCTGTGCCACAAATAACGGGCAGCAATCCTTGCTGAGCTAACTGTTCGACAAGCCTACGGTAGCGCGGAAGCATACCAGCATGGTGTACGCCTACACCCGTGCGCAGTAGCCTTTGCAAAATTTTGCCGAAACCTGTAGTAAATTTAGTGCCTTTAATAGCTTGAGCAATTTTGTCTCGCTGATCTTTGCTAGAAACCCCCGTGCTTGCAAGCGCTTGAGCTGTTTCTAGAGCTGCATCTTGCGAAAAATGAACTACATAGATTGGCGTTAAACCCTTGTTAAATAAGAGTTCTACAGTTGTTGCAAGCGGCTTATCTGTGTACTCGTATTCGAGTGGGATTGGTCTTGGCGCATTAGCAATAATATCAACACTACGTTTTGTTGATTTTTCTAAACGTTCCGCAATATCCGTTACGTCTCCAAGAGTTGCGCTCATAAGTAAGAATTGCGTATTTGGAAGTGTAAGTAACGGAACTTGCCAAGCCCATCCGCGCTCTGGATCACCATAGTAGTGGAATTCGTCCATTGCAACGCAATCGACTTCAGCGTTTGCGCCTTCGCGTAAGGCTTGATTTGCTAAGATTTCTGCAGTGCAGCAGATTATTGGAGCGTCCGCGTTAATATGCGAATCTCCTGTAATCATGCCAACGTTGTCGCGCCCAAAAATCGCAACTAAATCGAAGAATTTTTCGGAAACAAGAGCTTTAATTGGCGCAGTATAGTAGGAGCGTCTGCCGGTAGCGAGCGCTGCAAAATGCATGCCGAGCGCTACTAGAGATTTTCCAGAACCGGTTGGAGTATTTAAGATAACATGGTCTCCTGCAAGCAAATCCATAACAGATTCTTCTTGATGCGGCCACAAATCTACATGCTTGTTATCTTTAACCCAATCAACAAATGCTTGAAAAATCTCGTCTTCGCTAGCATGATGCAAATCAAAAGCTAACTCGCCCAGACCAGCCATATTCCGCTCCTACTTTACTTAAGCTTTACTCGTGACTTTAATCGCAAATTTATTTACTTGCGATTTTACTTGCGCTTCTTCTTATCTCGTACTTTTACAGAGATTTGAATAGGAGTTCCCTCAAATCCAAACTCTTCTCGAAGAGAACGCTCAATAAAGCGACGGTAACCGTGCTCTAAGAAGCCTGTTGCGAATATCACGAAACGCGGTGGGCGCGTAGAAGCCTGAGTAGCAAACAAGATTCTCGCTTGCTTTCCGCCTCGCAAAGGATGCGGATGAGCAGACTGAATACGACCTAAGAAAGCGTTGAGCTTGCCTGTAGGAATGCGCTTATCCCAGCTGTCTAAAGCTGTTCGCATAGCGCGCGCAAGACGATTCGTATGCCATCCTGTTTTTGCGGAGAGATTAACGCGCTCAGCCCAAGTTACGCGCTCAAACTCAGTTTTCCACAAGCGTTCCATGCGCTGTCTGGAAAATTCGTCCATCAAGTCCCACTTGTTAAACACAAGTACGATTGCTCGACCCGCGTCTACAGCCTGGCTCATAACTTTCAAATCCTGCTCTGCAATCGGCTGGGAAGAATCGAAAAGAATCAAAGCAAGTTCAGAACGCTCAATCGCAGCTTGCGTACGAAGTGAAGAATAGTATTCAGCACCAGTAAGCTTATGCTGCCTGCGCTTAATACCAGCAGTGTCAATAAACAGCCAGTCTTCTCCATCAACTCGCACAACCTCATCAACAGGATCTCGAGTAGTTCCAGCCAAATCGTTTACAACAGAACGTTCTTCATGAGCTAAATGGTTCAAAAGCGAAGACTTACCAACATTTGGACGCCCAACTAAAGCAACTCTGCGAAGTCCTTCTGGAGTCAAGAATCCTGAAGTTTTATTCGCTTTCTTCAAAGAGTTAAGAGCCGCGTCAAGCAAATCTCCAACGCCTCTTCCGTGCATTGCAGAAATTCCGTAAGGCTCACCCATTCCGAGCTTCCAAAACTCTGCAGTCAAATACTCGCTTCTAGCGTCGTCAACCTTGTTAACTGCCAAAGTAATAGGCTTACCGGCAGCGCGAAGCATTGAAACAATACGCTCGTCGGTAGCTGTTAAACCAACCTGACCATCTACTAGGAAAATCACAGCATCACTTAAACGCACTGCCACTTGTGCTTGCTGAGCAATAGAAGAATCTATTCCTTCAACATCTGCTTCCCAGCCGCCAGTGTCAACCAGCTTAAAGTTGGTTCCAGCCCACTCAGCGTCGTAACTTACGCGATCTCTAGTAACGCCTGGAGTATCTTCCACAACAGCAACTCTGTGACCCAGAATACGATTTACAAGCGTTGATTTTCCAACGTTTGGTCGACCTATAACGGCGATTACTCCAACAGCTTTTGTATCTTTCGATTCATCATCGCTTGCAAAATCACCGCTAAGAAGCGCACGATCTTCATCATCAAGATCGTAGCCTTCAAGATTTGCAGCATAACGGTCGTACTCATCTTGCTCAATTGCATCGTCAACAATCTCTACAAGCGCGTCAAGAGTCTGCTCAAAAGTTAAATCAGAATTATCTAGAGTTGTAACACCGTCTGCAGCTTTAAGAAAATTCGTAACTTTAGCATCTTTAGCGTCGCGAGCACGAATATCGTCTTCTTCAGATTCATTATTTTTAGATTGATTATTTTGCAAATTTTCTTGCGCAATATCCTGCTTATCTCTGCGAGCTTGACGCACTTCCTCACGAGCAGTAAGAAGCACTCGAACTTGAGCATTTGGAGCTACAACAGTAGTAATATCGCGTCCTTCTGCAACTATTCCCTCTCCGCCTGAGAAAGAATCTTCACTAGACTCTGAAGTAATATACGCGCGCTGAGCAGCAATAAGCATGCGTCGAACTGCAGGAATCGAAGAAACCGTAGACACGTGCGAAGAAACTTCGCTGGAACGCAATTCTTCGCTAATATCTTCACTATCAATTACGACTACAGGATTTTTTGGATCAACACTAAATTCAGCATGATCTTCCGTAAACAATGCTCCAACAGCTTCAACAATTTGATTCAAGCGTTTTGCATCTGCAGAATTCGTTGGATTTCCTTCTTCATCCAACTCAAGCTGCTTGCTTAAATCAATACCTTGCTTCAAGCACCACCAAGCAGCAGCTCGATACATTGCCCCCGTATCTAAATACGCAAAACCATAGTATTGCGCTAAAGCACGAGAAGTAGAAGATTTACCTACTCCTGCTGGTCCATCAATTGCTACGCAAATCACAGGCCAACCTCCTTAGAAAGCGAGCGCACTTCTGTTTGAGAAAGCACTCGATACGATCCAGCTTTTAAGTCCCCTAACTTAATAGGGCCGATTTGCGTACGCACAAGACGCTTTACAGGATATCCTACGGCTCCAAAAATCCTGCGCACAATACGATTTTTGCCAGAGTGTAAAACAACTTTTACGATTGTTGCATCGTGATTTTGGTCGATTATTGCACAGCGATCGAGCTTAATCCAGCCGTCTTCCAGATTTACGCCTTGCGAAACTAGCCTGCGGCAAACCATTCCGTTGATCTTGCCTTCAACAGTTGCAATATACGTTTTCTCAACTTCATACTTTGGATGCATAACATGCTGGCTTAACTCACCATCGTTGGTCATTAAAATAAGACCTTCAGAATCGTAGTCCAAGCGTCCCATGTGGAAAATTCGCTCGTACTTATCTCCAACAATGTCTCTTAAAGTGAAGCGACCTTTTGGATCATCCATTGCGCTCAAAACTCTTTTAGGCTTATTAAGCGCGAGCGTTACAAGCTTGTGATTAAATTTCACTCTCGATCCGTCTACGCGTATTTTTTGTTTACTTGGATCTACTCGAGTTCCGAGTGTTGTTACAAGCTCATCATCTACTTCAACACGCCCATCTAAGATTATTTCTTCACACTTTCGGCGTGAACCAAATCCCGCTTCAGCAAGTAGCTTTTGCAGTCGAACAGCGTTTTTGGATTCTTGTTGCGCCTGATTGGCGCGGGAATATGCGTTTGGCATCGTTCTCCCAACGTGACCTTATTCGTATTCTTTTAATAAATTAGTAGCAAATTTTCACATTCTGCAATAAATACAGGAAATTACCACGTTTTTCTATGTTAGCGTATGGCATAGCCGTGATACTATAGCAAACGTTTGGTTGTGCTGTAAATAATAAAAACCAGCATAGCGGTGTACACAATTAACGTAAGGAATTGTTATGAACTACACTTCAAATGCAGATTGCTCTGTTTCTAAACAATCTTCTGCACTTAGAACTCCGCTCATTTTTAGAGTAGGAGCAGAATTCATTGCAAGCGCTTTTGCAATGTTCACTATCTACATGTTCTCATCTATTGTTACTGCAATGTATGGCGTAAATGTTCTTATGATTGCAGTAGGAACTGGCATTGCTTATGCTGCTGCTATTGGTATTGCATCTAAGTTTTCTGGCGGACATGTAAATCCTGCTATAACTATCGCATCTATGCTTACTGGCAGAACTCCTTATATTTCTGGAATTTTATACATTATTGCTCAGGTTCTTGGAGCTATCGCTGCAGCTGGAGTAACTGTTTTTGTTCTGCCACAAACAAAGATGGTTCCAGCTCACACTTGGTTTGCTCCTGTTGTTAATGGTTTTGAAAATGCTTCCATTTCTGCAAACCAACTTAAGAGTGTTAATGCATCTTTTGGCGTTATTACTGCTCTTGTTGTTGAAATTATTGCAGTTCTTGTTATTGTTGCAACAGCCATGACGTACATGAATGACAACGGCAGCACAAAATGCGGATATTCTACTCACATGGGCATTGCTTATGCCGCTGGAGCTTTCATTACTTATCAAATTACTGGAGCTGGTTTAAACCCTGCCCGTTCTACTGGCATTGCTATTCTTGCTCAATCGCAAAAGTTATCTGTCTCACCATTGAGTCAACTTTGGGTATTTTGGATTGCACCTGTTTTTGCCGCTGCGCTCGTAGGATTTGTCATGCTTATTTGCAAGCTTGCAACATCTTCTTCAAATAATCAGAATCCTGTTGCTGCTGATTGCTCAAATCAAACTTCTCCTGTTCTACAGAATACTGTTCCTGTAGTTCCAGAACCTCCTGTTAACACAGAGTCTTCAGTAACCCCTTCTACGACTTTGGATTCTACTGGAAACGATAATGTTCCATTTAATCCTTTTAACAGAGATGATAAATAGAATTTCGTGAATTAAATCTATCGGATTCTACATTAAGAAAAAAATTGAAAAATACGTTATCAATAGTCCAATTCCTAGCGAAATGCTTATGAAAGAATCGAAGGCTACAGATCTAACCTTCCATGGACTTTTTTGAGTAAATATTAAGCGTATGATTCCAAGAACAATGGCTGTTGCGGCAATTATTACCGTGGCAGCCATTGTTTTACCCATAAACGCCAATACTGCGCTTACGCATACTATTGCTGCCACAATCCATTGCGCATACGGTTTTCCTTCTTTGACTTCAGAAACGTATATATGGTTTGATTTTTTTGCTAATTCAGATTCATTTACATTTAAAATGTTCTTTTGAATTTTTGATACATCGTCTTGTTTTTCATACCGATCATTAATTGTCATACTTGTATAATACATAAAAGACCTTGGAAAGTATACGAAAATACAATCCAAGGTCCTTTTTATAGAATACTTGTATTAATTAAAAAATTAATAAATATTTTATTATTCAGTCAAATACTATTTAGTGGAAGAAGTGCCTTGTACCAGTAGTGTACATTGTTACTCCAGCCGCACGCGCAGCTTCAAACACTTCCTCATCTCTAATTGACCCTCCTGGCTGCACAATTGCTCGCACACCTGCGTCAATAAGGATTTGCGGACCATCAGCAAATGGGAAGAATGCATCCGAAGCCGCAACAGCTCCACGAGCACGCTCAACACCATCAGCAAGAGTATTAGCACGCTCAACAGCCAAGTGGCAAGAATCCACGCGATTAACCTGCCCCATGCCAATGCCAACAGTAGCATTATCGTGTGCAAGTAGAATTGCGTTAGACTTTACGCAACGAAGCGAGCGCCATGCAAACTCTAAGTCTCTCAAAGTATCAGTATCTGCAGCTTCTCCAGATACAAGAGTCCAATTTTGAGGATTATCGCCAAAATCATCAATCTTATCTGCGCTTTGTACCAATGCGCCACCATCAATAGGATGCACCTGCAAGCCCAAAACTGGAGGATTTGCAACCTTTAAGATTCGCAAATTCTTCTTCTTAGTGCGCAATAACTCCAAAGCCTCAGGCTCATAATCTGGAGCAACAATTACCTCTGTGAAAATTGGTCGAACACTTTCAGCCATTTCTAGTGTAACAGTTGAATTGCAAGCAATCACACCGCCGTAAGCACTTACAGGATCGCAAGCGTGAGCTTTCTTATGAGCAATAGCTGCAGTTGCACCTATTGCTAAGCCGCAAGGATTATTATGCTTGCATACTGCAACAGCGATTTGTGGGGCAAAATCCCATACTGCACGCCAAGCCGCATCCGCATCAACATAATTGTTGTAGCTCATCGGCTTTCCACCAAGAAGTTCAGCTTGAGCTAAACCTCCCTTATGCAATGGGTCAAGATAAAGCCCCGCCTGCTGATGTGGATTTTCACCATATCTAAGCTTGCGATTTAACTTCCACGTACGCGTATAATCAGTTGGAAGAATCAAATCCTCACTTGTTTTATCAACTGAATTTGCGTCTTCCTCAGACTTGGTCTTCATACTTTCTGGAATTGACCAAACTTCACTTGTCCACTGGCATATTGCAGCATCGTAAGAAGCCGTATGTTCAAATGCTTTATGCGCCAAGTATTCGCGTTCTTCTAGGCTAAAACCTTCTCCAGATAACACTCTTTGGGCAAGAATATTATAATCTGCAGGGTCTGTAATAACAGCCACAGATTTATGATTTTTCGCGGCAGCGCGAACCATAGATGGTCCACCAATATCGATTTTCTCAATAATCTGAGCTTCGCTTCCACCGCTCATAACAGTGTTTACAAACGGATACAAATTCACTACAACAGCATCAAATGGCTCAATATTTAACTCTTTAAGCTGCTTTACATGATCAGGATTGCTCATATCTGCTAAAATCCCAGCGTGAATATGTGGATCGAGCGTCTTAACCCTACCATCTAAGCTTTCTGGGAAACCTGTTATATCAGATACTTCCGTAACCTTTACACCTAATTCTTGGAGTTTTGCAGCTGTTGAACCTGTTGAAACAACCTGAGTTCCGCACTTTTTAAAAGCGTCTGCCAGAGTTTCTAGCCCTTCTTTGCAAAATACTGATACAAGTACTCGCTTGATTGACCTTTTACCTGTGGTTATCAGCACATCTGCACTTGATTCTTGCGCGTGTATCTGTTGCACGGTGGTCTTCCTCCTTGATGTTGGACGAGGATTATTTTTTATTGACTTTCGAACTAACTGTTCTAGGTTTTCTAGTATCAGTTTTGTTCTCAAGCAAAGGTTGTTTTTTAGTGGATTTAACGCTTCGCGGCTGACTTATATTATCTGTTTCATTTTGACTAATTGAACAAGATGAACGCGTTTTTTCTTTTTTTGAAGACATATAATCAGCAGACTTTTCAGACATATTGTTTTCTTTAGGAGTTATTACTGACGTTTCACATGACTGTTCAACTGGTTTTGATTGCGATTTTATGTTCTGATTTTCTTTTGACTTTTCACTAATATTTTCAGATAACTTTTTGGAAAATATATTAAAATTCGACGGCTTAATGGAATCATATTTCTCAAAAATTTTAGAACTTAACGCACGAATAGAAATTATTATTGCGCACACAAATATAACGAGAATCCAGGCCAACCCAAAACCAAATACTGTTAAATGACCTAAAGCACGAACACTTCTACTTACATTTACACCAACATTGGATAAACGATATTTACCTAAATCACCGTTTGCGAACAAGAATAGTATACTCATAACGAGTATTACTAATATGCAAGTTGATACCAAAACTACAGCTGATTCCACAAAAGCAATAACGGTAGACTTCCAATCAAGTTTATCTTTATCGAAATGCAAACGAATATTACAAGACTTAGAATATAAGATCACAAATAACGCAAATACGCCACATAAGGCAAAAACAATACCATTGACAAGAAGCCTATAAAGTGAATCACCTATAGAGTCTGGGAATATGGCAAAGAATGGAACAGGAGGCAAAGACTTACGATTAACTGCATAAATTGTGAAATTAGCAACTGATCCTATAGCAAATCCTGAACCTGAAATCCATGATAATGCCCATAATGCAACGTTTGGAAGCCATACCAGACATGCAATTGTGGTTAAAATTCTTGAACCTAATTGCATTCCTAACTTTGAAAAAACTATCTCAACATTACTTGCTCCAACAATGGACCAAAAGATAATCGTTGATAATGCAATAATTGCATAAATTGACAACACGATTACGGTTGAATAAAGGCAAATTTTTATGCGTTTTAATATATGTTCAGGAACATTTTTTGTTATATTATTTTTGATTAATACAAACAATGAGCTGTATGGGAAAACAGCTATTAACTGTGCAAAAGCATATACACAAAAGCTTTTTAACAATATGACTGGTAACGAATCCAATAACTCAATATTAGTATTTTGAGATATAACTCCATTGATGAAAACCCAAACAAACAAACCAATACAATTTACTAGCAATCCACCTTTTAGTTTTCTCATCAGAATCGCAAGCATTGTAATTATAAGCGAAGTCAAACCAAGTGGAATAACTGTAAGAATAAAATCATCAAAGCCTAGACCAACTCCTTGCGCAAAAAGAAGAGCAGCCCATGTCATCGACATTGATGAATCGGAAAGATTACCAGTTCCTTCTTCTATAGAAATAACAAGAAGGGTTAGTGACATGAATAATCCAACAACTATTACAAAAATCAAAGTCGCAATAGCGGGTATAGATATCCCCTTCAAAATGCTAATAAGAGAAGACTTCAGTTTTTTCATAACATCATCCTCCCTTATTAGCCGCTTGAAGTTAGATCTAAGTTGTTCGATTTTTTATGATTACACCTAAAAACAATATATGAATAAATGTAGATACCCAAGTACAACACAAGCTACTACTCATACACCACTTTTATGCAGGCATCGTCATTAAACTAGAGCATTTATAAGATTGCAACTCATTCATTCCGCTAATTCCTGTTAACTCCATTACAAAGCAGAATCCAGCAACAGTGCCCTGCGACCTTTCAACAAGTCTCGCAGCAGCTTTTGCAGTTCCTCCTGTAGCAATTAAATCGTCAACAATAAGAACACGCTGACCAGGCTTTATAAGATCTTTCTCAATCTCTATCTTAGCTTCCCCATATTCGAGAGAATATGACTCGCTTATGACTTCGGGAGGCAATTTACCTGCTTTTCTCACGGCAACAAAACCTTTATTGAGTCGAGCAGCCAAAGCTGGACCAAACAAAAATCCACGAGCCTCAAGTCCAGCAACTAAATCAAACGAATCTTGAGAAACTGGCAACGAATCTACTAATGAATCAATAAGAATTCGCATACCACGATTATCAGCAAAAACAGGAAGAAAATCGCGGAAAACAATCTTTGGATTTGGAAACCCTGGAATTGTTCTAATAAGAGATGCTAAATATTTAACATCCTCATCACTAACATTCTTCAAAGATTTTACTGTAATATCAGTTGTTGTCATAATCTTATTGTTCTTATCTCAGTTTTCTTTGACTTCACCAGTTTCGCTGGATTCTTGAATCTGCTCAGTTTCGCTCGATTCTTGAGATTCATCTTTATCAGATGCATCAACATCTTCCGAGTTATCAGCTTCATCGTCTTTGTCATAGCTGTTGAAATCTACACGAACATAAACTCTATTCACAGCTCTGAAAGACACTCGAAGTAAACTACCTTCTGAATCTAGAACAATCTCTTCGTGATCAGAATCAACTACGACGACCTTACCGATAATTCCACCAATTGTTATAACTTCAACGCCTGGTTTCAAAGAATCATGGAAGGACTTCAACTCATTTTGACGCTTTTTCATATTACGAGATTGGAACCACATGATACCAACCATGGCAATCACGAGTACAATAAGCATGCCATACTGGCTAACAAATTGGGGCACAATAAACTCCTTATGTATCCAACCCTGAGACGGACAAAACACCGCCCAAAACACTTATTTTATGTTATCTATCTGACATTATCAGGCGCTTTAAGACCTAAGTGTTGCCAAGCTTTTTCAGTGGCAACACGACCTTTAGGAGTCCTAATAAGAAACCCTTCACGCACTAAATACGGCTCACAAACGGTTTCTACAGTTTCTGCCTCTTCTCCAACCATTGCAGCCAAATTATTAAGCCCAACTGGACCACCATTAAATTGATTCACAATAGCTTTCAAAACCGCAATATCTAGACGGTCAAGACCTTGAGTATCAATCTGATACAACGATAAGGCTTCTATTACAGACTCGCGATTTACATCTTTAAGATTATGCACAACTGCCCAATCACGTACGCGTCTTAACAGTCGATTTGCGATTCTAGGAGTTCCTCTGGAACGAATAGCAAGTTCTTTAGCTGCTTGATCAACAAGATGAACACCAAGAAGAACAGATGAACGTTCAATCAGTTTTTCCAACTCATCGTGAGGATAAAAATCCAAGTGAGCCGTAAAACCAAAACGTGCTCTAAGCGGAGAAGGAAGCATACCTTCGCGCGTAGTAGCACCAACCACAGTAAAATGCGGCAATGTAAGAGGTATAGAAGACGCCCCTGGTCCTTTGCCAACCATAACATCAACTCGGAAATCTTCCATAGCTATATAAAGCAACTCTTCTGCAGCTCGAGGCAAACGATGAATCTCATCAATAAACAGTACTTCACCAGTATCAAGAGAACTCAAAATTGATGCTAAATCACCAGCATGTTGAATAGCAGGACCAGACGTAACTCTAATAGATACGCCTAACTCATTAGCAACAATCATTGCTAATGTTGTTTTTCCAAGCCCAGGAGGACCTGCAAGCAACATGTGATCTGGAGGAACATCACGCAATCTTGCAGCATCCAAAAAAAGTTGTAACTGCGCCTTTAAAAGAGGCTGTCCAATAAATCCATCTAGAGCATGAGGTCTTAATTCTTCATCGCTAATCTGTTCATTTCCTATAGGAGATGATGAAACAATTCTTAATGAATCTTCGGATACGCCAGTATTTAAAGCTTGTACGTCGATTCCTTCATCCAAACTCATGAATCATCACCTGCCTCTATCTAACGCTGCCAATGCCATACGCAAAACATTAGGCATATCTGAATCACTGATTGGCAGAGCAATTTTTTCACTATTACACACGTTTTCAACCGCTCTTTGAGCATCTGACTGCTTCCACCCTAAAGACATAAGTCCATCGACAACCTTGCTGATGCCAGATTCATCAAATTCCTTTTTATAAGATTTTGAATCTTTAGAAGTATCATCTTCATTTAATTGAGATACGTCAATAGAACCTTTAAGTTCAAGAACAATTTTTTGAGCACCCTTTTTACCTAATCCTGGAGCAGAAGACAATGCGGTGATATCGCCATCTGCAATAGCCTGCAATAAACGATTCACATTTAAAGTGGAAAGTAAAGAAAGAGCAACTTTAGGACCAACACCACTAACTTTCTGCTGAATTTGAAGAAAAATACGCTTGGCAGGCATACTCGTAAAACCATACAAAGTAACAGCATCTTGACTTACTTGTAAAGACGTATAAACCTTAACATCTTGACCTTCATGCAGCGCAGCCAAATCAGACGATGGCATATAAACTTCATAGCCAACACCACTAACACAGATAAGCGCACATCGAGAATCAACTGATTCAATAACGCCGTTAAGCATACCAATCATCAGCGCTCACCTTTCTAGATAAATAGAACATCTGTTCTATAAAACATACTACATGTCACGTCCGACAGAAGAATGTCTGCTAGCAGAACGCAAAGAAGCAGCCCACTTTCGTTGAGCCTCAGTTAAATGCTGCTCTCGCTCTCCTCCTTGCAAAGCCCCTGCTGGGCGAAGCGCGTGACAAATCGCTTGAGCCAAGGCATCAGCTGCATCTGCAGGAGTCGGTAAAACATTAAGATTTAAAAGACGCGCAACCATGCGCTCTACCTGAGTTTTATCCGCCTTTCCATTTCCAGCAACAGCGAGTTTAACCTCTGTAGGAGTATGCAAAGCTACAGGAATACCTCTCTGAGCAGCAGCCAACATTGCAACACCTGCAACTTGAGCAGTACCAAGAACAGTGTTTCGATTTTCTTGAGCAAAAACACGCTCAATCGAAATAGTATCTGGCGAAAACCTTTCGATTTTCTCCACCAGTCCATTGTAAATTTCGAGCAATCTTAAATCTTGAGAAGTCTTAGGATCACTTCTTAATACATCGACGTGAATAAAAGAAAGCCGACGAGAAACGCCGGCTTCAATCACGCCGACCCCGCAGCGAGTAAGCCCGGGATCAACGCCCAAAATCATCATAGGAAACTATTCTGCTTCCTCAAGCTGAGCCATAACCTCATCTGAAGCAGTCCAGTTGCTGTAAATATTCTGAACATCGTCCAAATCGTCGAGATTGTCAATCAAACGAGACACTTTCTGAGCATCTTCAAAGCTCAATTCAACCTCATTGTTTGGATGCATAACGATTTCTGCGGAATCATAGTCGAAACCAGCATCTTGCAAAGCCTTACGAACAGTTACCAAATCGCTAGAATCAGTGTATACGGAATACACATCACCGTCGTCAGCAACATCTTCAGCGCCAGCTTCTGCAGCAATATCAAAAAGCTTGCTATAGTCAACGCCTTCGCTAGGAACCTCAATCAAGCCCTTACGCTCAAAGTTGAAGCTAACAGAACCGCTTGTAGCCAAAGAACCATTGCCCTTTGTAAGAGTGGAGCGAACGTCTGCTGCAGCGCGGTTGCGATTATCAGTAAGGCACTCAATAATCAATCCAACACCTGCTGGAGCATAGCCTTCGTAAACAGTCTCTTCGTAGTTTGCGCCGCCTGCTTCTTCACCAGAACCACGCTTAACAGCGCGCTTAATATTATCTGCTGGCATAGAAGCTTTTTTAGCCTTAACGATTGCATCGTACAAAGTTGGGTTACCATCAGGGTCTCCACCACCAAGACGAGCAGCGATTTCAATATTCTTAATAAGCTTGGCGAAAAGCTTGCCGCGCTTAGCGTCAATAGCGGCTTTCTTATGCTTTGTGGTCGCCCACTTGGAATGACCTGACATGATACTCCTAAAAAGTGTACGGTTACGTAAACGTGATGATTTTAATGCTCTTTAGCGACAAATCGTCATGCGCTAGTATTTTTAAGCAAATTTTTAACTTCAAAAATCCTCTGTATAACGGTTATGATACCACCAATACAAAGGATAAACATGGCTAAACTAAGCCATAAAAGCCAGTCAGTTAATCCACTTAATCCCATTGAAATCAATATAATAGCCACTCTGTCTGCTCTAGTAATCAAACCTTTTTTAGCTTCCACCCCAACGGACTCACCTCTTGCTCTAGCATATGACGTTACAAAAGCAGCCATAATTGCTATTAGCGAACAAAGCAATCCGCAATATTTTATAAAACCATTAACATATTCTGGCAAATATAAACATATGTTGATATTTTTAGCACGATATAAGCAAATACAAACACACAAAAATAGAGACCAATCAGCGATTCTATCTAAAGTAGAATCCAAAAACGCACCAAATTTCGTTCCACCATTTTGATTAGTTAAAGCAGCGACTGAACCATCCAAAGCATCTGCAAGGACAAAAATCGTAAGCAAAATTGTACCGAATAAAAGCCAGCCAGTCATAGAAACAAAAATTGAGGTTACTACAACAGCCAAAGTACCGAAAACAGTAATGCCATTTGCTGTACAGCCAAATTTTACAAGCAGCTTAGCAATAGGCGCAATAACACGCTTGAATCCACCTCTTAAAGATTCCAACATATCTAATAAAACGCCTTCCTAGATTAAACAAGCTACTCATACACACACTATCAACAAACTATGTTAATAAAAAACGCCGCTTAAAATTAAGCGGCGCAATTTCTAGCTCCCTCACCTGGATTCGAACCAAGACAAAGGGTTCCAAAGACCCGTGTGCTGCCATTACACCATGAGGGAACGGCGGAAAAAACCGCCAAGTCACTATTATGCCATAACAATTGACATCGTCAAGTTTGGCGTGGCGAAATAGGATTTATGCAAAGAAGAACCCCTTGCCATGATGCTCTGGATAAGTGTCAAACAGCTTTGCAACAGACCCATCTTCAAACACAGCTTTAATAGCACTTGCCAAAAGTGGGGCAATTGAAAGAACAGTTAACCCATCCCAACGCTTTTCTTCTGGAATTGGAACAGTATCCGTTAACACCACTTCCCTAGCTCCGCAATTCTTTAAACGTTCAACTGCAGGACCAGAAAGCACTCCGTGAGTTGCAACAACCGTAACAGACTTTGCACCAGCGTCCTTAAGAACATTACAAGCGCCTGCAATTGTTCCAGCAGTGTCAATTAAATCATCAACCATAACACAATCACGCCCAGCAACATCACCAACAACACGATTTGCTACAGCCTGATTTGGACGAGTAATATCTCTAGTCTTATGAACAAAAGCCAATGGACCTCCGCCTAAACGTTGCGCCCACTGTTCTGCAACTCGGATTCGACCTGCGTCTGGCGAAACAACGGTAACGTTTCCTAAATCTTCGCTGAAACGATCTCGAACGTAATCAACCAGCACTGGCATAGCAATCAAATGGTCTACAGGACCATCGAAGAATCCTTGCGATTGTGCCGCATGCAAGTCAACGCTCATGATTCGATCTGCGCCTGCTGTTTTAAGCAAATCAAACATCAAGCGGCAAGAAATAGGCTCACGACCGCGATGCTTTTTATCTTGTCTAGAATATCCAAGCAACGGGCACACAGCGGTAATAGAACGAGCAGACGCGCGCTTTAATGCGTCGATCATAATTAACTGTTCCATAATGGACTTGTTAACAGGGTCACTATGACTTTGCAACACAAACACGTCTGTTCCTCGCACAGACTGAGTGTAACGAACATACATCTCGCCATTGGCAAAATCATATGCTGTTGTTTCCAATACTTCTATACCAAGCTGATTTGCAACATCTCGAGCAAGCTTCGGATGCGCGCGACCAGTTACGAGAACAAGGTTTTTATCTGGCTTTCCTTCAAGGACGATGCTCACCATATCTCCAAACGCTAGTTCACTAACAGCCCACAAAAAACGGACTGTGATTAATACTATCTATTTGCGCAGACTATAATCATTAAGCCGTTTCATACACAACAAATCATTGCAAAAGATTCCAAATAATCACAAATCGCGTCTGTATAAACCATGCTTAACAATGTATTGAACAACTCCATCTGGAACCAAATACCATACAGGCTCCCCGTGCTCAGCTCGCTTACGAACATCAGTAGAAGAAATTGCTAGTGCTGGGATTTCCAAAATGTCAACTGGGAAACGATGACTGTGACAATTAATCATATCGTCACAAGAATCCGCTGAATACACATGAGCCTCAATTTGAGTAAACTTTTCTGGACTAGAATACCCAGGACGAGTAACAGCCACAAATCTAGCCAAATTCCACAGTTCTCTAGCATCTTTCCATTGCATAATCTCCGCAATAGCATCCGCGCCTGTAATAAAGAAAAGTTCAGCATCTGGATGCTGAGATCGAATATCGCGAAGCGTATCAATTGTATAAGTAACACCTGGTCTATCAATATCCACTCTGGAAACTGTGAACTTAGGATTAGAAGCAGTTGCAATCACAGTCATCAAATATCGATCTTCTGCGTTAGTAACCTTCTTATCAAGTTTAAAAACAGGCTTTCCTGTAGGAACAAATATGACTTCGTCTAAATCATAAACCCACGCAACTTCAGAAGCTGCTACCAAGTGACCGTTGTGAATAGGGTCAAAAGTGCCGCCCATGATCCCTATTCGTGGGCGCTGGTGAACATTACCTCTAGCAGATTGACGGTGTTTAGCAACGCCTGCCACAACAGGCGGCGCAGCCTCAGTGCCATTAAAAGACCCTTGGAACAAGTCAGACATTCTGCGCTCTTCAGAAAAATCTTTTACTTCTGACTTAAGACTATTTTGGGAATCAACTTTAGAGTTGTTTAGATTATTTTGCATTAATTCATTTCCACATTTTGTTCAAAATACACAAAATCAAGCATCGTGATTATTTTGCACCATCAAGCAAATCAGCAGCATCATCTGCCTTAGCTTCACCGATAACACTAGAGGCAACGTTCGCCTTATCAGGATTAATATTGCCCATTTCTTCATTCCACTCATCTTGAACAACCCGTTTAATCTCCTCAAATGTTGGAAGAGGAAAATCAGGCTGGAAAATACTTCTAATCTTTGCAACAGATTCTGTAATCTTAATAAGAATATCTGCCATATTATCTACTTCACCACAACGCTCAAGATTACTGAATTGAGATATATTATCTTCCATTTTTCTCAAATTCTTATTAATCTCATCTAAAGCAGCATTATCCTGAGGCTTGAAAACAGTACGATTATCCCTATCTGGCCAACCCATTAATATTGCATCAGCATATTCAAGAGAAGATCTTTGAGATGCAGACGCAATACCATCTTCAATTTGCACTAAAAACACATAGCGAACTATGGATAAACGCTCAGCGGAAATATCTAAAGCATCTAAAACATTAAAATCAGACACACCATATGATTCGCTTTTCGCGTATACATTATCTGATTTAGTTGATTCCTGCGTATTTGGCATACTCATAACCTTACTCTTAATACCTTATTATCTGTCACAATTTATAACATCAAGCTCTTATTTGACCATCTCCATAACCAATCCACTTTGTGGTTGTCATTTCTCTCAAACCCATCGGACCCCTGGCATGTAATTTTTGAGTGGAAATGCCAAGCTCAGCTCCAAAACCAAATTCGCCGCCATCCGTAAATCTTGTTGAAGCATTTACCATAACAACAGCTGAGTCTACAGATGACACAAAATTATTGATTGTTAAATAATCTTCAGCAATAATCGTCTCAGTATGCCCCGTTGAATACTTTGTAATATGATTCGCAGCATCCTCAACATCTTTTACAATCTTTACTCCTATTTGCAAAGACAAATATTCACGATTCCAATCATCATCATTTGCATGTTCTAACTGCAAACCATTGATATTTGAATCGAATAGAATATTGTAGGATTTTTCATCAGCATGAATCAAAACATTATGTTTAGCTAACTCGCTTGCAATTCTTGGCAGAAAATCTTTAGCAATATCTTGATTTACAAGCAATTTTTCTGCAGCATTACAAACTCCAACTCTTTGAGTTTTTGCATTTACAATAATTTGTATCGCTTTTTCAAAATCTGCTGTTTTATCCACGTAAATATGAACATTTCCAGCTCCAGTTTCTATAACTGGAACTGTTGACTCTTTAACAACTGCAGCGATTAGATTTGCACTTCCTCTAGGAACAAGAACATCAATATGACCATGAGCATGCATCATTGACGTTGCTCCACTTCTTCCAAGATCATCAACAGATTCTATAAGATTTCCACTTACACCAAAATCTTTTAATACTTGCTTGATTACAGAAATTGTCGCATGGTTCGTGCGCTCAGCTGCACTACCGCCTCTTAAAATTACAGCATTTGAAGATTTTATGCACAAAGATGCAACGTCAACAGTCACATTTGGTCTAGCTTCGTAAATAATTCCCATTACGCCTATTGGCACTCTTACTTGAGAAAGCCTAAGACCATTTTCTAGCGTGTATCCACGAACAACTTCTCCAACAGGATCTTGTAATTGCGCTATTTTTCTAATACTTTTTGCAGATTGAAATATTCTTTCTTCATCAAATTTAAGTCTGTCTAGTTTTCCAGCATCCATACCATTTTTTTGAGCTTTTTCTAAGTCTTGCTTATTTGCTTCTTCAATAAATTCTGCATTATTTTCAATAGAATCAGCAATAGCATTTAGAAGATTATTTTTAAAATTGGTATTAGCTTTAGCAAATTCACGCTGTGCTATTCGCGAAGCATCCGATCTAGAAAAAACAATAGAATCTATAGAGTCCCCATAATCTTTAGACATATTGTTTTGTGCATTACTATGCGTTTCATCTAACTTTGTATCAAGATTAATCATATTGAACATATTAGCAATAGCAGTACTTAGGCTCCACCTCTTCAGGTAACATGTATACCAATTAGCACGAATGGAGGAATCATGGCAGAAAACACTACGAATACAGTTATGTTTCACAGCACTAGGTCAAACTCTAAAACCTATGCATCGAAGCAAGCTATTCGTAGAGGAATAGCAGATGATGGTGGCTTGTTTGTTACGGATTGCCTTGGTGAAACTCGTTACGATATTTCTAATCTTTCTGGAAAAACTTATAAACAGATTGCTAAAGATGTTCTTCAAATTCTCCTTCCAGATTTTACATCTAGCGAGCTTGATGATTGTGTAGAGAAGGCTTATGGAAGTCAGTGGGAAGATACTGAAATTACTCCTTTAAAGGCTCTTGGCAATAATAATGACTTTGTTCTAGAGCTTTTCCACGGTCCTACCTGTGCTTTTAAAGATGTTGCTTTGCAAATTTTGCCGCAATTCATTAGTCACACAAAAGATGTATCTGATTCTAATCAAAATGTTATGATTCTTACAGCCACTTCGGGAGATACAGGAAAAGCTGCGTTAGCTGGGTTTGCGGATGTTGAAGGCACTTCTATGGTCACTTTTTACCCAGAAGGTAAAGTAAGTAAAATTCAAGAATTGCAAATGACCACTCAAAGTGGAGATAACGTAAAAGTATGTGCTGTTAGAGGAAATTTTGACGATGCACAAAGCGGCGTTAAACAAATATTTACTAACAATTCAATTAATGAAACAGTTGAAAACAATAATCACGCACTGCTTTCTTCTGCTAATTCGATTAATATTGGCAGACTTATTCCTCAAGTTGTTTACTACTTCTACGCTTATTCTAAACTTGTTGAGCAAGGCGTTATTGAACTTGGTGATGAAGTGGAATTTTGTGTCCCTACTGGAAATTTTGGAAATATTCTTGCTGGATATTATGCGAAAATGCTTGGTCTTCCTGTAAAACACTTGATTGTAGCAAGCAACAGCAACAATGTTTTGTTTGACTTTTTGGTCAGTGGAACATATAACAAGATTCGACCATTTAACCAAACAATTGCACCGTCTATGGATATTCTTGTTTCTTCTAATTTAGAACGCATGCTTTACTACATGTGCGATAAAGATACAAGACTGTTGCAAATGCTTATGAATGATTTACAACAATGGGGCGCTTTTGAAATACCAGATAATGTTCTTTCTAAAATTAGGAAACTTTTTGGTTGCGGATGGGCAAACGAGAAGCAGATTCGCGACTCTATAAAAGAATGTTGGGATAATCATAATTATGTTATAGACCCGCATACTGCTTGCGGATACTTTGTTATGAATCATATTCCTCATGATTCTAATGTTCCGCGTGTTCTTTTGAGCACCGCAAGCCCTTACAAATTCCCGAGGGTTGTTTGCCAGTCTCTGGGATTAAACGTTCAAGACTTAGATGACTTTGGATGCATGGAGCTTCTTGAAAAGAAAACCTCTACTAAGTCGCCTAGTATGTTGAGTGAACTTAAGAATAAGACTGCTCGCTTTAATGATGTTATTAACGTCGAAGATATGCCAGATTATGTTCTTAAGTGCGCTAACGAAATTTGCTGAAGATTTTGGTTTAAGACTTAAACAAAGCATAATATACTTCGTTTAGCGTGCTTAAATCATGACCTTTCCTAGCTCCTGCAGAAAAGAACCTACGTCTTTTTACATTATCTTCTAGGCTTTTGAGTTTTAACGATAACTTTCTGCCTAATTCCCATGCAGCTTCTTCAAAAACACCGTCTTCTCTAGCTTCTTGCAATGTTGAACAGACCACAGTGGAAGAAACGCCCTTTTTTTGTAGCTCAAGGCGAGTCGCACGTTCTCCCAACAATCTAGATACACATGAGCGTATAACGGATCTAGCATATTGTTCATCGTCAACCAAATATAATTCTTCCAAACGAATTATTACGGATTCAACAATATTCTCTTTGTAACCCTTATTTATGAGCCTATTCTTTAAATCATCGGAAGATCTAGCTGAATAATCTAGCATTCGTAAAGCAGATTCTCTACAATCGTCGAAATCAGAGGCTTTTTTGGCATCTACTTTTTTAGCAGCTTTTCTACTATTAAATGAATTATACTTCTTAAAAGCGTAAGAAGAGTTTTCTTCACAATAATCTTCATGATTATTATCTAAGCTATCAAATGACGTATCATAAGCATCACTAACGCCAACTGTTGTTAAATCACAACCATTAACTTCAGATTCTTCTGCTTTTTCACACTCATTTTCTGCAGAATAATAAGAATCAACAGGTTTATGATTGCGAAGAAAACTCTCTACACTAATCATCTTCTATTCTTTTCACTGAATCTCAGCCAATATGATGTGAATCAGCTAAACTCAACTTTGTTTTAATAATTTTATTTAATATAGTTTTATTTGACATCACTGCCTTTTGAAGTGTTTGTTTTACTATCAGCACTTGAAGATGATACTGACTGAGAATTGTCATCTTCATCTTCTACCTCAACGAATTGATCTTCTGGCTTCATTAGCCCAAACGCTACTTTTACTTTATCGCTAATCTCTTCTGTAATAGCAGGATTATCTTTAAGGAATTGGCGAACGTTCTCCCTACCTTGCCCAAGTTGTTCACCTTCATAAGTGAACCAAGAACCAGATTTTTTAATAACATCGCACTGTACAGCCATATCGATTACAGAACCTTCAGTTGATATTCCTTCTCCGTAAAGAACATCAAACTCTGCTGTTTTAAAAGGCGGAGCCATTTTATTCTTTACAATCTTTACCTTAGTACGATTTCCAACAGCCTCTTCACCATTTTTGATAGTAGAAACTCGTCTAATATCCATTCGAACAGATGAATAGAATTTAAGAGCTTTACCACCAGTAGTTGTTTCTGGATTACCGAAGAATACACCAATTTTTTCACGAAGCTGATTAATAAATATTGCTGTCGTTCCAGCTTGAGACAATGCACCAGTCATTTTTCTTAAAGCTTGGCTCATTAAGCGCGCTTGTAAACCAACATGGCTATCTCCCATGTCTCCATCAATTTCCGCTT
Organism: Gardnerella sp. KA01002; assembly: GCF_049244015.1. Classification (NCBI taxonomy): domain Bacteria; kingdom Bacillati; phylum Actinomycetota; class Actinomycetes; order Bifidobacteriales; family Bifidobacteriaceae; genus Gardnerella; species Gardnerella sp. KA01002. The sequence goes on from NZ_CP058365.1 coordinate 862,466, forward strand.
TTGGAACAAGAGCTGCTACAGAATCAACTACTATAACATCTAAAGCACCAGAACGAATTAGCATGTCGGCAATCTCTAATGCTTGTTCACCATTATCTGGCTGAGAAACAATAAGAGAATCTGTGTCAACACCCAATTTACGCGCATAAACTGGATCTAAAGCATGCTCAGCATCAATAAATGCAGCAATACCACCATTCTTTTGAGCATTAGCAACAATATGCAAAGCTAATGTTGTTTTACCAGAAGATTCAGGACCATAAACTTCCACAATACGCCCACGAGGAACGCCACCAATCCCTAGAGCCATATCTAGAGCTATTGAGCCAGTAGGGATAACCTCCACGTCTTGTAGTGGCTTATCACCCAATCGCATTGCGGAACCTTTACCATATTGTTTTTCAACATTGGCAAGAGCTGTTTCCAACGCTGCTTTTCTACGAGGATCTGCCTTGTCGGCATCAATAAGACGATCCACTGCACCTTTTTTTGCTTGTTGTGCCATATCTGCTACTCCTTTCGCATGCCGATGTATTGATTGACGTTAATGCAATACATAATGACTATGCAAGCGTTTTAGAGCAATGTGGTTAAAGGTTTTACTCAATAACACAATAGGCACTTATCACGCTGCAAGAAGCCCAACAATTGACATTATACACCATAAACGAACATTTGTTCGACAAGTGTGTTGACTTGAAATTCCAACGAAAATATCTATTTTGCAGGCATTGGTGGAGCATTATGATCTTTACCCCACCTCTTACTATCAGGAATATTCATGTGATCACATAAAACATTCCAGACAATTCTTGGCTCTACTCCAGCATCAATCGCCTCACGAGCACTCATACCATTAAGTTTTTGCAGCTCCTGATCTTTTGCGATACTCCTGCCAAACTCCCTGCCAAATACCTCTTCAAGAAGCTCCCAGAATTCACGCTCGCGCATCAAAAATCCAATCTTCAAAAATTATGGAATGCAGAATTTTTATTAACGCATAAACGACACCGTTTCGAACTTCTTCACGATTACCAGAAATATCTAATTGAACAGAAATCAACAATCCTAAATCACAAGAATAAAAATCACATTTCTCCAAGGAGAAATTACTAATTTTCCCACACTTACAATCAAAAACGCAATTTTTTATTCTATTAAACTTGCAAAAAATCGCATCAGAGTCAAGCGAATAGCAAGATTTATCTGTAACAGTTGGAACAAAAACACCAATATACGCCAACCCAGCTGGCTTACCAGCATCAGAGCCAGGTCCAGCAACACCAGTAGTTGACAATCCAATAATAGGAAAATCAGGATTGTCAACATCTTTTTGTTGCTCAAAACGCTTATAACACCAACCAGATCCACTGTATAATCTTGCTGCACCAAACGCCATTTGCTTTGCTACTCGCGCATCTACAGCACCACACGATTTTAATAAATCGCAATCCACACCAAGTATCTTAGATTTTTCACGAATATCGTAAGTAACAGCAGATCCAAGAAAAACTCTAGAAGCGCCAGGAATCTTTACAAACGAATCTGAAAGAAGACCCCCAGTCAGAGACTCAGCACATGCGATATGCAAAGAATGTGCATCGCAAAAATCAAGAATCTCACTAGCTAAAACACTAACAGAGTCACTACACATATCTATATCAATGCTTCAAAGCGTCGTTCACATAAAGAATACCAGAGTAAGTAGCAAAACCTATTGCAATTCCAATCAAACCGTAAGCAATGGAGTAATAGCAAATCACCCAAAGTGGAATATCATTTGCGCAGAAAATAGGAACAATAGGAACGAGAAGCATTGCAATACCAATTGACTGAGAAAGTGTCTTAAACTTTCCAGCAGAAGATGCTGCAATCACTTTACCGCCCTTATTTATAACATAGAATCGTAAAATAGTTATGCCAATTTCACGAATAACAAACAAAGCAGTAATCCACCAATATAGTTCTCCAAAAGCTGACGCAATAATAAGCGCGGAAAGCATAAGAAGCTTATCTGCTATAGGATCTAGTAATTTACCAAGCTCAGTTACCTGATTGTATTTTCTAGCCATCCAACCATCTAATTTATCTGTAGAAGCTGCAATTACAAACAAAACAAACACTGACCAACGTATCGCAGTAGAAGTATAACCCCAAGGACCTGCAACCAAATATAAGATTATAAATAGAATGGAAAGAATAATCCTTATGTATGTCACTACATTAGGAGCATAATCCCAACCTTCAAGTAATTTAGACTTACTGTTTTTCAACATCTATAAATACCTCCATAAAGCTACACAAATATGGTATAGCAAACGCAAAACTTAATTCAACTTTTACAAAGAATCACTTTCACCGCGAATAAATGCTAAAACTTTAGGCAAATCTTGAGGTTGCACAAGAACCTCACGTGCCTTAGATCCTTCGGATGGACCAACAACGCCACGCGACTCAAGCAAATCCATTAACCTACCAGCTTTAGAAAAGCCAACACGCAATTTTCTTTGAAGCATCGAAGTGGATCCAAACTGAGCGCCTACTACAAGCTCTGCAGCCTGAAGCAGCTCATCCATATCGTCGCCAATATCGCTAGTTTTAAGCTTGCTTTGAGCTTGAGCATCCGCTTTTTGAGCCATTTGTTCAATATCTTCACGATACTTTGGCTTGCGCTGAGTGCGAACATACTCCACAGCTCTGCGGATTTCAGATTCACTCACCCACGAGCCCTGCACACGCTGAGGCTTAGCAGCACCCATTGGAAGGAACAAAGCGTCACCTTGACCAATCAAAGTTTCTGCACCAACAGTATCGAGAATAACCCTGGAATCAGTTGCAGATGAAGTAGCAAAAGCCAAGCGAGAAGGAATATTTGCTTTAATCAAGCCTGTTACAACGTCAACAGATGGGCGCTGAGTAGCAAGAACCAAATGCACTCCTGCAGCTCGAGCAAGCTGAGTAATACGCTGAATAGAACTTTCCACATCGTTCTTAGCAACCATCATCAAATCAGCCATCTCGTCTACAACCACAAGCAAATACGGGTATGGAGCAACTTTTCGATTAGAACCAGCCGGAGCATGAACTTTTCCTTCACGCACAGCCTTGTTGAAATCTTTAACATGGCGGAAGCCGAAGAATTGCAAGTCGTCGTAGCGCGCGTCCATCTCTTTAACAACCCACTCGAGAGCCTGCGCAGCCTTCTTAGGATCCGTAATAATCGGTGTGAGCAAATGCGGAATGCCAGCGTATGCAGAAAGCTCTACTCTCTTAGGATCTACCAAAATCATACGAACCTGTTCAGGTGTTGCTCGCATGATAATAGAAGTGAGCATCGAGTTAATAAAACTCGACTTACCAGATCCTGTAGCACCTGCAACAAGCAAATGCGGCATTTTATCGAGAGCTGCCGTTACGAAATGACCCTCAACATCCTTACCAACACCTGTAAGCATAGGGTTTGGATCTTGGCGCGCTTTATCAGACCTAAGAACATCTCCCAGATTTACAATCTCTCTATCTACATTCGGGATCTCAATACCAATTGCAGACTTGCCCGGAATTGGAGAGAGAATACGCACATCAGTACTTGCTACAGCATACGCAATATTCTTTTGAAGATTCGTTACCTTCTCTACTTTTACTCCAGATCCTAACTCAACTTCATATTGAGTTACAGAAGGACCTCTTAAGAAGCCAATAACCTTCGCATCTACCTCAAATTGTTCAAAGGTAGAAGTTAAAGCTCGAATCACACGATCATTCGCTGGTGTTCTTGTTGCATGAGGCTTTCCATGAACAAGTATGTTCAAATCTGGTAGAATATAAGGTTCATCTTCATAAACATTAGAATCACTATGATTTGAATCGTATATATCTTTGCCAGCAGCGCTATCACTATTATTTTCTTGCGATGACCTATATTTATCTAATTGTTGAGCAGGCATATTTCCCCAAGGATCAGAAGAATATTGCTCGCTGGTGCTTATAGGAGCCTTAGGGAATTCATCAATATATAATTCTGGAGATGTTTTCCAAGAATTAGAATTCGCAGAAGAACCACTTGAAGATACAGACCTAGGAGACTCACGATTATGTGATTTATCAACCGTATTTTCATAACCTTGCGATTGATTATTAAGATCACCATCATGACTATTCGTGCGATCAGCATTATTTGATTCGAAATTACTACCGCCATCTTTTGAAGATGCACAGAGAAAAGCATCATCTCCAGCATACTCATCTAAAAGCTCATTATTACTATCTTTTTTCTTAGTTCCAAATAGTGAATTCCATAATTTAGAAATTAACGAATTATGCAAAGATCTGCGAGACTTTTCAGATTTGTCAGAATCATCATGAGTTGACACTCCATCAGCAAATTCAAGTGTTTTATCATCATCCTTAGAATCATTATCGTATGAATCTTCCTCAGAATTACTATCTTTACTATCTTTAGAAAAAGCAGAAAATATAAACTGCGTTATGTCTGTAACATGCAATTTTAAAATCATCAAAAACGAAAAAATTGCGATAATAACAAAAATCACTAGAGCAAAAGTTCTAGATAATCCCCAAGCTAAAGGAGAACCAAGAGAAAAACCTAATAATCCACCAGATTTTTGCAAATCTTCTATGTGAAAATGTTGATTTTTACTAGCAAATAAAATATCTAAAATAGAACATATAGACCACAAAATAAGAACAAAACCACCTATAACACGTGGGTTACCTGATTTTGATCCACTATTTCTCATTAGTCTAATTGCTACAGCAAATAACCAAACTGGTAAAACAATGCTCATAACTCCAAAAACTGCAGATGCTGCGAAGTGAAAAGCAACGCCTATAAAACCACTAACTCTAAACCATTCCGATGCGCAGAAAAGAATAGCAATAATAATCATTACAAAGCACAATCCATCTCTGCGATATGCTTCGTCGTATTCTCCCACACCAAAAAGCGAACGTACTACTTTACCAACAAGTCGCGGAACAAAAAGCAGCGCGGATTCCCAAAAAGGTTCATCATAAGATACATTTGATGACGACTTTGATGACTTACCGCCCCTACCTGCCATATATAAGCTCCTTAAACATAAATTTATGAAACATAACAAATTATGCAATCCACATTATTCTACCCCAACGTGTACTAATATACGGGCATAAACGTGTACTGATAAATTAAAAAATCTAATTGCAAAAAGAATGATACTCAAAGTAAAAAAAAATAATCTAGCATAAAAAAAAAATTCGGCTGAAACCAGCCGAAAAAATGGGGTGGCTAACGCGGCTTGAACGCGCGACCTTCTGAACCACAATCAGATGCTCTACCAACTGAGCTATAGCCACCATTATGGCGCGAAACCCTTCGGGAATCGCACAACAGAGGAATACTATACACGATTTTTTAAATTTATGCTAGTCAATCTTCATTCGGCGCGTCGCACGACAATTCGACATTGCGTAATGTAAGAATATAGTTATGAGTTTTTCGCAAAAATCAGATTCAAATAATGAATTAAATGAAAGCGTTACAAACGAGCGAATTTTTGGTATTTTTGATTCAAAGTTACATACAACAAAAGTTCTTCTTCTTGGCTCTGGAGAACTTGGCAAAGAGATTGCTATAGAACTTATCAGGCTTGGCATAAGAGTATGCGCGGCAGATAGCTATGCGAACGCTCCAGCAATGCAAGTAGCTCAAGAAAATCGCGTTATAGATATGAGCGACTCTCAAGAGTTGCAAGACTTAATAAACGATATAAACCCAGACATAATAATTCCTGAAATTGAAGCAATATCAACTCAAATACTAAAAAATGTTGTAAAGAGTAAGAAAATTCAAGTTGTTCCAAGCTCTGATATTACTGCAATTGCTATGGACCGCGAAGCTTTGCGAAAAATTTCACACGAAAAACTAGGATTGCCAACAACACCATATCGATTTGCTTCTAACTATGAAGAATTAGAAAAAGGAGCAAAAATCGTAGGATATCCATGCGTCGTAAAACCAATTATGAGCTCATCTGGTCACGGTCAATCAATAGTAAAAAATCCTGAAAACCTACAAAATGCTTGGGTAGAAGCACAAAATGGAAGAAGATCTAAGCATAAGAATCAGAACGCACAAAACGCTGACATATCTCGCGTAATTGTTGAAGCTTTAGCACCATTAGACTACGAGCTAACAGTACTAACTGTAAGCTCTAGCGCTGGAATAACAACATGCGAACCCATTGCACAATTTCAAAAAAATGGCGATTACAGGCAATCATGGCAACCAGCAAATATACCAGAAAACGTTCGAATCAACGCTCAAAATATTGCTAAACGAGCCGTTGAAGGTCTATCTAAAATAGCAAGAGAAAACGGAGAAACTGGGTGGGGCGTTTATGGAGTTGAACTCTTTGTTCTTAAAAACGGTGATTTACTTTTCAACGAACTATCCCCTCGTCCGCACGATACTGGTATGGTTACAATGATTTCACAGTATTACAGCGAGTTTGCTCTGCATGTTTTAGCGATTTTGGGTGTTCCTATTACTCAAAAGCACACTGCTCTTTGTTTAAAAAATAATGAAGTCGCTTTAAGCCATGCACTTGTTGTAGAAGGTAATGGAAAAATTGGATTTGCGAATGTAGCAAAATCATTAAACACTGAAGATTGCGCAAGATGTGATATACGCATCTTTGGAAAGCCAGAAGTTCACGGCTCAAGACGCTTAGGTGTTATTTTGACAGTATCAAACAGCGTGCGTGATGCAAAATCTTGCGCGACACGCATTGCTAGCGAATTACACACTGTAGAACTACCGTCTTAAAACATCGAAAAATCAAGGTTTTTACTGGTTTAAGACATTAAAAGAATAAAAAATAATCTAAAAAAATTGTAGGTAACAATTGTTAGTCTGAACGTGCTGACAAGGTTGGATAAACCTTCGAACAATGTTGGTTTTCGCCTACAGCCATAGATGCAACAAGAGAGGCACGTCAATGGAAAAACTTGACAAGTTGTATGAGGGCAAAGCAAAGAAATTGTATGCCACTGATAACAATAATGTGTTGTGGGTGGAATACATGAATCAGGCAACAGCTGGCAACGGTCTTAAAAAAGCTCAAATTGCTGGCAAAGGCAGCTTAAACAATCAAATAACTTCTTTACTATTCCATCTTCTTGAGGCGCGTGGCGTGAAAAGCCACTTCCTAGGGCGCATTTCTAGCACTGAGCAACTTGTAAAACGCATGAAAATGTTCCCATTAGAAATAATAATGCGAAATACTGCTGCTGGTTCTTTTGCAAAACGTTATGCTGTAAAAGAAGGCACTCCTTTAAAGAAACCATTATTGGAATTCTGCGTTAAATCCGACGAACTTGGCGATCCATTTATTAATCCTGAAGGCGTTGTAGCTCTTGGATTAGCAACCGATGAAGAGATGGCAGAAATTACTCGCCAAGCTCATGCTGTTAATAATGCATTGCTTGATGTTTTCTCTAAGATTGACGTACAGCTTGTTGACTTCAAGATTGAAGAAGGCGTTGACTCTAAGGGAAACATTCTGCTTGCTGACGAAATAACGCCAGATACTTGCAGACTTTGGGATAAGCGCAATACAAATAATTCTGAAGTAAGCCACTTAGATAAAGATTTATTCAGACGAGATTTAGGAGATATAATTCCAGCCTACGAGGAGATATTCTCAAGGCTTAAATCTCTTGCTCAAAGCGAAGGCGTAAACTTCGACGAAATAAATCCAAATAATTATGTTGAAGAATGATTTTTAATGTGGCTCGCATCTTTCGAGGTGCGAGCCACGCGCGTTCTTAAAGCAAAACTAAACAAAATTGAAAAAGAAAACTGAAAAAACAAAACAACCAAAATAGCCAAAACGTACAATTACAAGGCAGGTTTACCGTGGTATTTCGCGTTTATGTTGAAAAGCAATCTGGTTTCGATGTTAAGGCACAGCATCTTAATCACGAGCTTAAAGAAATTCTAGGAATAGATTCTTTAAAATCAACGCGCATAATAAACAGGTATGATGTTGAAGGAATATCAGAAGATCTATTCAACACTGCTATCAAAACAGTTTTTAACGAACCACCAGTCGATAACACCTATGATTATCTGCCCATAAGCACAAGCGAACATGTTTTTGCTATGGAATTTCTTCCAGGACAATTTGATCAGCGAGCAGAATCTGCAAGTGAATGCATACAGCTTATAAGCCAAGGAGAGCAACCAAGGGTAAGAACCGCGCAAATCTTGGCTTTTAAAGGTGATTTGTCTAAAAAAGATTTGGACGCAATTAAACACTACATAATTAATCCAGTTGAAGCGCGCGAAGCATCTTTAGATAAAGTCAATACTTTGCAAACAGAAACAGTTATTCCAGCAAATGTGGAAGTTATCAACGGATTCAACGATTTAGACGAACAAGGTTTAAAAAAGTTCATAGAAGATCGCGCGCTTGCAATGGACTTGGAAGACGCAAAATTCTGCCAGAACTATTTTAAAAACGAAAATCGCAATCCAACTATTACAGAAATCAAAGTAATAGACACATATTGGTCTGATCATTGCCGTCATACAACTTTTGGCACGCATCTTACAAACATAAAAATAGACGATAAGCAAGTACAAACCGCATTCAATCGTTATCTTGAAATGCGAGAAGAACTTAATCGCACAAATAAGCCGATTTGCCTTATGGATATGGCAACTATTGGTGCAAAGTATTTGAAGCATAATGGGATTCTTAAGAATCTAGACGAATCCGAAGAAATCAACGCTTGTACAGTAAAAATCAAAGTTGACGTAAACGGGCACGATGAAGATTGGCTGTTTTTGTTTAAAAACGAAACACATAATCATCCTACAGAAATCGAGCCTTTTGGTGGTGCTGCAACATGCATTGGCGGATGCATTCGCGACCCTCTTTCGGGAAGATCTTACGTATATCAGGCAATGCGAGTAACTGGTGCTGCAGATCCTAGAACGCCAATAGCCCAAACTCTTGAAGGAAAATTGCCTCAAAGAAAAATCGTAACGTCGGCAGCTGCAGGCTACTCTTCTTACGGAAATCAAATTGGACTTGCAACAGGCGAAGTACACGAGATTTACCACCCAGGATACGTTGCAAAACGAATGGAAGTGGGTGCGGTTGTAGCCGCTACCCCAGCAGACCATGTTCGAAGAGAAACACCTGAGCCAGGAGACGTGATTATTCTTCTAGGTGGACGAACTGGAAGAGACGGAATTGGTGGAGCAACTGGTGCTTCTAAAGCGCAAGACACTGATAGCATTGAGGAATGCGGAGCAGAAGTTCAAAAAGGAAATGCTCCTATTGAACGCAAGTTACAACGACTTTTCCGCCGCAAAGATGCATGCAGACTTATTAAGCGTTGCAACGACTTTGGCGCTGGCGGCGTAAGCGTTGCAACGGGTGAAATTGCAGATGGCTTGATTATTGATTTAGATAAAGTCTCTAAAAAATATGAAGGTCTTGATGGCACAGAGCTTGCGATTTCTGAATCTCAAGAGCGAATGGCTGTTGATGTTGCAGCAAGCGATGCCGACGAATTTTTGTCATACGCACGTCAGGAAAATTTGGAAGCACAAATTGTAGCCATAGTCACAGAAGAAGCACGAATGAAAATGACTTGGCGAGGAAAAACAATTGTGGATCTAAGCCGTGAATTCCTAGCTTCTAATGGAGCTCCAAAAGAGCAAAATATTCACGTTGAAAGTGGCGAAAACTATACTTCGAAATGGCAAGATATAAGTGGCGAATACGCTAATAAATCTTTTGGCGAGCGCATGAAAAATCTTGTTTCCAACATAAATATTTGCTCAAACAAAGGTCTTAGTGAAATGTTCGACTCCACTATTGGAGCTGCAACAGTTCTTATGCCTTTTGGAGGCAGACGTCAGCTTACTCCTGCACAAGCAATGGTTGCAAAATTGCCAGTTTTTGGAGAAACGAACACCGCTTCTGCAATGTCATGGGGCTTTAACCCATATATTATGGAAAAGAATCAATTTACTGGAGCTTATTTAGCTGTTGTTGAATCTTTGGCAAAGCTCACAGCCAGCGGTTTTACTATAGAAAATGCTTATTTAAGTTTGCAAGAATATTTTGGAAAGCCTCATAATGCTCCAGAACGTTGGGGAAAACCAATGGCAGCTATTCTCGGAGCTTTAAGCGCACAAATTGACTTTGGTGTAGGCGCTATTGGCGGCAAGGATTCTATGAGCGGAAGCTTTGAAAATCTTGATGTTCCACCAACACTTATTTCTTTTGCTGTTTCTACAGGAGACGCGAGAAACGTTGTTTCGCCAGAATTCAAAAAAGCCAATAGTAGAATTTTAAGAATATTGCCTAAATATAAGGAAGATGGAATCACGCCTAAATCTCAAAGCTTCTTAGAGGCGATTAGGATTGTGGAAAATCTTACCTCAAATAAACATGCGCTTTCCGTTAGCACTCCTGGATTTGGTGCTAGTGCGGAAATCTTATTTAAGATGACTTTGGGAAATCATATTGGGTTAAAGCTTAATAATGCGATTAGCAAGAATGATTTGTTTAAGCCAGCATATGGGTCGTTCTATGTGGAACTTAAAGATGATTCTGAACTTACGTATGCAGATTCAGATCTTGTAAGCGTAGATGTAGTAGGCGAAACTTGTAATGAGTTCGAGTTTTGCGTAGAAAACGAGAAACTTAATTTAGCTAGTTTGCAAGAAGATTGGGAAAATACTTTAGAAGATATATTCCCGTATCGAGAGAAGGGAGACTCAGTTCCTGCTATAAACTCTAGTGAACTGAAGTATTCTCATAACCACATGCGTTCTCATAGAAAAACTCCGATTAGTCACCCACGCGTAATCATTCCAGTTTTCCCTGGAAACAATTGCGAATACGACACTCAAGCAGCGTTTGAAAAAGCTGGAGCAGAATGCAAAACGCTTATAATCAATAATTTAAGCGCTGATGATATTGCTCAATCTGCAAAAGATCTTGTTGATGAGATTAATAAAAGCCAAATTGTTATGATTCCAGGCGGATTCTCTGGAGGTGATGAACCAGACGGTTCAGCCAAGTTCATAGCATCTTTCTTTAGGAATCCTGCTGTTAGTGACGCTGTTCGCGATTTGCTCAATAATCGCGATGGCTTAATGCTTGGTATTTGCAATGGTTTCCAAGCTCTTATTAAACTAGGTCTTGTCCCGTTTGGAGATATTGTTCCAATGGATTCAGAATGCCCGACTTTAACGTTTAACACTATTGGAAGGCATCAAAGCAAGATTGTTAGAACTCGCGTTGCTTCTAATCTTTCTCCATGGCTTTCAAATTGCAAAGTTGGCGATGTTCATAGTGTTGCAATATCTCATGGAGAAGGTCGATTCGTAGCATTGCCAGAAGTTATGGATACTCTTATACAAAACGGCCAAATCGCAACACAATACGTTGACAGCAATGGCGTTCCAAGCATGAATCTTAAAGTGAATCCGAACGGTTCACTTATGGCTGTAGAAGGAATCACTAGCCCAGATGGCAGAGTGTTTGGAAAAATGGGACATTGCGAACGCAGCGGAAACGGTTTGTACGTGAATATTCCAGATTTTAGAACACAAAACATTTTTAGCGCTGGAGTCGAATATTTCACTGCATAATGTGATTTTTGTAGCAAGTTTATAGGAAAATCTTGATTAAGAATCTAAAACAACAGGGGGTGTTTGATGTCTGCAGAGCTCGAAGACATTCATGAAGAGTGTGGCGTTTTTGGCGTTTGGGGTCATTCAGATGCTGCTAGATTAACATATTTTGGATTACATGCACTGCAACACCGAGGTCAAGAAGGCGCTGGAATCGTATCAAACGATAATGGTCATCTTAAAGGTTACAGAAACCTAGGTCTTTTAACTCAGGTTTTTGCAAACGAAGACATTATGAAGAAACTTACTGGAAACAGCGCAATTGGGCACGTTCGTTATGCTACTGCTGGTTCGGGAAGTGTTGAAAACATTCAGCCTTTTCTTTTTTGTTTCCATGATGGAGATGTTGCTTTAGGACATAATGGCAATCTTACTAATTGCACAACTCTTAGGAATAAACTTGAAGATGAGGGAGCAATCTTCCACTCGAATTCGGATACTGAAGTGTTAATGCATCTTATTAGAAGATCAAATAAAACTTCTTTTATGGATAAGCTTAAAGATGCTTTGCAAATAGTTCATGGTGGTTTTGCCTATTTGCTTCTAACTGAAAAGGAGCTTATTGGCGTAACAGACCCGAATGGTTTTAGACCTCTTTCTTTAGGAAGAATGAGCAATGGAGCTTATGTACTCGCATCCGAAACTTGCGCATTAGATATTGTTAGAGCAGAGTTTATTCGCGATATTGAGCCTGGCGAAATAATTGTTATTAATGACGATGGCTACACTATTGAGCAATATACAAAGCACGTACAACATGCAGTATGCTCAATGGAATTTATTTATTTCGCTCGCCCAGATTCTAATATTTACGGTATTAATGTTCATTCTGTGCGAAAGCGTATGGGTGCGCGTTTGGCTAAAGAATCTCCTGTTGACGCAGACATGGTTATTGGAGTACCTAATTCTTCACTTTCTGCTGCTGCAGGATACGCTGAAACAAGCGGAATTCCAAATGAAATGGGATTGATTAAAAACCAGTATGTTGCACGCACTTTTATTCAACCAACACAAGAATTACGCGAGCAAGGCGTTCGTATGAAACTTTCTGCTGTTCGTGGCGTAGTTGCAGGAAAACGCGTTATCGTTATTGACGATTCAATTGTTCGCGGAACTACCTCTAAGCGCATTGTGCAATTGCTACGAGAAGCTGGAGCTAAAGAGGTACATATGCGTATTTCTTCTCCTCCTCTTAAATATCCTTGCTTCTACGGTATTGATATTCAAACCACAAAGGAACTTATTGCAGCAAAACATTCAGTCGAAGAAATACGCGAGTATATTGATGCTGATTCCTTAGCATTTTTGTCTTTAGATGGATTAGTAGAGTCGATTGGATTAAAAAAGCCAGCGCCTTATGGCGGTTTGTGTGTTGCTTACTTTAATGGCGACTACCCTACTGCACTAGACGATTACGGCGAAGAATTCTTGGCTTCACTTACTCCTGAAGAACGCGAACATTTGCAAGAAGTGAGAAAGCACAGCAAATATTCACACGAAAATCTTATATAACTTAATATTTTAATTGTTTACCGCAATTTATAAATAAAATTTAAGAAAATACTTATAACATAGTTATGAAAGGAATCAATATGCCACACGCATATGAAGAGGCTGGCGTAAGCGTAGAAGCAGGATACGAAGTAGTACGTCGTATTAAATCGCATGTGAATCGCACGAAACGCCCAGGCGTTGTAGGTGGCATCGGCGGATTTGGCGGCTTATTTGATTTGGCATCTCTTGGTTACAAAGAGCCAGTGCTGATTTCTGGTACGGATGGCGTTGGAACCAAGCTTGTGATTGCAAAAATGATGAATAAGCATAACACTATTGGCATTGATTGCGTTGCAATGTGCGTAAACGATATTGCAGCTCAAGGTGCCGAGCCTCTTTTCTTCCTCGATTACATTGCGTGTGGGAAAAACAATCCTGAAATACTTGAGCAGGTAGTTTCAGGCGTTGCAGATGGTTGCGTGCAATCAGAAGCAGGTTTAATTGGCGGCGAAACTGCTGAAATGCCTGGAATGTATGACGAAGACGAGTACGATCTTGCAGGTTTTGCAGTAGGCGTTGCAGAACGTTCGAATATTGTTGACGGCTCTGCTATTTGCGAAGGCGACGTGCTTATAGGACTTCCTTCTTCAGGAGTTCATTCAAATGGATTCTCTCTTGTTCGCAAAGCTTTGTTTGAAGAAGCAGGTTTTAGCGTTGACACCAAGTTAGATGAGCTTGGCGGCAAAACGCTTGGCGAAGTTCTTCTTGAACCTACTCGAATCTACGTAAAAGCTTTGAAGCCACTTTTTGCTGAGCATCTTATTAAGGGAGTTGCTCATATTACAGGCGGCGGATTTATTGAAAATGTTCCTCGCATGTATGCGGATGATTTGGCTGCAAAAATTGATACCACTAGCTGGAGCGTTCCACCTATTTTTGGCGTTATTGAAAAAGCTGGAGAAGTTACTCACGCTGAAATGTTCAACGTTTTTAATATGGGAATTGGCATGGTTTTGTCAGTTGATGAAAGCAAAGCAAACGAGGCAATGCGTATACTAAACGAGCATGACGAAACCGCTTATATTATTGGCAAAATGGCTAAGCGCGAAAACGCTGCAGTTGAGTTGTTGTAAACCGCAAAAAACGCAAAACAGTAGACAGCAAAATCTTAAAGCAATAAAGGATTAAAAATGAAAGTTTTAGTAGTTGGTTCTGGCGCTCGCGAACACGCTATTGCACACGCGTTACTTAAAGGAGAAAGCGTTGAAGAAGTAACTGTTGCTCCTGGAAATCCTGGTATTGCAGCAGATGGAATTCAAACTGTAAACATAAGTCAATCAGATCATGACGCTCTTATTAAGTTCGTTAAAGACAATAACTACGATTTTGCGTTCATTGGTCCTGAAGTTCCGCTTATGAATGGCATTGTTGACGATTTTGAAGCGCATGGAATTGCCGCTTTTGGTCCAAACAAAGCCGCAGCTCAAATTGAAGGCTCTAAAGATTTCGCAAAAAAGCTTATGGCTCGTCACAACGTTCCAACTGCCTCCTACAAAACATTTGACGCTTTGGAGCCTGCACGCGCATACGTTCTTGAGCATGGTGCTCCAATTGTTATTAAAGCGGACGGTTTGGCTGCTGGAAAAGGCGTTACTGTTGCTATGGATGAGCAAACAGCAGTTGATGCTTTGGAAGATATTTTCGTCGATCATCGTTTTGGTCAAGCTGGAGCAAAAGTTGTTATTGAAGAATTTTTGCAAGGTCAAGAGTTTTCACTTATGAGTTTCGTAAGCGGAACTGATTTTTGGGTTATGCCAATTTCTCAAGACCACAAACGCGCTCACGACGGCGACACTGGTCCAAATACTGGCGGCATGGGAGCTTATAGTCCTGTTCCACAAATTAGCGACGAAACAGTTCAGCGTGCTATTGACGAGATTGTGCGCCCAACTGTTGAAGGACTAGCTAAAGAGGGCACGCCTTTTACCGGTGTACTTTATGCTGGATTAATTGATACAGCTTCAGGGCCTAAAGTTATTGAGTTTAATGCTCGTTTTGGAGACCCAGAAACCGAAGTTGTTCTTCCAAGACTTACTAGCGACTTTGGTGAAGCTATTTTTAACATTTTGCATGGCAAAGAACCAACATTTACTTGGATTAAAAATGGCGTAACTCTTGGAGTTGTATTAGCAAGCGAAGGCTACCCTGGCACTTTAGTTACTGGAACTCCTCTTCCTCAAATTCCTATTGACGAAGATCAAGGTCAGCACGTGTATTATGCAGGAGTAAAAAGCGATGAAGAAAGCGGAAAACTTCTTACTTCTTCAGGCAGAATAGCTCTTGTGCAAGTGCATGGAAACGATGTAAAAGACGCTCAAAACAACGTCTACAGCATATTAGATAAGCTTAATCTTCCTCACATGTTCTTTAGGCATGACATTGCGTCAAAAGCACTAGACCTGTAGAGGATGATCCGACTATCTGATTATCTTAAAAACCAAGAAAGTTTGTGTTTTTAAGATAATGTTTCCCAGCTGTAATGTCGTACTGAATCAAGCGATAATCATGCAATAATTGCTTAGTTTCTTTATTCATACTATTAGCAATCATTGGCTTACCATGATTATTCAGATAGATGGATTGTCCTTCTGGAATCCTATCCCAACCTTGAATCTTATTGACTACAGGAGGCTCCATAGCACTAACCTTATCGTGTAATCTAGTAAGGAAAGCTATATAGGGCGAAACCTTTGAATTAGTATGAGATGCTACTTGAGATATGAAGAAGTTTGGAGACGAATAAGTATTTTTATGAATATTTTTAATCTTATTTGTCTCAATAGCTTTTCTATTTGACCAAATAAAGTAGTCAGTTAAATGCAGATCTAGAGAATTATTTTGATCTGCACTAGCCGTACTGTATACACCAGGAAGATGATCGCCGTAAAACACAACAGTAACAGGCTTGTCAATTGAATCAAGATTCTCTAAGAACTTTTGCGTAGCATGATCCGTGTAATTAACACCCTTAGCATATGTTTCAATTGATGATGTTTCCGATTGTCCTAAATTAGGTGAACCATCTTTTGCTTTTGCAACAAAATCATTATTCTTATACCAATTTCTATAAGGCATATGATTTTGCATTGTGACTACTTGCACAAACTGCGGCTTTTTACTAGCAGAAATTGACTCAAATGCGCTATCGTAAGCTGAAGAATCTGAAACATAAGGAGATTTATCCAACATTTTTTTATGAGAAATAATATTAGGACCTTCAAGAGCATAAAACTTACTAAAACCGAACTTCTTGTAGTTTATTGATCTAGAATACATGCTTGGCTCATATGGATGAAAAGCTACAGAATTTCCTTCACTACCCCAATATCTGTTGATTGTAGGAGTCCAAGAAGAATTTGGAACAAGCTGCTGATACGGGCTTGTAAGAGATGAATTGAAGTTCACCATGCTCAATCCCGTAAGAGACATATATTCGAGATTCGCTGTTCCCCCACCATAACCAGAAGAAAGCATTAAACCACTATCTGTTTTCTCTTTCAAAGAGCTTATAAATGGCATTGGATTCTTATTCAGTTGCAATCCTGGAACCCTCATTGGGTTTGAGAAAGATTCCGAAAGTACATAAACCACAGTATTGTCTGAAATTTTGCTTTTGCGAGAAACATTGATTTTCTTAGCTTCAGTATCATATTTTTTTAGAAGAGCTTTCATAGTGGATTCATTGTAATCCGCTGGTTTATCCATAACTTTTGGATTCACTTGTCTTAAGAAAGCAACTAAAGCACCGTTTCTTTGCGAATCATAAACAGAATCCCACATCGCAGGAGCATCGCCCATAAACTTAGCAAAACCGTTAGCACTAGAACCAACTGTTCCAACCCCAGAAACATACCATCCAAGACTCAAAAAACACACTAAGCATGTAACAACTCTAATTACAATAGAAATGCGAAAATCCTTAGTAAACACGATTTTTCCGCGATTTACATCTACAAAATGCATAAAAATAGCAGCAATAACAGCTACAAGTACAGCAATAATGGCGCAGACAATCACAGCTATAGCATTATCTGGCAGAAAAGATGCGATATTCCCCGTATTACTCTTTAAAAAGTTCAAGTCCGCTGGAAGAATTGTCTCGTATCTAACATTAACCTTCATATACTCGATTACAGAAATTATTACAGATAATGTAATCAGAATAAGTGTAGTAATCCAAAAACGATTTATTACCATCAACAGAATTCCGTAAATTAGAGCAACTATAAGCAGATTCAAAACGAATACAAAATTTAAGCTAATCCACATTTTTGAAATTATGTTCCATGCGCTTGCCGAAAGCGAGGAAGTCATTTCCACTCGTCCAGACCTTTGAACAGAAAGCTGCACAATCATAACCATTATTGCATCAAATACAACGAACAGAACCGCATACAACCATCGCGGAATCGCAAGCTTAAAACGCTTAAAAATAGTAAGAAAATTGCTTAATGGCAATTTCACACCCTTCTAATTACATGACTAATACATAACTCATTTACGCATCTATGTTACAAATACATTTTAATTATCGCCATCGTCATAAATAAACATAACTTGTAGTAAACAATTGTGTATATTCATACTTTTGACGTATTGCAATAAACTCTGTATCTTTTATCATTATAATTGATGACATAATATAGAAAATTTTAAGGATTACGAATTATATTATCAACGGCTGTATTTTTTGATAGCTCTAATCTAGTGAGGTTTTAAGGAACAGTAAGAATGAAGTTTATTGCCACAATTAACCTAATGCACGGCATACTACCTATAAGTATATTCACAATATCTGGATTATGCTTAGCTGTCCTTTTAATAACAAAATCTAAAAAAATAAAGTATTTTCCATCTCTTTTAACACAATTAGGTTCTGCATCATTATTCGCACTTATATTTGGATTTATAACTTGGCTTATTTCAGACGTTTTTCTTGTATTCGGAGTAAGCCTAGGATGGCTTGTGATTTTTTCTATTGCAGGAGGATTTGCGGCTGTAGGATTTGCTTTAAGCGCGGCTATAATATCTAAAGGATATAGAAGAGCTTTTGCAATATTTTCAATTATTTTGTTTATTTTAGCCACAATGATTCGCGTAAACATGATTTATGGCGAATACACAACTATTGGATCAGTATTCGGATTAGGTAATTATCCGAAGCTTGAAGAGCATAATAAACATAATGGGGTTATGGAAATCGCTGATTGGAATTCACTTGCAGCACAAAACAAGCTCCCCAAAATACCATCCAAAGGGATAAGTAGATCCGTTAAAATTCCCGCAACAACATCTAACTTCCGTGCCCGCACCGCAAACGTCTACTTACCACCAGCAGCTTTAACAAAATACGCTCCAAAACTACCTGTAATGGTTCTTCTTTCTGGTCAACCAGGAAGCCCTAATAGGCTATTTGCTGCGAGCGAAATTGTAAACACCTTAGACGCTTATGCTAAGGATCATAATGGTTTAGCTCCGATTGTTGTGTCACCAGATCAAAACGGTACTGCAACACACAATTCTCTTTGCGCGGATACAAAGGTTTATGGAAAAGCACAAACTTATTTGACAAAAGATGTTGTTAATTGGATTCATAAAAATCTACCAGCCAGCAACAATCCAGCACTTTGGCTAATGGGAGGATTTTCTCAAGGAGGAACTTGCGCAACTCAGATTGTGCCAGCTTATCCTAAACTATTTGGAAACATGTATTCTGCAGGCGGAGAACTAGAGCCAACATACAAGAATCGCGATGAAACAATAAAACGTTATTTTGATGGAGATCGCAAAAAATACGAAAAGCATATTCCAGCAAACATAATGAGAAAAAATGCTCCTTTAAAACAAAATTATTACTCTATAGCTGGAGCTTGGGATCCTAAATCGCAAGTAAATCAGTCTAATATTGCTATAGCGGCTCATAAGTCTGGAATAAGCGTTATAACCATGATTTCTAAAGGATCTGGACACGATTGGCATACCGTTCAAAATGGGTTAAAAGTTGTAATCGACCATCTTTGTAAAGATTCTGGAATAACAAGCAATTATCCAGATTTAAACTCTTATAATAATATTCAAGTGGTTATCAATCAGAAGGTGAGGCGATAAATCATGCCAAACTTTTTATCAAAAAATCACGAGTCTACAGCAAAACATCATTTAAGCGTTCTTACCAACGATGTGCGCATGTGGCTATCGCAGCGCGTGCTAGCAGCGAAAATAACTCTAGTTTTCTTGGTTATTAACCTTATTCACTGGGTTTTCAGTACCGTAATGCACATCTATACTTATGGCACCAATGCAACTCTTTCACAATTCTTCTCGTATCATAAACCGAAAATAAGCTCTACTTTTTTGTTTGGGCATAGAAATATTACACAGCTTCTGATTAAACTATTCCACTCGCTATTTTTTGTAAATAGTTTCCCATCTCTAATAGTAAATGCAATACTTTCACTTGTTTTAATAGGGTTAGCCGAAACACGTATCGGTAAAATGCGTTTGCTTTTTGTTTCTGTAACAAGCACTCTTATTGGAACAATACTCGGTCTTACTTTAATCGGTAATCTTTCAATGATTATTAGAAACATGCGTTGGATTACTAGAATACCAATTAGACTTTCTCCTTTTACACTTTTTGTTGGAGCTTTTATGGCTGCAGCAACATGCGAATCGATATTGTGGCGTAGACGAATGTTTGTTTTAGGATACGCAATCACGTCTGCGATGCTTCTTTATAGTGGAAATCCTGGGGATTATTGCACAATTTTTGCAGCAATTTGTGGCCATATTATTGGCAATCTGATGAACAAAAATAGCAATGCTAATACAAATACTGTAAAAAGCGCGAACTGGTGGGAAGGAACAGACTACGAGATTAGACGTCTATTTTCCATAACTCAACTTGTTATGGCTTTAGGACCAGTTCTTGCACTATCTTCTAGATCTCACGCTGGAATACTAACTACATTAGGTTTATTCATGTCTCCGCAAATGGGTACGAAACCGTGGCTAGCAAGATGTATATCAAACTATAGTTCAAGCAGTTGCCTGCTTCATTCAGGATTACAACACGCAACAATAGGAGGTCTTTGGATTCGTATTCTTTTGCCTATCGTCACTTTAATGATTATATCTTGGGGACTTTTACGCGGAAGAAGACTTGCAGCTTATGCTGCTATAACAATCAACGGAATTACAGCAGTATATGCAACCATGTATTTTGCCATTTTGCCTTTGATTGCAACTAAACAAACCATGATTTTCCACAAGAATAATGCTACTTCTATAGCCTTTATGCTTACAGCTTTGCCTCCTTTATTAATCGCAATCCTACTGTTTATAAGCATAAAGCATTTTCCAAATCATAGTGATAAGCTTGAGCGCAGAGTTGGATTAGCTGCAATTGTTTTTGCACTATTTTCTACTGGAATAGGATATGTTTGCTTCGGGTTGATTGCACCAAATGAATTTAAGCCTGTAGCAGACTTGCATCATTTACTACGTGACCTTCCAGGGCGTTGGATGCCTATGGGCTTTGGATTAAGGTCCAATGCCATGCTTACACCTATAACTCCTTTGTCTTCAGCAATAACTCAAGGTGTTGGAGTTCTATTCTGGCTTGTTCTTTTTGCTGTTTGCATGGTGTGGTTTAGAAACAAAATAACAATTAATGAAGAAGACCGCAAAAAAGCAAGCAAGTTAGTTCAACTTGGTGGAGACACCATGAGTTTTATGACAACATGGCATGATAACCACTATTGGTTCTCCGCCACTGAACATTCTGCAATAGCATACAGACTAAAATATGGAGTTGCTTTAACTCTAACTGGTCCTTTTGGAGATAAAACAGAATATAAACAAGATTTGAAAGCGTTTATTCAACTTTGCGAACAAAATTCATGGTCTCCAGCATTCTACGCTGTTCACGATGAAGAACGAAAAGCCTTGGAATCTATTGGTTTTTCTTCTATAAAAGTTGGAAGCGATATGCTAGTCTACCCTAAAGAGTGGCAAACTAGGGGTAAAAAGTGGCAGGATATTCGCACTGCCATAAACAAGGCAAAACGTGATGGAATAACAGATGTTCTTAGCACTTACAACGATGCTCCTTGGGAAGTTCAGCAACAAATTATTGAGATTTCGGAAGAATGGGCGGAACTTAAAGCCCTTCCAGAAATGAAGTTTACTCTTGGCGGTTTGGAAGAATTGCATGATCCTAGAGTAAAGATTTTGTATGCGATTGACGAGAATAATCGCGTTCTTGGGGTTACAAGTTGGATGCCGACTTATGACAATAATCGCATAATCGGGTGGACTCTTGATTTTATGAGACATCGCACGAATAGCCCTAATGGAATTATGGAGTTGCTTATCGCTAGAATGGCGGAACGGTTAAGAGACGAAGGTCTTGAAAATCCAGAATCTGCTGTGGAGTTTATGAGTCTTTCTGCAGCTCCTCTTGCTGGAATAACAGATATTTGTGAAAATTCTACATTAAGCAATGAGGATTCTAGTAAAGATATCCAGGCAAGCCAAAAGCCTACAATTCATGGAGATTCTCAATCTTCAAATCATCATGAATCAAATGATATTATTGTTCATACGCTTGAAATGATGTCCGATATTTTGGAGCCAGCATACGGATTTAAGTCGCTTTATTTCTTTAAAAAGAAGTTCCAGCCTACTAATAGACCTGTATACATATGCTATTTGGATTCTGCAAAACTAGCACAAATATCGTTAGCTGTTACAAGCTCTTATTTGCCAGAGACTAATCCTAAGCAGATTTTAGAAATGCTAAAAACTCTTAAAAAATAGTTCATGTAATGAAAAATCAGCCTAAATTCTAAATCTAGGCTGATTTTTAACTGTAATTAATTAGATTGATTAATGAGTTTGCAATCAATCTACACTCTGATTACAGTCTGGGCATAATCCAAACACTTCCAAAGTGTGATCTATAACCGTATACCCATGAGATTCGGCGATCTTGTGAATCCAACCCTCATCATCAGGAGGCTCTATATCCACGGTTTTACCACACTTTTCACACACAAGATGGTGATGATGAGTATTCTCATCGCAAATGCGAAATAGTTGCTGTCCATTAAAACGAACAGTATCAACCTCGCCACTTTGTGCAAGCATATTAAGCTGACGATACACTGTGGCTAAACCAATGATTTCACCATCTTCCACAAGCAGGCGATGCAGATTCTGTGCAGAAACAAAATTACGCGAAGCTCTTAAATGTTCAAGAACAGTTTCTTTTTGCTTAGTGTTTCTGCGTACTGGCTCACCAACCATTATTTAACCTTTTACCTTTCAAACTATTAAAAAATCTAATACTAGTCCAACAAACTATAACTATTTAAATTTTAAGACTAATACTAAATCTTTTAATCAAGCTCGTCATCCCAACAGCCAGTAGCATCTAATTCTGCAGCTTCTTTAACTGGGTCATCACACAAAACAGTAATATGACCCATTTTGCGATTTTTACGAACCTCAGCCTTTCCATAGTCATGAACATGCCATTCTGGATGCTCTAATATAAGAGAACGAGTAGGAGCAACATGTTGACCAAGAACATTAACCATCACTGCAGGAGAAAGCAGCTTAGGCTTTTTTAAAGGCCATCCAACAATACCGCGAATATGTGCTTCAAACTGATCCATATCGCAAGCTTCAATCGTGTAATGCCCAGAATTGTGAGGGCGAGGAGCAAGCTCGTTTACTACTACACGATTATCTTTAGTAATAAATAACTCAATGCCAAGCGTTCCAGCAAGCTCAAAACCTTTAGCCAGTTGAAGCGCTAAATCGTGTGCGGTCTCTTCTACAACAGGATCCACAACTGCAGGTGCGAGAGTCATATGAAGAATGCTATTGTGATGAACGTTTTTTACAAGAGGATAAGTCACAAAATCATTACCATTGCCGGAAACAAGAATTGAAGCTTCAAAAGCAAAATCTACAAAGCCTTCAAGAATAGACGGAGGGAATTTTCCTCCCCTATCGGAACGGTGATGAATATTAGCAACATCTTCTTCAGTGCGAAGAACATCCTGACCATGACCATCATAGCCACCACGACGAGTCTTAAGAATAGCAGGCAAACCAATTTCTTCGATTGCTGCGTCTAAATCGTCAAGATTATTGACTTCACGCCATTTAGCTGTTTCAATGCCATGTTTATTAATAAACTCTTTTTCACAAACACGATCTTGTGTAACACGCAATAAATCTGTGCCCTGAGGAATAGCTGTTAAATGACGAACCTTATCTAACGCATCTGCGTTAACATTTTCAAACTCGTATGTAAGAACATCACAACGTTCAGCAAGCTCGCGCAAGCCTTCAGGATCATCATAATTTGCCTCAACCTGCAAATCTGCAACCTGAAATACTGGGCAATCAAGCGTTGGATCTAAAACTCCTATGCGGAATCCCATATGTCTAGCTGCAATAGCCATCATGCGTCCCAATTGACCGCCGCCAATAATTCCAATAGTGGCTCCTGGCATCAAACGCTCTACAGCACCATTAGTGACTTCAGATAAGCTCGGCATTAGATTCCTCAACCTTCTCTTTTAATTCTTGACGGTAATCTTCAAGTTCGTCTGCAAGACGATTATCTGTTGTGCTCAACATGCTTACTGCAAGCAAACCAGCATTTGTAGCTCCCGAGTTGCCCACAGCTGTTGTAGCAACAGGAATACCACCAGGCATTTGCACTATAGAAAGCAAAGAATCCCAGCCCGAAAGAGCATGGGATTTTACAGGAACACCAACAACTGGAAGAGTTGTTTGAGCAGCAATCATACCTGGTAAGTGGGCCGCTCCACCAGCGCCAGCAATAATTACGCGAAAACCATTTTTTCTAGCACTGTGAGCAAAATCTGCCATAAGTTCTGGAGTGCGATGTGCAGAAATAACTTTTTTCATATACGGCACTCTGAATCTTTCTAGGATTTCGCAGGCATGACGCATGGTTTCCCAATCACTTGAAGACCCCATAACAACTGCCACAATAGGCTTAGAATCTGACACTTCAGCCACAACAACCTCCCCGTGTATGCACTGATACGCAACTTCTGCGCAAAGGTTACGCACAGGTTTTACTTTACGCAGAAGCACGGAAAAATCGTTGATAATTAGTCTTTTATATTATTTTTTTGTTAACTGTTTGTTTTTGAGAACATATTTTATGTCTGCAGCAGCCGCCACATCGCTCGAATGTGTTACAACAATCACGCATTTTCCGTGTTTATGAGCTGCGTCTTTTAAGATTGATATAACTTCTTGTGTTGTATTTGGATCCAAGCTACCTGTTGGCTCATCGGCAAGAATAACAGGAGCAGAAGATACAAGCGCTCGCGCAATAGCCACTCGCTGCTGCTGCCCGCCAGAAAGCTTTGTTATATTTCTAGTTGATTCGTCTTCACTAAGTCCCAGTTCTTTAAGAATCTTGGAATCAGCATTTGAATTAACAAGACGCAAGTTTTCTACAGGAGTCAAGTAGTCGATTAGATTGAAATTCTGAAAAACTAAAGACACATGATTCTTGCGATGATTAGAATATCCACCATTCTTGGAAATATCTTGTCCATCAAACAATACTGTTCCTTTTGTTGGAGTATCTAATCCCGCTAGAAGAGATAGCATAGTGGATTTTCCAGCTCCAGATTGACCTGTAATACTGTATATTTTCCCTGATTCAAAATCCGCATTAACGTTTCTAAGAACAGGAATATTAGTTGCACCATAAGAATAATCAACGTTGTTAAGTTTTAATAAAGTAGTCATAATAAAACTCCAATATTTTCTAAATTTAATATTTCATACTTAATATTTAATACTTGTAAATTTTTAATTTTCTATCAGAATCCGAATCTTATTCTTAATAAAATCCAGTTAAATCCAATCTTCTAATTGATTCATATTAATTATCTAAGAAAATCACCTCAGCTCATTGAATTCAATACAAAGCGAGGCTTTTTAAACATTATTGGCGCAAGAGCAATGCATAGAGATACAAACGCTATAGCAAATCCTATAAGAATAGCAAAAAATGTTTGTTTATTTGGAATCCAAGAAATGCTTAAGTCAGAAATTGTACTATTTGAGACATTAGCCAATAGCATTGATCCTACACTTGAAGATATTGCAGACCCAATTAGAATTGATGCAACTGAACAGAAGGCTGTTATTATAAAAACTTCTATAATCATTTGCAAAGCTATTACAGACTTGTTCATACCAATTGCCATTAGAACTCCAACTTCGTGAATCCTTCCTCGAACCCAAAAAACAAGAACTAAACCAAGCACTATAATTCCGACTAATGCAAGACACATTAAAATCATTGTTACTAGTTGCTTAACTGTTTTTACAGATTGAAGAACAGAGGCAAATCTTTGCGCATTGTTTTCTACAGAAAGCATGCCATCGCCATCGTTTTTAGCGATTTTATTAGCTTCTTCTAAAGCTTTAGTTAGATTATTTGAATTTTGCATAACGCACTTTATAGAACTGCGATTTTTACTTCCAGACAGGTAAAGAGCGGATTCTAAATCAGTTATTACGCGATTTTCGGAAGAGTCTGACGGCAACGCACCTTTTGTTTGCATCTTGCCAGAAAAAATACCAACAACCTTAAGATTAATGCTTTTGCTGCCTTGTTTTAGCTTTAAAACAGAGCCGAGTTTAAGATTATTTTGCTTAGCAAAAGACTTGTGAATTATTGCAGATTTTGCGCGCTTAAAGTCGCCAGGTGCCGAAGAATCAATATGATTACCTTCCTCAAGCTTATATAATCCTTCTTGAAATCCTTGTGATAACTGTGATCTAGTTGTTCCCGTTATTGAAACAAGCGAAAACATCTCATCATTGTCTAAACGCGGACCATGTATTGGCGCTACAATTTTAACGTTAACAGGATTTGCTAAAACATCTTTTTCTTCTGCAATAGTTTTTATTCCACTAATCTTTTTAAATTTTGCAATAAGATTTTCTGGAATTCCTTCGTTTTTTTGCAAATCTTGAGGAATATCTTGCTGCGATTGATTAGCGGAATCACTAGAAGAATCAGACTCTGGCAAAGTCTCTCCCTGCGTTTTTGCATAAACGCTAAAACCTAAACCAATATTGGAAGTTAATTGATTCTCTAGATTTTTTACAGAAGCAATAACTCCACTCTGGCAAATAAGCGCACTAAGAACAACCGTAATAATCAAAGCTAAAATAGCACTGCGCCTTGGTTTTCTAACTATAGCTAGCCAAGCTCTTTTTATAATTTGAGTCATTTTACCACCTACTTTTGCAGCCAACTACTTTTGCATGCCAAGCAAATCTCTAGGAGACTTTCGCAAAATAGGAAGATAAGACAACGCAACTGCCACAACAATAACCATCAGAACAATTAATGACGATTGAATTAAACATTCTGTGTTAACTTGAACAGCAATCTTATCTAATGTTCTCGTTGCCATGCTCGATTCTAGATTTCCTCCAGCTTGACCCATCGAACTAAGCTGCTGCGCGGCAGAATTTTTTACTGAGCCTAATGCGCAATCACTAATCCAAGGAGATATTGCGCTCGCAAAACCGTAACCTATTGCAATAGCTGGAATAGCAAGTATCACAAGCTCAGAAATCTGCTGCAATACAAGTGACGCCTTTCCAACACCAATTGAAGTTAGAACACCAATTTCTCTTCTACGCTCATTAATCCAAAGAATAAGCACTAATCCTAAAGCAATTACAGCAAACGCGCTTACTGCAATAACTGTTATGTTCATCATGGATTTTACGCCTTTTGCTGCTCCAATCATGCCTTGTACGAATTGATCATCTCGAGTAATCTGATAGTTTTGCAAATCAATCGGAAGCTTAGACGCTTCTTCAATCACAGAATCTGCGTCCACTCCTTTTTTAACCTTAAAACTTGCATCCTGATATATCTCTTTTCCAGGCTTATATTTGTAAAGCTCTCTAGTTGTTTTCAAATCTGTATACACAGTATTTGCAGTTAATTCCGCACGTGTTGCAACTGGGCGATTATTAGCTCCGCCATAAATTCCAACTATGCGTGTTTTTACTTGCTCCGTAGAATGGTTAAGATTATCGGCGTCAAACGGGTTTGCTTTAAGCGTTAACGAATCGCCTAATTTTAAGCCATTTAATTTTGCTAAATCTTCGTGGATTAAGGAAGCATGCTCATCTGATTCTTGCAAAGCTCTTCCTTTAACCATGTGAATTGATTTTGTTTTAAACGCATTTAAGCCCTTAGAAGAGTTTGTTCCCTCTAAGTTTACAGCGTTTCCAAATTGCTTTTCTCTACGAGCATCGTAGTCTTGAACACCTTTGATTCTAGCTGCTTTTGCACCAACTAAATCGGCAGTAACATTTTGACGCAAAACATACGAATCAACATTTTTTAGTGACGCTATTTTTTTAACATCACTTGGCTTAACAGTTCCTGCTCCCCTAGGAGTTCCAGGATTTACTTGCGGATTATTTGCTAAAACAAAACTAGATTCTGCCTGTTCTTCTACCTTTTTGCCTTCTTTTTCTGCAGCAATCGCAACTGCAGAAGATGCCAGCAGAAGCGTTGAAATTAATGCTAATATTACAAACACTATTGCTGATTTCACTCTTTTTCTCAAAACGTAGCGTATTGCGCGAGAAATAAATGTCATCGACTACCTTCCTCATTGAACACTTGTCATTGAAATTGTCTGTTACAAAATAGGTACAATAAGTACAATCTCGTAGCTTATATGATTTACCCTTATAAAAAGCTAAGAAAGAACTGTTGATTTTCTTTAAATATCTTAGAAAATTTTATGAAAATTACTGATTTAATCTAAAAAATATGCGCAATATTGTTATAATCATTTTAAATATTTTTAGTTGTCAAATGATTATAGAAGAAAATTACGCAAACAAACTATAAGTTTTACAAATTAAAACTTACTAGTCAAAAAAATTTATTTTGCATGATTTAACTAGAATTTGCATGATCATTTTGCAGGATTTGCATAGATAAAAGCGTGTAAAAGAAATAAGGCGCGCACATTGTATTACCAAAGCGCCCGCCTTAATTATTTTTATTTATAAACAAACCTAAATCGACCCAAATCTAACTAAAGCGCGGTACCGTGCTGATCGAGTCGCGGATTTTGCTTAGAGTTGCTAAAGCTAAAGAACAGTCCAAACACGCCCAAAGCAAACAACACTGCAACAGTTATAACAAGCACCATTGGCTGACTTGGCAGCCACATAATTACCAAGAACGCGAATGCAGAAAGCAAGAGAACAGCCCAAGAACACACGCCAATAACTTTGCGAACAGTATTCCAAGTATCATCTCCAGCCTTAGCTCGCTTAATATTACGAGTTAACTGTTCCTCTTGTTCTGTAACGCTAGAAGATGGCTTCCAACCGTCAACGCCGTTTTCTTGGAGCCTTCTTGAATGTTCTTGCAGATTGTATTCGTCAATCATTCCACCGCGACCGCGGCCATTCGTTTGATCGTATTGAGACGGGATTCCCCTACGACTCTGCCTGGCTTTTGCTCTACGCTCTTTGCGGTTTGCCATGATTGATTCCTTTCTGCATTGAATTTTCACACAATACGAATCATTTTAACGCATAACTAAGCCATTTTGGCACGCGTCAACAATTTTTTCGATTAATAAATCGTTTAATAAACGCCCTTTTCGAGTGGCAGCAATACGATTTTTGTTCAACACTGCCAAATCTTCTTTACACACTTCGATTAGCACTTTTTGCAAATAAGAATCGTCAAATTCGCAATTTGCTTTACGCATCTTTGTACACAATTCATCAATACTAAGACCTTCCCTAATGCGCAACCCAAGCATTACCTCTTCTATCAACGCATCCTCGCTATTTATACACTCGTAGTTTTGCCAAGGCACGTTTCCTGCATTAATCGCATGCGCCCAACGTTTTGGATGCAAAATATCCCAAGATCTAAGATTGTAAAACTTGCTTGAATCCGCCAAAAGAGCACAATCATCCATGCTTTGCTTGCTAATGCCGCTAACAGAATTGTAGTGAGAATGAGCCCCTGGGCCAATTCCTGCCCAATCAATGTTCTTCCAATATCCAAGATTATGTTGAGACTCAAAACCAGTGCGCGCCCAGTTAGAAATCTCATACCACTTTAAGCCAGCAGAATTAAAAAACTCGTCTGCAACTTCGTATTTCGCGGCTTCATCATCGTCATCTGGCGCGTGAATTGTGCCAGCAGCAATTTGGCGACCCATTTTTGTGCGCGGCTCTACTGTTAGCGCATACGCGGAAACGTGGTTAACGCCCAGGCTCAAAGCCATTTCTACCGACTTTCGCCAATCGTCTAGACTCTCCCCTGGAGCTCCATAAATCAAATCAACACTCGAACGCAAACCACAAGCATCCGCTGCTTTAACTCCGCGCTCTACATTTTCTGGCGTATGCGTGCGGTCAAGCGTTTTTAACACATGCGGCACAGCCGATTGCATTCCAAAAGATATTCGCGTAAATCCACCTTCTGCAAGCGTCTCAATATAAGACTCGTCTGCAGTGTCTGGATTTGCTTCCGTAGTTATTTCCGCGCCAAGCATAATGCCCCACAAGTTACGTATTTCTTGCAAAATTCGCACTAAATCTTGCGCTTTAAGAACAGTCGGAGTGCCGCCGCCAAAGAAAACAGATTGCGCTTTAGGCTCGAAAATCCCGTGAAATTCCTGCCACTTTTTTACAAGACGCATCTCACGAATCGCAACATCCGCGTACCCTTCACGACTCGCACCTTCGCCCAAATCACGAGCAGTATACGTATTAAAATCGCAATAACCGCAGCGACGCAAGCAAAACGGCACGTGCACGTAAACTTCAAAAGGCATGCTTGAAAGCGAATCTTCACTAGGCTTGTTCGATTCAAAATTCAATATAATCCTCAGCCTTCAGACTTTTGCGCTGCACGAATCTTATCTTTAGTGTCTCTATCGTTTGCGCCATCATCCGTAGCCAAAGCCGCAACAAACGCTTCTTGAGGAACTTCAACGTGTCCAAGCATCTTCATGCGCTTCTTACCAGCCTTTTGCTTTTCAAGAAGCTTGCGCTTACGAGTAATATCGCCGCCGTAGCATTTAGCGAGCACGTCTTTTCTAAGCGCACTAATCGTTTCGCGCGCAATAATACGCGAGCCAATTGCAGCCTGAATTGGAATCTCAAACTGTTGGCGAGGAATAAGTCCGCGAAGTTTCTTCGTCATCATAACGCCGTAAGAATAAGCCTTATCGCGATGTACGATGGCGCTAAAAGCGTCAACCTTATCTCCCTGAATAAGAATATCTACCTTAACAAGATCTGCAGCTTGCTCGCCATCTTCGTGGTAGTCAAGAGAAGCGTAGCCCTTTGTGCGGCTTTTAAGCTGATCGAAGAAGTCAAAAACGATTTCTGCAAGAGGAATCCTGTAGTGCATTTCCACGCGATCGGCACTAATGTATTCCATTGTGCCCATTTCCCCACGATGATCTTGGCACAAGTCCATAATAGCGCCAATAAAATCTTTTGGAGCAATAATGTCGGCAGCAACCATTGGCTCAATAATGCGCTTGATTTTGCCTTCTGGGAACTCGCTAGGATTAGTCACATGATGCTCGGTACCGTCTTCGCTAGTAACGTCGTAAGTTACGTTTGGAGCAGTTGAAATAAGATCTAATCCAAATTCTCGGCTTAAGCGCTCGGAAACAATCTCCATGTGCAAAAGACCTAAGAATCCACAACGGAAACCAAATCCCAACGCAACCGACGTTTCTGGCTCGTAAATAAGAGCAGCATCGTTAAGTTTTAGCTTATCGAGAGCATCTCTTAGCTCTGGGAATTGCGCGTTATCTATTGGGAATAAGCCAGCGTAAACCATAGGCTTAGGGTCTCTGTAGCCTTCCAAAGGCTCAGATGCGGGATTTACAGCGCTAGTAATAGTGTCGCCAACTTTAGATTGACTCACGTCTTTTGCGCCTGTAATTACGTAGCCGACTTCTCCAGCTCCAAGCGCCTTGGTTGGAGCCATATCTGGGCTAATAACGCCGATTTCAATAGGATCATGCGTCATGCCAATGCCCATCATATGCAATTTTTCACGCGATTTAAGCTCGCCATCAACCATACGAATATATGTGACGATTCCGCGATACGAATCGTAGACTGAGTCAAAAATAAGCGCACGAGCAGCGCCATTAGGATTTCCATTAGGAGCTGGCACTTCCAGCACGATTTGGTCGAGAAGATCTTTTACACCTTCGCCAGTTTTCCCAGAAACACGCAAAACTTCATTAGGCTTGCAACCAATTAATCCAGCTATTTCTTCCGCATGCTTGTCTGGCTCCGCACTAGGCAAATCGATTTTGTTTAATACAGGAATAATCGTTAAATCATGTTCGATTGCCATATAAAGGTTAGAAAGCGTCTGCGCTTCAATACCTTGAGTGGCATCCACAAGCAAAACCGCACCCTCGCATGCTGCAAGCGCACGCGAAACTTCGTAAGTAAAATCAACGTGACCAGGAGTATCAATCATGCCAAGCGAGTACTCTTTACCGTCAAAAGTCCACGGCACGCGAACAGCCTGCGATTTAATAGTGATTCCGCGCTCTTGCTCAATATCCATGCGATCCAAGAAACGGTCTCGCATCTCACGTTCTGGCACAATTCCAGAAAGCTGCAAAATGCGATCCGCTACAGTAGACTTGCCGTGATCTATATGCGCAATAATGCAGAAGTTGCGTATCAACGATTGATCCGTAAATCCTGGCTGGTTATGCGGTGTAATCAAAGCAAATATCTCCTTTTAAGACACAATGAATATATAGTATAATGTGCATCAAGCACTGTAACTCATTAATGGTAGCAACTTGACTACCCTAGTCCAAGAAGATAAGAACAGCAAGTTATGCACTTAATTACATTTAATGCATGCAGTAAGCATTATGGTGATTAATATTCGTGAAAATTAGTGGTTTTATCCAAGAATCATGCTATGCTTACCCTTTGTATGTCCTTGATATAGCAAACGTCGTTTGGAGTAATAGTGGCAAACATTAAGTCGCAGAAAAAGCGCGTGCTCACCAATGAGAAGGCACACAAGCGTAACGTGGCAGTGAAGTCTGCTTTGAAGACTGCTATCCGCGCTACTCGTGAAGCCATCGCTGCTGGTGACAAGGCTGCAGCTGAAGCTGCATTCGCAGTGGCTGCTAAGAAGCTTGACAAGGCTGCAGGTCGTGGTGTGATTCATAAGAATCAGGCTGCAAACCGTAAGTCTGGTCTTGCTTTGGCAATCAACGCTCTTTAAAATAGTCGCATTAGATTGCGATCTTAATTAGAGTTTGAAAAATCTCCGTTATCATTTGTTTACATTTGGTAACGGAGATTTTCTGTATACTAGAACATTTTTATATAGAAAAACAAGAATCGTTCAAGAATAAATAAAGTAATATCAAACAGTAATATGCATTTTGAATTGAATATCACAATACTTTGGTGTATAAACAGCAGCACCAAAGGCTATTATTGAACCAAAAGAGTCCTTAACAATGGATTCAACTGCAAGAGATGGAGTTTTATCTTCAACCTGTAAAACTTTTGCCATGGTTCCACATAGTTGCTCAACATGAACAGACAAATCATTTTCACAAAGCTTTACAGCGTAATCGCTTTCTAGAAACTCTGCTAAAGATTTTTTCGTAAAATCATGAGTCAAAACTTTTGGAAATCTTGAAGCTTCAAGATAAACTACACTGTAATTAGACAAAACGTCATCAACGTACTTTAATCGTTTAACACAAATCAGATCAATTGACTCATCTAAACCAAGCTTATAAGCAGCAGATTCATCTTTAACTACATCATTTTGAATAACTTTGATTCGTATATGTTCTTTGCTTTCAGAATAATTCTGGTAAAAGCCTTGAACCTGGTCTGATATAACTTCACGGTTAACACTGTGAATAACATCTCTTGCTCTAAAAGTTCCTTTGCCTTGTATTCTTACAAGCAGACCTTCCAATATCAGATTATCAACTGCATGTCTAAGAGTAATTCGGCTAACGTTGTATTGCTTACACAATTCTACTTCTGGAGGAAGTTGTTCGTCTGGCTCCATTAAGTCAATGCGTTTCCTAAGATTGTCTCGCACGGCAATATATTTAGGTACACCTTCGGTCACAATCCACTCTCCAAATAGTAATTTTCTTTTAAAAGCTATTAAAAAAAAATCTTAAAAAATGAAGCTTTTAAGAAAATTTTTACAAATTTGCTTTCAAAACACACAACAGTTACATAGTATCAGTATATTATGCCAATATACGATTAAGGCGTGCCTATACTACAAAAGGCTACAATCTTAAATTATTGATTAAAGTTGCTATTTAATCGCAAATGCAAGATTATAACCTTTTAGACTTATCGTTTCTATTTTTAATTGTGATTTAAGTTTAATTTCTACAATAACTCTTCACAATTGTATTAGTTTTCAATTGCATATTTGACTTTACTATTTTCTCTGCGAGTCAACAATATTGAAGACGCATAGAAAAGAATATAAGATATTACAACTGCAATAATACTTACGATTTTGCCTCCTGCAACATTCGTGTAACCAAGAAAAACTCCAGTTACACCAAAATCAGCGTCTGAATAAGTGGAGTTTGCAGAACCAAGATTACCCAAAACAGGCAAAAGAAGTAACGGCAAGAATGTAATAACAATACCATTAACAAAACCGCCTACAACGCAGCCTCTTCTACCAGCTTGGCCGTTGCTAAATACGCCAGTAACACCACCAGCCATAAAGTGCGCAACAATTCCTGGAATAACAACTGTTGTGCCAGCCAAAGCCATAATAACCATTCCAACAATTCCGCCAGCAAAGCTTGCCAAGAATCCAATAAGAACAGCGTTTGGAGCAAAACCAAAAGTCATAGGAGCATCCAATGCTGGTTTAGCGTTTTTAACGAGTTTTTCGGATATTCCCTTAAATGCTGGAACAATCTCATCTAAAACAACCTGTACGCCTGCAAGAATAATGAAAACGCCTGCAGAGAACATTGCAGCCTTAAGAATAACAAACACAATAAAGTTTTGCCCATTAGATAAATGCGATTCAATATATTGCGGCCCCGCAAAAAGTGCTACAACAGCGTAGATAATTGCCATTGAAAGTGCAATGAGAACAGTTGTATCTTTTAAGAATCCAAGAGCAGCTGGGAACTTAATATCTTCAGTAGACTTAGACGGATGCTTTTTAGAAGCTGTAAGTTTTGCAATCAAAGTTCCAATAAGAACTCCACTACTCGTAGGATGTCCAAGTGCAACATCATCTTTGCCGGAGGCAGTGCGCATAAATGACTGAACCAATGCTGGAGAAATCGTAATAAGTAGACCTTGAGCGAATGATCCGAGAATAATAACGGTTAGAGTATTAAAACCTGCGACATTGAAGATTACTGCGAGCATACTTGCCATATAGAATGCAACGTGACCAGTTAAGTAAATGAACTTAAATCTAGATGTTATTGATAAAACAATGTTAACAATCATTCCAAAGAAGAAGATTAATGCTGCTTCTGATCCATACTTCATAAGAACTGTACCGATTATAGCTTCATTATTTGGTACTACGCCTTGAACATGGAACGCATATTGGAACATGCTCCCAAAAGGATTTAGTGCTTCAGTGACTACTCCAGATCCGGCTGCCAATACTAAGAAACCAATCATTGTACGAATAGAGCCTTGTACTATGTCGGAAATCTTTTTGCCTTGTACTGCAAGACCAATTAGAGAAATCATTGCAACTATTACAGATGGTTGTCTAAAAACATCTAGCAGTATAGACAGAACACCGTTCATAGTTCTCTCCTTATATATTTTTATTAATATGTGAGCTGATTTTGGCATGCATAATTTACAAAATTACAAGAGAGAAAATGTAATTAATGCCAAAAGTCTTTTGCCCAAACTTAACTTAGTGCAAGAAGCCATAATAATGGATAAGCCAAGACATAAATTTGTTATAATGTTATATTCAATTTTTGATGATTTTCGTATATATTTTAAATAAAATGAAAATTATTAAGCATAATTGCGATTTAATAGAAAATAATACAACAAAATCGCAAATAATCTGAAATTTACTAGCATTTCATTGCAGAATAACGTAAAAATATGTGAAAATAATCACAATAATTGCAATAAAAGACACACCCACAATGCAAAAATCACGCAAAAAGCCGGAAAAACACTACTCAATAATCCAAGCTAAACCAATCAAAACAGCCAAGAAAAGAAGATTCACAATTGTGTACATAAGCAAATAGCGACCCTTATTATGAGGATACTTATGCGTAATACTCTTGTATGAAATCAAAGATGCCATAGACGCAATAAGCGTTCCCATACCGCCAAGATTAGTACCAATAATAAGCATCTTCCACTGGTCGCAGAAGCCTGAAAGTAAGATAGTAGTTGGAACATTACTAATCATTTGACTAGAAACAACCGAAACTTCCATAGGATGAGAGCCAACCCACATTTGTGCAATCTCGGTAAATCCTGGGACCCTACGCATGTTTCCAATAAAAATAAAGAACATTATAAATGTAAGAGGCAAAGCCCAGTCTAGAGCGCGGAACACATGCGAATCGCAAATAATAAAGGCAATAACAACTGCCAAAACCATAATCCAGTCTGGAATCCAGCCAGCTACTCCACACAAGCACAAAACAAATAAAAGACTATAAACAATAACTCGCCATTGAGTAAAACCAACACCGTAACCCATAACGCGAATCTCATCTGGTTTAGGTGATTTAGAGTGCGGAGCCAAGACACTTTGTTCAATGTCATCTCCATGCAAGCCCTCAAATTGATCGACTTTTCTAGAGCTAAAGAACACAAACGCAAACGCAATCATAAGAATCGCAGCAGTAAGCGTGTACGGAGCCATAATGGAAAGAAATCCACCAGTAGACATTCTAGTAAGCGCTTTAAGATACAAATTGTGTGCATTGCCAATAGGAGTTAGCATACTTCCAACGTTTGCACCAATCGTCATTAAAGTCACAACAAGAATTGCGTGCTTTTCTGCATTCGCCATCATCAAAACAGAAATCGCAAAAGGAACAAAAGTTACAAGTGCAACATCATTAGTTATAAGCATCGCTGAGAAAAACGTTAGAGACATAAGAACCAGAACTAATCCGCGCTCAGTCCTAACTCTTCTAAGAAGATTCGCGCCAATGCTTCTAAAAACGCCTATTCGCTGGAATCCGCAAACAACCATCATTAAGCAAACAAGTTGAGAAATAGTGTTTACATGAATGTAGCTAAAATATTGCGCATCTGGTGGAACGAAAAAGCAAGAAATAACAGCTAAAACGGCGGCCACAATAAGGATGGTTTCACACTTGACCAAATTCAGAAGCCAGCGCCTCATCGTTCCTCCGTGACAAAAATACACAACTCGTTCAATTGTATAAGAAACCCAATCCAAAGGGGCAAAAATTCCCGACAAAATCGTTGAAATAACAAGGCATATTGTCTTAAAAGAGCTTTAGTTTTGCCACAAAGCGAATAGGCAAAAATCCGCCCATTTTTATGACACGCGCAAAATGGGCGCATGTCGTAGAAGACTATATTATAAATGGAAAAGAAGTCTTGAAGTTTAAGCTTAAAGGCTGAAACAACTTAAAGCAAAAGCGAGAAGCGCAATTATGGCAAACGAAGAATTGCAGAAAACAAAACAAAACAATCATAAAAGAAACACAGCAGATTTGGTTGTAGAATGCCTTGTAAATGAAGGCGTTGAAGTTGTTTTTGGAATCCCAGGCGAAGAAAATATTCCGCTTTTAGAAGCAATTGAACGAAATGGAAACATACGCTTTGTGCTTACTCGCCACGAGCAAGGCGCAGGTTTTATGGCCGCAACTTATGCTCATATTACGGGAAAGCCAGGCGTGTGCTTAGCAACGCTTGGACCTGGAGCATTAAATCTTACTCTTCCAGTGGCTCAGGCAAATGCAAGCACTACCCCGCTTGTTGCAATATGCGCTCAAGGAAACGTATCTCGTCTTTATAAAGAATCCCACCAAATCATTGATTTGGTGTCATTGTTCCAACCGATTACTCAGTGGTCTTCGATGATGTTAGCTCCAAGCACTGCTCCAGAAATGGTTCGTAAAGCTTTCTCAATCGCTCAAAGAAAGCGTCCAGGAGCAACCTGCCTTGTAATCCCAGAAGACATTAGCGAAATGAGCGTTCCAGAAAACGCAAAGCCACTTCCACTTCCAAGACCTCTGCACATCCTTCCCGCTCCAGATACTATTGACGAAGCTGCTAAAATCATTAGCCAAGCAAAAACGCCGATTATTCTTGCAGGAAACGGAGTTGCACGAAGCCACGCTCAAGAACAGCTACGCGCTTTTGCAGAACAGCTTAATGTTCCAGTTGCAACAACATTTGAAGGCAAAGGCGTGTTCCCAGATAATCACCCTAATGCTCTTGGCGTAGTCGGATTCATGCATAGGGATTATGAGAATTTTGCTTTCGATACAGCAGATTTGATTATTGCTGTTGGATTCTCTATACAACAGTTTGACCCTAAGAAGATTAATCCAAATATTGACAAGACTATTATTCACATAAACACATTTGTTGAAGACACAGACGCACACTACCCTACTGCCCTAAACATTATGGCAGATATTGGTCAGACTCTTAAAACTCTTACAAATGTTCTTAAGGATAGAAACATTACTTTTGATGTAACTCACCCAAAGATTCGTCAAATGATTACAGACGAGCTACGTTCGTTTGAAAACGATAACAGTATTCCTATGAAGCCACAGCGTGTTGTATATGACACTAGGCGCGCTGTTCCAGAAGGCACCAAGGTTCTTGTAGACACAGGCGCTTTAAAAATGTGGATGGCAAGGCTTTACCCAACAATGCACCCAAATACTTGCATTATAGACAACAGCCTTTCTACAATGGCTTGGACTTTGCCTGGAGCTGTTGGAGCATCGTTTATTAAAGATAATAGTGGAAAAATCAACACAAAGCCTGTTCTTGCTGTTATGGGCGACGGCAGCTTTATGATGAATGTTCAAGAGATTGAAACCGCTGTTCGCGTGGGTTCTAGAATGGTTGTTCTAGTTTGGGAAGACAACGCTTACGGATTGATTAAGTGGAAGATGGACTTACACGCTGGAGAACACGAATACGTTGATTTTACTAATCCAAATGTTCCAAAATTGGCAGAAAGCTTTGGAGCTAGAGGCCATGTTGTACAAAAGCCAGAAGACTTATACAACATGCTTAAAGAAGCTTTGGAACAAGAAAGCGGCGTTGACGTTATAGCTTGCCCAGTGGATTATAGCGAAAACATGAAGCTTATTGAAAAGCTTGGAGACATTGATTTTGGCAACTAGGTTGATTGTGACAACTAGAGTGCTAATTGCATAAGAAGAATCTCCGCACTTGCATTAATTCAGTTATCATCTGCCAATTTAAAGATAGTTAAAGGTAGTTTTCTGAAGAATAAATGCAATGCGGAGATTTTTATAATACTTTTACAACACGGTTTAAATATTTAATTTTCCTCCTTTGCTTTATCATCGTAGCGTCTGCCAATAAGAGCTGCTCCTAACGCACCAAAGAACACTTCTTGATTTGCAATCACTACACGATCTGGTATTTTTAGTGAGGACAAAAATGACGATTTTTGTTCAAGTCTACAAATGTATTCTTTTACGCCTTGTAATAAAATTGCTCCTGTTTTACTCACTCCTCCACCAATAACAATAATCTCTGGATCAAAAGTAACTGTAATAATCTGTAGTGCACTAACTAAGGTGGAAATGAACTTATTCCATACTTTTTCAGCTTCTTTATTTTTAGCAGAAACATTGCGCAGCAAAGACGCAATAGGATACTCATTCTTTGCTGGCCAAAGTTTAGATAAACCAGTTCCAGAGATTATTGTTTCTACACATCCACGCTGTCCACATGGGCAATCCCTGCCCTGCGTATCAGCAACTATATGACCTATTTCTCCAGCCACACCAGTGGAGCCGTGGAAAATAGAGCCATTAATGATAATTCCCGCAGAAACTCCAGTACCTAAATTCAAAAACACTAAACTACTAGAATCAGAACCATAATAATTATATGCACCGAATGCTGCAGCATTAACATCATTATCTATTACAGAATTCAATCCAAAACGTTTACGTATTTCAGTCTTAAAATCTATACTATGAGATCCCAAATTTACTGATTCAGATACTTGCCCAGTATGTTGATTAACTAAACCAGGCACACCAATTCCTATAGTGAATTTAGTATCATTGCCATATTTTAGGATAATTTGATTAATCACTTCAGAAATAAGCTTGCACACTTCATCGACAATCTCTACTTCACCTTGCTTGGTAGAAACTTGAGAATGCGCAATCAGTTCATTATTAGTATTGAAAGCTGCACATAATACTTTTGTTCCACCTACATCTACCCCTATGCTTATATGCGACGGTGTGCTGTGCGTCATAATAAACTCCTTAGAAAAATACTTCTGCTTTGAAGTTGAACCCTATTAAACCAATTAAGTACAATTATTGCACTAAAAGATAAAAATGCAAGACTATCTAATATATTTAATAAAAACATTGAAAAATAAAGGAATCTATAGTTCCAATATTTCATATATAAAAAATAAAATTAGAAAATATTTTACAAAAACATGTTTTAGTATATATTCCAAACTATATATTTATCTGATAGAATATCATGTATAAAACAATGGGCATTAAAAGTGGAACGACGACATGAGCATAAAAACAATAGCGAAGCCAATGATTAATCAATTAATGACAGTGTCTCAAAAAACCATACCTGCCGACGCAAGAATAAATAACAGAATGCTAATATTCAACTATTTATTCCCAAAACAAATACTTTCTAGAGCTATGCTCGTAAGAAAAACAAAATTATCAAAAGCATCTATTTCAACCGTCGTGTACGAAATGCTTGAAGACCACATATTAGTAGAAAGTGGTCAAGAGTCAAAAATAGAAAGAGGTAAAAAAGGTACACTACTCGAAGTAGACGCAAACTATTGGAACATTATAACTATAGATCTTTCACAACCTTGTCTCATACAAGGCGCTGTCGTTAATCTGTGCGGAGATATATTAAAAAGATCGGAAATATCGTTATATAAAAGCACAGATGCGAACTGTGAAAAAATCATAGAAGTTTGCAAAACTCTAATAAATAATTCAAATAATCACATACTAGGAATAGGAATTGCTGTACCTGGAATCGTAGACGATGAAGGAAGAGTAGTTCGCTCATCGAATCTTCAGTGGGAAAATATAAACATTAAAGAAGAGTTGATTAAGCATTTTAATTGTCCAATTATCGTTGATCATGACACGAATAGCGCATTACTAGCCGAAAGATTCTTCGGCAACGGCGTACCAAATACAATATTTATACAGTTATCGTTAGGTGTTGGCGCATCAATATTAATAAATGATGCTATTATCACTGGAATAAATAATTCTGCAGGAGAAATTGGTCATATTACAGTAGATCCGCAAGGACCAGATTGTTCATGCGGCAAAAAAGGATGTTTAGAAACATATATTTCCGCGGAAACACTGCATAGAAAAATGTTTACATCAAATAGAAAACCAGAAGATATATTAGCAGAGGCAGGTAATTATTTAGGAAAAGCTCTCACAACAACAATTAATCTTTTAGACCTAACAGACGTGGTAATTTATGGACCATCCGACATTGTAAATAAGGTATTTATAAGCTCTACAGAAAAAGCAATACAAGAATATGGTCCATACAGTCCAAAACATCCTTGTACAGTAAGAAGATGCACTTGCAACAATGACATAACTCTTATAGGAGAATGTATATCAGTAATTCAAAATAGAATCATGAATCTCTAAGATATAAAAAGCAAAGAAGCAATCAACAAAAAATTAATGTAAAAACTAGTAGCAAAGAAGCACAAAATGAAAATCGACAATTCAAATACCGAAATAATACCTTCACCACAAAACATATCAATATACGCAAAAGATACTATTACGCTTCCACAATCAAGTCATATTAGTTTCATAAATATTAAACCAGACTTAAGAATAACTACAGCAGCAAAACAGCTATGTGAAGATTTGAAAAACAATCACAATTGCAACTGGAGCATTAGCTACTCAGAAGGATATAAAAGCGCTATATCGGCAGCTATTAACAAAAATCTACGTATTCAAGAATATAAAATTTCATCTAAAATCTCGACCAATCAAACACTTATAAGCATAGAAGCTGGGAGCATAGCGAGTATATGCTTTGCAATACAAACTATAAGACAACTAATTATGCAATATGGTCTAATACTGCCATCATTACAAATTCAAGACTTTCCAGAAATACCTGTAAGAGCATATTCTTATGATGTTTCAAGAGGAAGAGTGCCAAAACTTTCATGGTTAAAAACTTTAGTAGACCAGTTAAGTCTATACAAATATAATCAACTTCAACTATACGTAGAACATGTTATCGATTTAGATGACACAATTGAATCCTGGATTGGACATTCACCATTAACTTGTAGTGAGATTATCGATCTAGATGAATACTGCTATGCAAGAGGAATAGAACTCGTTCCAACACTTGCAACTTTTGGACACATGTATGAAATACTAAGAAGTAACTCATATAAACAGCTTGGTGAATTCCCAGACCAATCAGAAAGACCCTTCAGTTTTGTTGAAAGAATGATGCATCATACTCTAAATCCTACTAATCCTAACACTATACCGTTTATATCTAAAAGGATTAAAGATTATGCATCACTATTTAAATCTAATAAGTTTAATATTGGCGCCGATGAGACCTTTGACCTTGGATGCGGTGAAAGTAAAAATGTTGCTGAAAAAATAGGAGTGGCAAATCTTTATTTGTCCTATATTAAAAAGCTATGTGAAAAATTACACGAATTAGATTTGCAGCCAATAATGTATGCTGATATTGCAATAAAACACCCAGAGTTATTAGCTGATATTCCAAAAAATGTTATTTTTGCAAATTGGGATTACTCGGCAAACGTGAATGAAAACAATATAAAACTAATAAAAAGTCAGAATCGCGATCAATACGTATGCCCTGGCACACAATCTTGGAATAGGCTTATACCAGATTTTGACTCTGCTATAAGTAACATATCCAAAACATGTGAATATGGGCACAAAAATCATGTATTAGGATTTTTGTTAACTGATTGGGGAGATTATGGACATATAAACGATCCAATACTCTCACTTCCGTATGTAATAATATCATCGGAATATGCTTGGAAATCTAATAATATTGCAAAAAAAGATTTAATAAACAAGGTAAGTAATGTATTTGCTAACAGAACAAACTCAAACTTACTTAACATTATTAAACAAGCGTCTCATGCACAAGCATTCAGCTGGTCTGACGCTGTGCAATTCAAAGAACTTGAATACAATAACGAAAATATAGCAAACGAAGATGTACTATTTTCATTAGGATATCCAAAGAACACTTCCCTAGAACAAGCAAGAAGACGATTCTTAAATGAAAGAGAAGCACGAATATTAAATGCTAAAGAATATAATCGCACTCTATCAGAATGCTCAAAGAGCATCTACGATATAAATGCTTGCAGCGAAAATATAAACTGTGAAAATATAAACAAAGATTTTATAAGCACTAGCATTTTAAACATTCAAGGTCAACAACTGCTCAACCAATTAGGGTTGTACATACTAAACCAGAGATTTACTCTAGCTGAAGCAAAATCTTTTAAAACAAATTTGAACGAATGGTTCACCCAATATCAAAATCGTTGGGAATCAATAGGTAAAACGGCAGACTTGTACAGGATACGAGAAGTATTGGATTGGTATATAAAAATACTAGGGATGTGAGAAAAGTATATTTACTGGACATATACGCATTAAATATAAATACGACCGAGAAAGTTTATGAATAACAATAAACAAACCCGGTCGTATTTAAATGTTATTGCAAGATAGAAAAGCATGTCGGTAAAGACAAATTTTGCTAATCTACAACATGTAAAGTACGATAAATGTAATTTTTATATTTTTCTGGATTAAGCTTACTACATATTTCAACATTCGGAGTCTTCCCAGAGAAGAAATTAGCGTCAACAAGAACTGAACCATAACTTGGTCCAGGAGTTGCATCAACTTGGCAATAATATTTTGTGCATTCGCTTATACATTCAGGATATAGCGCAGCGGCAACAGCAGATGGATCAGCCATATCGAGATAAGCATCCCCAAAACGGCTAATATTCATTTCCATTAATTCCCTATTGCAATCAATGGCAAACTTACCAAGTTTTCCACTTTCGCGAATATTAGCAATTTCTTGTGGATTCAGCATACATTCTCCCAAGCATGCATCCCATCCAACAAACATAATATTTTTAAGACCAGAATCAACTAATATCTTTGCAGCTTCTGCATCTTGCCAAATATTGAATTCTGCTACAGGAGAAACATTTCCACGACCTAGACCAGCAGATCCCATAACTACTATGCGACCAACTTTTTTCATCGCTTCATAATCAACCTTAATAGCTAGAGCAATGTTAGTTAATGGCCCTAATGCAATAATGTCTATTTCACCATCCTCACTGTTTCTCAAAGTTTCAATCATTTTCAAAACAGCATTACCATTACTTTCTTTTAAGCGATGAGGCACTAGACCAATATCACCCATTCCATCTCTGCCATGGGTTTCATGAGCATAAACCAAATCGCGCAACAGCATGCTGCTACTTCCTTTATATACAGGTGGTTCATATGAACCAGCATGCTCGATAGTAGTAAGCGTATTAATAGTCGCTTGTTCCATGCATACGTTTCCTGATACAGTGGAAAACATTAATATCTTATATCTAGGATCATTTAAAGCCATGGCAATTGCCATAGCATCATCCGAACCACAATCTGTATCTATTATTATTTTCTTTTTAGAATAAATTTCTTTATTTTCCATAAACTCTCAACACCCTATCAATTAATAGAAACTGTATCTTCAAATGTAACTATCTTTAGCAGTGCAGCCGAAGCAATACATATTGCCAGCATTATAAGCCCAAATGTATATGAGAACCCTACTCCAAATTGCGAAATAACAGCACCAACAACGATAGGAGTTAGCATATCAGCTACGCCACTTGCTGAAGCAACGATAGAGCATGCTATACTCACGCGCTTATACATAATTCTAGAGGCAATTGCAACAATAACACTAAATAAAACGCCTAAGAAAAGACCAGCAACGAAAAGCCCAATATAGTAACTCAAGGCAGTGTTAACAAGCATTGCGGCAAGAATAGCAATAAAGGAACCGATACAATTCATGAGTAGCACTAAGGTACCTTTTACATATCTCAGAATCCAAGTGAAAAGGAAACCTCCAAGGACACAACCTAAGTTAAATAGTGTAAACATAAATGCAGCATTTGATTCGCTTATTCCTTTTGTTATTGCAAAACTTGTT
Source organism: Gardnerella sp. KA01002 (assembly GCF_049244015.1). NCBI lineage: Bacteria > Bacillati > Actinomycetota > Actinomycetes > Bifidobacteriales > Bifidobacteriaceae > Gardnerella > Gardnerella sp. KA01002. The sequence continues at coordinate 907,404 of NZ_CP058365.1, forward strand.
GTATACATACCTATAGCAGTCGATACTCCGCTGAATGCGGCAACTGAAATAACAATTCCAGCATAGGCAAGAATCTTACTCTTAGCATATAGTGGCCTGATATGTTCTTCCTCTTTCTCTGTATCTTTAATCTCAGACGTATCTTTGACTATAAAAGACACCGCACAGATAATAAATGAAAGAATACCTAACACATAATATGACCATGCATAAGATAATTTACCACTCAAGAACAGACCTAATACAAATGGTGAAACTGTAGTTCCTACACCAAATAGTCCTTGTCCAAAAGTCAATGAACTTTCATAATTCTTTTTGAATATGCTACTTAACAATGTTGGGCATGCAGCATCCTGCGTGCCAAATGCAATGCCTCCCGCAAACGCAAGTATTAAACCAGAAACAAAACTAGGAATTGTAGGAATACCAAACATAAATATGCCAGTAATAAAAGTACCAATTCCTAAAACTTTTACTGATCCAATTTTCTCTACAAGAACACCTGTTATGTTAACGGTGAGAATTCTACCAAGAGCATATGCTGATCCAAGTAAACCGACAAGTTCAATCTTCTGTCCATAGGTTTGTACTAACTGTGGCAACGTACTGCCAATCATTACACATGTCGAACCTGCCAAGAAATACATAGCAAATGAAAGAAAAGCTTTTAGCGCATCATTACGCTTCATGATTTCACACTTTCCTAGTTCTTTTAATTAACATTTATAAACCATTAGAGGCTTGCCTAAAAAATATCATGATTTTATAATGCTTAAAATGACACTTGTCATGACTAATTTTGTTCTTAAGGAGTAAAAGTAAATCATGAACAACAAATGTATAGCAACGGCGCTTGCATTTATACTAGATGCAACGGATAGCATGAGTACGATTGTAAAAATAGAGAAAGCAAAACAACTCATTCCTCACCAATTCATACGAACATATCACACTAATGATGTTCTCATAAATATGAATAGTGCAGCAAAATATGTATATATCTTTTTAGATGGTAAAGCTACAGTTCGAGGAAGTTTAAATCGTAACGATGGAGTTATTTCAAATATTGAACCAATAGAAATACTGGGACTTTTTGAACTCGTTACCAATGAACCGCATTATACTGCTTTCGTTATGGCAGAAGAAAAAAGTTTGGTATTTAGAATTCCATCTTCGCTATTTCGCGAAATTGTTCAAGAAAATGGCAAAATTTGCTATTGCGTATTATCAATATTCGCAAAAACAGCGGGAAGAACAATGCAAGAAGCAGCAACGAAAAGACTACTTGAATCAATTGACATTATTGGATATTATTTATATACTCAAGCAAACAAAGATAGACCGTATATATGCCCATATACTCGCGAAGATTTAGCAAAAATACTAAATATTAATTTACGAACTTTATACAGGTATCTAGAATCCATGAAAAAAGAGAATCTTATAACAAGCATAAGAGGAAAATTGGTTATAACGGACCAACATTTTGCTTTGCTACATAAAAGATACTCTTCTATGACTATTTAATTATCAAATGACAAATGTCATTTGATAATTAAATAGTCAAAAAGATAATATTTGTAGTAATCAAATAGGAAGTGATTGCATGAAACAGATAATTAAATCATTCAAGGAAGAATTTACTACTGTTGCAGTTGTCACAATACCATTATGTGTTGCTGTTAATTATATTTCTGGAACTATAGCAGGTATGCTAAAACTACCTATTTTCCTTGATACTATAGGTACTTTATTTGCATGCATGATTTTTGGGCCACTTGTAGGAATAACAACTGGAATGCTATCTTCAATAATTTCATCAATCACTATGCCAACCATGCTTCCATTCATAGTGGTCAATATTGCTCTAGCCTTATGCGCTGGTATTCTAGCAAAACATAAAATGTTTTCAAATTATATGAAAATTTTTATTTCTTCAATAATCATGGCAACAATATCCATTATTATTTCAGCACCGATTGTAGTCCTAGTATTTAGCGGGTTCACTGGCGGAGGATCATCTATTATAGCGGCTTTAATAACTGCATCTGGAATGAATATCTGGATTTCTGTATTCTCTACTGAAGGATTCTTTACATGGGTTGATAGAGTATTAACAATCATCATATGCTTAAGCGTTATAAAATGCTTGCCCAATAAATTACTGCTTCTTTTCCCATTAGGTTTACTTTATTTAAAAAATCCAGATTCTGAATAGTAAAAATTAAATCGAGTTTACTATATAAAGACAGAGATAAAAGTAATTATGTACATGCATTATATCGATACTATTAATCAAGTAAAAAATACCAAGATACTTGCGACGCTATACCCGACAACAAAATTTATATTGACCATATATTTAATATTAGTAGATATTATATTAAATACTTTTTCGTTCACATTATACAATTTGCGACTTTTATTGTTCCCCTATTTTGTTGCTCTACTTGTTCTGATGATTCTATGTGGAATAAAAAAGAATGGATATAAGCTTGTATCAAGTATAGCCATGTTCTCATTATTTGTTGCGATATTTCAAGTCGCTTTCTGTAGACAGGGAAATGCAATATTAAGTCTTAATTTTTTGCAGATTACAGATACAGCATTGTCTAATTCTATAACGCTCGGAATGAATACCTTAAATATATCAACTATAGTCATATGTTTTTTCCAAATAACTGATATAGAAGATATTACAATATCTTTAAACAAACTTGGGATGAGCAATAAAACATGTTTCATAATACTTTCTACTTTCCAAACGATTGATTATTTACAAATGCAAATTAAAGCAATAATAACCTCGCAAAAAAGTCGTGGAATAAACTTTAATGGAAATTTAATACGTAGAATTGGCACATTTACTTCGATTTTGCTTCCAGCATTTATTACTTCACTAATAAACATCGAGCAACGCATAATGATGCTTGATTCGCGAAATTTTTTCAGTTCAGAAAAAAAGACATATATTAAACAGGTTAATCATAATGGTCACGAAAAATTAGTACTAACAATAGGAACAATTACACTAGTTTTTCTTATTCTAGGAAGAGTAATTTATGGTTATATCATATGATATTTGCAATTTTTCATACACTTATCCACTTACTTCAAAACCAGCTTTAAGCAACATAACAATACAGCTAGAATTAGGGAAAATATATGGAGTAATTGGCGCTAACGCTTCAGGTAAATCAAGTCTATGCTTATCTCTTAAGGGATATATTCCTCATTTCTATAAGGGAAAATATTCTGGAAAAATACTATTAAACAACACGATTGATTTATTAAAATCTAATGAATGTGACAGCGTAGGCTTTGTATTTAGCGATCCTTTTTCGCAGTTGAGTCATATCAAAAAAACTGTATTTGAAGAAATTGCGTTCAGCTTAGAAAATCGCAGTATCCCTATTCAACAAATAGAGAGTCTGGTTACACAAGTTATGCAATTACTTAACATAGAACAACTTGCGCTTCAAAACCCACTAACCCTATCCGGAGGGCAGGTTCAACGCGTTGCAATCGCGTGCGTTATAGTTAATAATCCAGAAATACTAATTCTTGACGAACCTACTTCACAACTTGATCCAGAAGAAACTAAAAATATTTATAATTTTCTACAAAAATACAAAGACGAGGGACATACCGTAATAATTAGTGAACAAGATACAAATTTGTTAGCGGAATATGCAGATAATATCATTGTTCTTCAAAATGGTTTTATCACTCATTATGGAAATAAATATGATGTTTTTTATGATGAAACTTTCCCTTCTGACTGTATTGATATTCCAGAAGTTGTCAAAATTGTGAAAAAGTTACGTAAGTTTGATATCCAAATAACCCCTGACATAACAGATATAGGCGAATTAATAGTTTTATTAAAGGAGAAATGCGATGAGCATCGCAATTAAATTGAACGATGTAAGTTTTCAATATCCTTCAAATGAAAAAATAAAAAATAAAAATAATGATAAACAAGAAAAATCCTGCAGAATACTAAACCACGTAAACATAGAATTCGAAAGTGGTGAATTATGCGCAATAATAGGTAGCAATGGAGCAGGTAAAAGCACTCTCGCCAAAATAATAGACAATTTATTACAGCCAACTTCTGGAGACATAACTATTGAAGGAAAACAATATAAGACATTAAAGCAACACGATATTACATCACTCGTTGGTTATATTTTTCAAAACCCAAATGATCAAATTTTTAACAGCACTGTACATAAAGAAATTACATATGGGATAAAGAATATAAACAATGATCTTTACAGTCGCGTTCTGAATCTTACTGGTTTAAACGATAAAGAAAATACAAACCCATTTAATTTGTCATTCGCTGAAAGAAAATTTATTAACATTGCATCTGCACTACTAAGAGAACCACATATTATTATTATGGATGAAGTGACTGGTGGGTTGGATAAACCACAAAAAATGCGACTTGTAAAAATACTTAATTATTTACATACGATAAATGTAACAGTATTATTTATCACCCATGACATGGAATTCGCATACGAAAATTGTCAAAATGCTCTCATACTTGATAACGGAAATGTGTTATACAAAGGGAGCATCGAATCTGCATTCCAGAATGTAGAAATAATAAAACGCGCGCATATTGACCAACCAATCATAGTACATATAATGAATGCGCTCGGAATTAACTATATGCATAAAGATAATCCTATACGTGCTTTAGCTAAATATATTGCGAATCGCAATAATCATTAAGGTATATGCAATCAAAAGCATCAAAATATAAACAAAATATCAACATTAAGATGCAATGCGAATACGCAATGAACATAGTTGGAAAGGACGTAATTCTACATTTAACGCGTCATTATTATTGTGCAAAGCTATAGGCATACCATGCAGCACTGGCATTTCCATAAGATCTACCTCTTCAATTGAGGAATAACGCAAGATTTTATTGAGTTTTATTTGCCCATTTGCATATCCACCAGACGGCTCGTGAATACGTAAGATTATATCTCCAGAACAATCATCAGCCAGCTTAACCCAATCTAATGCAATTAGACCTGAGTTTCTGCGAATCGTAAACAATGGATCGACTTCTGGTAGCATATCAATAATTGGCGAATTCAAAAAATCAGCTGTACTTAGAACTGAATCCATATTTGCATCAGCAATAAATGACCAAGTAAATTCATGCTTACCTTGATCGGTGTTAGGATCGGGGTAAAGAGGCGCAGAAAGCAAAGATAATCTGAGCATAGTTCCATAAGATGAAGAATAATCGCCAATAGGAGCAGTATCAGCGCCATAAGTAGACGAATTTGCAACAGCAACAGCATACGAGGAATCTTCTATACGAACAAACCTATGTGTGCATGATTCAAACTTTGCATCATCACTACGAGTATTTTTTACTATTGGCCTTTCAACTAAACCATATTGGCACTCATACTGGGCCTTATCTGAACATACGGATGTTGGCATATCTACTTTTAGAAATTGCTCTTTAGCATTCCAATCAACTTGCGCATGGAAATCAAGTCGTTTAACACATGGCTCTAAAATTATACTTGTTTTAATCTTAACATCCTTTTTACATGCCAAGATTTCAACAGATACACCGCCCGATAAAAGCTCTTTAACGTCAACAATTGAAGAATCATCAATCTTACGATTCCTCATAAATGCATCTCGCTCAATATCCCATGCATCCCACTGATACGGCTCATCTTTTAATATCTCATATTGCGCCATGCGATAACCAGATGGGATTAGCTCACGATTAAATTTAATATCTTCAACAGAAGATACTGTGCCATCGCGTTCAATAGTCACACTTAAAACACCATTATTAAGAATTACTCCACCATCATTTTTGTGTTTTACAGTTGTTGTATTATTTTTACAGCTTTCACTACATTGATATAAATTCCAAGCGACCTCATTTTTACCTGTATAAGTCAACAACTTTACATTTTCACGCGCATTAACCGCGTTAACCGTGCTGTTAGCTTTTACAATCGCATTGGCAATATCTGAAATAATTTTACGTAAACAAGAAATATCTCTAGCATATTCTTCTCTAGCTTGCCTATGAACCCATGCAATAGCAGAACCAGGAAGAATATCGTGGAACTGGTTCAATAATAAAGTCTTCCAAATTCTAGTAAGCTCATCGTTATTGAAACGATATTCTGGCGCATACACTCGAGCTAAAACAACAAGATATTCAGCCACACGCAACAATGATTCCTCCATGCGGCAATAACGCTTCATATCTTGCTGAGAAGTAAGAGTTTTTCTATGCAACTCTAGATAAAGCTCACCCTTAAACACTGGCGTATTGCAATTTGAATCGTCAACAATATCTTTTCGTATTTTTTCAAATAACTCATCAGGAGTGCCGAAATCAACTCTAGGAGCACCCTCTAAATTACGATCACGCCTAATACGAGCAGTCATTTCGCGAGTAGGCCCTCCACCGCCATCGCCAAAACCGTATAACAATATTGCGTGATCAGATAAATCTTTATCCAAAAAATTGCGTTGAGAATAAACTAACTCATGCATGCTCACAGATGAAGCATAAGTATTAGATGGAGGAAAATGAGCTAAAATCCTAGAACCGTCTATTCCTTCCCAAAGGAATGAATGATGTGGGAATTTAGTGGTATCATTCCAAGAAATCTTTTGAGTTAAAAACCAATCAAATCCAGCGCGGCGAGCAAGTTGAGGCAATGCGCCAGTATAGCCAAAACTGTCTGGGAGCCAAATGCCATGCGGATCAACACCAAAATGCTCCTTAAAATAGCGCTTACCAAAAGTCATTTGTCGAATTAAAGATTCACCACATGGCATAATTACATCGGACTCAACCCACATACCACCAACAGGTATAAAACGTCCTTCTTTAATCCTATTTTTCATACGCTCAAATAAATCGGGATGCTCGTTTTCTAGCCACTCGTATTGTTGAGCAGAACTCATAGCATAAGTAAAATCAGGATCCTCATCCATAAGAGCTAAAACGTTAGATATTGTGCGTGCGACTTTCCTGTGCGTCTCGCGCACAGGCCATTGCCAAGCAGAGTCAATATGAGCATGTCCAACAGCAATATGCCTTAGAGAACTTGCCGCCGCGGGCTGACTTAATACATTAGTCAACATATTACGAGCATTTTGAACAGTAGAAGAATCATGTTCATCATATGCATTTAAGGAGCGCTGTAAAGCTTTAGCTAGTTTCCAGTATCGCGGATTATCGTCATTCAATTCTCGCATCAAAGAACTTACAGTCTCAAGATCCATATAATAATCAAAAATATTACGATTAAAAACAGTAACGTCAACATACTTCAACATATATTGGCATTCGGTTTTTCCAGTAGCACGCTCACCTAAATCAGTAGGAGAAAACGCAGTAGGTCCTTCAACAAATGGATTGTCTGCAGCTTCCAAATATAAAGTAAAATTACCATTTTCATCAATACTAATCGAACGATTATTATGCTCATCAATCAACGGAACCCAATGATTACAAGGGTTTACAGCTTTTATAACTCTTCCGTCAACGTTATACACTAATCCTTCAGCTTGAAAACCAGGGAAAAGATTACTAATCCAACCTAAATCAACATTTAGCTCAACTTTGCACCCCTTTACCTTTGAAAGATCAATCGACCCTGATATCTCAAACCACGTTGTTCCCCAAGTTGTTCCCCAAACGCTTGGAACATTGAATGAATGAAACACAATATCGTTTCTTTTTAACTTAGAAAAGAATTCGTTAGAAGAAATAGGTTCTCCAGCAATCTCATACGCTCGAATTTTACAATGCAATAAAACAGTATTTATATGCGGGTATAAGCGTTGTTGCATAACTCTTGTACAGCGATTTAATTGCTGCTCAGGTAATAAAAACATAGTTTCTACACTTCTTTCTTACACAATTAAACATTTATACGTAAATCACGTACACGCAAATCACATACGCATAAATCGCATATCTAACATATAAAGACAAAACAAGTATACGATATTAAATCAGTAAAAGTTTATGACAAAAGACAGTAATTAATAAAAATTCATAACTGCTATGAATTTTGTTAACCAAAATTATAATATTTAATCAGCAAAGAGTAATTGTCCATATATAGTGATGAGCTGTTAGAAACTTCAGAAAATATTAAAGATGATATTTTCTAATTGGAATAATTATCTGTAGACAGTATATAAACAGCATAAATGAATATAGGCAATTATTCATCCCTAACATAACACATGACTCTGTTGATTCAATTTTAAAATTACGATCTACGAAAGGACAATAATGCAAGATTTTGAAACAACTAAATATACGTTTGACACACAAGCCAACAGAATATTCATGGCAGAACAAACAAAACAATTACTTGATTTCGCAAAAAACTTCCCAGCACCAATAGGAGGGTCAGGATGGCTCAACACAGACGGAACACTAGATAAAACACGCGGAGTACAAACATGGATTACAGCACGAATGACTCATGTTTACTCAATAGGAGAAATGTTAGGATACAAAGAAGCGAATCAACTTGTTGAACGAGGACTCGACGGACTATTAGGTCCTTTACACGATAACGAACACGGAGGATGGTATCCACAAGTAAGTTGGAACAAAGAACCTGAAAAAGACAAAATTTGTTACACTCACGCATTCGTTATACTAGCCGCATCAAGCGCACTACTAGCAGGACATGAACGAGCAAAACAACTATTAGAAGATGCATTAAAAGTATTCGATAAATACTTCTGGAATAATGAAATAGGTTTAACAGTAGACACATGGGATACAAGCTTCAATAAGCTTGATTCTTATCGCGGGCTTAATGCAAACATGCATACAACAGAAGCATTTCTTGCAGTAGCTGATAGCACAGGAGATGAAAAATATAGAGAACGCGCAAAGCGCATAATCAGCCACGTAATCAATTGGGCATCTAACAACAATTGGCGAATACCAGAACATTTCAACGATCAATGGCAAGCAGACTTAGAATATAATAAAGACAAAAAAGATGACCAATTTAAACCATACGGTGCAACACCAGGTCATGGAATCGAATGGTCAAGATTAATACTCCAATGGGCATACAGTTACTATAAGGAAGATTGCAAACAGCGAAGAGAAGCATTAAACGCTGCAGAAAATTTGTTTAACCAAGCATTAAAAGATGGATGGAATGCCGATGGGCAACCAGGTATCGTATACACAACAGATTGGAATGGAAAGCCTATAGTCCACGACCGTATGCATTGGACACTAGCAGAAGCCATTAATACATCATCAACGCTTTACAGAATCACTAAAAATAAGCAATATGCTACTTGGTATAAAGAATTCTGCAAATATCTAGACTACTCAGTCATTGATCATTCTAAGGGTTCGTGGTTCCATCAACTCGATGATAAAAACAATGTTTTAAATACTGTATGGCCGGGAAAATCAGACACTTATCATGCTTTCCAATCCACTCTGATTCCATTTATAGATCCGACGTGTTCTATAGCAAGTGCTATATACAGAGAGCAATTTGATTAATAATAAAATATTGTTAATTTATTAATTTAATAATCCACATTGCAATTAAATCTGCAGTGTGGATTATTTCATCACATACACTCCAAATATTCCACAAATACGTATGAAAATATGAAAATAAGAAACGTTAAAAAGTAAAGTAAACAGCATTAGGACGTAAATACAATATTGATACACATTATAGAATTTGCGACTGAAGGTCTTTTCGAGCGCTTTCCATTTTAGTGATTTGACCTAAAAGAGTAAGCTTTTCTTGACCATCAGGAAGCTTACTCATACGAACTTTAAAAGCTCCGATTTTTCGCATAAAACCAACGTCTAGAAGCTTAATAAGCAGCTCGTTTGCGTACTTTTGCTCTTCTTCACTAGGAACGCGCAAAAGATCAGATGGTCCGCCTTTAGCGCTTTCGCCACTATAGTCGTAAGCAGCCGACGAGTTAAGCGAAGAAGCGCTACTTAAGCCCTTGCTTAAAGACAATGGCAGAGGCATTACAGAAAGCTCGTTAATAACACCTTCTAACATAGGGCCAGCAGCTTTAGTTATAATATGGAGCCATAATCCTTGACTTACATTTGAAGTAGGCAATCCCCCAGCTGCCACAAAAGCCTGAAAAAGCGTTCTAAAAACTGGCGTAATAAAATTATTCAAAGTAAGCTGCGCAAAAAGCTGACTGTTAAACGCTAAAGGAGATTGCATAAGAACAGCCATAAATTGCTGCTCACACATAAACACGGAATCGTCAACCTTGTAGTAACTTTGATTTTTGTACGCGCTTCTGAGCATAGCTGTTTTTATAGCAGCTTCATTCATGCTTTGAGAACGCTGATCAAATACGCGAGAATCCGCGGAAACGATAGAAGAATAGCTTTTAGAATAAGCGTCATCGTCTATAACATGCAATCGCCTTCTATTAGACTCCACTTCCCTACGCATAACGTCTAAATCAACACCAATATTTCTAACAGCTTTCCTAGTGTACAAGTCCAACAAAGACCTATCTCGAATTTGCGCAACAAGAGGAGCAACCGCCTTAACAGCACCCATCTGCCCTGTTGCAAAAGACGTGTCAAACTTACGAATAACAGTGTCGATTACAAAATCGTAAAGAGGATTAGCGCGCGCAATCAAAGAGCGAACAGCCTCATCTCCCCTTTGAATACGCAAATCACAAGGGTCTAAATTGTTATCTGCAACAGCAACAAAAGTCTGTGTCAAAAACGCTGAATCTAAGCCAAAAGCATGTAATGCAGCTTTCTGACCTGCCGCATCTCCATCGAAAGTAAAAACAATACGCGAACTAACTTTTTGACCTTCTACTTTTACAGGCCCCACAAGCTGAATCGCTCCCAAAGAATCGTCTGCAATAAGACGGCGAATAATCTTCGCATGCTCCGCACCAAAAGCCGTTCCACAAGTTGCAACAGCAGTATCTACACCAGCTAAATGGCAAGCCATAACATCCGTATAGCCTTCCACAATCACAACTTGACGCTTTTTAACAATATTCGATTTAGCAATGTCAATTCCATAAAGAACCTGCGTTTTTCTATACAACACAGTATCTGGAGTGTTAATGTACTTTGCACTAATAGAATCGTCGTCATAAAGCTTTCTAGCGCCAAAACCCAAAGTTCTGCCTGTAGAATCGCGAATAGGCCACGTTAATCTGCCGCGAAAATAATCGTAAATTCCGCGCTGACCTTGGCGCGCTAAACCTGCGTCCAATAATTCTTGACGAGTAAAACCCTTATTAGACAAATATCTAACTAGAGTATCCCAACTATTCGGCGCATATCCGCAACCAAAACGTTCACATTGCGCTTGAGTAAAATTACGGCCAGCAAGCAAACTACGAGCTGGAGCTGCTTCTTTAGAGTTGATTTGGGACACGAAAAAACGCTGAGCTTCCTCATTTGCTTCTATAAGACGAGCACGCTTAGAACCTGCGTGAGCACTATCTTTACCAGCTTGCGATTGGTCATAATGAACTTCAATGTGGTATCGATCTGCCAACAGTTCTACTGCCTCGCGAAAATCAATGTTTTCTTTTTGCTCAACGTACTTAAAAACATCTCCGCCAGCACCGCAACCAAAGCAATGCCAGACACCTAAGCTTGGACGAACGCTAAAACTAGGCGTTTTTTCATCGTGAAACGGGCAAAGCCCCACAAAAGTACCCGTTCCAGAAGGCTTAAGCGTAACAGTTGCAGATACAATATCGTACAAATCTGCAGCAGCGCGCACACGCTCAACGTCTTCTTTTACAATCATTCCAGCCATAATCTCTAGCTTATCGCAAGCCGAAGGCTATAGACACTCTACGAAAAAAGCGCAAATTTAGCACAAAGCGGCATGAAGAGCTGTAGCAGAACCATCTGTAAGACTTGCAACTTGATCAATCGCAACTCTTAAACGCTCGTCTTCGCTAGAGCAAGTATTCCAATCACTTATAAACACAGATTCCATAGCATCGTGCGCTCTTGGAGACTTGCTCATAAAAACTTCAACCAAATCTGTTAGAATCTTTTGCTCACGCTTATAAAACTCGCGCTCTCTAGGTTGGATTATAAAATGCACAGCCAAGCTTTTAAGAACGATTATCTCGTAAGATGTTTCTGGTGGAATAACAACATTTGCGCGGTAGCGAATCAAAGCACCGCTCCCATATTTTTCTCGAGTTGCTCTCTCAACTGAGCTTGCAAACCTGCCAATTAAAGCACTAGTAATATTCTTTAAATGCGCAAGCGACCTTCTAGAACCGTCATAAGAATCAGGGAACATGTTAAGAGCACGCAAACGCTTAAAAGCCGCCAAAAGACTATCCGCATCCCACTGGCTACCATACCAATTATGAGCTTCTTGAACAACTTGATCCGCAACGCTTGAATCCCAAACAAGCTCCGTATTAAAAGCGCCAGTCACAATCGCGTCTTCAATATCGTGAACACTATATGCAATATCATCGGAAAGATCCATAATCTGGCATTCCATAGGCTTTAATTCGCGAGGAGAGCCAGACTTTAGCCAATCAAAAACTTCCCTATCGTCTGGGTAAACGCAGAATTTTAAGTCACGCTCGCCTTTATCGTGCGCTTTTGCTTCATCAAAACCCCAAGGATATTTAACAGCAGCATCCAAGCTTGCACGCGTAAGGTTTACGCCTGCACTAGCGCCATTTTCTCTAAAAACTTTAGGCTCTAAACGCGTTAAAAGTCTAAGAGTTTGAGCATTTCCTTCAAAACCACCAATATTGCTGGCGATTTGAGCAAGCGCGCGCTCGCCATTATGACCAAAAGGAGGATGACCTAAGTCGTGAGCTAAGCAAGCGCAATCTACAACATCTGGATCCGCGCCAAGCATCGAAGCAATCTGGCGACCAATTTGCGCAACTTCCAACGTGTGCGTTAAGCGCGTTCGAGCAAAATCGTCGGAGCCTGCTACAAGCACTTGGCTTTTAGCGCCGAGTCTTCTAAGCGCTGAAGAGTGGATTATTCTGGCTCTGTCTCGTTCAAACGGAGTGCGAGCGCGCGTGTGGTGAGGCTCGCTAGCCCATCTCTCAGTATCGTGCAAGCTGTATTCGCCAACAACTTCGTTATCGGAAGCAATCACATCGTTACACATTAAAAACCTCTTCAACTAATCGCAAGCCGCAAATCACAAAATATTTAGATTAAGCTTTTTTCATCCAACATTTTTATGTCTTTTTTAGGCAAAACTTCGTAAGCATTCTTATACAATCGAGGAACTCTAGGGCCAATCCCAGTCATAATCTCGTAGCTTATTGTTCCTGCAGCCGCCGCCCAATCGTCTGCCGTCGGCTCCGCATATTCAATACCTCTGCCTGACCCAAAAAGCCTGACTGTATCTCCTTCTTTAACCCCAAGCTCTTTAGCACTGCCTTTTAAGTCAACAATAAATTGATCCATGCAAACGCGCCCCGAAACATGCAAAATCCTAGCACCGTTATTAGTTTCTACGCGCACTGGTCCTCCAGGCTTATTAACATGCCGAGATCCTTGCATATCGTATCCGCTAGCGGCGCGCAAAATGCCATCCGCATAGCCGAGTGGAACGATTGCTGTGCTTGTATTGTCTGGCGTTAAATACGTGCGGCCGTACGAAATGCCGTGACCTGCTTCTACAGATTTAACTGTTCCTAATTGCGCTTGTAAAGTCATAGCTGGACGCAAGTCGTAAGTTTGAGGCGCTCCCATAACGGGGTCTGGCTCGTATCCGTACAATCCAATTCCTGGGCGAACAAGCTCAAATCGTATCTCTGGTCTGTTAAGAGTTGCAGCCGTATTAGCTAAATGTCGGATTTTAGGCTCCAACCCAGCTTCGCGCATTCTGCGAGTAAAATCGTGGAATTGCTCAATTTGCCTATCTGTAGATGCCACAAACTCTGGAACGTCTGGGCAATCAGCAACAGCTAAGTGACTCCATTGCCCAATAACTTCGATTAATCCCTGACTAGAATATTCACTAAGTTTTTCTAGAGCATCACTAAAACCTGCAGGCGTAAAACCGTTTCTGCCAAATCCCGTATCTACCTTAACGTGTACGCGCGCAGCGGCGCCAACCGATTTAGCAGCGAGCGCAACAGCATCAATAGAATCAAGCGAGCCAACAGAAATATCAATATCCGCGTTTATTAAATCAGCAAAAAGAGACGTTGGAGCGCTAGTAAGCCACGTAAGAATACGGCATCTGCTTGAATCAATTCCAGACGCGCGAAGTCGCAAAGCCTCGTAAGGTTGAGCTGTGCCAAGCCAAGTTGCTCCTCCTGCTAGAGCTGCGAGCGCACTAGGAATAAGCCCGTGACCATAAGCGTCTGCTTTAACAACTCCCATAACTGCTGGCGACTTTTGCCCAGGCTGCAAATCTTTAGAAACACGCTCAATCAGCGTTCGCATATTATCCCTGAGCGCTTTTAAATCAACGATTACCTGACCCGGGTATGTACTTAAGGCGCGAGCGTAGTTTTCTTGCAAAATCGCTTGTATACTCGAATTTTTACACATATCTCACGCCTTTACTTTTAGTTTTTAGCTTTATGTTTAATTTTTACTTTTATATTTATTTTTTGTCTACTATATCTGCAACTAATTTTGACTTACATTTTAATACTGCAAATACAGCAAATACCGCTAATACCGTATTACATGATTATGCGAGCGCAACCATTGATACGCGATTCTAGTTGCACTATGCGCGCGATCTGGAATCACAACAAGACCACACTTGCTAAAGCCTTCTCGCAAAATAACTTTTTGCATAATCAAGTTGTCGGGATGAGTGTCGATTCTAACATTAGAGTAGTTGAGCTTAGCCCATTTTAAACACTCTCTTGCCATTTTTGGCTTGACTCCCGAAGATGCAAGTCTATGGATTGTAACGTATGGCAAAACGTCATCTAGCCACGCTCCGTCAATCTTTGCGTAGACTTCATCAAGGCCCTCGCACAGTGCAAATTGCGCCAAAATGCGCTCATTGCCAAAGTCTGGGTCCGTGTCTACAAGAAGATTAAAACGGTTCAAACGAATATCTTCTATAACACTAGATGTTAGAGGAAAACGATCTCCCCATTGATGAGGATTGCCATTATTTGCCATAAATACTCTTGCTCTCTCATAAATATTTTCAATATCTTTTAGATCGCTAAGAGTTGCTTTCCTCAATCTTATTTCACACATACACCCCCCTATGCTTAGAATATGGCGATTCTACAGTATTACACAAGCGAACGCAACAAGTCACACAATCTTACGCTCAAAAGGATTGGAGCTAATGCCCTTGTCTAAAATATCTTTGCACCATTGACGCGCTCCAAACAAACTATGATCGCGGTAGTTTCCGCAAGACTCAATAGTTGTAGCTGGAACATCTTCCCAAGTAGCTTTGTACGCAATAAATTCAAGCGATTCCTTCAACGCGCGCGCAACATCTTCCGTGCTATGAGTGCCCCAAGTTAAAAGGTGGAATCCTGTACGGCAACCAAATGGAGAGCAATCAATGTAACCTTCAATGCGCTGACGCAAAAGAACAGCAATCGTATGCTCAATCGTATGCAAAGCGCCCGTAGGAATAGCCTCTTGGTTAGGCTGAGTTAAGCGAATATCGTAGTTAGAAATAACGTCTCCATTCGGGCCTTTTTGAGTGTCAATATAGCGAACATATGGAGCTTTAACTTTAGTGTGATCAAGCTCAAAGCTTTCTGGACGAGGAGTCGGCTGATTGTTTTGATTTTCGCTCATTTTATCTTTCCTAACTTGTAATACATGCGCAAAATGTATGCGTAAATATGCATAAATAACGATTACTAAATAATATTAGACGCTATTCTTGCCAAACACACATAAACGCGAATTTAAAAGATATTTTTTATTGACTTACAAAGCTTATTACTTACAAACTTGCAAGACTTACCGATACAGACTTACAAAGTAGCAGCATCAATAAGTTCACGCGTGTAGCTATGTTTTGGATTAGTTAAAATTTGACTTACATTCCCAGATTCAACAACAACGCCATCTTTTAGAACAACAACACTAGACGCCAAATGCTGAATCATACCAAGATCGTGGCTAACGAATATGCACGCCATATTAGGGCGATTTGCACGAATCACATTAAAAGCATCTAAAATTCTTGTGCGCTCAGCAACATCGATTGCGCTCATTGGCTCATCTGCAACCAAAACTCTAGGATTATTGATTAGCGCGCGCGCAATCGCAACGCATTGAGCTTGTCCGCCAGAAAGCTCGCAAGGGTATCTTTTGCTAAAAACATTAGGACTTAATCCAACTAAATTCAAAACATCATCTACTTTAGAATCAATAACATGTGAATCAACAGTATTTGAATCAACAGTATTTGAATCAGAACTCATGTTTTTACGCCATATTTCAAGCGGCTCAGAAACACTTTTTCTAACTGTCCAACGCGGGTCTAAAGCTGCAAAAGGATGCTGAAATACAAGCGAACATTGTCTTCTCATATTTACGTAAGCAGAATCTTTTAAACTTGATTTTTTAGCATTTTTAGCAGTTTCAACAACTTTGCCGCAATACTCTATTCTTCCTTCGCTTATTTCTTGCAATCCAAGCAAAGAACGAATCAAAGTTGTTTTACCACTTCCAGATCCGCCAATTAGCGCTAAAGATTCGCCAACTCTAAGATTAAAATCAACTCCTTTTAATGCTTCAACGCGCGTCTTTGAACTTCCTAAAACAACGTGAACGTTTTTAGCTTTAAAAATGCAATCATCTTTAGAAGAATCATTCTTATTTAAATCGCTTTTACAGTCAAGGCTTAGATCATTATTATCTAAACTTAAATCATTTTTACTAAGACTTAAAGCGCGCGCCGCAAGAACAAGCTGTTTAGTAGAGCGCACCTTAGGATTTTCTAGCAATTCACCAACACGCGCACTATCGACTAATCGACCAGAATCCAAAACATAGCAACGAGTAGCAGCGCGAGAAAGTACCGAAAAATCGTGAGTAACAAAAAGCATTGAAGCGCCCATATTATCAACTAAAGAAGTGAGCATATTTACAACATCTTTTTGCGTAACAGAATCAAGAGCAGTAGTCGGCTCGTCTGCAAGAATCAACTTAGGGCAAGTTATAAGCGCTGTAGCAATTCCAACTCGTTGCATTTGCCCGCCCGAAAGCTCAAAAGTGCGCTTATTCAAAATATTCGCGCCTAAACCAACTTTTTCAAGCATAACTTTAACGCGATTTTGAATATCGTCTTCGTCTAAATTGTAATGAAGCCTAAGAGGTAATGCGATTTGCTCGCTAACACTCATAACGGGGTTAAGAGCACGATCCGCCTGCTGAAAAACAACGCCAACATACTTGCCACGAATGTTTGCAAGCGCAGAATCGTTAGCGCCAACAGTTTGAGCATTGCCAACATGGCAAGAGCCAGTGATTTTGCAATTAGACGGAACTAGGCCAATCGCAGCTCTTAAAAGCATTGATTTACCAGAGCCAGAAGATCCAACTAACCCAACGCGCTCACCATCTTTAACGTTAAGTGAAACATCACTTAAAATGCGCGAAGATCCAATGCTAAGAGATAATCCTTTTATATCAAGACTCATTCTTAGACTCCCTATTTGCTGGATTTGTAACACTTCTTAAAACATCACCAAAAAGATTAAGAGCCAAAACTGTTAAAGTAACAACAAGACCAGGCCAGAGAGCCGCAAGCGGATAAACGTGAATCAAAGTAACCGAAGTAGAAAGAACACGACCCCAGCTCGGCACTCCCGAAGGAACACCAACACCTAGATAAGTCAATCCGCTTTCCGCTAAAATAACAGTTCCTGCAGAAAGCGAAAGCTGAACGGAAGCAATTGGCAAAATATTAGGAAGAACATGCTTTAGCAAAACGTAACTTCTGCTAGCGCCATTAGAAATCGCGCAATCAACATAGTTAGACTTAAGAACAAGAACAGCACTTGGACGTAAAATACGCGCAAGATTTAAGCCGTAGCCGAATCCGCATGCAAGCATGATTACAAGAACGGACGCTCCAAGAGGCACAGCAAGCATAAGCGCAATCAAAACCGTTGGAATGGAAATTAAAGCATCTACTGCCATAATGCTTACGGAACGAATTTTTTGAACACGGCAAATCGTAAAGCTTAAAATCACAAACCCAACAACGCTTGCAATCACAATTGTTGAAATAACAAGCAAAATCTCTACTCTAGAACCAGCCATAAGCCAACTAAGCATATCTGCACCCGTGCCATCTGTGCCAAGCCAATGCTTTAGCGAAGGCTTTTGCCATACCTGGTATCCGTTTGTTTCTAGAAGAGAATAAGGCGTCCACACAAAGGAAAGCGCAGCTACAAAAATCCACAAGCACAAAATAATGCAAACAAATTTTCCAATAATTCCGCGCCAAATGCGGCTTAAAAACTTAATCATTGCTTGAATCACTCCCCACTTGAATCTTGGCTAAGTCTTGAATCCAGCAAACGATGCAATACATCAATCGCAAATCCAACAAGCAAGAACAATGCAGAAAGCATAAAAAGATTGCCTTGAACAGATATAAGATCTCGCAAACCAACATCGCGCACAAGACCCATACCCATTCCAGGAAGCGAAAACAGATTTTCAATAACCATTACGCCCATAATCATGTGCGCAAAAGTCAAGCCGATTACAGACACAAGCTGCGGCAACGCTAATCGCAAGCCTACTCTCCAAATCATTTGCTTTTTAGTCATTCCACAAGCCATGGCTTGCAATGCAATGTCACTATTAGAAATCTGTTCTAATGATGCTGCAGTGTAACGCATAAAACCAGATCCAACAATAATGCCAACTGTTAGCGCTGGAAGAATCAAAGACAAAAACGCACTACCAAAATCACGCCAACCATCTGTTGGAAAACCTTGAGTAGGGAAAAGCTCCACCAAACCAATGCCCTTGCCAAAAATCATGATTAAAATCATTCCACCCCAAAGAGCTGGGACAGATCCTGCTGTAATAGCACAAAACCTTGCGACTACTTGCGAAGCCTTGCCAGAATGCAAAACTTGCAAGCATCCAAGAGGAATACCAATTGCGAGCGCAATTAAAAGTCCAAGGAAAATAAGTGGAAAAGTTATACTAGCACGCATAGCAATAGTGGATGCAACGGAGCGACCAGTGAGCATTGAAACACCAAAGTCGCCTCTAAAAACGCCAAAAATCCACTCTAAATATTGAACGAAAAGGGGCTTGTTTAATCCTAAATCGCGTCTTAATTGCTCAACTTTTCCATCTGGCGCGTTTAAGCCAGCCATAACTTGAGCAACGTCTCCAGGTAAAACTCTAAGAGCAAGAAATACGATTGCAGAAATAAATAGCAGCGCTACAAAAAACAACGTGATGCGTCGAAGAATCATGCGCTTCATACAAACCCCTTACTTAATCTAATGTTCCCGATTTTGTAGCTTTACGAGCTAGTTTGAGCAACATTTTCGGTAAATCGCTCGCGAGGATAATCGCGAGAGCTATTTGCGCTTTTTGTTGCTCGAAACGTCGATTAAAGCTACAAAATCAGGAAATCTAGAGCAAATCAGCTAAGTCGCAAGTTGTATAGCGGCAAAAGAACTTGATTAATATCAAAAGGCATGCCTTCAAGATTCTTTACCTTAGCTGTAACAACCTTATAATTAAGCAACCAATCTGCAGGAGCATCCTTGCTAACAATTCTCGCAGCCTTAGCAAGAAGCTTATTAGACTCCTTAGTATTCGCGCAAAGCATTGCCTTAGCATACAAATCCTGAACCTGCTTATTGTTGTAACCATAGTAATATTTAGGATCTGCCCATTGTCCAAAATCATGGCTTTCATTGTGGTCTACCATAGACAAATCGTAGTTTTTATTGTTATAAACGTCGTGAAGCCAAGTAGTAAATTCTACAATGTTTACCTTCAGATCAATGCCAATCTTCTTTAGCTGAGACCTCAACTGGTCACCAAGTTGCGTTCCATAAATATTCGGGTATGTAAGCGAAAGATGCAAAGGATTTGATTCGCTGAAACCAGCCTCCTTCATCAATGACTTAGCGCGCTTAACATCATGAGTGTAAATATTAGTCAAATCCTCATATCCTGGGTCAAGAGAAGGAATCGGTCCGCCAAGCAAAGCATCCGTACCGCCGCGTGAAGCAATAATCTGCTTATGGTCAATAGCATATCGAATCGCTTGGCGCACGCGCTTATCTTTAGTCCGCTCACCATTCATGTTCATAGCAAGCACAAATTTATCGGTACTGTTTCCAGCTTTAACAACATAGCGCTTTGCATCCGCTTTAAAAGTCTTAGCAAGCTGACCTGAAATAGGCGCCAAAGCTTGAACAGCTCCAGAAGAAAGCGCATCTACAGCAGCAACATCATCCACAAAATAGCGAACAACAACTTTTGATGTTCTAGGCTTATTAATACCTTTGTAGCACGGATTTGCCTTTAACACAACACGGTCATTCGGCACAAACTTTTCTACCAAATACGGGCCAGATCCAACAGCTTGAGTTTTAGCATCATAATTCGCAAGCTTATCGAAGACTAAGCCAGCTCTAGAGCACAACGCCCACAAAAGCTTTGCGTTTGGCTCTTTAAGCTTGATTTCAAACGTGTAATCATCTTTAGCTTTAGCGGATTCAACTTTTCCAACCATGTTTGATCCGCGATATTTCTTTGCAACAAGCTCGTTAAAAGACCACTCAGCGTCTTTTGCAGTAAGCCTGTGCTTGTTAGAAAACACGACTCCCTTACGCATGTGGAATGTATACTTTAAGCCATCTTTGCTTATTTCCCAACTCTTTGCAAGGGATGGAACAACCTGATTTTTAGTATTTCTAGCTACAAGACCTTCATACACGTTTCCAATCAATAACTGTTCCAAGGAAGAGCCAGATTGATTGCGAATATCGAGATTTGTAGGAGCAAGTTTTAGTCCAATTGACACAGTTTTATTTGATACTTGTGTAGAAGATGTTTGACTTGCGGGATTTTTTTGTGGACCTGTAAACGTTGCAATAATAGCGCTAACCACTGCAATTACTACGATTGCTACAGAAACAAGCCAGAATTTTCCTAAACCACGCTTATTAGTTTTATATCCCCTTTTAGACGCAGCGTTAAGCGAATCATCTGTACTAGAACTAAATTGCGATTGCTCTGCGTTTTCTTGCCCATAGAATTTATCGGTCGCGTCGTTATTGTACGCGCCATCTTTGGGTTCTTTGTTATCCATTCAACAAACCTTTCTGGATTGTAATTAGATACATTATTTATATTTAATTTATATTTATTCTGTTTTACAGCTCGTCGCTTTATCTAGCTGCAACTTTCGCAACCATAAAGTCAACGGCAAACACAATCGTATCCGATTCACAAGTCAAACGAAGATGCGGTGAGTCTAAACAACACATTGCATATTTGCATGATTTTTCATATATTTTAAGCCTATTTTATTACCATATATCCTACGAATGTGGTTAAATGCCAACAGACGTAAACTTGCAAACGTGCGCAAAATCCTAAAAAGATTAGAATCACGCTAGCTTGCATATTAACAAAATACATACGTTTAATAGATGCATGAAAATGTGTAGTATAACAATGTACAACATAAAAATGCGTTTAATAGGTTTAGTAAAAAGCGAGGAATAATGGCAGAGAACTTGAATACTACGGTAACAGTAAACGAATCCTCGGATCCGCAAAATAACGGCAGCCAAGACCGCACTGCTCTAAATCGCCAGCTTGCACAAATGCTTAAGGGCGGCGTGATTATGGATGTTACTACTCCGGAGCAGGCGCGAATTGCTGAAGATTCTGGAGCTTGCGCTGTAATGGCGTTGGAGCGTATTCCTGCCGATATTCGCGCGGCTGGCGGAGTTTCTAGAATGAGCGACCCAGCTATGATTCACGGCATTCAAGAAGCTGTGTCTATTCCTGTTATGGCAAAATGCCGTATTGGTCACTTTGTTGAAGCGCAGGTGCTTGAGGCTATTGAGATTGATTACATTGACGAAAGCGAAGTGCTTAGCCCAGCAGACGACGTTTACCACATTAACAAGCGCGATTTTGCAGTTCCATTTGTTTGCGGTGCAAAAGATTTGGGAGAAGCTTTGCGCAGGATTAACGAGGGTGCTTCCATGATTCGCACAAAGGGCGAGCCTGGAACTGGAGATGTTATTCAAGCTGTGCGCCACATGCGCATGATGAATTCCGCAATACGCAAGCTTACAAGCATGCGCGAAGATGAGCTTTTTGAGGAAGCTAAGACTTTGCGCGTGCCTTTCGATCTTGTAAAGTACGTTGCACAAAACGGCAAGCTTCCTGTTGTAAACTTTGCAGCTGGCGGTGTTGCAACCCCTGCAGACGCTGCTTTAATGATGCAGCTTGGTGCTGAAGGCGTTTTTGTTGGCTCTGGCATCTTTAAGTCTGGCGACCCAGCAAAGCGCGCTGCTGCAATAGTTAAGGCTGTGACTAATTACAAAGACGCTAAGATGATTGCTAAGCTTTCCGAGAATTTGGGCGAAGCGATGGTTGGTATTAACGAGCAGGAAATCAAGCTTTTAATGGCAAATCGCGGCGAGTAATTGAGGCGAATTATTTTGGCAAACTCACCTATCAATACAAATAATTGCTCGCATACTGTAGCAGTTTTAGCTGTTCAAGGTGCTTTTCTTGAACATCGCTTAATGCTTGAAAAATTAGGCGCACACGTTATTGAGCTTCGTCAAGCGCGCGACTTGGAGCAGTCTTTTGACCGCCTTGTTTTACCAGGCGGCGAAAGCACTGTGCAATCGAAGCTTCTCAAAGAGCAAAATATGCTCGAGCCTTTGCGTGAGAGGATTGCAAGCGGAATGCCAGTTCTTGGCACTTGTGCAGGCTTGATTTTGCTCGCAAAAAACGTGGAAGGTAACGAAGTTAGCGGATTTGGCACGCTAGACGTTACAGTTAAGCGCAACGCTTACGGCCGCCAGCTTGGAAGCTTCCACTACGAATCTGAGTTTGGAAATCTTGGAAAAGTGCCGATGACATTTATTCGCGCGCCTTATATTGTGCAAGTCGGTCCTAATGCCGAAACTCTTGCAACAGTAGATGGAAACGTTGTTGCCTCGCGCCAAGGAAATCAAATCGGAACAGCTTTCCACCCAGAGCTTGATGAAGACACTAGAATACACCAGCTTTTCTTAAGCTTATAGATATCTTGCGTTTGTAAATTAAAGTGGCACTTAAATAACTTGATTAAGTGCCACTTTTATTGATTAAATCGCCAGTAAAATCGCTAATAAATCGCTATTTTACTTCAAAAATCGCGTATCCAAAAGCTCCAAGAGATTGATTTTGAGCATCATAATTGTAGCTAATAATCGGCTTACAATCAGGCAAAGCACTAAACGAATCGTTAGATTCATTAAACGCATTTAAAGCTACAACAACACGCTTAGAGTCAGTTTCTCGCGCAAACACAAACTTTCCGCGCTCATCATAGTCAAGAACTCTAAAATTACCATGAATAAAGCAATCGTTATTTTTACGCAATTTTATAAGTTCGCGGAATAAATCACGATTATCGCTGACAGGATTTGACCAAGGCATAGGCGCTCGATAATCACACTCTTCAAAACCAATTACACCAAGCTCATCACCATAGAACACGCTTGGGGCTCCAACAGATGTAAGCAAACAAAGCTCAGCCAAGCGGAATCGCTTATCTGCCGTAGAAAAGTCGCAAGCTTCCGAAGAGCTTTGAGCACACAAGCTTCTAAAGCGACTAACGTCATGGCTATCAAGCAAATTCAATTGACCTTGAACAATCGGGAATGGGTATCTTAAAAGCATATCTACAAATCGACTATTAAACTCGCGCGCATTAATCTTGCCAAAAGCAAAGAAATCGCGGCAAACTTTGCGGAATTCGTAGTTCATAGTGGAGTCAAACATGTCTCCTTGTAGCCAACGCTCAGAATTCTCCCAAATCTCAGCAATTAGCACACTATCTTTTTTAGTCTTTTTAGCAACAGAGCGGAAGGCACGCCAAAAGTCTTTATCAACTTCATTCGCAACATCCAAACGCCAACCGTCAACATCAAAATCTTCAAGCCAATAGCGGCAAACGTCCATAAAATAGTCGCGAACTTCGGGATTAGAAGTATTGAGCTTTGGCATTTTACGCTCATACGCAAAACACGTGTAGCTTGGGCGCTTACCATCTTCGGGGCGCTTAACAGGGAACTTTAATCCATAGAACCAATCCTTGTATCGCGAATTTTCGCCATTTTTAACAACATCGTCAAACGCGAAGAAATACCAACTAGAATGATTAAAAACGCCGTCAATAATTATGTGCATGCCGCGATTATGAACCTCGCTAACAAGCTCCCTAAAATCGTCGTCCGTTCCTAAATTAGGGCAAACATGGTAGTAGTCAAGAAGATCGTAACGATGGTATTCTGCAGCTTTAAAAATAGGATTTAAATACAAGCAATTAAAGCCCAAATCCTCAATATAATCAAGATTTTCGATTATTCCTCTAATGGTTCCACCTAAACGAGTGTGTAAAGTTTGGCCAGTTTTCTCATCAAAATAATCTTTTGCCTCGCAACTTATGCCACGTTTAGAATCTGCAAAACTATCTGGGAAAATGTTATAAACAACAGCCTCTTTAAGCCAATTAGGAACGTCGCTAATCTCCTCGCGGCGAATAAATGGGAACTGGTAGACTTCTGTACGATCTTCTGGAAAATCAGTCGCAATAGTATCGGCGTACAAATACAAGCGCTCATCCGCATCTTGCATCTCAAAGTAATAACAAACTCTATCTAAATCGCTGCTTATGTTTGCTTCATAGTAGTCAAAGTAATCGTCGCTTGCAATCTTTTCCATTTTCAGCGTGCAGAACTGATCTAACGGAGTCAAATCGACGCGATTTCCGTAATGCAAAACGCATGAACAAAGATTATTCTTTGCCGCACGCAAGCGAATTGTTAAACAATATTCTGCCGTAGAATACGCGTATTGTGAAAGTGGTCGGTGCAATATTGCATGACGATTTATCATTTACATTTCCTTTCTAGCCTCGCTGCCATTGTTTTCGACTTTATCACCTACTGTGCTACACCGCCACACTTTTATGCGATTTTCTAAAGCAGCAAGCACAAACAATCAAATTGAACGCAACGGACTTAGCATTAATGTAATATTGCTCTAAAGATGCGCATACTTAAGTTTGGCAACACACAACAAACACAACGGAGGCGAATATGCTTTTAGCAGTAGACATTGGCAACACGAATATTGTGCTTGGATTCTTGGAGAACGGCAAGATTGTTGGCACGTATAGAATGACTACAAAAGCAAATCACACTTCCGACGAATACGGCATTATGATTACGCAATTCTTAAATCTTAGCGGTTTTAGCGTAAACGATGTTGAAGATGTTATTGTTGCTTCGGTTGTCCCAAAAGTTATGCACTCGTTCCGCGCAAGCATTGTTAAGTTTTTGCAAATCGACCCTATGATTGTAGGCCCTGGAGTAAAAACTGGCGTAAATATTCGCATTGACGAGCCACGCTCTTTGGGAGCAGACTGCTTAGCGGATTGTGTTGGCGCGTTTTACGAATACGGCGGCCCCGTATTAGTTATAGATTTTGGCACAGCTACAACCTATAACTACGTTGATAAAAGCGGAGCAATTACTTGCGGACTTATTTGCACGGGAATTAGTGCGGCGGCTGCAGCTCTATGGGATAATACTGCTCAGCTTCCAGAAGTTGAGATTTCGCGCCCTAAATCCGTTCTTGCAAAATCAACTCGTCCTGCTATGCAAGCTGGATTGTATTACAGCTTCTTGGGTGGAATTGAGCGCACGATTGAGCAATTCAAAATAGAAATAAATGAGCCTTTTAAGGTTGTTGCTACAGGCGGCTTGGGACGACTTTTTGAAAAAGACGTTGAAACTATTGATTATTACGATCCAAATTTGATTTTTAAAGGAATGTACGAGATTTATAGACGAACGATCGGCTGCTAGCGACTTTTCCTTTGGATTACAGACCTAAAGTGCATAAGTCTAGCGCACAACAAAACCCTGATTATACCCGTATTCTTTCAAGTCTTTTTTCCAAAGATTAATACCATCTTTAAGACTAATTTTAGGACCAGGGTCGTCTGGAAGTTGAAAATCCTTACCATCGTCTTGTTTAATGCCTGCATCAATCATCGACTGCACTGTTAAACGTGCTCTTGATTTTCTGTTCCAATCATAGGCCAAACCGACTGTGAAACGAAAATCGCTACGAGAATATACTTCAAACGGCAAATATTTGTAGCCTGTATCTACATGATTTGCTGCATCTGCAAAAATACGGTTGAATTGTTGTCCTCCGAAATATGGCACATCGATTCCGCGAGAATCACGAACCATTGTTTTGTTTAGGAACGCTTTGTCTCTAAGAGTCACAACGTCTGCTGGGAATGCTCCAGATAAAACTCTTTCTTTAATACCAGTCTGATCATGGCATACAAAATTCACAAAACGCATCGCGGCTTCAGGCTTGCGACTAGACTGAAGGACGCTTAGAGCAGATCCTCCCATTTGCGCATTGTCATTGTTTCCATTCATAGTCGGAACTCTCGCTACACGCCACAACCCTGCTCCGCCTGGAATATCATGCATTAAAAGCGATGTCATCCATGCTCCAGCAAAAACAGATGCAACGCTGCCAGAACCAACTGCACTTTTCCAAGCTGGAGTCCAAGTTGCAAGTCTTGTATCAACCAAATCTTCGTCAATCATGGACTGCCAAAATTTAGTAAAGTCTTTTGTTCCTTTGTCTTTACTTAAGCGAACTGTAACGGTTTTACCATCGTGAGAAGTTATAAAAGGTCTTCCTCCTGCAAGCCAAATCATAGCGTTATAAAAACTTGCATCTCCAGAATCTGCAGCAATATAAACGCCAATATTTTTTAATTTTCTTGCAGCATGTAGATAATCCTTCCAGGTGTGAATTTGCGTAACATCCACACCTGCTTGGTTGAATACGTCTTGATTATAAAACCATGCTAAAGGACCTGAATCCATTGGCAATCCATAAACTCGTCCTCCTAATTGAACAGAAGACCATGTGCCTGGCGTATAGAATGTTTGAGTTCCTTGAACGCGATTTGTAATATCCAAAAGTTGTCCGCTAACCGCGTATTGTGGCAAAGCGTGGTATTCAAGCTGAGCAACATCTGGCATACCGTAACCGTCTTGAATAGCACTGTTAAGATTGTTGTATCCGCTTGTATCTTTAACGCTAACTCGAATATCTGGATTTTGTTTCTCAAAATCTGCCGCAATCCGCTTCATGCTTGGTTCCCAAGACCATACTGTTATTTTTGTTCTAGAATCAACAGATCCGCATGACGCACAAAAAGCAACAATAAAAACGCATGTAATCGCAGAAATTACGCGCTTTATATTACGAACAAAAACGCGGTTTATATTACGGTTTATATTACGCATAACAAAACAACCAAAATTCTGCTTGCGACTTTTCTGCGGGCTTTTTGCACACATAATATTCACTGCTATTCTACAGTTACAGATTTTGCAAGATTCCTAGGCTTGTCAACATCGTAGCCCTTAAGCTTTGCCATATTCATAGCAAAAAGTTGTAATGCTACAACATCTACAAGTGGGCTTAGCAACGTTGGGCATTTAGGGCGCCAGAACACAATATCTGCGTAACGCTCAGCGTCTGGATCACCATCTTCTGCAACCGCAATAGTAAACGCTCCGCGAGCCTTAACTTCTTCAATTCCCGAGATTACTTTAGCGTGTAAAACGTCTCTGCCTCTAGAAGATGGCACTATAACAACAACTGGCTCGCCTTTGTCTACTAGAGCTATCGGGCCATGTTTAAGCTCTCCTGCCGCAAAACCTTCTGTAAACGTGTACGCAATCTCTTTTAGCTTTAATGCGCCTTCTAAAGCAACTGGGTAGCCAACATGCCTGCCAAGGAACAAGAACGATTTTGCGTCTATTGTTTTCTTTGCGGCTTGCATAATCGAATCAGCTTGCGTATCTAAAACGTTTTGTATTTTATCTGGCATTTCTTTAAGCTGGGACACGATTTGCTGTATTTCATCTCTGTACATTGTTCCCTTGACTTGAGCCAAATAAAGCCCAAGCATGTATGCTGCTACGATTTGCGCAACAAATGCTTTTGTAGAAGCAACTGCGATTTCTGGGCCAGCATGAGTGTAAAGTACAGCATCCGATTCTCGCGGAATACTCGAGCCTTGAGTGTTGCATATTGCAAGCACGCGGCTGCCCTGCTCGCGCGCGTGCCTTAACGCCATTAGCGTGTCCATTGTTTCGCCAGATTGAGATATTGCAACAACAAGCGTTCTATGCGTTAAAATTGGGTCTCTGTACCTAAATTCGTGAGCCAACTCCACTTCTACTGGCACGCGCACCCAATGTTCAATCGCATATTTTGCAACTAATCCAGCGTAGCTTGCTGTTCCACAAGCTACAACTATTATCTTGTCGATTGATCGCAAAATATCTTGACTAATCCTAACTTCGTCAAGAATAATATTCCCTTTTGCGTCGAATCGTCCTCGTAAAGTATCAGCTACGGCATGCGGATCTTCGTGGATTTCCTTATCCATAAAGGAATCCCATCCGCCTTTTTCTACTGCAGAAGCATCCCAGTCTACTGTAAAACAACTAGGGTTTTCAATCTCGTTGCCGTCAAAATCAGTAAGACGAAGCTGTGCTTTTTTGTTTCCTTCTATATCTCCGATTAAAACAGCCTGATCTTGACCAACTTCAAGCACTTTATCTGTGTATTGAACAAAAGCAGCAACATCGGAGCCTAGAAAATACTCGTTATTTGAAACACCTACTACAAGCGGCGAATCGTGACGAACAGCAGCAACAATATTAGGCTGTCTAACGTCTACAGCAAGTAGAGTAAAAGCTCCTTTAAGAATTTTCGCAACTCGTCTTATTGCTTCAAAAAGATCTGGCTTACCAGTTTCTTCAATTATTTGATTCGCGATTTTTCCAAGAGCTTTTGCTGCAACTTCTGTATCTGTTTGAGACGAAAACTCTATGCCTTCTTTTTGCATTTGTTCTTTAAGACTAATAGCGTTTTCAATAATACCGTTGTGAATAAGTGCGATTTTTCCGTCGGCACTAATATGCGGATGCGCGTTTAAATCACAAGGAGCGCCATTCGTAGCCCATCGAGTGTGACCTATTGCCACACTCGCTTCTGGCATTGGATTAGCTTCTATATCTTTTCTTAAAACAGCTAAGCGACCAGCTTTTTTGCGTACGCATATAGAATCCATTCCTGGAGCAGCAAGAGCTACTCCAGATGAATCATATCCGCGATATTCTAAGCGTTCTAACCCATTTAAGCAAACTTCTAGAGGCTTTGAGCAAACTGTGCCAAAACCTGCATATCCTACAATGCCACACATAATTTTCTATTGTACGTTATAAAGTGTGCGTGTTTCTACACATGTCGAAAATATGCAAAAATCTTATTAAAATACGCGAAAAACACTTGCAAAATACTTGCAAAACACTTATAAAACGTGATGTAGAAAATCTTTAAATCTTTCTGTTTGTGGGCAATCTATGATTCCTGAAGTACCACATTCAACAACTTTTCCGCCATCCATGAACACAACTTGATCTGCAACTTCTCGTGCAAAGCCAATCTCGTGAGTTACAACAATCATTGTCATTCCATCATTAGCTAAATCGCGCATAACGTTAAGCACTTCCCCAACTAGTTCTGGGTCTAATGCAGACGTAGGCTCGTCAAAAAGCATTATTTCTGGTTTCATCGCAAGCGCACGCGCAATGGCAACTCGCTGCTGCTGACCACCCGAAAGCTGAGAAGGATAATGGTCTACGCGGTCTGCCATTCCAACACGTTCAAGTTCTTTAATTGCTAAATCGCGTGCAGCGGTTTTGTCCATGTGTAAAACATGAACTGGCGCTTCCATAACGTTTTCAATAGCCGTCATATGCGGGAACAAATTAAAACGTTGGAACACCATTCCAAGCTTTGCGCGTTGCTCTGCAATTTCTTTGTCGTTTAACGCTTGCAATGCTTCTTTACCTTTATGTATAACGGTTTTTACGCCAATGCGCTCGCCATAAATTGTGATTTTACCAGACGTAATTTTTTCTAGTTGATTTATCAATCGCAATAGGGTTGATTTTCCACTTCCAGAAGGACCGAGTATGACTGTTACACTTCCTGGATTAACAGTCATGTCAACTCCCTTAAGGACTTGAAGATTACCGAAGGACTTGTGTAAATCCTTTATGACTACTGCTGGAGTATCACTTTTAGTAACATTTTGGCTTTGTGTATCAACCGTTAAAATATCAGTCATTTTTCCTCAAATCTAATTACGATTATATAAAATTTGTAATTTTGACGCGGTTTATGCGTTATATGTTTATGCGTTAAAACCTAACATTGTTGCATTATTGCGACCCTTTACAGCGTCACTATTCGCTTTAATCGCATTATCTCCACGTTTTGCAGCATTAGAGTTAATTTGAGCATTGTTTACAATGTCTTTTGCTTCGAATCCTTTACCAAAATGCTTTTCTAACATAACTTGAAAAACCATCAAAATAGACGTAATAATTAAATACCAAATGCTAGCAACTATAAGCAACGGAATCGGCTTATAAATACGATTTGCTACAGCATTTGTGGCAAACTGAAGTTCTAAGGTAAAAGGAACAGCTAAAACCAAAGACGTAGTTTTAAGCATACCAATAGTCTCATTGCCCAAAGGTGGAACGATAATACGCATAGCCTGAGGCAAAACAACCCTGCGCATAGTCAAAGACCTGCCCATGCCAAGAGCTTGAGCCGCCTCAACCTGACCAGCATCCACAGCTTCTAAACCAGCACGAACAATCTCCGACAAATACGCAGCCTCATTAAGAGACAATCCAATAACTGCAGCGTTTAAAGAAGTCATAACAACGTTGGAATCAATGGAGAAAAACTCAACGGATGTAAACGGAATGCCCATACTCAACTTAGGAACAAGTACAGCAAACATTCCCCAAAATACTAGCTGCGTATAAACTGGAGTACCCCTAAAGAACCAAATAAAGAACCAGCTTACGGCTCGAAGAACAGGGTTTACAGACTTACGCATCATTGCTAATCCTATAGCAAGAACAATTGCAATAATCATAGACAAGAATGTGAGTATTAGCGTCCAAGCAATGCCTGTAAGAACATTGTCGCTTATTAGATATATGCCTACAACATTCCACTCAAATCGCGGATTTGTAACTATAGAATAAAGCAGCGAGCACGCAATTATAGCTACGATTATGCCAGCTATGATTGGTCCAGGTTTTTTGACTGGTAGAATCCGATCACCATCAGAGTTTTGCGAAAGCTTCTTACTCGCATTGTTAAACATATTTTCTCCATTAACATTTTAAATTGTCACATATGTGAATAATAACTAGCGGATTATTAACTAGTAATTAACGCACTTGCGATGTACAAATAGATTAAATACAAATAAGGCGTGCGGTTTTCACTATACTAATAGCTACAAACGCACGCCAAATTTAAGATCAGACTTCTGGATTTACTTGCGCTTCCTTAATAGCAACGTTTTCAACACCCCACTTCTTTAGAATGTCGTTATAAACGCCATTCTTCATAAGCTTATCGATTGCGGCCTTAATGAGCTTTAGCATCTTAGCATCGCCCTTCTTAACGGCTGCACCCATTGGCTCCGCGTCGTTACTGCTTTCTAGAATCTCTAGCTTTCCATTGTTCTTTATTGCAGCATAGCCAGCTACAGGAGTGTCAGCATACATAACGTCTGCGCGACCAGAAAGCAATGCTGTAGTGGCGTCTGTCTGCTCCTTAAAGCTCATGATTTCTAGTGGCTTATCGTTATTTGCCTTGCACTGCTTTTTAGCTTCTTCCATGATTGGCTCGCCAACAGTGCCAGTTTCTAATGTAACTTTTTTGCCGCAAAGATTCTTTGGATCTACTTTAGTTGGGTTTCCTTTACGAACTTCAAAAGATAAGCCAGCGTTTGCGTACGTTACAAAATCAACGGACTTCATACGTTCAGCGTTTACAGTAAAGCCCGAGATTCCAACGTTATATTTGCTTCCGATTGCTGGAATAATGGAATCAAACTGAGCATGCATAATCTTCGCTTTTAAGCCCATCAATTTTGCTAAAGCTTTAGAAAAGTCGATTTCGTAGCCGACTGGTGTTTTGCCATCTGCAGCGAAGAACTCTGCTGGAGCATAGCTAACGTTTACACCAACTGTTAATTCGCCAGTTTTTGCAACGCTTTCTGGAACAAGTTTTGCAATCTCATCGTCTTTTTGAACTTTGCTTACATCGTAGCTGCGTGCCACATCTGGGTCTGCTGCCTTAGAATCGGCTGGACCGCATGCGCATGTGCATCCAATCAATGCAAGAGTTGCAATTGCTGCAATAGGCTTAATTGACTTAAAAATCTTATTTGACTTAAGCATTTTCTTCTCCTGTCCAATATTTAAAGAATAAATAACTTATAATTTACAGTGATATGCATAACTATACACGATAACGCTACTAAATTGCGATTATTAAAATGCAAAAACTGAATATTCATAAATTGACATACATGAATATGCTAAAAATCAGCAAAAAATAACGAATTGCAAAATCAAAAGCCGTATATTATTCACAAAAATGAATAATATACGGCGTGTCGCAATACAATCACAAACAGCAAATCACCTAGATTGCATATTCTTGTATCGCATAGCGCGCAATGCTTCGCGCTTATCTTGTTCTTCGCGCAACGCTTGACGCTTATCGTACTCTTTTTTGCCTCGCGCCAAAGCAATCTCAACTTTAGCGTAGCTGCCTTTAAAATAAATCCTCAAAGGCACAATAGTGTAACCTTTAGCTTCAATCTGCCTAGAAAGCTTAGCAATTTGAATCGCATGAAGAAGCAACTTGCGCTTGCGCTTAGGAGCATGATTATTCCAAGTGCCATTTAAGTACTCTGGAATATTTGCGCCTTCTAGCCAAATCTCACCACGTCTATCAATATTTACAAACGCTTCAGCTAAAGAAGCTCTGCCTTCGCGCAAAGACTTAACTTCTGTGCCAGTAAGCGCAATACCTGCTTCATAGCAATCTTCAATCGCATAGTCGTGATTTGCTTTTTTATTTCTTGCAACAGTTAAAGTACCATCTGAACCAGGTTTTTTATCCAAATTACACCAGCCTAAATCGAATCATAAAAAATTAATAGTGAACATACTCATAATTGCCAGCATTACGAATAGTCCTATAAGACGGGAACGTAGCAAATCCAACGCCACCTTCGGAAATCAGTACCGAACCGTCCGAATTAACGCGTTCAACAACAGCAACATGTCCATATGTAGGATCTGATCCAGCAGCTCCTCTAGCAAATACCATAACAGCACCAACATGCGGTGTGCGATTTACAAGATACCCAAGTCTACGCCCAGAATTAGCCCAATCAGCACCGTTGCCCATAAAGGATCCTACTGGAAGACCAAGCTGTGATCTACGCAAATACGCCCAAAGTGTGCATTGACGAGCTGGATAGGCAGAACCTCCAGCTGTGTTACCAGTATTATGACCATAGCAATTGCCAGAACCAGCAGGACAATTCCCAGGAACCGCGTAATTCATACCATTTGCAGCACCATTAGAAAGCGGTAATGCAGGCAAGGAAGGAGTATTCCAACTGCCGCCGCCTCTAAGTTGTTGACGATTACCATTATTAGGATTCATGCGAGCTGCAGCCGTAGCAGCTAAAGCCCTAGCTTGAGCGTCAATCTGTGACTTCAAAGCAATTATTTCAGCAGCTTCGCGAGCATCTTGAGAAGTAAGACTATTCTTTTGACTCTCTAACTGCTTTCTTAGAATAGTTCCCTGATCTCTTAAAGACTGAAGAGAACGCTGCTTTTCACTGGCAGCCTTAGCCGCAGCCTGAGCACTCTGCGCCTCAGAATCAGCTTTTGCTTTTAATTTTTGAATCTCTGTTTCAATAGCAGCTAAGCGCTGACGTCTATTCATAGAATTACTCAAAGTCACAGCAGCATCATTTGCAGCATTTGCTTCGCTACGCGCAACAGCAGCCTCTGACTGAAGTTTTCCAACAAACTGCTCGGTAGTAGTGGAATTAGTCACCATTGCCATTACGTTAGATGCATTGGAGCCATGGAAACTTTTGCGAGCAAGTTGAGCTACAGCAGCCTTTGCATCATCAAAATCTTCGCCAGTCTGCTTGATTTTTTCTTCTAAATCGCGTTTGTCTTTTTGTGCAGATTGCAAACGCTGATTTGTTGATTCAACAAGGCTCATAGCTTGTTGCGCTTGCTCCTGAGCTTGCTGAGCAGCACGGACTTGATTAGGGATTTGATGCTCGTTTAAATCATTGAGCTCTAGGATCTTATCAGCAAGCTGTTTATTTACTCCAGCAAGACGCTTTTTAAGAGCTGCATTACTTTGAACTTTCCTGTTGTAATCTTGCATGGTAACTGCATCAGCGCGTAGTGGCTGGTAAGCATATAAGGTAATACCGGCAGAAAGCATAAGAAAGCTGCTTGCAATCGCGCTTGCGACAGTGCGCTTACAATATTTTGCATGGCATTTCTTGCTTTCCATATTTACTTCCCTTTCAAGTAGAAAATTCAAACACAACTAATGCGAATTATACATTGAAAATTCTATTATCGATAAAATTTTTCTATTTATGATTTTTTATTTATGATTTATTAATGTTCATAATTTATTGATAATTTAAATTTTTCTTTTATGTTTACGCTTGCAGATATCTTCTGAGTGCAACCGCGGAGGCGACTATTGAAAGTAGCACGGCTCCAAGAACCAGCACTGGAACTGTCATCCAAACAGTTGTTTGATTTACAAATGGCATCCAACGAACGTTTTGTGCAAGCCAATCTGTAATAAACACTTTAACAACAACGCTTAGTGCACACCCAGATAGTAGGGATCCCATAAGGGACGCAAAAGCACCTTCTAAAATAAATGGCATGCGAATTGTCCAATTAGACGCGCCCACAAGTCGCATAATCTCCGTCTCTTGTTTTCTAGAGGCTGCAGACATACGAATAGTTGTACCGGTTAGCATAATCGCAACAACAACCATAACTGCAGCAAGCACAATTGTCACAGCCGTGGCATGATTCAAAACGCTAAACACTGGGTCAAAAATTTGTCTTTGGTCTACTACTTCCTCAACACCATTTCTGCCAGAAAGAACTTCTGAAACAACCTGATATTTGGTTGGATTTGTAAGCTTTAGTCGCAAAGAATCTTGCATATCAGCAGCTGTTAAAGTACGCCCCTGATATAAGCCATTAGGATATTGCTTAAGAAAAGTATTCTTGTAAAATTCGCTTCTACTAACATAAGTGATATTCGAAACATCATCACCTAACTCTTGGTTAATAATGTTCTCCAATTTTACAATTTCTTCTTTAGTAGGAGCTTTTCCAGAAGCACAGGATGCTGACTGACTTGTACCGTCTGGGCAAAGCCATGCTACAACTTCTACCTTGTCATACCAATCGCCTTTGGCTTTTGTGATTTGCGCTTGCATAAGAACAGATGCGCCTATAAACAAGAACGATATGAAGGTAACGAGCATTACCGAAACAATCATAGAAACGTTTCTGCGCAAGCTAATCCACGTTTCTGAGAATATGAACCGCAATCGCATTACTCGTCTCCTTCGTTCTTAAGATTTTCGCTTTTACTGGCTTCAGATTTACTTTTTTCATTGGATTCTTTAGATTCAATATAATCGCCAGTTTCGCTTGGATTCTCGCCTGTTTTGCCGACGTTTTCGTCAGAATTTTCGCCAGAATTTTCGCCAGAATTTTCAATATCGTTTTCGACAATATTTTCTGTATTATTCTTATCTTTTTGATTCTCACTTAAATCAAGAGAATCGCCAGAATCTGAAGAGTTGCTAGAATCTGCAAAATCTGAATTCTTCATATCTTCAGCATCATTCGACTTTTGTACAGGAGGAGCTGGTGGAATTGAAAGACCACGCCCCCAAGTCATAGTTGTTTCTAAAGGCTGAAAAACTTCACCATATCTACCCGTTCTGCCTGAATGAACAGATTGCGCAAGTCGAGCAATACCCTCATTATCTTCAGAACCATTTTGCAAAGTTTGCGCAACAGCATCCATAGCCTGCTTTGCTTGAGCTGCACGCTTTGCGCGTTTAGACATGAATCTGTAATTTTTAGAATCTTCAGAAGACGAGTTAAAATTAGTGTGATCAGAGCCAGAATCTGCCACAGTACGAACACCTGAATCGCCTTCAACTGCCTGCTGAGCTTTCGACTTTTGCTCAACATCTGCATCTGGGAAGTAAAGCGCAGAATCATAAGAGCCTTCGCGCTCGTCTCGCACAATTTTTCCAGCATGAAGCTCCACAACTCGCTTGCGCATTGAGTTAACAATTTCCTCATTATGCGTAGCCATAACAATTGTAGTGCCCGTACGATTAATGGCGTCCAAAACTTCCATAATGCCAAGCGAAGTAGTTGGATCCAAATTACCAGTAGGCTCGTCAGCGAGAAGAATTTGCGGATGATTCACGTACGCGCGCGCAATTGCAACACGCTGAGCTTCACCACCCGAAAGCTCATGCGGATAATTATTTTCCTTACCAGTTAAGCCAACCGTTTCAAGCACACGCGGAACAAGCGACTTAATAGTAGAACGACTCGTGCCAATAACTTCTAGTGCAAAAGCCACGTTCTGATACACGGTTTTATTATTCAACAGTTTATAATCCTGGAAAATAAAGCCGAGAGTACGTCTATACTGCGGAACCTGACGATTCACTAAGCGTCGCAAGTCATTACCAGCAACGTGAATCTCGCCCTTAGTGGCCTCCTCTTCGCGCAGCAGCAAGCTTAGAAGAGTTGTTTTACCAGATCCAGACGCTCCAACAAGAAACACGAAGTCGCCACGATTAACGTCTAAAGAAATATCGTCCAAAGCAGGGCGCGTACCCTTAGGATAGATCTTCGACACATGTTCTAGTGAAATCAGAGACATATTCTGCAGTTTCCTTTACGAACTATTGAACGATATACTTTAATTTTGTTTTTAACTATTTTATATTTTATTTTTGATTTTTATTCTGACTTTTATCTTGAATTTTATCTAATGCAGACTAAGCTTGCGACTTTTCCTCAGCCTCTTTTTTAGCTGCAACTCTCTGTTCGTGACGCCAACGAATTCCAGCTTCAATAAAACCGTCAATATCGCCGTCAAAAACAGCCTGAGTTTGCGAAGTTTCGTAGCCAGTGCGCAAATCCTTCACCATCTGGTATGGGTGAAGCACGTATGAGCGCATTTGGTCTCCCCAACTTGCCTTAATATCTCCAGCAAGCTCCTTCTTTTTAGCAGCTTCTTCGGCATGCTTTAACACAAGCAAACGCGATTGCAAAACCGCCATTGCAGCAGCTCGGTTCTGAATCTGGCTGCGCTCATCTTGCATTGAGACAACCAAACCAGTTGGCAAATGCGTGATGCGCACAGCGGAATACGTAGTGTTTACGCCTTGTCCGCCAGGGCCAGACGCCTGGAAAGTATCCACACGAATGTCAGAATCTGGAATGTCAATATGATCCGTAGCTTCAACAAGTGGGATTACTTCCACGGCACTAAAGCCAGTTTGACGCCTGCCTTGATTGTCGAATGGAGAAATACGAACCATTCTGTGAGTGCCGCCTTCTACAGAAAGACGACCATACGCATATGGTGCATCAACTTGGAAAGTGGCGGATTTAATACCAGCTTCTTCTGCGTAAGACGTATCCATCATCTTAGTTTTGTAGCCGTTTCGTTCCGCCCAACGCAAGTACATTCTAAGAAGCATTTGCGCAAAATCGGCAGCATCCACACCACCCGCACCAGAGCGTATTGTCACCACCGCTGCACGAGCATCATATTCGCCGTCAAGAAGAGTTTGAACTTCCATATCGTCCAACTCGTGAGCAATAGAGCCAAGCTCCTCTTGAGCCTCGCTCATAGAATCAGCATCCTCTTCTTCCTGACCAAGTTCAATCAAAGTCTTAGTATCTTCAATGCGTTGCTCAACGGCTTGTAAACGCTTTAATTGAGACTGAGCTGCCGAAAGCTTACTCGTAACTTGCTGAGCGTGCTCAGAATCATCCCAAAGTCCAGGCTCCGAAGCCTGCTTTTCTAAATCTGCAATAGCAGTCTTCAACGAATTAACGTCTAAAGCCTTAGAAATCAAAGAATACTTTGCTTCAACATCATTTAACGCTTGGGCAAAATCAAATTCCGCCATTTACTTAAAGTACCTCTTTATATTTTATATTATTCGTTTTACGCACTTACTATTCGAAGTTTAGCGTACGGTCAAAATCTCTGGACCATTCTCTGTAATTGCAATCGTATGCTCGCTATGAGCGCCACGCGAACCGTCAGCAGATCGAAGAGTCCAACCGTCTTTTGGATCTTGATAAATCTCGTCAGTAGTCTTTAAGAACCACGGCTCAATAGCAATAACCAAGCCTGGGCGAAGCTTGTAGCCGTGATGCGCAGTGCCATCGTTAGGAACGTGCGGATCGCCATGCATAATATGGCCAACTCCGTGACCGCCAAACTCAAGATTTACGCTGTAACCATACTCGTGAGCAACGCATCCAACAGCTGCAGAAATGTCTCCAAGGCGGTTTCCAGGCTGAGCCATGTTAATTCCAGCCTCAAGTGCTTCCTCAGTGCACTTAATTAAGCGCAAATCTTCAGGATCCGCATGCTTTCCAACCACGAAACTAATAGCAGAATCTCCAACCCATCCGTCAACGTTAATCGCTAAGTCAAGCGTTAGTAAATCGCCGTCTTTAAGGTTGTAATCAAAAGGAACGCCATGAAGAACAGCATCGTTTACAGAAGTGCAAATGTAGTGCGCAAAAGGACCAGTTCCAAAATCAGGAGCGTAATCAACATAGCAAGAAGACGCACCTTTACGGCTCATAATGCGTTGGCGAACAAAGTCATCAATCTCAAGAAGATTTGTGCCAACTTTTGTCATTGCTTTCAAGTCTTTAAGAATACTACCAACGAAGCGACCTGCAGGCTTCATAGCTTCAATTTCGGATGGAGTTTTAAGTTCAATCATGATTTAAGACTAACTCGCAGGCACGAAAATAGCGCAAAATATGGCGAAAATACTAGCTAATGATGTCGCTTAATACTTGTAATCTAGGCACATGCCTAATAACAATGAAAATAATAACAACAATGAGGAATCGCAGAAGGAAATTTCTGCTGTAAATTTTGACCCAGCTTCCTTCTCATCGGTTACTCGACCACAAGACGATTTATTCCGTTACGTAAACGGTCCTTGGATTGACACTTACACTCTTCCAGAAGATAAGCCAATGTATGGTGCTTTCTACAAGCTTGCAGAAGATGCAGAGACGCAAATTCGAGATATTTTAGAAAACGAAGATTGCCCAGCCAAAAAGTCGCGAATCCTATACCGCAACTATTTAGATACTGCATCTATTGAAAAAGCTGGAATTACGCCAATTAAGAGCGATTTAGACGCTGTTGATGCAGCTAGCAGCAAAGAAGACTTAGTTCGCACTATTGCTTCTCTTACTCCATATGGCGGACCTAATGCAATGTTTGCTTTTGGCGTCTACGGAGACCCTAAAGACCCTAAGACGAATATTATGCACATTGAGCAGGCTGGATTGGGCTTGCCAGACGAAGCATACTATCGCGAAGATAATTACGCTCCGATTCGCGCTGAATACGTAAAAATGGTGGCTTCATTGTTGCGCTTAGCTGGATACGGTGATGCCACTACTACAAGAGAGCAATCGGAACGTTTCTTGAAGGTTGAAACACAAATCGCAAGCAACCACTGGGATAACGTAGCAACACGCGATTCTCAAAAAACTTATAATCCTTACGATTATGCGGATTTGGCAAAAACGCTTGAAGCGCTGAATCTTAACGCATTCTTGGATGCTGCTCAAAAATCTTACGACGATTCCGAAGAAGCAAAGAATCAGCCAATAGATTTTCGTAAAGCTTTTAGCAAAGTAGTAGTTCACGAGCCAAGCTTTATAGAAGGATTGAATAAGATTTGGCAAGAAGCCGACTTAGAAGATCTAAAGCTTTGGG
Organism: Gardnerella sp. KA01002; assembly: GCF_049244015.1. NCBI lineage: Bacteria > Bacillati > Actinomycetota > Actinomycetes > Bifidobacteriales > Bifidobacteriaceae > Gardnerella > Gardnerella sp. KA01002. The sequence continues at coordinate 947,773 of NZ_CP058365.1, forward strand.
CACGCGTGCATGTGATTTTGTGCTGGGCAAGCATGTTAAGCGAGGACTTTGCACAAGCGCGATTCGACTTCTACGGCAAAGTGCTTTCTGGCGCCACCAAGCCACGCGACCGCTGGAAGCGCGCAATCGGAGTTGTTGACGATGCTTGCGGCGAGGAAGTCGGTAAAGAATACGTGCGCTTGCACTTCCCTGAGTCTTCTAAAAAGTATATGGAAGGCTTAGTTGACAATCTTATTAACGCTTACCGCGAGTCGATTTCTCACAGCAGCTGGCTTGGCGAGGAGACTAAGGCGAAGGCTTTGGAAAAGCTTAGCAAGTTTGAGCCAAATATTGGTTACACGAATCATTGGATTGACTACTCTGTGCTAAATATTAAGGAAGACGCTGGCTTAATTGAGAATATGCGCGAAGTTTCTCGATTCGTGTTTGGTAGGTATACTGCAAAAGCTGGAGAACCTGTGGATCGCGAAGAGTGGCAGATGACTCCGCAAACCGTAAACGCTTACTACGATCCGCTGCTTAACGTAATAGTGTTCCCAGCTGCGATTTTGCAGCCGCCATTCTTTAGCCCTAGTGCTCCAGACGCAGCAAACTACGGTGCTATTGGTGCAGTAATTGGCCACGAAATCGGCCACGGTTTTGACGATCAAGGTTGCGAATATGATGGCGACGGCGTGCTTAACAATTGGTGGACTGAAGAAGACAAAACCAACTTCACTGAGCGCACTAAAACGCTTATTGAGCAATACAATGCTTTTACACCAACGCAGCTTATTGTTAAATACTCTCACTTAAAGAGCAAAGAGGAGCGCGATGCAATGCCTCACGTAAATGGTGCTTTAACAATCGGCGAAAACATTGGTGATTTAAGCGGCGTAACTATTGCTCTTAAAGCCTACGCTTTTGCTTTGCAAAAGAGCAAGGGACAAGAAATCGACGGAAGTGACGATGCGATTCGTGAAACTTTGCTGAACGCTCCTAAGATTGATGGTTTCACTGCTTTGCAACGATTCTTCTTAAGCTACGCACTTGTGTGGCGTTCAAAGGCTCGTAACGAGATTGCGGAGCAATACCTTCAAATCGACCCACACTCCCCTGCAGAGTGCCGCACTAATGGCATTGCACGCAACGTTGACTTGTTCTACGATGCTTTCGACGTTAAAGACGGCGACGAGATGTGGCTCGACCCAAGCGAGCGCGTACACATTTGGTAAATCGCAAATAAAACTAAAGTAAATAAGTAAACAAAAGCCTGCAAGCGTTTAAAACGTTTGCAGGCTTTTTAAATGATACTAATCAAATTTACTAATCAGATTCACACGCCGAAAGCGTAGGTCTTAACATCCGACAAATTACCGTTCTCATCGTAAGCTTCGAAATGAGTCCAGTAAATGCCTGGGCGTGGGCTCCACAAAGCCCAAGGACCATCAAATCCTTCAACCCACTGCTTAGCATTGTAATCATAAATCTTAATCTTGGTAGAACCATTAGGATTATTAGTGGATGCACCAAGAAGAACACTACTGCCTTGCCAACCAGCATAAGTTCCAGTAATAACTGTTTGGCTTGGAACTGTGTAGTGGAAAGCAATTGTCTTTTCTAGAACAACTTTCTTGGTAGAAGGATCACGAGCTTCGCAATGCAGCCAATAATCACCTGGCTTTGTAACCCAAGAAGCCCAGTTTCCAGTACTCCAATCAGCAATAGTAGCCCACTGCTGAGTATTCAAATTGTAGGAAAGCCAACGATACTCAAGCTGCTTGTCGGTGTAAGCATTTGCACCAACAGCAATATCGTTATTACGAATAATCCAAGCAAAATCAAGGTGAGGAGCAACACCTAACTTGCCTTGTGGGTAGTCAGTGTCTCCAACCTGAGTTGAAAGAGTCAAAACAGATACTCTTCCGTATTTGGTACCTGCTATTTCGCCATATCCGAAGGAAATGTTTTCTGGATTCAAAATCTGGTAAAGATGAGCATTGTCAGTAGTTGCAGCACCATTAGACTGGTGTAATGCAGATTCCTCTCCAGCAGTCCAATCCGACATAGCTTCTTCTGGGCTTTCACCCCAAGCAACGTTTTCGCCCCAAGCCTTACGACCATCGTAGTTTGGAAGGCTCACACCATCCGCAGCAAAATGACCAAGTTTTCCATGCTGAACAGTCTCATTTGCACGACGATAAGCATCCTCTTCATTAGCACGATCATAGCGAATATCGTTAATATACTGCTCTTTTGTAAGACCCTTAGAAGCAACATAATCCGCAAGAGGCATACCGTTCATAAGGGTAACGCCATCGTCATAATACTTTGAACGCACATCACGAATTGCACCTAAAATGTAGCTTGCAACTGACTGATTCTGAACTTGCCAATTAGTATTAACATTAGCAACACTGTGATTCTGCACTATAACCAAAGCACTAGCAGATACTGCAGTAGATCCAATCATTGCTACGCAGGCAACGGCTGATGCTGCAGCAGCTAAACATTTCTTTGCAGAAAATACGTGCGACTTATGCCACATAAATGTAGTCCTCTCTCCACGTGATTAATAACTACTTTTCAGTAATCCCTGATTCAAATAACACAAACATGTAGGCAAAAAATTCAAGCTTCACCTTCCAATGCTAATGAAAAACAAAAACTACTTCCTCTAAGTATATCAATCTACATATATTTTCCGCATTTTAGACTCGCTTACTCAGTTTTATATATTTTGTCAAGAGTTTTTAAACGATGTGCATAAAGCATAGGCTTTAACCACATTGATAAAAATATCTTGCAAAACTATTTTTGATACTTCATAGTTGATTCTACTGCGGCAAATTTATTGAAAATCACAATAATCAACACGTGTTGCGCGATGAATTTTGAGATTTAAATTAGTCGCAGTCCAAACTTTTGAAAGGTTAAGAATATGGCACAACAACAAGCAACACTAACAATCAGCGGCTATGTAGGGAATGACCCTGTGAACTTTAGTCGCAACGAAAACTCACCAGCATGCTCACTTAGAATAGGAAGCACAACGTCTTACTATCATAGCGAGGAAAGACAGTGGAAAGATAGACCGACAACTTGGATGACAGTAAAAGCATACAAGTCTTTAGCTGCAAATGTACTAAAAAGCGTGCATAAGGGAGACGCGATAGTCGTATGTGGAAATTTAAACACGGAATCCTGGCACAAAGACGGAGAAGACCGATCTCGAGTTGTACTAGAAGCAACCGCAATTGGACACGACCTAAATCGAGGAATCAGTGCTTTTACTAAATACTCTTATAATCGTGGAAGAACCGATCAGAGTAACAATAGCAAATATCACACTAATCAAATAAACCAAGAAAATCGGTCAAATCAAGAGACTTATTCCAACCAAGATTTGAGCTTGGCGATGAAAAACCCTATGGCTAATACATATTCTATGGATTCTTCGCAAGAAAACGACAGCCAAGAATACCATTATGATGCTGAATCTTCAGCAAAAGAAACAATAGATTTCGTCTCACAAGTCGAAGAAAACCAATATGACGATATTGAAGGAGGTGTAAATGATTTTTAGAAAGTTTTAATAGAATTAAACATTAAAACTTATGAACATTCTATTCTAATAATTTAGATAATTTTTTACTATTCATAGCAATATTGCCGCTGAAAATAATGCGTATAATATACAAAGCATTACACCAACGGCAATATTGCTTAGTCGTTTAATTGTTTAATAGTTTAATTGCTTAATCGCTGATTCGTTGTTAACAGTTATTGCGATTACAACTGTTCACGAACGCGCTCTACAATTCGAGCAGCAGCCTCATCCACTGGAATTGCCTCAACGTTTGAACCGTTGCGATCGCGGATTTCAATCGTTCCATTGTTCACAGTATCGCGGCCGGCTACAGCAATCAGCGGCACACCAACAAGCTCAGCATCCTTAAACTTCACGCCTGGAGAAACCTTTGGACGATCGTCGAAGATTACTTCGATTCCCTGCTTACTAAGCTCTTCAACAACCTTCTCAGCAGCATCGAAAGCAACTTGATCTTTGCCTGTAGCAACGACGTGAACTTGAGCTGGAGCAATCGCCATAGGCCATGCAAGACCAGCATCATCGTGATGCGTTTCTGCCAAGCATGCAATCACGCGGCTAACGCCAATACCGTAACAGCCCATCCAAACTGGTACAGCTTTACCATTTTCGTTAAGAACGCTTAAGCCCAAAGCCTTAGAATACTTTAAGCCGAGCTGGAACACCTGACCGATTTCCACACCGCGTTCGAAGCTCAATGGGCCGGAACCATCTGGGCTCATATCGCCGTCGCGAACCTGGGCTGCTTCAACAACACCATCAGCCTCAAAATCGCGGCCGTAAACAGCGTTGTAAACATGCTTTCCGTCTTCGTCGGCTCCTGTAATCCAGGCGCTGCCCTTTACAACGTGAGCATCCATCAAGTAGCGGACAGGATTTTCAATTCCACTACCATCTTTGCGAGCTTGAGGACCTAATACGCTAAAGCCAATGTAGCCCTTAACAAACTCAGGATGAGCCTTCAAATCATCCTCAGTTGCTTCTTCAATTTCTGCAGGAGCAAACTGAGCTTCAAGACGCTTCATATCTACCTGGCGGTCACCTGGAATACCAATAGCCACGATTTCGCGCCATGGCTCCTCGTGCTCGCCGCCCTCAGCATCAGCTGGATGCTTAACAGCAATGATCAGATTCTTCAAAGTATCGCTTGCTTGCCATTCGCGGCCGTCTTTGCGTGTATGCAAATCGTTAGAAACCTTAACCAAAGCCTCAATCGTCTTAGCATCTGGAGTATCAAGAGTCTCCATTTTAGGAGTTGCCGAGCAGTCAACATCTTGCATTTCTGGTGTGGTCAAAGCCTCAACATTCCAAGCTTTTCCAGAAGGAGCGAGCGCAAAAGTATCTTCACCAATTGGCATTGGAGCCAAGAATTCCTCAGAATCCGATCCGCCCATAGGGCCAGAAACAGCGTGAACAATCACATATTTAATGCCTAAACGGTCAAAAATTCGAGCGTAAGCAGCGCGCTCTTCAACATAAGCGGACTTCAAACCATCTTCGTCAATCGAGAACGAGTAAGCGTCTTGCATAATAAACTCGCGTCCGCGAATAAGACCTGCACGAGGACGGAATTCATCGCGATACTTCGTTTGAATCTGATACAAAGTAACTGGCAAATCCTTGTACGAAGAATACATATCTTTTACAAGAAGAGTAAAGACTTCTTCGTGCGTTGGAGCAAGAAGATAGTCAGCCTCATGGCGATCTTTAAGGCGGAAAATATTGTCGCCGTACTCTTCCCAACGGTTTGTAGCCTCGTATGGCTCGCGTGGAAGAAGCGCTGGGAAGTGGACCTCCTGCGCACCGATACCGTTGATTTCTTCACGAATAATCGCTTGAACCTTGTTTAAAACCTTGAGTCCAAGCGGCAACCAAGTCCACACACCTGGGGCAGATTTACGAATATAGCCTGCGCGCTGCATAAGTTTTGCGGAAGTTACGTCCGCGTCTGCTGGATCCTCGCGCAGCGTACGAAGGAACAGCTGAGACATACGAAGTACATTGGAATTCATGCGTTCCAATCTATTTGCGCATGAGGACATAAACACTTGTTTACACAGCTAATCAAAAGCAAAAACACTTTACCGACTTTGTAGCTCTAAATGGAGTGTTGGACTACAAACTCTGGAAACATCCTCCGCATTTTGTACCAATTTTGACCCGAATCACGTACAAAAAGCGGAATATAGATTATGTCGTTCGCGCGGATTAGTCGCAAAACGCTCTAAGCGCTCAGGCAAGTCATGGCGCAAAATGCTAAAACTCGTTATCGAAAGAAAACTCTTCATTATCTGCGTAATTGACAGCGCCAAAAATGTCAAACTCTTGCTGATTCGCAGAATCATCTTCCGCATTATTTGTTACGAAAGCAGCAGCACCGTCGCTAGCAAGCAACTCACTCGCGCGTTTAGAAGCCTCTCGCAAGAATCCGTCTAGCAGTACAGCATCCGCCGAAACACTAAACGCGCGATCGTTAATACCTTCCAAATAAAGCCCGCCCAGATTTTCCACGCGAGAAAGCGCCACATATCCCATTCCGGGAGCAAAAGTTCTACGCAAATCCATTACCGCACTGTCAAGCGTCATACCTTGCGATTTATGAATCGTAATTCCCCACGCGCATCTAAGTGGCACTTGATTTATGCTAGCAAGAACAGTCTCACCATCAGTCATTTCCCAAGCAGCCGGCTTAAGAGTGACAATATTGCCGTTTTCAAACTCAACAATCGGCCATCCGCCTTTAGATTCAGGTGCGAATCTCAAAACTCGCCCAACCGAGCCGTTCACATATTGCTTATCTTGATCATTTCGCAACGCCATCACTGCAGCTCCAACCTTTAATACAAGCCGTTCTGGAGCGAGCATATTCTTTTTTAAACGCTCGACGAGATTTTTAGGGCCGGCTTCTGTTGCCACGAATTCGTGAGGCTCAGCATCAATTGCCGCAAGCTGCACATTATTTAAGCCATCTGCTTGTGAGTTCGTAGGGAAAAGATGCACTGAAACTTCATCGTCTTGCGGATACTCACCAAGGCGACTAGCCAACACTTGCTTATCTTCGTCGCTTACAAGACCGCCACGAATATCCGTCAAAACTTCAAGCAATTTGCCGTCATCCTGACGATGTTGCTCAGTTAAATAGCACACAACAGGCTTTAAAGCATCCCAGGCGAAAGATTCCGTAATATAGCCTTCTGGATTTTTGCCAGCAGCAGCATACTCTTCGCGCGACTCAATAAACTCTGGACTTGGCTCGAACACATCACGATTTCGCATAGAAGTACTCACAGGAGGCAGCTGGAAGAAATCTCCCGAAATAACTACTTGAAGTCCGCCGAAGGGAGCAGAGTTTTTGCGCACTTTGCGGCATACTTCATCAACCATGTCAAAAAGCCACGCGTGAATCATTGAAACTTCATCCAACACGAGCACTTCCGTGGCTTTTATGCGTTTCCCTCGCCTAGCTCTAATGGTTTTAAGAAGCGAATCGCTAAGCGCGTTTGAAACTCCAACTCCACTCCACGAGTGAATGGTTTGACCGTTTAAATGCGTTGCTGCGATTCCGGTAGAAGCCGTTACAGCCACGTTTAAACCGTTTTTTCTCATTGCGCGAATAGCTTCGTTTAATACGTAGGTTTTACCTGCACCCGGAGCGCCGGTAATGAAAACGCTTGCACCAGCGTTGATTATGGTTAGGGCTTCGGATTGCTTCATTGGCAGTACCTTTTATTGCGTTTAGTAGTCGCGCTTTGTTTAATAGTCGCGCTTTTCTGCGGAATTTACGTCTTCTAATGCTTCACCGCGGCGCTCATAGTCACGAAGCAAGCTCGTGCTCTCAATGTGCTGTGCGCCAGCTTTTGCCTGTGCTTCGCTTGGGCCTGGAGCTGGAACGAACATCATATCGCTGTAGTAGCGCAACTCGTCAATCGACTCAATAATATCCGCGAGCGCACGATGGCCTCCGTGCTTTGCTGGCTTATTGCGGTAAACATCTGGGTAAAGTCTGCGCGAAATCTCCTTCAATGTGCTTACGTCGATTACGCGGTAATGCAAATTTGCCATTAAATCTGGCATGTAGCGGTCGAGGAACTTTTTATCGGAGCCAACAGAGTTGCCAGCAAGATGTGCTTTTCCGTGCTCTGGCAAAAAGCGCTTTACATACTCAACAACCTGCTTTTGTGCTTCTTCTAGAGGCAAACCGTTTTTATTCCACTCGTCAACAAGACCAGAAGATGTGTGCATATTGCGTACGAAATCGTTCATATGAGCCACAGCAGCATCGCTCGGCTTAATCACTAAATCAATACCGTCGTCTAGAACTTTCAAATTAAAATCAGTTGGAACTACAGATACTTCGCATAATTCGTCGTGGAAAATATCGAGTCCCGTCATCTCGCAATCAATCCAAATTAAGCGCGATTCTTCCGGCGTAAACGTAAGATCTTCCTTAGCTTCAGCCATTTTCGTTCCTTTCCTAATATTTTTTCGAACCCATCAGCCTACATCTTCCCAGCGACGACTAACAGCTAAAATCACATCTCTGGCATATCAGAAAGTGAAATTCTAGAATATGATCCATTTTTCTTATCTTCAGGGTGAGGCTCTAAACCGATAATAGTTATTGACATATGATCTGGACCATAAACCCAATACATTCTCATTGCACTACTTGTTTTATTCTCCAAGTAGGATTGCCAAACTCTAACACCATATCTATTTGTCAATTCTTCAATATCATGAGTATGCAATCCTGGATGCCTTGGATTTTCAGATAAAAGTTTCATAGATTTTCCCCATTTCTTATAAAGAGAAAGATCTTTTTTACTTATACTGCCTTCTAGAAACTCTTTCTTCAATCTCTCCCAAATATTAGACATCTCTGGAATACCCATTCTAATATTGAAGTTCATTCACTTACTCCTAGAAGTCAGAGAGATCAACAGGTTCAGAGACTTTGCCAATCTTAAAATTGCGGATTGCTTCATCCATACTTTTAAGAGTTTTAGAAGAGATACTCTTAGGAATAGTAAGCTCACGTGGCTCTAATAAAATACAACCATTATCACATTCTTTAACATTGTAATAAGGGTATTTAGCTCCGCGCAGAGTTACACGCTTTTTACTATCAAGACGAACGTCATAATCTTTCACTACTTCCACAAAACACCTCATTTTTAGTGGGATATCCCACTAACTATACAATAATTTTATACGAATTGTCAAAACAAAAACGACGAAAAGTTAGAAAGTAGCAAAAAAGACTTAGCTAACTCTTCGCCGTTTAATGCAAAATTACTTGCGATTTATACGCAACTTATACGCGCAACTTACGCAACTTACGATTTAGTTGTGGAAACCGCTGTAGTTTGGCGCTTCTGCAGTCATCACAATATCGTGAGGATGCGATTCGCGAAGACCAGCATCCGTAATGCGAATAAAGCGACCGCGCTCTTGCATTTCCTTAATATTGTGCGCACCAACGTAGAACATAGACTGATGCAATCCGCCAAGCAACTGGTAAAGCACAGCGTTAAGTGGACCGCGATATGGAACTTCGCCTTCCACGCCTTCTGGAACCACCTTGTCGGAGCTAGTAACGTCTGCCTGGAAGTAACGATCCTTAGAATAAGACTTCTTACCGCGAGGAGCCATTGCGCCAAGCGAGCCCATGCCACGATAAAGCTTATACTGCTTGCCGTGAAGCAAAACCTTTTCACCTGGAGCTTCCTCGCAACCAGCCAAAGTGCCGCCGAGCATAACGGTGTCAGCGCCAGCAACCAAAGCCTTAGCAATATCGCCAGAATAGTGAATACCACCATCAGCAATGCATGGAACGCCAGCAGCCTTGCAAGCCTGAGCCGCATCATAAACAGCAGTAAGCTGAGGCACACCAACGCCTGCAACAACGCGCGTAGTGCAAATAGAGCCTGGTCCAACGCCAACCTTTACAGCGTCGACGCCGGCATCAATCATAGCCTGAGCGCCTTGGCGAGTAGCAATATTTCCGCCAATAATTTGTACTCCGTCAAACGCCTTATCTGCCTTAATTCTGCGAATCATATCGAGAGCCAATCGAGCCTCTCCGTTTGCGGTATCAACCACAAGCACGTCAACTCCAGCTTCCATAAGCGCGCACGCACGCTGCCAAGCATCTCCAAGGAAGCCAATTCCAGCAGCCACGCGCAAGCGACCCTGATCATCCTTAGTAGCATCTGGATACTGCTCAGTCTTCACAAAATCCTTAACAGTAATCAAACCAGTAAGCTTGCCTTCTGCATCAACCAAAGGCAATTTTTCAACTTTGTTGTCTGCAAGCAAACGATGCGCGTCTTCTTTAGAAATATTAGAAGGACCAGTAACGAGATTTTCGCGAGTCATCACGTCTTTGACTTTCAAACGATCATAGTCTTCGGAAGCAATGAAACGCATATCGCGATTGGTAATAATACCAACTAGACGATTTTCGCTATCTACCACTGGCAAACCAGAAATATGAAAACGCCCGCACAATTTATCTAAATCTGCGAGCGTTGCATCTGGGTGAACAGTGAGTGGGTCGGTAATCATACCAGACTCGCTGCGCTTAACAATATCGACTTGCGCAGCCTGATCATCTATAGAAAGATTGCGATGAAGAACACCAATTCCACCATTTCGAGCCATTGCAATAGCCATATCGGACTCGGTTACTGTGTCCATTGCTGCAGAAATTGCAGGAACTTTCATAGTGATTTCGCGAGTTAGATGAGTAGTTGTATCCACTTCGGAAGGAATAACATCAGTCTCATTTGGAAGCAACAGCACATCATCATAAGCAAGGCCGAGCTTCTCGAAAATTGGTGGAACAGGAGCATACACGGATTCCGTGTTCATATCAGTTGTAGCCATAGGGTTACTATACGTTTTTGCTATGACGTTTGTAAAAATCGCGTTTCATGAACTATGATTCGCGAGTATTCGAGTATTATTTTACGAATTTCGTAGCTCTGGCAGCCGCCTGCGCAAATATGGCATCATTGTAAGAACTGTAAGCAGCGCTGCCGCAATAATCATGCCAACAAGCACGTAAATTGCTTTAAAGAACAGAATCATTATTGACCCGAAAGATATAAGCGCCGCCCAACCCCATAAAATAAGCACCGCTCCTTGCACAGAATGCCCAATGCGCAACATTCTGTGATGCAAATGCATGCGGTCTGGATGCATTGGCGACTGCCCTTTTGCAAGCCTTCTGCATATTGCTAAACACATGTCTAACACTGGCAAAAACAGCACTAAAATCGGAAGCAAAATCGGCATAAATACTGGCAAATATATGCTTGTGTGCACTGCAGATGGATCTAAGTGACCCGTCATTATAATAGACGCGCAAGTTATTAAATACCCGATTAGCATGGAGCCAGAATCACCCATAAAAAGCTTTGCAGGATGCCAATTGTGCAAAATAAACCCTAAGCACATTCCAACCATTGCAACGTCTATAAGAGTTGCCATTGAAGCGTAGCTTGGAGATGTGCGCGCAAGAATATAAGAGTATGTCGCGAAGGCGATTCCGCCAATTGCCACAATTCCAGAAGCCAGTCCATCTAGTCCGTCTACAAAGTTGACTGCATTAATTGAAGCCACGATTAGTATTGCGGTTATTGCGATTGAAAGACTTGGAGACGCTGTAACTAGAGAGCCGAGCGGCAATGTTACGATTTGAAGCCCTCCCCATGCTACAAAAACAGCTATTAGCAATTGACCTGCAAGTTTTAGCATCCAATCTAAGTCCCAAATGTCGTCACAAACACCCAAAAGGCATACGAGTACAGCTCCAGCTAAAACTACCCACGGCTGGTGTGTTCCTGTAAAAAGCCCTGAAATAAAAGGCATGGAGCTTGCAAACGCCATTGATACAGCAAAGCCGAATAGCATTCCCACTCCACCCATACGTGGCGTAGGTATTGTGTGCACGTCGCGAGCGCGCACTTTTCCTACGGCTCCTATGCGAATCGCAAGATGACGTACAAGCGGCATTATTAGCCAAGTTGCGCCTCCTGCGATTGCTGCTATAAACAGGTATACCCTCATTTCTTGCGACTTTCTGCTCTTATCTGTTCTTCACTTATTACGCCTTCGCGCAAAATCACAATTCCGTCTTTATCGCTTGCATCCGCGCCAACTACTGTGCTTGCTACGTGTGAGCGAGTTGGACCAGCATTTAAATACAGCGGAATTTCGTTTCCAAAAGCTGCTACTGCCTCTTCTACGCTGTCTGCGCTCTCGTTTCCGCTGCGATTTGCGCTAGATGCAGCCAAAGGGCCCGTAACTCTTAAAATTTGCATTAATTCTGGGCAATCTGGAACGCGCACGCCTTGCGTTGCTTCAGCTTGGATTTTGTTTTGCTCACTGCTCTCATCTGCTTTACAAAGCGTAGCAAGCCTTGTAGCTACCGAATCTTTTTTTGCGCGCGCGATTGGTGAGTATCCGCCTGGCAGGAATTTTTCCGCAAGTACGTCTAGTGGGCTTGGCAAGTAAAGCCCAAGTTTTTCTAAGTCACTTACGCTACTCATAAGTATTTGCAAGGCTTTTGTGCGCGGTCTGCGCTTTAGTTGGTAGATTTTCGCTACTGCATCCTCGTTAAATGGGTCGCATGCTACTCCGTAAACTGTGTCTGTTGGCACTACGATTACGCCGCCTGCGTTGATTATTTGCGCTGCAAGTTGCAATGATTCTTCGTTAATCGTGCAAATTTTACTCATTTTTAGCCTCTTTTTTGCATACTACAAATCTTGCTCTGTTTGTTAAGTCGTTTTTGACTTTTGCGCTGCTAAATCCTACGTTTTTTGCATAATCTGCAAGCGCTTCTCCTTGCGTAATATCGTGTTCCATAATCATTATTCCACCCCTACGCAAATATGCAAAACTCGCTTTTACAATTTTTTGCGGTATTAGTAGCCCATCTTGAGATCCACCATATAACGCTATTTTTGGGTCGTAGTCACGAGCTTCAATCTGCTCTAATGGCTTGCTTTCTGGCACATACGGCGGATTTGTGATTACTACGTCTACTTTCTCTTTAATCGCAGCTGTTTCAGGCAGATTAACGTTTGTAGCATCGCCTAATATTGCGTGATATCTGTTTAAAATATCATATTTTTCCGCGATTTTGTTGTAGTTTTTTTGCAAATATTCAAAAGCTTCTGGCGACTTTTCCACAGCCCACACTTGCGAATCTGCAACTTCGCTTGCAACCGATAATCCAATCGCTCCCGAGCCTGCACACAAGTCTAAAACAATAGGATTTTTTAGATTATTTGCGCGAATCCAATCTATTCCCTCTTGAACTACCACTTCTGTTTCGGACCTCGGCACAAAAACGCCTTTGCCAACTATTAGGTCTATGTAGCGAAAAGTAGCGCATCCAATAATATGTTGCAATGGCTCGCGCGAAGCACGTCTAGATATAAAATCGCTATATTTGCTAGCGTAATCGTGCGAAAAATTCTTAAAATCGCCAAGTATTAGCGCTTTGTTTAAGTCTGCCAAACTTACGCCACAAGCGTGTGCTAAAAGTACACGCGCATCATATTGTGGAGAATCTACGCCTGCTTTACAAAGACACGCAATAGCATTTTGCAAGAGTTCGCGCATAATACAAGCAATTCCTAGAAGCTAATTCCTACAAGCCAACACAAGCAACGAGTTTAAAGATATTACTACTTACTTGGCTTTAGCTAAGCGATCGGCTTCATCCGCCTGAATATCGCTGTCTATAACAGGCTGCAAATCGCCGTTAAGCACCTGGTCAAGATTGTATGCCTTGTAGTTTGTGCGATGATCCACGATACGATTTTCTGGGAAGTTGTACGTGCGGATTCGCTCGGAGCGATCCAACGAGCGCACCTGCGAGTGGCGCATATCTGCAGCCTCCGCAGCCTCCTGCTCGTGCTTCATGGCTAGCAAGCGCGACTTTAGCACACGAAGAGCTGCCGCACGGTTTTGAATTTGCGACTTTTCATCTTGCATGCTAACAACAATTCCCGTTGGAATATGTGTCATACGGACAGCGGAATAAGTAGTGTTCACGGACTGTCCGCCAGGACCAGAGCTCATGAAGATGTCGATTTTCAGGTCTTTTGGATCGATTTCGATTTCGTCGTCGTCTTCGTCTGCTTCTGGGAACACGATTACACCAGCCGCGGAAGTTTGAATACGCCCTTGCGATTCAGTTACTGGGATTCGCTGCACGCGATGCACGCCGCCCTCGTATTTCATGCTTGCCCACACGCCGTCTTCTGGAGCAGGCGTACCTTTTGCGCGAATCGCAAGCTGCACGTCTTTTACGCCGCCAAGTTCCGTCGAATTTTCGCTTTGGATTACGGTAGTCCAGCCGCGCTTTTCCGCGTAACGCATATACATGCGCAACAAATCTCCAGCAAACAGAGCCGCTTCTTCGCCGCCCGTACCAGCTTTGATTTCCATAATCATGTCTCGCGCATCGTCTGGATCTCTAGGAATCAGCGCTGTGCGCAACTTTTCTTTTGCTGCTGGAATTTGTTCTTCTAATTGTTTTGCTTCTTTTGCTAAGTCTTCGTCTTCGCTTGCCATTTCGCTAGCTACTTCGTAGTCTTCGCAAAGCTGCTTGTAATTTAGGTACGCGCTTACGATTGACCCGAGTTCTGCGTGTCTACGACCGAGCTTGCGAATTGCGTCTGGATTAGACGCTACTTCTGGCTCTCCCATGCGATTTTCAATATCGCGGTATTCGTTTAGAGCTGTAACCGCTGCTGGGAACTGTTCCTCTACTGACTCAGCCATCATATTCCTTTGTAGTCGCGCATAACGCGGATTTTGAATCGAAAATATTAAATTTAAATATTGTAAGACGCATGTATGTTGCACATAAAACGCCAGCCCCGATTCCGCGAGTTACACGAAAGCAGGGCTGGCGTTTAAAAAGCTACTTAGTCTTCTTACCGTAGCGCTTCTCGAAGCGAGCCACGCGGCCGCCGGTGTCGAGAATCTTCTGCTTGCCGGTATAGAATGGGTGGCACTTTGAGCACACGTCAACCGTCATATGATCGCCATTTGCGGTGGAACGAGTTACGAAAGTGTCTCCGCAGGAGCAGGTAACCTGCACTGCGTGATAGTCGGGATGAATACCCTGCTTCATAATGTCTCCTATGGAATTCGGGCGACCCGGGTCGCAAAGCCCCAATAGCTAAGCGTGAACCGGAACCTTCGTTATTCTAGTCACTACCCTCGACTCAACAAATCAACTTTCGTTATCTTCGTTCTTACGTCTGCGATGCTTAGCAGCAAATCCAGCTAAACCAACAGACGCTAACAAGCTGGCGACTAACGCGGACTGTGTAACGTCACTACCCGTTTGAGGCAGAGCTTCTGACGGCTGCTTTGCAGAATCCTTCACAGCTTCTGGCTCTGTTTTTTGCTTCGGTTCCGCAGCCTGTTCAGGTACTACTTCAGTCAAAGGAGCTTCAGGCATTGGAATATACGGATATGATTCTGGCATCGGATATTCTTCTTGTCTTGGCTCTTCTTCTGGCTTCGACGGAGCTGGTGCAGGAGCTGGCGGCACAGGCGTTGGAGCAGGTTTGCTCTCAGAAATCACATCAATTTCAACAGTAATTTCCGCTTCGCGACCATACTTATCGGTAGTAGTAAACGTTAGCTCAACTTTCGGCTTGCCGTCAACAATCTTAGGCGTGCCAGAAATCTTGCATTCAGTACCAGCGCAATTTGCGTTAATGCCGTTTACAGAAGTCAAGCCTTGAGCAACTAACTCGTTAATAGTTAATGTCTTGCCATCTACTGTAACCGTTGTGTTATTAACATCTCCTTCAGTCATGTTTTGCAATCTGAAGTTCGTTAGAATACCCTCGCGAGCAGAACCACTAAACTTAAACTTCATAGGAGCCATCTTCTCGAAGTTTGCAGTAATAATGGTTTCGCTTTCTGGGAATACCATTGCAATATCAGCGTCAGTAATACCAGCTTGTACAAGTAAATTCTTCAAAGCTTCAATAGTTGAGTGTTGTGAATTACGAATTATTTTTGCCGTATATGACTTTCCTAATGTTTCAGCAACAATAGCCAATCTATTACGACTTGCTTCATAACTCATATTCTCGTTATTTATAGCTTCAGCAAGAATATTCTTTATAGCCGCAAATGTAGAATTCTTAGATTTGCGGATTACATTAGCTGTAAACGACATGCCATAGCGTTCAGCAATCTTAGCTAATGTTTCACGCTCAATATCAGTTGATTTGTGGTTATCAGCACTGTTATAGATGGTATCAATATGTTTAGAGTAAGATACTTCATCCCAATTCTTGAATATGTAACCTTTGTTAGCAAGAACGTCTGGAATATAATTATTTATTTCAGATATTCTATCTTTACGCACCCAGTATGTATGTACTCGTGACTGCATAGTTCCGCCATTGCCAGCTACATACGTTACCTTTGTGTAGTTTTCTAAAATAAACTTTCCTGCTTGACTGTTACTTGAAGGTAAATCTCTCTCTGCAATCACATTCGGAAGCACTTGAATAGGTACATTTTCATAACGTACTATCTTTGCACCCTTCTTATTTGGATCAGATGTTTCAACCCTCACTCTAACAGTAGTAATGCCCGGCTTTGCAATACGAACGGAATTGGCACCGGAAGAATAAGCTACACCCGCACCATGCATGCCCGCAATCTCTAGGTTATTAGGATCAACACCAGACACAAGCTCATCAGGAGCAGGAACTTCGTCTCCAACACTCTTAACAAACTGAGATACATTCACAGGCATATCAGCAATCTGATTTGCAACATATACGCGAATTTGTCTATTCTTATTTGTGTCAGTTAACGGAACAGGTTTGTTGCCTGCATCATAAACTTCCCACTTGCTAAAGCCCTTAAGCTGTTGCTTTAACTCATTAGTTTTATTATTAACGTCATTTTCATATGTAGTACTATCGGACTTAAAGTAGATAACTTTCGGTTTGTATGAGCCATCATCCCACTTCCTTCCGAAAGCTGGTAAGAACACATACGGCACGTAGTTATCTGGAATTTTCTCATTACTCTTCGCGTCGATGATGTTCATCACCTTTTCATACACTGCTTGGTATGTAGTATTTTCAGAGTACTTTAATTTGCGAATCTCATCATTCGTTAACAACTTTTCACCATTCGCGTTTTGCACATCAACGCTAGTTGCAGATGCTGGTTCACTTACCATCAAAGTAGTGACAGGAATTTCAGGTTGATTTGCTAAGCTTCTTCTTGCACGCGAACGAGCATCAGAATTATCATTATCAACAAAATTCTCAAGCTTCCTCCAGCCTTTGAACACGTAATGGTATCCATCAGCGTCATAATCCTTGCCAACAGCTTGCGGAGCTTTTACGCCCGTAACATCGTCTTTAAGAACGTAGTACAGCTTAGTAGTATCTTTATCAAGGCTGCCCTGATCTTTATGATCAACTTGATTGGCATTTATAAAGTTGACCTTAACATACTTATCCTTATTGAGAACAAGATCACGCTCTGCAGCAACACCCGTAAGAGGATTAGTATCGCCAGGCTGATGTGAAGGCTGAGTACTATCTGGTTTCGGTAGGCTCTTATCGTACATCAACTGGTAAATCACCTTTAAGCGTCCTACAAGTCTATAAGTCTTGTAATCTGCTGCATCCTTATACTTAACTGTAACTTTCAAAGGAACAGTGTACAAAGCAGGTTTCTTAAGCATCTTCTGCTTTAATGTATTTTGTTCAGCTTCAGTTGGTAAATCATATTCGACTTTTATGTCTTCTACGCCATTATTCGTAGCAGCATCTGCTTTGAGTTGAGGCATATTAGTTATAAAATCGGTTAACTTTGGAAGCGTGTCAGGCTTATCTTGCACAGCGACCAAGTAATCAGTCTGCACTGTTGGTTCTGTCCAAGGGGTTTGATCTGCCACGAACTCTTGGAATGGTTCATTGACTTTCCACTTGTCAGTAGAGTCAGCGACATTTGGAATTGAATCAACCTTCTTACCGTCGTTAAGCATGCTGCTTCGAGACCAAGTTCCCTTAGCGCCAGTTAGCTGATTATTAAGCCAAGCTAATGCGCCACTTCCTTCTTTTGTAATCTTCTCAAGATCAGTGCCCTTCTTTACGTAGAACACTTTAGGGCCGCTTGTGCCATCTTTCCACAATCGCCCTGGAGCAGGCTTGAAGATTGCAACTACAGCATCCTTAGGAACTTCACCACCGTCAGAAGTGCTAGAGAAGTATTCAATCTTCTTGTAAACAGCGGTGTAAGTTTTGCCAGAATTATCGTCAACAGTAACATCTTTATAACGACCTTCAGGATCGATATCGTACTTCTGCTCTGGATTTGGATTCTCAGCAGTCGGTTCTACAACCTTAGTTGCCCAGCCCTTGAACACATAGTAGTAATTATCTTGACCGTGATCCTTACCGAAGGCTTGCGGCACGCGGATTCTAACTTCCTTACCCTTATAAACGTACGCAGTAAGAGTAGTTTCTCCGCCAGCAGGATGATTAGCATTATCTCCATCGTGACCAACAATAGTGCCTTCATCATTCTTTCCGGTAAAAGTAATCGGTGCATACTCGTCAATATGAGCTTTGCCGTAGTCGGTAGCTTTGAACTTATCCCAATCGCTTGCGTACACCAAATCTGGCAGCACGCGGTACAGCACTTCAGCTTCAGCACTGTTATCACCAAGCTTCACTTGCACTTTAATCTTGTGCAAGCCTGGAGTGTTGTCAAACTTTTCACCATCAGCAAAGCTGAACTTAGCACCATCTGGATAATCACCAGCATTCGTTATAAGCTTCTTAGCATCATCACTATTTGCAATACTAATATTCTCAGTTGGCTTAAGCACTTGCGGAGCTGCAGCAACAGGAGCTTTTAGCTTGAATTTAGCAGTGTAAATTACCTCAGGACTGTTCTGCTCTTCAGAGCGAATCGGCAAGCGACTTACGCCATCAGCATACTGAAGCTTCGTAGAGCCAGCATCATACGAACCGATTTGCGAAGTCCAGCCATCAAACTCATAGCCTTGCTTTGCTTTCACTGTTGGAAGTGGCATCTGGTATGCCTTCGTGCCCTTAATTGCGTCGTACACAAGAGCAGAGCCGTCAGCTACATTATTATTTTGCCAGTCAACAACGCTACCCATAGAGCCTTGCTTATCATCCACTTTGAACACGTAGCGCGTGTAGTTGGTTGGGCGATACTGATTATCGTCCTGGCGCTTAAGCACGCGAACGTCTTTATACTTGAAGGTGATTGTAGGGATACCGTTAGTCTGCTTACCTTCGCTATCAGTAGTATAAATAATATTCTTCTGCGTAGTTTCCGGCATAAATCCTTCAATCGGCTTATAGAATGCTACGTCATAGTTTCTATTTACAGAGCTGACTTCGCTTTCTGGAAGAAGCTCCTTGCCGTTTTGATCAATATACTTTACCTTATACTTGCGCGTATTGTACGTTTGGTAAATAAACTCGCCAGTATTCTGCTTCTCATCACTCGAGGCTTCAAAGCTCGTGAAATGCTTATCCGGGAAGTGCGTTTCGTCACTGTAGACTGCTTCAGCATTGTAGCGCAAATGCTCGCGCAAACCTGAAACCGTTTGAGTAGAAATGTGATCCACCATCGCGGCTTTTTCTGCGTCTGAAAGACCCTCTTTCTTATAGTCAGCAAACGTGTACCCTGGCTTTAAGAATATGTGCTTAAAAGTACCGTTGTAGCGAGTATCCCTAACCCACACTGCATCAAGCTTTATATCTTCTACTACTTTATTGCCAAAAGCGTACGGCAAAGTTTTGCCGTTCTTAGTAATTTCCCAACCGTAGAAGTCGTAGCCCTTACGCGTTGGAACCTTTATATCATTCTTTTCGTCAATAACATTGTAGCGAGCGAACTCTTTTTTCTTAACTACATCTTGGATAGTATTGCCGTTTTCGTCAGTTCCAGGCATATGGTAGTCAAGCGTCACAGTGTGCTTAATATTAGTTGGCTTACCCCAGGCAGCGTAAAGCTTAATGCCGTTGACTGGCATTGTAATATCTTTGTTTTCGCCATTTATAAACTGAGTACCAGCCTGATCAACAGCCCAGCCTTTAAACACATAGTCTTCTGGCAAATCAGCAGGGCGAACGATGGAGTAAGTCTTGCCGTTAAGTGTGAATGTGTACTTGCCATCGAACTGAGTTGCGGTGTTATCACCACCATCTTTAGTTACAGAAGCATCATAAGATGTATCGTTTCCGTATAAATCTTTGTCTTCGCCCGTCAAATCTTTTTTGCCGCGCTTAGTCAAGCTATACTCGAACGGCAGGCTCTCTTTAGCAGAGCCATTGCCGTCCTTTATAGCATTGCCATCCGCATTATAAAACTGCACATCATACGACTTGCGGTCGTATCTAAATTCAATTATTTTGTTTTCTTCAAATTCAGTTGCATCACCAGAATAATCTTCTTGTTCATCTACTGGAACGCCCCTAAATTTTCTAAATTCTAAATGATACTTTTTAGCAAAAGCATTCTTCTCATCATCACTTAAATCATCCCAATTCCCATGACCATGAGATTCGTTATACCACTCTTCCCGTTTATCTTCAAAGTCGTCTGAATCTAACGAATCACTAACTTTTGTCTTATCATAACCATTAGCAGGATTAAAACCTGCAATAGATGGAGCTGTATATTTATAGCTATCGTTGGAAGTATCATCTTTGCTATATGAATCAGTTGAAAGCTCATAATCATTGTCGTCTATATCATCGCCACCGTTTTTAGCAGACGCAATACTTTGCTTCCTAATAATCACCTGTATAGGCGCACTTTTACTACTGGTATCAGCAGTAAGCAGACGCTGATTATCTTTTAGCTCGTACGCAGTTTGGGTATTACTCTCAGGGTCATCGCTAATTTTAGGCACTGTTCCAGCACCATTCTTAAGAGCAACACGCAAACTAGGGTCAGCAAATTCTTTTATAGTAAAACGATACGGAGGAGTGTCACGATACTCTACTTTCCCTGAATATCCAAGCTGCCATCCTAAAGAGCCTATATCTTCTTTATTAAAATCTAATTCATTTATATCAGGCCAAATATCAGTAAGCTTTTGACCGTAACGAACATTTACGCGGTAACCTTTATGGTTAATTACATTGCCATTATCATCTTCGTTATTATTATCATACTCCGTTGAACAATCGCCGCCGCCAGCATAGCAATAAATAGTTGTTTTGCCGTTTTCGTCTTTTCTTTTTATAGCAGCATTGTTTAAGCTATCATTTTTTATACCAGCAGGCTTAGCAAAAATAAGCTCGTAAGTATTGCGGTCGTAAACTAAGTTAAGAGTGTTGTTTAAGTCGTCAGCGCAAAGCTGCGATTTACTACGTTTGCCTAAATCTGGGCGACCCGGCACAAAATCATGTTGCTCAGTATTAAGCTTTTTAGTAAGCTCCTTATTCACATGGAAGTAGCGCGTAAATAAATCCTTGCCTTTATTTTCAGCGGCACCAGGATTCGCGGTATTGTACCCATCTAAGCTTGTTACAGGCGTATCGTTCATCCAGTTGAACTTTGAAATTAAGCCAGTCTTATGGTCAGAATCTTTTCCCTGCAGCTCTTCTTTAGTTAAGCCAAGCTCTGGGGCACTTACATAATCATCCGCGCTTGTTCCATTAAGAGCATTAGCGTCCTTAATAACGCCGGCATCATCCATTTTATCAAGCGCAACGTCGCTATCTGTCTTCACATTCTTGCGCTCAACAAGACCAACAAAGTCGTAGTTTTTAAGCGAATTTGGATTATCTTTGTCAACTAAATCCGCTTTTTGCACCCACACGTTCACGCGGTAGCTAGTAGTATTGTTCGCTTCCCAATTAGCGCGGAATTGCACATTGTGATCCGGCATCTTGTAGTCATCAAGAGAAACAATAGTATTCTCAGCATAAAGCGGATCACTCTCTTTGCTAGGATCTACTAAAGACCATCCTTTAAAAGTGTAACCGCGCCTAGTTGGGTTCGTAACTTGTGGCACATCTTGCTGGTAATACACTTTTTGAGCAGTAACATCCGTGCCGCCATCAGAATCGTACGTAACTTCATACGCTTTACGGTAGTAGCGAAGGTTCAAAACTAGCTTGTCTTTTTCATCTTCAGAATCCGAAAGCGGCGAGCTAATAAGATTATGCTCCGGTTCGTAGCCTGGGATGTACGTTGAAACAGCTGTTACATCCGAGCCAACTGTGCCAGTAATCTCTGTAACGTGTATTTTCTCAGTAGTGCCATCCTTATGCGTTACAGTAATTACTTTACCTATACCCAAATTAGGAGCATCGATAAACTTATCCTTATTATCGAGATCTTGCACCAAGTGACGCACATAGTACTTAGCTGTTTTAGGAGCGTAGTTGATGTTCAACTCGCCGTAGTACTGAATGCCGTCTTCTGCTGGCATCTGCGTAGAGGATGAAGATTGCGGATTTGTAGTTGTTTGAGATGATGAGGTTTGCGGAGCTTGAGCGACGTTATTTCCCCCAACAGCCTGCCTTTTCTTTACAGCGTATTCTTTAATAAGATTTTTGTCTAGACGCAAGTAGCGAACAGCATCAGCATTTGTGCCGTCGTCAATAACGAACTCGTTTTTATCGTTTTTAATGTAGTACTGGTATGTGCCTGAATGATATACAGATGGGCGGTATCCAGCAGACTTTGGAAGCTCAATATATTCGTACTTGCCATCTTTGCCAAGATTATCGAAGCCGGCTTTGTCAATCGTAAGCTCGTACGGCTGCACAAGCTGCTTATTCGCAGCGCCACCAATCGTATAGCGAATTTGCAAATTGTATGTAGCTTTTGGCTTTTTGTCAGTTTGTACCTGTTCGTTGGCTTTATCTGTGCTCTTCGCCTCTGGATTATCTGTATTCGGCTTAATTACCTGGCTATTTGGATCAGTTGCTGCGTTATTAGTTGTTGTGCCAGTGTTCTGTGTGCCAGCGGTCGGTGTAGAAGCAGGTGAAGCAGGTGAAGCAGGTGAAGGCGTAGCGCTTTTATCTTTGCCAGTGACGCCTGTACCTGTAACTGCACCTTGCGCATTATCATGCGAACCTTGTGCAGTGCCTTGTGCAGTTGGATTTTCTGCACTTTGCCCTTGCGCACCTTGCCCCCCTTGAGCATTGCCATTGCCTTCTGCACTTGGGCTCGCTGTATTTCCAGCACCAGCGCTAGATTCTGTACCTGCTGAAGGTGCAGAAGCAGACGGAGTTTCAGGCGCATTACTTGCAGGAGTTACACTACTCCCCTTGTTAGAACCGTTTGCACTTTCATCAACACTCCTACGAGAACGCACTTTTGGCTTATTTGCATCATTTACTGTATTCGCATTTTCTTCGTGAGTGCTTGAAGGTTGTGCGTTTGTATTCTGCTCTGTAGCAGGCTGCTTATTTTCAGCGTGTTCAGTCTGCGCTGAATTCTGATTTGGTTCAGCCTTTGCCTCTGGTTTCGTCTTCGCAACAGTCTTTGCACTTGCAGGCTGTGAAGTTTCTGGTTGTGCAGATTGCTTCGCTGCAGGAGCAGCAGCCGGCTTTGTGTATGAAGCCTTTGTATCTGAAGCCTTTGTATCTGCTGGCTTTACAGAATTTTCAACTTTAGGTTTTGCAGCAGTTGGCTTTTCAGTCGTTTTATGTGCATGTACAGACGCGTTCGACTTTGGCTTCTCCGCGACTTTACCAGTTTCAGCTGGATTGGTTTTCTCATCCTTAGTCTGCGTTGTATCTGACCTCTTCGCAGATTTTACATGTTTTGCAATCTCAGAACTTGCTGTACCTTGCTCACTCTTAGTCGCAGTCTTAGTAGCACTATTATCTGCATTACTGTCTGCACTACTAGCCGCAGATCTATCCTCAAAATTATTAGTATCAAAAGAACGATTTGAAGTCGAAGACGAATCGCCATTTGTAACAAAATATTCGCCATAATCCTTAACACCTACGGAAGAATCGCCAGCAACCGTTTCCTGATTCTCAACGCCTTCAGCGATAGAATTAGAATCAGTATTTTTAACTGAATATTTAACAGAATCAAACATATGGCGCGTAGTGCGATCAGAAGGAGCACCCGTGTTAAGCAATCCATGCTTATATAAGCCGTTTCCATCGCCATCGCCCTTGCCATTACCAGAGCCTTTGCCGGCGCCATTCCCAGCACCTTTGCCAGAAGTCTTAGCAACACTATTTACATAAGACGGATCAAAAGAATCAGGGTTAAAAGAAGTCCTAGCTAAAGCCGCTGCGCCAGGCAACACCATAGACAATGTAGACGCTAAAGCTACAGCTGCAACGCCAAGGCGATGACTAGAAGCACTAGTAGCAGTAGACGAGGAAGAACGCTTAGCAGCCTTAGCATTTTTCTTAGCGCTCTTAACGTTATTAGCGTTCTTAGTGTCGCCAGAAACACTCTTATGCTTAGCAGATTTAATGCTTAAAACGTCACTACCACTATTTTTAGTTCTAGCCAATTCGACTCCCAAACTCCGTTACATCTAGTACATAGAATCAACATGCACGTTTAGTATTCAACAATCAAAATACACAACATACGGCAATGTTTAGTAACCAGTGCACTCCAAAAAAATACTTAACCTTTATTATTTAAGCACAAGCTATGGATACCCCCCCCCCCATAAGCATTGCAATTTCTGTGTTTTTGGTGTTTCTTGTACTAAGTGAAATACCATGCTTGGTAGAGATTCTCGATTTTTCAAAAAACCGCGCAAGCCAAGAAAATCTTGACTACGCGCGGCTTATAAAATCTTAGAAAATCCTAAGCAAAACCTTACTCGGCTGCAGGAGCTTCGGCTGCAGGAGCAGCAGCATCGGCAGCAGGAGCAGCAGCTGGCTCTTCTGTAGCAGCATCTTCTGGAACAGTAACGCTAACAACAGACTCTTCGCCATCCATGTCGAGCACAACGCCCTCAGGAAGCTTAACATCTTTAGCAAACACCTTGGTGCCATCGGTCAAGCCGTCAACATTAACCACCAAGCGCTCTGGCAAGTTGGCAACGTCTGCGCGAACCTTAAGCTCCTGAACGTCTACGAATGCAACAGCAGCACCCTTTGGAGTACCTTCAACAAACACTGGCACCTCAACGTCAATCTTTTCGCCAGCCTTAACCTCGTAGAAGTCAATGTGCTCAACGATGCGCTTAACAGGGTTGCGCTGAACGTCCTTAACAACTGCGATTCGTGACTCATTGCCAAACTTAATGGTAAACAAAGCGTTTGCGTGACGAAGAGAAAGAGTAGTCTCCCTCATTGGAAGAGTCACGTGTACAGGCTCAGCACCACCAGCGTAAATGCTGGCTGGAATCAAATTGGCAACACGCAAACGGCGAGCAACGCCCTTACCGAATTCATTGCGAACTTCGCCTTCAAGTGTAATCTTTGTAGCCATATCGGTCTCCTTATGGTCTGGATTATGCGGATAATCTTATTTAAATCCAGCTTCAGGCGCACCGACGCGCCGAAAACCACCATAAGTTGGCTATCAGCCCAGTCGATAACGGAACTTACACAACAATCGCAAGCAACCAACGAATCGCAAAGCGCCTATCGCAAGTATCGCAGTGTTATTCCCTCGCCAAAGCAACTTATCTAGTCTATAAAAACACTTAGACAGATAAAGTCTAAAGTCAAATCCAACACCAAAAGGTGACTTGAATCACACCAACGATTATCATGTATATATAGTCAAAGGCGCATAACAAATATGTGCTCGAAACAAGCTGATTTAACCAAAATAAATTAGCAAATTTAAGCATTTAGCAAAATTAAGGAGCAGATGTGTCCGTCCTAAATACACTCCAGCAGCAAGCTTTCAATCTTGCTCGTAAGGCTTTGCAAATTGGCAGCAACTTCGCGCACCCAGTAAGCGACGACATCGCAGGAGAACCAGACTATTCTATTCCACAAGATCAGCAAGACGGATCACAGAATAAACAGAATAATCTGCTTCAGCAAAATCAGTATCTTCCACGAGTAGACGAATGGGGTTCTCAACTACAAACCACCACTTTCCTAGACCCACAAACTGGCTTGCTAACCACAAAAACGGACGGAAATCCGCCATTAGACGAAGGCACAAGCATCTACGACTTGTATGCAGACAGGGCAGCCAGAATGGGAGATGATCCGCTTTACACATACAAAGAAAACGATGAATGGGTTACAAAAACAGCCAACCAGTTCCTTACAGAAGTTAGAAAAGCCGCAAAAGGCTTGATTCACTATGGATTGCGCAAAGGCGACGCTGTTGCGTTAATGTGCAAAACCTCGTATGAGTGGGATGTTGTTGACGCTGCGGTTATGGCTTGCGGAGGCGTTCTGGCTACAATTTACGACACGGACTCCGCTGAGCAAATTCGCAACATTGTAAATAACTCCGATTCGCGCTTTTTGATTGTTGGCACAACTGAAATGAAAGACAATGCAGAAGGAGCTATTGAAGAATGCCCGAGCCTTGAGCGCATTATTTGCATAGAAACAGGCGGATTGGCGGAACTACAAGCCTTTGAATACTCCGTTAGCGATGAAGAACTAGACGAGCGAATTGACTCGGTTAAAAAAACCGACTTGTGCTCTATTGTGTACACTTCTGGCTCTACGGCTGCGCCAAAAGGCGTGGAAATGACGCATGAGCATTACTGCACAACCGCGTTAAACTTGCCAACTTACTTGCCGGACTTGCTTAGCGAGCCTAACGGTTCTGTGCTTCTATTCTTACCTCAAGCCCATTCGTTTGCGCGCGCAATCAACTATATTGTTGTTGCTAGCACGCTTAGAATCTACATTGCGCAAGGCATTACAACGCTTATATCTGACCTTCAAGTCGCAAAACCAACAGTTATGATTGTTGTTCCTCGTGTGCTCGAAAAAGTGTATAATGCGGCTTCGCAAAAGGCAGGTCATGGTGCTAAGGGACTTGCTTTCCAGGGTGCTGTTGTTACAGCTCAGCAATACATGAAGGAAGTACAGGATTCTGGAGACGCTAAGGCGCTAACAAAGGCTCGCCGCGCTGCTTACGATCCACTCGTTTACCGCCCAATTCGCCAAGCGCTTGGTGGGCGTGCGCGCTGGATTGTTGCTGGCGGTGCACCACTGGATCCAGAGCTGCTAGCGTTCTTCCGCGGCGCAGGCGTGCCAGTTTACGAGGGCTATGGTCTTACAGAAACCACTGCCCCGTGCGCGTTTACTCCTATTGGCGTTCCATTCCGTGAAGGCTCTGTTGGCATTGCTTTCCCAGCTTTCACTTTGCGAATTGCTAAAGATGGCGAAGTGCAAATTAAGGGCACTTGCGTGTTTAAGAAGTATCACAAGAATGAAGAGGCGACCGAAACTTCGTTTACAGAAGACGGATGGTATGCTACTGGCGATTTGGGCAGAATTGACGACGATGGCATGCTTTACATTACTGGTCGCAAGAAAGACTTGATCATTACTGCTGGCGGCAAGAATGTGGCTCCTGGTCCTATTGAAGAAGTGATTAAGCGTTGCGAGCTTGTGTCTCAAGCTCTTGTTCTTGGAGATAAGAGGCCATTCATATCTGCTCTTGTGACTTTAGACGAGGAGATTTTACGCAATTGGCTTAAAACCAAGGGTTTGGACGAGACTATGAGCATGGAAGACGCCGTAAATAACGCGGTTGTGCGTGCGGAAGTCCAAAAGTTTGTGGATATTGCAAACGAGGGCGTATCGCGCGCGGAATCTGTGCGAAAGTTCATTATTCTGCCAGAAGAGTTTACTCAAGAAAACGGCTTAATGACGGCTTCTATGAAGATTATTCGCCCGCGCGTTATTAAGAAGTATTCTGCATTGCTCAACGCGCAAATGTACACGATTCGCAAGAAGTAGCGCCTAAAGCGTAACTCGCAAATCGCCCAAAACCGCGGTTGACTGGTCTTATAACTGACTAGTCTTCCGCGGTTTTTTGTATCTACACACGATCCCGCTTTTTGCATCTACCCCATGCTTCATGCGTTATATTTGTCGCACCTCCGAGACAAATATAACGAAAATCAGCCAAAAGGCGTTACAAATGTCTCATCAGTGATGCAAATCTAACGAAATTAGGGCAAAAAGCGTTACAAATGTCGCACCTCCGAGACATATATAACGAATCCAGCCATCTCGCAACAGAAAACAAAGAACGTCGCTCACTCGAGACAAATCTAACTTCACAAAATCAGCGCACATACACCATCGCTCGCATAAATCACAGCATTTTAATAATCCTAGGAACTCCTGCATCAATCAGCTTACTCTCAACCCTTTTAGGATTAACAATATCCGAAATGGTAAAACGCACAATCCTGCTTACTCCACACTCCTTCATAAGCAACGCTTCACGCTCAGCCTGCCGGTCAATATTGCGATTAATAACACTAGGATTATACGATTTACGCAACATTCGATTATCGCATGACGAATTAAAATCGACGTTAGTATGACTAGGATTATCGAAATCAACGTAATACTTTGAATGCCCGTCAAACTCGCCAACAATCAACTCAGCATTGGGAAGCCGCCACAAAAAATCACACCTATACTTGCCACCTGAGTGCGGCAATATAAACTCGCGTTGCAATTCTGGCACCATAAATCCGAGCGAAATCATCGTTCCTCGCGCGAACGATTCACCGCCGTTTTCACTTAATCTATTTGCAAAACAACAAAGGCGTCTAAGCGAGAGAAACTTGTCTATTCTAGTTTCACAGCAACTTCCAAAAAATGTGCTTTCAAATAAATCAGAGGTTGTTGCAGCAGAAACACTTTTATAATTATTAATATCCGAAGTCGAATATCTACTTTCACAAATAGAGATGACTTTAGCAAAATCAACATTATCGCGAGCAGCAGAATCGAAAATCGACAATGCTGATCTAAAATTCATGCTATTTGCAACATCGAAAAGCATTGTGCTCTTATCTACAATATGACTTCGAACTCCGTAATCTATATTGTCGCTTAAATGCGAAAGAACAACGAAGCGACCGCCACTTCCCTCCCTTCCACGCACAATTCGAACATCATCACTAGTGCCATCCATCTCTCTGCCTGTTGCATTAATTCTACGCAACAACGGATTATCATTTGCAGACTTTCTGGTTATAGTGCGAACGTAAATTGGAATTGACTGAGACGGCAGCATTTTGACGCAATCACTATTTTTATCAGTTTTATAATCAGTTTTATAATCATATGTTATGTGATCATAATCATTCACAACATCGTAGCCGATTAGCGCAGCAGCAGTAACCCCTGTAAATTTCCAGTCTGGATGAATATCCATCAAAGAAAACGCTATATGTCGAATTTGCTCAGCTGTATACAGATTTTGCCAATATTCTGTTCTTGCGTAAAGACCTGGGAATACTCTCACAAGCGATCCTGCCCTAGTGTACCTATACACACACTGCCTTTGCGAATTGCTGATTGGATGAAAACAACGATGCTCAAACTCAGCTTTTTCGAGCATGCTTTTAACGTTAGACTTTTTCATAAGCCTGAGATTATGAGATAAGCAATGAATGCGCAATAGATTTTAAGGAATGTGGATAAAGGATAGCTTGTAAGTATTAGACTAGACTGAGTTGACTTACGACAAGCGTTAGATTTGCCTCACCGATGATGCAAATCTAACGGATTTGACCCAAAAAGCGTTACAAATGTCTCATCAATGATGCAAATCTAACAAATTTGACCCAAAAAGCGTTACAAATGTCTCACCTCCGAGACATATATAACAAATCTGAGGCAAACAGAGAATGTCGCTCGCGCAGATTTAATCCATAGGTATTTGATAAAATCGCGTTGAAAACTTGATACCCCCCCCCCGGTAGAAAATATGTTTTCCAAAACAAGACGAACGGCAAGAAATTGCTAAAAATCTTGTTCAAAAACACGAAAACTAGCGATTTCCTATTATCAAACATGAGGAGAGGTTTTATGAATGCTAAAATCGCAGCCGCTATATCTTTAGGCGCAAGTTCACTGGCATTATTCGCAATGGCAAATGTGGCAAATGCCGATGTTGTAAATCAAAACTCAGATAATGCAAATGTTGAAATTAATGCTAATCATGAGAATCCTGATCCACAGGAAGCTAAAGCAAATGAACTCGCAAGAGAAGCTGAAAAGCTTGAGTTAGAAACCAAAACAGAAGTAGGCAAAGCCGATGAAGCTGTTAAAAACGCAAATAGCAATCTTGCAAAAGTAAATAAAAAAGTAGAAGACGCATCCAAAAAAGCATCCGAAGCTATAGAAGCGAAAAATCAAGCAGAAAAAGATGCAGAGGATGCAAAGAAGCAAGATGCAGAAGCTAAAGAAAAAGTAGATGCAGCTCAAAAGATAGTTGACGAAGCCGAAAAAATTAAAGAAAATGCACAATTAGCGGCAAGTAACGCCGAAAATGCAAAGAAGCAAGCAGAAAACACTGAAGCACAAGCTATAGATGCAAAGAAGCAAGCAGAAACACAACTTGAACAAAATCAAAACGAACTACAAAATGCCCAAAAAGCTGTAGATGAAGCAAAAACAAATCTGAATGAAGAAAACAAGAATCTAAACGCAGCTAAAGAAAATCTTGAAAAAGAAAAGTCATCTTATACCTCTTTAGTTGAAAGCGCAAAATCTCTTGAAGAAGCAAAGAAGAAAACAGATAATGAGCTTAAAGACAAAGAAACAGAATTAAAAGAAAAACAAGCACAGTTAGAGCAACTTAAAAAGTCTGATTCTGCTTTAAGCAATACGGATTTGGAAAAAGTAAAACAAATTGCTAAAGAGAAAGAATCCGTTTATAAGCAAGCTCAAGAAAAAGTAACAAAAATTAAAGAAACGCTTGCTACAAGTACCCAGAAAATTAACAAAACAAGTGAAGAACTAGAATCTAAAGAAAAAGAACTAGAAAAAATCGGTGATTACAAAAAGCTAGTTGAATCTTACAAAAACTTAGACAATCTTAGAGGAAAAGCAGATGCAGCAGAAAAAGTCTACGATGCTGAAAGCAAAAATGATTCTAATACAGAAAATTCATTAGAGAAGAAGTCTGACTTCTACAAGTTCTTGCAATATGTGATTAACACTGAAAAAGCTAAGGAAAATAACAAAAACGAAGATCTTATTGCAGACGCTGAGCGCGCGCAGAAAATTCTTAAAGGCGAATCATATGTGATTCCAGGGCAAGAATTCCAAGATGGATCGTATAAAGAAGCACAAACAATAGAAGCTCCAACGTGGTATGAAGATATTGTAAAACCTGGGCTTGGTAGAGTTGGCAGCGCTGACTCTTTGCAAAACATGAAGGAAGCCGCTGAGTATTATGATGCTTTAAATGAGTACAGAAGAAACGATAACAACGCGTTGCAAAATGTAAACGTGCGTTTAAGCTTGATTGCCGAAAGCATTGTGCATTCCTTCTACTCTGCTGCTATTAATAATCATGCAGTAAACCATGAAAAGTATGATAACGCTAGTGTTATGGACACTACACCGTACAAAACTGCAGAAAATCTTGCGTGGGGAGATTACGACGGGCATAAAAATGGTCGAATGAAATATTCAAATAACGATTGCAAAGTTCTAGACGACGGTAAAACTTCATGCTCAAAGCAAATTAAAACGCAAAGCACGGAACCTAAACCTACAGATAATAAGTGGAATGCCTTAGACGGCTGGTATACGATTGAAAAGAATCGCTATGAAGAGGCTAGAGATACAGGAATCTTCTATACATTCAATGGCGATACAAAGATTGAAAACAAGCTTTCTGAAGCTGGTAAGCAATTCCTTAGGGACAATCAATATGATTTTGGAATGAAATTAAGCCAAAATCCAAACACAAGATTATTCGAAGAAAATGACGAAAATGGCAAGCTAACTAATTTATTTAGTCTTTCCGTAGGTCATTACACTACTTTTGCTAGAAAAGATATAAGTGCTGGCGGTTTCGCAGAAGGCGATTTATATATTCAAGAAATGACTAGACCTTCTGGCGGGAAACAAGAAACTGTTACAAAAAATGAAGATGTTGCTGTGTGGCACGGAAGCAATGAATATTCGATTAGCGTTGCCAAATATAAAGAGCTTCTTGATGGTTATGAGAACAGTCTAAAACAAGAAAAAGCTGCTGGAAGCGCCTCTGAAGATGCAGATGAAATCGTTAAATTGCAAAAGCTGAATGCTGAAGCAAATAAAGCAAATGCAAATTTGTTTGAAGCTAAGTACAATCTTCGAAAAGTACAATACGATTTGAATTTGCCAGACAAAAAGAGCGCTAAGGGGCTAAAAGAACAAGAATTAGAACATGTAAAAGCCGAGAAAGAAAAAGCAAATAATGAAGCTAAAAAATATGGCGACCCTAACGCAGACTGGGGAATCGAAGAAAATGCAGCTATTGCAAAAAAGCTTGCTCAGCAGTGGCAAACAAAGTACACGCATCTAAATGGAAAGGTTAAAACTCTTAGTAGCTCAATAGATGCTGCGAATGCTAAGAACTTACCAAATAAAATCGCCTTGGATGCTTTCACAAATGCTGCATACGATTTTGATAGCGCTAAGAACGAGTTAAAAAAATCTCAAGAAGAATTTGCAAAGCTCACTATTGAAGCAAAGAAATACGAGAATGAGTATAAAGTTGCAAGCACAAATGTAGAAGAAGCCGAGAAACAATCTCAGTTAACTGGTGAAGCAAAGCAAGCTAAAATCAGGGAGTTTGAAGAATCTGTAAAGCAACTCAAATCTACTAAAGACGATTTGCAAATCAAAGCTAATGATGCTGCTAAAAACTTGGCAGAAGCCAACGAGAAGGTCACGAAACAAGATGAAACTGTTGATAGTGTCACACGGTTGCTTGATTCTGCTCGTAACAGAGTTAGTGAAGCAGAGAAACAATTCAATCTTGCAAACAAAACTAAGGAAAAAGCTGAACAGAAAGTTGCGGAAACTCAAAGCCAAGTTAACAAAGCACAGAAGCAAATTGAAGATGCAAGCCAACAAATTGATTCTGCTAACAGAAAAGTTACAGAAGCTCAAAAGCAAGTTCAAGATGCTGAACAGCAGGTAGCTGCAGCAACCGAAGTTAAGAATAAAGCTGATGCTACTAAGTCGAATACAACTAAGTTAGTATCTGATGCTGCTGCTAAAGCCGCTCAAGCTAAGCAAAAAGCTAATGAAGCAAAGTCTGCTATTGAGCAAGCACAACGCATTACAAAAGAAGCTCAAAGCCAATTTGAATCAGCAAAGAAAAAGGCTGAAAACGTTAAAATGCAAGTTTTGCAAGCAAAGCAAAAAGTTGCTGAATTGCATGAGAAAGTTAAGACGCTTTTGGCTGGAGCTAAAAATAACGTAATTGAAAGGTACAACGCTACTTTTGCTGCCGTAAATCAAAGCTTCAATAATTTTGAGAATACGCTTATTCTTCGTTTTACAACGCTTGATGCAGTGGAACAGTCTCTTAATGAATCTACTAGTACTTTAGATAAGACTTTAAAGGACGTAAATTCGCTGGTGACTTCAGATAATGAGAATAATGGTGATGGTGGCAATAATGGTGGTAATAATGAATCTCCAACAGTGCCACAAACAAATCCGTCTCATGACGCAAGCACAGATTTAACGCCTGCTCCTACCCCATCTAAAGAAGTAGAATCGGGCAACGCTAATCAGAATACTGGTTCAACTAGCGCAACGCAGAATAACACGAGCAACAGTACGAGTTCTAGCGAATCCTTCGAGAACTACTACAACCAGTATCTTGCAGGATACGCAAACAACTTATTCGGCAGCGAGCAACTCGGATTCCACGCTGCTATTCCAGCTGCACAATCGCAAAGCGCAAACGATGCTAACGGTGCTAACGGTGCAAATGCTCAAAATGATAATGGCGTTGCAGCGAATAATGTTGCAGGAGCTGCGCACACTAACACTCTTAGCGCAAGCAGCGCTAACCGCATAGCAGCTGCTCTTGCATCTGGCTCTAAAGCTGCAGCTAAGGATCTTGCTAAAGATCTTGCTAAAGCACAAGATGCTGCTAAGGATTCTGCTGCTAAGAGCGAGTCCAATAAGGATAATGCAAAGAACGACGCAAAGGATTCTGCAAAGAGCAAGTCTAAGAGCGAATCCAAGAATGATTCCAAGAGTGAATCTAGTGAATCCAAGGATGAGTCTAAGAACGCTCAAGCTTCTGGCGGCGCACAAGACGGAGCGCAAAGCGCATCCAACAACACTACGCTTAAGGTTGTTGCAGCTCTAGCGGCTGTTGTTGCAGGAATCGCAGCAATCGGAGGCGGCACTTACTTCGCTCGCCATCGTCGCCCATAATCAAAACTAAAAAACAAAAATAAAACCGCGGTTAACTGGTCTTATAATTGACTAGTCTTCCGCGGTTTTTTGTATCTACACACGATCCCGCTTTTTGTAGCTCTACACACGAAAATCAGCAACAAAATGCGGAAAAAACGACGCTTCATGTAGTGCGTTTGTATGACGACACGCCGTATTTTAGGTACAAACACACTACAAGGCAGGTCCTCGTTCGCACGGATTAGCCGTGCGAACGTCTTCGCTTGCGTTGAAAGCACACCGTGCTTTCAACCTTAAGCAAGCTCAGCGCTCCGAATTGCCTTTTCGCGCTACGCTCTAAGCGAAAAGGCAGGTCGTCGCGCTAGAAACCCAAGCGCTCAAGCTTCTTAGGATCGCTCTGCCACCCCTTTGCAACCTTCACATGCAAATCGAGCACAGCTTTAGTGCCCGTAATACGATTCACTGCAGTGCGCAAACGCTTCTTAACGCGCACAAGATGCTCCGCACCGCGCCCAATAATAATTGGCTTTTGCGAATCGCGCTCAACATACACCGACACAATCACATGCGCTTTATTATCGTCATATTGCGCATCACCTCCATCGCCTGGGCGCACAATGTCATCTACAACAACCGCCAGCGAATGTGGCAACTCGTCGTCAAGTTCCTCAAGAAAAGCCCCACGAATCAGCTCCGCAATCATGCTAGAAGGACTCTCCTCGCTAAGCTGATCGTCTGGATACATCTTCGGGCCTTCTGGAAGATTGTCAATCAAAACCTTCTTAACTTCGTCAACATTGTCGCGTTCCAAAGCGCTAACTGGCACAATATCAGTAAAATCAGCAAACTGTTGAATCTCAATCAAATGAGACACCAACTCATCGCGGCTTAGCGTATCAATTTTAGTTACGATTCCAATAAGCGGAACCTTCCACACCCAGTTTCCAGACGCATCTTTTTTGGCAAAGTCGGAGCGAAGTCGGCTCAAGATTCTTCTATCTCCAGGCCCAATCTCTTGATCTGCTGGAAGCAAGAAAGCAATAGCATCCACATCCGCAAGCGACTCGTCTACAATGTCATTCAAACGTTGACCTAGCAAAGTGCGCGGCCGGTGGATTCCTGGCGTATCAACTAACACCATTTGCGCGTTTGGAGTTGTTAAGATTCCGCGGATCGCCTTGCGCGTTGTTTCTGGGCGAGAAGACGCGATTGCGATTTGCGTTCCGATTAGCGCGTTCATAAGCGTTGATTTTCCAACATTTGGTCTGCCTACTACAGCAACAAATCCCGATTTATAGCCGTTAAAATCAGGCACTTCTACGCTCGCTTTTAGAGAAGGATCTAAATTAGCAAACATTTCGTCATTCATATCTTCCATATCTTCCATATCGTCACTCATATCATTAACATCTTTCATATCATTCATAATTCAACACTATTTATCGCCATCAACTTGCGATGATTCGCTATCTTTACTACTATCTTTATCGCCATTCTTGCCATTATTCTTGGCATCAGCCTTGCTGTCACTCTTTCCGCCGCTCTTTCCAGCGCTATCGTCTTCTTTAAGACCTTGAATATCTTTAAATCCTTGAATATCTCGCTCAACGAGAATCGTGGAGACTTTCTTGCGTCGCCCAGCAGAATCAACCGCGGTTAGCTTAAGACCTCTCGTCACAGCACTCGACCCAACAATCGGCACGTTTCCAAGCAACTTGGTAAGCAACCCAAACACAGTGTCTACATCGTCTTCGTCTATATGCACTTCAAAAATATCTTCCAAATCGGCGATAGGCGTGCGCGCAGGCATTTTCCATACACCCTTACTCACCTCTTGCGGATCCGCGTGCTGAGTGCGATCGTGCTCGTCTTCTAGCTCTCCAACAATTTGCTCAATCGCGTCTTCAATCGTAACAAGCCCTGCAATTCCGCCATATTCGTCTACAACAACGGCAACATGTTGTCGGATTCGCTGCATTTCGTGGAATAAATCATCCACTGGCTTGGACTCTGGTACAAGCATTGGGCTTCGACTAATCGTAGAAACTGCGCGCTCAGATGCTGCTGGATTAAACACGGTTGCGCGCACAGCATCCTTTAAATACGCGATTCCTTCCAAATCGTCAACCGACTCGCCAATTATAGGCACGCGAGAAAATCCAGATCTTGAGCACAATTTTAGGAAATTTTCCAGCGTTTCGTCGTTTTTAACACAAATCATATCGGTTCGCGGAACCATGATTTCGCGCGTTAACGTGTCGGAAAGCGTAAGCACGTTGCGCATCATCTCTGAAACTTCTGGGTCAAAATCGTTTGCTTCCACAAGCCTATCGATACTCGCTTTAGCTTGATCTAATTGAATATTTTCCAACTCTTCATCGTCGGAAAGAGCAGCATTCTTCTTATGATTTTGGCTTTGATTTTGCGAATCTCCACGACTTGCGATTTTTGCAAACGGATTCATAAAAACAGCAATCGAAATTATTCTAGACAAGCGCATCAGCTTAAAAACTGGCTGAGCCGCTCCCACTGCTCTTGGCCGCACAAGAACAGAAACAATTGCAACAATCATTGCAACTATTAGCCCGATTAATAGCGTTAACCAAAGAGGCGCACCAAGAGTCGCCGCGATTGCAGAAAAAGCCACGCCGTCCAACACGTTACACACGATTCGCACAAATGCGCACGCTCCGCTCGTAGCATACCTATCTGCTATAAGCTTTTTTGCTCTGCGAATTCTAGCAAGCTTCCTCAAGCGAACGACTTGACTTTCGTTATCGTTCGTTTGCTCTTCAATCATAAGATTATTAAGACTAGACCTTGTAACTCTTGGCACAGCCCCTTCCGCCGCCGCCATTGCAAGCGAAAGCCACACAAGCAAAACTGCGACTATTGCAATTGCACACAAGCAAGCCCACATATGTGCAGGCAAATCGGGAATCGGCGGAATTGTAATGTTATTTAGCATGATTTTTCTCGTATTCTTCCAGCTCATTTACGGCACCAGCTGGCAAAGTGGCGTCGTAAAGCTCGCCAGATCTAGCCGCAAAGAACGTTAGCAAAAGCTGCCTTTGCAAGCCAAACATTTGCTTTTCTTCTTGAGGCGTAGTGTGATCGTATCCAAGCAAATGCAACATTCCGTGAATCGTGAGCAATAGCATCTCTTCCATTGTGCTATGCCCTGCCGCTGCTGCCTGTTGAGCCGCCACCCACGGGCAAATCACAAGGTCTCCAAGCATTCCTTCACTCACTTTGTCGTCGCTTCCAGGAGTCAGCTCGTCCATTGGAAAGCTCATAACGTCTGTAGGACCTTCTAAGTCCATCCACTTTTCGTGAAGACTAGCGATTGGCTCTGGGTCCACAAAAGTAATTGACAAATCGGATTGAACGCTTACTCGCATTTGTTGCAAAACCCACATTCCAAGGTCGGAGAATATTTTTGGGTCGATTTGCCAAACGGTTTCGTTCATCACTTCAACACTCATTATTACTTGATATTCCTCTCAAGACTTTGCGATTCGTTGGCTGCTTGCGACTCAAGACTTTTCCTATTTCTAGCCTTCTCGCGCCTAAAATCAGCCTCGCGATTTTCCCACGCTTCATACGCTTCTACGATTCGCCCAACAAGCTCGGCCCTAACAACGTCTTGCGCATTTAAGTGAACAAACGCAATGCTTTTAACGTCTTTCAGCACGTTCTCAATCGAAGCTAATCCAGATTTTGGAACCGCTAAATCAACTTGCGTTCTATCCCCTGTAATCACCATTGTGGTGTTAAATCCAAGACGCGTCAAAAACATCTTAAGCTGCTGAACAGTAGCATTTTGCGCTTCGTCTAAAATAACAAAAGCGTCATTAAGCGTGCGACCTCTCATGTATGCAAGCGGCGCCACTTCCACAACGTTCTCGTCCATATACCTCTTAAGTTGCGGCGCTCCCAACATGTCGGAAAGCGCGTCATAAAGCGGCCTTAAATATGGGTCTACTTTGTCGTTTAGCGTTCCAGGCAAGAATCCAAGATTTTCCCCAGCTTCTACAGCAGGGCGCGTCAACACTATTCTTCGCACTCGCCCATCTTCTAAAGCTCTAACAGCCTTAGCAACCGCTAAATACGTTTTTCCAGTACCAGCAGGCCCAATTCCAAACGTTACAGTATTTGATTCCATTGCTTGAACATAAGCTGTTTGACCCGCTGTTTTTGCGCGAACAGGATTTCCTCCTGCAAACGTTATAACACCTTTAGCCATTCGCGCTTTTCTGCTCATTGCGCGCCTTTTAGCATCTTCACTAGATGGCATTAAATCGGCAGAACCGCGCGCAAAATCGCTTTCCATTGCGCCAGTTCCAAAGCCAGATTCAGCTCCAGTACCAAAAGACTTTAATCCGCTAAACGCTCCGCCTAAAACTCCACCATTGTGCCCAATTCTATCGATTCGCACATTATGCTCGCTACCTTTAAGCATATCTCTTTCTAGCATGCGTTTTACAGCATAAGAATCAACAGGAGATTCGTAAGCGCAATCAACTATTTTGCGCAACGCGTGTTCGGCTTTGCAAGCGTCTTCCTCGCTTCTTGCGCTTCTAGATACGATTTTCACACAATCCGCGTGAACGGAAATATCTATGCTTGGAAAAGCCTTCTCCAACTCTCTTAAGTTTGAATCTGCTGCTCCCAAAACAGCAACTGGGCTTAATTCGCTTGGAATTTGAACAATACGCGTTGTACTATTTGCCACGATTTATAAACTACCTTCTTCAAGTTTTTCGCCTGTTAAAACATGAGCGTGAACATGGAACACGGTTTGACCAGCTCCCAAACCAGTGTTGAAAACAAGGCGATAATCGCCATTATAAAAGTCGTTTGCAATTTTTTGCGCAACGCATGCAATATGAGCCAAAACATCAGAATCATTTTGAGCAAGATCTGCAACATTCTTGTAATGATTGCGCGGAACAATCAAAACATGCACCTTGGCTTGCGGATTAATATCTTTAAAAGCCACTACTTCATCGTCTTCATACACTTTGCTGCTTGGGATTTGCCCATCAATTATCTTGCAAAAAATGCAATCGTCGTCAGTTTTGTATGTTTTGCATGCTTTATCCATTATTTTGCCCACTTTTCAATAATTCTTATTGCAATTCTTGTTGCAATTCTTATTGCCGAACACCATTTACTATTTTACACAAAACACGCACAAAGCTTGCAAAGATTGCTTACTACTCATACCTGCCAAGTGCTCTAGAAAGCAACGATAAACATACTGGCCCTGCTGTAGATGCGCGTAAAATATTGCTTCCTAAAACGCAACTTTTGGCGCCAGCGTCTATAAAACTTTGCACTTCTTCTTCGCTAATTCCGCCTTCTGGCCCCACAACTACATAAACAGTGCGCGTTTTGCCATCTTTTAAGCATTTTTCCGTTAAGTCGTTTACGTAGTTTTCGATTTGACTAAAAGAATCCGTTGCGTCTTGATGCAAAACAACTACAAGGCTTCCATAAACGCATGCACGCCTACAAATCGCTAGAATCTGCTTGCTTGTAACTGGTTCTAAAAGCTGTGGAATCCACGCTCTGCGCGATTGCTCCGTTGCAGCCTCAAGCACTTGATTCCATCGCTTATCTGTGCGCCCTGGCTTCCATTTTGAAATCGACCTATTTGCGCACCAAGGAATTACTTCGTCTACACCAATTTGGGTAGCCATGTCTATTGCTTGCTCGTCGTGACCCGTTTTTGCGAGAGCCTGAATAAGCGTTAATCGGGTTGTTGGCGCTGGTTCTTT
Source organism: Gardnerella sp. KA01002 (assembly GCF_049244015.1). Lineage (NCBI taxonomy): Bacteria > Bacillati > Actinomycetota > Actinomycetes > Bifidobacteriales > Bifidobacteriaceae > Gardnerella > Gardnerella sp. KA01002. The sequence goes on from NZ_CP058365.1 coordinate 987,543, forward strand.
TATGAACGAATCTACTCTAACTAAGCCGTTTTCGCTGTCTGTAATCGTTGCGTGAATTCGCACTCCTTTGCCGTCCGAAAGGTCTAGCGAATCGCCATCCGAAAGTCGCATTGCGCTTATTGCGTGCCTTTTAACGTGTTGAGGCAAGCTAAGAGTCCACCCTTCTTCAATCCCATTTGCAAGAACGGGCGCATCGTCTTTATTCGTATCCAGCAAAAACAAAGCATCTGTCATAATTTAAGCCTAACGTTAGGCGCAGCCAACATTTTTGCTACTTCTGTGATTCGCTCAAGTATTTCTGCTTCTGCATTTTCGCTCAAGTATTTCTGTGCAAGTATTATGGCAAACTAGAATTATATGAATTGGAGGTATGCGCAAATGGTTGACGATTTTAGACGCAACTTTGCGCATTCTAATAATCAAGATTGCACTACAAGCGATGAAGCTTTTGTGACTTTTCGCGTCTCTCGTTTTACTCCAAATGACGGTTCTTGCGATTCGTTGGTTGCTGGCGATTCAGCCACCGATTCAGCCACCGATTCAGCACCAATCGCCTCCACTAACTCCCCTGGTTTAGTTAGAAGGCACAGAGAAAGCCCTTTTGCAAAAAAGCGCAAAAGTAGCCCATTTCCAACGCAAAATTCTGGCGATTTACCAGCTAAACCATTAAGCGGAAAACATTGGATTCAAGATTATACGATTCGCGCGCGCAAAAACGACACGATTTTAGACTGCTTGCTTAAAATTAAGCGCACAATAGACCCCACTTTGGCATTTAGATACTCTTGCGGTCACGGCGTTTGCGGATCGGATGCTGCAAACGTAAACGGCATGCCCACTTTACTTTGCACAGCCACAATCGCCCAAAACGCTAGGCAAAATACACAAACTCAAGGTGTTAGATCAAGCGGTTTTAGAAAAACTGGTAGCGTAAAGTCGCAAGCTTCCGCAACACCAACACCAACACCAACAGCCGATGAAAATCACAATCTGCAAGTTCAATCTCAAGAGATATCTTCACTAATCCAAAATGGAAGCTTTGGCATTATTGAGGTTGCGCCACTTTCAGGCTTTCCTATTCAAAGAGATCTTATTTGCGATCTTTCCCCAATGATTGCACAGCTTAAAAGACTCGAGCCATATTTGCAAGCGCAAGATGTTCAAACAAGAAACAGCAGCGGAAAACTTGCGATTATTGAGTTTTTGCAGCACCCAGAGCAGCTTGCAAAGTTTGAGCTTTTAAGCAATTGCATAATGTGCGGAGTGTGTGAAGGAATTTGCCCAGTCTATGCAGGCGGAGAAGCGTTTATTGGGCCTGCAGCGCTTATAAATGCTGCGCGATTTATTAACGATTCTAGAGATAACGCCACTAATCGAAGATTAGACTTGGCGGATTCTAGCGACGGCATAAGCGCGTGCCAATCCGTGCGAGCATGCTCCAGGCAATGCCCACGCGGAATCGACGTTGGAGAAGAAATTTGGCAACTTACAACGCTTATAAATGAGCGAAAAATGAAGGAAAACTAGCCAAAACTAGCTAAGACTAATTAATAAACTTGTCTCCAGTTGCAATTCGCACAGCTTCTAGAGGATCGTCTGTAATCGCAAGCAAACTAGGGTCAAAAGACGATATAAGTCCTCTTTCTTTAACTGTAGTTTCAATCCAATTCATAAGGCCTTTCCAATATTCACTGCCGAAAAGAACAACAGGAATTTTAGAAACCTTATGCGTTTGAACAAGCGTAAGCGACTCAAAAAGCTCGTCCATTGTGCCAAAACCGCCTGGGCACACAATAATTCCCGAAGAATATTTTAGGAACATTGTTTTGCGAACAAAAAAGTAACGAAATTGCATTCCAAGATTCACCCATTGGTTTAAGCCCTGCTCGTGAGGCAATTCGATTCCTAGCCCCACGCTTGTTCCGCCAGCTTCTGCCGCTCCGCGATTTGCCGCTTCCATAATTCCAGGTCCGCCGCCCGTAATCACCGCAAAACCGCGTTTTACAAGCTCTTTGCCCATTATGCGAGCGCTACTGTATTCTGGCGCATCTGGCTTTATTCGTGCAGAGCCAAACACGCTAACAGCTAATCCAAGTTTTGCCAAAGCGTCGAAACCATCAATAAATTCGGCTTGTATTCTAAGAACTCTCCAAGGGTCAAGTCCTTGCCACGCATGATTATCTTGCAAATCTCCGTTAGGCAAATCGTGTTGCAATAGCGTTTCCGTTGTGCTTTCCTTAGGAATCATTGGTCCGCGCATCATTACGGCGCCGCTGTAATAAGTGTCTTTCCAAGGTGAATTCTGTTCGCTTTGCGCGCGCAAGTCGCAAGCATTATCTGGATTATCAGATTTACCAGAATTATCTAAACTATCTAAATTACCTAAATTATCTAAATTATTATTAGAAACCATAAGTCACCTTTAGAACTTTCTAGTCACTTTCTAGTCGTCTTGTAATCGCGTTAAATAAACGCATTAAAGTCACTCTTCAATATCGTCTAATTCTTCTTCCATATGATTCGATTGCTTTGCAAGCATAAATCCCGAAACAGCAGCCGCAATAATAGACGCCACTAGCACGCCGAATCGCGCTTCTCCCGAAAGATCCGCGTCGCTGTATGCAAGCGAAGCGATTAGCAAAGACACAGTAAAACCAATTCCGCACGCGCATGCTGTAGGCAAAAGGTCGCGAACGCGCAAATCGTCTGGAACGCGCAAGCCAATAACTTTCTTAGCAAACCAAGCAGTAATCATAATTCCAAGTGGCTTTCCAACAACTAGCGCAATCGTAATCGCAATTAGTATTGGAGACAAGAACAGCTGCCAAGTCAATGTTTCAAAATGAACTCCAGTTGCAAAAAGCGCAAAAACTGGCAGCGCAAACAAAGAAGACAAAGGCTGAATTTTCTGTCGATACCTTTCGGCTCTAAGCGACTTTTCGCCGTGAACAAGATGCGCAGGAGTTAGCAAACCAACCATTACGCCTGCAAGAGTTGGGTGAACGCCAGCTTGATACATCATAACCCACGCAAGCAAGCCAACAAGAGCCACAACAGGCCATGGAACGCGCTTTAATCGCACAAGCATAGTCCATACTAATCCGCATAAAACAACGCCTACAAACCAATACCATGCGTTAAGCGAAGAGAAGAACAATGCGATTAATGCGATTCCAAGAAGATCGTCTACTGTAGCCAGAGTCATTAAAAATGCGCGCAATGCTTTAGGAAGCGTTTTAGCAAAAAGCGCAAGAACAGCCAGCGAGAATGCTATATCTGTTGCCGTAGGAATAGCCCAGCCAGCGCGAACCATGTCTAAAGACGGAAGCGCTCCAGAAGTAAGTCGCATAATCTCTTGACCAGCGTGCAACTCCGAGAATATTGTAACAGTTCCCGCAAAAAGAATAGGAGGAACAACCATACCACCAATCGCGCAAATCATTGGCATTGCTGCCGCGCGAGGGTCTCTAAGCGATCCTGCAATAAGCTCGTGTTTTAAGTCTAAACCAACTGTAAGAAAGAAAATAGTTAGCACGCCGTCTTGAACCCAGTGGCTAATCGACATGTGAATATTTGTGTACGGAATTCCTATTTGAGTGTGAGAAACAGCTTCAAAAATCGGAGACGTAAATGGCAAATTTGCAAGCATTAATCCAGCTAAAGCAAATCCGAGCATAATTAACCCAGATGTACGCTCATTATTGGCTATTTTGCATACTGTTTTCCAAGAGCGTCTTAGCATGATGTAAATCTTCCCTCCGATTTTCTATCTTTTATTTTCTATTTTCTATTTTTGACTTTTAGTTTTTAGTTTCGACTTTTTACTTTCGACTTTTGTTTAACAATTTACGGCATATAAATTTTATGCGATAAAGTTTATGCACCTAGGACTTATAAGTATATAGGATACGTATCGAAATATAACAAAAAACGCCACCTCGCTTAGAAGTGACGTTTCAAATTGTGGAGCTAGGGGGATTCGAACCCCCGACCCCCTCCATGCCATGGAGATGCGCTACCAGCTGCGCCATAGCCCCGTTTTAATTGTGCGGCTCAAACGAACCTTTGATAGAATACAACAGATTTTGCTACCAACCAAACTCGGCGTGTCGTAAACTCCTCAATTTTTGTTGTAAAAATATGGATTTCTTGCCGCATAAAACTATTATTCGCCACTACCCGATGATTGTTGCGATCCAGATTCTCCCTGCTGTACAGAAGTACCACCATCTGCACCATTAGGTAAAGAATAAGAAGGAGATGAAGGAGACGAAGCCGATCCAGAATCTGTGTTTTGTGAAGAATCACCCTTAGATCCGCTAGATTTTGAGTCAGATCCAGAATTGTTTAATCCATCCGCACCCTTTGAATCACCACTATTCGAAGAGTTTTTATCATCTAAAGAGTTTCCTTCATGATTATTCGCATCTTTTTTATCAGACGGTTTTTTATCCGAACCATTCTCATCATTCTTATTGTCTTCATTAGATTTAGAATAGTTGCCTGAATCTTGATTCTGATTTTGAATACGATTATTCTCACCATTTTCAGGAGTCTGATTTCCCCTATTAGTCTGATTGTTATTTTGCGCAGGATTCTGCGGTAAATTGTTTAAATTATCAGTGCCTTTTCCTTGCGTAAACAACAGAACCATGCCAGCAGTAATAATCACCGCAGCAAGGGCGCTAAGAACAGCAACTAAAATAGTAAGTCGTTTGTACCTTGACTCATCATCCACGTATTTTTTCTGCTTTGCATAGTCATAATCACTATTGTTGCCTAATCTACGCTTTGCGTCGGTTAGCGTAAGCAGAGAATCCGAATCTCCTTCCGAAAGCGAATTATCTTCTTCTTTCATCTTTCTTAATGAAGACAATTCCATAATGCTTGTGTTATCAACGCTATTATCAGTATTTTGCCCAGAGGCAGTAGCCATAACTTTTCTAACTGTTTTTATTCTGCGAGGTTCGTTCGCTTCATGAACCTCATATTCTTCTGGCATATCATCCTCTAATGCAATAAATCGTGCATTATTTACAACTTTAGTGTCATCATCTGCATAATGGCTTGAAACTGATTTTAATGCAGAAGAAGACTGGATCTTTTTTGAAGACGCGTGAATAACATTTTGATAAAGTTGCGATGCTACAGCAGACACAATCGAACCTATTGCAACACCAATTACTGATCCTGCTATACCGATTTTTGACGATAGAAGGAATGCTGTAACAGCTGCTAAAGAACCAGCCAGCACTTGCGTAAACGATATTCCTTTGAAGAAGTTCTTCACAAGTACCACCTTACAAAATTATTATTTACTACTATTCAAATTGACAATTATTGACAACTATTTAAATTGACAACTATTTAAATTGTAGATGCTGCTGCAGATGCAACTTTAGACTCTGTTTCAGAAATTTTCTGCTTATTTTTGATTTTTATAAGCTCAATATGTTCTGCCAAACTTGCAAGCAGAATCGCAGCAAAAATCAATGCAAAGCCAATAAAAGCAACGCTTGTTACGCGCTCGTTGTATAGAATGCTAGAAAATAGCAATGTAAACAAGCATTCTGTGCACATAATCACGGAAGCGTTAGCTGTTGAAAGATAAATCAGAGTATAGTTTTGAATAATTTGCGCAAGAACAGTTACTATCACTATAAGATAGAACATGTTTGTAAACGTAATCCAATTATCTTCAGCATTAAAATTAGGCAAAGGCTCACTTATTGCAGCTCCGCACAAAAATAGAACTCCAGAAACACTAAACTGGCCGAATGTTAAAGCAACGGGATTGTATTGTCTAGAATAATACGCTAAGTATGTTAAGTTAAACGCAAAAACAGCCGCGCAAATAAGAGTTAAAACATCTCCGTGAGAAAGTGTAAGAACAAGAGATCCTGGCTTTAATGCAACGAATCCAACGCCCACAACGCATGTTAAAGCAGCAATAATTCCTAAAAGCGTTGGCTTTTTTCTAATAATCATCCAAGCTGAAAATGGCGCTATAACACAGTAGGCGGCTGTAAGAAAAGCACTTCTACCTGGATCTATCCACCTTAATCCTTCTGTTTGAGTAACTAAAGATGCGTAGTATGTAACACCTGTTAAAAGCGAAGGAATTATCAGCTTTTTAGTAAAATTTTTGCGGATTGTTTTAAAGAAGACTGCGCCCATTATTATGCACGCTCCAAGCATGCGAACTCCCATAAGCCATTGAGGTGGGAATACCTCTAGAGCGTATTTAGATGAGACGTAGCTTCCGCCCCAAATTGCAGCGCATAAGAGCAACATGATTCGCGCGAAGTTTACGTTAATTCGATTATTCTGTCTTGGTTGAACCGCGCTATTTATTTCACTCATGTCACTCCCCTCAATTTCTTGCAAATCACAAGTCTATAACATTAAATTTTTCTTTAAGGTAGCTAAATTGCCTTATAAACTTTATAGAATAGCCACAAAAACAAGAAAAGTACAACCTATCGGCGTTCCTTCGGAAAATTTCCTAATTGACAACTGAATTGGTTGTACACACTGCGACTTTACCTTAATATTTACGATTAATGATTGATGCGCGACGACCTGCCTTTTCGCTTAAAGCGTAGCGCGAAAAGGTAATTCGGAGCGCTGAGCTTGCTTAAGGTTGAAAGCACAGTGTGCTTTCAACGCAAGCGAAGACGTGAGCGCGCTTAGACCGCGCGAACGGTATTCTCTGTTTACTATTGTGAGAGGGCTGGCTAATCCTTGTCTCACAACGCTCCGCCTATTACGTGTAGTCTAGAGTTGCGGTTGTTCCGTTTTGTCTTTGATTTTGTTTTTGTGTTGAGGTTTGTTTGTAGTGGTTGATCATTGGATTATTTGGTATCGGCTGCCGCTCTTATATTGTTCGACCAAGAATCACCCAGCCCTCTTACATGCTAGGACTTTTGCGTGGTTTTTATCACCGAGATTCGAGATTTTTCTTGCGCGACGACCTGCCTTTTCGCTTAAAGCGTAGCGCGTTAGCGATTTTCCGCTTTTTGTACGTGATTTAGGTCAAATATGGTACAAAGTGCGGAAAATTACGTTTGCACTTTGTGCAATTGGTGATTTATGTCACAAGTTTAGGCGTTTTTGCAAAAACTTGTCGAATTTTAAGCATTTATATGCAGGATTGCGCGTAATCTTAGATGTGATTGAATCATAATCATATGATTGCGCGATTGCAAAATAATCAGTTGAAGAAAGGACTCAACATGGCAACTCTTAGTGAAGATATGAAGACTTTTATTGAGAACAATTTGGCTTGGATTGCAACGATTAGCAAAGATGGAGAGCTTGATCTTGGACCAAAGATGTCAATGTTTGTTCTAGACGATAATCACCTTGCTTACCACGAGCGCACTGCAGGTCAGCATTTTAAGAACTTGCAAGATGGCAGCCAGTTGGTTGTAGCGGTTGCAAATTTGGCAGAAAAGAAGGGCTATCGCTTCCGCGGAACTGTTACGCTTCACACGGATGACGCGATTTACAATGAGCAAGTTCGCGTTGCCGAAGAAAAGGGCACAAAGAAGCCTGCTGCCGTTCCTGTTATGGAGATTAATGAGATTCAGGATTTGACTTCTGGAGCTAATGCTGGAAAGACAATTACTAAAGATTAGTCAAAATACTAATTTTTAGTAAAAATCTAACAAAACGCCGAATTTTTAGGTCTCTAATACGCGGAATACAATATCGAGTGGCGTTCGTCCTCAATGGCGAAGATGAACACCACTCAATTTTTATTTGATTAATTTTTATTTGATTATTTAATTGTCACTAATTTACTTGTTTTCTTTACGCAATGCTTGCAACCTAGCGTTCATTTCTTCCGCTTTCTTCTTCTCGAAGTAATAAATTATTGCAGCAATCGCAATCGGGAAAATAACAGTGAATACAATCCATCCGCAAATCACAGCTGGCCCATCTTTGAATGAAATCCACCCAACAATCACCGATACAATAAATTGAATAGCAATTGGTGGAACTAGCGCAAAAACGAATTTTGCGAGATTTGACATACGCTCATTCGACCAAAAAATAGCGAACACTCCATAGCCTATGCCTATAACAAACGATGCTACAGCATAAGATGCAATTCTGTTTCCAACTGCGCTATGCGCTAACAGGCTAGATACAAAACTGATTGCAGTAAAAATAGTGCACCCTATGCCAATGCCTTTGACAATGTTTTTTGCCATTGTTTTGCCTAAAGTTGTAACTTGCTTTTCCATAATAATCATTTCCTTTTTAAGTATTAAAAAATTAGTATTAAAATTTTTGATAGTTTTATATTTGACTACGCTTAAAACTACATTCCTAAGCGCTTTTTGAATCCTGCTAAGCATCTGCGACTAATCCACTCAACGCTTCCGTCGTCCATTTTTACGCTCATACTTCCGCCGAATCCTGGATCTACTCGAACAATGCGATTCAAGTTCACGATTGCGGATTTAGATATGCGCACAAACGACGCGAATTGCGGATTGTCAAAATCCATTAGGCGCTTGTAAGAAACGCACTCGCCTTTATCACTGTGGATGATTACGCGCGAATTTTCTACGCAAATCATAATCACATCTGGCTCGTGCATAACAATAATCGAATCGTTAATATAACCATATATAAATGAATTATTGTTGCTATTTTCCGCATTTACAGTATTATTTTCAGTGTTACTTGCTTTTGCATTTTTAGAATCAATGCTTTGCAAATTGGCTATAATGCGTTTAAGATTATCGTCAATATTGTGAACTGACAATTGAGCGTTCTGCTCCTCTTCTGGCGGCACAATAGCAATTGTTACTTTCATCAAGCCTCCCTTCCGTATACTACCGTTAGCTTTTGCTAGCTTTGCTAACTTTTCTTAGCGTTTGCTAGCTTTTTGTTTTGTAATTTTGACTATACGGCACTGTAAATAGTCTGTCTTTACAAAATCGCTAAACGGTAGTTTTCGAAATATAAGCGGTAAAAAGGAGAGATTACGCAGATTAAGCTGCTCCCCAAATGCGAATAAGACGCTGACTTGTAGGGTCGGCTGCAGGGCCTTGATCGTAAGCATCCAAACGCCAATGGATTGAACCATCCGCGTTAAGACTTGGAATTAAACGCGCCCAACGACCGTTTCCCATTCCACCAATCGTCTTATAAGAAGGATCTACATTGTCTAATCCAAGAAGCTTATGAACAGTTTGAGATAGGCAAGAGCCGTGCGAAAACACTAGCAAATCGCGATCCGAGCCAGTTTTGCGCGCCCAATCCTCAACAGCTTTCGCCGCGCGCTCGCCAACTTCTTGCTTAGTTTCTGCACCGTGGTTGAGTTCACCACCTTTGCCATCAACCCATGACTTAAAATCTTCAGGCCATTTTTCGTTAATTTGCTGGCGATTAAGGCCTTCCCACTCTCCAAAAAAGCGCTCGCGCACGCCATTTTCAACGTGAACATTAAGCTCAATCTTATCTGCAAAAGCATGCGCCGTTTGCTGAGCGCGAATAAGCGGAGAAGCAATTGCAACAAAACTCGCGTCTGCTTCTTCTGGAGTAATGCGCACGTGCTCCTGGCTATTTGGATTCTTTGGGTCTTCTAAGTCGGAAGCTCCAAATAGCACGCGCAAAGCCTTGCCAGAGCGAGTCACCTGGTCTATTCCAGACTCATCTAAAGCAATATCAATCATGCCTTGAAGTCTAAATTGAGCATTATAAGGCGTCTGGCCATGGCGAACAAGCATTACAGAACGCGCAATACCCTCGTGAGCGCTGTTTTTATTTGCATTATGCGCAATTTGCGTCGCGCTTTCAACAAAATCCACCATTATCTTGCGCTACCTTTCAGACTCTTGATCGCCATTTTGCACATCATCGCCATCATCGCCATGTGCATCGCTCTCATCATGCTCTGGAAGTTGCAAATCAATTGTAGGGCAATCATTCCACAAGCGCTCAAGGCGATAAAACTCGCGCGCTTCCTCGTGCATAATATGAACCACAAAGTCGCCAAAATCAAGCAAAATCCACTGCGCTAGTTCTAAGCCTTCTCGAGATAAAGCTTTACGCTTATTGTCTTTTAAGTACAAGTCTTTTTCGATTTCTTCGCTAACAGCTAAGACTTGACGCTCGTTAGATGCAGAAACAACCAGCATTGCGTCTGTAATTCCAAGCAGATTGCTAACGTCAAAAGCTTGGATATTAGTGGCTTTTAACCTATCGGCTGCAGCCGCAGCAATCCTAATCGCGTTAACAGAGCTTTCTAAAGCTGCCATTGTTTCTCCTTAACTATCGAACTAGCGAACTAACGCTCCCAAGCTGGCTTCCAGCCTTCTACAACGTGCTGCGTATTTTCTGAATACACCATGGAATCCGCTGGAACATCGTGACGCACAACAGATCCTGCACCCGTTGTAACTCCATCTCCAACAGTAACGGGAGCTACAAACAGGTTTCCTGCGCCAACATGCGCGTTAGAGCCAATAGTCGTGTGATTCTTATGCACACCGTCGTAGTTTGCTGTAATTGTGCCACCGCCGATATTCGTGTGCTCTCCCAAATCAGCGTCGCCCATGTAGCTTAAGTGTGGAACCTTAGTTCCGTTTCCAATATGCGCTTTCTTCATCTCCACAAACGCGCCCGCTTTGCTCTCCTCGCCAAGCACATTTCCTGGTCGCAAATACGTCCACGGACCAATGTTTGCAGCGCGGCAAATATGTGATTCCTGCACACGCGAGCGCTCCACAACCGCGTCTTCATCTACTTGCGCATCGATAAGCGTAGTGTATGGTCCTACAACCGCACCGCTTTTAACAATCGTTTGCCCTTGCAAGAAGCACCCTGGAAGTACCGTAACGTCTTCTTGCAAAACAACATCGTCTTCAATCCACGTGTTTTCTGGGTCTAGAATCGTTACGCCTTCAAGCATCCACTTTTCGCAAACGCGCTTGTTGTATGCTTTTGCAAGCGCAGCTAATTGTACGCGTGTATTTACGCCTTCTACTCTCAACGAATCTGATGCTGCCATTGCTCCAACTCGACCCATTGTGCGAGCGTGCTCTAGCGCATCTGTTAAATAGAATTCGCCTTGAGCGTTCTTGGAATTAAGGTTAGATATTGCGTCTGTAAGCACTTCCGCATCGAACACGTACACAGATGTGTTCACTTCCTTAATCGCAAGCTCTCCTGCATTAGCATCTTTGTGTTCAACAATTCTTAGCACATCACCATTTGCTTCTCGCACAATTCGCCCGTAGCCAGTGGCATCGTCTAAAACAGCGGTTAAAACAGTTGCTACATTGCCTTGATTATTGTGAAAATCAATTAATGATTGCAATGTTTGCGTGTCTAAAAGTGGCATATCACTTGCCGCAATTACCACAGAACCTTTAAGCGCACTACCACATTCTTGTTTTGAAGCTTCATTAAGATCTCGCATTGCGCACTGCACTGCCCTGCCCGTTCCAGGCTTATCATCCTGGTTCACAATCCGCACGGCGTTATTGTAGCTTTGCGCAGCTGCCGACACTCGTTGCGCTTGAGCGTGCACTACAACAGCAAGCTCCTTAGGGTTTACGCCTGCCATTGCGTTCATTACGCGATTTAAGAACGTTTTTCCAGCGAACGGATGCAATACTTTCGGCGTTGTTGAACGCATGCGCGTCCCATCACCTGCTGCCAGAATTATCGCTGCGGCTACATTATCATTATGCTTTTCCACGCGCGCTCCTTGTTTTTATGAGATATTGTCGAAATGCTTTCGAAATAATACAAGAGCAGAAAATCAAACAAGTGCCCCCGACGCGATTCGAACGCGCAACCAACGGATTAGAAGGCCGTTGCTCTATCCATTGAGCTACAGAGGCGCAAGTTGCAATTATACCAAAATTCTTACATCAACACACCCAGTCTTAAATAATTTGCAAATTAATATTTCTGTTTTGACTCTGTTTTGATTTATATTTATTTATTTTGATTTTACTTTGGGTTTTTGGTGCTCGGTTGCTAGCGACTTTTCCGCACGCGCAACACGCGGTATATTTGATTACTCTACAAAATGTGGTATAGTCATCAAGTCGCGTTAAAACGCGGATAATTTAAGATGCCCCTGTATCCCAATTGGTAGAGGAAACAGCCTCAAAATCTGTGCAGTGTGAGTTCGAGTCTCACCGGGGGCACGTGCACAACGCCGCTTAACATTCTAAGCGGCGTTTTTGTTATCTTCTCTCTCACGCGATTTTGTACGATACACAAACGACACACCAAACGACACACTTAATCCTCGTAGCGTTTTCATTACTGCGTTTGTTCCCTTTTTGGCTCAAATGGTAAACAAACGCGGGAATAGACGACTTCGAGTTTAAATCGTAGCGTGAGAAATCACCAGATTCATGCTAAACGAAAACGCGCACCCAAAAGGATGCGCGTTTAAAAAAACTAACGATTAACTAGCAATCAACTAGCGATTAATCGCAAGCACCAACGGTGTGAACGTAAATAGAGTCGGTACGACCAGCCTGGCGCTCACCCTGAGCAGTGCTCAAAACAACAATCTTGTCTCCGTCTTCAACCTTGCCAGCTTCACGAAGAACCTTGTCGGTGAAGATCATAAGATCGTGACGGTTCATATCGTGGTAGTCCTCGCTAATCAAGAAGCCTTCAGTGCCCCAGCTCAAAGCCAACCAGTGATAAGTGTGCTCATTGTTGGTCAAGCCATAGATTGGAGCAGCTGGACGCTCGCGAGAAATGCGATGCACAGTGCGACCAGTCTGAGTGTAAGCAACAATCGCCTTAGCGTTAAGCTTGTCCGCCAAGTCAACAGCTGCAGAAGAAACTGCACCCGTGCTAGACATGTCAAGCTCCACAGATGGAATGCGATCATAGCCATTTTCAGTCGCGTATTGAGAAATACGAGACATGGTCTGAACGGTAACTGCTGGATACTTGCCGACTGCGGTCTCGTTAGATGTCATAGTTGCATCAGCGCCGTCAAGAACAGCGTTAGCGCAATCAGAAGCCTCTGCACGAGTTGGAACTGGAGAGTTAACCATTGATCCAAGAACTTCAGTAGCAACGATTACTGGCTTTGCGTATTGGCGAGAAAGCTCAATGCAGCGCTTGGTAACGAGTGGAACCTGCTCAAGTGGCATCTCCACTGCCATATCTCCACGAGCAACCATAATGCCATCAAAGGTCTTAACAATCTCTTCCAAGTTTGCAACAGCCTGTGGCTTCTCAATCTTTGCAACGATTGGAATGCGGCGGCCTTCTTCGTCCATGATTTCGTGAGCGCGATCAATATCGGTAGCAAAACGCACGAACGACATTGCAATAATGTCTGCACCCGTGCGAATAGCCCAACGAAGATCAGACTCATCCTTTTCGGTCAATGCTGGAAGAGAAACGGCAACGCCTGGAAGGTTAATGCCCTTGTGGCTAGAAACTGGGCCAGCAACAACAACCTTAGTGTGTACGTCGTTGCCTTCTACCTTGGTGACCTCAAGACGAACCTTGCCGTCATCAATCAAAATTGGATCGCCTGCGTGGCAATCTCCTGGCAAACCCTTGAAGGTTGTGGAAGTGCGATGCTCATCACCCTCAATATCGTCTGTGGTAATAACGAACTCTTGGCCCTCTTCCAAATAAACCTTGTCTTCGCCGTCAGCGTTCTTCTTGAACCAGCCGCAACGAATCTTTGGACCTTGCAAATCAACAAGAGCAGCAACATTACGACCAGTGGTCTTTGAAGCTTCGCGCACATTGTTGTAAACGCGCAAATGATCTTCAGGAGTGCCATGCGAACGGTTTAAGCGAGCAACATCCATGCCAGCTTCAACAAGCTTGGTAATACCCTCTAACGATTCGGTAGCTGGTCCAATAGTATCAACAATTTTGGCTTTTCTCATAATGCCTGCCTGTTTCCTTTGTTTATTTTTAAATGGGAAAATACCCACTTTCCGAGTAATAGTGTACCAGCAAATTGTGACCTATAGACAAAACTCGCGCTTATTTATTTATCGCGTCTATTTATTAGGCACACTTATCACTTAGCAACACTCATTTATTAAAACACTATTACCTTGCGACTAGTCACGATTAATCACTACTAGCTTATTTATACGCGATTAACTCACGATTAATCATACTCACTTATTAGCCTCATCCATTTGACGCAATTCTTTCTTTAGATCGCGTATTTCGTCACGCAATCGCGCTGCAAGCTCGAATTGCAACTGTTCTGCCGCTGTATGCATTTGCTCACTCAGATTCTTAATCAAAGACATAATATCGTCTTGCGGCAACTCAGAAATATTCGCCATACGCTTTTCTTTACTTTGCTGCCCAAGATTCGGCTCTTTTGGCACTCCATAATGCGAGTTCCCAGCCTTATTAGCATTCCTGTAACCGCCTGCTAGCAAAGTTTGAGTATCAACATCCTCTTTAGCAAGCATGTCGTTCACGTCACTAATCTTCTTTCGCAAAGGCTTAGGGTCAATTCCGTGAGCCTTGTTGTACGCGATTTGCTTTTCGCGGCGGCGCTCTGTCTCGCTAATCGCCTTGCTCATAGCATCCGTAACAGCATCCGCATACATAAGAACAGTTCCAGAAACGTTACGAGCAGCGCGGCCAATCGTCTGAATAAGCGAGCGGTAAGATCTTAAGAAGCCTTCTTTATCTGCATCTAAAATCGCAACCAGCGAAACTTCTGGCAAATCCAAACCCTCACGAAGCAAATTAATGCCAACAATCACATCAATTTTTCCTTCGCGAAGCTCGCGCAAAAGCTCCACTCTGCGCAAAGTATCAACATCCGAATGCAAGTACTCAACTTTAATACCAAGCTCCAAAAAGTAATCAGTTAAGTCTTCCGCCATTTTCTTTGTAAGCGTAGTAACAAGCACGCGCTCATCTTTTGCTACTCGCTCCTTGATTTCCGCAAGCAAATCGTCAACCTGCCCTTCCACAGGCCTAACCTCAATCTTAGGATCCAGCAAGCCAGTTGGGCGAATAATCTGCTCAACTACGCCATCCGAAAGCCCCAACTCGTAATCTCCAGGCGTTGCAGAAAGATACACAGTTTGACCAACATGCTCCAAAAATTCGTTCCACTTTAACGGGCGATTATCCATTGCCGAAGGCAGCCTAAAGCCATGCTCTACAAGCGTTCGTTTGCGCGAAGCATCTCCCTCATACATAGCTCCGATTTGCGGCACGGTTACATGCGACTCATCTAAAACAAGCAAAAAATCGTCTGGGAAAAAGTCAAGAAGCGTATGCGGAGGCGTGCCTGCCGCGCGCCCGTCAAAATGCCTCGAATAATTCTCCACTCCTGGGCACACTCCAACTTGTCGAAGCATCTCTAAATCGTACGTAGTTCGCATTTCCAAACGTTGAGCTTCCAGCAATTTGTTCTGCTTTTTAAGCTGCGCTACTCTCTCGTCACGCTCTTTCTCAATCGCCTCAAGCGCGCGCTCCATGCGCTCAGGACCCGCAATATAGTGAGACGCTGGGAAAATATGAACACTACTCTCTTGGCGAATCACTTCCCCAGTAAGCGGATGCAACATTGTAATTCTGTCGATTTCGTCACCAAAGAACTCAATTCGCACAGCTAATTCTTCGTAAACTGGAATAATCTCAACTGTGTCACCGCGCACTCTAAAAGTTCCGCGCGTAAAAGCAATGTCATTGCGCTTGTATTGCATGCTCACGAATTGACGTAATAAATCGTCTCGCTCAAGCTGCTCCCCAACACTCAGCATAAGCATTCGCTCGGCATACTCCTCTGGGGTACCGAGTCCATAAATGCAAGAAACGGTAGCTACAACAACGCAATCCCTGCGCGTAAGCAAATTCGCTGTAGCTGCGTGACGAAGACGCTCAACATCGTCGTTAATATTCGAGTCTTTTTCAATATACGTGTCTGTTTGCGGAATATACGCTTCCGGCTGATAGTAGTCGTAGTAAGACACAAAATAGCTCACAGCATTATCTGGCATAAGCTCGCGAAACTCCGCGCAAAGCTGAGCTGCCAAAGTTTTATTCGGCTCAATAATAAGTGTAGGCCTTTGCAAACGCTCAATTAGCCAAGCGGTTGTAGCAGTTTTACCAGTACCAGTTGCGCCCATTAAAACAACGTCGTTTTCGCCGTTTTCAATGCGATTAGCCAGCTCTTCGATTGCTTGCGGCTGGTCGCCCGAAGGCGCATACGGAGCTTTTACTACAAACGGCTTGTTTGTGCGCTGAATTTTATTCGACATTATTTTTTCTCCAAGAGCATCAAGAGCATTTTATTTATTTTATTAAAGCCTAACAATCGCGCGGTTGCTTGCGATTTTTCCTTTGAGTCTCTAATGCTCCTTACTAATCCACGTTTTAATTTTTGAATCAACGCTTTTAAGCATAACTTCCATAGGCTTTGTGGAATCAACTACAAAATCCGCGATTTTTTTGCGCTCAATCTCTTCAACTTGATTACTTATGCGCTGCTCCGCCTGATTCTGGCTCATTTTGCGCTCGCTTATCATTCGCGCAATGCGAACATCTTTAGGCGCTTCAACTGTAATAATATAGTCAAAACTAAATGGAATGCTGCCTATTACTTGTGCAAGCAGCGGAATATCGTGCACAATAACAGATCTTAAATATGCGCGTTCACAGCAATCTTCTTTAGAAATTTTCCTATCACACTCGTTTCTATACTCGCTTTTATACTCGTTTCTATAATCGCTTTCTAAAGTCTTCGCTAAATCATAAATAGCAGGATGAATAAGCGACTCAAGCTTCTTACGATTTTCACAACTCTCGTCGAAATCTCCAAAAACATGCTTTGCAACAAACTCGCGATTTAAAGAGCCATCATTCTTAACAGCATTTTCCCCAAAAATGCTTACGATTTTCTGCAAGACTGCGCTTCCTGGCTCCACCACTTTACGCGCTAAAACGTCGTAATCTATAACAAACGCGCCAAGCGAACACAAATGGTTTACTACTGTAGATTTCCCAGCAGCGATTCCGCCCGTTACAGCAATCCGCATCATTGTCATATTTTGATTATAAACGATACATTTCTCACAATAACGTAAGTTTTAATTGACCCAACTAAAACTTCTTATATAGCACGCAGTAAATAGACCCGTAATAAGATTTCCAATTATCGGTTAATAAACTGTATCCAAGCTTATTATAAAAATCTAAAGCAACAGCATTATTATCTTTTTCTGTAGATAAAATTATTGTTTTATATAATTTAAGATTTTCGACTTTCTTCATAAGCGCACTGCCAACGCCTATATGCTGAAACTCAGGATCTACAAACAACTCATTTAGCTCTAAGCTTTGATTGTACCAATCATAATTTTCTGATAAAAATGGCTTAATTTGATTCGCATACCAATTATCTTGTAATAATTCTATGCCATATAAAACACCGATAATACGATTATTCATTGTAGCAACAAGTAAAAGCGCACTATTGTTATCTTTCAAACTATCTAATATGCGCTCACGAACATTATCTATACGATCCAGTTCTTTAGGGAATGCTTTTAGATATAAATCTAAAATTATATTCATATTATCTTTGGCTTCTAAATAATCTAATTTTTTAATTTCAATGTTCTTCATAAAAATCCTTTATACAAGCTACTATCCGTATTACAACACAACATATTTAATCGACATATGCATATTTGATTTTACATAACCATCGTTATATAAGTACTAATTATTATTTTCGAAATATTTTCGCTTATATTCACTTAATCAATATAATTTCTTCTTTTTATCATAAAATTCAACATACGTCACATGTCATATGAATGATTTAGAATCTACAGATACGAGGTAATTGTTCTCGCAAACTATAAAGACAAAGATGTAATTTATAGGTAATTACTTATACGCCTTCAATGAAGAAAGGAATATAATGATTGGAACAGCGCATAAAGTTTGCAAAAATATTTTCTCAGCAATTCTTACATCTGCAACAATTGTGTCACTTAGCATAGGTGTAGCATCAGCAACTACCCCCCCCCCCCCATGAACAAACTGAACCAGTAACATTTACGATTACACGTACGGATGATTTAAAAAATGATGTTCGAGTTGGGGATACGCTAAGATATAAGCTGACTTACACAAATAATACTAATCACAATGTGACTGTTTGGCCAACTAACAGTAATCTCACTGCTGTGGCTGTTGAAGGGAATAACGGTAACTGTAGGTGGAGAGATCTACAACCAGGAAAAACTGTATCATGCACGCAAGGATTCCATATAACAGAGGATTCTGATATTAAAGAAAAAGGTTTCACTCCATCAACCGATTGGAAAATTAGCAAAGATGCAAATGGTAATGAAGTTATATCTACTCCAAAATTAATTGGAGACAAAGTTACAAATATTAATCCAGTTCCAAGGCCTAGAAAAGACGGAGATCCTATTAGATTAGCAACAATAGGTCAAACTGTAGAAGGACTAACTGGAAAACCTTATTATAGAATACCTGCAATAGCTGAAGCTAACAATGGTTGGATTCTTACAGCTTGGGATTATCGACCAAATAGTGCATATGATGCTCCTAATCCAAATTCTATTGTTCAAAGAATATCTAAAGATGGTGGAAAAACTTTTGAAAAAATACAAATTGTAGCAAAAGGAAAAGAAAACTCAAATAAATATGGATTCTCTGACCCTTCATATGTTGTAGACCAAGAAACAGGCAATATTTTCTTATTCTTCGTCAAATCATACGATGGTGGAGTATGGGATTCTACAGCTAGTACGAATCAAAGTGATAGACATATTTTAGACGCTGCTGTTACTTGCTCAAAAGATAACGGTTTAACTTGGAGTGAACCAAAAGTTATAACTAAAGACATAACTAAATATCCAAAAAATGAACGAGCTAGATTTGCTACTTCTGGGCATGGTATTCAACTAAAATACGGAAAATATAAAGGTCGTTTAATACAACAATACGCAATAGTAAACAGTTCCAATGGAAGTGTGCAAAGAAACAATGAGAAGTGGCAAGCCGTATCTGTATACTCTGATGACCATGGAGTAACTTGGAAAGCTGGAAATCCAGTTGGACTAGGTAAAGAACAAAGCCATATGGATGAAAATAAGGTTGTAGAGCTTTCTGATGGAAGAATTATGTTAAACTCTAGACCGCATGAAGGTGGTGCAAATAATCATAGAATCATTGCTTTTTCTAATGATGGCGGAGAAACGTATGGTAAAGCATACAAAGATGAGACACTGCCAGATCCAGGTAATAACGCTCAAATAACAAGAGCATTCCCAGATGCTCCAATTGGATCTGATGCAGCTAAAATCCTCTTATATTCATCTTCTTCTGGTTCTGGAAGAGCAAATGGCTTGATACGTGTCTCATATAATGATGGAGAAAATTGGACAGAAGAAAAGGGATTCAAGAATGGTGCAATGGCGTACTCCACTATTCAAGCTTTAAGCCAAAAAGCAGGAGGCGGCTATGGTCTTCTATATGAGGGCGATAATAATGACATAATGTATACGAGAATTTCTGCTGACTGGTTAAGTATACGTCCTAACATAACCTTAGCTTCCACAACTAAAATTAATCTATCCACCAAAGAGATAAGTCTTCCTGTGGTAAATCCTACGAGTACTAAATATGAAAATATTAAAGCTACGTCTATAAATACAAGTGATTTTACTGCATCAAGCGATTCTATAACAATCGAAGCGAATAAAACTACATATATTCCTTTGAAAATTGAAGTGCCTAAAACAGCAAAAGTTGGAGATAAACTTACTGCAAAAATTCGTATTGCGTCTGCAAACAAAAATCAAGATCGTTCAAGCACAGAATTATCATTTGAAACGAGTATAACTTTAAATGTTGCAAGTGAAACTAAAGATTCTAGTACTCAAACAGATCCTCTACCTAACAATCAATCACATACTGATACACAAACAGGAAAAGATCCTGAAACAACACAATCCGAAGAGGAGATAAATAAGAATAACAATAAACAGAATAGCAGCACATTTAACATAGATAAAGAATATTCTCAAAATTACAGAAAGGATTATTCTAATACAGACGATTCCAGAACGAATTATCATTACTCTTCAAAAGCAAAACAGGATAATTACAATGTGGATAACAACAGCATTGATAATGAAAATAATGATAAGCATTATAGCAAATCTGGCAATGCTTTAGCAAAGAATAGAGGAATGATGCAAAAAACTGGAATCAACACAACTATTCCTTATGCTTTAATGATTCTATTAATAGCTATCTCTGCAGCATTAATGAAATTAAAAAATATGCAATATTAAAGAATAAGTGTATTTGCTATATTATTCATTTGTTCTAATGTTTTAGGCATAAAAAATAAAAGATGCGTTTTGGAAATTGAATTCTAAAACGCATCTTTTATTTGTAAAATTACTTATAAATCTTAATACTAAATATTTATTTTTAATCCTTTAACTCGGCACCATTAGCATCTTTGTGCCACTTAGTTCCAGGCTTTGAGCAAAGAATCAAAATACCCTCAACCAATGCCCATATTCCCGTAATAATCAACAGGAAACCAAAGGAAAGAACAGAAATAAGCAGCTGTGCAATCGCCTTTCCTTTAAAACCAAGATAAAAATTGTGAATACCTAAAAATCCTAAGAAAATCGCTAGCAAACCTGCAACAATTTTATTGCGCGAGCTTACTAAAGTTGCTTTAGCGTTTTCCTCATTATTCCCATCGTACGAAGGGAACTGAGCATTTTTCTGATTGTTGTCAAACGTGCTCATAATCTTCACCAATCCTTTTAAGAATTATGATTAATGTTTAAAAGCATCATATAATCATTATTCTTAAAAGAAAATTAATTGTACCTATATTTAATTACAAAACTTGAGTCACAAAAATACTCGTAAAACATACTCAAAACAGTAACCAAACAGTAACCAAACATAAACAAAATTGCCCCGATGGTAACTCATCAGGGCAATTGTTAATAAACTTCTAGTAGAAAGTAGAAACTACTTCTTTTCGCTCAAAAGCTGTTCGCGCAAAGCTGCGAGCTGATCGGAATCAGCTAAAGCACCTTCGCTAGCTGCTTCAGAAGAATAGTTGGAAGCAACTTCTTCCTTCTTTTCTTCCTTAGCTGGCTTCTTTTCAGCTTCTTCGTTCTGACCATCAGCGGCTGCGGATTCTGCTGCAGCTGCGAGTTCCTTAGCGGCAAACACCTTGTGCTGCTCCCACAATTCGTGAGCTGCTGCATACTGTGCTTCCCACTCTTCGCGCTGCTGCTCGTAACCAGCAATCCACTCGTTAGTGTTTGGATCGAAGCCTTCTGGGTACTTGTAGTTTCCTTCTTCGTCATACTCAGCTGGCATGCCGTAGAGAGCTGGATCGAAATCTTCAGAATTTGGATCAACAGCCTCGTTAGCCTGCTTCAAGGAGAGCGAGATACGACGACGATCGAGGTCTACGTCAATAACCTTAACGAATACTTCTTCGCCACCCTTAACAACAGTTTCTGGGTTCTCTACATGACGGTTAGCAAGCTCGGAAATGTGAACCAAGCCTTCGATGCCGTCTTCAACGGAGATGAACACACCGAACTGAACAATCTTGGTGACCTTACCCTTAACAACCTGTCCAGGAACATGGGTACGAGCGAAGCGCTGCCATGGATCTTCCTGAGTTGCCTTAAGGGAGAGGGAGATGCGTTCGCGATCGAGATCAACGTCGAGAACCTCAACAGTGACCTTATCGCCAACCTTAACAACCTCGGATGGGTGATCGATATGCTTCCAAGAAAGCTCGGAAACGTGAATGAGACCGTCAACACCGCCGAGATCAACGAATGCGCCGAAGTTCACGATGGAAGACACAACGCCTTCACGAATCTGACCCTTCTTAAGCTGCGAAAGGAAGGTCTCGCGAACTTCGGACTGGGTTTCCTCGAGGAATTGACGACGAGAAAGTACAACATTGTTGCGATTCTTATCGAGCTCAAGAATCTTAGCCTTAATCTTCTGACCAATGTATGGGGAAAGATCGCGAACGCGACGCATTTCAACGAGGGAAGCTGGCAAGAAGCCGCGCAAACCGATGTCTACAATCAAGCCGCCCTTAACAGCCTCAATAACGGTACCTTCAACAATACCGTCTGCATCCTTGATCTTCTCAATATCACCCCAAGCACGCTCATACTGTGCACGCTTCTTGGAGAGAATAAGACGTCCTTCCTTGTCTTCCTTAGTTACAACAAGGGCTTCGATGGTGTCGCCAACTTCAACAACATCATCTGGATCAACGTCTTTCTTGATGGAAAGTTCACGGGAAGGGATTACACCTTCAGTTTTGTAGCCGATGTCCAACAATACTTCGTCGTGATCAATCTTTACGACTGTACCTTCAACTAAATCACCATCGTCAAAATTCTTGATGGTTGAATCGACTGCCTTGATGAAGTCTTCTTCGGTGCCAATATCATTAATCGCAACCTTGGCGACTTCGTTATTATTCTCTGCCATTACTTATTAGTGGTTTCTTCTTGGGGTGGATATTACTCGATATTAAATTATGACTTTTGCACGCGCACTATGCACGCACTCTGTCAATGTTATATATAGGCATAGCCAAAATCGCCGTTTTACTTCGGGCGTGTCGCGCTACTTGATATTTGCTACTTAACACTACTCGCCGCTTGCTGCTCGCTCAGCCATGTCAACAACATTAGCCAATAGCATTGCGCGAGTCATTGGACCCACTCCACCAGGATTTGGCGAATACGCTCCCGCGACTTCTCTACAAGCAACATCAACATCGCCTTTTACACGATACCTTCCCACTTCTTCATCAAAAACGCGCGATACACCAACATCAACCAACACACATCCAGGCTTAACATCGCAAGGCTTTACAAATCCAGCGCTGCCCATTGCCGCAATAATAACGTCAGATCGCATCATAATATCATGCAAATCGCGCGTGCGCGTGTGGCATAATGTTACAGTTGCATCTACTCCCCTGCGCGTAAGAAGCAGCCCGATTGTTCGTCCAACAGTAATTCCTCGTCCAAGTACGCACACATTTTTGCCTTCAAGATCAATGTTATAAGCATCTAGCAGTGCCAAAATTCCTCGCGGCGTGCATGGAAGAGGTGTAACAATATCTCCCGAAATATGCATAACCAGCTCGCCTAAATTGTACGGATGCATTCCGTCGCAATCTTTTGCAGGGTCTATTGCCTCAATAATCTTCTTAGAATCCACGCCTTTTGGCAAAGGTAATTGCACTATAAAACCTGTGCAGGAAGGGTCATTATTTAATTTTTCGACAGCAGTAAGAATTTCGTATTCGCTAGCGTCTTCTGGCAAATCGCATCGGATTGAGCGAATCCCCACTTCTTCGCAATCCTTGTGTTTTCCAGCAACATACTTCAACGAACCAGGGTCGCTTCCAACTAAAAGCGTTCCAAGCCCTGGATTAATGCCCTTTTCTTTAAGCTTTTCTACTCTATTTTTTAAGTCGCTTTTAATACTTGCAGCTAGCGCTTTCCCATCTAATACAACAACCATGATTCACTTCCCAGCTCGCATGTTAATTCTTATGTTCAACTTACAAATCATCTAATACAATTCGTACACGTAGTATATTCGTATGGATAGGCTATCGTGAGGTATAGAGGTGCGCGACACAACTACTAATAACAGGATATTAATAATAGAATGGTATTTATTATTAGTAATACAACTTATTAGCTGTACCACAGCAGTACCACACTTTTGTACGTGCACGCTGTTTACGGAAGGGGCGCAAAGATGTGTGAAAATACTTTTCATTTAAGTCGCGCAAAGAAAATATGCAAAGCGATTTTAGCTTGCGCAATTGTGCCATCAATGTTGATTGGCATGGCTGGGTGCGGTGCAAATTCACAATCTTCTGAAAAAACAACACATACAAAAAAAGAAATTAAACAAATTAAAGTTGTTTCCACACTTGAATCTTGGGCAAGCTTAGCCAGAGAAATCGGAGGCAACGATGTTGTTGTTAAGTCAATAATAAACAAGCCAGATGTCGATTCCTCCTCATTTAAACCATCCAGTAAGGATTTGCAAAAACTTTATGATGCACAAGTTGTGATTTCTAACGGGGCTGGATATGACAGTTGGATTGCAAAACACTTATCTAAAAAGAGCGAAACAGTAAATGCTGCTTCTACAGTTGGCGCTTTAAATGGTGATAATCCTTACTTATGGTTGTCCAAAGATGCGAGAAGTGCTATGGCGTCTAATATTTGCGACGTTTTCTCTAAGATTCTTCCGTCAAAGAAGAAGATTTTTACTAAAAGACTTAATACCGTTAAATCTCAAGAAAAGAATCTTGACGAATATATTGAAAAGTTTGGTAAAGATCACAAAAACTTAAAGTATGCGTCAACTAATCCTATTCTTTTCTGGCTTATGTCAGATATGAATATAGAGGATTCTACTCCTAAAGAATATGCTACTCAGGCTGCTCAAGACGATGCTATTGATAAGACTAATGTGGACAAATTCCAGAAATTAATAGAAGAAAGAAAATTTGACGTAATAATCAACAACAGTCAACGCAATAATACTGACATAAGCATTTTGACTGGAACAGCTGGAAGAAGCTACACGTCTGTAATGTGGGTTAACGAGCTCATGCCAACGTATGCAACCGATTTAAGAAAATGGGTTATGAAAATTTGCGAAGACATTGACAATGCCGGTAAAGCTACGATTAACATGAGAAAAGAGTTGGGAAAGCACGAAGCCTCTCAGCAAAATAAGCCTATTACAGAAAAGCCTACAGTTTCTAAGCCAGATCCAAGTAGGTCTAACAAAGGTCAGCAGGATCCTGGAAAGTAAATCTGAAAAATAAAAATAAGTAGAAGATATAGGAAGATATAAAAAAAAATATAAATAAAGAATAAAATTCACCTCCTAAATTTTTATAACTTAGGAGGTGAATTTTTATGTCCTATTTCTTTTTAGTTTTATGTCCTACTTCTTTTTAGATTTTTTAGACCTCTCGGCAAGCAATCTAAGAGTATCTGCAGCAGCTTCTTCTGGAGCTTGAGTATGGTGTTGCTCATCTCCAGGCAGAGGATCAGCATATCCAAGATTCACATTTAACAAGCGTTCTGCCTGCTCTTCGTCAATCTTTTCAGATAATGCAATTTCCGAAATAAGAATACTGCGAGCGCGAGCAAGCATACGCTTTTCTCCTGCAGACAAACCATGTTCGTCTACATCTCGCTGTGATAAATCTCGAACAACTTCTGCAATCTTGTTAACATCGCCAGTAGCGATTTTCTCAACATTAAGCTTGTATCTACGAGACCAATTCATTTCTTTTTCGAGAATAGGAGTGCGTAAAATTTCAAAAACTTTAGCAACTTCTTTTGCGCCTACAATATCTCGAACGCCAACTTTTTTGACATTGTCTACTGGGACATTAATCTCTAAACCATCTGAAGACAATACAACTAAGCGTAAGTATTGCCTAGTAATACCTTTGACAGTGCGTTCACTAATTTCCTCGACTCGAGCCGCACCATGACGAGGATAGACGACCATATCGCCGACTTGATAACCCACAGAACCCTCCGTATGCACAGAAAAACTCATTTCAGTTTTCCATAAGGCAAAGACTTGAGGCTCGAAAAGATATTTTTTTGACTGATTAGTCAAACTTTGCTCAAAACACACAAGACATACGCAAATAATGTTGTATGATAGACAACATGAGTACAGTATCTAACATCAATGAAGATGCAATCGCAATGGCTGTCCGTCAGGACGTGCTTGCTGCGGTCAGCAACGCAGAATACTACAATCCACACGAGGTCCTTGGTGGACATCTCGGAACTGGCAAAGGCGCTGGTACTGCCACGGTTCGCGTATTGCGACCAATGGCCAAGAAGGTAACAATTCTTACTAAGGGCGGAGAATACGAAGCCAAACACGAATACAACGGTATTTTTACTGCTGTTGTTCCTGCCACAAAGCATTCTAAGAGCAAAGAGTGGTCTGTTCCTAGCTATCGTATCCGCACTGTGGAAGTGGATGGAACTGAGTCTGTAGATGATGATCCGTACCGTTACTTGCCTCAGATTGGCGATATGGACATGTATCTGTTTGGCGAAGGCAGACACGAAAGACTTTGGGAAGCACTGGGTGCTCATGTTAAAAGCATTACCGATTCTTGGGGTCTTGTTAGCCCAGAAACAGGAAAGATGGTTAAAAAAGTTACTGGAACTGCTTTTACGGTGTGGGCGCCAAACGCACGCGCTGTAAGAGTTGTTGGCAACTTTAACTATTGGAATGGTCGACGCCACGCAATGCGTTCTCTTGGATCTAGCGGTATTTGGGAGCTTTTCATTCCAGGAGTAGGTGCAGGCGAAGTTTATAAGTTTGAGATTATGACTCAAGCTGGAAACTGGATTATGAAGGCAGATCCTATGGAGCGCTCTCACGAGCTTCCACCTAATACTGGATCTGTTGTTGTTGATTCCGAATTTAAATGGCACGATAGCGAATGGCTTGAACATCGCGCAAAGACTAATGCTCACGATGGTCCTGTAAGCATCTACGAAGTTCAGGCAAATAGCTGGAATCGCGATTACGATAATTATCGCGAACTTGCAGATCACCTGGTTGATTACGTTCAGCAAGAAGGCTTTACTCACGTTGAGTTTATGCCTCTTACCCAATACCCGTTCTCAGGTTCTTGGGGTTATCAGGTGACTGGTTATTACGCTGTTGACTCTAGGCTTGGAAGCCCAGACGACTTTAAGTACTTAGTAAACAAGCTCCACAAGGCTGGCATTGGTGTGATTATGGATTGGGTTCCAGCACACTTCCCTAAGGATGACTTTGCTTTGGGTAGATTCGACGGCACCGCGCTTTATGAAGACCCTGATCCTCTTCGCGGCGAGCACCCAGATTGGGGAACGTACATATTTAACTTTGGCAGACACGAGGTTCGTAACTTCTTGGTTGCTAACGCCTGCTTCTGGCTTAGCGAGTATCACGTTGATGCTTTGCGTGTAGACGCTGTGTCTTCTATGCTCTACTTGGATTACAGCCGTGAAGCTGGCCAATGGCGTCCAAACATGTATGGCGGACGCGAAAACCTTGAGGCTATTGACTTTATTAAGGAAGCAAACGCTACTGCATACAAGAATAATCCTGGAATTATGATGATTGCAGAAGAGTCCACTGCATATCAAGGCGTTACTGCTCCTACAGACATGGGCGGCTTAGGCTTTGGCTTAAAGTGGAACATGGGCTGGATGCACGACACTTTGCAATACCTTAAGGAAGAGCCGATTAATCGCCGTTGGCATCACAACGAAATCACATTCTCTATGGTTTACGCATATTCCGAACATTATGTGTTGCCTTTGAGCCACGATGAAGTTGTCTATGGCAAGGGATCTCTTCTTGGAAAGATGCCTGGAGACGAGTGGCAGCAATTTGCTGGTCTTCGTGCGCTTTTGGCATATCAGTGGTCTCACCCAGGAAAGAACCTCCTGTTTATGGGTGGAGAAATCGGCCAGTCTTGCGAATGGAACTTCAACAATTCGCTTAATTGGTATGAGCTTCAATGGCCGTTCCATCAAGGTGTACAAAAGTTGGTAGCAGATCTTAACGCTTTGTATAAGAGTTCTAGAGCATTTTGGAGCCAAGACTTTACGCCAGACGGATTCCAGTGGCTTACTAGCGACGATTCTGATCACAATACTTTAAGCTACATTCGTATTGGTGATAACGGTGAAGAAATTGTTGTGGTTGTTAACTTCTCTGGTCAGGCTTGGCAAGATTACCAAGTGGCATTGCCTAAGGGTGGTCAATGGGAAGAAGTTCTTACAACAGACGACGCTAAGTATTGTGGTTCTGATATTCACAATGGCACATTCACAGCCGCTGCTGAAGAGTATCATTCAAGACCATATTCTGCAAGGATTACTGTTCCAGCGCTTGGAGCTGTATTCCTTAAGCCAGTCAGCAAGTAGTTAGTTGATAATTAATAACTTAAGTTAGGAATCTGAATTAGGTTAAAATGTTGGACACTCCATCAGAAAAAGGTGTTCCTCGAACAATTCTTGTTGTAGAGGATGAGCCAGATTTAGCCACAGCTATTGCGCAACGTATTGTTGCTAGAGGTTGGAAGGCTAGAGTTGTTTCTGATGGAGTGTCTGCTGTTAAAGCTGCTTTAACCTTAAAGCCTGATCTTATAATCATGGACGTCATGCTTCCTGTTATGGACGGCATTGAGGCGACTCGCAGAATAGTATCTAGATACCCTATTCCTGTGCTGATGCTTACAGCTAGAGATGCTGAGTCGGATAAACTGGCTGGATTAAGCGCTGGAGCAGACGATTATGTTACTAAACCGTTTTCTCCTAGAGAACTTATCGCAAGATGTGCTGCTATTTTGAGGAGAGTTGAAAGAGCTACTTTAATCGCAAATAGAGCGCAATATAACGCTCTATTTAAGTTTGGAGATTTGATTATTGACCCTAGACAGAGGCTTGTTACTCTTAACGGTAAAGAAATTCATTTTACTCCTACTGAATTTTCTTTATTGACTACTTTTGCAAAGCATCCTCATGATGTTTTAAAACGAGAAACACTTTTAGAAGAAGTCTGGGATTGGCCAGATGCTTCTGGAACTAGAACTGTTGATTCACATGTTAAATCTTTAAGACATAAAATTGGTTCTTCTTGGATTCGCACAATACATGGAATAGGTTATGCTTTTGAGCCACCTGATGAAGATTATGACCAAATATTTAACTAGAAATAATAAAAATAACAATAACAATTCTGTTGATAAAGTAGGTAAAGTCGATTCTTTTTCTGAGGTCACTTTGCGATCTGCTTTGCATCCTAATCGTTTTATAGGGTTTTTTGCGTCTTTAAAAGGTGAATTATCTGCGATTATTGTTGTTGCAACAGCTATAGCATTTGTAATGGCTTGGTTTCTTTTAAAAGTTGGGTTAAGCGGATGGATTGCAATGCCTATAACGCTAGCTGTAGCGCTAGGCATAACTTACGCATTTTCCAGAGGATTAACTGCTCCGCTTAGACAAATGCGAGATGCTTCCGAAGCAATGGCAGATGGTGATTATTCCGTGCGAGTTCAGATTGAGAATAGAAAAGACGAGGTTGGAAAATTAACTCTAGCTTTTAACGAAATGGCTGAAGAACTAGAGCATGCTGATAACATGAGGCGTGATCTTATAGCTAATGTAAGCCACGAGCTTAGAACACCTGTTAGTGCATTACAAGCTATGGTAGAAAATCTTGCTGATGGAGTTGTAGAGCCAACACCGTCGAATATGGAGGCTATTCTAAATCAGATTCACAAGTTGGCTGATTTAATCACTTTTCTACTCGATTTATCTAGAGTAGAAGCTGGTGCAGAAAGTCTTGTTATTACAGAGTTCGATTTTAAAGATTTTCTTAACAGTATTGTCGAACCTATAGAAATAGCGGATGCTGGGCATAATCATCATATAAGTCTTAATGTCGAAAATGATATTACGCTTGTTGGGGACAAAAATCGCCTATCGCAATTGTTTACTAATGTGGTTTCTAATTCTATTAAACATTCTGCAGACAATACTAAAATTCTTATAACAGCAAAATCAAATCATGAGAAGAATACTCTAGTTTGTAACGTTATTAATTTTGGAAACCAGATTCCTAAGGAGGATAGGGCTGATATTTTCCGAAAATTTGTTAAGGGAAGCCAAGGTATTGGAACTGAGTCTGGTGGCACAGGATTGGGTTTGTCTATTGCAAGATGGGCTGCACAATTGCATAACGGTACTGTAAAAGTTGTTGATGATAAGCGTGGAGCTAATTTTGAGATTACACTACCGCTTACGTATAACAAATAACGAGTTATTATAATCCGTATAAAACACTTTCCTTTGACCATACTCCTGCTATAGCAAAACACGCGAAAACTGTTATACCACAATCTTTTAATGCTTCAACACAATTTTTCATCGTAGATCCTGTAGTGATAATGTCGTCTAAAAGTATTACCTTGCATCCTTTTGGCACTATTCTTGTGTCTACTAAAAACCCTTTTGTGGTTCGCAAAGATCGTCCCCTACTTCCTTTAACTTGAACTGATTTTACTTTTATTTTGCCCATTTTGATTGCTTTTACAACCCGCGCATTAATACCATATTCTTTAAGATTTTTAGAAACGTATTTAGCAATAGGATCCATGTGTTTTCTTCCGCGTTTTCTTTGTGATTTAGAAGACGATGGAATTGGTACGATAATAAGATTTTCAATAATATTTTCATTGGTATTTTTGCAATTACTTTCATAACTATTTTTATAATCACTAATAACTTTGATTATCAATTGAGAAACCAAATATGAAAAAGGCTTATCGAGAAGTTGATTACTATGATCCTTCCAACACAACAAAGATTTCCTTACAAAACCTACATAAGTTGAGCACGAATAAATATTTCCGCACATTACGCTTATCAAAGGATCCTTATGCCATTCTTTAAACATACTCGTGCAATCATCGCACAAAACGCAATCAGGAAGATCACATCCTGCGCAGCCAACTGGAAGAATAAGATTAACCATGGTTTTCAAAACACTCGTCCAAGAAATGTTAAAAATAAGCCCATTTATTTTATGAGTTAGATTTTTTAAAAGCATAAATCGACGATAAATATTACAAAATGTAATTGCAATAAAATTAAGTCAATGTGGTTAAAGGCTATTTTAAAATTTGAAAATATTTATGGAATTAGAAAATTGTCTAAACATCAGCGCACTAGGAATTAAGATGTTTTAACATTCCAGTGCACAAGTTAAATGTGTCACTAGGATCTTTTACTCTAATAGCCAAAGCTCTAGTTAAAGATGTTGGGTAATCATTACCGCCTTCATACATTCGATCTCCAACAAAAGCCATCTTATTTAAAGGAATATGGCAATAGGAAGAAAGAGCCTTAAGAGCTTGAGCCTTATTATCGCCTTTGCTGACAATATCGACACTAGTAAAACCACCAGCACGCACAGAAAAATCAGGCAAATTTTTAGAAATTTCTTGAGCTAAAGTAGTTTTTAAAATTCCACTAGGATCCCACTGTTTTTTAAATTCAACAGGAGCGAGTTGACCTAAAGCTGAAAAAGTGATTTGCGTACCACGATTCTCTATCTGACTCCCCCAAAGTTTCTCATCTGAATCACACTTCCACAAACCCATTTTTTTAGCACAAGATATAATTACTTCAATAACATGATTTGCATCATCGTCAGAAATATTATGCGAGTAAATGCAGTACAATCGCCCATCCGAAATGCGATAATAGCTTGCTCCATTAGTCGGCATAATGTGTAGATTATCAAGTCTTGTATATGCAGGTAAAACATTTAAAATCTGACTTTTAACTAGTCGCAAGTCACCGCCAGTAATAACAGCAATAGGCAACCTATTTATCAAATCACCAAAAACTGTACGCATTCCACTTGTCATAGGCTTTTTTGAACAAGCAAGAGTATTGTCTAAATCAAAACCAATAAGCGAATACGATACAAGATACTCACAAAGTCCTTGCTCATTCCACTCATGAATATTAGACTCCAACACTTGCCTCCTGTACAAACCTTGCAATTCAAGTATTCCATATTATTAACATATTTACTACAACGTGTCTTGCATGTTTTGCAGACCACTCATTTCACCATCTATTCCACCATCTATTCCACCATCTATTCCACTATGAGTTTGTCAAATTGCCCTAGCATACAAATAAAGTTAAAGCATGACGTCTTTAATATGGGAACAGCGAAGATATAAAAATCGACACGGTAGAGGAATGAGAATGCCAATGTTTGGCACAAGACTACCACGGTACAGAACAGCAAGCGGAATGTTTGACTCAATGGTAGCTGGTCAAATACGAAGACTTAATGGAGCATGGTCTAATCTTACAAAAGGCGTGCAGTTTGCTGTAGAAGATGTTCCACCATCTCAACCAGTACTTTGGGAAAGCAACAAAAGAATAATGTCTCAAGTATTTCCAGCTTCCAAAGGAATACCACCTAGAATCGTATTGTACAGGCTGCCGTTATGCACACATGTTACTAGTCGCGCAGAATTACAATACGCCATTCGAGATGAGATGGTCCAACGACTAGCAGAATTGTATGGCAGAAGACCAGAAGAAATAGACCCAGACTGGGGATTGTAAAGATAATTAAAATAGTTTACTAAATAAACTACTTCACAATAGCAGGATTTGCTCTAACCTTAACACTTATTCTGTTAGGATCAAGTGATTTAGAAGGGATCCAAGCAACTCCTGCAAGTCCCGCGCTATTTACCGTATTATTTTGAATCCTAGAAGCAAAAGATACGCCAGACTTTGATTTAAGCGTAAACATAATTGCTTTAGGATTAATATCTTTTGCATATATTGTTGAAACAGTATAAGGTTTAATATCAACCGCTTTAGAAGATACCTTTATTCCATAAGAATCATAAGCATTTATGGTTACGTGAGAATTATCCACTAAACCATTTGCAATATATAACGAAGTTTCATCTGCAGAAAGCGGAGATACAAAAGCACTATTAGTCATAGGATTAACAGCATTAACAAAAGCAATATCGCTCTGACCATCTTTACCGTTTCTTTCAACAGAAGCCATAATAAAAGTCGGGACAGTGCTTTTAGCAAAAATAGCGCCAACTCCCTTAGGAGCATTTCCTAAATCAACAACCTGAACTTGCCTTGCATTAAGATCTACTTCCTTAATGCTTTTCTTTCCTAAATCATCCAGCCAATATAAATCGAGTTTCCCACTTTTATCAGACCAAATATAAGCTTTGACCTGATCTCCATCTGTAATGCCGGGTAAAACAGGTTCCTTAGACGCTGAGCTTGTTGGCTGAATAATATCCACTCCCTTAGAAACAAGTCCTTGAGAGCGAACGACTTTAACAAAAGATGAAACTGGTGCTTGGTCACTTGAAACTTGAATATACAGCCCATTAGTTTTCTCGGCTGCGGCAGAAATGTTAAAAGAAGAGTCACTATGCGCTGGAACAGTAAAAGTACTTCCAGTAGATAGATTCATTTGAGCACCTGATCTACTTGTTGACCATGCTTTAACACTCACAACAGTTGGTTTTGATGAAAGATTAATAGAATTTAATCTTATTGACACACCTTCCGATATTTGCGGAATAATAAAGTTTTGTCGCATTGATGGAGATACGCAAGAAGTAGCAGACAAACCTTTTAAATCCCCATTTGTTGCCCAAGATACACTAGAAGCAACTGATCCAGTACCAGACTGTGCATTAAGAAAATTGCTTTCTAAAATTTGAGCATCTTTGTCTACATTATTTTCAGCAAAATAAGCTTTACTATCATCATCTGAATTAGAAACATTAGTAAAAGATTTATTGACTAAATCTTTAGAATTTTCAGAATCTTTTAAACCATGTACAGAGGACTTATAAACATTGCCAAAGGACGCATATCGCGCAACCGACTTTAAATCACCTTCGGATTCTTGAAACTCACTATCGCCATAATTTGCTAAATCTGGCAAAGATACTCTAGTCGGACAAACCGTTTGAAAATTAGTAGAACTTACTTGTTTTTCCACACTTCCATTCGGATAAATAGGATCATCCATAATATGTTTAAATGGAGATGTGTAGGATATTACAACAGCAGTAGAAACTAGTATTGCAGCGCTTAAAAGCGACAATAACAATAATTTGAATCTTCTAAAACGAGTAGAAAGATTAACAGAAGCATACTCTTCTGCATGGCGATGACTATTTTTAGAATTCTTATTCGACTTCATTTAAATCTTCCCTGACATATTATTCGTTTAATAAATCATAATCATCTAACTAATCATCTAAACGCTCTATTAAATTGCTATTATTAAAACGCGGCAACGCTACTACGCAATACAATAATAGGACTAAAGCAAAAACAATAAACCAAGGCATTCTCCATGAAAGTGGACGAGAATGGCTATAAATCGATGTTTTTGAAACAGATTTTTTACTGTTATCAACATCAAAACGGCAGTATGTTCCGTGATCAGATGAAACAACAAGTTGAGTACCATCGGAAGCATTAACGTTAGCAATCAGGTTTTCTGTAGCCTCCTTATTAGAAGTACTATCAGAAGACAAGATGGAATTGTTAGCAGATAAGTTAGTTTTAGTTATGGAATCGTTAACAATATAAATTCCACCTATTCCAAGCTGTTTCAGAGTTTCTATAGACTCATCGTCTGCATGAGAAAGAAGCTTAGAAGCTGCATAATATAGTGTGTTTCTGCTAGGAGAATACCCGTAAAGTACATCTCGAACTTGTAATGCTGGAGATAGATCAATAAGATCACCTCGAACAGTTCGCATAAGTGAAATATCTAGCTCACGACTATTTATTGCTTTAATAGCAAGGACTCGATTAGAGTCATTCTTCCTTAAATAGTCAGAAACAACCATTGGTAAACCGTTATCACTTGCATAAACAGAAGTTAAAGGACCACTTGTTATAGCAAATAATCCGAGCAGAATAGCAACAGCAAAAATACCAAAAGCTAAAATTCCTCTAGCAAGATGAATAATCTTACGGAGCATCGCTTTAGCAGAGCGCCTAATAGCAGCACGCTTAGAAACGCGCGTCGTATAATCGTCTGGATTATTATCAATATTTATATTAGATCTTCGCAAAGGCTCAAAACGATGAACAGCTTTACCGGCAACCATGCACATGCAAGCAAGCACACCAAGCGCGCTTAAACATACGCCTGGAAGAACGCTAGAAGATATAGGACCATCAAAATCCGCTGCGATAACGACTCGAGATGCAACTAATGAAAGAGCCATACCACTTACTATCACAACCCACATCATTCTAGAAGTTCTTAAAGCAAATGGAAGAGCAAGAGAAGCTAAAGCCATTAACAAAGCGAGAACAGCAAACACAATCATTATGATTCCGCGAAGCTGCATAATAGGCAAAGATTGGGAAGAAAAATGATTCAAATCAATATTGAAAGCTCTAAGTAAAACATCTAAATAGTTGACAACTCTAGGAGCACCATTGATTTTTTGCGATGGAACAGCCATAGTCGCAAAAAGCTGACGCCACATTCCAGATTCAAAATAGCGAACTACACTACCTAGAGTTGGAAGAAGAACCAACACAGAAGGTATAGGCATAAGCGCTAGCATAAAACGATGTGAACGAACCATTATCAATGATGCTACGAAAATAACAATCATAGGTAGGATAAGCTGAGGGCAAGCTGCAAGAGGAATCATAAAGCATAACGATGCGCATGCAGCACATTGTATAGATGGAACAGGAAGCACTGGATCTTCTGTAACATACATTCCTACAGCGTGGAAAGCAAACGCAAATGCTGCTGGCAAAAACACCATTGTTAGAAGCATTGGTAAGTCGCCTCTAGCGAATATGCCAAATGCCATTGCAATCATTGTCCAACAAATACCAGAACAAACTCTTACAATATCGGAACGAGTAAATACTCCTGCAAGCGCCCAAAAACTTAACAACATTGCTGGAGCTGCAAGGAAGAAAATAACACTTACTGCAGCGATTGTATTGCCACCAAACACAATAGAGGCGAGCATCCAAATAATAAGAAGAGGAGATGGAGGTATTGCAGAGGCAAAACCATCATCTGGAATATAAGATCCGATTGCAGAATTAAAAAGTTGATTAAAACTAGAGCCAGTTGGAAGCAATTGGCTTGAATAAAGCGAGGATCCAGAAAAAATCTTACTAATAGGAGCACCATAAAGAAGCATAACAGCCGCAAACACAAGCAAAGAAGCAAAAATAGCAGCACTCCAACGAAGTAAAATTCGCTTATGCAAATGTCGTCTTGCAAGCGGACTTAAAATAACTCCCTTTTTTTGAGTTTTAAAAGCAACAGTCTTGTCTTTCCAACGTGTAATTTGGCTACGACTTGCTATAAGGGACGAAAGCCTCTTCAAAGACACTTTCGCCACTCTAGATACTCTTCTTCTAGCAAAAATAGCTCTAGGAAATTGCGCTAATGCTATCCACGGGAGTATAAGGTGCATGAATGCCACATATGGTTGCTTAGCAAACAAAGACTGCAAGGCGCGAATTAATGACATAGGCAGGCTACACAACCAAACAATTGGCCACATAATCACACGAATATCCGTGTACAAATATCTTTGTTTTGCCATAATCGAATATGCAGAACCGTAGCAAATACTAGATTTTTCAACAGGTCTTTCTTCTCCACTTCGAGTGCGGATTCCATCAAAACGCGCTCTTCTATGCGCTATGCGAGCTTTTGGCACAACAACTACTCGCCCACCGCTTAAAATAACTCGCCTACAAAAATCGTTAGACTCTTCAAACGTTGTTAACCAAGGTTGAGTCCCTCGCATCGTTTGCCATGCGCTAAGAGAAACAAGAGCACCAGCCAAAGAAACAGAATAAACATCTCCACGAAAATCATACTGCTCCTGATCTGGTTCACCTTCTACAGTAAGAGAATGCACTCTATGTTTCCATGCATACATGCCAACATTGTGCAAAATCTTACCCTGCCAATCCACTTGTTTTGCACCTAGAATACAAGCTGTTGGTGTATTTCTCCATGTTTCTCTTAAAGCTTCAAGACACTTGTTATCGCAAGGTTTTGAATCGTCGTGAAGAAGCCACAAGGATTTAATGCCTTGCAATGGTAAAAGTTTTCTCAAAGATTTTTCTACCGCATCGCCAAAAGATTTTGCAGATTTAATAGGTATAACAATAATCTTTATCTTTGCGTAAGATTCCTGTATATAACCCTGATTGTTGTTAGAAAAATCACCACCATAATTACTAACAAAATCTGCGCTAGAAATTAGACCAGATAATGTTGTTGGTTCTATTTGAACATTAAAAGATGTTACAGATTCTTTTTCTACTCTATTAGCACAATCAGCTACAACAATAGTTCCTGGAAGAACAGTTTGATTGATTAAAGCTTGCAAAGTGTCTTCATAAAACCGCGTATCTCTCTCAACACTCATTATTGAAATAATCGACGAATCAACTTCACGCGGTTGCTTGCGATTTAAAGCTGAAAAAACGTGTAAAACATTATTTTCAAACGTATCAGTCTCAGCGGTTAATGAATCCATACATAATAGTGTACGCAAGGGGTATGTATTATGCATGTTTAGATAATTCTCAATAGAATGCACTATAATAATGGCTCATATGTGTGTTTACGAAAGAAGGAAGCATGGCAGCCTCTCGCTATGAACAAGACCGCCGGTACCAAACTAACTATTGGGACTCCTCAGCTCCACATCATAGCTTAAGCAATCATATTTTATATAATTCTCGTAAATTAATTTCTATTGTTATTGTTGCCATTCTAGCCTTCTTTTCTACAATCATAGCAGCTGTTTGGCTTGATTTTTCGTCTACAATACAATCTCGTGTTGTTAACATGATTACAAAAGATGGCAAAAAAGTTCAAGCAGTAGACCCTAACGCTGGTAAAACAATCAACATTCTTGTTCTTGGTCAAGATACTCGAGAAGGCAGAAACCGTGCTTTTCAGGGCGGTGGCGAAGATGAAAATCATCAATCAGATACGGCGATGATTGTTCAAATCAGCGCAGACAGATCTTATATAAATATTGTTTCTATTCCAAGAGACTCAATGGTTAAAGCAGCATCATGCAATACGACTAATGGAAAAATTCCTTCCAGGCGCAAAGTGATGTTTAATTCTATTTTTGCTCTTGGGTACGCTAAAGGCGGCGATTTAGCGTCGGCAGCATCGTGCACTCTTGCAACAGTAAATGAAATTACTGGATTAGATATAACTAATTTCATTGTTGCAGACTTTAGTGGTCTAAGCGACATGATTAACGCAATAGGCGGCGTAAATTTGTGTATTCCAGTAGATACTAAGGATTACTACACTGGAGTTAATTTAAAGCACGGATTACAGCATTTAGATGGTGTTCAAGCAACACAGTATGCAAGAATGAGGCATGATACTGCAAGCGACGGCTCAGATATTATGCGAACTACGCGTCAACAATATCTACTAAAACAGCTTATTCATCAAGCATTGTCTAAAAACTTGTTCACACAATCTGGTCAGCTATATCAGCTTGCAAAATCTGCTCTAAAATCGCTTAATATAAGCGAAGGATTAGCAAATCCTGCGACACTGGTTGGATTAGCAACAAGCCTTCACAAGTTAAATACTTCTAATATTTATGCACAAACAATACCGATTACAGCTGATCCAGCTGACGAGAATCGTGTTATTCTTGACGACAGTGCAGAAGACGTTTGGGAATTGATGAGAGAAAATAAACCACTTACTAAGCATCTTGCCTCTAAGCAAAGTAAGTCTGAAAAATCTACAAAGAAAAATTCTAAAGAAGATAAAAAATCAACTTCTAAAGATTCCAATGTCTCAAATGACGATTCGGATAATACGAACGGTACAGGTTCCTACGATTCTACAAATAGCGGACCAGCAGGAAAACTTAGCGCTATTAATCCAAAAACTGGATTAGCTAAAGACGAATTAGGCAGACTAATAGACCCAAATAGTGGAGGCATAGTGGATCCAAATGATGGAACAATAAGAGATCCAAATACTGGGCATTACATGGGTATTGCAGATAAATACTTAAATAACACTATTTGCGCAGTTCCAAAAGGGAAATAATAAGAAAGATAGAAAATATATTTTCGACACTACTTTATAACCACAATGCTTTATAATGCCATTGTTAGTTATTGCATTGAGTTAATACGATTAGAAATTATTAATTAGCAAACACATACGAGTTATGCTACAGGAGGATAAATGAGCCAGCAACGTCCAGAAGACGCTTCAGGGAATCAGAATAATCCTCCTAGTTTTGCACCATCTAATCGTAGAAAAAATAAGAATGGCTCTTACTCACACAATACAAGCGCAAATAATGGAAATGCAATACCGAGTTTTCCTCCTAAACAGAATCACAAATTTAAAGAAATAGAAAATCAAAACTCACAAATCAATCAAAAAGCACCATCTTTTGCACCAACATCGCGCAAAAACGGCAACACAAGTCATCCAAAAATATCGAATATAACACCATCAATTAATGTGCAACCGATTAGCACAGCATATTCAAATTCCGAATCGTATATGATTTCACCTGAGTCTTATATAGGAACGTCTAATAAAATCTTTGAAAAACCAGACGATGTAGAATCAATTGATAATCCTGCTAATAACCCTAT
Source organism: Gardnerella sp. KA01002 (assembly GCF_049244015.1). Lineage (NCBI taxonomy): Bacteria > Bacillati > Actinomycetota > Actinomycetes > Bifidobacteriales > Bifidobacteriaceae > Gardnerella > Gardnerella sp. KA01002. The sequence continues at coordinate 1,026,932 of NZ_CP058365.1, forward strand.
AGGTTATAGAAAAAAACATCATTTCTTAAAATATTTAACTTTATTGTTAGTAACGCTCTTAATTATTGTAGGAGTGTGTGGAGCGTTATCTTGGAACTGGGTTGATTCACAAATAAAACGCGAACCATGGTTGACTAATACAGAAGACACTCAAGAAACAACATGGCTTATTCTAGGATCAGACCAGAGAGAAGGCGAAGAGGCTAAAGAGATAACAGGCTTTAGAACAGACACTATTCTTGTACTAACAAAACCTGTAAGCGGACACAGCTCTTTGATATCAATTCCAAGAGATTCGCTTGTTTCAATAAATGGTCAGCAAATGAAAATAAACACTGTTGCGCAAGATATTGGAAAACGAGCCTTAACAAAAACAGTCGAAAAAATAACTGGTCACAAAATAGATCATGTAGCAGAAATAAAATTCGAAGGACTTACAAAAGTTGTAAATTCTTTGGGCGGAATAGATTTATGCTATAACCGTACTGTAAATGATGCATACAGTGGTCTTAATTGGACAGCTGGATGCCATAGCGTAGACGGAACAGTTGCGCTAGCTTTTTCCAGAATGAGATACGCGGATCCACAATCCGACTTTGGTAGAGCAGCAAGACAACGCATGGTGATAAGCGCAATAATGAAAAAAGCATTATCTAGCAGCACACTTACAAATTTTGGGACCGTAAAAGGATTTGCAAAAGCATCTCTCGATTCAGCAATGTTAGACGAAAACACAAATCCTGGAACACTACTAAACATGGGGCTTGCGTTTAAAGAAGCTACAGGAAAAGATGGTGTAACGGGAACAGTTTATTGGACAAACCCTGATTATGAGGTTTACGGAGTCGGATCATCAGTATTGTTAGACGACGCCAAGAATATTGAATTATTCAACCAGTTATCTGCAGGAACACATGCTCCTGGAAGCGTAGGAACACTTGCAGAATTAATGAATCAACAATAATACGAATACGATTAACACGATTAACACAAAAGTTTTATCGTATTTAAACCTTTAACCACACTGCTGTATTTTCCTTGCACAAACTGTAAAAACTCATGCATGATTGCGCTATGGAATATAAGGAATGTAAAAACTACGGAAACTATGAAAACAACGCAATCTATAATAAAAACGCATCCTCAAAATCAATGTTTTGGATGCAGATTATCGCTAATATTGTGCCAATTTTTGCCAATATTGCTCTAGCAATAATGGCGTGCTTGCAAAAAAGTTGGATGATGCTAGCAATGGTTGTCCCAAGCATAATGATGTATATTGCTTGCTTAATACCACAAATTATTCAATACAATGTGAATAAGAAAAGTGATAACAAAAACGAAAATAATATTAAAAAACGTGTTGAAACACAATTTTCTAAAAGGATAAGTCGCCAGCATGTTCAAGGTGTTCCAAATACGCTTGTTCCAATAAATTTAGAAGCAATACTGATAAATAATACTAATCAAATAAGCAACATAAGTAATTCTAAAAATATAGTAAATAGCAGTACTCCTCCATGGAAAAATGTTGTTTACTCTTGGCTAAAATCTTCCAATGAGTCAAATAAAAAACTCGTAGCACCAATCGGGATAAGTGAAAACGGATATTTTTGTTTAGACCTTATTAGAAACGGACCACACGCTCTTGTAGCAGGTACAACAGGCTCAGGCAAATCTGTGTTACTAACATCATGGTGTTTGGCTTTAGCATTCAACTACTCCCCCAAATCTTTGCAATTTGTTTTTATGGATTTTAAAGGTGGAGCCACATTTGATGCTCTTTCCACACTCCCACACAGCATTGGGAATGTAGGAGATCTAAACCTTCAACATGCAGTAAGAGCACTTAGAGGATTAGAAAAAGAATTAGATAGAAGAGAAAGATTAGTAGCATGCCAAGGATGCCATGATATTAATCAAGTAAAACCATACCAGCCTTCACTGGCTATTGTTATAGACGAATTTCACGCATTAAAAAATCAATTGCCAGACTACATGAATCGTCTTATACGAATAGCATCAGTTGGAAGATCCTTAGGAATGCACCTTATAGCATGCACACAGAATCCAATGGCACAAGTAAATGCAGACATGAAAGCAAATATGTCTATAAACATATGTTTAAGAGTTAGAGATGCAATGCAATCTCATGAATTATTAGGATCATCTTGTGCAGCGAGCATAAATCCAAACAATCCTGGAGCAGCATACTGCAACACTGGAGATGGAATAATAGCATTACAATGCTCACAAAGCAGAAACAAAGATTCTCTTATACAAGCAATAAAATTAGCTGGAAAATTCTACTACTATAATCAACCTAAACAACTATTCAGTGCTCCATTACCAAGATATTTAGGTTATTCAACAATCAAAAATTATTGCAATAATACTTTTTGCAACGATAAATCTTCTAGGTTTAATTCTGACTTTAGCTATGACTTAAGTAAAGAAGATGGATTGTTAATAGGCTTAAAAGACGATGGCATTAATTTAAGCGAGGCAATTCTACCTACAAATCTGGGAAATATCGCAATTATTGGAGGAAATAAGAGAGGAAAAACTAATCTTATAAACGTAATTTCTAAAGCTATAAAATCAAGAAACACATACAACAATTCGCAAAATATTTATATTTTAGACAATGCAGACTCACTGCTAGAACCTTTTAGTAGCGACACAAAGTCTCAAGAATTTCAAAGTAAACTAGTCAATCCAAAAATAACTGTAATTTTCTGCGCACAAAACGCAAGGCATATTCGCATACCAGAACAAGCACCAGTAAGAATAATATTCCCAACAGGAGATGCTGGGACAGATACAATGCTCGGAATACCATCAGACTTGCTAAAAACTCTTAATGTAGATGATTATCAAACTCCAGGAAGATGCGTAATGGTAATTCCTGGAAGTGCTAATCTATTACAGATTTTAAGTTTTACATAAAGTTTTACATAAAAAAGATATTTTAAATTATTCAAAAAATTAAAAAATAAAAAATTCTTAAAAAAGTCTTGAAAAAAAGTTATATTCATGGTTTCCTTGAGTGCGGATAGTTTTTAAAAACAAAGTTTAATAATAGTTTTAACCAGCGTAAGCTACGTTTTTTAAAGGGGATATTTATTTATGAGCAGCGCATTTGATTGGCGTTCAAAAGCAGCATGCAGAGACAAAGATCCTGAGCTTTTCTTCCCAGTAGGAAGTAACAGTGCATCTAATCAGCAGGTTGAGGAAGCCAAAGCAGTGTGCAGAACTTGTAACGTTGCAGACAATTGCCTAAGATGCGCGCTTGAAACAAGCCAAGATTACGGCGTATGGGGTGGTCTTAGTGAAGATGAACGACGATCACTAAAACGCAGGGCTATACGTGCAAGAAGAAACCAAAATGCAGAACTGTAATCTACATCTACTCCACTCCTGGAACTCGTAGCTTAATGTCGAGAAGAACACGAGTTCCACCTTCTCTACGTTGCTCCCATTTAACTGTTCCGCCAAAGTCGTTAGTAACAAAAGTATTGATTAACTGAGTGCCTAACCCAGATCCAGAAGACTTAGCCATACCGTGCAAAGACTCACTTTCAATACCCTCTCCATCATCTTCGACGACGATACTCAGATTATCCCCACCTCTACCAACAGAAATCTTAATATGTCCTTCACTAACTCCCTCAAAACCATGCTCTACTGCGTTAGTCACAAGTTCTGTTAAAACAAGAGAAAGAGGAGTTGCATCTTGTGCTGCCAACATGCCAAACTTGCCACAAAAATCTATCGTAATATTCTGATTTTGCGAAGCAAGCTCAATAGACATTTTAAGCAAACTAGAAATAACCTTATCAAAATCAACAACCTCATCAGCTGTTTGACTTAAACCTTCGTGGACAAGAGCAATCGTCTGAACGCGTCTTTGTGCTTCTTCTAATTCTTTACGTACTTCTGCAGACTTAGTTTTTCTAGCTTGAAGACGAAGCAAAGCAGAAACAGCTTGAAGATTATTCTTAACACGATGATGAATTTCAGAAATAGTAGCATTCTTAGTTTGAAGCTCTTTTTCCCTACGGAGAACCTCTGTAACATCACGACAAAGAACAACTGCACCCGTTCGATCATTTGGACCATACAATGGAAGCGAGCGCATAGAAACAACAGAATTATTAACTTCTAGTTCGCAATCAACATCCGCTTTACCGCTTAGTACAAGAGGCAAACTTTCAGGAACAACATCGTTTGTGTGCAACAATCTTGCTCCAAACTCGCATAGAAACTCGCCTTGCATAGTGTCTAATCCGCCTAATCTACGGAAACAGCTAATTGCGTTAGGAGAAGCATAGCGCACAACTCCGCTTTCTTCTAAAATAATAAAACCATCTGCAACTCTAGCATTGTGGCGCTGATTTAGCATTGAATCGTGGTATGGAAATTGCTCTCGCGAAATCATGTCGAACAGAGTTTTGCCAGCATTAATGCTTTCGGTCTCATACCTACCGTTTGATTCTCTTGTAGCAAGATTTGTTTCTCTAAGAACAAGACCTAACGTCTTGCCATTATGACGCACTGGGGCGTAAACATTACAAACTGTTGCTCTTCCAACAGTTCTTAATACAGAAGAGTGGAAACTTGTTTCCTTACTCATTGCTGCACTTAGTTCTTGATGCATTGATTCGTCTAGTTTTACACCTAGTAAATCTTCAGTTCTAAGTGTGATTGCTGTAGACGGACGACATTGTTCTGCTACAACGTAATCACCATTGCCGTTTTGAATAATCAAAAGCAAGTCTGCAAAACTTAAGTCTGCTATTACCTGCCAGTCTGCTACAAGGTGATGCAGCCATTCGCGATCAGACTCATCAAAATCTGGACGCGTTGCAAGAATATGAGAAAAATCAGCCATAACCACAATAATATAGCCACATGGATAAATCTAAAACTATGGAGGATTTACTCCTACCAATTACGTGGCAACAAATTACAATAACTCTTTTAATAAAATAGTCTTATAAATTTCTGTTCATAGATTTCTGTTAATAAAATAAATTTACGACTTTCCATATTTGTACGAACAAAAGTTAGTTTAAATTTGCATCGTTTCTTATATTTCACTCCAAATCATGATTTGCATAATTTCTATGCAGCAAACCGAATACATTGACACCATATGTAACACCACTTATAATTTTATAAACACCAAAAACACGCTATTAACTGGGGGTGAAATGTCGCAATGGGACAAATTACTTAAGCGAATACTTAGCTTATCTAAAGATATGAGATTTGAGGAATTGAAAAAAGTGCTAGAAGCCTACGGATATGAAATGTGCAATCCAAGAAGCGGAAGCAGTCATTATACTTTTCGCAAAAATCACGCCAACCCAATTACAATTCCTAAGCATGAACCAATCAAAAAGATATACGTAGAAATGGTGAAATCTGTAGTAGAAGCAGAAGACGAAGAAATAAAAGAGGAAAATCAAATATGGTGAAAACACTTACGAATAAAACGCTTAGCTACTACATGTCACTCCCATACAAGCTGGAGATTGTAAAAGATCCAGATGAAGGCGGATTTGTGTCCTACTACCCTGATTTGCCAGGGTGCATGAGTTCTGGAGAATCCGAACAAGAAGCAGCAGCAAATGCGCAGGATGCTAAAAAGGCTTGGCTGGAAGCCGCACTTCAAAGCAAAGTAAACATAAAAGAGCCGTCTTACCATGAGATAAATGATTATTCTGGGCAATTCAAATTGCGTCTTCCTAAAGAATTACACAGACAATTGTCTGAGCAATCTCAAGCCGAAGGCATAAGCATGAACCAGTATTGCGTTTATCTTCTTTCGCAAAACAACGCTATTGAGCGCGTGCTTGAGCGAGCATAGAAAATAAATACCTGGCTATTTGCTAGCAATCACTCGCAATCACTTGCAATCACTCGCAGTGCAATTTCAATGCCTCGAAGCATATCAGCTAAACTCATAGAACTCGTGCTCGGCTTATTGAGAACCTGCTCAGGCAAATACGGAACGTGAATGAAACCGCTCTTAATTGGCAATTTTTTAGTCTGGCAATAATGACAAACACTGTAAAGCACGTCATTACACACGTATGCGCCCGCAGAAAAAGACACAGACGCCGGCAATTTTGCTTTATTTAAAGCGTCAACTATGCTTACAACTGGCAAAGTCGCTTTATAAGCCACATCACCATCTTGCACAACAGGCTCATACCAAGGCTTATATCCACTATTATCCGGTATGCGCGCAGCTCTACAGTTAATACCAACATACTCGACATTAAAACAAGCAGAACCGCCAAATTGCCCTAACGAAAGCACAGCATTAGGATGAACTTCCTCTATTTTCTCAATAACTTTTTGCGCACCCTTGTTAAATTCCGTAGGAATCTGCAAACGAACAAGTTCCACACCCTCAGGAGCATGCACTGATTGCGCAATCTCCCACGACGGATTTATAGACTCATTATCAAACGGCGTAAAACCAGTAATCAAAATACGCATTAAAATACCCCCTCATACAACTCTCACTTATCAAACTTTATCAAAGTTTATCAAAATTTATCAAAAGACATTGCGAAACTATATATACACGAATGCACTTATATAAAACACTCACGATTCTATTACATACTTCACGTTCATAGAAAAGATTAAATCGTAATTACAACTTATACAATAATCAGAAACAACACACCTAGAATCAAAATTAGCAAGACTCGTATCAATGTAATAAGATTTAGTACCAGCGTGTAACTAACAAACAATGTGGTTAACAGCACGCATATGAAAATTAAACAGTAACATCAACGACGAAAAGAGATTACCGATGACCAAGATTATTCAGATTGGCGCAAATCATGCTGGCACTGCCTGCGCTAACACCATTTTGAGCTACCCAGGAAACGATCTTACAATTTACGATCAGAATAGCAACATTTCCTTCCTTGGCTGCGGTATGGCTTTGTGGATTGGAAAGCAGATTCAAAGCAGCGATGGACTGTTCTACCAGAAGCCAGAAGATTTCGTTAAAAAGGGCGCAAAAGTAAATCTTGAAAGCAAAGTTCTAGACATTGATTACGCAAAGAAAGAAGTTACTGTAGAGCTTAAAGACGGCACTGTTATTCACGATTCTTACGATAAACTCGTTCTAGCTACTGGCAGCCTTCCAAACAAGCCACGCATTAAAGGCATTGATTTGGAAAACGTGCAAATGGTAAAGCTTTTCCAGAACGCGCAAACTGTTATTACTAAGCTTCAAGAGCGCGATTTTAATAACGTTGTTGTTCTTGGCGGCGGCTACATTGGCGTGGAACTTGCGGAAGCTTTTAAGCGCCTTGGCAAGAACGTGACTCTTATTGACATGGAAGACCATATTCTTAACGGCTATTTTGACCCAGAGTTTTCCGATAATTTGAAGCAGATTATGGAAGATAAGGGCATTAAGTTTGAGCTTGGTCAAGCTGTTGAAGAGATTGTTGGAGATACTGAAGTTAAGGCTGTTAAAACAAGCAAGGGCACTTACGACGCCGACATGGTGATTTGTGCTATTGGATTCCACCCAAATGTTGCTCTTGGAAAAGATCATTTGAAGCAATACGAAAACGGCGCTTTCCTAGTTGATAAAAAGCAGCAAACTTCCGACCCAGACGTGTACGCTATTGGCGATTGCGCTACAATCTACGACAACGGTCGAGACCGCGTAAACTACATTGCGCTCGCTACTAATGCCGTTAGAAGCGGCTTGATTGCAGGCCACAACGTTTGCGGAACTCCTGTAGAAACCGAGGGCGTGCAAGGCTCTAGCGCAATGATGATTTACGACTACAAGCTTGTTTGCACTGGTTTGAGCTTAACGGCTGCTCAAAAAGAGGGCATGGACGTTGATTACGTTGATTTTGAGGATACTCAAAAGCCTGCGTTTATGGAAGTTGAGAATCCAAAAGTTAAGATTCGCATTGTTTACAAGAAGGATTCTAAGGTGATTGTTGGATGCCAATTGGCTTCTAACTACGATATGTCTGCAGCAATCCACCTGTTCTCTCTTGCTATTCAAAAGAAAGTCACGATTAAAGAGCTTGCATTGTGTGATATCTTCTTTATGCCTCACTTCAACCAGCCATACAATTACATTACGATGGCAGCTTACACGGCTTTGTTGAAGGGATGATTAGCTTCTGATTAATCTCTGCTGATTAAGTTCTGCGATTAGCTTAAATCGCGTTTATTAAACCAAGCAATTTGTTCTATAATGGAGCGGTTGCTTGGTTTTTTAATCATCCGCGCACAAATCGCGAATTAAAACGCGCATATTAGCGTAAGACGTACAAATTAAAACAAAGGAGTCTAGGATGAAGCAGCTATCTATTAAGCCAACTATTCACAAATTTGAAAATACGCGCGATTTTGCGCAAGAATTTAAGCTTGGCAAAGACGATTTGGTTATTACAAACAAGTACATTTGGGAGCCTTATTTTGGCGATTTAAATCTTGATTGTAATGTGATTTTCCAAGAAAACTACGGCAAGGGCGAGCCAAGCGACGAAATGGTTGACGCGATTGTTCGAGATATTCACACTACTCCAAGGCGCGTGATTGGCATTGGCGGCGGCACTGTTTTGGATATTTCTAAAGTTTGCGCGTTAAAGCAAACAAGCCCGCTTGAAGACTTGATTGATGGCAAGATTCCTGCGCAAAAAGGCGCAGATCTTATTCTTGTTCCAACTACTTGCGGCACTGGTTCCGAAGTTACAAACGTTGCCGTGTTCTCGCTCACAAAGCGCAACACTAAAAAGGGTTTGGCAAACGATTCTTGCTACGCTACAGACGCGGTTCTTATTCCAGAATTGTTAAAGAGCCTGCCTGATTACGTTTTTGCAACCAGCTCTATTGATGCTCTTACGCATTCTATTGAGTCTGCACTCTCCCCTATTGCAACAGAGCTTACAAAAATGTTTAGTTACAAGGCTTGCGGTCTTATTTTGCAAAGCTACATGCGAGTTGTTAAGGAAGGTAGCAGCGCTAAAGCCCAAGTTGTAAGCGACTTGGTTTCGGCAAGTCTTTACGCTGGCATTGCATTTGGTAATGCCGGATGCGGTTGCGTGCACGCTATGGCTTATCCTCTTGGCGGCACTTTCCACGTGGCTCACGGCGAGACGAACGCTGCTCTTCTTACAAGCGTTTTGCGCTACTACGCTAAGCACAACTCTGAAAACAGCACTAGCGCTGAAAACACTGAGCTTTCTAAACTTTTTGACTTTATGGCAAATATTCTTGAATGCCAAAAAGCAGATGTATTAAACAAGCTTGACGAAGTTCTTAACACGATTCTCCCTAAGCACAAGCTTCACGAGTATGGAATGACCAAAGACATGATTCGCGATTGGGCTTCAAGCGTTGTTAAAGAGCAGCAGCGACTTCTAAAGAATTCATACATGCATATGAGCGAAGATGCTATTGCCGAAGTCTACGCATCTACTTTCTAATATATAGTTAACAGTGAGATTTTCAATTATTAACGAAAATTTCTCATCTTCTCAAAAATAGACCCTACAAATCTTGTAGGGTCTATTTTTATTCTCACAGCTTGCTTACTTCGTTAGATTTCCATCCGTTAGATTTCCATCCGTTCGTTAGAATGCTATTCGTTAGATTGCCACAGGAGTCTCATACGAATTATCGAAGAACATGCGCTCCAGCTTTACTGCACGCGCAAAATATTCTCGAGCAATATCAGCATCCTTAGGACCAATACGATCCAACTCATCACGCAAGAACCCTACAAACTTGTGGAATCCTTCATAATCATGCAGGTCGATCCACTGGTAATGAACCTTGCGTTCAGGACGCTTACCTTCAGCGTTTGATGCCCACGTAAGATATATCCATTCTGTAACGTTTAACACGGCTAGCACGGCAGCATAATGTCCACTGTGAGCCGCGTCTAAAAACATCTTTTTAAATTCGCGAGTTGCTTCAGTGTCTGGAATTTTATTGCGGAAAGATTCAGGAGTATTAAATTCGTTAAACGCATCCACAAAATACGTATTCTCATCTCCCGCTACCTCACCAATATATTTCGAAAACACGAGACGAGAATCAAGTGTGTCTGCTGTCGTAACTGCAGCACCAAGCAGAGCCAAGAAACTATCTAAAAATCGGTAGTCTTGAATTAAATATCCAGCTAATACAGCATCAGGAATAGTGCCCTCAACTAACTCGTTAACAAAACGATGATGAATAGCAGCATCCCATGTTTCGATATTCTCATTTTTTAATTCGTCGGTAAATCGTGCAGTCATTGACACGTCCTTTCTCTCTGTAACTCATATAAGCCCTTAGGTAGATTAATATAATTGCGCATAGTTGCGTTAGCCATACCAGTTACGTCATATACGGTTCACATATAGTCGTATAGTTATGCACAACCGAGCACTGCTCGTACACCTATCTGAACAACTACGCTAGTATGAACAATATCATAAGTAGTCATACTTAACTTGGGTACAAATTTGAGCAGCACTCGGTTGCAATTTTTATATTATGGCAACTTCAGTAACTCCAGCAATCACAGTAATTACTACCTACTCATTGTCGTATTCTCATGCCTCCAATGTAATTACAGGATGCAAATCAAACATTGTTACAGTACGCTTCATACGCGCAACAATGCTTGTTATTGCAATTGCAATCACACCGAAAAGCACAAGAATTCCAATGCTGGATGTTATTGCGCCACTGTTCTTTCCAGCCATTGCTTGACGAAGCCCAAGAATCGAGTACGTCATAGGCAAATATGGGTGAACCACCCTAAAGAACGATGGCGTCATTTGCACTGGGAAAGTTCCTGCAGAGCTAGTTATTTGCAGCATAAGTAGCACAATCGCAACTATTCTTCCCGGAATCTTAAACACTGCCATAATCATTTGCATTATGGCCATAAAGACTATTGACGCTATAATCCCCAGCGCGTAGAATGCAGCAACGTTGTCAATCTGCAACTTCAACGCTCCGTGAACAACGCCCATAAGAATAATCGCTTGCACAACGCCCATAAGCACAAACGGCGTAAAACTAATAAGCGCACTTTTAAGCGGATTCATACCATTAAGAATTGCTCGCCTATCCATAACTCTCAAAACAAAAGTTGCCATAAGCGCACCAACCCAAAGACCTATCGAAATAAAGTAAGGCGCAAAGCCAGTTCCGTAGTTTTCAACATGCGAATAATCATGCTCTTTAAGCGCAACTGGCGCACTCATCATCTTGCTTTTTTGCTTAATATTGTTGATTTTGCTAGAATTTTGAGCATTTTTAAGACCTTCATGCAACTTTTTAGCTCCATCAACAAGCTTTGGAGTGTTTTCAGAAAGCTTTTGAACTCCAGAATTCAATTGACTTGATCCATCAACTATTTTTGCAGACCCAAGCGCAGCAGAATTAATACCATTATTAAGCTTTTCACTGCCATTGCTTACTTTATTAAGACCTTCCGCCAGCTTATTTGCTCCAGCGGAAAGCTGCGACGAGCCATTGTGAACGCTTGATATTCCTTTAGAAACGGCGTCAACTCCAGCTTTTATCTTCAAACTACCAGAAGAAAGTGCTCCAGCACCTTGACTCAATGCCGAAAGATTCGTCTCTAAGAGCTTAGAATTTTCGCTTAATCCTCCTGCAAGACCTTGCAATTTTTCTAACACAAGCTCTTTTGTTACAAGCGGATTTTGCGCTTCAACAAGCAATTGAGCAAGCTGATTTTTTGTAGCCTCGTTTCCTGCTTTAACATGTTCTTCAAGCTGCGCACTAGAATCTGAAAGCTTTTGCGCACCATTATATAATTCGTCTGTTGCGTTATGTAGCGTTTGCGCTCCACTATTTAGCTGATTTGCGCCATTTGCCAAATCGTTAGTTTTTTGAGCTAAGAATTGCGCTCCATCTTTGCTCTGTGCATTTGCATTGCTAAGCGATTGCGCTCCCTTTTGAAGTTCACTTAATCCGTTTTGTAGTTTTTGCAAAGATTGAGTAAGCTTGATCGATCCATCAGCAAGCTTATCTACTCCGCCATTAAGCGATTGCATTCCAGCGCTTAAATCGCCAGAACCGCTCACTGCTGAATTAAGAGAATCAGAAGCAGAATTTACTTTTTCAAACATATGCTCCCAATATTCCTGAGCAATCGCCTCGCTAATCTCAGTACGCATAGTGCGGAAAGCAGTTTTACCAATTTGTGAAGCCAGCATATTGCTTGCTTGATCGTACTTTACGTGAAGTTTTGCTTTAGTTGGAGTATCGTATTGCGCGGAAGCAATGCACTTACTGAAGGAAGCTGGAATAGTTGCTACCATAAAGTAATCGCCATTTTTAAGTCCTTTGTTTGCTTTAGCGCTATTTACAAAGTTCCACTGGAATCCTTCACTTCCATCTTTTTGATTCTTTAAACGATTCTTGATTTCATCACCAACATTGCGCATTTTGCCGTTTATCATCGCACCGTTATCTTCCACAACAACTGCGACTGGAACAGTATCCAAAGTCTTATAAGGATTTGTAAACGCCCACAAGTAAAGCGATCCGTATAAAAGTGGAATCAAAGCTACGGTTCCAATAACAAGCTTTCGAGCTTTTCCTTTCATCGTATTGTTAAGCTCACGAAATGCAAGAGCAATAGTATTAACGTGCATTGTTTTCACCACCATTTGCTTCACTTGTAGCAAGTTGAGAATCAGTATGAGAATTTTCTGCTTTCTCATTATTTGGCATAAGTCTTAAGACTTGATCCGCTTGCTTTTCTAACTCACTTTGCAAAACTCCAACAAGGCAGGAGCAGTAGTTTTTGCTAACATATTCGCGAATATCGGAAAGTAAGCATTCGCTTTGCTCACTAGTAAGCTCAGTTTCTACGCCGTCTACAAAAAGAATCCACGGCTTTTTTAGCAAAGCAAGTGCGATTCCCAATCTCATGCGCTCGCATGGTGTTAGATCACCAATAGCAGTTTCTCTAGGAGATAACACTTTCCAATACGCTAGAACGTTATACGCGTATTGATGTAGAGCTTCGCGATTTTTAACATTATTCTTGTATTGTTCGCGAAATAGAGGCGATGCACTCGCGAGTTTTAGCTCGCTCATAAGCACTTCTTCTATTGTTTGAGTGTTGTAGAATTCATTGATTCCATTGAACAGTCCCAGACCAACGTATTGACGTGATTCTTTTGTATCTGCTGGAAGATTCAAGTTTGCGATTTTTAACGTTCCATTCGTAAACTTCATGTAGCCCGACAATGCTAGTAATAGAGCAGATTTTCCCGAACCGTGTTCTCCAGATATTGCTACAATTTCGTGCGGCTTAACTTTTAGTGACACATTCCAAAATGGAGATTTTCTAAATTTTTTTAATCCTAATTCTTTCGCTTCTATAAGCGTTTGTTCTTCTTGCATAATTTACATGCGACGAAATAAGCATTTGAAGCGAAACTGTACGGCACGCTTCTATTGCAATCGTCGAGCATTCCTCCTTTTACTCTTTAATCGTGGATTTTTAATTTTCAATTTTCAATTTTTTGGTTTTATTTTGATTTTTTTGATTTTTTTGATTCTTCTAACTTCAGACTCAATATTTAATTCTGATATCGCCTATAATGATTTTGGCGACTACCTCATATTGCTATGTTGCAACAAAAGGTTATAAATTAAGAGACCAATTATTGACGTTAATCTCCTGAAAGTACTTTCATCGTACTATTCAAGGCGAACAAATATTAACTTATTTTTAGACATTTTGTTCATTTGTTTATGTTTTAACCATAAAAACACGATATATAGTGACAAAATGTCACATTTATGATTCAAACATGTAAATTTCAAGCATACTTAATATCTTTATTTTGCCAATAAAAATTTTACGTATGTTTTTATGTTATATTGTCTTTAATTATTAAAATTTAAAAATTATCAAAATTGAAAAACATATTATTTGCAAACATCAAAATGAAGATAACTTTAAAAAGAGGTGAAACAGTATGCAGATTTTAAACATTCTATGCAATCCGGTAATCGTATCGGTTGTAGTGTTATGCGCGTTAAGTCTCGCTAAACTCAATGTTTTACTCGCAATGATTGTTGCATGCGTTGCAGGAGGCATAGCTGGACATCTCCCTCTTTTTGGAGATGGAAGCCATACTATTATGGCTTTGCTATGTGATGGTTTTTCCACAAATGCGCAAACTGCGCTCGCCTACATTCTTCTTGGTACTTTTGCAGAAGCAATTACAGCAACTGGCCTAGCTCAAATCATTTCTAAAAAAATCAGTAAACTTATCGGCACAAACAAATTTATTCTTCTTGCAGTTCTAACAATTATTGCATGCATGTCTCAAAATATTGTGCCTGTTCATATTGCTTACATTCCTATTCTTATTCCGCCAATTCTTTCCATTATGAACAAGCTTAAGCTAGATCGCCGCGCCGCCGCATGCTGCACTGCGTTCGGACTAGAAGTGCCATACATTGCTATTCCATTTGGCTTTGGCTTAATTTTCCAAACAGTTATTGCAACTAATCTTTCTAAAAATGGTATGAAAGTTAGCGTTTCAGACGTTAGCGCTGTGAACTGGTATTTAGGTGCTGCAATGCTTGCAGCCCTCCTATTCGCCGTGTTTGTGCTATACAGAAAGCCTCGCGAATATAAAACAACCGAAGCAGATACTCGCGCAGCGGACGCTGTTGTTGGCCCGCTTACTAAAGCACACTATGTAACCATGCTTGCGATTATTGTTGTTGTAGTAGTTCAAGTTATTAGTAAGGATCTTTCACTTTCTTCTCTTGCAGGTCTTGCAACCATGATTATTTTTAGAGCCGTTGCATGGAAAGATATCGATAAGCAGCTTATGGGCGGCGTTAAGCTTATGGGTCTTATTGCATTTATTATGCTCATTGCTGGCGGCTACGCTAACGTGATTCAAGCTACGGGCGGAGTTAATGAGCTTGTACACTTTGGCGTTGCTTCTATGGGTCAAAACAAGCTAATCGCTGCATTCGTTATTACGATTATTGGTTTGCTTGTAACTATGGGCATAGGCACTTCGTTTGGCACGGTTCCTATTCTTGCAGTTTTGTTCGTGCCTCTTTGCCAAAGCATTGGTTTTAGCACTCCTGCAACAATTATTCTTATGTCTTCTGCTGCAGCTCTTGGAGACGCAGGCTCCCCTGCTTCCGATACAACGCTTGGCCCTACTTCTGGCCTAAATGCAGATGGTCAGCATAGCCACATTTGGGATACATGCATTCCAACATTCCTTATCTTCAACATTCCACTTATGGCTGCAGGTATTGTAATATCTCAGTTTATTTAGCAGATTATTTCTTAAGATTAGATACTAAATATCTTATATTATTTAGCTAAATATTTAGTTAAATATTCAATAGAGATTAAGTATTTCAAAACGCATATAAGTGTTTATTGATAAAATTATCAATAAACACTTATATTTTTTATCAAAATCGTTATAATGTAATATGCAATTATGTATTTGTTATATTTTATGAAATAAAGTAACAAAGGTTTAGTTAATTAATTGGGTATTTTATGAATAAGACAACGAAAATCATTCTGACCTCAACCATGATGGGTATTGCGACAGCAGCTTGCGCAGTATGCATGAGCCAAACCGCTTATGCTGCTGATACTAATGCAAATAAGGCACCTACAGAAAGCACTGCCATAAAATCTCATACCACCGAAGCTGCAAGCGCAGAGAGCACAACTACAAAAGCCTCAGGTACAGAAAGCACTGCCACAGAAAGCAAAGCTACTACAGAGGGCACTGCTACAAAAAATACAGTTGCAAAAGCTACAGCTACAAAAGTCACTTCAAGTAGTGAAAATAAGGCACAGCTAGACACGAATACCCCCCCCATGCGATTTCGCTAATCAAAATACTTTAGAGAATAGCGCCAAAACTGGTAATAATAAAGCTAACGAAAATAAAACTAGCAACGATAAAACAGAAGATAATAAATCTCGCGAGAATAAAGTAATCATTGCAGAATACCGCGGTGTAACTCCATCTACTACAACTACTACAACTGCTAAGACTACGGAAACAGAAGCTAAAACAGAAAAAGCAGACTCTCAGGAAGAAACTGTTTCATATCCACAAATGACAGTGGTAGAGCCGGGTGTAGCAGTTACCATTAAACCAAAGTTCATGCGCGGCGGTAAAGAGATTACGTTAGCAGAATCAAATAAATACGGACCTTGCCGAGATTCTTATGAGTATATACGCGTCGAATATAAGAACGGCGATACATACGAACTTGCATATGACAGTGCTATAACGCGCGCAGCAGATTATAGCTACACGTTCAAATGGCGCACGAGCGCAGCTCGCGAACACCCTAACGCTACCATCCGCGTTACAGGACTTCGTATGTATAACAAGAATGGACAGAAACTTCAAGAAGAGGTTATTCCAACATTTAAGACCGCAGGCGCAGAGAATCATAAGACCGAACCAAAGCCGTTTGCGTTTGATAGAAATGAGCTGTCGGCAGCACTCGCAACCGATGCAAATGGTGAATATGTTCGCTGGCGAGCAATAAATAATTCCACCAACTCTAACTCAGAACAAATGACTGCGTACAGTGATTATCTCAATTATGTTCCTGATAAAAAAGTGTTGACTACAACTGCAAGCACGGAGCCGTTTAAGAATGAGAAGCAAGGTGTTGTTGCAAGGAAATACAACAATATCACCCTCAAGACCTTGAAGGCTGGCGAAACGGAGTCTACGGTAGTAGAGGGTATTAAAGAAACCCCGTGGTTTTTCAAGTATCAGCAGTATGCGGATATCTGGAATGAAATTAATCAAACAACAATCGGTTCGTATAATTTTAAGAGATCCAACGTTGAACAAAGAATCGGCGGCAAGGGTCTAACTGGTCTGAAATACGACTTTTGGAAACATGGCATTACCGGTACGCCCACCATTACAGATTGGAAGGACGGCGAAACAAGTCGTACACTTTCTATCTATATGGCTACAATCCATAAGGGCGATGATGGCTCGGAAACTATGAACTTAAGCATGTTTGAATGGACAGTGAGTAAGCCACAACAAACTCCAGTTATAGACCCTAAGAAGCCGCAACCGCCGCAATTTACTGATAGCACTAACAAATTGGCTGGAGAACTTATAACTGATAAGAGTGGACAATATATACGCTGGCAAGTGACCAGTGATGATATGTATAGAGCAACAGCATATAGCAACTATCTCAAATATGATCCTATTAAAAACGTGCTAATCGCAGAACCGTGTACTATCCCATTTAGTGAGGAAAATACAAAGGTTGTTGCAAGGAAATATACCAGTATCACGCTTGAAATCCTGAAGGCTAACGACACGAAGCCTACAGTTGTACAGGACATTACAGAAACCCCGTGGTTCTTCAAATACAAAAAATATGAAGAAATTTTTAATGCGGTTACCGCAAACACAATCGGTTCGGAAACGTATGACGATAGTGCTGGAAACCATCATACACTAATGGCTGGTTGCGCTGGTATAAGTGGTTTAACATTCGATTTTGATAAGAATGATGTTGTCGGCACTCCTACCGTCACAGACTGGAAGGAAGGCGAAACAAGTCGTACAGTTCCTGTTTATAAAGTAGAGACTTGTCATGTACCCAATACAGCTACGGAAACTATGGGAATAAGTTTTGTGAAAAATGTGACGGTGACTAGGCCGAAGCCAAAGCCGGAACCACCTAAACCGGAACCACCAAAGCCGGAACCAACTCCTGTTCCAACTACGAAATCGGAGCCTATTCCAGTTCCTATAATTCCTTCACTAGAACAAATGCCAATGCCAGTGACAGAACTGGAACCAGAACCGGAACCAACGCAAGAAGAGACTGTGGAAGAAGCACCGACTCTACAAACGCACGAACCGCTTGCACGCGCAGGTTCTACAACCTCAACCATTGCAGGCACTGGATTAGCGTTCCTGCTGTCAGCTTTCGGCGCATTTTCGCTTAAACGCACGCGCATTGGCAAGCACAGCAAGTAACGAGCACAGATAACCAATAACGCAAATAACTAATAAACGCCAGTCAAGTTGAACTAAACTAACTGGCGTTTATTTTTAAAAACACCAATCAACCAATACAAAAGTAGCCAATCTATGCAAATTCGCGGGCGATTGCCTACATTAGATATACCGTCTAGCTAAACATTTTCACTAGCTAAACATGTTCGCTAGCTCAGTATGCTATCAATATTCTTCTTATTGCTTAAATCATCTTCATCAAGAAAATCCATCTGCTTTATTCCGCTTAATCTTGCAATAAACGAAACTGGGAAAGTAACAATATTTTGATTAAGAGCGCTGATATTACTATTTACGATTCTTTTTGTTGCAGCCAATTGCTCATTTTCGTCGTTTACTTCTTCTTGCAAATTCAAAAATTGTTCGGAAGACTTTAATTCTGGGTAAGCTTCTGCCAAAGCATAAATCTTCCCTATTGCATTATTCTGATTTTTCATTGCTTCGCTAGAATCAGCGGAGTTTAATCCTTCTCTTAAACTCACTAAATCCACTAATGTTGTTTTTTCGTATTTTGCAAACGACTGCGCAACTTTAAGCATTTGGCAAATCGTGTCGTATCTTTTAGCGAGCGCAATATCAACGTTTTTCCGCGACTCTTCTATAATCACCCTATATTTTCTTAGCCTATTTAACGTGCCAATAAACCAACCAATAGCCACTACAAGCACTGCTGCAATAACTATTAAAATAGTTTCATAATCCATAATGTCTCCTTTATTTTTAGCCTTTTTCTAGTCTTAATTGTCTCTGTTTTGCAATTCACTAGTGTGCAATCTCTAATTTTGCAATAATTACGCTGATTATTTCGTAATATTCAGCCAAAACATCTCTAAATCTTGCATATTCTCTTGTTAAAGAAAGGTTTTCTATTCCAGATTTTCCAGGATTTCCTAATATATACCGACCAGAATCAAAAGCTGCAATAATATGCTCGCTATCTAGATATATGCAAACTCTCATTCTTTTTTGCAAATTATTCAATATTTCTATAAAACTTGGATCTAATACAAGCTTTGTATAAAAATCGTCTGTAGAAAAGATTGAATACGAGTTGTTAAACTCAATGGATTCTGTTTGAACTTCACTCTCCTCTTTTGTTTTTTTGCCATAGTATCCACTTAGTTTTTGCCCCATAAAGTTCTTTCCAGTAACGGGAACGATTCTAATGTGACCATTTATATTGGTTTTTGCGTTTATTAATAAGACCTGCCCAATAAAATCCGTTTTTTTAACAGTTTTTCCACTTTCACTTCTAGAAGTGTGCATTGCTTGCATGTTTGAAAATTCAGTTTTGAATTCATCGCCAAAAATTATGTGTTTATTTGAATAATAAATACTAGATATTGGCAGAAGATTATTAAAAATACTGTCGTCAATTCCTTCAGAATTTTCTAATACCGTTCCAGGCAGAATCGCATTTAGAATCGGCGTTAAGACATTATTCGCATATAGAGTATTTACATCAACCTTATTTGTTACAAAAAACTTGCCAGCAAAGCAAACAACAAAAGCAATTATTATGAGTAAAGGATATTTATAAGTAGAGTAATCAAGAGAAGGCAGATAATTGCCAACAGCACCAATAATCAGTACAACTGGTATTAATGGGATTAAACGCATTGGGTCAAAAGCGTTATTTTTTACGCCTTCTTTTAACTCATTTAATTTCCCTTGCATTTGAGGAGATTTTTCTAATTTATTAAGTCTTTCTAAAACTTCGGGATTTGTAAACACACCACTATGTTTTACATTCATCGTCATCTCCCTCTTATAATCACCAATATTTTTATAACAATATTTTCGTAACAACATTTTTATAAAAGGCATAAAAATCTCTTATATTTTTTTATCATAAATAATCATTATTTGGAATACTAGAATTTTTGAATAGTTAAATTTGTGATAGCAAAATTTGGAATAGTGAAATAGTCAAATAACAAAATAATAACAACTTTGATTTTGCTAGAGAAGTGGTATAGCTGTGATTATTTTCCGCAAAAATTTAATACAAAATAAATAATAAAGAATCAGTTAAAATAACAAAAAATAAACAAGATTACAATTTATAACACATTAATTTTCAACTACTTTAATAACATTTCTCAAAGCGTATAATGAACTTGAATTTATTCCTTAACTGATAGGAAGTTCAAAAATGGTAAAGAAACTAAAAAATATTTGGAGCGTTAAATTAACTACTGCTTCACTCGTACTAATACCAGCTGCAATCGGCATAAATTATGTTGCGAAACTATTTGCAAGCATGCTAAAACTACCACTTTGGCTTGGCACACTAGGCACTTGCATTTCAGCATGCTTAGCTGGGCCTGTTGTAGGCGGAATTGCTGGATTTTTAACCAATATTGTTTACGGCTTAACAATTGATCCAATTTCTACAGTCTATAGCATTACAGCTGCAGCAATTGGAGTAAGCGTTGGAATCGCTGCACGATTAAAATATATGGACAAAGGCCTACACATTTTTATAACAAGCCTTATTGTTGCAGCAATCGCAATAATCATTTCTACACCTCTAAACATGATTTATTGGGGCGGAACCACTGGAAACGTTTGGGGTGACGCTGTTTTTGCAGCAATGGGTTCCAAAGGCTTCTTTGCATCATTCGTAGATGAGCTTGTTGTAGATATACCAGACAAGATTGTTGTTTTGTTCCTTGCAGCTGGAATTTATAAAGTTCTTCCTAAGAGTTTAATAGCCATATATCAATCAGATGACGAAGATCTTGATAAATAAACGTTTATCACCAGAAAATAAATCGCATAAACGCTAAGTTCTACAAGTTTTAATATAAGCACAATAAGACGAGATAGCATGAAAAGCATCAGCCTATTTGAAGATAAGCATTCGTTTCTAAACGGACTATCTGCAAAAACCAAGCTTGCATACGTAATATGCGCTACAAGTACACCGAGTTTGCTTGGAGGCTATAGTTCTTTCGCTATCTTTATTATTTTGAGCCTAATCTTACTTGCAACATCAAAGGTTCTAGCAAAAATAAAAATCGTAATACAAGTTACTGGTTTTATTATTGTAACTATTTTTATAGTTCAGACTTTCTTTAGATCAGGAAATTACACGATTTTATTCAAACTAGGACCTTTGATTGCTCGCAAAGAAGGTTTTGAAGTAGCTATGAAGATTGTGCTAAATATATTAAATATTTCGTTTGCATTTTGTGTTTTAACGCTTACAACTAAACCTTCTAATATGATGCAAGAGATGATACAAGCTGGATTACCACCTAAGATGGGTTATGTTTTTGTATCTCTATTTCAAATCATTCCTCAAATAACACAGCAAACTTCGACTATTGTTGACGCTCAAAGAAGCAGAGGATTGAAAACAAAAGGTTCTCTTATAACGCGTTTCAAAGCTTTTTTGCCTTTAATATCCCCGATTATAATGTCTTCGTTTATGAGTTCTAAAGAAAGAACTATAGCTTTAGAAGTTCGCGGATTTTCGTGCAATAATCAAAAAACATTCATAAAACCATTTAAGCCAAGCAAATACAATACGCTATTTTTATGCGCTTGTTTAATTGTAATAATAGCGTCTATTATTTATGCGTTGCTTCATAATTTAGGATATATAGCATGGCAGCTATTCATATAGAGCACTTAAAATATCGCTATCCTTATAGTAAAACTCTTGCACTCAATGACATTTCTTGCGACATTCATAAAGGCGAATTTATTGGAATAATAGGTGCTAATGGAGCTGGAAAATCAACATTATCGCAAGCTATTTTAGGTCTTGTTCCTGATCTTTACCACGGAGCGTACGGCGGCAAAGTTGAGGTAGACGGTCTTAACGCAAAAACTACGCCAATAGACAGTCTTTGTAAAAAAGTCGGTTTAGTTTTCCAAAATCCTTTTAATCAAATTACTGGCTCTAAGCTTACTGTGTACGAAGAAATTGCGTTTGGGCTTGAAAATCTTGGAATTGAGCAAAACGAGATGCAAAGTCGCGTAGAGAAAATCATGGACATGCTCAACATTGCCCATCTTAAAGATTGTTCTCCATACGATTTATCTGGCGGTCAAATGCAGCGAATGTCTATTGCCGCTATTTTAGTTATGCAACCAGAAATAATAATTTTAGACGAGCCAACTTCGCAGCTTGATCCTAAAGGTTCTGAAGAGGTTTTTAAAGCAGTAGAATCCTTAAAAAATCAGGGTCAAACTATTATTATGGTTGAGCACAAAATGGAAAAAATCGCGCAATATAGCGACCGCGTAATGCTTTTAAGCGAAGGAAAACTCATTGATTTTGATACTCCGCAAAAAATCTTTTCTCGCGAAGACTTGGAAGAATATGGCGTAAATCCTCCTGTTTATACTCAAATTTGCAAAAAACTTTCGTTAAAAAACAATAATGGCTTGTATCCAATAACTCTTGAGCAAACGTCACAAATTTTAAGCTCGCACGAAGGGAATCGCTTATAATGACTCCTACTATTGAAATACGAAACGTGTCTTTTTCTCATACTCCAACAACACAAATATTCAACAATCTAAATTTGTCTTTTGCTCCTGGAACATGCGCTATTGTTGGTCAAAATGGCACTGGAAAAACAACTTTACTTAAAATCCTTAGAGGACTTCTTACGCCGAAATCTGGAAGCGTTTTATTAAATGGTAAAGATATTGCAGAATGTACTGTTCCATCTCTTGCTAAAGATATTGGCTTTGTATTCCAGAATCCAGATGACCAGATTTTTGAATCAACTGTTATACGCGAAGTAATGTTTGGACTTTTAAAAATTGGAATTGATAAGAGTCAAGCATTGATCCAAGCAAAAGAAAGTCTAAAACTCGTAGGACTTTTAGATAAAAGCGAGGTAAATCCTTACGATTTAAGTCTTTGTGAAAGAAAAATGGTTTCTATTGCGTCAATTTTAGCAATGGATACTCAAGTTGTTATTTTAGATGAGCCTACGATTGCTCAGGACGATCGCGGAAAACGTTGTATTGAATCAATTATTAAGCACCTTGTTTCTCAGGGGAAAATTGTTATAGCTGTTCTTCACGATATGGATTTTGTGGCTCGAGTATTTAATCGCGTTGTTGTGCTTTCAAATGGCAATGTTCTTTTTGACGGCACTGCGCGCGACGCATTTATGCGAGACGACATACTTTCTAGCGCACATCTTGATAAGCCAGATGTTGTGAAGCTGTGCGAGAAACTGGGTTATGAAAATACGTTCCTATCTGTTGAAGATTTTGTGAACTCGTATCGTGAACGAAATAATCGCAGATAGCATAAACTGAATAATCAGAGTGCTAATCGCAAAGTATCCAATACCAAAGTAGCCAATCGCTGCAAATTCGCGGGCGATTGGCTACTATCGCAGAAAGCATGCTGCGTTAATATTTTTACCGAGATTGAAATTGCACAGCACATTACAACAAACCAGCGCAAGCCAGCCCCAAGCCAGCGCCATATACTCACATAGACACAGTGTAAAGCGAGTAGAAGTAAGCCTTCTGATTCATAAGCTCCTCAAAGCTTCCGCGCTCAATAAGCTCGCCGCTTTTCATCACAAGAATCTCATCATATTGCTTAAGTGAATTAGCATCCAAGCGATGAGTTACAACAAGTCGAAGAATTCCTTGCAAATCCAAAATAGACTGCGTTACGTTCGCGCTCGTCTCGTTATCTAACGCACTCGTTGCCTCATCAACCAGCAGAATCTCGGACTTTTTAAGCAAGCTTCGCGCAATAGCAATACGTTGCTTTTCGCCGCCAGAAAGATGACTACCGTTCTCGCCGCACTGATAATCCTTACCTTTAGCAGCAATCAAATCATCCAAACCAGCCAAGTGAATCACGCGATCCACCTCCGCGTCCTGGAATGGCTTAAACAGCGTAATATTATCTAAAATCGAAGCATCAAACATAAACACAGACTGCTGCATAAGAGTCGTCTTATCATAAAGCGAACTCTTGCTCACATTGCTAAGTTCGTGATTATTCAGCTGCACGCTACCTTCATAATCCTTGTAATATCCCATAAGCAAATTAATCAAGCTACTCTTACCAGCACCAGAAGGCCCTACTATCGCGTAAGATTTTCCAGCTTGCAAAGTTAGATTTACGTTTTTCAAGACTTTACGATCAGCATCGTAAGAATACGAAACATCTCGCAAAACAATGCTTTTAATAGAATCGTCAATAATATCGCCAGAATCTTCCTTAACGTTACTCATATAATCAGCCATCTTACTAATAAGCTTCTTAGCACCCTTCATCTCGCCAAGCATTTGCGGAAGACTTGCAATAGGCTGAAGCACTCCATTCATCAAATTAGTGAAAGCTAACACCATTCCGGCAGTAATAACACCAACATGAGCGTTAACCATCCAAGCGCCAACAAGCATCACGCCAAGCTGAGTTGCAAGGCTTGAAATCGTTCCAAGAGCAGAAACAGTAATCATCGTTTTTTCGCGAAGATTCTTAGTATGCTCAAGCTCCATCGACTGATTCTGATAACGGTTAATAACCTCCTGCTCCGCCTTAAAACTCTTAATAACCGAAACTCCGTTCAAAACATCCTTAGTCAGAGCCGTATAAGACTCATTCGACTTAGAAACCTGCTCCTCTCGAGTGGCAATTCCATTAGCTGTAAGAATCGAGCACGCCATTGGAAGCACAGAAATAATAAGAGCAATAACAGTGAGCAATGGACTATAGTAAATCATAAGAGCTAGCGAGCTTACAAGCATAAGAACGTCTTGAACAAAGTCAAAAATCTTCTTCAAATACTTTTCTTGAATACGCTCGCAATCATTAGTAAGTACAGAAAGATACGTGCCAGAATTCGCAAGCGAAAAATCACTATAACTCTTTTTTAAAAGCTTCTTAATAACAGACTCTTTATACTGATTCATTGCTTTTTCAAGAAAGCGGGGGTACGCACTGCGCTTCAACGCAAAAATCAGGGAGATTACCAGCATAAAGGAAGCGACAAGCAGAAAAATAGTAGTTAAAGAGAAGGCTCCTTTGCCAGACATATAGTCGAAAATAATTTGCAAAATCCAAGAAATAGCAGTGTAAATCATAGACAGGGCAATAAAAACTATCATCGAAAGAAAAGCTACAAGTTTGTTTTCCTTGAAAAATAGTTTTACGTAATTTTTCACGTCGGGATACAGTTTGGACGATTGCTGATTCGCCACAGTATTTTGATTCGCGGGCGATTGCTGATTTGCCGCGTTGTCAGTTTTACTCATTCTCGCTACCTCTCACTTCCTTTATATCTATACTATTTCTATTATCTCTTCTCTAATAGCATTTTCGCAGCTAGCATCTTCATAAGCTATTTGCTTATTCACTCGCTACAAAGCATTGAAAGCTACACTATCATACTTATCATGATTATTAACCCTTAACGTAATACTTAAACGCATTTATACGTAATTCTTGACAGAAATAATAAGCATAGAGTTAAAAAAAAAATCAAATTAAAACACTGATTCCATATGTATTATCAGTGTAAACGTGTCAAATGCGCAACACTGCTTCAATACAAAGCTCAAGCGCATACGCTTTAGAGTCTCCACCCCAATTGCGCTCATCGTAATTTTCAACATCGTGCAAAGTATCTGCAGTGTAAAGAATCTCACCCCAAACAATCCCACGCATTTGCGCACAAGCCGCTAAAGCAGAACACTCCATCTCAACAACCGCGCATCCCTCCTGCTTACGATTAGCAACTTTCGTCTTAGTTTCACGGAAAAACCCATCCGTAGTCCACGTTTTAACTTCATGATAAGGCAAATTGTGCGCCTGTAAAGTTTGTAAAATAGCACGTCTCGAGCGCTCTGAAACGTCAACATAACGACTTGGAGGCAAATAATGATAAGAAGTCCCCTCATCCCTTAAAGCTTTATACGGAACCAGGAAAACATTTTCCGCATAATCAACTAGCGATCCGCAAGAACCAGCACTAACAACTTCGCTAACACCGTAAGAAATCAGCCAGTCTAAGATCTGAACAGCGGCAGGAGCACCAACTGGAGCCTGCACTAAGCAGATTTTTTGCGTTTCTTCTTCTACTTCGCTGCCTGTATTTTCTCTTACTTTTTTCTCTACTTTTTCTTCCAAAACATATATTGGATATACTTTAGTTGCAGATTCAAAATTTGCTACAATCGTAGCTTTCCTACTTAAAGCATACTGATCAATTTCATCGCCTAAGAAAGCAAAAACCGCTTTAGATGGAAGCTGAACAGAAATATTATCGTGTTTTGGCATTAAAACTGCACTTTTATCGTAATCATACTCTAAAATCGGCAAATCATATTCTGTCATATAATCAACTCTTTCATACAATCGACTAATTCTACAAGCCATTCAATCCTATATACCAGCACGCACATTATCGCACGAAAATCACAAATCAGCCAAACACAACAAATTCTCGGGCGATTGGCTACTATCGCCAAACAGAGACACTCACGCATGAGAAGGAGTACATATCAAAGTTTGACAAACACAGATCCATTCGCTATAGTCTTCACTTATCACCATTTCTACTAGTAAAGGAGTGCGCATGTATCATACAAATATGATGACAAATTGTTGTTGTAACGTATGCTGTTGCGCATTTCTTAATCGAAATGATGTTTGCAAGCACTAAGTATGCATCATCTAGCCTGTGTTAAAAAGCATTTACGTTAAAACACAGCAAATTACGATTCAAGAAACAGCGCGCTGTTTCTTTTTTTATGCCAAAAATCGAATATAAGACGTTGAAAAGATAACAATTTAATACGGATTAGATATTAAACAGATAAATGGCATCTTTAGAAACAACTAATAAAGCAATAGTCGCTTTATTAATAAAATCATTTTTTAAAAATTAAAAACAAATCAAACAAAACAAAAACAAACAAGTAAAACAACAAACAAGTAAGGGGAAATATTATGTCTAATATTTACAAGTCCGTTCAAGAACTCGTAGGCCACACTCCACTTATGGAGCTTACGAACATTGAAAAAGAGTATAATCTAGCAGCAAAAATCCTTGTAAAACTCGAATACTTCAACCCAGCAGGCTCTGTAAAAGACCGAATTGCAAAGCAGATGATTGAAGAAGCAGAAGCCGCAGGAACAATTAAACCAGGCTCAGTAATTGTTGAGCCAACCTCTGGAAATACTGGCATTGGTCTTTCAATGATTGCTCAAACAAAAGGATACAAAAGCATTATTGTTATGCCAGAAAGCATGTCTATTGAACGCAGAAAACTTATGAAAGCATACGGCGCCGAACTCGTACTCACCCCAGCTGCAGAAGGAATGAAAGGCGCAATTGCCAAAGCGAAGGAAATCGTTGAAAACACGCCAAACGCGTGGACTCCAGGACAGTTTACCAATCAAGCAAATGTGCACGCGCATTACAACACAACTGGGCCAGAAATTTGGCAAGACACTAACGGAAACGTGGATATTCTAATTGCAGGCGTTGGAACAGGTGGCACAATCACAGGTACTGGCACATATTTAAAGGAACAAAATCCGCATCTGGAAGTAATCGCAGTAGAACCAGCCGACTCCCCTGTGCTCGCAGGCGGCAAACCAGGAGCGCACAAGATTCAAGGAATCGGCGCAGGATTCGTGCCAGATGTGCTCAACCAAAACATTTACGATCGCATTGTTCACGTAACAAATGAAGACGCAATTGAAAACGGCAAGCTTATAAGCAAAAAAGAAGGCGTGCTAGTGGGTATTTCTTCTGGAGCTGCAATCTGGGCAGCAATCCAAGAAGCAAAAAGAGAAGAAAACAGTGGTAAAACCATTGTTGCAATACTTCCCGATTCAGGAGATCGATACTTGTCTACAGCATTATTTGAAGACTAACTACATTTAGGAGCGCTACTGTAAATACGCAAGTTTTGATTAAATAATATATGGATAATATATGGATAATAAATAACATTATTAGATAATGATCAAAACTATAAAATAAAGAAAAATAATAAAAATAACGGGAGAAATGTATGAGTGATCGCCTTGATCTTATAAGTCAACTAAACTCAATTCACGATTCAGACATAAGACAGGCTACATTCATACCTAATTACCGAAATATTATTGCACTCATACATGCGACTCAGGCTCTACTTTTGCCTGAGTTGCATGTGCGCAATGAAATCAACGAGACTACTCAACTCAATGCTAGTTTGAATACTAACGCTAGTTTGAATACCGTTACTTCAAACGCATTAGACACTATAGAACGCATTATATTCCACGAACTTCAATGCTACACAAGCAACACAATTAAAATTCGAGAAACTTGCAATCAATTTATAAATACTCTTCCTACAATTAAAAAGTTACTTTTAACAGATATTCAAGCCATATATGAAGGCGATCCTGCTTGCACAAGCAAAGTAGAAGTCACACTCGCATACCCTGGTTTTTATGCAATGCTTATTCACCGCACAGCGCACGCACTCTACGAACTTAACGTACCGCTAATTCCTAGACTTATGAGCGAATATGCACACAGAAAAACTGGAATCGACATTCATCCAGGAGCAAAAATTGGCGCATATTTTTGCATTGATCACGGAACTGGCATTGTAATTGGCGAAACAACTGTAATCGGCGAGCATGTTAAGCTTTACCAAGGCGTAACGCTGGGTGCAAAAAGTTTTGCGCTAGACGATTGCGGAAATCCTGTAAAAGGCGGAAAGCGGCATCCAAATATTGGAAATAATGTTGTAATTTACGCAAACGCAACAATCTTAGGCGGAGAAACCACAATAGGAAGCGGAAGTATAATCGCAGCAAACGCGTGGATTAACCGCAGTATTCCTGCAAACACAACCTACCACTTCCCTAAAGCCTAATACGCAATCATGCTCTGTCTTTTATAAAACCGCAGCACTCGATTTCTGATAACTCAATAAAACCAGCAGATTTATAAAAAGCAATAGTTTTTTCAGTACAATCCGTTGTTAATTGAATTTGACGAACATTAGGGTAAAAATCCACAATCGCATTTAACAAAGCAGAGCCTATCCCCTGCCTTTGATACTCCGGCAAAACAAGAATATCCTGAATAAGAACAACCGTATGTCCGTCACCAACAGCTCTAACAATGCCAACTAGCTCATCATTTTTATACGCAGCTAAAACCTTGAGTGAATTGTTAAAGCCATTTTCTAAAGCAACTAAATCATCTGTATACGAAGACCAACCAACAGAATCATATAGTCTTAAAATATCTTTGCTATTATATTTTTCGTACTCTTTTATTTGAACATCTGCTAGATTCATTTACAATAACACCTCGCAAAATATAACAAAAGTGCGCGATCTAAAACGTAAAAACGGAAGAACGCGCACTAATAATAATACTTAACAAAAGCTACAACAGCTACTTTTTAAGTTGCACTGGTTCGTGGTCTTTGCCCATCTTAAACTTAAGACCTGCACGCTGCCACATGCGATATTCGCCAACTGCCGTAAAGAGAACATCTGTGGAAGAGTTAAGCGCAGTTTCGCACGAATCTTGAATCACGCCAATAATAAGACCAATAGCAACTACTTGCATAGCAATATCGTTTGAAATACCAAACGATGAGCACGCAAGAGGTATAAGCAAAAGCGAGCCACCAGCAACACCAGATGCGCCTGCAGCGCTAACCGCAGAAAGCACAGACAAAATCACAGCTGTTGGAATATCAACGTAAATCCCAAGAGTGTGAGCAGCACACAAAGCCATAATCGAAATCGTTATAGCAGCACCACTCATATTAATGGTTGATCCAAGCGATATAGAAACTGAGTAATTGTCTTTGTTAAAACCGAGTTTTTCGCACAAATTCATGTTTACAGGGATATTTGCAGCAGAAGAACGCATAAAGAACGCTGTAACTCCCGAATCGCGCAACGTTCGCAATACAAGAGGATACGGATTCTTGCCAGTGAGAGCAAAAACCAAAATTGGATTAACAATCAAAGCAACAACAGCCATAGTGCATACTAACAAGGCAATAACGGAACCATATTCACTAAAAATACGAAGACCATTGCTTGCCACTGTTGTATAAACAAGACCCATAATGCCGAAAGGCGCTGCGTTAATAATCCAGTGAACAATTTTTCCAATAGCAGACGAAACGTTGTCAAAGAATGCTTTAGTGGAAGGCTCAGCCAAACGAAGCGCTACACCGAAGGCAATTGCCCAGAATAAAATACCAATAAAGTTTCCCTTAGCAAGAGCATCTACAGGGTTTACCACAATATTTAACACAAGAGAATTAAGAACTTCACCGATTCCTTGAGGAGATGGCGAAGATGCTGCTTCAACATGCGCAAAAGTGAAATCAACAGGGAAAATCATAGCTGCACATACAGCTATAAGGCTTGCAGTGAAAGTAGAAATCGCATACAACACGATTACAAGCTTCATGTTTCCAACACTTTTTGCTTTTGCGAGCGCTCCAATCACAAGGCAAAATACCAAGATAGGCGCAACGGATTTAAGTGCGCTCACAAAAAGCTTTCCCATAAGATCGAGTACGTAAACGTGAGCTGGCACAAAAAGACCAAGTGCAGCGCCAAGAAAAAGACCAATGACAATACGCAAAATAAGGTCAATGCTATTCCACTTTTGAATAATCTTGTGCATGAGAGTCTCCTGTAATTTAGTTTGTGCAGAATATTTTATACTCTTTTATTTGTATTCATACTCGCAAGATTTTCTATTTTTACATATTATACACAGATATGCATACATATGCAAATCGTTAAGTTTTATCGATTTAACAATGCCTTTTGCTTAGAAGATAACACTTATTAATCACATATAAACTTCATATATTCTGCAGCGCAAATCATCTAATCTGCATAACTCGTATTGGGTAATTGAGGCAAAACAACAAGCAATCCTGCTGTGAAAATCAGCGCGAGTATAGGCAAAAGCTGCCATTGGAACGCCGATGAGAATGCAAATCCAATCCAAGAACCAGTAGTAGCACCAATCGCAAACGCGAGGCGCGCCCAACCAGAAAACTTAGCGAGAGCACTCCCATTAAACAGAATCTGACGCGCAACAATAATCGGCTCTACTAGTAGCATTCCGCCAATCGCTTCAAGTAAGAATGCAAAGCACATCATTGGCAAAAGATTAATAAACATAAGACAATAAGCAAGCAAGCTCACAGCAATACCTAAAATCGCCACTTTTCTTAAACCGAGCTTTTGAGACGAATGCGCATACAAAACGGATGCGAGCACGCTTCCTACACCAGTGAAAATATACAGTATTGTTAAAGATTTAGAGCCATATTGCTTACCTAGACCAAGAAGAATATAGGAAACAGAGCATGCAGGAATAAAAGCAACCAAAAGAGATCCAGCAAGAAGCATGATTTTACTCTTTAGTAATGGATTCGCAGATTTATTAGATGCAGATTTGGAATCAACATCATTTTCTTGATTTTCTTTCGATTCTTTCGACGCTTCCTCTACATCTTGCGGTGTTTCTTCTACTTCATTAGACGCTTGCGCTTTTTCCTCTATTTCGCAAGACGCTTGCGCAATGTCTTGTTTCATAATAAATCGCGTAGCACAAGCCGCAAAAGAAGTGACGGACGAGAAAATCAAAACCGCAGGAATCGACCAGCTTGCAATCCAAGATCCAAGCGGAGAGCCGAGCAAGGTTCCTGTAATACTTGCCAAAATACTAACAATGCCGCTGTAGTTGACAATCATACCGTCATCGCCACCTGCAGCATCAACCTCGAAAACTTCGCTAGCAATGTCAATCACTTGACCTGTAATCAACAATGCGCAAGAAAGAGCTACAAGCGACCACTTCCACGCAGGAGATCCAAGCATAAGAAGCGGTAGTAAACTGAGCACGCCTTCTACGCCTTCAGTCATAGCAAGAGCGCGAAAACCGCCAAGCTTATCAACTATCCAACCAGAGCATGGCGAAAGAAAATCGGCAACCGTCATAAAAGTCTTACGAAAACCAATCACCCAAGCCGGCAAGCCCACAATAATAATAGAAGGCAAAACCGAGCCTTCATACGCTTGGTTACCGAGCATAGAAAAACAGAAGCCAACCAGCGCCCATCGCAATGCTGGGCTAATAGATCTCATACGAATAAAAATATTATTCTTGCTAAATATTGACTTCACAGCAACCAACTCTCCTCTAAAACTCTTTCAAAATCGCAAATCATAATGCAAGTTTACGCAAACTTACAGGCAAACTTACACAACTACTCACAAATCGCTATCAAACTTAAATAATTCACTACAAATTACACAAATCCAATAGCTTATTTAGTAAATTTGATATCACTATACTCTTGTTTAAAAAAAGCAAAAATTGCGTTATTATCGCACATGAGTATTTCTACACTTTTTTGAGTGCACACTATGGATAGTGGGTGCACTTTTTAACGATAGAAAAAGGTAATCGTTAAAAAGTTTAAGATTAGCTTGGTAGCTTGCTGAACAATCTTACGCAATAATCAACATGCCACTAGCATTACACCCACTCCACACCAGCGAATCTAATCCTTATATAATTAACTAAATCCCATATTTATCAGCTAAAACCCTATATTGGTTAAAGTACCTTTACGCTGTTGAACCGCCACACCAACATTCCATATGATCACACCAACAATTGCCCATAACATGCCAACAACAAGAATCACAAGTAGCGATACGCCAACATTTACAGAACCATCAACTATACTACGCGATACTTGAGTAACATGAGTTACTGGAATCACATATAACACGTATTGCATCATCTTAGGAAATACGCTAATCGGAGCAATCACACCACAAACAATAGGAAGTATTGCACTAAGCGCGTTAGAAATAGTATAAACATCATTCATCATCATGCTTATAGCAGCTATAGCAATACCAAATCCCGTAGAAGCAACAGGAACAATAAGGAACAACAGCATCAACGCACTCATATTAATCATCAAGAAAGCACTTGGGCTTACTACAAGCATTGTTATAAACAAAGTCACAGCATCACTCACTAAAGAAATAGTCAAGAGCGCAATAATACGACCTAACCATAATGGTAATGCAACTTTTGCGCTTGTAAGCACGAATGGTGTTGTGCCTTCAAAACGATCCCATGCTAGTGCTTCTGACACAGTCATACTTGTGGAAATAGAACACGCTCCCATCACAGCAGCAAGAGTTGAAGCAATCAAACTATGATTAAAACCCGCGCTAATTGCAGCACTAGCTGTTCCATTGAATCCTCCACTTACAGCTCCAGCTAGAAAAACGTATAAGAACGTGGATAAAAGAGGCTCAATAATCATACGAATAACAGCAGTATTCCAACTATTTAAGCTAGGTATACTCTGTATACTCACTCTTGCACCAGTTCGTATACTAGATAACACGCTCACGTGACCATACTGAGAATATTGATTATATTGATGCAATCTAGCGCACTTACTATTTTGAATAATTTTATTTCGCATAGTTTCAACCTGATTATTATTTCGTATCATATTATGTTTAAACTCCCATTAAGCGTTGCAAGTCGAATAGCATGACGTAACATAAAACCTGCAATAACAAGCAAAACGCTGGATAATACAACACATAACACAATTGCTAACACAGTAGTAGCATTAAACGATTGCGCATGAGCCACCCACACTGCCGACGTAAGCGGATGAATAAATGCAATAATGCGAGCAGGCAATGGCATTGATTCTACAGGGATTACTATTCCACAAAGCATCCATACAGGAATTAAAATCAAACCTTCATAAACTGTAGCTTTACGGCATAATACAAAAATTCCAGATAATAATGCAGCAGAAGCTACGCAAGCGAGCATAGAAAGTAAGTATCCAACTAGCTGCGTGAATGTTATCATAAAGAACCCATGGCATAAAACAGCAACGGTAATAATCGCAAGCGGCATACCAATGCACCCAAGTAAAGCTGCGGATCCTACAATAGGAAGAAACACTGCAGAAGGTGATATAACACTTAAAGTTAAATATTGTAATGTTCCTAAATAACGCTGGTATCCAATAATTCCAACAGCAGTAGTTGTAGCAGACCATAATCCAGCGATAGAAGAATCAACCCAAATATTATTAAGACAATTAGCGCAATCATGAGAAAAACCATAGTATGCAACAATTTTCATCAACGCAAAACATACTGGAGCAAGTATCGCATTTTGCAAGAAAAACGTTGTTTTCGCTAAACTTTTAAGCTGAAACCACATGCCACGAATCACAGAAGCGTATGAATGAGTAGAAGTATTCATATTAAACCTCCTACTTACTTAATGGGAGCAAGGACGGCGAAGAAGACGGCGTAGCAGCAGAAGAAGTAGAAATATTTGGTGCAGAAATATTGTCATTTTGCACAATAGCAAGATACGTTTCTTCCAAACTTGCAGCGCGATCACCTAAACGCGTAATCCCATCAACAGGAATTTTAATATTTCGTTCTTGAGATAATGTTTTACTCCACGCGATAGTAATATTTAACACTCCGTGTGATTCAAAAACATCACACCACAACACTCCATCAAGTTTTTGCAATTCTTCCTTAACACTAGGAGTTCCGCTTGATAGTTCACCGTCATACGCGTACATTGTTACGTGATCGATATGCTGCAAAGAAGCCAACTGCTGAACACTTCCCTGAGCGATAATATTACCGTGATTTATTACAGCAACAGTATCAGCTAATTTTTCAGCCTCACTCATCTCATGCGTAGTTAGCAAAATCGCTATTCCTTGATCTCGTAAAGCATGAATAATTTCACGTACTTTCCTAGCATTTTCAGGATCCAAACCAGTGGTAGGCTCATCTAAAAGCATAAGATCCGTTCTAGCGACCAGCGATCGAGCAATATGTAACCGCTGCCACATTCCCCTTGAAAAAGTTTGAACAGCATCATGAGCTTTATCAAGTAAATCAACTTGCTCAAGAGCATCGTGAATACGCTTTCCTTGCTCCCTATATGGAACAGCAGAAAGATCAGCAAAATAACGAAGATTATCTAATGCACTTAACCTTTGATAAAATCCTCGCTCACCTCCAAGAAGTAACGACACGTGCTTACGCGCTTCTCGAGGATTACTCACAGCATCAATATTGGCAATACGAACACTACCACTATCAGGAGCTAACAACGTACCAACAATTTTTACGGTAGTTGTTTTACCTGCACCATTAGGGCCAAGCAAGCAAAATATTTCACCAGAATGAATATCAAAAGATACGTTATGTAAAACTTGGCGAGTTGTTTTCTTACGACCGAATCCACGAGAATAAGATCTTGTTATATTATCAATACGCAATATTAAGTTGCTAGTTGACTGCTTATTATTGTTATCGCGACTATTAGTTGCGTCTTCTATATTATTATTCATTATTATTGCTTCGTTCTTACGTGTTATTAAAGCTTAATTCTTACTATTATTGAATAAATTTCAACAATGAAAATTAATTAGATAAAAAAGATAACGCTTGCTTACAAGAACGATAAGAACACGCAACAACATGCAAAAAACGTGCAAAAAACCAACGCGCATGTGCAAACATAATGACAAACATCATATGCAATGCGTGTTTAATACTGCTAAAGAATATGTATCTTAAGCTGTTTTATGTGCTTTTATATGCCTTTCAAACCGTTCTTAAGATTAGCGATCATTTGGGCAGTCATAGCGCAACACCTCATAAACTTAAATGTGCTTTACGTGGAAAATTATACGAGCATTACGTCAAAAACTCAAATATAAGCACGCTTAAAACTCTAAAAGAGCTATTGCTGAGTAACAATTATCACATTAACACATAGAAAATAACATTTATGCTCTATTGAAGCATCTTACTTTGCAATTTTTAATATTCATCAAAATCAATCACCTTATCAAATACATCACAATTAGTTTGCGAGCGCAACGCAACATCCAATTCAAGTAGTTATGAAGCAGAATGCAAAGGTAAAGCCGATAGGAAACGCTAAGTCTATATCTTTATTTGGTCCATTGCTATATAACTTCTATATTTCAGCAATATGCATTACATCATCTTTACACTTCTTTATCTAACTTTTCCAATCCTTCAACTAGAGTCTCTACAAATTTTTTCCTGTCTACTTGTTTGAGCACAAACACATTATCTTTGTGCTTCGGAACTTTCCTCAGATCAGCCAATGTCTGTCCTCTTGAAATCCCATTATCAGTAACAATATCTACATAATAATTTTTCCCTGAAAAAATATCTGGTTTAATTAGATATTCCACAGCACAAAGATCATGAATAGGACTATCTATAAATCCAAACTGCTTACCACTTTCGTTATAAAAACTCAAAAGTTCATAAGCTAGATGACTGACTTTCCCTTTATCTTTTAACGTTTTAATCTCATTCAGAGTAATCGCAGCATTCTCTGTGACGTCAAGACCCGCCATGATAACCGATATTCCTGAATGAAATACTATATGAGCAGCTTCTGGATCCACGTATATATTAAATTCTGCCAACTCCGTGCAGTTTCCATGGCTAATGCCACCGCCCATCATGCTGATGCACTCTATTTTTTCTTTCACCTCAGGATATACTTTTAAAAGAAGCGCAAGATTTGTCAACGGCGCAAGCGCAACTAGCGTGGTTTTCTCTTTGGACTCCATAATTTTATGGTACATATATTCTACTGCATTTTCTGATACAACAGGATAATCAGTTCCATTAAAATACGATCCATCCATCCCACTGTCACCATGTGCCTCTGGCGCTGTATTTAATGGCTTCACCAGGGGCTTATCCTGTCCTTTCGCGAGAGGAATATCCGAATGCACAAATTCCAAAATATTTTTTGCATTTGTTGTAACTTTTTCTATTGTCTGATTTCCTCCAACTGTAGAAATTCCCAAAATCTTTAATTTTTCAGGATTTGCGATAGCCGTAAGAATTGCCATGGCATCATCGTGCCCAGGATCACAATCAATCCATATTTGTCTCATTATTTTGCCACCCCAATCATATCGTCTATTGTTAATACACCCTTGTATCCAAGAAGATTAGCGAACTGGCAGATATATGGCTGTTTTAGATTACTAGATTTTAACAATTCCTCATCCCAGAAAATCTCTTTTGGACTTACATCCCTTCTTTTCTGTTTGTTTGCCATTACAATAACTCTATTGAATTCTTTCACTACGAATTCCATATCATGCGTGATGGTTATAACAATTTTATTCTTTGAGATAAGCCAATTTATTATTTCGCCAAGTCTTTCTGTAGAACCCCTATCCTGCCCCGCTGTTGGCTCATCCAAAATCACCACATCAGTATCCATAGCTACAATTGCAGCAATCGTAATAAATTTTCGCTTTGAATACGATAGATTGTACGGATGTTCTTCCAATACATTCTCTACTCCACAAAGCTTTGCAGCCTCTTCTACTCTTTTATTAACATCTTCCTTTGCTATTCCTCTTTTTGATAATCCAAAAGCAATTTCTTTGTAGATACTATCCTGGAAAATCTGATCATCTGGATTTTGAAACACATAACCCACATTTTTAGCAATTTGCGCTGCTGTAAGATTCGCTGTGCTTGTACCATTTACCAGAACTTCGCCTTTTGTTGGACGCAATAGTCCATTCATTAATTTTACTGTTGTTGTCTTGCCAGCGCCATTCTGTCCAATAATTGCGACTTTTTCTCCCTTTTCAAATTTCATACTGACGTTTTCAACTGCAGTATACCCATTTGAATATTGGAATGATACATTTTTAAGTTCTAAATATGCCATTGTCACTGTACCTCCTTCATAATCTTTTCAACTGCTTTTTTGACCGTAAGCGGAATTTCATTCCCTTTTACACTTCCCTTTTTCAGAAAATAAAGCACAATCTGAGGGAGCTGACCGCCATACTCTAATACTTTTGGATCTGTCAAAACATCTTTCGACTCTCCATGCATCACAAGCTCTCCATTATGCATCAAAAGGATAGAATCACAGTACTCTGCTATAAGATCAATCTTATGCTCAATCAAAATGATAGTTTTGCCCTGTTTCTTTAAAATATTTACGATTTCAAATATATCTTCCGTACTCTTCGGATCGAGCTGTGAAGTTGGTTCATCCATGATAACAACTTCTGGATCTAATGCAATCATGGACGCCAGAGCAACTCTTTGCTTCTGTCCACCTGATAATTCATATGGATTTTTATCCACCAATTCTTCCAGATGGAAAATTTTTACCAGTTCATCTACTCTCTCTATCATCCGCTCCCTTGGGATTCCGATATTTTCCATACCATATGCAATTTCTTCATATACGTTGTCTTTTACACCTGAAATCTGCACAAATGGATTCTGAAAAGAATAACCTACTATAGAAGCGAGTTCACCCGAACCATAAGTATCAATTTTACGACCATTGATTAAAATTTCTCCTTCTAATTTTCCTCTATATAATTCAGGAATAAAACCGCGGATAATGTTACATAACGTTGTTTTTCCGGATTCATTTTCCCCTATAAGCCCGTACACTTTACCCTGCTCGAAACAGTACGTAAAATTACGAACCACTTGCTTTTCTTCCAAAGGATATCGGTAACTTACATTTTTTAAAACAATCTCTGCCATTACATCAACCTCCATACGACATATCCGATAAACAAAATCACGCTTAATACTTCCAGCACAATGTCTAATGCTGTTTTATTAAGAACGTAAACGGAAGTTTTCTTGCCTTTTGCTGAAAATGCTCGCGATTCTAGAGCAAGTACACGTTCTTCTGTCTGCTGAATTGACGAAAGTACCAGAGGACCAAGCATTGGGATAAATGCTTTCATCCTTGTTATCAATCCACCTTCTGTTTCAATTCCTCTTGATTTCTGCGCATCTGTGATTGTTTTTGAAATAATTGACATCTGCGGAATCAATTGGATTGTTGAAGAGATAAGAAATGTTACTTTTCTTGGAGTACCTGCATGTTCCAGAGAATAAGTGATATCTTTTACTTTCGTTGTTTCAAAAAATATCATTATCGCAGAAGCTATTGCTGCAATTTTCGATGTCATAGACAAACTTGTTGCAAGTCCTATCTGAGAAAAGTGAATAAATCCCCAGATTGGTGTCTGATCATCATTAGCAACAACAAATACTTGCATAACAAATATGAACAAAATAATAATAAAAATAGATTTAAAAAATGCACTTAAGAACTGTTTCGTTGTTCCCGCCATAAGACTAATAATCAAAAATACAGGGAGCAATGCGTACTGTAATGCATATCCTGGTGTAAAAATACTAATAATCACGACCAAAAGTGTAATCATAAATTTTGTGGTTGGGTATAATTTACCAATTCTGCTATCCATTGATTTTTGCCCCTTTCTTTTTAATATATTGAAGTCCATAGTTTAATTTGACTAAAAAGCGGTCTGGAATTCTTCGCACAACAATCCATGCAACCGCAAAGTTTACAATTGTATTAATTGTTCCTGAGATTACATTTGTTGTTAATACAGAATTCCAAAGAGCCTGTCCTGATGCAACGAATGCAGCTGTAAGAAGATCTGTTCCAGCTCCAGTAACTCCACCAAACATGAACACCGTGACTACAGCAGCAGATACAGATGACACTACATTTAGAAGAACACAACCGAATACAATCCCAAGAATGTTACTGTATAATTTCCATCTGGAAAGGAATCCAGATACAAGTCCGATCAGCATTGATACTATTGCATAGCCAAAAGCTGTAGGATAGATCATTCCGTTTACTGCATTTCCAAGCAATCCTGTTACCATTCCAACCCATGGCCCCATGAGCATGGATACCAGAATGGTTCCAATTTGGTCAATAAAAATCGGAAGTTTCAATATTTGAGACATCTGATAGCCTACTACGTTAATGGATACACCCACGGGTATCAATACAAGTGCTATCAATGAAAAATCATATTTTAATCCTCTTTTCACTTCTTTTCCTTTCTGCCCGTTTATATAGTTCGTTATATTCCTAAATGGACTCTTATGTTTCCCGCCTGAATACATTTATGGAAAATTCCCATGATTAAAATTTTCAACGCTTACACAATCTATTCTTCATTCTTCATGATTTCCGAGAAAAATACCCTGTAAGCCTACATCCCACTGATGTGGTGAAAATGCTTAGCACATAAAACTACATTGTCAGTGCTTCTTTACAGCTTTTACACACATTGATGCAACTACACTAAAACCCAGCACAATTGCAAGATTCGCACCTTCTCTATCGCAATGATACAACAAGAATCCCAGTGAGTATATCTACAGGCCTTGCATAATGATCCATCTGATACACATAATCAATATTTATAGAACCAAAAACAAGTCCTTTTATCTTGCATTGCTCACATTTTAACCTCCTTGTTCATGTCGCTTATTTTTCATTTATTGTATATACTTTCTATTTCCTTCTAAAGGTCATATGTCCTTTCATAAAATTAACAACAATTTATACAAAAACAGCAGGAATTTCATTACAAAATCCCTGCTGTCATACCAATTATGAATAAATTGTTTTAGTGATTATGAATAAATATTTGTTTGTAGTTCTTTATATTGATGTTTGCTAATAATGATTTTTTTCTGTACATTTTTTAGTTCACCAGTCTCTTTCAATTTCTGCAAATTGCGCCCAACTGTCCTGATACTCATTCCGATTCCATTTGCAATATCCTTATATTCAGCTTCTATCAGTAACTCACCACTTGCATTCTTCATATTCTGATGACTTTCGTAATATGTAATCAAAAAGAATCTCACTCGATCCAATCCAGACATGTAGTACATAATCCCATCATTTCCCGAACGTTTATATAAATCGTCTGACAGAAGATTAATGCATTTCTTAAGTAATTCTTTGTCTTCCATGATTGTCTTATATACCAACGCTGCATCTATCCGTAACGCCTTCACTTTAGTTACTGTACTAAGCGTTGCAATATAACTATCTCTCCCCGCAAGAATCTCCAATAGACCAATACTCCCGTTAGTACTGTTTAACTGAAA
The DNA here is from genome assembly GCF_049244015.1 of Gardnerella sp. KA01002. Classification (NCBI taxonomy): domain Bacteria; kingdom Bacillati; phylum Actinomycetota; class Actinomycetes; order Bifidobacteriales; family Bifidobacteriaceae; genus Gardnerella; species Gardnerella sp. KA01002. Next base: position 1,068,137 of record NZ_CP058365.1, read on the forward strand.
ATAACTGTATGTACTTCCATTCATATACTCGCGTATTCCAGCAACTATGCCATACTGTATGAAATATATGTAATATGGTCTCTCGCCCCTAGATACAAGAATACTGTTCTTTTCATATTCTACTAACACGCCTTTTTTTATTATAGACTCTGGCAATGCATGAAAATTAAAATCTCCGTCTGATCTATATTTATCCCATAACTTTTCCAGAATCATACTTATCACCTGCGGCTAATTCCTCTATTATTTTGTTATCTTACTCACCATAGTTTCCACCAACAATTAAGAACAGATTATCTTTATTGCAAATGTTTTAACAATCAAGATTCCAAGTATGAAATGATCTATGTGCACATCATTCTATCAAATCCGCATACTAAATCTTACTTTATTTATTATCCTTTTGCCTTTGTTAATTAACTTGCAGACATTACGCGATACATTGTTTTTGCAGGCGCTTATTGTTGAAGAAAACTTGACTAACGCTCAAAATTTTGCGTTCGTGATTGCACGATTATTCTGCCATATTTTACGTTATCTTTTATCGCGTATCACATTATTATATATGTTTTGATGCATTTAATCACATAATTATAAGCTATGTTAATCCTAGTATGCCAATCGTTACCATACATGCAACCAGAATCCCAACCGTATTAACACAATCCCAACCGTATTAATATCAGAAAGCCTCACTCCGCGAAAAATACCACGAAGTGAGGCAATCAGTCACAATAAAAACCAGACTAAAAGTCCAGTCTTAACATGCTACTACTTGTTGCAATGACGCGAAACACCACGACGCTTACCAGCGAAAAGTGTTACACAAGCAGCAGCCAAAACAGCAGCAAACAATGGATTCTTCGTTACGTTGGCATAAGCTATCGCAGGCAGAACAGTAACACTCAAGGTCATAGCTACAACACACAAAACAGCACTAGACACTGCCAACACACGATGCTTCATATTTTTCTTCATATCCCTCACCTCGTGATACGCAATAGTCGTTAATTCACGTAAAATGGCACATATCCCTTATTTTGCGCACTGACGAAGTTCTACCGTGAACCACACTATTTGCGTTCGCTATACATTTCATAGTGTACTCCTATAACACTAATCAGTAAATATACATAAACTATGCGCGAATTTGTTTGACATTACCAATTGATATGTGGGTTATAGATCCAAAAGTGCGTAAAGCTAGGATGATTAATATTTTTGGTTTATACTCCAAGACAATTAGAAACAGAGAGTTGTTAATTTTTTTGTTCAATAATCTTATCGGTAAATGCCTTTAAAAATTCTTTAGAATTGCTCCAGCCTGCACCATTGTTTAATCCCGAGAAATCAAACCCAGATATTTCATCTAAAGCTTTACTGCAAACCCATTCATACATTCCAGCCTGTTTGCTTTTATATATTATTAGGAACAATGGTTTCATTGCTTTTTTACCTAATAATATAACACTAATATATTGTTTAGAATACATTACATCGTTATACCATTGTCCTGTCAGCCAATAGAATTTATCTCTGCGCCCCTTTTCACCAATCTCATCGCATAGATTTTGTAATTGTTTAGCCACATACGTGAGAACCTTTTTATCTATGTTTTTTATAAGCAAAGTTTCATCAACACCATTTTTACTTACCTCTTTCCAGTCAACATCTTCATTATTTTCTGAATTTCCTTCATTCCTTGCAGACTTTTGATTTTCTGTTTTTAGCTCTCTATTATTATTGCTAAAACTATTCTGATTCTTACAACCTGAAATAAGTGGTATAAGACAAACTACAATGGTCAAAAAAGCATAATGCTTGATATACTTCATTACTTATACCTCCTCTACAACTTAATCTTTACCTAATTGCAGCTACGATTCTCATGCTCAATCTTCACTCTGTTATTCACTATCATCTGCCCAATATTTATTCATCTCGGAGTACAAATCATCTTTGAGTTTAATAAAACTGACGGGATGTAAATTATGGACAAAGAATGCAGATATGTAACCTACAAAATAACTATATCTAAAAATCATCCGATAATCCACAGGATTTTATTTCCATACATAAACAGATGTGCGGCAAAATGAGTACACGCTTTAACGATAGAAGCGAGCAACGTTAAAAAGGCTTAAGACTAGCCTAATAGCTTGATTTTAGGCACGATATCCATTCTCTTAATACCATGCCCATGCAATATTAGATTGTTGACTGGAAGCCGTGGTGTTCTAATAATGGGCGTAAATTTCAATTTCAACTTTAAAATTACGCCCAAAATGGTCAACTTGCCTTTTACACGTAAAAGCAAAATCGCATCTAGAATCTCGAGAAGTAAGCTTAAATCCGCCACAAGCTAAACCTTTTAATATTTAGTCCTACAACCACATTTCTAAACAAAGCCAATCGTCGGAATGAAAATTCGCCAATCGTCGGAATAAAATTACGCCAATTAGTGAGGAAACCGTTGCGTCGTATGTTAATGCGCTTCGCAAAATATTTGTTGTAGAAGATATGCCTGCCTGGAATCCAAGGAATAGTAAGCAAAAATGGAATACCGTTATTAAGAATGATTTGACGATAAAACATGCCAATAGCAGTAGCCCTAGGAACTCCAATCGTTTCCAGAATCTGCTCCGCCTGCTGCTTAATATTTTCTTGTATTCTCACATTCACATTCGCTGTATTCGACAAAGTACTAAACGATTTAGTATCAAAATTATAGTGAGGTAATGAACTACAAACATTTGTTTAGTGATTACCCAATCACATATCTGCGACACACCATAAGACGTATAACAGATTACGAAAATAATAAGAAATTTTATCAAAAATTATATTGTTATAACATTTCGCAAGAAATTTTCATTTAGAGCACCCCCCCCCCCGTAGGAAATTTTACAGTCTAAACTAATTTCAAACTGAAAAATATTATGAAAAAATAACAAAAAATGATAGAATTTTATAAATAGACCCATTTAAATAGAGAGCTTTATTACTGGCATTGGAGAAATTTGTCATAGAATTCGTTCTATTTATTTTATTTGTTTGAAAATTCATTAAAGGTTAGGGAAAATTAAGGAGATTGTTATGACAACCACTAATCCTTCAAAACATACATCATCATCAAAATCTTCTAGAAAGCGTTCTGCACACAAAGTACACACGCTTCCGTTAGCAACAATGGCTGCTTTGTTGACAGCAGCAACCTGCTTAGGCAGCCAGCCTGCCATGGCTGTTACGGCGCGCACACCAATTTCTACACCAACGTACACTGCAACAGCTAAAAGGCTTACGAATGGCACCGGTGCTGTGTATCAAGATCGTGAAGCTGATGTAGTTGTTAACAATCCAGAATGGCTTAAAACTCCTAGTATTCTTGAGTTCCAGCGTTATCGTTCTACTAATGATGAAAGTAAAGATAAAAAGACATTTAATTCCAACGATTATGGTAGCGATGAGTATAATACTCTGATTAAAAAAACAGATATGTATGCACATATCGAAACAATAGATGGTGCTAAATATCTCGTATTCGACGTATTCTTCAACAATGATGCCCAATCGATGGTAAATCTCTCAAACAGGCAGTGGTATATATGGCAAGTACCGTACCAAATTGCTAAGTTAAAGTCCGATGGTTCGTTCGAAAACGACACAATTCGCGACTTACGTTTTGACGCTTACAAACTTAAAGATGCATCACAAAATGACAAAATAAAACGCAAGATGAACTTTACTCTTTCGCGCGATTTTGCCAAGTTTGAAAAAGTAGACAATCAGTCAACAACTATAAACTTCCCAAATGATCATGAAAAAAATTTCGGCGGCAATCGTAAGAATTCTTCAAGCTTCCAATATAGTTTAGGACCAAACCTGGTAAGCGATAAAAAATATGAAACAGATATGAGCAATCTATTCCATGAGAATCACGATGATTACGCTATTGGTAAAGCAACTTACCCAGAGTTCCCATATAGCGGTAAGAATTATGGAATAGGTATTCAAACTTCAGAAGTAAATCTTGCATTCCATATGCATGCCGCAGTAAAGCTTAACGATACAGCAATTAACGAAAAAGCTACGACGTATGATGAAAAGTACGCTAATATACATAATGCTTGGACTTGGGCAGATTCTGCAACATATGGAAGAACAACAAGCTCGTCCTACGTGTGGCTTTCTGGACGAGATCCAGAATCTGACCAAGATAAAAACTTAAAACGTCACAAGAATGACAGCACAGCGCCAAAAATTTATTACAATGGCACTGAAATAGCTGACAATCAGACCATTCAACTTAATACAGGCGATAAACTAAGCTTCACTACCACCGATAACAAGGGTTATATTGAGAAGTTTAGCATTTCTGGTTTAAAGAGCACTCCTATAACCAAGCAAGGTGTTGGAAGCGAAAGTAATCCGCTTTCATCAGGCGACATCAAAGTTACTAAAAAAATGGACAACAAGGAAGTAACTATTACTTCCGAGGATGGCTCTGGCAACGTTACCACACGCAAAGTTAAAGTCACAGTTACTAAAAAGAAAACACTTGCTGAAGAACATCCTCTTAGCGGTAAAACCATTGATACTACCGTTGGTGGAACATTACCGCAATTGACAGAAATCGACAAACTTGTTGAGATTACAGACGGAGACAAGCTTAAAGATAAGCCAGCCTTAAAGTGGAACGGCCTCCCTGCTCCAAACACTGATACAGTTGGCGTATTTACCCCTAGTATTAAGGGAGAATACTCCGATAATTCCAAGAGTTTTACAAATGTAACCATCAATGTTAAACCAAAGAAGCCAGTTATCGACACTAATCTGACTAATCTTGCTGGAAAGAAAGAGCAGAAAGTAACAGTATCTGTTGGAAGCGGCATTCCTACCGACGCTAAGGTTACTGCAACAGTTAAACTGTTTGATAAAAATGGCAATGAAATCGGCTCTACTACAACGATTAAGAATGGTAAAGCGGAGATTACAGTTAAGGATGGAATTCCTGCAGGCGATGTGTATGCAACAACTACTGTAACGAAGCCTGATGAAAAGGGTCCTAAAGTAACAACTCCAGGGTTTAACCTAACTTCAGAAAAAAGTGATACAAAACAAGCTACTGCGCCTAAGGATAATGAAAAACCAACAATTACTGCTACTTCATCGCCTGTAACAGTTGGGCAAGATCTGAAGATTCACATTGTTGCTAAAGATGATGTAAAGGTTGAAGCAGTCAACACTTTACAGGCGCTAATGAACGCCAATCTGCTTCAAAATGCTGATATCATTGGTGGTCGTGCAAAAGTTTCAAAAACCACTGACACTGATCAGGAACAAGTGTTGGATCTTACTGTTAAGAACATGCAGCCGAAGGAAGTTGGCACACATACTCTAACCTTCACTGTAACCGACTCGGCAGGAAAAACCGGCACCGCAACTCTAACCATAACCGTGAAGCCAGCTGCTCCAACCGTCACTACCCCAACAAGCGGAAACGATCAAGGCTCAGCCACGATCACTCCAGCAACTGGTACTGATACTCTGGAAATCACTTATACGCCAGAAAATGAAACCACCCCGAAGACCATCACTGTCAAGAAAGGCAATGACAACAAGTGGAAGATTGATGGAAACACTCCAGATGGCGTAACCGTTAACGAAACCACTGGTGAAGTCACTATTCCAGCAAACAAAGTCAAAGACAATAGTGATGTAACAGCTAAAAACTCTAAGAACGGTACCAATAGTGACGAAAAAACTGGTCAAACAGGAACCAACCCAACCGCTCCTGAAACAACTAAGCCAGCTGCTCCAACCGTCACTACCCCAACAAGCGGAAACGATCAAGGCTCAGCCACGATCACTCCAGCAACTGGTACTGATACTCTGGAAATCACTTATACGCCAGAAAATGAAACCACCCCGAAGACCATCACTGTCAAGAAAGGCAATGACAACAAGTGGAAGATTGATGGAAACACTCCAGATGGCGTAACCGTTAACGAAACCACTGGTGAAGTCACTATTCCAGCAAACAAAGTCAAAGACAATAGTGATGTAACAGCTAAAAACTCTAAGAACGGTACCAATAGTGACGAAAAAACTGGTCAAACAGGAACCAACCCAACCGCTCCTGAAACAACTAAGCCAGCTGCTCCAACCGTCACTACCCCAACAAGCGGAAACGATCAAGGCTCAGCCACGATCACTCCAGCAACTGGTACTGATACTCTGGAAATCACTTATACGCCAGAAAATGAAACCACCCCGAAGACCATCACTGTCAAGAAAGGCAATGACAACAAGTGGAAGATTGATGGAAACACTCCAGATGGCGTAACCGTTAACGAAACCACTGGTGAAGTCACTATTCCAGCAAACAAAGTCAAAGACAATAGTGATGTAACAGCTAAAAACTCTAAGAACGGTACCAATAGTGACGAAAAAACTGGTCAAACAGGAACCAACCCAACCGCTCCTGAAACAACTAAGCCAGCTGCTCCAACCGTCACTACCCCAACAAGCGGAAACGATCAAGGCTCAGCCACGATCACTCCAGCAACTGGTACTGATACTCTGGAAATCACTTATACGCCAGAAAATGAAACCACCCCGAAGACCATCACTGTCAAGAAAGGCAATGACAACAAGTGGAAGATTGATGGAAACACTCCAGATGGCGTAACCGTTAACGAAACCACTGGTGAAGTCACTATTCCAGCAAACAAAGTCAAAGACAATAGTGATGTAACAGCTAAAAACTCTAAGAACGGTACCAATAGTGACGAAAAAACTGGTCAAACAGGAACCAACCCAACCGCTCCTGAAACAACTAAGCCAGCTGCTCCAACCGTCACTACCCCAACAAGCGGAAACGATCAAGGCTCAGCCACGATCACTCCAGCAACTGGTACTGATACTCTGGAAATCACTTATACGCCAGAAAATGAAACCACCCCGAAGACCATCACTGTCAAGAAAGGCAATGACAACAAGTGGAAGATTGATGGAAACACTCCAGATGGCGTAACCGTTAACGAAACCACTGGTGAAGTCACTATTCCAGCAAACAAAGTCAAAGACAATAGTGATGTAACAGCTAAAAACTCTAAGAACGGTACCAATAGTGACGAAAAAACTGGTCAAACAGGAACCAACCCAACCGCTCCTGAAACAACTAAGCCAGCTGCTCCAACCGTCACTACCCCAACAAGCGGAAACGATCAAGGCTCAGCCACGATCACTCCAGCAACTGGTACTGATACTCTGGAAATCACTTATACGCCAGAAAATGAAACCACCCCGAAGACCATCACTGTCAAGAAAGGCAATGACAACAAGTGGAAGATTGATGGAAACACTCCAGATGGCGTAACCGTTAACGAAACCACTGGTGAAGTCACTATTCCAGCAAACAAAGTCAAAGACAATAGTGATGTAACAGCTAAAAACTCTAAGAACGGTACCAATAGTGACGAAAAAACTGGTCAAACAGGAACCAACCCAACCGCTCCTGAAACAACTAAGCCAGCTGCTCCAACCGTCACTACCCCAACAAGCGGAAACGATCAAGGCTCAGCCACGATCACTCCAGCAACTGGTACTGATACTCTGGAAATCACTTATACGCCAGAAAATGAAACCACCCCGAAGACCATCACTGTCAAGAAAGGCAATGACAACAAGTGGAAGATTGATGGAAACACTCCAGATGGCGTAACCGTTAACGAAACCACTGGTGAAGTCACTATTCCAGCAAACAAAGTCAAAGACAATAGTGATGTAACAGCTAAAAACTCTAAGAACGGTACCAATAGTGACGAAAAAACTGGTCAAACAGGAACCAACCCAACCGCTCCTGAAACAACTAAGCCAGCTGCTCCAACCGTCACTACCCCAACAAGCGGAAACGATCAAGGCTCAGCCACGATCACTCCAGCAACTGGTACTGATACTCTGGAAATCACTTATACGCCAGAAAATGAAACCACCCCGAAGACCATCACTGTCAAGAAAGGCAATGACAACAAGTGGAAGATTGATGGAAACACTCCAGATGGCGTAACCGTTAACGAAACCACTGGTGAAGTCACTATTCCAGCAAACAAAGTCAAAGACAATAGTGATGTAACAGCTAAAAACTCTAAGAACGGTACCAATAGTGACGAAAAAACTGGTCAAACAGGAACCAACCCAACCGCTCCTGAAACAACTAAGCCAGCTGCTCCAACCGTCACTACCCCAACAAGCGGAAACGATCAAGGCTCAGCCACGATCACTCCAGCAACTGGTACTGATACTCTGGAAATCACTTATACGCCAGAAAATGAAACCACCCCGAAGACCATCACTGTCAAGAAAGGCAATGACAACAAGTGGAAGATTGATGGAAACACTCCAGATGGCGTAACCGTTAACGAAACCACTGGTGAAGTCACTATTCCAGCAAACAAAGTCAAAGACAATAGTGATGTAACAGCTAAAAACTCTAAGAACGGTACCAATAGTGACGAAAAAACTGGTCAAACAGGAACCAACCCAACCGCTCCTGAAACAACTAAGCCAGCTGCTCCAACCGTCACTACCCCAACAAGCGGAAACGATCAAGGCTCAGCCACGATCACTCCAGCAACTGGTACTGATACTCTGGAAATCACTTATACGCCAGAAAATGAAACCACCCCGAAGACCATCACTGTCAAGAAAGGCAATGACAACAAGTGGAAGATTGATGGAAACACTCCAGATGGCGTAACCGTTAACGAAACCACTGGTGAAGTCACTATTCCAGCAAACAAAGTCAAAGACAATAGTGATGTAACAGCTAAAAACTCTAAGAACGGTACCAATAGTGACGAAAAAACTGGTCAAACAGGAACCAACAACGGAAATTCTGGTTCTGGTTCTGGAACAGGTTCCGATTCTGGTTCTGGTTCTGAGACTGGAAACAACAATAGTTCTGAATCTGATTCGGGTAACGATTCCACGTCTAACAATGACGGTTCAGATAGCGGATCTACTACTGGTGGTAGCAGCTCTACAGATTCCGGCGCTCAAAATAGCACCAATGGATCAAGTAGCACTGATAATGCTAACAGCGCTGGTAACGCTGAAACCGGTAATGCTGGCAACGGCAAATCTGGTGATGCATCCACTGGTGCTTCAGGTTCCAACGCATCTACTAAGTCCGGCAACAAGGTTCCTGCAAAGCATTCGTCCCAATTAGTAAACACTGGTGCTGAAGTGGAACGAGTAGGATTGATCAGCGCAATGATTGCTGTACTGGGAGCTGCAGCAGCATTCTTCTCTCGCAAGAAGAATCGCGAGTAAAAAGTTCACCTACAAAATTAAACAAAAGTAAACTAATAATTGAAAATAATTAGAAAAAGGAGCTGAGTCACAAACCCAGCTCCTTTTTCTATATTGCTGATCACTTACACATACAAACTCTTGTATTGTGATTCAAAACATATCTTATTTAAGAAGAACCATCTTTGAATATATTCAAATAAACGATAATAAAATCAATAAAAACAATTTTTGACAAAACTGCAATATAAAAATTGTTCTTAAACCACATTCCCGAACATAAACAGCTGGGTGCAAAGTGTGTGCACCTTTTAACGTTAACATCCTGTGCACTCAACCCTAGAGCGTTGATATCTTCCCACAAACAGGCAAACTGCGCTCAAAAACCGCGCCAAGCCAGTCTAAAAACTGCCGCACGCTAAACCTTTTAATAATAGCCATCGCGAAACATAATCTACATAAGAGCAAAATCAAGCAGATTACGCATTATCTTCCAAAAGAAAATCTGGTAAATATTTGTGTATAATCCCTTCTTGCGAAAAATTCATTGTATCCATCGACAAAACATATTTAGGATAATTATCCTTAACCAATCGATAAACACCAAATTCCCGGCTACGAGTCTCTTCTCTAGCCATCAAATAAGAGACTTGATAATACTCAGTCTCACCTTGTCTAGTAGCAATGAAATCGATTTCTTGATTATTAATACGACCAACTTGAACCTGAAAACCACGAGACAAAAGCTCAATATAGACAATATTTTCTAGAATACGTTCAATTGATGCAACATTTGAGAAACCTACTGCTTGTCTAAAACCATGATCTGTTACATAGTATTTTTCCTCAACCGTCAGTAACTTTTTGCCAACACTGTCATAGCGTGGAACTTTTTTTAGAAGATACGCCGCTTGGCAAAAATTCAAGTAATTCAAAATGGTATCAACTGAAACTTTACGATTTTCGCTAACAAAATATTTACGTAAACTATTAGCCGAAAAACTTTGTCCAACATTATCTAAACAAAAAAGTAAAATGCGATTAAATACGCCAACATCTCGGATCGAATTGTATTCAAGTATATCCTTAACAACAACAGTATTATAAATGTCGTTTAAATATCTAAAACTCGGTTCCTCTTCCCCATTAAAATAATGAAGAGGAGGCATACCACCAATTTTGATATATAGCTGAAATAATTCCTGTATGCTTAAATTCAAACTTTGATACAAATTCACGAATTCGCTAAAAGTAAAAGGAAGCACCTCAAAACTTACGTAACGCCCTGCAAGCAAGGTGGCAAGCTCGCCGGACAATAATTTTGAGTTAGAACCAGTCAAATAAATATCGCAATCATAATCAACTCTAAGCGCATTTATAACACGTTCCCAGTGAGAAACTAATTGAATTTCATCAAAGAAAAAATATATTTTACCTTCGATTTGTTGACTACGTTCCGTAATTAATCTCTGCAGATCAAAATCATTTTTCACAGATAAGTATTGAGCTGATTCTAAATTGATATAAATAATACGACTTTGAGGAACGTCTACAAGCAATTCAGATTGAATCATTTTTAACAAAGTGGACTTTCCCACTCGTCTCATACCTGTAATCACCTTCACAATAGGCTTGTCAATAAAAGGTTTGATCTTATTAAGATATTTTTTACGTAATATATATGACATATCCTCACACCTTTCGATTACAGCTTTGCTTACAATTTCGATTATAGTCGATAAATTTATTGTTTTTTATAGTTGTTTCTATTATAATCGAAACAAATTAAAAATTCACTTTTGGGCTTTATAATTAAAAAAAAAAATAAAACATCTTTATTCAAACGTCTGCAATTCGTATGCTTTTAATACACATCCCGTGACATCAAGCAAACGTTCTAAACGTGAGATTTAGGAAACTTACGAGTATAGCTACACTTTTTTCAAGTGCACACTATGGATATTGGGTGCACTTTTTGACGATAGAAAAAGCTATCGTTAAAAGGTTTAATTTTCTAAAACCAAGATTACCCCACGGTTTCCTATCATCGTTCAAGCTCTTCAAAAACATCATCTATCGGATAACTATCACTTTGAGCCGCCTGATCATAACCTTTAGTCATCAACGCGTTAAACGTTTTCTCATCCATATCATCTTGTGCTGGAAGCGACTTCGGAATAGTAAGCGAAAACGGAATACCCTTATTAAGAATGATTTGACGATAAAACATGTCAATAGCAGTAGCCCTAGGAATTCCAATAGTTTCCAAAATCTGCTCCGCCTGCTGCTTAATATTTTCCTGTATTCTCACATTCACCATCAGTAACGTATCAACGAACGCAACTCACAGTACTTTTGGATTCTTAATATTCATCAAAATTAATCACTTTATCAAATACATCACAATTAGTTTGCGCGTGCAACACAACTACAAGCTTGTTATTCCTCGTTTTAGCACATCTGATAGCTCGCACGATTATTTCACGTTCACTACAACCATCAGCATCAGTTACACTTTTGAACGTCTCATCCAACATAACAACAGTTCGCTGCTGAGAACCAATACACTTTGTGAGCGACGTGAAATCTGGAGCAACAATAGCACCGTTATCATCAAATAAGTAATCTTCAATCAGCATACAATTCTGAGTATTGTTATGATCAAACCAATCTCGCAACAATACTGATTTACCAGCACCACTAGCGCCAATAATAGCAACTGAAGAAATATCACTATCAGCAATAGTTTTACTAAGATTCTGATATGCTAATTCATTCCTCTTATACGCTTGCTGCTTACGCTCATAATTTTCCAAACTGAAAACTCGTTGAGCAGTCTGAGTTAAAACACCTGAATCTTGCAAAGTTTCAATCACATTTTCCAAGCTTGACGACAGCATTACCACAAAATACAACACAGCACTAGCAGAAGCAAAATTCATTGATGATACTGTAAGCATATAAAGTATTGAAAATTCCAATATTAAAGAGAGACTTTGCATCATGCAATTTCTCACTGTGTAAATATTGATAAAACGACGCATACGCTGCCAATACTTATTTTCTGACGAAGCATAATGATACTTGCGCGAACTATCAAAAATAGCACCTTGTGGTAAGCTTCGCGTTGATAATAACGACGATAATGCTCCTAAAAACTTATCGCGATATTGCGCTTGTTTATCCGCAGCCGTATTAAGTAATCGAGAACCGGCATACCATATTAGACAAGATAACGGCACCATAATAATCATTATGTATACGTACTGCGGTACTGCAGCAATTGTCATAGCAAGAACTATTACTGTTTGAACAATAATAAAAATAACGTGTGCAATAGCACTTGGAATACTCATCTGTAAGTCAGAAAAATCATCCCCAAGTCTACCTAAAACATCACCTTTATTATCAATATTTGAATACTTATGCAAACGCATAATCAAACGATTATGCAGTTTTGTAAGCCGCACAATTGGCACAGCATATACAGGAAAATTAAGAGCAATAATGCCAACGACAATAAGCAAGCTTGCAAGCAATGCAGAAGACTGAAGCATATTTAAGCTGGTGTTCGTAGCAATATTCTCTACAAACATTAACTCAGCAAGAACTATGAGTACTGTTGCTATAGGCAAACAAACAATACTAGCGGAGAACAATTCGCGCACAGTTCTAATGAACTTACCACGTGATTCTGCACCTGTAGGAATTTTCGATTCCACACAATCCGCTTGCATAGTTTTATCACTACAAGTATTCTGCAAATGATTTTCTTCAACCACACTATGCGTGACTTGCTTAGAGTTGTTACCATAAAACACGCAAGGAATATACTCTGGATTACGTGCAAATAAAACAATATGATGAACTTGAGAACTTAGCATAACTTGTGAAACTGTTTCTCGAAGCTCTGGATTTAACACAGAAAACACGTCATCAAGCACCAAATATTCCACGTCTTGAGCAAACGCCATAGCAAGCACCACGCGTTGACGCTCACCAACAGATAACGTTTCAGGATTATGCAAAAACCTATCCGCAACCTCACGCGACACATTAAATAAACGCAAGAAGTTTTCGTACTTCCGACGAGTATCATCGCTCGCAATATCAAACCAAGCTTCAATAAGCCCCTGCGACATAATAGGATTACAAGGCACCAATATTTTACTACTGCTAACAATAGAATCATACGCATTCAACGCCGAGCCAGCTTCTTTAGACAAAAGAGCGAACTTATTATCAAACACAACAGAATCAGAAATATTAGTAGCATCCGCGAGAGTATTATTCATAGCATTTTGCTCTAATTGCACTAAATCCTTGTCCATTGGAAGAGCAAGCCGAATCACGCGATAATTCACAATATTATTCTGCATGGCGCCATACAAATATTTAATCGCAAAAAGAATTCCAACATTAAACAACGCATTTGGAAAAATAGTTACATGAACAAGAACAACACCAGCAAGCAGTAATGTCAACCCACCTTGCTCGACAATATTACTCAATAATTGAGGAAATATGCGCTTATAAAGCACTCTTTCTTCTGCTTTACGTGCATCTTCAATCGCTGTAATACCAACATTATAACGATACACTCTTGAAGCGTGAGGAAGTTTATCAATAATTTTACTGAGAAGATTACGACGTTTACCTTCTAAATCCACATAGTTCTTCCACAATACGCCAATCCAACGTATAAGGAACAAATTACCAACGCATAATAGAACTAATAGTAAAACCGCTACAATACTATTCTCGTGATATTGAACAACACAGATAGCAAAAAGAATAATAAACTGCAATATTGATAACACAAAATCAACACCATAAGCTATCTGACTTATCTGATTTGGATATGTTAATGCCGAAGACTGCAATGTTTCATCATCATTATTCTGAACAGATAAACGCACAAAACGATGGAAAGTAAGCTGACGAAACAAAGCGATAAGAAGCATTTCACAACGATCTTTAGCAATAAAACCAAATGCTTGTAAGAAGAAAGATAACGCCAACTTAAACGCAACAAACCCTTCAAGCAGCGTCGAAGCAGAATGCAACGATCCCATCGTATAAATAAGCAGCAACATTCCAGCAAGCTGTATCAAACCAGTAATAAAAACTGATAACACCTGCGGCATAAGAACTATAAAATATACTAAAGCACCTTTTGTACGTTGATGCTTCGCAACGAACGAATCGTAACGAGATACAACCCTATTTAACATATACCTCCAACATACATATTCATTCCAAACCCTCTAATCTACAAGTTTCATTAACTAATTCATCATCAGGGAAACGATTCAAATCAAGTGCAAAATATCACTATTTCTTCTTATAACCTACAGCAACATTACCTGCTTTATTAAGCCCTGGTACTTTAAGAACATCAGAGCCTGGCTTGTCTTTTAAATCAAATTTCCCAACTAAAAATAAAGATTTAAGTCCTGGACCAGGTAAATTGAACGATGAGTCAACTAACTTAATACGCTTATCTCCAAGAGTGACTTTAGACAAATCATAGTGAGAATCAAGAATATCGCGCGACACAAATAGATACAACTCATCCTTATTCATATAGTTTTCTGGCATACGAAACTCTTCCCGAGACACCGCCACCGTTTCCCAATGATACGACGCAAGCGCCGCCTTCTCATCATCGTCGGAACATCCCGCAAGAGAAAAGATAGTACCTAGCAGCAGAAGCACAACAAGACAACTTTGAAAAATGGTTTTACAAAAAATAGTTTTACTTCTCATAACACTACTAGTCTCCTTTTCGTTAACACGACTCTGTATCAAATGATTATAAAACAGACTATTAAGTAAACAAGATCTACCCTTCGCTCTGATTACTGTAATAATCTTAATAAATATACTATTTTTTTTTATTAATTTGTCTAGATTATCAACGCTAATCTCTTCGTTCACTATCAAACTATAATTTTCATAAACAGCAAGGTTCACGAAACAGAAGAACCAGAAGGATCAATATCATCATGCTCGTTTAATGCTTCCAACAATATTCCCTCATAAACGAAGCAATTACCTGCAAATCTTCACCTTCATAATATTCAACAAGCAACTTCTTAAACTCAGGAACCCTATTTTCTGGAATAACCAACAAGCCTTTACCATGAGAGATCAAACAGTGTAGGGAACTTTTTTACAATTTTTACACCGATTTGTTCCCCAAAACATAAGCAACTAAATCAATAGGCATTCGAGTAAGAAACAGCCAAAACACGTTCAAAAACTACGAGAACCCAGCCTAAAGCCGCCACACGCTAAACCTTTTAACGATAGACCTCGCTAAGCCCTGCTACACAAGGGCAAAAATGCACCCACCTAATCCACACGTGACATCAATACGACACACTCCACGTACGTAGAGCCTTTTGCTCAAAAGAGAAGAAAACAGTCTTATAAAATCTTATGCGGCTACTGCGGTTCTTCTCCGTGGGTGCCACTTGATAACGAGAACAATATTGGTAAGCACAATGCCAACAACTACGCTTACCCATACTAAGCTCGGTGTAAGAAGCCAAGCGAGAACACCGAAGATCAGCAGTCGAAGCAGTACAACAATAGCCAAGAAAGGCCAACTTTTTGTTAGGCATTTCTGTTGATCAGCCTTCAATGCGCCCATCAGAACCATAATCGCAGCCGCCGCGCAAGAAAATAGCATATTGCCCAAGAATATGACGAGTAGCGTGCGCCAGCCAGCGATACTAGCAAGCATCCACCATTGCAGCATCAATGCAAGCAAAAATGTGACAACAGCATATACTGCTTCCATCAGCATATTCGCAACGATTAACGAGGAGAATGTTAGAGACGTACTTCTAGGAGTGTCTGTTTTACCTGCGCTCTCATGCTGTAATGCAATCATGTTTCTCGCCTCGGCGCGCTTTACGCGCTCTTCTTCAAGCATTTGAACGCCAAGCTCAACCGATTTCTTTGAAGCTTCCTGTAATTGCGCATCCGTCATACCTGGCTGCCAAGGTTTTTCAAAAACAAACAGCAACACACTAGTAATCGCTGCGCCAATAATAATGCTTAGCAGCGTAGTATTGGAAACAAGCAATAAAGCAATACCGGAAGTCACCAGCAGCCTGAGTACGAAATCGATGATTCCGATAAGCAAATCGCCAGATCCGTCATCTGGTCTGCTATGCCTATCCCACTGCAGATACGCTGTGCTTAGCAGCGAAAACACCACAACACTCAGTGCGAGTATTGCCACAGTTTCCCAACCTAGTACGCGGTGCCCTATGAACTGTTGTACAAGCAACGCAATAATAAGCGTGCAAATGCCAGCAACAGTTTCTGTAATCACATGACCCCAAAAAGCATGCTTGAAAAGCACTGGCCTTACATTCGTCTCACTCATCATCTTTCTCCAGAAAATGCAATCACGGAATATAGTGCTTTGATTGCACAAAATGTTTAAAAATTGTCCTAAGCCACGATTGAGTGGTTAGTATAGATAAAATTTAATCTTTTTCCTATATATTAATCCAATACCTTCTTGTCGTAACATTTCCTCTTGATAAGCTATTTTTCACTTTGTTTTCCAAAATTCCACCATTATTTTCTATAACTCGTATGGAGCCAATATTGTCATCATCACACGTAATCAAAACCTTATGCAGATTCAAAGTCTCTTTACAATATGTAAGTGCCATAGAAAGCATTTTTGTTCCATAGCCCTTCATGCATTCAGATTGTCTAATTTCGTATCCTATGTGACCACCATAGTTAATTAAAAAAGAATTTAATTCATGCCTAATATTAATTTCACCAATAAATTTTTCATTATCTATCAGCCAAAATGTAGTAGCTCTAACATAATTTTCAGGTAAATTTATACCATGTTCAATGTTATAAGAACTCTCTATAATTGTCTCATAGTTTCTAAAACGTCTTTCTGCATTCGGCCTAAAAATTTCATCTTCTTCATTTGCTTCTATATAACCTTGGATATATTTACTATCTGGTCTAATTAATTTCATAAGTTCTCCTTATTCTTAATATGTGATTCTAATAAGAATACAATTCTATTAAAATTAGAATCCATAATAGTTTGTTTAGCTTTAATAGTATTACTATTAAAAAAAAAACCACACATACAAGCTTTATTAAAGAAAAATTTTTTATTTTTCAAGTGCACACTATGGATATCGGGTGCACTTTTTAACGATAGGAAAAGGCTATCGTTAAAAGGCTTAAAATTGGCTTAATAGCTTGAGTTTGAATCCGAAGATACAACAACGGAAAGCTATAATCTGAATAGTGATTAAACTTTTGCTTTCATTCGCTTGCATATGCTTGCAAGAATTTTGTAAAATAAGGTCAGAAAGGAAGCCAACACAATGACAAACACGAACGCTGTATATGCAAGAATCGATACAAATCTTAAAGAAAACGCCGAAAACATATTGAACCAACTTGGAATAACACCATCTTCAGCAATCCAAATGCTTTACAGCCAGATTGTTTTACAAAAAGGTATGCCTTTTGAACTCCGATTGCCAACTAATAAGCAAGAAGAACCGCTTACTTTAGGTAATTTAACTCGAGCCGAACTGGATGCAGAATTACAAAAAGGCATCGACTCTATTTCAACTGGCAAACAATATAGTGCAGATGAAGTAGACCAATTCTTCGCTAAGAAATACGGCGTATGAGCACAACCTATAGCGTCATTTATTCTCCGCAAGCGTTCCTTGATCTCAGCGAATTATACGAGTATATTCGCTTCACATTACAAGTTCCAAAAACGGCGGAAAAACAAGTCAACCGCATTAAGCATGCTATACGTTCTCTTGAGACTATGCCTATGCGATATACGCTTATTAATTGGGAACCTTGGTGTTCTAAAGGAATACGCAGAGTTCCAGTCGACAACTACACTGTTTTCTACCAAGTAGACGAAAACCAAATGACTGTAACAGTTATTCGCATATTCTACTCAGGCAGAAATATAGAAAGTATTGTTAACGACACAAACAACTAATGCGCGTTTGTATTAGAAAAGTAACGAACGAAGTAGCGTAATTTCGAACGTTATAAAACACACTCACCTAATCAGCCTTTGACATCAATACTATAGTCTCAACGTGGATTTAGAGAACTCCTAGTATGGCTACACTCTTTTCAAGTGCACACTATGTATAGTGGGTGCACTTTTTAACGATAGAAAAATATTGCAAAAAGGTTTAAGACCTGCTTAATAACACGTTTACATTACAATTGTTCCAGTTGCCTAGCCTAGTAACTTCTAACGTAAATAACCGCGAGTATTTGAATTTCTTTTCTATTCTCATCAACCAAAAAGTAAATGTAATAATTTTTTACGCGTATTTTTCTAAAACCAAGATTACCCCACGGTTGCCAATCATCGTTCAAGCTCTTAAAAAACATCATCTATCGGATAACTATCACTTTGAGCTGCCTGATCATAGCCTTTGACATCAACGCGTTAAACGTTTTCTCACAACATGAAACAATATATGACTTACAACAAATATATTTTTTCTTTATCAACACATATTTGCGAAGTACGATTGTAAATTTGAGTTATATCCTCCATTTTTTCAACAAACACTTTTGTTTCCGGATCACGCAAAACAGCAAACTCCTTTACTGCTTTTGCTCCCATTGCATTAGCATTTTCATGTAATCCGTTTCCTTTATCTTGTAAAAACTCATCAACAGAACCATCTTTAACTAAAGGAATACCACCAATTAGCTTACCAACAGCAGTACCAGCAGTACCTATAGCTTTCACAACGTTGACTTCCACTTCCGAATTACCAAGTTTTTCTAAATATAAAGAGCTTTTTTCAAATTTCTCACAGTAGTCATCAGACAATTTCTTTATCTCATTTTCTGCATTACTAATGTACTCTTCCGAAAAATTACCACTTAACATTATTTCCATCAAAGATGATAGAGAGAAAATATACAACGACAATCTGTAATACTTAAACTTTTTCCCTAAATCAGACAACGTCGAATTTACGTTACTTTTAGACACAATAAACTTCTTTAACAGAAGAATATCAGTAATCTTTTTCTGATAAGCAATAATGTTCTTTCTAGCACGATTCTTAATATCGATAACAAGCTTATGATTATTCGTAACAGAAATTTCATTATCCCAACTGCACTTATAAGTAGAAGCAATCCCCATCAATGACTCAACATCTGCCTCAATCTGTGACTCATTCTCAACTTCCATAAAGGTAAGTATCTTTTCCTGCGTCTCTTTAATCTTTTTCATATCTTTTTCAATAGAATAAATAGCCACAGCCATCATTAAAAGAGCAGGATTAAACGGAAGTGCTGTTTTCATAGAACCTTGCAAAGACTCCATCTTTGAAATCTGCATCATTCTAGAACCACCGTCAGCTTTTCTTAAAGATCCCCATAGATTCCCATTTTTTGCGTATTTTAGAGTATCACCTGCAGCTTTATTAGCAATCTTATAAAGACCATCCGTAGGAATTGTTATTGTTTGAGTAACCGTATTACATGCAGGAATTAATGACGATAAACCAGATCCAAAATTCAATAATTCAGATACGGGAACACTTAATACTTTATTGTTGTTCTTAGTAAAATCTTTAACATCCACAAGAAGTTTTTCAGTAAAATCTACTAACGCATTTTCACTGTTACTTGCCGAAAGCTCACTACTGTTACCCATAAGAACAATACTATCTGAAATAGTATCTGAAAGAAAATTATACTTCTATTTTTTCTTACTCTCTTGAATACTATGAAACTTTGCAAACAATATTATCGAAATTAAATCCAATGGAAAGCAAACTTGACATTTACTTTCGAAACGATTATCTTATATGTAAAGCTAGCTTTCCATTAGAAAGGAGAATGTAATGTGAAAAATAGACTTGAACAAATTAGAAAAGAAAAAGGCATAACCCAGGAAGAACTTGCTGACGCACTCGAAGTATCAAGACAAACAGTCGGTTCTTTGGAAAATGGGAGATATAACCCGTCAATCATATTGGCATACAAAATTGCTAAGTACTTTAATTTAACAATCGAAGAAATATTTATTTACGAGGAGGATAAAAAATGAAAAAACAAAAAACCCAGAATTTTTGGTACATAGGTTATGTAATAGGTATTTGCGGATTAATTCTTGCACTGACTCTTAAACTGAATGAATCCGTCGAAATTCTATTGTCAGTTGTTTTTGTTGCGATTATCTCACTTTCACACGTAAAAATCATGCACTATAAGATGATGAAAAAAGACCACACCTACAAAATAAATATGAACGATGAAAGAAACGAGAAAATCAAAGATAAAGTAAATGCAACAATGGCATTCATACTAATGCACCTAATGGGAATAATTGCCATAATTGCATTTATCACAAAAGCATATTTACCAGCTGCTCTTTTAGCTATTTCAGTCGCCTTTTCTCCATTAATCATGTTTTTTATCAACAAATATTATGAGAAAAAATATTAAAACCAGACCCACCCACCCATTTACTACTTATTACGAAGCAAACCAACTTTCATAAATTCTTTATCTCCAATACGGAACTTTTTACTATTAAACGCCACTCCCATAATTCTGCTAATAATATACTCATCAGTTATAAGCACGAAATACTGCTTATCTTTTTTATCCACCAAATAATACTGATCAGCCCCAAGAGTGGCAACAGCTTTACTGAAATCATATATGCCAAACAATGGCAATCCTCCAAGGAGAGTAGAAAACCATCCAACAAAATTATCCACCATTTTCTCAGATGAACTGTTATAAGTCTTAACAACAGTTAGCATATTGATTTCTGAGTCAGGATATTCATCTAGGACAATCTGCTCTTTAACTTTCGACTTCTTAAAACTGCTCAACCTACCGTCGAAACCATATTTATTGAGATTAATAGGCTTCTTAGTAATAGAAAAATCAACGCTATTGTTCTCATCCAAAAGATAATCAACACTCACGCTTAGAGCATACGCAATAAATTTCAGATTCTCGATATCTGGCAAACCCCGATTCGTTTCCCATTTTGCTACAGCAGCACGAGATACCATCAATAATTCCGAAAGCTCCTCCTGCGTCAACCCAGCTTCCAGACGAGCCTTTTTAATTTTTTCCCCCAAAGATATAACACTACTCATGACACAACTCCTTTCAAATCACTTATTACACATAATGAAATTACTTGACGGAAACCAAAATAGTATTGAAACATTTGATTTATATACCGCCTAATTACAAACTAACAAATAATTTACAACGGAAAAAGAAACAAGGTGAAACACTATAGTTACCAACTGTAACAGAATAAGAAATCAAATAATGTAGGGAACTTTTTTACAATTTTTACACCGATTTGTTCCCTAAAACATAAGCAACTAGAGCACACAAACACTCGACAGCAGAATAGCAAAATCACATCTAGAATCTCGAGAAGTAAGCTTAAATCCACCGCACGCTAAACCTTTTAACATTTAGTCCTACAACCACATTTCTAAACAAAGCCAATCGTCGCACTAATATCCCGCCAAACATCGGAACAAAATCCAGACAATCGTCGGAATGAAAACCCGCCAATTCGCAAGGAAAACAATGAAACATCGCGCTTGCTCTTGCTTATTAAACCCTTTAATAATAGCCATCGCAAAACATAATCTACATAAGAGCAAAATCAAGTACCTTACGCATTCTCTTCCAATAGAAAATCCGGTAAATATTTGTATATAATCCCTTCTTGCGAAAAATTCATTGTGTCCATCGATAAAACGAATTTGGGATAATTATCCTTAACCAATCAATAAACGCCAAATTCCCTACTACGAGCATCTTCGCTAGCCATCAAATAAGCAACTTGATAACTTGGAGGAATAAGTCTTATCGAGAACAGAAGTAAGCTGGGTGTGGCTATCTAAAAAAATGTCCGCACCCCGACGGTAAAGCCTATATGTGCGACATTTTTAATCATACTTTCACCCTTGGGGGTAATATTAAGCGCAAGCATACCATATTTCGTTCGGATAGCACCTGTTATTCGCCACAAAATCGACGCTGAAAGTCACTTATTTCTTTCCGAGCCTCCACGCTTTGAGCACTACTTCTATTACTCCGTAAGTCAATGCGGACAACGGCCAAACAATCCAACTTTTTCCCCAATCGGACGTGATGAAACTGTAGACTAAATAAATGCAGACAATTATAAGCCAGTAAGCTTGGAGCAATAACCTAATCTTTGCAGGATAGACAATCTTTTTCTTCGGTTGCAGCAAACGGTAATAGGACGAGCGGATAATATTCGCCTGTACAAATAAATAAACAGCTGCTGCCACTAGGGCAATAGCGATAACTACAAAAAAGTCGGATGAAAGTTGATAAAATTCCGGCACTATATCCGAAATTATAAGAAAAATAAAGGCAACCATACATAAAACGACACCGCTGACCGTCCGCAGCACATACGACGGCATGAACCGTTCCAAGCGTTCTTTGAGCACACTGTCAACTCCGTAAGCTGTTTCAAAGTCCTCTTTTTCCAAATATTGATAACGCTTTTCGTGGAAACTCTGAATAATAAAAATAGCTACAGCTACGGCAATAATAGCAACGCTGAATGCTAAGCCAATAGTTTTACCGACTTGCGCATTTACTGTGGTAGAAAGCAAAAGATTACTGCCGATCAACGGGATTGCCGCCAGAATACAAAGAAGAACGCCTAGAGCAACATAGGCGGCAAATGATATTCTGTGAGCAATATAAGCGGAGGCTTCTTCCAGCTCAATTACACGCATGCGGACGCCGGCTTCTTCCTGGCAGGCATTTTCATTTGCGTTGACGTTCTTCCCCATAACATCAATTTCATCTTTTACAAGAAGATCTGTACTAACACCAAACAAACGGCTCAATGCAATTATCCGTTCCATATCCGGGATACTTTGTGCACCTTCCCATTTGGAAACAGCTTGGCGACTGACGCCCAATTTGTCCGCCAATTCTTCCTGCGACCAACCGTTTTGTTTACGCAGTTCCAATATTTTATCTGCTAAAATCATAAAAACATCTCCATTTCAAACTCGAATTCATCATGATCGTGGTGAAATTATAGCTGAAACAGCAGTTGCGTAGTAGCAAGTGCGATTGGCAATTTCCGTTGAAAGCGCAATTTCTGCCGACAAATGAGCGCAACCGACCGCCAATTTGTTTTCTCTCATGTTCGCACCGCATTTTCCAATCATCTTCACTAACGCAAGCAAGCGCATCCGTTACAGACTGCAAATCTTAATCCTCATAATATTCAACAAGCAACTTCTTAAACTCAGGAACCTTATTTTCTTGAATAACCAACAAGCCATTACCATGAGAAATCAAATAATGCAGGGAACTTTTTTACAATTTTTACACCGATTTGTTCCCTAAAACATAAGCAACTAGAGCACACAAATATGGATTCTACTATCTGACAATCACTATCTGGCAATCTTCAGATACTCTTCGATTCTGGCATCCAACGATTCTGCCTACTACCAATCTGCCCTACTGCTCTCTGCAATCAGTCCAGTGCTATATTCATAAGTATAAGTGTTCTGCATATGAGCATCACTCGACGACCAGCTTCCATTTGAAGATTTTGAAGCCTTAAACAGAATATAAAGACCACATTTTCCATCCTGAGAGTCCCTGTTATACTGCAGATAAGTAATGTCCGAACGGCTTTCACTCAGAACAAAGTACATATCCCCCTTGGCGGTATAGTTCTCCTTGAACGCAAAGCCTTTCGCCGCAAAATACTTATCAAATATCTTAAGCGCTGCATTTCTTTCCTTCTTTGATTCTAAATCACGCTCAGCGGCATCATGCAAATCGTAATTTTTATCTGGCTCTTCAACCTTTAATCTTGTATCTTTTAATCTTGTATCTTTCCTGTTATTGCGATCGATTCTGCGATACCACTCAGATTCACTTATTTTTGGATCAGTATCACTTGAATCTGTCATTGGTCGAAGATACTTAAGGAAAAACGGACCTTCAGACCGATAAAGATAATACTCAAAAGGAGCATACATATCATCCACGTGCTCTGTGTATGTACCATTATCATTTTGTTTCACAGAATATCTTCCAACAATAAATAAAACGTCAAAAAATCCAAGACCTAAGATAATCAATACGCAAAGTAGAACAGATAGATAACGAAGTACAATTCTTATACCTATTTTCCGTATACGCGAAATAAGATAGAGATTATAGAAAACACATTCAAGAGCAATCGTAATCATCCAAACAACTGGCATTGCCGCGCATATAACATATACCCAAGTCTGCAAAAGCCACCGATTTGGAAGATGCAACGCAGTTATTTCAAAAAATGCAGTTAGAATACCACTTAACACAAAAAAGCAACAAAGAACCAGTGAGAGTCTACCCTTCCCCTGTTGATTATCATAGCTAAGAAAAGATTTGTTACGCTCTACATTTGCACTCCTAAAACGACTATGTATATTGCGCTGCCCAATAACACAAATAACCCAAATAAGAGACACTACAACAAGAAGAAGAATTGCAAAACAATAGGTGATCCATCCAAAAAGCTGTAGCTTATTGGACGCCATAAAAACAGTTCCAATAATCATTAAGATGGAAAAGATTTCCGCACTCAGTTGTAAAACCTTATACTTGGACAATTCCTTATTTGCACTGTTAAGGTTCTCACATATTTGCTCATGTGATTCACAATATAGTGGATTTTTCTCATCTGTGGGAGTATGTTCCTGCTTTTCCTTCTCTTTCATCGATGAATCTGACATTTTTCTATCCCTATCATCGTTCAAGCTCTTCAAAAACATCATCTATCGGATAACTATCGCCACAAACCGCCTGATCATAACCTTTAACCATCAACGCGTTAAACGTTTTCTCGTCCATATCATCTTGTGCCGGAAGTGACTTTGGAATAGTAAGCGAAAACGGAATACCCTTATTAAGAATGATTTGACGATAAAACATGTCAATAGCAGTAGCCCTAGGAATTCCAATAGTTTCCAGAATCTGCTCCGCCTGCTGCTTAATATTTTCTTGTATTCTCACATTCACATTCGCTGTTTTAGTAACTGCCATATCAATCAACCTCCATACACTCATCATAAAATACTGTATCGCATATTGCAACACATTTGCACGAATGGGATTTTTTGACTGTCATACACGATTTTTATGTTCGCATTACTGCATCAGATAGCACGATCAAGCGCCGTGATGGTGGGAAGCACCACTTATTTTTCTCGTTTGAGCCTGAACGTAAAAATGTCGGATAAAGGGAAGGAAATGAATTTACACCAAAGTGAGGGTTTGACCGATTCTTATCATCTTATCTCCTTTACTTTCTGTAACATATTTAATGGAACTAACATTTTGTCGTGTATATATTAGTGAGAAGCATTTGAAATACTTTCTTAGCTTCTTAGTGAGTTTTCCCTATTTATTGATAGCAAAACATAGGGAAATTAGGCAAGAAAAAAGACGATAGATTTTTTCTTTTTTCTATCGTCTTACACATTTAGTATTCAATTTTTCAGTTCAACAAACTAGAATTGACTTATTCGAAAATTTTAATAAATCTCTTTTGCGTCTTATCACATACATATCCTATATTTTCATAGAATTTATGTGCTTCCGTTCTTGCTTCTGCTGAGTTTAACCTGATAAACTTAAGTAATTTTTGTCGAGAATCCATTTCTAAATGATTCATCAATTTTTTTCCAATGCCTCTTCCTTGAAACTCTGGTAAAACAGCTAATCCTAGAATATTTAATCCACAATCTGAATAAAGACTCTCATACATTTCAGCATGTATAAATCCAACAACTTTATGTAAATCCTCATCCTCATAAACATAAATCACATGATGCTTTTTATCAGCGGATAGTTTTGTGATTTGATTCTCTACTAACTCTGTAGAAACAGTATATCCTAAAGAAATATCACATATTTCTCGTATAGATTGAGCATCTTCTTTTTTTATTTTTCTAATCATTTCATTACCTCCGCAACTTCAAATTTATCTAGCTCTATTATTTCAGATATACCCTCGACCATATAGTTATAACAGTAAATCTTACAATCTTGTAATTACCGTATTTCTATTAAGCTTAACCTTGCCTTTTCTCTTTATATATTCTTCAATATCAAACACATTATTATTGTCATAATCTTCTAAGAAATAATGTTTATGTAACGATCTCTTGCCATAATAGCGGGATTCATTAATATCTTTCATCTGAAATTATATGCTCTATTCCACTATGCTCCGATTTAAGATATTCTTTCATAAATGTCGGGTAAGCCTTGAACTTATCAAGCTCATCTATAGGTAACCAATGCATTGTCTCTTTAGCACCTGACTCTGTAGTGCTTTGGCTCGTAAAATCTCTTTTGCCCATGGACTTCATCAAGTAGTAGAGTGTAAGCTCATGGAAGTCTACTCCATCTAAGCCGGAACTACCGATGAATAAGTTCTCGTGTATGACGGCAAGATGATCTACTTCATAATTAAGACCCGTCTCTTCAAATACTTCTCTCTTAACGGCTTCTTCTGACGTCTCGCCCATGTGAACCGCTCCGCCAACTGAGTAGAAATAGTCATCCTCATCATTTCTTGCAAATAGCACACAACCTTCTTCGACTATGATAGCTGCCGCTCTATATCTAAATGCTTTTTTATCGTTAATAAATACGCAATTATGTTCCATAGTTTACTCCTTTAGAAAATCTGGTAAATATTTGTATATAATCCCTTCTTGCGAAAAATTCATTGTATCCATCGATAAAACATATTTAGGATAATTATCTTTAACCAATCTATAAACACCAAATTCCCTACTACGAGTCTCTTCACCCGCCATCAAATAGGAGACTTGATAATACTCAGTCTCACCTTGCCTAGTAGCAATGAAATCGATTTCTTGATTATTAATACGACCAACTTGAACCTGAAAACCACGAGACAAAAGCTCAATATAGATTCAATTACACTCTCGATTATAGCTTTCGATTATAGTCGATAAATTTATCGTTTCTTACACTTGTTTCTATTATAAACGAAACAAATTAAAAATTCACTTTTTGGTTTTATAATTAAAAAAAAATAAAACATCTTTATTCAAACGTCTGCGATTCGTATGCTTTTAATACACATCCCATGGCATCAAGCAAACGTTCTCCACATACTCATCATTGTCCAAACTTATTGAAGACACTCTATCGTAAATCGACAATTACCTTATCTATATTCAGATTTCAAGAATGAAACTTTATTCTTTTTCATTGCACACCACTCACCAGTTAGTTTTCCTAAACATTCATATACAAATAGCCAATATTGATCCATTTCACCTTTCTGTTCCAATTCTTTTGCATACTGTTTCAATTGTTTTACCTCTGATTTTAGGTTATTCTTTTTGCAATAAATAAATGCCATCAACATCAATATACAATCTTGAGAACTTTTAATGATTTCAACATCAATACTGTCAATTTTAGAGTTTGAGTCAATTGCATATAACAAAGCAAAGGAGCATGCTTCATAGTTGTTTTTTTGAATATATTTCTCATAGATCATATTTGCATATTTTTGGATTTGATTAGTATCTGCTTCATACTTCTTAAAAATAAATTCGCCTAATATCGGCACTAAATACGGATATAATAATGACAAAGACACAACTGACTTAATTAAATATTCCTGCGCATTTTTGGTCAAGTTAAAATCTTTAAGTGATTTTACTGCGTATAATATTATCGAGTTATTATCAGCATTTTCTGATACCAACTTTATTGTGAAATCTATAAATGCTTGAACTTCTTTATAATCAACATACTCCTTAAATTTTTGAAATGTAGCTATATAATTTTGTATTTTATGAACCCATGTTTCAACAACGCAAATCGGAAGTTCATATATTTCTGTTTTCTTATGATTCATTAATAAATCATATTTTCTTAATTCCCTGTTTAAGTCAATAATAAAATTGTCTACCTCTTCTTTCGTGTTAACATAGCATATGTAATCATCTATATTTCTTATATAAGACATATATTTTTTTGATAAATTTTCATCTATAGCGCATAGAATGATCTCTGACAATATATTAGAAGTATGTGGCCCTATTAAAAGTCCATGTGTTTCTCCATTTTTTACAATCTGTGCAAAATGATCTATTTGGTTGTACCATTCTTTATTGTTCTTTACATTTGCTTTTGCTGCATCTTTTCCAACAAGTGCCCATGGAATTGCATGTGTATATATGCTAGGATAGCACTTTGAAATATCGGCATGAATCATATACCTTTTTCCCAAATAAATGTCAGGCTCAGGAGTTCCATCATCTGTCCAGTTCTTATAATTCATCAAAAATAGTGCTTTTTTATCCTGCATTTTTCTAATATGAATACGGCTAATTATTCTCGGCTGTCCTTTTGTTTTTATTTTAAAATATTCAGTTAATTCAATCCAATGATTCCTCAATGTTTTGCATAACAGTTCATGTCCCATCGGGGTAGGGATACCAATATTTCTCGGAATATTGGTATTTCTCATGCTCTCATAGTTGATGTATCCTCTCCATTCATCTGAAAATGTGTCCTTGCGAATATTTTTACAATAGTCTAAAAACGAATCGCCTGAGAATATAGGAGGTAACTTCTCTGAAAACAGTCCATAAGCAACCAAACTATCATATAATTCATCGGGCTTTATTTCTGATATAAAATCATAATATGTTTTTAATTTTTCGGACCTCCAATTCTCCACTCATCGGCTTTAATCCACTTCCCAATGTCCATTTTTTCCCTTCCCCACATATTTAATGTTGGAAATAGATTTTATATATCTTGTAATTGTTTTCTCGCTAACACCCAACGTTTCAGCCATATATTTACGACTTACACGATGATCTTTCTTTATCATACTTACAATCAAATTCCTAATTGCTTCAGGAGACATTCGAAAGACATCTTGCGAGACATGTCGAGAGACATTCCCTCCACCAACCTTTTGCGTTGCTATCTTCTTTAGAGGAATAATCGTTCTGAATATATCTCCTTCTTCAAACACCGGATTTTGTCCTGAATAAAACTGTGTGTACTTGTAGGTGTTTCTCATTCCTGAGCCAAGTTCATCCGCAAGCCCTATTTCTCTGAAAACTTTAGATATAGCCGGATTCTTAGGAAATGGCTCAAACTTTTGTAAATCTAAAGCTCCCATTCCATGAGCCAAGTTACTGTTTTCAACCGTAATCTTCTCATCATCAATAATCATTTTTGCAGGGAAGCCACTTGAATAATCTCTGTGTGCTAATGTGTTTGATACAATTTCTCTAAGTATCCTATCTCTTGCATTGACATTTACAATTCCGTCTAAGACAAATAAATCGTTCAAATGTTTCTGTCCAAATTCTATAAGTCTTTCATAGCTATCAATCAGATTCGTAATGACAACATCTCTATCGTCATATCTATCCTTATTTTCAACTCTGAATATCGCATCTGTTTTGTGCTGCGGAAGAACTGACATAATAGAGTTGTCTTTTCCAAATAACAAAATAGCAGCTAATGTAATTCCTTCACGCTTTGTTTCCGGATCTGTCAAAATCAAATTGGCAGTTCGTAAAAGCTCTTCATTACTCATATTTTCCCAAACATGATTTTTATTTCGGAAGACAGCCATACTCTTGGCTTTAGCAATAACAGAAGCATCAAGAAAATCAATATCAAGATTCGGATATACTTTATTTACAAAATAGCTGCCCTGTTTTCTTGCATATAGCTTATATACAAGTTCTGAATGATCAGTGATATTGATGTCTCCTTCATAGGACCTATCCCAAATTCTTCCATTATGTCTGCATACCTGATAACCTTCCGGTACTCTGATATAAATTACTTTTTTCGCATCAATATCAAAGACTTTCGGTATTAAATAAAGCGGCGGATACATTTTTTGCGGATTATTGATTACCGTAGTAAATTCTTTAATCACTTTATCTACTTTATCTTCACTAACACCAACAATCTCTCTTTTGTCATTTACACCAAGTAAAACATGTCCTCCATTTCTATTATTGAAAGAGCATATTGTATCAAAGACATCTTTAGTTAAAGCATTCTTGGATTCTTTAAATTCGACATCTATTTTTTCGCCATTTTGAATGAGGTGATTTATCTCTTTAGAATTCATGTCTACCCTCCCATATTCACTAAAAATCGTCTGTATACATCTTAAAATACTTCAACGCATCCAAAATAGCTTCTTACTTTTCAATTGGACACTGTGGTCTTTTCTGTTTCTCACTTTTAGACATATTATAATGTTCCTTAACATCTAAACCATATTTTCTCTTCACTTGCGAATATGAAGTGTTGACATCTTAAACCCATACTTTTTCAAAAAATAAGTTTTAATTTATTCATAAGTTGCTTTACTATCCGCACAGGTAATATCCATCTCGTCAAGTGGAAGCTTAATACTAATATGTCATTTTGAGCCTAGTTTGGAAAGCAACACGATTGCCTCAACGTGGGTTGAGAGAACGGGTAGTATAGCTACACTTTTTTGAGTGCACACTATGAATAGTGGGTGCACTTTTTAACGATAGGAAAGGCTATCGTTAAAAGACTTAAGATTGGCTTAATAACAACGTTTACATTACAATTGTTCCAGTTGTTTAGTCTGGCCTCTTCTCACGTAGATAACCGCGAGTATTTGAACTTCTTTTCTACTATCATCAACACAAAAATAAACGTAATAATTTTTTACGCGTATTCTTCTAAAACCAAGCTCACCCCACGGCTGCTCATCTATACACTTCACACGATAAGGCATCGTCTGCAAAGACATCATTTCCGCTTTTAGTAGCTCGAGTACTCTTTTAGCTACCGTCGGTTCTTTTAACTCCGTGGCAATATATTCTCGGATAAGTGCAAGATGCTCTTTCGCCTGACGAGTAACTTTTACCTTATACTCATCCATTAAAGACCTCGTTCAAGCTCTTCAAAAACATCATCTATCGGATAACTATCGCCACAAACCGCCTGATCATAACCTTTAACCATCAACGCGTTAAACGTTTTCTCGTCCATATCATCTTGTGCCGGAAGTGACTTTGGAATAGTAAGCGAAAACGGAATACCCTTATTAAGAATGATTTGACGATAAAACATGTCAATAGCAGTAGCCCTAGGAATTCCAATAGTTTCCAGAATCTGCTCCGCCTGCTGCTTAATATTTTCTTGTATTCTCACATTCACATTCGCTGTTTTAGTAACTGCCATATCAATCAACCTCCATACACTCATCATAAAATACTGTATCGCATATTGCAACACATTTGCACGAATGGGATTTTTTGACTGTCATACACGATTTTTATGTTCGCATTACTGCATCAGATAGCACGATCAAGCGCCGTGATGGTGGGAAGCCCCGCTTATTTTCTCGTTTGAGCCTGAACGTAAAAATGTCGGATAAAGGGAAGGAAATGAATTTACACCAAAGTGAGGGTTTGGCCTATGAAATAATTAATAGTTCCATTTTCAGTTAATATATATAGACCGAGTCCAATAAACACGACAGGTACAATTACTTTTTCGTACTTTTCCACAGTCTCTCCGATAGCAGAAATTGAGGCGAGATTTTGAGATAATTTGCATAGAATCAAAATCCCTAAGGCAAATATTACTAAACTTATACTAATCTCAATCAAACTCTTTCCTGTAAAATAGGGGATATAAATTCCTAAATTATCTCCACCCATTGCCACTGTTAAACTTGTAAATGCTAAGATTTTTGATCCATCTCCGGTAATTTTCCCCTCGATATCTTCTTCATCAATATCTTCATCCACAAAAATTGCTCTTATACCAAGACCTAGCGGAATTAGACCAAGGAGTCCGATAATCCAATCTTGTGGAATAAAATTTAAAAAGTAAGCGGCAATAAGACTAGCCAGTACAAGCAGTCCTGTACCTAAATACTGCCCTACATAAATTGATTTCAAACCTTTCTTTCCTTGACTAGCGAATAAAATAGTCAAAACAACTAAGTAGTCAATGGATGTAGAAACAAAAACTAATAAAGCGGATACTATTGTTTCCATTATTCCTCCTTTCAAAATGTTAAATTTTTTAGACAAGGGGGTGCGGACATTTTTTCGACAGACGCACCCTCTTCTCTCCATTGATACTCAACCCGTAACTCTTTTAACAGCAAAAAAGCACGTCAGAGACTTGCTGATATACTTTTATTTTACCTTACACTTTTCCTGTAAGCTTAACACTTTAGTTCCGTTTTGCTCCCATCAATGAAAGTAAGATCAACCTTTCCATCGTGATGCACAGTTAGATGGTCAACAATGCTAAGCCAGACGTTTTCATCGAACACTGTTAACAAGTCCTGTTTTTTCA
Organism: Gardnerella sp. KA01002; assembly: GCF_049244015.1. Classification (NCBI taxonomy): domain Bacteria; kingdom Bacillati; phylum Actinomycetota; class Actinomycetes; order Bifidobacteriales; family Bifidobacteriaceae; genus Gardnerella; species Gardnerella sp. KA01002. The sequence goes on from NZ_CP058365.1 coordinate 1,100,945, forward strand.
AGTCCTCGATAAAATATTCAACTTCATCATGCCTCATTTGCTTTTCAACAATACGAGCTTTTACTCCCTTAAGCCTTGATTCTACAGTATTGAACCTGTTCACTAGACTCGTATATTTTTTCTCCCACATATGCTACAGTACATTTCCTTCTGCATAAATTTTTTCCACTTGCAAGGTGGGGTGCAAAGTGGCGAATCGACTTGCATAAGCGATTAAAACATAATTCGCGAATGCACTTCGATTCGCTGAGCTTGCTCAAAGTTGAAAGCACAGTGTGCTTTCAACGCAAGCGAAGTACGTTAACATCCTGTGCACTCGACCCCAGAGCGTTGACATGTTCCCTCATACAGCAAAATCACGCTCAAAAATCACGAGAACACAGCTTAAAGCCACTTCGCATTAAACCTTTTAACGATAGCCCTCGCTAAACCCTGCTACATAAAGGCAAACTTGCACCCACCTAATCAGCCTTTGACATCAATACGACAGTCTCACGTGTATCAAGACTACCCTTATGATAACCATGCATCAATAAAAGAGCCTTAACGTTCATTGCAGGAGAGAAACTGGCAAGGGGAATGTCGTATGATGATAAAAGTCTAAGGCACTACAAACTGGGATTTGGATTTTACTTAAAATTGTATTATTTTATTAGCGATATCTTCTACAAATCGCTTATCGTGTTCCACAAATATGAGTGTAGGCTTTGCTTCTTTTATAATTTCCTCAATCTGTATTCTTGATATTACATCTATATAATTCAGTGGTTCGTCCCAAACAAATATATGAGCTGGCTTTGAGAAACTTACAGCAATTAAAACTTTCTTTTTTTGTCCATCACTATAATTCTTCATATCCATTTCAAATAATTCTCTTGAAAAATCTAATTTTCTTAGAATTGTTTTACACAATGTTTCATCAACATCTTGCTTGTGAATATATTCATTTAGGCTACCTGTTAAATTAGATGTGTCTTGAGGAATATACGAGATTTTTAAATTACCTGCTAATTTTATCTCACCTGTATACTCGTGATTTATACCTAATAAAATTTTAATCAAGGTTGATTTTCCGCTACCATTACCCCCATATATAGCCACTATGTCGCCTTGCTTTATCTCGAAACTTACATTATTTAGGATCTGTCTCTCTCCATAGCATGATGATAAATTGCTAACCGATATTAGAGGATTTTTATGATGATGTAATGGATGCAATAATAGACTTTCCTTTGTTTCGATATCTTTTAGTAAACTCTGTTTTTCTTCTATTGCCTTGTTTTGTCTATTCTCCAAATTCTTAGATTTTTTCATCATCTTGGCTGATTGATGACCTATATGTCCTTTGTCTGGTTTTACACCTGATACTTTTACACCATTTTTAGTATTTTCAATTTTATCAGACCAAATTTGACTTTGTCTTGCAGACTCTTTTAATCGTTTAATATCTTTTCTTAATCTCTCATTTTGACTAATTTCAAATTGGTCTTTCATCACTTTGTTTTCATACCATGATGTAAAATTTCCCGATTGGACATCAATAGAATTCCTGTTAATAGAAATAACATGATTGATACAACCATCTAAAAAATCTCTATCATGAGATATAAGCAAAAATCCTTTTTTACTTTTCAGATATTCACTTACAATTTTTCTTCCGTCCATATCTAAATGGTTTGTTGGTTCATCAATAAGTAAAAAGCCATCTTCTCTTGTAAACAAAATAGCTAAAAGGATTTTTGTTTGTTCCCCTTTAGAAAGCGTTTCAAACTCTCTGTAAACAAGGTTCTCATCTACATTTAGCAAACTGAGTTCTCTAAATAACTTCCATTCTTCATCATCTGATATTAGTTCTTTATATAACTCAATTCCTAATTTTGAAGTATCGCTTATATTTGGTGGAAATTTAATAAATTCAACATCCTTGCTTATTTTACCTTGATAAGTTTCTTGATTTAAAAGTAACTTAAATAGAGTTGATTTACCGATTCCATTTCTTCCTATCAATCCCGTTTTCCAGTTTGTATCAAAGGAAAACGATACATTTTTAAATATGGGTTTTACATATCCATAATATGAGAAAGTGAGGTTTTCAATTTTAATTACTGACATAAAACGCCTCCCTAAATTATCATTTACCGCCCGGGTGCAAAGTGTGTGCACCTTTTAACGTTTAGTTTTTCATGTATTACTACGGTTATCACTGCTTTGCTTTTCAGTCATTTCAATTCTCGATTAGGTAATTTTCCAGTTCTCAAAGCGACAGTAACAAACTCAACCTCTTGCAAGCACTTCTCGCAAAGTTCATAACCTTCATTGAAGTTCACTCTTGACCTAAATGTGCTAGCAATGAATTCGCATGGTGAGGTGATCCTTTCAACTACACCGCACCGTTCGCACTCAGCATACACATTCCCATCCTTAATCGGAATAAACATTCCATGATCTTTCTCATTTCCCATGACGCTAACATCTTCGAAATCATCAAATTTTACATAGAGCATATACGGCTTCCTCCTTTATCGGTATGTCTATATACGCTCTAATTCCAACTTATATCAAGTTTTATTGCTTCTTTTTTGATCTATATGTCTGCTACTTCGCAATAGCTTTCCCATTAAGACAGTGCACCATGTAATGCGCAAATCCATCGTTTTTACAATTTACCTTCTTCTTATCTGAAACCTCGGTGACACCATTCTCACAATCTACTTCAAGGCTTGCATCCTTGGTGATTGTTCCTTCTAAAATACTCATGCCATTTAACGTATCAAGCGTACAAACATGAGTTACTTCTACGTTTGTTGCTGAAGCCAACCCATTATAACATTTAAGAAAGACATCATCCGCCTTCAAATTAACAACTTCTACCTTGCCATTGTTCACTTCTACATAAAGCTTACCAATCTCAATATCCGTGATGAGCACTTGATTAGAATCAGATTCAACCTCACAAACTTCCACATCATGTGGCAAACTCACAACAATTTCAGGCATACCCTGAGTAAGCCACCTCACCCAATTCGAAGCTGAGACTTTTTTAGTTTGAATAAGCCTTATAACATTTTGCGCTTCCTCAACCCTCAATATATCTTGTTCACAGTTAACAAAGCTCACACCAAAGGTATCAGCACGTTTCACCGTTAAACGAACATCTTTCGTCTCTGCGATAAACTTCTTATTATCCATTCCTTAAGCACCTCCTCGTGCACATACTAATAATCAGGTTTCATTTTACCTTTTGAGCTATATTTTCCCACTTCACAGGGTGGGTGCAAAGTGGGTGCACTTTTTAACGTTAACATCCTGTGCACTCGACCCTAAAGCGTTGATATCTTCCCTCAAACAGCCAAACTGCGCTCAAAAACCGCGAGAACCCAGCTTAAAACTGCCACTCACTAAACCTTTTAACGATAGCCCTCGTTAAGCCTTGCTACACAAGGGCAAAAATGCACCCACCTAATCAGCCTTTGACATCAATACGACACTCTCGACGTGATGAGTTTCCGGATATAAGTCGAATGCGCGCAAAGACTGAACGCTGTATCCAAGCTCTCTAAACGTGCCAACATCGCGAGCAAGACTAGTCGGATCGCAGGCAACGTACACAACAGCTCTTGCTCCAGACTTCGCAATCTGCTTACAAACTTGAGCTTTAGCACCAGCGCGCGGAGGATCCAACACAACAACATCTGGATGCGCAAATCGGCGCACAATTTTAGACGATTTACTCGCCTTAAACACCTGCGATTCAAGCGTTTGCGCAACATCCCCTTCAAGCGCTTCAACAATATCTCTGCTAAGCCCTGCGCGCCCAATGTTTCGCCTTGCGTTCTTTACAGCAATCGGCGCACCCTCAATACTAAGCACGCGCGCTGGCTCTGCAGAACCAAAAGTGCCAGTAGTACCAAGAGCACCCAAAGCACTAGAAGAATCTCCTCCAACATTAGCCAAAGTCGCAAGCGGAATCGTAAACAAACCCGATCCAGAATACAAATCCCACAAAACCGTATTCTTAGTACGACCACCAAGCGCAGAACGAACTAATCCCAAAACGTAGTTCACCAAATGCTCTGGAGCTGCGCGATGAATCTGCCAAAAACCGCGGGCGTCAACATCGTAATCAAAAGTACGCATACGCGATGAATCTCCATCAACAGCAACGCGTACACGCTCACACAACAATGCCGATCCTGCAACCAACTCATCATTTACTATAAGCGCATAATTTTCGCCAATCGCACTAAGAAGCGCAGCCTTATCATTAAAATCAAAACCATCAACTCGAGGCTCTGGAACAGCAAGACGAATTTGCGCATTTGGCGAGAAAGAACGATTCCACAAGTCCAAAGAATCCGCAACAGCCAAAACCGCTCGCGACGCAAGTGGCATAGTATCAATCGCAATGCGATCATGCGACTCGCGCTTACGCATAGACAATCGCCCTTCATCATCCGCAACCAACTCCATGCGCGTACGCCAATTAAACCCGTTAAGCTCCTCATCCCCCGGCATGCGCTCAACAGTAATATCGCTATCCGCAATATCCATATGCGCTAAACGCTGGAATTGATTGGCAATTACGGACGCCTTCCAACGAATCTGCCCAGGCAAAGAAACATGAATTAAATCCGCGCCACCAACTCCGCCACCCTGAGCCAAAGGACCAGCGAGCTTCCATTGCGGCTCTACACGATCAGCGCTAGGCTCCAAAACTTCCACAACTTCCCCAGTAAAAAAGTGCGCTTTTGCACGCATCGGCTCATCCATGCGCACAACAACCAGCTCACCAGGCAGCGCAAATCGCACGAATACAACGCGTCCGTCAAGATGACCTACGCATCTCCCTTGATCCGCATAACGCTCGATTCGCATCGTCACTTGCATAAACTACCCCTTAGTTTTGCGTTTTGTTAAGCCAATTCGCTAACACTGATTTTTGTTAAGCTGATTTTACTTCACTTGAATTTACATCGTTTTTATCTTCGTCAATCTGATTTTCTTCACGATAATTTTCTTCGCGATTTTTATGATGAAGACGCATAAACGGCGTTGCAATAATCAAGTAAGAAACCCAAATTGCGAGCGCCCAGAATGGCAATCCCATAAGCAATCGAACAGTGCCGAGCCAGACAACGTGATTCGTCAAATATAATGGCACTTGCAAAACAAGCCTCAGAGCAAAAACACCAATCCACAATCCAGTAACATACATGTATGCACGCTTAAGCGGCTTATAATCAAGCCATTCGTGCAGCCACTCGCCAAAATTTTCCGTAGGCATTTTGCGAATCGATTCAATCACAAGCCCAAGCGCTGGCACGCGCACAATCAGCGAAATCGCAAGAAGCGCACCATACACAGCGTTTGTAATAAAGCCCATCATGTAGTAGTCGCGAGCTTGATGACTCGTCCACACCCAAATAAGGCAAATCCCTACAGAAACCAACCCACTTAGAGCACCAATAATCGACTGGCGTTGAATAAGTCTAGCTACAACTTGCAAAACTGCAAGAGCTGCAGACGCAATAACCGTTGTTTGTACGTTTCGCGTTACAACAAAGCAAATAACAAACAGCAAGCCTGGCAGCATGGATTCAATTACGCCTCGAACTCCTCCAAGGGAGTCAATAACAGAAAACGTGTTTCCTTCAGATCCAATAGAAGCCAAAGAGGCTAATCCTGAGCGTTTTTTGCCGCGCGAATCTTTTTCCAAGACAATATCCTTTGCTGCCTGACTTTTACTATCGACTCTTTACTATCAACTCTTAACTATCGACTCTTAACTATCTGATTTCAGAAAACATTGGTCCACGAGTTAGCGTGGTTTTGACTTCTACTTGCTGATCTGCACCAAGTGGACCCTTTGGACGACCTAGATTTTCTTCAGAATCGTCAGAACCAGCAGAACCATCTTTACCTGCATTACTTGGAGCAACCAAATCGTGCATTGGAATCATATCTCTAGGAGCAAGTGGCTCTGTTCCGCGGTCTATAACAATATCACTAAACCACTTGTTAAGAAGCACAGTCTCTTCGCTTGTTTTTTGCGACTCTAAAGCAGCACTCCCAGAAAACACTCCGCGAAGCATCCAACGCGGACCATCCACACCAACAATTCTAGTTTCCACTGTCTTATCGTCAACCTTGACTGGAAGTATGAGTTCCTTGCCAAAAACTCCATTCGCTTCCCTAGCATTAGAGTTTCCCTTAAGCAAATCCGCACGAACTTCACTCCATATTCCTTCTGTTTTAGGAGCTGCAAATGCTTCAACCTCAATGCTAGAAGATTTATATGTAACAGTTATGCCAAGAACTTGACCAGTTTCACGCTGCTTTTTTACTCGCAACTCTATACCTTGTAAATATGGTATATATATGGAGCCGAAATCAACATAAGTACCTAAATTAGGTAGTTTCTCATCAGACATGTCCCATGGACCTCTAAGACTTCCGCGTCCTAAGTACGTGTCTGCATCATATCCGCCTGCAGTCAGATCGCTTAGAGCGGAATTTTGGGATTGAAATTCTGCAAGATTCTCAGCATCATCTTTGGCAGCTTTCGACTTGCGCTTGGATTTAAACCATCCCATGGCTCCTCTTTTCTAATGGATTCTTCTTAATAAGCTCTAATTGCCATTTTTCGATGAATACTTTACATATTTCTAATGGCTATTTTTACTCAACTTCACCAGCCTATCACAAGCAAAGCAAAATCACACATTATATTTTATGTTTAAAGCAGCATGGTCAGACCAGCGAGAATCGTAGCTTTGAGCACGATCAATTACGAATCCGCATGCAGTTTCTGCAATTTCAGGTGTTGCAAACTGATAGTCTAATCTCCATCCAACGTTATTATCAAAAGCTTTACCTCGTTGACTCCACCAAGTGTATGGTCCTTGAATATCGCCAGCAAGCATACGCATAACGTCCACAAATTCATACTCGTTAATCCAACGATCAATATAAGCGCGTTCCTCTGGCAAAAATCCAGCACTTTTCTCATTCGCTTTAGCGTTTTTAATGTCAAGAGGCGTGTGTGCAATATTAAAATCACCGCATAAAATCGCCTGATTTCCGCCACTTGCAGCAATATCTCTAAGCTCCCCTAATCGCTTTAACATAGTATCTAGAAAGCGGAATTTTTGCTGCATTTTCTGTGGATCATCAACGTTTCCAGCGTGAACATACACAGATGCAACAGTAATATCATACCCTTGCGGAGTATGTACGTCGGTTTCTACCCATCGCCCAGAATCAACGTCTTCACTTAAACCAGGCAAACCGTAACGCTGCTCTACAACTGGCAAAGTCGTTACAAGCGCCACACCAGCTCTACCTTTTATTTCACAAATCTGATTTGTAACAGAAAATCGCCTGTCATTTTGACCAGATTCACCACTTTTAGACGTATACAAATCCTTGATTTTACTCATAATCGGATCAATCGCATCTTGCGGAGCGCGAACCTCTTGCATACACCACACATCTGGCGTGTGATCTTGAACCCAATCGAGCATCCCCTTGCGCCAAGCCGCACGAATCCCATTCAAATTTGAAGTCGTAATTGTAATCATAAGTTCCACTCTAATATGCACACAACACAAAGTACGCAAAAATAAAGGTGCAGAAGTTTTGACTCCTACACCTTTATTTTAAATTTATAGTTTATAAGACACTAGTTTTAAGGCCCATAAACCAGCTTGCGACTAATCCAAGCCAAGTTCCAAATTTCCACCTGGAATTGCATCGAGAAGATCGCGAGTGTACTCCTTTTGAGGATGATCAAACACTTCGTCGGTTGTAGCATGCTCAACAAGTTTGCCATGTTGCATAACAACAACCTCGTCCGCAATCTGACGAACAACAGCCAAATCGTGAGTGATGAACAAGTAGCTTAATCCTCGCTCCGCTTGCAAATCGTTAAGCAAATGCAAAACCTGATCTTGCACAAGCACATCCAAAGCAGACACAGCTTCGTCGCAAACGATTACATCCGGATCCAATGCCATAGCACGCGCAATCGCAATGCGCTGACGCTGTCCGCCTGAAAGCTCGTTCGGGAAGCGAGTCATAACAGAAGCAGGCATACGAACCATGTCCAAAAGCTCGCGCACACGATTCTGTCTACTCTTTTTATCGCCAATCTTATGAATTCGCAAAGGCTCTTCAATAGAACGATAAATCGAATACATTGGGTCTAGCGAACCATAAGGATTTTGGAATACTGGCTGCACATGTCGACGGAAGTCAAGCAAATCAGCACCCTTGAAATCAGCAATATTCTTGCCTTCGTAAGTAACTGTTCCACTTGTTGGATTTAGAAGTCGCAAAACCATGTTTGCAACAGTAGACTTACCAGAACCAGACTCACCCACGATTGCCAACGTTGTTCCGCGCTTAATCGAGAACGAAACATCGTCAACAGCCTTGAAAAGCTCCTTCTTGCGCGGAAGCTTAAACTCTCGGGTTAAGTGATCGACTGTAATAATATGCTCGCTCTTTTCAAGAGCTTGCTCGCCTACTACGTGATGCTCAAGCAAATTATCCGCGTTACCACCATGCTCCTTAACGGAAATGATTCGTTGAGAAGCAAGACTTGGAGCGGCAGCAACAAGTCGCTTAGTATAAGGATGCTGAGGATGCTGCAAAACGTCCAAAGATGGACCAGATTCAACAACGCGACCCTTATACATAACAACAACGTGCTGTGCGCGAGCTGCAGCCAAACCTAAATCGTGAGTAATAAAGAGCACAGAAGTGCCGAGAGAATCAGTAAGCGTATGCAAATGGTCAAGAATGCGCTTTTGCACAGTAACGTCGAGTGCGGAAGTTGGCTCATCTGCAATAAGCAAATCTGGGCGGCACGCAAGGCCAATCGCGATTAACGCGCGCTGACGCATACCGCCGGAAAACTCGTGTGGGAATTGCCTTGCGCGAGTTGCTGCATCTGGCAAACCAGCTTCATCAAGCAAACCAGCAATGCGGTCTTCAACACTTGCTCCAATAACATACTTTTTTGCGATTTCCCAAGCTTTGTCGTCGTCTACGCCATACTTGATTAAATCGTCTGCAACGCGCCAACGAGTTTCGGAACCTGGAACCCACTCTTTTTTGTAGTATTCCATAGCTTCATTAAACTTTTCGGCATTTGTTTGCTCACTAAGACCAACCTGCGCCAAAGCTTGCTTTGCAGCGTCCAATAATGCGCTCAGTTCTTTAGAGCCAAGGAAGATTTCATCTTCATTGCTTTTGACTTCTACAGCGTCTCCTGCTAAAGCTTCTGCAAGTGCGGAGCGCTTCTCATGACTAACGTCAACGCCATTTGCAAGAAGAGCCTCTTTAACTTGAGTTCCAATTCGCCAAACAGGATTAAGGTTGCTCATAGGGTCTTGCGGAACCAATCCCATTGCTGTACCGCGCAAAGCCGCATAATCTTTAGGCTTTAGATTACTTATTTCTTGACCTTTAAGCTTAATAGAACCACCCGTAACGTGACCTGTTCCTGGAAGCAAGCCTAAAACCGCCATTGCAGAAGTTGACTTTCCAGAACCAGATTCACCCACGATTGCAACCCATTGACCTGGGTAAACGTTGAAGCTCGCATCGCGAACAGCGTGTACGGCTTTTTTAGAATCCGTTGTAAAGTCAACTTGAAGATTTTTAACTTCCAGCAAAGGACCCTGCTCACGTTGCATTGCAAGGGTATCTACATTTTTACGTGTTGCTGTGTTCATAATCACTATTCCTCCACGCTAACTTACGCCTTACGGCTCTTTGGATCCAACGCATCTTTTACGGCGTCGCCCATCATAATAAAGGCGAGAACAGTAATAGCGAGCGCAATAGACGGATAGAACAAAACTTCTGGATTTGTAGTAAGAACATTCCTAGCGGTAGAAATATCTACACCCCAGCTAACGGTCGTAGTTGGCAAACCAATACCAAGGAAGCTAAGTGTTGCTTCCAAAACAATGTAAGAACCAAGGGATGTTGTTCCTACAACAATGATTGGGGCCAGCGAGTTTGGAATAATATGACGGAAAAGATTACGCATTGGAGTTGAACCTAAAGCTGTAGAAGCCGTATTAAACTCAAGATTCTTGGATTCCATAACGGCACTTCTTGCGATTCGAGCAACGCCTACCCATCCAAAGAGAACCATAACAAACACGATTTTCCAAATCGACTTAGATGTGCGGAACATTTGCAAAACTACGATTGCACCCAACAGCATTGGTAGAGCCAGGAAGATATCGGTGATTCGGCTAAGAACCGCATCAATCCATCCGCCAAAGAATCCAGCCAAAGCTCCAATTAGCGAACCAACTAACACCACTAAAGCCGTTGCGAGCAAGCCAACGCTTAAAGATGTACGTGTTCCATATACAACTCGAGCGTAAATATCGCATCCTTGCATGTCGAATCCAAACGGATGTGCAGCAGAAGCTGGCTCAAGCGAATGCTCCAAAACACAGTAATTAGGATTGTGCTTTGTGAGAGCGCCTGGGAAGAGCGCAACAAAAATAATTGCAATAATCAAAATTGCAGAAACAATAAACAATGGATTTCTGCGCAAAGATCTCCAAGCATCAGCCCACATGCTTGTAGCTGGAGCAGATTCGTCTACAGAATCAACTTCTTGAAGAGGCGTATCGTCAAGAGGAGCAACATAGCGTTCCTGACCTGGCAATGTGTTGTAATTTGCATTATTTGTAGTCAAATTATCTTCCATCAAATTATCTTCCATAATGTGCTCTCCTTACGCGTAGCGAATGCGCGGATCTAGAGCCGCGTACAACATGTCAACAAGAAGATTGCTGACTACAAATATCAACATAAGAAGCGTAACTATAGAAACAACAAGGTTTCCTTCTCCTTTTAGTATTCCCTGATACGTAAGGAATCCAACGCCATGAATGTTGAAGATTGTTTCCGAAATCATTGCGCCGCCCATAAGAGCGCCCAAATCTTGACCTAAGAATGTAACAACAGGAATAAGCGAGTTACGCAAAATGTGTCGAACAATAACGGAGCCTTCTTTTAAGCCCTTTGCGCGAGCCGTGCGCACGTAATCAAGCGATATGTTTGACGAAATTTCCGACCTTGTAAGTCGAATAATATACGCCATTGACACGGATCCAAGAACTATCGCAGGAAGAAGAAGATCATAGAATCCAGGATCATTGCTTGCTGTAACAGGCATAATATGCCACTTAACACCAAACACGTATTGTCCAATAAAGCCAGTAACAAATGTTGGCACAGAAATAAGAAGAAGTGATACAACCAGGATTACACTGTCGTACCACTTTCCTTTCTTTAAGCCAGAGATTATGCCGAAAGCTACGCCGAACAAGGCTTCAAAGGCAAACGCCATCAACGCAAGCTTAATGGTTACTGGGAATGCGCGACCAATTTCGTCAATTACTGGCTGACCAGCAAAAGTATGTCCAAAATCAAGAGTAAGCGCATTCTTTAAGAACAACAAATATTGAATAATAAATGGCTTATCCAAGTTATACTCGGCACGAATTTGCGCTTCTACAGCATGGTTAATTGGCTTATCTCCAAACATTGCTTTTACTGGATCTCCAGGCAAAGCAAACACCAAAGCGTATACCAACAATGTTGTGCCGAGAACCACAGGAATCATCTGCAAAACGCGACGCAGAACGTATTTACCCATTGGTTTCTCCTTATATATTTACTTAAAAATTCGCATAGCACACACCCAACTTGTGGCTTGCATATTGATTTAACCCAACCTAAGTAAAAACACAAAGTGCTGCCTCGAACAGCGGATAGAATTTTGTAATTTTATTCGCCATTCGAAGGCAGCAGCACGTTTTTACATGCTATTAAATTATGGTTTATTTTTTAATAGCTACTTGATATTAATAGCTACTTGATTTTGATCTTTACTTGTGGAGCTTGTAGTAAAGTGGCATATTCTGCCAATCCATTACAAAGCCCTTCAAGCTTGGAACCATAACAGCCTTAGCGTTCGAGTAGAACAGTGGTACGTATGGAAGATCCTCAAGAAGAATCTCGTTAGCTTGCTGATAAAGCTTAGTTGCCTCAGCTTGCTTAGAAGAAGAAGCCTTCTTAAGCAAAGCATCGAACTTAGGATTCTTGTAATCAGCTTCGTTAGAACCATTGCCATCTGCAGCAACGGAAGCAAATTCCTGAGTCAAGTAGTTTTCTGGGCTTGGGTAATCTGGCATCCAGCCTGCACGCCATGCACCTTTAATCTGACGCTGTTCGCATGCGTTACGGAACTCTTGGAATGTTGGAACTGGAGTGGTTTCAGCATTAATTCCAAGATGATTCTTAAGGGAGTTTACAACTGCGTCGAACACAGACTTAGCGTTGCCATCGGCGTTGTAAGTAAAGGTAAGAGGACCATCATACTTAGAGATCTTATCTGCCTTTGCCCAAAGTTCCTTAGCCTTTGCGGCATTAAACTTAAGGTTTTCGTGTCCCTTAAGATCTGCCTTGTAGCCTGGAGTCAAAGGAGAAGTGAACTCGTTTGCAGGAGATGCTGTACTGTTAAGAACCTTCTTGATGATGGTTTCGCGATCGATTGCCATAGAAACAGCTTGACGACGCAAGCGGCCTTCTTCGGTAGTTACATCGAAGTGTGGCAATTTTGCAGGAATACCGAACTGCTGGATTACGGAACCTGGACGGTTGTATGCCTTAACAGTGGTGTCCTTTTGGAAAGTCTTTGTTTCGGTATCTGGAATATTATCCGTCATATCAAGATTGCCAGACTGAACATCGCGGTAAGCAGCGGTGCCGTCGGTGTAAATCTTAAAGGTAACGCCGTCATTCTGAGCCTTGCGTGGGCCATCGTAATCTGGGTTCTTTACAACTTCGATCTGCTTGTTGTGATCCCAAGACTTAAACAAGTATGGTCCAGAAGAAACTGGCTTTTCGCCGTAAGCCTTTGGATTCTTGTAGAAGGACTCTGGAAGAGGGGCGAATGCAAGGTAACCAACCTTAACAGCAAACACAGAATCTGGCTGGTTCAAATCAACAGTAAAGGTGTACTTATCTACAACCTTTAAGCCAGAAAGCTGCTCGTCGCCCTTAGTATCATTCTTCTGCAAGTCTTCGTAGCCCTTAATGGTCTGGAAGAAGGAAGAGCACTTCTGAGCATTCTTAGCGTTTGCTACAAAGCTCCAAGCCTTAGTAAAGCTTTCTGCGGTGATTGGAGTGCCATCGCTGAACTTCTTATCTTTTTTAAGCTTAACAGTGTATTGGGTTGCATCGGCGTTTGGAGTTACGCTCTCGGCATCTTCGTTTACCGTGTTGCCCTTTTCATCAAAAGTGACCAACGTGGAGTTGACCAATACAGCAGGACGAGCACCAGCATTCTCGTTAATGTTTCCTGGAACAAGCTCGTTCTGAGGCTCGGAGTCGTTTACAGTAATAACAACCTTGCCACCATTTGTTTGAGCGGTCTTCGAGGCAGAAGAACCGCATCCACCGAGCAGCATAGCAACCGAGCATGCAGCTGCGGCAAAAAGTAATGCCTTATTCTTCATATGTTTTCTCCTAACGTTGGGTATGGCAGGATTCAATTAAATATCACGAAAAAGTCTCATTACAAGCTTTACAGGCTTTTACAGGCTTAATAAATAAAATCCACCTAGTATTTATTGCCAGATGGATTCTTTGCAAAGCCAATAAAGAGGCCTCTTCGTTGATTAAAATTCAATCATACGGATTTTATTAAACAACGCAAGCTAAAAGTCTAAATGTAAAATTTACTGTTATTTTGTCTATAAATCATAAAAACAACTATTATAATAGAAAAATATTAGATTAAATCGTATTTTAGATGATATTTTGCCAAGTCTTTTACATTTGTATAGATATTACAAAAATGTAAATTTGCACTAGAAATATGTAACAATTATGTTAAACGATGCAAAATATGCAATAAGATATTCAAATATTAATCAAAATAAAAGTGGTGTAAATTCGCACCCAAACGTACGATTCTACACCACTTAATAAATAAAATCAAATGAATATTGAAATTATTTTTAAAATATTTTTATTATATTTTTCACCTATTGGTAAATACTACTCAGCCTCGCTAGCCTGATGTTCAAGAGCAGCCGCCACTAAACCAGCAAACAGTGGATGAGGCTTAGTTGGTCGAGACTTAAACTCTGGATGAGCCTGAGTTGCCACATAGAATGGGTGAACTTCCTTTGGAAGCTCCACAAACTCAGTCAAATTACCATCTGGGCTTTGACCGCTAATACGCAAGCCGGCTTCGCGCAAACGATCTTTATACGCCACGTTCACTTCATAACGGTGACGGTGACGCTCAGTAACATGCGTAGTACCGTAAAGCTCAGCAACAATAGAGCCTTCTTCAAGAAGAGCAGGATAAGAGCCGAGTCGCATTGTGTGACCCATATCTCCCTTACCGTCCACAATATCCTTCTGCTCTTCCATAGTTGCGATTACTGGATCGCCACAATCCTTCTCGAACTCAGTGGAATTAGCATCCTCAAGACCGAGAACGTGACGAGCGTACTCAATAACCATAGATTGCAAGCCAAGGCAAAGACCAAGCGTTGGCAAACCATGCTCGCGAGCGTAACGCAAAGCGCCAATCTTACCTTCAATACCGCGAATTCCGAAGCCGCCTGGAATAACCATGCCATCCATTTGGTCAAGAGCCGCCGCCGCACCTTCTTGAGTTTCGCACTTGTCGGCAGCAACCCAGCGCACGTTAACCTTAGCCCAGTTTGCAAAACCGCCAGCTTTAATAGCCTCAGTAACAGAAAGATATGCATCTGGCAAATCAATGTACTTGCCAACAATTGCAATGTTTAGCTCATGCTTTGGATGATGCACGCGCTCAAGCAAATCTTCCCACTCGTTCCAATCAACATCGTGGAATGGAAGCTCAAGCTCACGCACAACGTAAGCATCCAAGCCCTCGTTGAACAAAATTTTCGGCACATCGTAAATGCTTGGAGCGTCAACGCAGTTCACAACGCCTTCAGCGTCAACATCGCACATAAGCGAAATTTTGTCTTTAATGCCTTGATTAAGCGGACGATCCGAACGCAAAACAAGCGCGTCTGGAGAAATGCCAAGAGATCGGAGCATCATCACAGAATGCTGAGTTGGCTTAGTCTTTAATTCGTGAGCTGCGGCTATATAAGGCACCAAAGAAACGTGCACAAACATGCAGTTTTCAGGACCTAAATCGCGACGAACTTCGCGAGCAGCCTCCAAAAATGGCTGGGACTCAATATCTCCAACAGTACCGCCGATTTCCGTAATAATCACGTCTACATCGTCGCTAGCCTGCGCGCGCATACGCGACTTAATTTCGCCAGTAATATGCGGAATAACCTGCACGCACTGACCCAAATATTCGCCAGCACGCTCCTTACGAAGCACAGACTGATAAATCTGACCAGTTGTAACATTCGCTTTTTGACTTAAGAAAACATCGAGGAATCGCTCGTAATGACCAATATCAAGATCTGTTTCTGCGCCGTCTTCTGTAACGTAAACCTCACCATGTTGGAATGGGTTCATTGTACCCGGGTCAACATTGATATAAGGATCGAGTTTTTGTTGTAAAACGTGAAGACCACGACTACGCAAAAGTCTGCCTAATGAAGATGCAGTAAGACCTTTTCCGAGGGACGAAACAACGCCACCAGTGACAAAAATATGCTTTGTAATATGCTCCTGAGAGTTACCATGTTTTCTTCTAACCATGGAACTCCATAGTATCTTCGAGCCTCGACTCGGAAGAATAATTGAAAAGTCAAATCAAAGTCAAATCAAATGAGCAACAGCCTCGAGCGCAAGCTTATATCCATACAGTCCCATGCCTGTAATAGTTCCAGTTGCAACAGGACTAATCACGCTTATTTTCCGGAAAGAATCGCGGGCAGAAGGATTAGAAATATGCACTTCCATTAGTGGCACTCCAGCATCTAAAACCATGTGCGCAGCATCCGCGAGCGCATAACTGTAGTGCGTAAAAGCAGCAGGATTCATAACTACTGGCGTATGAGTATCAGCAGCTTCGTGCATCCAATGAACCATTTGCGCTTCGTCGTCGCTTTGGCGAACTTCCACTTGTAAATTAAGCTCTTGTGCCCACTTTTTGCAAAGCGCGCACAACGTTTTAAAATCTTGACTGCCATAAACGTCTGGCTGGCGAACGCCTAATCGCCCCAAATTTGGGCCATTTACTACTAAAACTTTACGGATGTTTATAGTGTTTTCTGCATCTACCATTTTCTAACCTCTAATCTTATTAAACGCTTCGCGAATCGCCTCCAGCGGCGGATTATCTAAGTGAATCGGGTTTCCAATCCCGTCTAAAACAACAAATCGTAAGGTGTTGCCTCTAGCTTTTTTATCTTTATGCATCAAGTCAAGAACCTTAGCAAAAGCATCGTCATTATTGCCGCCGCCATTCCAAGATATTGGCAATCCAAGTGATTTTAAAAGCGAGCGATGATACTCAACGTCTTCTGGACTTAAATAGCCCAAAATTTGCGCAAGGCTCGCCGCAAAAACCATTCCAACAGCAACCGCGTTTCCATGACGCCAAGAAAAATGCTCGATTTGCTCAATCGCATGCCCTAAAGTATGCCCATAATTCAAAAACTCGCGCAAACCTTGTTCTTTTAAGTCGTTAGAAACGTGGTATGCCTTAACGCGCACGCTTTTTTCTATTAGATCGCAAACCATATTATTTAAATCTGCATCGTCTAAAATAGAAGGACCATCAACAGAGCGCAACTTGATAGCATTTTGAGGATTTTCCAGAATTTTTAAGATGCTAGAATCGCCAATAAACCCTGATTTTGCAACTTCTCCAAGTCCTTCAACAAAAATATCGTTAGGAAGAGTAGAAAACGCGCAAGTATCTGCCAAAACGCCAACAGGAGTGTAAAAACTACCAACCAAATTCTTGCCAGCTGCAGTATTTACACCAGTTTTTCCTCCAGTCGAAGCGTCTACCATTGCAAGAAGCGAAGTCGGGCAATTTACGTAGCGGATTCCACGCATCCAAGTAGAAGCAACAAATCCAGCTAAATCCGTAGCCGCTCCACCACCCAAGCCAACAATCGCGTCTGAACGCGTAAAACCAGCGTTTGCAAGGCGCGACCACACAAAATCCGCAACCTTAACAGTTTTACCAGCCTCTGCGTCTGGAATAAGAATATCGAAAACATCGTAGCCAGCTGCGCGCAAAATAGATCTTGCTTTATCGCTATGTCTTTGAACAGGCTGAGTGTGAATTAAAGCTACTCGAACAGGCTGTTTTCCAAGCATTTGAGGTAAAAGACTCATAGCGCCTGCGCCAATATGAACATCGTAATCTTCAATACCTTTACCATCTACATGAACGATTCGTTGCATAATCATATCTTTTACCTTTCTTGCGGCAGGTTTTGGCGTTAATCCGTAAACGCGAGCGTGTAAATTCGCCACTTTGCAAAACACAGGATCACGCTTATCAAACAAATCCATCCATCGTTTTGCGCCATCTTCGCCGCTTAACATAGGACGATTAGAATTCCAGCTTACGCGCTCAATTGCATCACTTGCATTTACTTGCAAATACACAACACGACCGCCTAGCTTTGTATATTTTCTTAAGACATCTTGCGTCTCCTTACGCATTGGAGCACCGCCACCTAGGGCGACTATTGGGGCGGATTGCTCAAAATCTGGGAAAATAGCATCTCTAACAATTTGAGTTTCAATATCTCTAAAAGACTCTTCGCCAAAATCCTTAAAATATTGAGCAATCGGCATATTGATTTTTTGCTCAATTAAATCGTCTGTATCTATAAAAGGAACATTCAAAATATGCGCTAATTCCTTGCCAACACGCGTTTTTCCAGCTGCAGGCATGCCGATTATAACGGCTAACGGCATTTGAGTTTGCGATACATCTTGCGAAATGTCTTTCAAAGAATCTCTAAGCGAATCTGGCAAGGAATCATGCAAGGAATCTTCTTCGCTCATCTCATATGCTCTTTCCAAGATTGAACGTAATTTCTAGCATTTCTAGCGGTTTCTTCTAGTGAATCTCCGCCGAACTTTTCTAACGCATACTTTGCAAGCGTTAATCGAACCATTGCCTCTGCAACTACGGAAGCAGCTGGGACTGCCGTAAAATCGGAGCGCTGATTAATTGCCTGCGCTGGCTGGCCAGTAAGCACATCTACCGTTCGCAAAGCGCGAGGAATGGACGGAATCGGCTTCATTGCAGCGCGCACGCGAATTATCTCTCCATTTGACATTCCGCCTTCAATTCCTCCAGCACGATTGCTAAGGCGCGTGATTTTGCCATCTTCGCCTGTTACGATCTCGTCGTGAGCAACCGAGCCAGGGCGATTTGCTTCTTCGAAACCGTCTCCAATCTCCACGCCTTTAATAGCTTGGATTCCCATAAGCGCCGCAGCCAGTGCCGCATCCAAACGGCGATCCGACTCTACATACGTTCCAACTCCAGCAGGCATGCCGTATGCCAAAACCTCTACTACGCCACCAAGCGTATCTGCATTTGCTTTTGCTTCATCAATACGAGCAACCATGCGAGCTTCGGCATCTTTATCTAGAGTACGAACTGGCGAAGCATCCAACGCATCAACATCGTCTGGAGTTGGTAGGGGTAAACTTTTGCTTACATATTCGCCGCCGATTCCAATAACGTGCGCAACTGTTCGCACACCCAACGCTTGGTGCAAAAACGCATCAGCTACAGCGCCTAAAGCCACGCGGGAAGCCGTTTCCCTAGCGCTCGAACGCTCCAAAATCTCGCGAGCATCACTAAAACCATATTTACGCATGCCCGTTAAATCCGCATGCCCTGGGCGAGGCCTAGAAAGCGGCGCGTTACGACCTTCCACACTTAAATCATGGTCTAACGGGTCTGCGCTCATCACTTCCACCCACTTTGGCCACTCACTATTTGCGATTTCTATAGCAATTGGAGACCCAAGAGTAACACCGTGGCGAACGCCTGTAAGCAAACGCACTTTGTCTTGCTCAAACTTCATTCGCGCTCCGCGACCATATCCAAGTCGTCTACGCGCAAGAGCAGAAACAATGTCTGCGCTAGTAATCTTAACTCCTGCTGGCACGCCTTCAATCATTGCCACCAGTGCTTCACCATGCGACTCCCCTGCCGTTTGCCATCTAAGCATGCCTTCTCCAATCGCGTTGTGCGTTATATTTATTGTTATACTTCTTGCACTTAATACTGTACTTTATTTTAAATCAATACTAGATTCTAAATTCTTTATTTTACTAACAACTAAGTATTGCTAATAATCTACGAAATAAATCGCAAAAAGCCTTTAACCACATTGAGTAAAATTTGTTGCAATGCAATTTTTGCTTATTTAGCATAATCAAATGAGTCAGTTTATTATAGCGTGTTTATTTGCAACACCAACGCTTGTATGCACGATTGCACTGTGCGCAACGGATTTAGTAAACCGCGTTGTGCCTAGACTTTGGGTTCTACTAGCTGCTTTTGCACAATCTGCAGCAAACCTTATTTTTTCGCTTATTACTTTTCATAATGTTAATTTTCTTTTGCGCGGATGGCTTTGTGCAGTAACAGTTTTTGCAATCTACGTTTTGACGCAAAAACTTTGTGTGCGCGGAGCACTTGGATTTGGCGATGTTACGTGCGCTTCTATGATTGCTCAAGCTTTGGCGCTATTTGGATTTGATTGCATAATCTACTGGTTTGCATTAGTTGGAATATTTGGATTAATTTGGATTTTAGTGTGGAAAATCTGCTCTAAAGTCTGCTTGCGATTTTTCCGCGTGCATCTTGTGCAAAATGAGCAAAATAAAATCCCGTTCGTACCCGTATTAGCTGCATCTTCCATAATCGCCGTTATGTTTTGCGGTTTTTTGTAATTACACAAATACATCGAGAATATCGGTGATAAAAACCACGCAAAAGTTTAAACATGCAAGAGGGCTGGGTGATTCTTGGTCGAACAGTATAAGAGCGGCAGCCGATACCAAATAATCCAATGAGTCACCACTACAAACAAACCTAAACCAAAAAACAAAATCAAAACCAAATCGGAACAACCGCAACAACAACCAACACGTAAGAGGCAGAGCGTTGTGAGACAAGAAACACCCAGCCCTCATACAACATTAAATAGTAAATATTAAATGTCGTTCGCACGCTCTAAGCGCGCGAACGTCTTCGCTTGCGTTGAAAGCACACTGTGCTTTCAACCTTAAGCAAGCTCAGCGCTCCGAATTACCTTCGCGCGCTAGTTGGCGTTTTCGTTAGAACGCTTATACTCGTCGCGAATCTTCAAGAAATCATCGTAGTTATCCGCAAACTTAGTTTCGCCGGTCTTTAAGTTAGTGGTAACAAAATAAATCCATGATCCTTTTTCTGGATTAAGCGAAGCCAGAATAGCATTATCTCCAGGAATACTTATAGGAGTAGGCGGCAATCCTTTGCGAATCCTAGTGTTGTATGGATTACTTGCATCATCTAATTGTGCTTGCGTAAGGTTAATTGCCTTAATTCCAATACCGTAAGCAACCGTAGTGTCCATTCCCAAAGGCATGTCTTTAGCTAAACGGTTTAATATTACGCGCGAAACTTTACCATAGTATTCACGATTATTTACTTCCGCTTCCGCAATAGACGCAATTTTGAGAATATCTTGACGCAGTTTTCCTTTAGGAACTCCCAATGAATCGAGTTTCTGAATACGCTTATCTACCATTTTGGCAAGTATTTTAGTAGCAGATTTCATGGATTTTACGTTGTAAACTCCAGGCTCCAACCATCCTTCAAAACTTCCGCCCGCTTCTGGCGGCAAAATCCCCGCTCCGTCTGTTTTTTGAATCGCGTTAAATTGAGCAATGTCAATTCCAGAGATTTGTGCAGCCTTACGAATAACGTCTGTTGATCGTTCTCCTGCTTTAACGTCTAAGAATCCGCCTGCTTTACTTTGATCTGAAAGAATATTTACAACATCAATTGAGTTCATGTGTTTTTTAAGCGCATAAATTCCTGGGTATAAAATCTTGTTGTTCGCTGCAACAATATTAGAAAAAGTAGATTGTGACTTTACAACTTGCGCTTTAACAAGATTGTTCCCAACTTCTACAGATCCTTGACCTGGTTCAATCGTAAACTCAACAAATCCGTTTCCAGGTCCTGGCCAATCGTCCATAATCGTAGACTGATTGTTGGTTTTTATGTAAACCGCAACCCTATATAATCCATATCCAAGAACAAATAGTATTGCAAAAATTAGCGTAAGAATAAACGCTATTATACGTTTTCTCTTACTTTTACGTCGTTTTTGTGCTTTTAAATCTTTGCGCGATTTTGGAGGCACAGGTGGATTAGGAGTTTCGTGACTCCACTTAGCGTTTCGATCGAAAAAATCGTCGATATTCTCAGTCATTAAACGCTTCCTCCCGCTTGGACTGCTGGTTACTATTTCACAGTGACATTATTTCAGAATAACATTATTTCACAATATTGTCGTAACTATTGTCTGCTTTAATTATTTTTGCAATCATTCTTATAATCGTCAATCGCAGATTGCAAAATCAACACTGCTGACTGCTGATCAACCATAGGACGATGCTTCCTAGTAGAAAAATCTGCATCTAACAGTTGTTTATGCGCCGTAACAGTTGTTAGTCTCTCATCTTTCCAAACAACTTCTGGAATAAAATCGAGAGACCAATCTCCATAATCAAAAAGCGACTTCATTCTTTTGACTAAATTAGTACCCCAACGACGCGCTTTTTTAGCAGATTTTCCTTCAGTTCCGTCTAATTGCAAAGGAAGACCTATTACAACACGACTAACACTATTATCTTCGATAATGTTTAAAACATCTTCAATCGCATTAAACGAATCACCATAGGATTGAACATTCCCGGCAGGATGAGCGAAAGTGAGCTCAGGGTCGGAAAGAGCTGTTCCGACCCTTGCGTCACCTAAATCAATACCTAACCACACCATTTTTTGTGCCGCTTTTGGTAAAGATCGCATCGTTTTATTTAAGCTGATAGAAACACGCTAAGCAAGCTGCGCAACTTGCGCCTTAACAGCCTCAAGCGCTTCGTCAATCTTAGAAGCGTCTGTGCCGCCGCCTTGAGCGAAGTCTGGCTTGCCGCCGCCACCGCCACCAAGCACCTTGGAAGCAGTACGAACAAGATCGCCAGCCTTAGCACCAAGACCACGTGCGGCGTCGTTAGTCGCCACCGCCACCATTGGACGATCCTCTTCATTCACGCCACACAGCGCCACAATCACAGGAGCATCCTCACCTAAGCGAGAACGAACATCAAGTGTTGTTTTGCGCAATGCATCGAAGGAACCAAAGTTTCCAACATTCTTTACAGCAAGCTTAACCGTTGCGCCACTTTGTTTAGCCGCCTCAACCAATTCTGGAACAGCATCATTAAGCTGAGACTCATACACCGAAGAAAGCTTGCGGTCTGAATCCTTCATCTTGTTGAGCAAAGACTCCAAGCGCTCAGCTAACTCATCTGGGCGTGCATTAACCATGCCAGCAAGTTGCGCCACCAAAGCGTGCTCACGAGCACCATATTCATACGCCTCTTCGCCGCACAATGCATCAATACGGCGTACACCAGAGCCAATGGAAGATTCCGAAAGAATGGTTACCATACCAATCTTTCCGGTGCTCTTAGCGTGAGTACCACCGCAAAGCTCGCGGCTCCAACCGTCGCCAATCTCAACAACTCGCACAATATCGCCGTACTTTTCGCCGAACAAGTGCATTGCTCCAAGCTTGAAAGCGTCATCGATTGGCATTTCCTTTGGAACAACCTGCAAATCGTCACGAATACGCTCGTTTACGCGAGCTTCTACACGGAGCAGCGCATCTTTATCAACAGCCTTTGGCCACTGGAAGTCAAAGCGCAAACGATCTGGATCAACTACAGAACCGCGCTGAGTTGCCTGTGGACCAAGCTCTTCGCGCAAAGCCTTGTGAAGAGTGTGAGTAGCAGTGTGGCTTCGAGCCAAAGCAGCCCTGCGAACCTGGTCAATATTGGTGTTTACTGGAGCACCAACACTAAGAGTACCTTCAGTAAGTCGGCAGCTGTGAACAATCAAATCCTTGATTGGACGCTGAACATCGTCAACTTCCAAAATTGCGCCGTCGTCGGAAATAATCTCACCCTGATCAGCAATCTGACCACCGCGCTCAGCATAGAATGGCGTGCGATCAAGAATAACTTCAACGTTTGCAGGAGCGCTAACGCTTTTAACAGCACCCTTACCGGCTTCAACAATTGCTAAAACGTTTGAACGGCTGGAGAAGTCAGTGTAACCGAGGAAGTCGATTGGCTTTTCAAGCTCCTTCTTAATGTCGTCGTAAACGCTAACATCCACATTGTGACGCTTCTTCAAAGCATCCGCGCGAGCGCGACCTTTCTGCTCGCTCATAAGCTCGCGGAACTTAGCTTCATCAACCTTAACACCCTGCTCAGCAGCCATCTCAAGAGTCAACTCGATTGGGAAGCCGTAAGTATCGTGCAAAGTGAATGCGTCCGAGCCGCCAACAATAGGGTCATCCTTGTGTTCTTTCTTAGCTTTTTCAACAGCCAGGTCAAGAATAGTTGTGCCCTTTTCAAGAGTTCTGCGGAACGCGTCTTCTTCACCATATGCAGCTTCACTAACCTCGTGGAAAGTGTTGTTAAGTTCTGGGTAGCTTGGTTCCATTGCAGCCTTAGAAACTGGGAACAAAGTTGGAAGAACTGGGTCCTGAACGCCGAGCATGCGCATTGCGCGAACAGTTCTGCGAAGAAGACGACGAAGCACGTATCCGCGTCCAACGTTACTTGGGCGCACACCATCACTCATAATCATCAAAGCGGAACGTACGTGATCTGCTACAACGCGGAAACGCACGTCAGCATCATTATTATCGCCGTACTTTACACCGCTAAGCTTTTCTGCAGCTTCAATAACTGGATAAACTTCGTCTGTTTCGTAAATATTTTCCTTACCCTGCATAAGGTAAGCCAAACGTTCCAAACCAGCGCCAGTATCAATATTCTTCTGGTCAAGCTCACCAACAATATGCAAATCAGTCTTAGACTTTACGTTATCTACCTGGAAGTTTTCGAAGACCAAATCCCAAATCTCAATGAAACGAGATTCGTCAGCAGCAGGACCGCCATCCTTACCGTATTTAGGACCGCGATCAACGTAGATTTCGGAGCATGGGCCGCCAGGACCAGGACCACCAGTGGTCCAGAAGTTATCTTCCATACCGAAAACTTGCATGTGCTCTGGGTCGAAGCCTTCGTTCTTCCAAATTGCGCGAGCTTCATCATCGTCGGTATAAGTAGTTACCCAGAGCTTTTCAGGGTCAAATCCGTATCCGCCCTTATCTTGCGGAGTTGTTAAAAGCTCCCAAGCGTAGTGAATCGCTTCTTCCTTAAAATAATCACCAAACGAGAAGTTACCAACCATCTGGAAGAACGTGCCGTGACGAGTAGTCTTGCCGACTTCGTCAATATCAAGAGTACGCACGCACTTCTGGTTAGACGTCATTCTGCGAGAAGGAGGCGTTTGCTCTCCCAAAAGATAAGGTATGAATGGAACCATGCCTGCAATCGTGAAAAGCGTCGTTGGATTTGGTGAAATCAGCGATGCTGAAGGCACGACCATATGACCATGATTACCAAAGTAGTCAAGATAACGCTTTGCAATTTCTGCTGTGCGCATAGGTACGAACTCCTTGTGTTATATTAAAACGCCATGCAACAGGGCGGCACAAAAGAATATCATACCATCATGCTTTAAGGCGCGAGTCGCAGAATGATTAATCTGCAAGACCAATTTTTGATTATAAAACTTTACCTATAAAAACTTTAGTTATAAAAAACTTTCAAGACTTATTAACAAGCTTATTTTATTTAGCATACTTATTAGCATACTTAGAATTAAGCTGCGACTCGTGAGTTTTTCTGCTGGAATTAAAATCCTTAAATAAAGACAAAATCGTGGTTAAAGTAAGATTCTTCGAATCTTTATCAAAGAAAAAATCTCCAACACTTTCTGGGAATTTTCCTTTAATATAAGCGCGAGCCTTAGTAACAGACATCACGCCTATTACTATTCCTACGCAAAGCCAGAATAAACGCTTAAACATCACTCCCCCTTGGACTCACTCGACTCACCAGAATTAGCTGCGTGGCGTGCAGAAGATTCTGAAAAATCCGTTGGAACTGTAGGCTTATTGAAGAATGCGTTAATAGTGTCCTTAAGAGCATATCCAGCTGCAGCAATCTTAATAATAGGTTTTCCAAGAAAAGCACCATACAAATCTGTAAGAGCACCAACATTAGTCGCAGTGGTGCGAGCAGCATCCGTAACAGCATTAACATCTTCTAAGGTTTTGTTTACTTGCTTTACTGTAGTAACAGACTCATCAATAGCAGGCAAAGCATGTTCACCTGATTCCTTAACGGTTTGAGCAATCTGATTAAACATCTTACCCAACCTAATCAGAGGATAAATCATAAAACCAGAAAGAACCGCAAACGAAATCGCGGCAATTAGAGCAGCTATGTCTCCAACGCTCATCGTAACCTCTTTCCTGCTGTTTTTACGCGCGACTAACCCACGCAATGTATTTAAAAGATTAACGAAGAGTCAAGACTCTTCGAGTAAACCACTAACACATATCTTTCTTAATATATCAACCTTAATATATCAATATATAAAAGTGGATTTACAGTACGCTCTACTCGTTGTAACCCTTAATAGTTATAGACTGATCAAGCGGCTTAGAAGTGTCAAAATCTAAACGAGTCACACTACCATTTTGCGGACGCTCGCTCAAATCGTAACCAGCAGGCGCAAAACGATGCATAAGACTTAAAAGCGTGTTCCCGTGAGATATTTGCAAAACACTATCTCCATCTTTTAACACTGGATTGCTGGCGATTATTTTAAAACCGCCCTCAACACGCTTCCAATACTCAATATCCGACTCAGCATCATGGAACGGATCCGCCTCTTTAAGCATATCTCGAGTTGCAGCAAGACCAAATTTTTCAACAATCTCGTTATATGTTTTAGCACCATGAGGAGCACCTGCAGCCCACCAAGCCATATTCATGTCTTGGCCTTCAAAATAGCCGTAGCATTGCTCACGAAAATGCATATCGCTTATGAGTTGTGGTCGAGCATGAGTGTGTTTTTCGTTTTCACTTAAAATACGCTCAGCAGTGATTTGAGCACGAGTTGTATCTGAACAATATGCTGCAGCAAAAATGACATTAGCTAATTTTTCTGCTGCACGATCTGCGTCTGCAAGTCCTTTATCGGTAAGAGGAGAATTTGACCAGCCTTGAAGACGATTGTAGCAATTAAACATGGTTTGACCATGACGAACTAAATAAAGATGCAGCAACATAACTTAATCATCTCACTTTTAATAAATTGTTCTACACAATGTTTTATACAATGCTTTATACAATGCTTTAAACAATGCTTCACACAGTGCTTCACACAAATTGACTTTGTTATTTGTTTAATCAGACTAATACAGGTCAGACTAATCTAAATCAACATCGCCTAATTCTTGGAACCTACTTGCAATCAGCTCTGGCGTTGTATCAGAAATCCAAGATGCCATCCCAGCTTCCGACCCAGCCAAATACTTGATTTTGTTAGCATCTCGCATAAACGAGAAGAATTGTAAATTAAGACGATAATGCGCACGACGAGAATCATGCACAGGAGCCTGATGCCATGCTGCAACATAAGGCAAATCAACAAATTCGCTAGAATTTGCAGCACTAATACCAGAAGATAAGTCGAAAGCAGCCGAACCTGCAAACGATTTAGTACTAGAGTCGCCATTAAAACCAAAGAACTTATTAGCACGTCTAAGAAGTGTTATATAAATTTGTGCCAAATCCCAACGCTCTTGGTCGTCAAGCTGATCCAAAGTAAGAACATCACGAACAGGAGCAACATGCACTTCTAGAGGCCAACGCGCTGCTGCTGGAACATACGCAACCCAACTATGATTATGCATAATCACACGCTTTTTAGCCTCAATCTCCGAATTCATCAAATCCTTAAGAAGATTACTGCCAGTACGCTCAAAATAAGCCTCTGTGTGACGCAACTCCTGCTCCAACCTAGGAGCAATAAACGGATAAGCGTAAATCTGACCGTGAGGATGATTCAAAGTCACACCAATTTGGCTGCCGTGATTTTCAAAAGGATAAATCTGCTTAATGCCATCAATTTGGCTAATTTCCGCGGTTCTAAACGCCCAGGCTTCAACAATCGTGCGCATTCGCAAAACAGAAAGATTAGCTGGAAGCATGTTTTCGTTGGAACTAAAGCAAATCACCTCACAACGACCAGCTGCAGGAGCCTGCTTCCACAGCGGATTGCCGTCAACGTAGGTTGTTGTGTTTGGCACTCCTGCAACCTGAGCCATAGCTGGATAACGGTTTTCAAAAACAACAACGTCGTAGTCTTCGTCTGGAATTTCACCATCTTGATACTCAGATTCTGGCTTTCTACCAGCGAATGGGTCGATTCTTGATTGCTGATTACTATCACTATTTAAGCTATCGCTATTTGAACTCTCTCTAAGAACAGGAGCTGGTCGTTTTGCCCACAGCCTAGACATAGGAATCCAGTCTCCTGTAAGCGGATCCTGACGCATTTGCGGAACTTCGCTAGGAACCTCATTACCTTCGCTATCAAAATGAGATGTAAAGCGATACGCCAACTTTCTAGGGTCGATCAGCTCCCTTGTTTTGTGCCCGCTAACATATTCTGGGTTGTCGTCGATGTAGAAAAAGTCACGACCGTCGGAAAGCTTTGTTGCCGTAATACGAATATGCTCACGTGCGTATGTTCCTGGACGATACAACTTATACGGATACTCTCCACCGAAATCTCGAATAGGAGTTTGAACAGTCGGAATTTGTTGCGTTTGGTAGAAGGAATTATCTCCTATCGAAGAATGCATTGGTGACTGTAATCCTTGGTATGAGTCCGAATGCATAGTGGATTGCGCAGACTGCACGTTTTCAGCCGCCTCTTCTTCTGCTTGAGCTACAAGACTACTCAGCGAAGAATCTCCAACACCCGTGCTGGTTATTTTGTTAATAACCGAGTGGTTTGCGCCGCCAGCCTTGTTCCTAGCGCGAATTGCATTAATGTCTATTGCATCAAAAGCATCTGTGTCTTCCAAGCTTTTTTCAACTTGACGCTCATCTGCCTTCTTATGCGTAGTGCCGTCTTCATCAATTTCAAATCCTGCTGCAGCGCCACCTTCAAATCCACCACCAGGACCAGCGAAACCAGCTGTTGTTGGAATATTGTGAAGTCCTGCAACTTTTTTAGGCTTTTCCACAAAATCATCCCCTTCAAAAACGTTATTGCTTAACACGTCTTTTGCGTCTCTTACATCTTCTGCATCTTCTGCATACTGTGCGTTGTGCGCAGTCATATATTGCTGTGCTTCTTGCACCGCTTTCACATCTTCTTCATTGCTAATTTGAGACATCTTTGACTCCATCGTCTCTTTATTCTTCTTTATCTTCTTTTATTTTCGCATAACTTCTTATTCTTGTATCTTCTTACTTACAACGCTTACTAGACGCTCAGTTATCTATTATATATTTTCTGATTCAACACTCGCAGAATGTTATATTTTGTAATATAACGAATATTATTGTGAATAATTATATATGATTTTGTTTTTTTATTAAACTGTTTTGTTACAAAATGTACGGTTGCTGGCGACTAATCCCAAACAAAAGTTAATGTGCACCAACATGTAACCAACTTTTACGTAGTTCATACTGATTTTATACAAATGCACTACGATTCGTGCAGTATTTTCCGCACTTTGTAGCTCTAAACAGCGTGTTGAACAACAAAATGCGGAAAAACTTCCGCACTTTGTAGTCCAACACACCAATCAGAACTACAAAACACGGGAAGAATAGCAAATAAAACGCATTGACCCCCACTATGCAATGCACAGCAGGGGTCAAGCGGTATGTCCTTAAGAATGAAATCCAGAATTTAGCGAGCGTAGTACTCGACGACGTACTGGATGTTGACTTCAACTGGAATCTGATCGACTTCCGGCTTACGAGTCAAAGTAGCCTTCAAAGAGGCAAGATTCACATCGAGGTAACCAGGAACTGCTGGCAAAACGTCACGATGAACGCCTTCAGCAGCCATCTGGAATGGCACCATTGTCTGGCTCTTAGCGCGAACCTGAATGGTCTGGCCTGGCTTAACACGGTAGGATGGGCGATCAACAAGATTGCCATCTACCAAAATGTGACGATGCACAACAAACTGGCGAGCCTGAGCGGTTGTGCGAGCAAAGCCTGCGCGCAAAACTAAAGCGTCAAGACGGGTTTCCAAATCGGTGAGCATTGCGTCACCAGTCTGACCTGCAGTGTGCGTACCCTTTTCGTAAGCTGCACGAAGCTGCTTCTCGGAAAGACCGTACTGAGCGCGAAGACGCTGCTTCTCGCGAAGACGTACTGCGTAATCGGACTCGGTACGACGACGAGTGCGGCCGTGCTCACCTGGAGCATATGGACGCTTCTCGAAAATACGCTGAGCCTTTGGGGTCAAAGCGATGCCGAGGGCGCGAGAAAGACGCACCTGACGGCGAGAACGCTGAATATTAGTCATTACTAATCCTTTATTCTGTCGTTATCTGAACGGAACGTGAACCAAACATTTACGATTGTTCACGCTGAGCCGGCCTCTCCAGTGCTTCTTCGTGCTAACACACGAACGCGAAAGCATTAAAACGCTGAAATAACGCCATAATTCTTGCGCGCCGACCCACTGATGGGCTAAGGCTCCAGATAATGCCTACGAAAAATAGGCATCGTTCCTTATACTACTCCGCGCCGTAGAATACGAAACTGTGTACGCTTTTTGTACGTGATTTAGGTCAAATGTGGTACAAAGTGCGGAAATGGTTGACGCTTTTTGTTGCTCAAAACGCTAATTAAAGCTACAAAATGCGTCAATTTTTCCCGAGAATGTAGCTCAAACCAGTAAAAACAGCAACAAAAAGCGGAATATCGCTCGCGCGGTCTAAGCGCTCAGTCAAAGCGCGCGTGCGCGAAGAACACCAGAGTCCATTGTGTAAACACTGTTAGCGCTTGCAGCAACCGATTCATCGTGAGTAACGACTAAAACAGCCGCGCCAGAATCCGCACAATCGCGCAGCAAAGACACCACAGTTTGAGTGTTTTGCGAATCCAAATCGCCCGTAGGCTCATCCAACAGCAGTAAACGTGGGTTGTTAATCAAAGAGCGCGCAATCATAACGCGTCTCATTTCTCCGCCAGAAAGCTCATGTGGATAACAATGCGCAAGATCGTCCACGTTAAGTCGCTTAAGCAAATCCATAGCGAAGGAAGTCACATTCACACAATCTTCTGGATGAAGTTTTTCCGCTGAATCGCCTATTCGCTTAGAAGAAGCATCAAAAATCTTAACAGGCAAAATAACGTTATTTATCACATTCAAATTAGCAAGCAGCGTCTGCGATTGCGTAACAAAACCAATGTTTTTTGCGCGAATCGCAGAAATTTGCTCGTCGCTTATAGAAGGCAGTGAAATATTGCATCCAAAAATCGTAACGTTTCCACGCGTCGGCTTTAAAAGACCTGCAATCATGTTTAAAAGAGTAGATTTTCCATTGCCAGACTTGCCCACAATCGCAACAAAGTCGCCAGCTTTAAGCGAAAAATTAACATTGTCTACAGCAATAAACTTCCTATTTTTGCGTTTAAATTCGCGAGTGACATTTTTAAGATTTACTACTAAATCGTTACTAACAACTTTATTCGCCATTTTATTCGCCATCTCTTAAAGTCAAATACGCTTCCCTGCTTGCGATTCGCCCCACAATAATCGCAGAAGTTACCAAAACACTAGCGAGCGAAAACGCTACGGAAACTGCCGAAAGCGCGCACACAAACCAAACATTCGACTCCAAGTACGGCAGTTGCAACTGTTGAGAAATAACAACATTATATGGGAACAAAATAAGCGAAGCAAAAGCAACGCCAATCACGCCTCCGCCAAAACCAATCGCAGACGATTCACGCGCAACCATCTTTAGAAGCATGCGCCTATTTGCACCAAGAATCCTCAATGAAGCAAATTCCCTCTTGCGCTCCGATGTAGAAGATGCAAAAACGCACACAAGAATCAACACGCCCACAAGCCAAAACGCAAGAATGCCAAGAAAAATCGCCTTATTTAGCACCTCTAAGCTCTTTTTAGTCTGCTCGGTAATTCCGCCTGGAAAGACCACTCCAAGACTTTTAATTCCGCTAGTTTTACGAATATTTTCCGCAACTTTTTGAGCGCTAAAACCCTTGCTCACTTTTACAAGAACAGCGCTAACTGCCTTGCGCGCGTATTTTGCAGGAATCGCAGTGTGCCCAACTTTAGAAGAATATTTAATAACCGCTGGAATCGTGTCT
Source organism: Gardnerella sp. KA01002 (assembly GCF_049244015.1). Lineage (NCBI taxonomy): Bacteria > Bacillati > Actinomycetota > Actinomycetes > Bifidobacteriales > Bifidobacteriaceae > Gardnerella > Gardnerella sp. KA01002. Next base: position 1,132,523 of record NZ_CP058365.1, read on the forward strand.
CTGTTTACAAACACTGAGTTGTCTAGGCTAGTGCCCGTTTTAGCAAGTTGCGCAACAATCGGCCATTCGTGCCCATACAAGCGAACCGTGTTTTTGTAAGACACAAGCACGTTTGCGCCTGCAATCATCTGCCCTTTTTTAAGCTCACTTTTGTGTTGCGAATAAATCCATGGCGCGATTACAAAGTCACTCGTAGGGTCAAAACCTATGATTTGCAACTTTTCTGCGCAGCATCCAGCAGATAGAGAAGATATGTAAGTTTGTACGCTTGCTTTTTCAACGCCTTTTGATTTTCGCACAAAATCCTCAATATTGTTCGTAAAGTAAAACGTGCTCGATCCGCCATTAGTTAGCAACGCTTCCGCACGATTGTAAGTGTTTTGCGGAATAACCATAATATCCGCGCCAAGGCGAGCGCGCATACTACTTAAACCATTAGAAAGATTAAGGGAGATTAGCGAGCCGCCAAAAAACACTGCAGCTAAGCACGCGGAAACCACGATTAACGCGGCGGTTCTAAGCGGCTTTTGCTTTAGGTTTTCTAGCGGCAATCGCTTTAATGTAATATTGTGCATAGTAAATTACTTAGATGCGCACTAGCAAGCAGATTTAGTGTCAAGATACACGCTAACAGATGCAAACACCAACGCTAGTACAGATAGCACAATCAACGTTGGACGCATAACAGATGCGCAATGCATCATTGGACTTTTGCAAACACCAATAAGGAATGTTGTAGTAGCGATCATAAACAGAGAGTTAACGATTACAGCAATATTTAAGCCAGCACGAACGTGTTCTTTAACAAATAGCGCAATAATGCCTAGAATTGCAATAACTACGCCAATTCCAATAGCCACGCGGCTTGTGTAGTAGCATGCCATAGGTTGCATCATCATAGGCATTTTTTGCATTTTATGCATGCCTCCAGTTGAGCATGGTTTTGCAAATGTCAATGGCGCTATAGCAATAAGAATTCCAAAAATAATTGCATGAAGCGATGCGAATAATTTGTTTTTCATAATAAATACCTCATTAAATCTAGCTATTATTTTTTAGTGTTGCTTTTTGTTTAATGCAACACGCTTTACGGCACTCACGTTTGCAAGCGCCACGCCTTTTAAAATCTCTTTATAAATACAATCGCAATGTTTAAGAGCTTAATCGACTTACTCTTGAGTCACGAATCTTACACATTTGCGGTTTCGTTTACTTCTATATTTTTCCTACTTTTATATTTTTTCGTATAGCTTAATAGAAAACAAGTCTTGAATATTTTGTTTTAGTGTATATAATCGCGCACTAGTTATAACAATATTACAATTAACAATTTAAAGTAATCTCCAATAGGATTCCATTATTTTAAGTGCAACATTTATAAAACGAAAAATTTTACAATTTTACAATTTCTCAATTGGTGCAACTCTTAACATGAGTCTTTTTACACCATCCGAACCAAAGTCAACTGTAATAATTGAGTTTCTTCCCTTGTCTTGCGTTTTAAGAACAGTTCCAAGACCGTAAGTGTCGTGCGAAATTTTATCGCCTTCATGAAAATCGTTGATATTTAAGTGATTGTCCTTTTCTTGCAAACCCTGTTTTTTATAAGACAATGATGATGCAGATGACTGCAAATTTGAAGTGAACGATTGATGCTGGTATGATGCACTCGATTTTCTGGCAATACGAGTGGTGACTTTGCCAGACTTTGAACCATACGATTTGCCATATGAATTGCCATATGAATTAGAGCCATAAGACTTTGAGCTATACGACTTGCCATAATGCGATTTTCTGTAACTCGATCCGCCGTAAGTGGTGTACGAATCGTCGTCCCAACTACCATCGCTTCCAAAATCACTGTCAAAATCGCGGTCAAAATCACTGCCCGCTCCTCTAAGCCCAGCACGCATAACATCTGCTTCCTTGCGCTTCCAAGAAATCAAATCGGCAGGAATCTCGTCCAAAAACTGGCTTTGGATCATTTCCGCTGACTTGCCCCATTGCGATCTCTCAGCCGCCCAAGTGACGTACAAAATCTTCTTAGCGCGAGTTATGCCAACGTATGCAAGACGACGCTCCTCGCAAAGCTCCTTTTGATTGTCAACACAGCGCGAATGAGGAAAAGTGCCCTGCTCCATTCCAGTCAAAAACACAACAGGATATTCCAAACCTTTAGCCGTGTGAAGCGTCATAAGCGTAACTTTTCCAGTATCTTCGCCCTGGTCTGGAAGCTGATCCGAATCCGCAACCAAAGCCGTAGTCTCCAAAAAACCAGCAACATTAGCATCAGGCGTATTCTGCTCATACTCGGCTGCAACCGATTGTAATTGAGACAAGTTATCTACTCTAAATTCGTCTTGAGGGTCCTTAGACTCTCGCAAATCCTGCAACAATCCGCTCTCGTTAAGCACGTTCTCCACAACCTTAGAAGGCTTGGAATCGTTAGCTTTCATAAAGTCAATAAGCGAAGTCATAAGATCCCTAAAACTCTTAAGCGCATTAAAAGTTCTAGATGAAATACCAATTTGTTCTGCAATCTTATCTATTTGACTAAGAGCAGACCAAAAACTTATAGAATTTTCTTTTGCATAAGACGTAATCTGCGACTCAGCACGCGCACCAAGACCACGCTTCGGAACGTTTAAAATGCGGCGCATATTGACATCGTCATCAGGGTTTGCAATCGACTGCAAGTAAGCAAGCGCATCTTTGACTTCGCGACGCTCATAGAACTTAGTTCCGCCAACAAGTTGATAAGGCAAGCCCGACTTAATAAGCGCATCTTCTAAGCTACGCGATTGCGAATTTGCGCGATACATAATCGCAATATCTGAATAGTTTACGCCATCTTCGCCTGCCAAACGCGCGATTTCTTGAGCAACCCAAGAAGCTTCACCTTGCGCGTTATCTGCTACATAACCGACAATCGGCGAGCCTTTGCCTAAAGATGTCCACAACTTTTTAGGTTTTCGATTAGCGTTGTTGGAGATCACAGCATTTGCAGCATCCAAAATGGTTTGCGTAGAGCGATAATTCTGCTCCAACATAATTGTTGTAGCGCTTGGAAAATCCTGCTCAAAGTCTTGAATATTGCGAATATCTGCACCGCGGAAAGCGTAAATTGACTGGTCGGAATCGCCAACAACCGTGATTGAAGATTGCGGAAGTTGAGTGGAATCTGGTGAAACTGATGAAACAGTGGAATCAGTGGAATAATCATCCACACCTGCAAGCTCACGAATCAACACGTATTGCGCGTGATTGGTATCCTGATATTCGTCAACCAAAATGTAACGGAACTTTCGCTTGTAATACGCGCTAACTTGCGGATTTTGGCGCAAAAGCTTAACCGTTAACATAATCAAATCGTCAAAATCAACAGCATTCGAAACGCTAAGCCTATTTTGATACTCCGCGTAAACAGCAGCATAAAGCGCATCAGCATTGCCAGCAGCATTAAAGCTAGATGCACCAGATACAGACGCGCCTGGCTTATAATCTGGTGCGTAATTTTTAAGATTTTCCTGCCAAGTAACCAAATTATTTTTGAAATCAGATATCTTAGACAATAAAAGTTTAGGCGTAAACTTTTTAATATCGATGTTCAATTCGGATGCGATTATTTTGACAAGACGCTCGCAATCGGAAGAATCGTAGATAGAAAAACCTGATTTTAAGCCGATTGAATCGCCATGAGCGCGAAGAATTTTAACGCAAGCAGAATGGAAAGTGGAAACCCACATGCTATTTGCACTATTGCCTATTAAGCTCGCCAAGCGCTCGCGCATCTCCGCAGCCGCTTTATTTGTAAACGTGATTGCAAGAATTTGGCTCGGCCACGCCTTGCGATTAGCCAAAATCCACGCGATTCGGCGCGTAAGAACACGCGTTTTGCCGCTGCCTGCGCCAGCTCCGATTAAAAGCGCTGGGCCAGTGTATTGAACAGCCTTGGATTGCTGTGGATTTAAGCCTTCTAAAAGCGATTGTGGGTTGATTTCAGGAATGTTGGAAGATTGTGCGGATGTTTGAGAGTATTGGGCAGCGGCAGAAGATTGAGCTGTTTGGGAAGATTGTACGGAATTTGAATATTTTGCGGAAAAATCGCCAGCAACCGTAGAAGCAGAAACTTCGCTCGTCATATCTTCATTAATAGGAGCATCACTAATAGGAGCATCGCTAACAGAAGCATCGCTCTGCTCGCTGGAATCTTCTGGATTGCCAAACAAATCAAAATCGTAACCGTACTTGCTCAAAAGCCCCTCACTCCCGTGTTCCAAATCGCAAAAATTAAACTCTAACCAATTTTAACGAACGGCAGCCAAACACAAATCGTGCGTTTTGCACTATACGCATTACGCAACTTACGCACTTTGTAGCACATTTGACCCAAATCACGTACAAAAAGCGGAAAAACTGACGCACTTTGTAGCTCTAAACAACGTTTTGCATCGTTCGCGCGCTACGCTCTAAGCGAAAAGGTAGGTCTTGTCGCTCGCGCGTTACAGCGCGCTCACGTCCTCGCTTGCGTTGAAAGCACACTGTGCTTTCAACCTTGAGCAAGCTCAGCGCTCCGAATTACCTTTTCGCGCTACGCTTCTCAAGCGAAAAGGTAGGTCGTCGCGCAAGTGAGTCAAAGCGGGGGGTAAGCTATACAGATACCGCTGCACACGCAAAATGCGGCGCAATTTGAAAGGAATAATCGTGCAAGAACTTGAAAAACGTATCCAAAAAGAAGGCATTGTTAAGCCAGGAAATGTTTTGAAAGTTGACGCATTCCTTAACCACCAGTGCGATTGCGCGCTTTTTGACGCAATGGGAGCTGCATGGGCGCAGCATTTTAAAAACACGCAAATCAACAAAATCCTAACAATCGAGTCTTCGGGAATCGGAATCGCGTGCGTTGCATCTCGTCATTTTGGCAACGTTCCAGTGGTTTTTGCAAAGAAAGCGCAATCAATCAACTTGGATGGTGATCAATACGTGTCTACCGTATTCTCGTTCACAAAGCAACGCGAGTTCCCTGTAATTGTGTCTAGAAAATATTTGAGCGCAGACGACCGCGTTTTAATTTTGGACGATTTTTTGGCTAATGGCAAAGCTTTACAAGGGTTGATTGACATTTGCCACCACGCTGGAGCCACAGTTGCTGGCATCGGTATTGCAATTGAAAAAGGCTTCCAAGGCGGCGGAGATGCATTGCGCGAAGCTGGATATGACTTGGATTCGCTGGCGATTGTGGAGTCGATGGATCCTAACGATGGGTCAATCACCTTCCGCCAATAGCCAAGTCAATATGATTGTGCGCAAATTGTGAAAAAATTAAACATAATTCTTCACAAATCGCAATTTTGCGTAAAAATACGATAAAGTAGTTCGGTTGGTGTTTGAAACCTATTACTCTAAATGTGCTAGCTTTCAACATGCAATTTTTAATAATTTTCAATAAGATAGCTTGATCAAGATAGCTTTAATCGGCTAGTTTTCAACTGATTGGCGGCTAAACGTATGAGTGATGTTGTGATTGTAAGCGCAGCGCGCACACCGATAGGAAAATTCGGAGGCGCGTTGAAATCGCTCACATCTGTTGAGTTAGGAACAATCGCAGCAAAAGCCGCAATCGAACGCGCAAAAATCAGTCCAAAATCTGTAGATCAAGCGATTTTTGGCAACGTACTTCAAGCAGGCAGCGGTCAAAACGTTGCGCGCCAAATCGCCCTTAGCTCGGGGCTTGACGAGTCAAGTTGCGCAATGACAATCAACGAAGTTTGCGGATCTGGTCTTAAAGCCATTCGCCTTGCGCAATCTGCGATTTGCATGGGAGATGCAAAAGTGGTAGTTGCTGGAGGCACGGAAAGCATGAGCAACGTGCCGTTTTACGCGCAAAACGTGCGATTTGGTGGCCTTCGCTACGGCAACAGCGCACTGGTTGATGGACTAAAAAAAGACGGACTTTGTGACGCTTTTACTGGCAAAGAAATGGGAGTTACTGCCGAAAACGTGGCCGCGAAGTTTGGCATAACGCGCGAGCAGCAAGACGCTTTTGCGTTAAAATCGCACCAGAAAGCCGTTTTTGCGCAAAATAACGGCGATTTTGACGCGGAGATTGCACCCGTGCAGCTTTTGGACGGAACTGTGATTAACAGAGACGAGCATCCGCGCGCCAACACTTCTATAGAGAAGCTTTCTAAGCTTAAAACGTTGTTTGAGGCGGATTTTGGCAGGTGCGAAACTGGTGGAATGCGCGAGGCAGATGAAACTCGTGAGGCGTATTCTGGAGCAAAACACTCGCCTACTGTAACCGCTGGAAACGCAAGCGGCATCAACGACGGCGCAGCAGCACTCGTCTTAATGAGCAAAGACTACGCAATCGCGCACGGAATCGACTATTTGGCAGAAATCGTGGGATTTGCAGAAGGTGGAATCAGCCCAGACCTTATGGGATACGCGCCAAAACACGTTATGGAACGCATGCTAAAAAACACGGGCTACACCGTTGAAAACATTGACCTTTTTGAGATTAACGAAGCGTTTGCCGCACAAAGCATAGCCGTGTGCCAGCAGCTGAACATTAACGAAAGCAAACTGAACATAAGAGGCGGCGCGATTGCGCTCGGGCATCCTTTGGGCGCTAGTGGAGCCAGGATTTTGACAACACTTCTTTACGCACTTAGAGACAATCACATGCAAAACGGTGTTGCAGCTCTGTGCGTGGGAGGCGGAATTGGAGTGAGCATGCAAGTTAGGATGCGAAAGTAGACGTGTGATAGACGTGCACGTGTTGTGACACGCGCGAAGTAAGTCGCAGAACGCATACGGAGTGTTGTGATACGCGCGGTTGCTGGCGGTGAATGTGGCGGTTGCTGGCGACTTGAATAGCGTAAATAGCGTCAAAGCAACATTGCAAAAGTGAAAATCGCGAAAATAGCGCAAATAGCGCAAAAAAATGACGTCAAAAAATGGAGAAACATGGCAGCTTTTCGAGAATTAAGCGTAGAACAGCGCATAAAAACGCTGGAATCAGAAGGCGCGCTTAGCAGCGATTACGCACAACTTCTGCTCGCGCAACTCGCGCAAAGCAGCGAAACAAACATTCCTGCAAGCGTTGCAAACAGCATGATCGAAAACCAAATCGGACGATTCAGCCTGCCAGTAGGCGTTGTGCGCGGACTAGAAGTAAACGGAGTTATGCGAAACTTGCTTATGGCTACAGAAGAGCCATCCGTAATCGCTGCCGCATGCAACGGTGCAAAAATAGCGTCAAAAAGCCTAGAAAACGGCGTTGTAGCACACAGCGCACATTACGTTACGCGCGCGCAAATAGTTTTTGAAGACGCGGACGGAAGCGTAGCCAAAAAACTAGATAGCATAATGCGTAATGAGTCAAAACGCACGGCGATTAGTGAGGTTGCGCGCTCCGCACACCCATCAATATACCAACGCGGCGGCGGATTAGAATGCGCGCAGGCGGCGGCGTTAACAGGCTTCGCCAAGTTAACACTAGACATAAACGCGTGCGATGCAATGGGAGCAAACATTGCAAACACTATTGGCGAAGCTGTTAAAACCCAGCTGGAAAGCTGGGTTGGGCGCAAGGCGCTGGTGGCAATTCTTGCCAACTCCAGCCGCGCGGCAACAGTCGCCGAAGTGCGCATACCCGTAGAAGCGCTCGTGCCTAGCGCAAAAACAGCCGCGGCTGGAGATGCCGACGGCATGCGCCTTGCGCGCCGCATCGCCACCTTAAGCTCCCTGGCCGCCGTAGACGCGGAGCGCGCTGCAACCCACAACAAAGGAATCCTAAACGGAATAGTGGCTGCAGCACTCGTATCTGGCAACGACACGCGCGCATTACAAGCCGCCGCACACGAATGGGCAGCAAAATCTGGTCGTTACATGCCTCTTTCAACATGGGCCTTGCAAAATAGCGACCAAATCCTTTACGGTCGCATCGAAATCCCGTTGCAAATCGGCACAGTGGGCGGCGCAATCGCCTCGCTCCCAATGTCAAAAGTCGCGCTGCAAGTTGCTGAAGTCAATAACGCCAACGATTTCCGTAACGTTCTAGCAGCCGTAGGACTCGTGCAAAACCTGGCGGCCCTTCGCGCACTCGCAGGTCCTGGAATCCAGGCGGGTCATATGCGCCTTCAAGCCGCAAATATCGCTATAGCATCTGGGGCGCGCGGAGACGAAATTCAAAAAGTTGTGCACGCGCTTCTAAACGAAAATTCTTCCGATTTAAACACGAATTCTGCAAGGATGATTCTTGATAATTTGCGAAAAGACAAAAATACTTAGAGTTTAAAATGATAATTACACGTGTTACTCGGTTAACTGCGACTTTCTTCTGTTTGGGATAAGTCGCAAGCAACCGTGCCGTAAAATTTACACCACTAAAATCGTCCTTAAAAAAAAATCGCCTTAAAAAAAATAGGAAATCATGAGAAATACTTCAAAAAACACGCCAAAAGTCGGAATCGACCGCATAACTTTCGCAACTCCAAATTGCTATCTAAGCATGCGCGACCTTGCGATTGAGCGCGGAATAGACCCGAACAAATTCACAATCGGAATCGGTCAAAGCCAACAGGCAGTGCCACCAAACCACCAAGACATCGTAACACTTGGCGCTCAAGCTGCGCTGCCGCTGATGCCGTACATCGACAGCAACCGCCTCAAAATGGTGATCGTTGGCACAGAAAGCGGCGTCGACGCCAGCAAATCCAGCGCGCTTTACATTCACAAACTTCTAAACCTTAGCTCGTGGGTGCGCTGCGTGGAAGTAAAAGAAGCGTGTTATGGCGGAACTGCGGCGCTTATGATGGCTCGTGACTACGTTTTGACACATCCTGGCGCGCAAGTTTTGGTGATTGCTGCAGACATTGCGCGCTACGGCGTTGGCACTCCTGGCGAGGTGACGCAAGGCGCTGGTGCTGTGGCGATGCTTGTAAGCGAGAATCCGCGCGTGTTGCAAATCAACGACGACAGCGTTGTAAAATCAGCGGAAATCCAGGATTTTTGGCGTCCCGTATATCAAAGCACGGCGTTGGCTCGCGGAAAGTTTTCAACCGAACAATACATTCGCATGTTCTGCGACGTGTGGCAGCGGTACAGTGCGGAAAACGCCTGCAATTTCAACGATTTTGAGGCGATTTGCTTCCATCTTCCATACACAAAAATGGGGCTTAAAGCGCTTCGAGCTGGGTTGGAGGAAAAGTCGAGCGCGCCTATTACAAGCGATACGCGCGAACGTCTTCTTGCGCGATACCAAGACAGCACACAATATAGTCGCCGAATCGGTAATATTTACACTGGTTCACTCTATTTAGGATTAATTTCTTTACTTGATTACGATTATTTTAAGAATTTTGACTATTCTGCGGTTGATGGCGATAGTGAGGTTTCTTGCGACTTATCTTCCGCAACACACACAAACGAATCGCCGACATGCCTGTCTCCTTTACTCTCAGGTCAAAAAATCGGCTTGTTCTCCTACGGTTCTGGCGCTGTAGCAGAATTCTTTAGCGCAACACTTGTTCCAGACTGGCGTAGAGCGCTGTTTTCTGATCAGCACTTAAAGTCGCTAAACAATCGCACGCAATTAAGCGTTTCGCAATACGAGGAGATGTTTAACAGCGCAGCGCCTTATTCTCCGCAGGATTTTATAAGCAGCCAGAAGAATCGAAGTGGCGCGCGATTCGTACTTGACTCCATCGCATCTCAAGAGCATAACTATCGTTCTATCTAGCTGTAGTGCGATTGTACCAAAATACGGCAGGTCGTCGCGCAAACACACTACGCATACACACAAAAACAAGCCAAAAACGTTGATATATCAAGGGTTTTTGGCATGAAAAAAGGGTTTCTAGCGATTTGCTAGAAACCCCGTTTGCGGATGAGGCGAGATTCGAACTCGCGGTAGGTTTCCCTACAACGGTTTTCAAGACCGTCTCCTTAGACCGCTCGGACACCCATCCATGTGTGATTGCTACGCAGTATGCACATCAATCACACAAGCGAATAGCCTACCATAATCCCTAGGAAAACGCACATACTCGTATCTAGTCGCGCCTATTTCCCAGCAACTCCAGCAAGTACACAAACATGTTGATGAAGTCCAAATAAAGATTAAACGCGCAAATAATCGAAATACGTTTAATCATTTCTGGCTGATCAGCATACGCTTCAAAAATCGCACGAGTTTTCTGTGCATCGTAAGCCGTAAGACCTGCAAAAATCAGCACTGCAATCGCAGCAATAAATCGCATTGTTCCAGCACTTGGAGCAACAAACATAAGAATTACCTGACTCACGCACAACACCAGCAAAGCCACCATAAGAATAGGACCAGCCTTAAGCATATTCACTTTTGTAGTGAGCGCAAGCATTGTAAGGCACAGGAAGAATCCAGCAGTTAAAGCCAAAACCATTGCAATAGAGCCGAGACTAAACACAGTAAAAATCGTACTAAGCGTAAAACCAGTAAGCGCAGCATACGCATAGAACATCGCACGCGCAGCAAAAACGCTCATTTTCATAACGCGCATTCCAAGCACAACAGCAAGCACCACTTGCGCAATAATAATGCCGAAGAATCCAAATCGACCCGTAGCATACAAGTAAGAGTAAAGCGCACCCGTACTTTGCGTAAACATTGCCACAAGCGTTGTGACAATTAGTCCAACAGTCATCTCTGCGTAAACGCGACGCACACTCACTCGCTCTGCCTGCTCGCGCACATAAGTAGCCTGCGCGTCGACAATTGTTGGGTTTTGTGCAAAGTTGCCAGCATAATTGCTGTTAAAATTTCCAAAATCTCCCATAATTCCTCCTAAATCCTTATTAAGTATTTAATTATAGTACATTTGTACGACTATGTGTGTCGTGCTACAAAAAGCGGAGATGTAGGTCGTCGTTCGCGCGGTCTACGCGCGCGAACGTCTTCGCCGCACGTAAAGTCCACTGGACTTTACGTTTAAGTGGCTCAGCGCTCCGAATTGCCTTTTCGCGCTACGCTTTAAGCGAAAAGGCAGGTCGTCGCGCATTAGTTGTTACGACTCAGGCGCATCCTCCACGCGCGGCGCACCATTAATATCGCGATGAATACCCTGCATTTGCGCCTCAATTGCCTGCAAATTCTGCGCGCACTCAAGCAGCGTCTTAGAATGCTCCGCCAACTTTGCGTCCGGCAAATCAGCCTTATAGCGCAACGCGTGCTCCAAACTCGCCCAATAATCCATTGCGATTGTACGGAATTGCACCTCCACCGGCGTGTAATGCGCACCCGACGACAAAAACACTGGCACAGCGTAAATTACATGCAAACTGCGGTACCCATTCGGCTTTGGGTTTTTAATATAATCCTTAACCTGCAAAACTTGAATATCCGTTTGCTTGGAAAGGTATTGCGCAACCGCGTACACGTCGTCGCGATAGTTGCAAATCACGCGAATCCCAGCCACGTCGAACAGATTGTCGCGAATCGAACGCGTTGATATGCTTAGGTTTCTGCGGCGTAGCTTCTCAAAAATCGAGTGCACGGATTTTAGTCGCCGCTCCATGTGATGCACGGGATTGTGCGAAAATCGCACCTGAAACTCGCCGTCCAAAATCTCCAGCTTCGTGCTTATTTCGTACATCGCGCCTTCGTACACTTGCATCATGTTTACGAATTCGTCCATTTGATCGGGCGGAAGATGCGGCGTTTCGCTTTTTATAGGTGATTTTTGCGCGGACTTTTCGTCAGCGGTTGCTTGCGACTTTTCCGCGGTGGCGTCTGGCGCCCCACCATCTCCCGCTCCTTGCAAGCTGGCGTAAAGTTCGGCCAAATTTAAACGATTATGACGATCAAGTATCACGGTTCTTATTCTACTCGTAATTTTGTTATAAGTCTGATAATCGCCTGAAAATATGCGCGACGACCTGCCTTCGCGCTTAAAGCGTAGCGAGCGAAGGCAATTCGGAGCGCTGAGCCGCTCAAGGCAGAAGCACTGCTTCTGCGCGGCGAAGACGTGAGCGCGGCTAATCCGCGCGAACGATGTGACGCACTTTCTAGCTCTAAACAGCGTGTTGGACTACAAAATCGGGAAATAGCGCTAGCGCAGTTTAACCACGCCGCGCCCAACCCACAGTATGTGCTTGCCGCGAATATCCCACTTACGCCGCCTCTTACCAGCAACCACAGTGATCATCATGGCAAGAATCGCCGCCGAGAATATCATCGCAATAACAAACAACGTCATCCATAGCGGCCATTGCACATGGTCTTCTGGTGGCGCAACAGGGTCCGGCAGCACACGATACCCCGTAACCAGCAACCTATGCGAGTTCACACCATACGGCGTACAAGTAAGCAGCGTAGCTAAATCGCGCCCCTTCTCGCGCTGCAGCAAACTTATATCGTGCGGATCCACCACGTTTATACGAAACACCTTGTAACGCAAGGTCTCCCCTTGCACATCAAGATAAAAGTAGTCACCCTTTTTAAGGTCTGTTAGCGAATCAAACATGGTTGCGTTCGGCAAACCAGTGTGCGCGGTAATCACAGTATGCCGCCCCTTGCCGCCCACTGGCAAATCCGTGCCATACAAGTGCCCCGCGCCTCGCGCAAGCGTATCTTCTTTTGTACCGTGGTAAATCGGCAGCTTTACGCCAATCTTCGGAATTTTTACAATGCCAATAATGCCCATCGGCTCCTCAAGCGTTTTAAGATAACGCTTGTATCCAGGCGTGTTAGTTATATCTTCCTGACCGTCGCCGCCGTACGGGTCGCGCGTGAGCATATCCTTGCGCGTTGCGTTGTAGCGCTTTGCGCCGCGAATGTGCGCGCGCCGCACGTCGCCAGCCTGATCGTGATTATACTTGTCGTACGCTGTCGATATCTCCTTCGAAACGTGATTGTTCCACAGCGTTGAGCACACAGGGTAGCTAAAGCACAAAATGCCTGCAAGAACCAGCGCAATCGGCTCTAAGATACGCATCAGTGTGCTTTTCTTTTTAGTTATTTTTTTAGTTTTAAGTGTATTTTGGTTTATATTTTTGCTTGAGTTGGATCGTGGAATTTGCTCTTCGGTTGCTTGCGACTTATCCGCTAGCAAACCACTCGCACCAGCCACACTGCTCGTGCCAGCCACATTGGAGGTACGCTTCGCCTTATTCTTAAACAATTTAGCAACAGCGCGCTCACTCAACGAGTGGCACAAATTGCTAATATCGGCTAGCTTCATAACTCCTCCAAGCTCAAGCTATTGAATTAAAGATAATATTTGGTTTGATTTTGCTACAAACGCAGTGGGATTTTGCGCTTTTTGTTGCTCAAAACGGCAAAATTAACAACAAAATCGGGAAAAACTTACCGAAAATGTTGCTTAAAACCACAAAATCAACAACAAAAAGCGGAAAACGACGGGTTTTGTTGCTTTAACAGTCCACATAGGATTGAGTCTAGGGTTTTTGCCCTAGACTCAATCGTTTATGATTTGCTAATCAACTGAGCAAATCACGCAGCCTGCTGCTCTTCTTCCTTCTTGCGATTCTTAAGGAATACGAACATACCAGAGCCCACAAGACCAAGACCCACGAGAGCGAAGATAATCACGCCATAAGCACCAGTCTTTGGAAGCTTGAACCAATTCTTACCATTTCCATCAGGACCACCATTTGGAAGATCCTTAAAGGAGTAAGTAAATGTTTGATTGGTAGAATCGTAGTTAGCATCTGCTGTGTAACTCTTAGGAATAGTAACCTTGTCAACAGCTGGCGACAAAGCGAATCCATCTGGAGCCTTGGTCTCCACAACATAGAATGTTTGTCCAGCCTTTGCTTCAAAGGCAGTAGTCAAACCAGTATCAGGAGTTCCATCATTACCATTTGTGAAACCTTTAGCATTAGATTTATTCTTGCATTTGCTATCGGAGCGAGATAGATCAGCTACGCAATCATTTGCATCACCTTCTTTAGCAAAGATTTCAAACTTTGCACCCTTAAGGCCTTCGCTAATCTTACTTCCATTAACCTTCTTGATTGCAAACTTAACAAAAGTTACCTTAGAATCATCGCCTGGAGTTGGATTAACAGGCTTTGGCTTATCGTTTTCAGGAGTACCTTTCTTATATCCTGGCTGATAGCCGAACTTATTAACAACTTCGCCAGTACCAACACCAGCCTTAAGAGTAAACTTAAGCTCTACCTTCAACTTTACATTTGCATTTGTTTTAAGTGCAGCTGCAATTTCACCAAGACCATCATCGGTAAACGATACAGTGATACGCTTTCGAGTTTTAACGCCACCAGCAGCAATATCTATATCGCTATCAGATACAGTTACTTTGTAATTTGGCTTTGCTATATTATCGTTCTTGATCTCAGTATTTCCGATCATAACCTTCTTAACTACTGCTTCGCTAGAATCGTATGCCTTACTCAATGCATCATCCCATACTGCAAAGCCCTGATAATCATCAGCCGTACGATCCTTAACAGGTGTACCACTCTTTGTAACTACAGCAGTCTCGATAGTATATGGTAAATCATCTTTAGCACCAACCATTCCTGTAGTATCAACCGTTTTCTTAATAGCATCCTTGGTATATGCGTTCTTAGGATCAACTGTCACATCGTACTTGTAGGTATTATCCGTAGAATTAGATTTACGAGTAACTTCTGGGATAGTCATAAAGAATGGGTCAGGCAGCTTTTCATATCCGTCTGGAACCTCAGTTTCTTCAACCTTGTACAAACCAATTTCAAGGTCAGAGAATTTTGCAATACCTTCACCATTAGTAATTTGTTCACTTGACGTATTTGCAAAACCAATATTACTTGAAGTATTAGGTGTTAGGTTAAGCGTTGGTACCTGAGCAGAAACTTTCAACCAGTCATCATACTTCTTGAGGTCAATTGCACTCCCACCAAGAGAAACTACCTTGGTAACCTTAAACTTTGCACCAACAACTTTCGTTTTCTTGGTCTGTTCACCTTGATCATTGGTTTCATCTTTATACTTGGTGATGGTAATGGAACCCTTCTTATTACCAATATTGGCATCCCATGGAGCCTTTTCAGCAGCAGTCTGAGCAGCCCAAGCGGAGCTGCCAGCAACCACGGCGCCAGCAACGCACAGCGTGCCAGCCATTGCGAGCGAAGCCACCGCGGCAACGCATTGTTTAGTGAACTTATTCACTTTCTTCTCCTTTATATCAGTGCCCTTTTGGGCAGGTTTTTGAGGAAAATACGGTTATTGTTTAATGTTTATTGTTTATTTTGTGTTGCGATATATAGGCAAGCCACAATCTGTAAGCAAGCCACGGTTCGTGATCAATCCACAATTTGCGAACGAGCCACAATTATTCATCGCGCTAATGTTTACGCGAATCGTAGTACGCAACAAGTTTTAGCGAGAATCGCACCGCAAGCTTGCAAGCCAGCGCTACTCTTTCGACTAGCCGACTAGCAGGATTGCGTGCAAATTTTTTCATCAGCATCGCCACCTTTCGCTACGTCGCCTTAAAGCGCGAAGCTTTTTGGCAGTTTTGCAGATAAAATCTTTAATCAGTGTCTTACGCAACAACGCATCAAGCATCGCGCGCCCCCACTTGGTTTGCTCAAGGAAGAACCCAGCTGCCATCACGCCCGTGCCAATCACGCACAGCACGCTCATCAGCATGTTCCAGTTCACGCAATCTTCCCCGCCTGTCTTCGGCAGCTTAAATTGTTCGACCACGTGTACTTTGAAGGATATGCGATCCCAGTCTCTAGATTGCGCTACGCCAGCAAGTTTTACATTCCACATATCGGTTGATGAATAACTACCATCATTCTGAGGAATACCATCTTTAACAGCTTGATTAAAAGCAGTAAGCGCATTATCTTTCAGTGCAAAAACAGAGCAAACATACGTTCCAGTCTCTTTTGGAGCACCTTCGATTTCTTCTTCCCTGCGAGCGGTTGAACTTTCCACGCTTCCTGCCTGAGTATTATTCGCATTCAGCATTCCATACAAAACATGGTCAGCAGAACAATTTCCATTTTCTCTACAATCTTTCTGCTGAGATTCGGTCGCAAAAGTCCATTCAGGAGTGTTTTCGCCATAATCATGACCCAAATGCATGTTCAATGTATCCTCAAGTCCGCGACTCCACTTATTCGTGTTGTCTTTTGAACACATCATACGTAGATGAATCTTGGTCTTATTTTTTACGCTCCAAGCTTGTACAAACGGATTTCTAATAAGACCAATGCCTTTCATAACAGTAAGATCATTACTACCATTAAGCACACTGTTAGTATCTTTAGATTTAGTTAGACTCATTCGCAAATCGTTACCGCTATAGCCCAAATCAGTTACTTTAACTGGAGCATACACAGGGTTCATAGTATTAGTTGCATTATCATCATGCTTAAACTGGTTATTGCCAGCATCTGGATCTTCTGATGTAGAACCATCTGGATAATGCACAACAACATGTGTCTTATAATGGTCTTTTGGAGTAACAGTTACGTCTGGATGGAATGTAACATTACCATACCTAGAGCCTGCACCTATTCCAGTATCATTACCATTGTGATTAAGCGGATTGTTATTATCTCTAGGAGCATTACTATCCTTCTGACCATTCTTCCAGAATGACCAATCATATGCGTCTTCAGATGAAGATGCAGCACTACCGTCATCCTTCTTCAACTCAAACCACGTACCGTCAGGGAACGATACACTGTCTGATATAGCTCCATACGCAAGCGACTTAGTATTTACATGCTTCCCAGTTGGCTTCTTATTCTTTGGCAAACCAGATTGTACTTCATCACCAGCTCGAACATTTACTTTATCATACACAGGATTGTAGTTGTGAGCTTGAGTGTGAATGTGGATTGGTATTGTGCGAGACTCATAATCGACACCTTTTTTAGCCTTAACAATGTTATTGCCACTGCCACTAATATTCCACTGGAAATCTTTTAAAGGATCAGTATTATTTTTACTTGCATCTTTGTTAAGTTTTTTTACTGCATTATCAAAGTTAGTAAGCAAATTATTAGTATCTTTACTGAACTGCTTCTCTTTAATCGCGTACACTACACACTCGTAGTCGCCAGTTTCCTTTGCAGTACCCTTAATCCATCCGCGAGTACGCTCGGTAGTTTTTTGCGAATTACCGTTAGAAATATAGTCGTCGTATAAATGCTTAACTTCACATTCATTGCTATTTTCTTCGCATTTCTTCTGCTTTTCAGGATCTTCAGTATGATCCCACTTTTCTACATTTTGCATAGTAATTCCAGCAATGCCACCAGATTGATAATGAGACTTAGTGCCATCTGGATTATTCCTATAGCAAATAGTGCGCAGGTTAATTTTACCAGGCTTATACTGTGACCATGAATCAAGCCAACGACCCTTACTATTATTAACTGTAAGTTCCTCGTTCTTACTAAGGTTAATCGTAGGATTATTCCAATTACCGCCACCTTCACGATCACTTACATTCAGGTGTAGATTATTAGCATCTTCATCATGAGAACGAAGTACGTTAACTGAAGCAAAGACTGGCTTACCGTTGTTACCAGAATCAGAATCTTCTGATGTAGAACCATCTGGATAATGCACAACAACAGGAGTTTGATCTGGATTATTCTCACTTGTAGCAGGGAACCACTTGTGCGGACGGAATGTTACTTTACCATATAATCCATCTTTGCTTTTAGCTGAATTATTATTATCAGTATTATTTTGCCCATCTTCAAAGAACGAATAACTCAATGGAGGTTTATGAGCATATCCTTTATACATCTTAAACTCAAACCAAGTACCTTCAGGAAGTTCTCCTTCCTGAACCTCACTCTGGTTAAGTTTTGCTTTGTTAGCATCACGAGCACTCTTTGGACGTTCTGATGTTTTCTTAGTACCAGCCTCCATAGTAATGGTCTCATACTTAGGGTTGTAGTAGTGAGCGTCCGAGTGTACGTGAATTGGGAATGTTACAGAGTCCCAATCAACGTGTCTTTGAGTGCTATTCTGAGGATTTGTTTTATCTTGCTTATCTGTTAATACTCTTTTAACAACATCTTCAAACTTACGGTCACCAGGTTTCTTTACAAAGTCATTTACAGCCGTATCAAACTTTTTTTGTAATTCACCATTTTTTCCATTGTATTTAAGTTCTTTAATAGCGTACACAGTGCACACAAAGTCGCCATTATCTTTCACTTTGCCGTGCAGCCATCCCCAAGTGCGAGCAGTAGTATCATTCTCATTACCATATAAGTAATGTTTCGTATCACACTGTTTTTTATCTTTACAATCCTTTTTTTGCTGCTCTGTAGCTATCTTCCATTGAGAAGTTTTACCACCTACAGCATTAACCAAATCACCATCTTTGACATTTTTTCTACCTGCAAGCTTCAAACCGTTTATTCCATCAAGTTCATAACTTTCAGGCTTACCAGTTTCCCTATTCTTTTTATAGCAGAGCATTCGCTGGTAAATAGTTCCTTGTTTCTTGCTTGACCAAGAGTCAAAAAACATTGGTTTAGTATCATTACTACCATCGCCTAACGTTTCACCCTTACGGAAACGCACACCATTTTTATCATTATCTTTAATAAGTCGTCCGCCATGAGTTTCACTATCATAAACTTTCAACTTCAAATCATCATCTGCAACTTCTGTAAGAGTTACAGAGACAGGAGCGTAAATCGGCTTTCCGAGATTACCAGAATCAGAATCTTCCGACGTGGAGCCGTCTGGATAATGCACAATTACAGGAACTAAATAATCTCTTGCTTCTGTAGTCTTTTCTGGTTTAAACGTAATCTTTCCATACCTTTTATCAGTAGTTTTATCTTTCGCCTCATTACTACCATTTTTCTTATTGCTCTGATCTCCTTCAAAATTCGACCAAACAGGCTTTTCTCTAGAATCTTTATGCTTAGAATACTTTTTAAGCTCAAACCATGTGCCTTTTGGCAAATATGTTCCGTCTTGCACTAAATCCTTTTGGCTTTGATCATCAGCTGCAACACCATTGGCACCAGTTTGGCTTACTGGAGCAGCATTCATTACACCTTCTGTATTACCAGCTTGTACACTTACCTTCGTGTACTGCGGGTTATAATAATGCGCGTCAGAGTGAACCTTAATTGGCACAGTTCTAGATGTATAATCAACACCTTCTCTTAGACCATTGAAAGTATTTGTATTAATGATATTAGTAGCAGAACCGTCTGAGCTTTCAATCTTGGAATCTTTTTTCTTTGCCTCTTCAAATCTCTTCAAAGCATTAGGTTTCAAAGCATAGACAGTACACTGATAATTGCCAATCTTTGTTGGTTTCCCTTTAATATGACCACGCGTACGCTCCATGGTATTGCCGGTGCTATCAAATAATTTGTTTGCTGCACAACCCTGACCATTTCGACACTTTTCCTGTTCTTCATCAGTTGCATGCTGCCAAGGTGTATCACCTTCTATTTTTATGCCATTAATACCGTTAAGATGATACTTCAAACTCATAGGATTCGTAGTATCAGCGCACACAGAACGAATACTAATATCTCCAGGCTCACGTACAGACCAAGAATCTATCCATGGCTGTGGAGTAACATCGCGATTCTTGCGGAATACGAATCCATTGGTGTAATCAATCTCTTGACCATTTTGGTTCTTATGAATATGGAGCTGCAAGTCACCTGATTCAGAAGCATCTCTAGTGACTATTACAGGGGCATTAACTGGATTACCATTATTACCAGAATCAGGATCCTTTGAAGTTGAGCCATCAGGATAATACACAACTACAGGTCTATTTTCAGGTTGATTAGGTTTAGAAGCAGGAACCCACTTATTTGGGTGGAAGGTAACAACACCAGTTGACTCATTCTTAATCTTTGCCCAAGTTGGTGGATTCTGATACTTATTATAAGTTTCTGCTCTGAACCTAGTGCCAGAGGGGAATGCTTTGCCTCCCCTATCCCTAGGAGAATTAGAATCTTTACCTTCACCAGCTTTTACTGTAGTAGTGTCGTAGTACGGATTATACAGTGAGGCTTGTGAAACAACGTGTATATCAACGCCTTTAACCTTCACAATTGAATTGTTCATTTTACAATTGTTAGGTCTAGGGTCAGGATAGTTTATTTGAACATCAAAATGTATGGTTTTCCCTCTATCAGAAGGCTTAGGACTATACTTAACTTCGCCTGTTTTTGAATTAATATATGCTTCACCAGGTTTCATATTATTAGGATTATTAACTCTTGTAACACCATCAGGAAGTTCTTCTTTAGTACCGAAACTGGTCTTTTTAAAAGTAAATTCTATTCCAGCATCAGTTGGAATTACCTCAGACGTAGTTCTGATCCCTTGATTTGGCATGTCCTTGTAATATTTAAAATCGCCGGAATATGAATTGCCAACCCACTCACCAGTGTTGATATACGGCTTTACGGAAGTAACTTTACCGTAAACAGCATCATTTTTAGACTTCTTTGGGAATTGGATATCATCATTATTTTTAGGATTTAAACCAAACTTAAACTCTTCCAAGTCTGGTATGCCGTCACCATCGTGATCATAGGGACCAAAAACTGTAAACTTGTGCTTATCTCCTGTGTAGGAAATCCAACCTGCCATAAAAGGTAATTTATAAGGATCAACGCCATCTTCAACTTCTGCAGTAACAATCCAGCGAATAGAATCTGCATCGTTATCTTGTTCCCAAGATTTAAATAATCTACCAAAATTACCAGCTCGACGCCATGTATCGACTTCACATGTTGCATCTGTACCTAAACCACATCGTTCAATAGAGTCTTTCCAGAAACTATCATAATCAGGATCACCCGGTATGCGCGTAGAATTACTAAAAACATTATTAAAATCGCTTGGTACTTGATCTTTGCCTCGTAATTCCCACGCAAACTTGTTGCCACCAATACCGAGAATAGCTTTTGTACGATATCTCGTAATTCTTATGGTATTATCCTTGATGTTTTTTGGCAAAATAAGATAAAAATCAGGTCTACCACTATACGCATGTTGAAAATTGTCAGAAGTACACACTGCATTTGGATTTTCTATTTTTTTAAGTCTGCATCCATTTGCGTTAAAAAGAACATTCCAAGTGATGGTCGTTTTTTTCTTTCCATTAATTGTTATTGTATCTATATCTGGTGGCTGAACATCGAAATCACGATATACATCGTGACTCGCAACAGAATCAGGAGAAATATATCCATTACCAATGTAATCCCAAGCAACATTAGCAGCATTAGCTTCTTTTAGCGGCGGCACGATGAGCATGGTTACTATGGTGGCAAAGGTGACAATTATTGCAAGAATCATGTTTCGGAAGATATGCGATTTTCTTGCTGTTTTACCTACGTATGAGCTTAATGAATCATTCTCAGATGATGAAGATAAAGAAGATGATGAAGATAAAGAAGATGATGAAGAATTTACTTGAATATTTGAGTACGAATAAATTGGCGCACTGTGGTAGTCGGAATCTGGGCGCGTTGAATAGGTAGAGTCAGAACCAGCAGACGTATCTGCCACACTATTCGCATTGTCAGTATCGCTCACAGAAAAAACCTTCTGCGCAATGCGGCACACGCGAGATGCGAAACGAGCAAACTTTGCAGGTAACATAATCGACTCACCTTCGATTGTCATTTTTGGCTAGTTTGTACATCCTAGCCATTTTGGCAATTTCGGCTATTGCATAAGCAACACCCTGCTTTTACACGAATCCCAAAATTGGGCAGAATACTACACGTATCAAGTACAGAAGTACTAAGAGCATTCAAATACATGAACTAGCATTTAGCAATTGCAGCATTTACAAACAACGCTTAATGCGATTCCACATGTGAGCACAACAATAAAGCAGCAGAACGCGCAGCTTTACTAAAGTACTCAAGCAAAAGCATTTAGCAAATATACCCCCCCCCCCATAACGAATTGCAAGAAAAAATAGACTTTAACAGAACTTTAAGGAAAAGTTTTTATAATTGTTCTCTTTTACAAAAAAATATATTGATTGATCACTAATAACAGAATAGTTTCATGAATATGGTGTAGTATGTTGCGCACTCCGCGTGTCGTAAAACCACAACATCTTGTGGTTCGGATGCGCACTGACCACAAATCGCCAGCTATGTAGTGAGATTGTACTGAATTTCAGCGTTTTTGATACAAACGCACTACATAAAAGCGCTCAGGCAGGTCGGAACGCCCGAAAATGTTGCTCAAAACCACAAAATCAGCAACAAAAAGCGGAAATGTCGTTCGCGCGCTACACCGTAATACAAAACGTCACAAGTTTGAGAGCACTGCGATACAATTAACAAAGTCAAAGCAAAACACACGGCAAATAACGCGAAGACACAAATAACACGGAAGGCAGCACTACGATTAGCTTAATTAGGCGGCAGATTCTGCCAGAGTTTATACCAGTTGGCGCACGAATTGTTGTGCGAACGTACAAAATTGCGCAATCAGGCGGCGGAGAAAGATCGCAAACCAATTGCAACGCACAAACAAACAATGGCAGAACAGAAACAGCTGGCAGCGAGCAAGCAAACAATGACAATGCTCAAACAGGCAATGGCAGCGCGCAAAAAATCGAATACCACGACGCGATTGGTCACGTAATAAGCTGGGACGGCGCAACATTGCATCTTATGCGAGACGCGGCAGCAAACGGAAGCCGACCCGAGCAAGAAATGTTCATCGACGCGCGCACAATCGTGCGATTAAAGCCCGTGCCCGAGCGCAAACATCGCAGCTAATCTACGCAAGCTATGTAGTGCGATTGTACTGAATTTCAGCGTGTCGTACCGCGTGCTACGCTTTAAGCAAAAAGGCAGGTCGTCGCGCGAGAGAATGTTGCTCTAATTGGCGTGTCGAGCAACAAAAAGCGGAAAGTTTTCCCGACTTTGTAGCTCAAAACCACAAAATCAACAACAAAAAGCGGAAATATCGTTCGCGCACTACAGCGCAATGCGAAGGCAGATCGTCACGCAAAGCGCTATTCAACAACGCCGTTAGAAATCAGCTCGCGCGCAACCTCGCGATACTCCTTAGCAGTCTTATGCTCAGGAGCAAAAATCGTAATCGGAACCGCCGCAACAGTGGAATCTGGCAGCTTAATCGAACGCGAAATAACAGAATGCAGCACGCGCCCCTGGAAAGCCTCGTAAATCCTTTGCAAAACCTCTTCGCTATGCAAAGTGCGCGTAAACATAGTAACGAGCACGCCAAACACTTGCAAATCTGGGTTAATTCTGTGCTGCACTTTTTCAATCGACTGCATAAGCAGCGCCACGCCTCTAAGCGCAAAGAACTCCGCAGCAACAGGAATAATCACACCATCCGCCGCCGTAAGCGCGTTTACAGTGAGCAAGCCAAGCGAAGGCTGGCAGTCAATAATAATAACGTCGTATTCGTTACGAACTTTACGCAACACGCCAGCCAAAATCTGCTCGCGACCAACCTCGGTAACAAGCTGCACCTCTGCAGCAGAAAGATCAATGTTTGCAGGCATAACGTCAATGTTTTCGGTGGCAGTGTGACGAATCACATCGTGCACGTCTACAGAAGAATCAAAAAGCGCCGTATAAACCGTGTTATCAAGCGCGTTCGCATTAATCCCAAGCCCCACCGTTGCAGCGCCTTGCGGATCGAAGTCAACAATTAAAACTCGCCTACCGTATTGACTCAGTGCACCAGCGATATTGATGGAGCTGGTAGTTTTACCAACGCCACCCTTCTGGTTACACATAGCAATAATGCGCGCAGGACCGTGCGTTGTAAGCGCATCGGGCGCGCGGAAAGTCTCATATTCGCGTCCAAGTAAATCAGTAGGCATACGCTCCAGTTTATCAAAAGGTATGTTCAGTGAATCGATGCGTCGTTGTGAAGCTATCTCGCACGCGGATGGCTCATAACATACGCCTCCATAAGCGCATCTGGACTTATATGCGTGTAAATTTGCGTTGTTGTAACAGACGCGTGCCCAAGCAGCTCCTGCACAGTGCGAACATCGGCGCCCCCTGAAATCAAATGCGTTGCAAATGAATGTCGAAACGTGTGAGGATGCAATTCTTTGCCAATTTTAGCCATTTTGCCAGCGCGCGAAATCGCCTCCCACGCGGATTGGCGAGACAGCGATTTGCCGCGTTTATTTAGGAAAATCACGTGAGAATTAACAGATTTTGACGATGAGTTTGATGATGAGTTGAGTCGCGACTTTGCGGTTGCGGGCGACTTTTGCGCGCGACTTGCAAGAATAGGTCTTGCGTTAGCTAAATAATCGCGCAACGCACGTACCGCGCACTTTCCAATCGGCACAAGCCTCTGCTTTTGACCCTTGCCACTAAGCCGCACAACTGATTCCGTCAAATCAATATCCTCGAATTTTAGTCCAACCGCCTCGCTCACACGCGCGCCAGTCGCGTACAAAAATTCCACAAGCGCACGGTCTCGAAGCGAGACAGCATCCGTGCTACCAAATCCGCCAGCAGCATCGATTACGCGCTCCACTTCGCTAATGCTGAGCACGTCTGGAAGATGCTCCGCTTGCTTTGGCGCTTTGACTTCTGCAGAAGGGTCGCTTGCGATTTGCGCGTTGGAAAGCATGAATTTGTTCCACTCGTGGATGCTTGCGATTCGCCGCGCAATCGTGCGAGGCCCTAAGTTTTGCGATGCCATTGCTTGTGATGACATTGCGCGCACGTATTCTTCAATATCTAGTTGCGTGATTTCATTAACATCGTTTATTTTTCGGGCTTCACGCAGCCAGTTCGTGTATTTTGTAAGATCCGACTCGTAAGCTTCAACGGTTTTGGGAGAAAGCCCACGCTCCACGCTTATGTGGTTTAGAAACTGCTGGATTTTTGGGGAAAATGGTGATTGCTGCGATTCGGTCATATGTCAATTATATGCCGCTCGAATCTACCACTTCGAGTTGCGTAATGCGCAAGCAACCGCAGAATCGCTAAACGCCACGCCAACAATCTGCTCGCCGCTTTGCGCGCTTTGAATCAGCTGACTTTGCCAATCACCTGCACAATCAAGTGCAAATCGAAGCTCGCGCAAATCGCCAGCCGACTTATCGCAAGCAACCGCGCGCTCCTTATACTTGTATTCGCGCCAAGAATCAGCCTTAGCAAAAAACGCGCGCTCATCGCTAGCAACCGCCGAATCGCCATCGCTTCCCTCAAGCATCTTCTTCGCAAAACTCAACTCCTCAATCACACTCCCAAGCAAATCCGCCACATTTCGCCGATTTTCCACAACCATTGCACGCGTGCGATCTGGATCCGTAAGCGCCACTCGTGTCATATCTCGCCAAGAACCAGCCGACATTTGCAACGCAACATTGCGATTTTCGCTTCCGCACAAAACGTTCGCCAGCGCTGTAGCAACAACGTGCGGCATGTGCGAAATCAGCGCCGCCGAAGCGTCGTGTATAGAATCGTTCAACACAAGCGCGCGATTGCCACACAACGCCACAATAACGCGCAAAACCGCGCAAAACCGCCAAAAATCACTGCTCTCATCAACGCTAACTGCCCAAAGCGCGCCGCGCAGCAACTCCGCGCTCGACGCCTGCCAACCCGTAAACTCGCTTCCAGCCATAGGATGCGCGCCAATGTAACAATCGCCAAGCCCCGCGGCCTTAACCTGCTCGCGCACAAGCCCCTTAACGCTACCAACATCCGTCAAAGTAGTGCGCTGCTTGTTGATTCCGCGCGAAATCTCGCCAAGAACTTCTGGCATAGCAGCAAGCGAATTGCACAAAATCAAAACATTTGGCTGCATGCGCGCAAGATCCGCAACGCTTTCAACGCAAGTGATTCCAAGCGCCCTCGCCTCTTTATACATTGTTTGATGGCGATTATACGCGTACACTTTGCAAGAGCCAGTCGCAGCCAAACGCTTTGCGATTGATCCGCCAATAAGTCCAAGTCCTACAATACCAACAGAAAATTTTTGAGAAAATTCAGCATCTTCTACCATAATAATTCTCTTTCTGCACGCATTGTGTTCAAAGCGCTCAAAGCATCAACTAGAGCATCGCCTGGAGCATCAATACACACTCCGCCATTAGGCAGCATCCAATCATTCATAACCGGATTATTGCGATTATCAGAAGGATACACCGCTAAAACTCGCACCCAATCACCATGTTCAACAACTTCTTGAATCATAGCTTTACACGTAGAATCCCAAGGAGCAGAATCAACAGTGGCAATAAAACTATATAAACCATCTTGACCTTTAATAGGCCTAGACATAAAAGAAGTCATATTAAGACCATGATCGCGCACAACGTCAAGCAAATTTGCTAGCACTCCAGCACCTGTACAACGCGGAATAAAAGCAATAATCGAAGAAAAAGATGAATAGCATTCGCGATGCATACTAACAAAACTTAAAGCCTCATCTCTAGGAGCTAACACTAAAAACTCAGTGCGAGCGCCAGAAAAATCTTCAACAGCTTCACTCACAATTTGCCTATTGTATAAATCAGCACAAATTTTAGGGCACAAAGCAACTTCGCCAGGAACTAAATCCCTACAAGCAGCAGCGTTTGAAGACGCAGTTTTTTCTTTCAATCCGTGCTTTTGAGCAAACTTACGGCATTGCGCCAACGCGTGAGGATGAGCAACAATAGTCGAACAGTTATCGATTGAATCCGACTGGCAAACAACAGCATCAAAACTTATATCAACGCCCAAGCGAGCAATGCCAACCATATTTTTCGCATCAATTAATAAATCTAAATTAGGTATTACTACGCCTTCAATATTGTTTTCCCACGCAATAATACCCAAATGGTAGCAATCTTCAATTTTGCTAGCAATATTACGAATATTCTCACACGCAGTTGGAATAAGACGCAAAGCATCTAACGATTTACATTGTTCTTTAACTTTTAAAGCAGCTTGATGAGTAAAAGAACCTTCCGGCCCTAAATAGCATAATTTACGGGCATTATTACTGTTCTTATTACTATTCATGACTATATTGCTATTCATGACTATTCCTCAAAACTACTCTAAGACTATAAGACTATAAGACTATAAGACTATAAGACTTTAAGACTATAAGACTTTAAGACTATAAGACTTTAAGACTATAAGACTTGTAAGTAAGACTACTGCATAATGTTATTTTTGCACAAACATGCAGCAAATTCACCTATAAAAATTCACCTATAAACTAACTTACACTTATTTAGCACCGCTTATTTAGCACCAGAAATAATAAAAAATTTATTAGGCATAAAAAGCAAAACTACGTGAGCGATAATAATGCCATAAAGCCAAAAATATCCAGCATTTTGCGCGATCCACGGAAGATTATCCACGCCAAATCCAACGGCAACTAGCACGCCTCGAAACGCGCCAAAAATCCTAAACCATCCAAGCGCAATCATCCACACAACCGAACAGCACACGATTGAGTGCAAAATCAAACCAAACATGCCACAAAGCATGCGAGCAAAACACGCGCTCAAAGTAACAAGCAAAAGCGCGATTACAAGACCGTACGGAAAGTTATACATAGCGCCCATTCGATGCGCAAAAGTGCCCAAAACCGCGCAAAATACCGCTAAAACGCATGAAGCCGCACACTTGCTAGCAAATAGCACGGAATGCGACTTCATGTTGAACATCATTTTAAGGAATCACGCAGCATTATTTTGACGACGCTGCTTAGCACGCCACTTATACCATTCATCACGGCTCAAAATAATCTTGCGCACGCGAATAGACTCAGGCGTAACTTCCACACACTCATCTTCGTTAGCAAAGTCAAGCGACTCTTCCAAGCTCATCTTGATTGGTGGAGTCAAAGTTTCAAGCACATCAGCGGTTGAAGAACGCATGTTAGTCATATGCTTAGCAAGCGTAATGTTAACATCCAACTCATCTGGCTTGTTGTTAATACCAACGATTTGACCTTCGTAAACTGGGCTTTGCGGATCCACAAAGAACACGCCGCGCGCCTGCAAACGCTGCATAGCATAAGGCGTTGCAACACCCTTACGATCGCAAACCATGGAGCCGTTTTGACGAGTTACAATCTGACCAGCCCATGGAGCATAGCCTGCAGAAATAGAGCTTGCGATTCCCGTTCCGCGAGTCGCAGAAAGAAGAGCTGTGCGGAAGCCAATAAGACCACGCGAAGGAACAGTAAATTGCAAGCGAATCCAGCCAGATCCGTGATTGCTCATAGAATCCATGCGACCCTTGCGATCCGCCATAAGCTGCGTAACAGTACCCATGTATTCTTCTGGAACATCAATCGTAGTGTTTTCCATAGGCTCGTTAATTTGGCCGTCAATCGTCTTAGTAACAACTTGAGGACGACCAACTGTAAGCTCGTAGCCTTCGCGACGCATTTGCTCCGCCAAAACTGCCAACGCCAACTCGCCACGACCCTGAACTTCCCAAGCATCTGGGCGGTCTGTTGGAAGAACCTTAATAGACACGTTACCAATAAGCTCTCGATCAAGCCTATCTTTAATCATGCGCGCTGTAAGCTTGTGATCCTTGCCTTCTGTGCCAGCAAGCGGCGAATCGTTAATT
This sequence comes from Gardnerella sp. KA01002, assembly GCF_049244015.1. Classification (NCBI taxonomy): domain Bacteria; kingdom Bacillati; phylum Actinomycetota; class Actinomycetes; order Bifidobacteriales; family Bifidobacteriaceae; genus Gardnerella; species Gardnerella sp. KA01002. The sequence goes on from NZ_CP058365.1 coordinate 1,161,119, forward strand.
CCGAAAGTCATGGAGATAGCTGGATCGTCAACGTGAATCAATGGAAGAGGCTTTGGATCGTTCTGATCTACAATCGTCTCGCCAATCATAATGTCATTAACGCCTGCAACTGCAACAATATCTCCAGGACCTGCAGATGCAACAGGAGTGCGCTCCAAGCCTTGCGTGCGCAAAAGCTCAGAAACACGGAAGTTTTCAATAGAGCCGTCTACACGAGAAAGCCCGTAAGTCTTACCCTTTTCCAAAGTGCCATTGTAGATTCGCACTAAGCCGAGGCGACCAAGGAAGTCGGAAGAATCGATGTTTGCAACGTGCGCCTGAAGAGGTGCGCCTTCCTCGTATTCTGGTGCTGGAATGTTGGAGATAATAGAGTCAAAAAGAGGCTCCAAATTATCGTTATCTGGCAAGCCACCGTTTTCTGGCTGATTCAAGGATGCATAGCCAGCTTTTGCAGCGCAATAAATAACAGGCAAATCAAGAAGCGAATCAATATCTAGGTCGATTCCTTCTTCAACAACGTCTTGTGCAAGACCGAGAAGCAAATCTGTAGCTTCGCTCACAACCTCGTCAATACGCGCGTCTGGACGATCCGTTTTGTTAACGCACAAAATCACTGGCAACTTTGCCTCAAGAGCCTTACGTAGAACGAATCGAGTTTGCGGAAGTGGGCCTTCGGAAGCGTCAACAAGCAGCACAACGCCATCAACCATGGAAATGCCGCGCTCTACCTCTCCACCAAAGTCGGCGTGACCTGGGGTATCGATTACGTTGATTGTAATTCCCTCTGGGTGACCGTACTTTTCTGCGAGCGGGCCAGTGTATTGCACAGCAGTGTTCTTGGCAAGAATGGTGATGCCTTTTTCGCGCTCAAGGTCGTTGGAGTCCATTACGCGGTCTGGCACTTCTTCTCGCTCAGAGAATACGTGCGACTGCTGAAGCATGGCATTTACGAGCGTTGTTTTACCATGATCAACGTGCGCTACGATTGCCACATTTCTAATATCACCGCGAACAGTCATTACAAACCTCTTCCGTTTTATTTAGCCAAACCTAGACGAGTTTACTCGCGGCTTTAGACACGCCGCTCATGCAATCGCAGACTCACGCAATCGCAGATTCGCTGGCACCTTCTGGCAAATACTTGTCGTATCCTTCTTCTTCCAACTCGTCTGCAAGCTCCGGTCCTGCCGTCTTTACAAAGTGACCTTGCGCAAAAACGTGAACAATATCTGGCTTAATGTACTTTAGGATTCGCGTGTAATGCGTAACCATCATAATGCCCAAACCAGTGCTTTCTTTGGCGCGATTTACGCCTTCCGAAACAATTCGCAAAGCATCCACGTCTAACCCAGAATCCGTCTCATCTAAAATTGCAAACTTTGGTTTTAAAATCTCTAGTTGCAAAACTTCCGCGCGCTTTTTCTCGCCGCCTGAAAATCCCTCGTTTACAGAACGAGATGCAAACTTTGGGTCCATTCTTAAGCGCTTCATTGCTTCGTTAAGCTCTTTAACCCACGCGCGCAAAGTCGGAGCCTCGCCGCTCACTTCTGTTTTTGCTGTGCGCAAAAAGTTCGTCATCGAAACGCCAGGTACCTCTACCGGGTATTGCATTGCAAGAAACAGCCCAGCTTTTGCGCGCTCGTCTGGAGTCATCTTCAAAATATCTTCGCCGTCTAGAAGCACCTGACCCGAATCCACTTCGTACTTTGGGTGACCTGCCAAAGTGTATGCGAGAGTAGACTTTCCAGAGCCATTCGGACCCATAATAGCGTGCGTTTCGCCAGAATTAACTGTAAGATTTACGCCCTTTAAGATTTGCTTGCGTCCCTCTTTTGTTTCTACAGACGCGTACAAATCCTTGATTTCTAAAGTTGACATGTTTATCTCCTATTCTTCGGTTTCTGGCGATTTTTCCGCATTTACAGATTCTGCGGCTGCTTGCGATTCTTCCGTCTTAGCTAAACGCCTCTCAATCGCAGCCATCAAATGATCTACGATTTGCGGCACGCCAATCTCCTCAATAAGCTCGTTAAAGAATCCGCGCACAACAAGCTTTCTCGCATCCGCTTCGCTCACGCCGCGAGATTGCAAGTAAAACAGCTCCTCGTCGTCGAATCTGCCGACAGAACTTGCATGACCTGCGCCAATAATATTTCCATTTTCGATTTCTAGATTTGGCTCCGAATCGGCAATCGCGCCAGGAGTTAGCACCAGGTTTCTGTTCAACTCGTACGAATCCGTGCCTGGAGCTTCTGGCTTAATAAGCGCGTTTCCAACCCATGTAGAATGCGCTCCCTTGCCGTAAAGCGCGCCCTTATACACTACTCGCGACTTGCATTCTGGGTGATTGTGCACAACCATCGTACGATGCTCAACATGCTCGCCTGGATCCACAAAATACATGCCAAGCATGTTTAAATCGCCCTTTTCGCCACCAAAATCCTGATCCATGCGGATTCGCACAACATCTCCGCCAAGCGTGACCATTGTGTGACGAAGCGAAGCACCCTGCCCAACGTGAATCCTATGATTTCCAACGTGTTTGCTGCCTGAATCCCACTCTTGAATGAACGTTGTAGAAACATGCGCGTTATCTCCAAGAATGATTTCTACGCCTTCAGCAAGCTTTGCAACTCCTGTGTGTTCTACGATAATATCCGCGTTTGTGTAAGAATCGGCTTCAATCACTAAGTGCAATGCGTCAAGTGATTTCGCAGCGTCTAGCGATTGCAAGTTGTTTCCGTGAATTTGCAATATTATTGGCTTTGTAACTTCGCCACAAACATGCAAAACGTACGCCGACTTTGCAGAATTCCACGCAACAGCAGCCACGCGATCCGAAGGCTTCATCTCTGTATGCGGAGCCTCGTTTTTAGGCAAAATTTGCATCGTTACATGCGAATCGCCATCAACACCTTTTAGCTCCACAGCAACGTTATTAGACGGCTTAAAACTATCAAAAAACTCGGAAATTCGCTCAACTGGCGTATATCGCCAATCTTCCTGCTTTCTAGTTGGAATCGCAAAATCTTGCACATTAAAAGAGCGCACGGATTTATCTGCACTAGAAGGCATTGCAGCAGGAACCGCGTAAGGATCATTAGGGTCTGCTACAGGAATATTAATTTCTTTTTCCGTCATTTTATTGCCTAAATTCTTTTTCAGATCTTCGCTCATCACCCCACGGATCCTTCCATTTGCAATTCCACAAGACGATTAAGCTCCAGAGCATACTCCATAGGCAACTGGCGACTAATCGGCTCCACAAAGCCGCGCACAATCATTCCCATAGCCTCTTTTTCTTCCAGCCCTCGACTCATCAAGTAGAAAAGCTGATCTTCGGAAACCTTAGAAACAGTGGCCTCGTGAGCCATCGAAACGTTATCTTCGCGCACGTCAACATGCGGATAAGTGTCGGACCTTGAAAAATCGTCAACAAGCAAAGCGTCGCACACAACTGAAGAGCTAGAGCCGCTAGCGCCCTTAACAATCTTCACAAGACCGCGGTAAGCAGAGCGTCCACCGCCGCGCGAAATCGACTTAGCAACAATCGTAGAACTCGTGTGCGGAGCCAAATGAATCATCTTCGCACCCGTATCTTGGTACTGACCGCGGCCCGCAAAGCTCAAAGACATGGTTTCTGCTTTTGCGTACGGCTCAGCAAGAATGCATGCAGGATACTTCATAGTAGCCTTGGAGCCAATGTTTCCATCAACCCACTCCATTGTGCCGCCTTCGCGCACGTAAGCTCGCTGAGTTACCAAGTTGTATACGTTATTTGACCAATTTTGCACGGTTGTGTAGCGCACGCGCGCATGCTTTTCTACAACAATCTCAACGTTTGCAGCATGGAGTGAGTCCGTGGAATAGATCGGAGCTGTGCAACCTTCAACGTAGTGCACGTACGATCCTTCGTCTGCAATAATCAACGTGCGCTCAAACTGCCCCATGTTCGGCGTGTTAATGCGGAAGTAAGCTTGAAGCGGAATATCTACATGCACGCCTTTTGGCACGTACACAAACGATCCGCCACTCCAAGCCGCTGTGTTAAGAGCCGCAAACTTGTTGTCGTCAACTGGAATCACAGTTGCAAAATACTTTTTTACAAGCTCTGGATACTTTTGCACTGCTGTATCCGTATCAACAAAAATCACGCCTTGAGCTGCTAAATCCTCGCGAATCGAATTGTAAATAACTTCCGACTCGTACTGTGCTGCAACGCCTGAAACTAAACGCTTTTTCTCCGCTTCTGGAATGCCAAGCCTATCGTAAGTTTTGCGAATATCTTCTGGCAAATCATCCCAAGTTTTCGCTTGATCGTGAACTGGACGAACGTAGTATTTAAAATCGTCTGCGTCAAAACCGCTTAAATCCACTCCCCAATCAGGCATCGGCTTTTGCAAAAACGCGCGGTAGCCTTGCAAACGAAGGTTTAGCATCCATTCTGGCTCGTGTTTGTCTGCGGAGATTGCGCGAACAACCGACTCGTCAATGCCCTTCTTTGCAGCTTCGCCTGCAGCATCCGAATCATGCCAGCCGTAATTGTACTCGCCAAATTCGGCAACAATCTGCTCGTCTTGGCGAATTTTATCTTCGTTTACGCGAGCGCGATCTGCCACGTACTGGCTCATTTCAACGTCTGCCGCGCTGGATTCTGGCGTGCTGGAGTCGTTTTGATTCGCTGCATTCTCATTCAATGATGCGCTTGATTCAGGCTTATTTGAATCATCAACCACTGTTTTACCCTCCTATCAAGCTTATAAATCGATTATACATTTAGCCACGCAACGCACGCTCCGAGATTTTTGACTTTGCGCGATTTTGCCACCATTTTGCCACCAAACGTGACTCAAATCACATCTTTGTATTCTCTGTATAAACCTTGTCTGTATAAATGAAAATAAAGAAAAATACTTTATTTTTTATTGCATTTTTATTAAAATCTTATTTAGAAAGGTGGTAATTTAGATGACAACAAATACAGTGAACATTAATTTCAAGCTAAATGCAGACGATAAACGACTTATGGAAAATGTTTGCCGAGAACTAGGGCTTTCAATGAGTGCAGCATTCACAATATTTGCTAAGAAAGTTGGAAGAGAACACAGAATACCATTCGAAGTTTCAGCAGATCCGTTTTACAATCCGGAGAATATAAGTCGTCTTAAAAAATCCATAGCACACATGGAAGAAACAGGCGGCACTATACACGAGGTTCCGCTCGATGATTAAAGCCTGGACAGATGAAGCGTGGGAAGACTTTGAGTACTGGTCTAAGCAAGATAAGAAAACTCTTAAGAGGATCCTTCAGCTTCTTAAAGATATTGATCGCAACGGATATAACGGCATAGGTAAACCAGAACCTCTGAAAGGTGATTTTTCTGGATACTGGAGTAGACGGATTGATGACTGTAACAGAATAGTTTACCGAATCGATGGAAACATAATGAGAATAGTTCAGTGCGGTTCACATTATGATAGATGATCGCAAAATCTACGCACGCGGGAAGGCTTGCGAGTAACGCTGTTTAAGAGCCTGAATAGAAACGTGCGTGTAGCGCTGCGTTGTGTTAAGCGACGAATGCCCCAAAAGCTCCTGAACCTCGCGAAGGTCCGCTCCCCCGTTGAGCATATGTGTTGCAGCACTGTGGCGAAGCGCGTGCGGCGCAACATCTGGCACGTTTGCAGCAGCTGCAGCCTCGTGAACAATGCTCCTAACAATGCGCTGGTCAATGCGCTTTGCTCGCGCGCCCAAAAACAGCGCTTGCGAGCTTGCGGCAGATTTTTCTTGCAGCGCACTTCTCCCACAGTCAAGCCACTTTTTACACGCTTTTGCAGCAGGAACACCGAATGGTACTACACGCTGCTTGTTTCCCTTACCTGTAACTTTTACAGTGTGATTTTCAAAATCCATATCTTGCACATTAAGACCCGTAAGCTCCCCCACACGCATGCCCGTGGCATATAAAAGCTCTAAAATCGCAGCATTTCTGAGTGCGATTACATACTCTTGTTTCGTTTCTGTTTGAGATTTTATTTTAGATTTTATTCGCATTTTTATTTGCGACTTTAGTGGTGTATTTTCTTGATGCTCGGTTTCTGGCGACTTATCCACAGCATAATCTTCAGAACGATCCTCAGCACAATCCAATAACTTTTCCGCTTGCGCCTCGTCTAAAACCGTAGGAAGCTCATTAACAATTTTAGGTGTATTAAGAATTTGCGCAGGATTTGCGCTAATCAAACCAACGTGCGTAGTCCACGCAAAAAAGCCGCGCACAGCCACTACTTTGCGAGCCAAACTAGAGCGCGCGTGATTCTTATTAAGCCAATACATCCATTGACGCAGAACGCTTGTAGACACAGAATTTAAATCAGAAAGATCGTTTACACCACACCATTCAAGACATTGCAAAACATCTACCCTATATGCGCGAAGAGTGCGACTTCCAAGGCCTTTATTTGAACGCAAATAATCAATATACCGATCGGATAAGTCGGAAGCTTCCGTTGACGATACCAAACCATCGTCAAATAATAAATCATTATTATTACGACTGCTAGCCATAGAACCGCCTCAAATCGCTTATATCACAGCAATCAGAAAGCTCTAATTACCGCTTTCTCCGCTAGACTTACGCCTTCTATCCAACACGTGCCAAGCTTTATCTGCAGCAGCAAGCTGAGCCTTACGCTTACTAGAACCATCCGCCTCACCCAACAGCTCGTCGCCGCTTTCGTGTGCCAAAACCGCGCGCGCATGGAACACGGGCGCATAATCTGGGCCAGAAACCGACATCCTATATTGCGGCTCGTCAAGCCCCATCTCGTGCGCCAAAACCGTAAGCGAAGTCTTCCAATCCAGAGCAGGACCTTCTGTAAGAACCTCCGCCAAAGTGTCGTCAATCAAACGATGCACTACAGCGCGCGCCTCGTCAATGCCATGCTCAACAAAAGTCGCGCCAATAAGCGCCTCAACAATATCGCACAAAATCGAGTCTTTTTGAGCGCCGCCATGCTCCATCTCGCCATGACCCAAAAGAATATACGGTCCAACGTGCAACTTATCTCGCGCAACCGCGCTCAAAGCCCACTCCGAAACAGCCTTAGCGCGAAGCTTAGCCAACTGACCTTCCGTCATATCTGGGTGAGCAGAAAACAGCGTTTCTGTAGAAACAAGCTCCAAAACAGCGTCTCCCAAAAACTCTAGACGCTCGTAGTTTTTAGTGCCTGGATGCTCGTGCGAAAACGAGCGATGAGTGAGCGCCTCAACAAGTAAATCTGGCGAAATCGTAGTACCGAGCGCGCGTAAAAGCTCCTGAGTAGGGTCACCATCATGAGTATGTCCGTCTTTAGAACGCGTAACACCTATGCTGCTAGTTCTAGCATTTTCTGGATGATTTGGGTTCTGATAATTGCGATTTTGAACGTCATTTTTTACATCATCTTGAATGTCATGCTGATCTTTTGTATTGTTCCCACTCATATTTTCAACATTATAGCGCATGCGTTGAAGTCGTTGATTTACAACCTCATGCAATTTCAAGCTCAATAAAAGCGTGCAAAAACACAAGAACCCTGCCACCCGTCGATGGCAGGGTTCTTTTAAAATACAACCTACTTGGTGTGCGCAGAGCGAATTGCTTCGCGATACACACGACCGCGGAAGTTACCGCAGGTTGGGCAAGCCATGTGAGACAACGCTGGCGAACCGCAGTTCGGGCAGGTAATAGTCTGCACGGCAGAAGCCTTCCAATTGGCGCGACGCGAATGAGTATTAGCGCGCGAGGTCTTGTACTTTGGCAGTGCCATAATCTTTCCTCTATTTCGTTCAACCGATTGAGCTTAAGCGTTCTGTATATTACAGCAAGCGCCATACATTATTCAGAAACACACTACATGGCAGGTCGTGTCGTTCGCGCAGATTAGCTGCGCTCACGCCTTCGCCGCCGTAGAAGCACACCGTGCTTCTACGCTAAGCGGCTCAGCGCTCCGAATTGCCTTTTCGCGCTACGCTCTAAGCGAAAAGGCAGGTCGTCGCGCACTACGTAATTAGTGTAAATCAGCCGCGATTTTGCGAGTTTTCAAGCTTTTGCTTAAGTCCCTCAAGCGCCGCAAACCGAATATCCGTAATATCGTGATGATGATCTGGATGTTCGTTCAAGTTTTCTCCACATTGCGAGCAAAGGCCCTTGCAATCTGGCTCACACAAAGGTTTAAGCGGCAGCTCGCTAACCATTGTGTCCCTAATCAATGCCTCGATATCAGCAAAGTCGCCTCCGCCAACCAGTGGATACACGTTTCCAGAATCGTCGCCCTCGTCCCAAATATCAGCATCTTCTAAATCATCATTATCGCCATTAGATCTATTAGATTTAGAATTATTGGAACGCGCACCACCCTTGCTTTCCACCTGTGCAAAGAACGCGCACACATCGACGCTCCAATCCCTATGCAACGGCATCAGGCATCTAGAGCACTCTGCGTGTACGCGCGCTGTAATCGTACCCTGGAACATAAGCCCATCCACTACGGAATCAAAGTTGCAGTCTACTGTAACATCGCTCCCTGGCTTCACGCCAATAACGCTGTCTCCTATACCTTCTGGCGCCGGGAAAACGCGATGCAATTGCATGCTACTTCCTGCTCGTGCCGCCATTTGCGCAACTGGTACCGCCCATAAAGACTGGGAGGGATGCGATGCCATTTTTAGTTCCTTTCTTCGCTTTCGTTTACAACTTCTCCATTAACTTGTCTGTTAATCTCGTCTTGCACATGCGCCGCCGCACGCCTGCGTTCTTCTAGAACTCGCTGACCTGCTTGAACATCCTGCTCTAGCTTGTCTAACTGCTGTTTTAAACCTTCCATAACCGTAGCACTGTACTGATCCGCACCACGCGTGAGTTTATCAGCCTTTGCCTGCGCCTCGTTTACGATTCCTCGCGCCTGATTTCTTGCAATGGCGACCACGTTTTCTTGCCCAGCCAAGAATTTAGCTCTCTCTTGTGCTTCTTCAATCATCTGAGCAGCCTGGCTTTGCGCAGAACTTACGATTGAATTTGCTTGAGCCTGAGCCGTGCGCAAGCGTCTCTCTGCCTCTCGCATTAATGCACTCGCGCGCTCAAGTTGCACTGGTAGCATGTCTTTTAACCTAGATAAGTAGTCGCCGAATTCTTCGCGATCAATCTTTGCCATTCCAGCAGAAAACAGCACGCCTTTTGCTTCATTTAACGTAGTTTCCATTGTGTCGATTATGTCGTAAACCGTTGTGAATTCTTCACGCGACTTTGTCCGCACTTCTTCGCTTACTGTTTGCGGATTAGCGGCTTTAAACACGTTTTCTTTTTCATCTTCAAATTCTATTGCACCACCGTCTTCGCGTTCACGCAAATCTGGCATTGGGAACAAGTTTTGCGCATTATCGCCAGCAACCGCAGAATCAGCAGAAGAATCGCCAGCACTATCATCCTTAGTCTTATTTGCCGCAGGCACTGCGTCGTAAGCTTCAAAAGCAGCACTGGGCGAATCATCGTTGTTTGCAATCACTGGATTTAATGGCAACTTTTGGCTGCGATTTGCCGATACTTGGCTTTCCATTGTGTCGTCTTCGTTTTCGCTCATTTTTTCTCCTTCGCTAAGTAGCTGCTCTCTGTTTCTCCTAATAATTTTATTTTATTATTTTAATTTTATGACTTTATTGTACGTATTTTTGTGATATTGCAATTGTTTTAGAAAAAACGTTCTGTAAAAGTGGAACCACATTATCTGGCACCATTCCCGAAACGTCTCCGCCGTGACGAGCAACATCTTTTACAACGGAGCTAGAAACATGTTCCAAAATAGGGTCTGCAGGCAGGAACATGGTTTCTATCCCAGCAAGCTTGCGATTAACCAGAGCCATTCCAAGCTCCGCCTCATAGTCACCATTTTGGCGCAATCCCTTAACTATTACGGTTGCGCCGACTTTTTTGCAATAATCTGTGATAAGACCATCTGTTGAGGCAACAACTATTTTGCACGCTGGCGACTGTGCTGCTCCGCATAAAGGTGGAGCAAATTCCCCGACTGGAAAATCATTTTTTAGGTTTTTAACAGCATTGCGAATAATATCCACACGCTCCGATTCGGAAAACATTGGCGTTTTTGCCGCGTTAACAGCTACCAAAACATGCACTTCTTTAAAGAGATGCGTACAACGTTGTATCACGTCTAAGTGTCCGGCTGTAACGGGATCGTAGGAGCCTGGGCAAACAGCTATAGTCATGCTTTTAGATTACCACGAATCTGACACTATCCAGACACAAGCCGCAACTAGCATATTTTGCACGAGTTTGTACTGGATTTACTGCGTATTGTGTCGTTCGCGCGTTACAGCGCGCTCACGTCTTCGCCGCACGTAAAGTCCACTGGACTTTACGTTTGAGCGGCTCAGCGCTACGAATTGCCTTTTCGCGCTACGCTCTAAGCGAAAAGGCAGGTCGTCGCGCACTAATCGTAGATAGGCATAGGACTATGATTGGCTGCAGGTAAAAGTCGCTTATAAAAGTCGTAAAGAACGCGCTTTAAGTTTGATTACTAAAATCGCAAGAAAGGATTGAAAATGCTTGATTCTTTTGATTTCTCAAAGTCCGAAGCAAAGTCCGAAGTAAAGTCTTACACAAACTCTTCCGTACTCATGACAGACATGTACGAGTACACAATGCTCGACGCAGCACTAAAAGACGGCACAGCAAATCGCAAATGCGTTTTTGAGATTTTTACTAGGCACCTTCCTCAAGGCCGCCGCTACGGAGTGGTAGCAGGCACAGGCAGAACCCTAGAGGAGCTAGCGCGATTCCACTTTAGTGACGAGGACTTACGATTTTTGCAAGACCGCAAAATCGTTAGTAAAGACACCATTAAATGGCTAGAAAACTACCATTTTAGCGGCAAAATCCGCGGTTACAGAGAAGGCGAAATGTTCTTCCCAGATTCGCCGATTTTGCAAGTTGAAGGCACTTTTGGCGAGTGCACGTTGCTAGAAACGTTGCTACTTTCCGTGCTTAACTACGATTGCGCAGTGGCGAGCGCCGCCGCACGCATGGTTTCCGCGTCTGCTGGAAGGCCGTGCATGGATATGGGTGGCAGGCGCACAAACGAGTGGTCGGCTGTGGCTGCTTCTCGCGCGGCGGTAATCGGCGGTTTTAAAGGCACGGCAAACCTGCTTGCGGCAAAGCTTTACGGGCTTAAGGCGATTGGAACGGCCGCGCATTGCTTTACGCTTGTGCACGATTCGGAGCGCGATGCCTTTGAGTCACAAATTGCAGCACTCGGAAAAGGAACAACGTTGCTTGTAGACACATACAACGTAGAAGAGGCTGTTAAAACCGCCGTGCAAGTTGCTGGTGCAGATCTTGGCGGTGTGCGCATTGATTCGGGCGATTTGTGCGTTATGGCTCGTCGCGTTCGCGCTCAGCTCGATGCGTTGGGTGCTAAAAATACTAAAATCACGGTTACGAACGATTTGGACGAGTATGCGCTCGCATCTTTGCAAAATGCGCCAGTTGATTCCTACGGCATTGGAACAATGCTTGTTACAGGTTCGGGCGCACCTACTTGCGCAATGGTTTATAAGCTTACGGAGCGCGAGGGCACAGATGGAGTTATGCAACCTGTTGCTAAGAAGTCTAAGAATAAGGCGACTGTTCCAGGGCGTAAGCTTGCGTACCGTTCCTACGATTTTAGCGGCGGTGCGAATGGCGGCGTGGCTAGCAATGGCGTAGCCGATTGTGAGCATGTAATTTCTGGCTCGGAGAGTGCGCTCGCGACTTTTAAGCCGCAAGATTCTTGGGAAGATTTGCTAGTTGACTACGTGCAAAATGGCGAATTTAATACAGAGTTTATGGGTCATGACGCAATTATGCGCGCACAGGACTATTGTGCTAAAGCACTTAGCAGACTTCCGATTTCTGCTCAAAGTCTTATGCGTGGAGACCCTGCTATTCCTACAGAAATCAACGTTTTAGGCTAAAAGCCCAGATTGTTCATCTCTTCGTAGATTTTTTTGCACTCTGGGCAAACAGGGTAGTCGTTAGCTTCGCGTTTTGGAATCCACACTTTTCCACACAGTGCTACAACTGGGCGCCCAGTCAAGCGCGATTCGATTACGCGATCCTTGGAAACGTAGTGTGCAAAGCGGTCTGCGTCACCGCCATCGTCCATTCGCGCTGATTCATCTACCTCTGGCTTTTCAAGTATGCTCGTGCTTGTGCTAGACCCAGAATCTGGGAGGCTTTGTGAATCGTCTTCCATAACAGCGTTCAAATTAGCAGCGTTTGGATCTTCGCTATACTTTGAATCATTTGAAAACGTCATTGCATCCCTTTCGTACAAATCGCGCTTTGTTGATTGCGACTCATGTTTATACAAGCATAAGTCATAATCGCAACAAATACTCGAATCGACAACTTCGAGCTTAACGCGTGAGTTATTAGCTAAACATATAATTGAGATTATGCTTGAAAATACGAACAGAACTCTTACAGCAGCAGCCGCACAATTGCGCCTATATAACACAGCAACGCACAACACTAGCGGGTTTACAACAGTTACTCCTGGCCACGTTGGAATGTACGTGTGTGGCGCAACTGTGCAAAGCTCGCCTCATATAGGTCATATTCGCGCAGCAATCGCCTTCGACGTTGTTCGCCGATGGCTTTTGCGCCTTGGCTACACTGTTACTTTTGTTAGAAATGTTACAGATATTGACGATAAAATCATCAAAAAAGCTAGCGAAAATGGCCAAACATGGTGGCAGCGCGCCTACATTTACGAGCGCGAGTTTACTGAAGCTTACAACACTCTTGGCGTTATGCCGCCTACTGTGGAGCCGCGCGCGACTGGTCACATAAACGATATGGTGGAGCTTATACAGCGCTTGATTAATCGCGGACATGCATACGCAATAACAGGCGCGAATGGCAATCCTACTGGAAACGTGTATTTTAGTGTGCCAAGTTGGCAAGATTACGGCGCTCTAACACATCAAAATGGTAATTCAGACGGCAGCAATAGCGACGACAAATCCAGCAAAGCCGACAAATACAATCCAGTTGACCCTGCTGACGCAAGCCCAGATAAGCATGATGCTCGCGATTTTGCGCTTTGGAAAGCACCTTGCGATTTTGACCAAAAAGACGCGCGCTGGAACACGCCGTTTGGAGCAGGACGCCCAGGTTGGCACATTGAATGCTCGGCAATGAGCCACCGCTATCTTGGCGATGCTTTCGACATTCACGGCGGCGGACTAGACTTGCGCTTCCCACACCACGAAAACGAGATGGCGCAAACACTCGCTGCTGGATGGAAAAGCGCAAACGTGTGGATGCACTCCGCGTGGGTTACATCTAAAGGCGAAAAAATGAGCAAATCTCTTGGAAACGGTCTTTCGGTTCAATCGGTTCTGGCTCAAAAATCCGCGTGGGTTGTGCGATACGCGCTAGGCGGCGTGCAGTACCGCGCAATGCTTGAGTGGTCGGATCAATCTTTGACCGAGGCACAATCTGCTTATGATCGCATATCTAACTTCCTCGAGCGCGCAAATCGCGTAATCGAAAATCAGCCAGATTATGCGGAAGTTCAAAGCGTTGATGCAGATAATCTTCCAAAAGATTTTACTAAAGCTATGAACGACGATATTAACGTTTCGGGCGCGTTGGCTGCGATTTTTACTGCGATTCGCTCTGGTAACGCGCTTTTGGATGACTATGCGCAAAATCAAAACGAAAATCAAAGCAACGGCATTAAAAGCCTTATTAAGACTTGTGTTTTGCAAGTTCGTGCAATGCTAGACACTCTTGGACTAGACCCTTATTCTCCACAATGGCGCAATCTTTCGCAAAAATCGCAAGATTTAGGTGCGAATAATGGCGCAAGCGCGGAGCATAAGGTTCTTGAATCTTTGATTGCAAATCAGCTTGAACAAAGGGCTATTGCACGCGCAGCTAAGGATTTTGCACGCGCAGACGCGATTCGCGACTCTTTAACCGCCGCTGGCGTTGTAATCGAAGATTGCGCACAAGGGTCATCGTGGCATTTGTCTTAAGTAAAAGCAATGTAAACATGATAAAAAGCAATACAACAAAACATTCCAAACAACCTGTAGAATAGAGCAATTATGGCAGCATTTAGTTCGTTAACAGAAAGACTTTCTGGCGCATTCAAACACTTGCGCAGAAAAGGGAAATTATCCGACGCAGACATCGACGGCACGATTCGTGAAATTCGTCGTGCGCTTTTAGACGCAGACGTAGCTCTAGATGTTGTGCGATCGTTTACTGCTAAAATTCGCGAGCGCGCACTAGGCGAGGAAGTTTCTAGCGCACTGAATCCTGCTCAGCAAGTTGTGCGAATTGTAAACGACGAGCTTACAAACGTTTTGGGTTCAGGCGTTGATAGACCGCTGAATTTTGCAAAATATCCACCAACTGTAATCATGCTTGCTGGTTTGCAAGGCGCTGGTAAAACAACGCTCGCTGGAAAGTTGGGCTACTGGCTTAAGGATTCGGGTCATACGCCTTTGCTTGTTGCGGCGGATTTGCAACGTCCTAACGCTGTTACGCAGCTTGAGGTTGTTGCAGAGCGTGCAGGTGTGGCGATTTTTGCGCCAGAGCGAGGCGTGCAAAGTGACGGTGGTAGCGAAGTTGTTTCGGCTGGTTTAGCCACTGGAGACCCTGTTAAAGTTGCGCGAGATTCTATTGACTACGCGCGCGCAAAAATGTACGACACGGTTATTATCGATACCGCTGGTCGCCTTGGCGTGGACGATGCTCTTATGCAGCAGGCGCGCGAGATTCGCGATGCTGTTAATCCGCAAGAAATTCTGTTTGTTATAGACGCCATGATTGGTCAGGACGCTGTTCGTACGGCTCAAGCGTTTAACGAGGGCGTTGACTTTACGGGTGTTGTGCTTTCTAAGTTAGATGGCGATGCACGAGGCGGCGCTGCGCTATCTGTTGCAAGCGTTACAGGAAAGCCGATTTTGTTCGCTTCTACTGGCGAAGGTTTGAAGGATTTTGAGATTTTCCATCCAGATAGAATGGCTTCAAGAATCCTCGACATGGGCGATATTCTAACGCTTATTGAGAATGCGCAAAAACAGTTTGACGAGGAAGAGTCTAGAAAAGCTGCCGCTAAAATATCTGAAGGAACTTTTGGACTAGACGACTTTTTGGATCAGCTTCAGCAGGTTAAAAAGCTTGGTTCTATGAAGAAGATTCTTGGTATGATGCCTGGAATGGCAGCGCACAGACAGGAACTTGAGCAGTTTGATGACCGCGAGATAGACCGTACGGAAGCTATTATTCGTTCGATGACGCCTAAAGAGCGCAAAGACACCAAGATTATTGATGGTTCTAGGCGCGCGCGCATTGCAGCTGGCGCAGGCGTTCCAGTTTCTGCAGTGAATGCGCTTTTGCAACGCTTTGAGCAAGCAGCTAAAATGATGAAGCGCATGAGCAATGGCGGCGGCGCAGGAATGCCTGGAATGGGCGGAATGCCTGGGTTTGGCGGTCCTGGCGGAAAGTCTAAGCGTAAAGACAAGAAGAGCAAGAAGAAGGGCGGAAAGTCCGGTAATCCTATGCGTCGCGAGGCCGAGGAGCGCGCGCTTAGAGAACGCTTGTCTGGAAATTCTTCTGCAAATAGTGCAAATGATAACGCGAATGGCGAGTCTGCTTTTATGAAGAAGAAGCAGGACTTGCCTAATAATTTGCCAGAAAATCTTCAAAATCTTATGAGTGGCGAAGGTGACTTTGCTGACGAAATGCCTGATTTACCGCCTAATTTGGGCGGCGGACTCGCAGGTCTTTTCGGCAGATAACGCGAATAATACGAATAATCAGTAGATGATTTACGCTATTTTACTTGCGATTTTACTTGTTGCACTTGTTTTGCTTCTAGCTTGGCAGCTACTTAGGTGGCTGCCAGCTGGAGCGGATAGACTAAAGCCACTGCCATATGTTATTGCATTGCTTCCAATTGCGCCGTTTTGCGCTGCACTTGGGCAAGTCGCCAGCGCTGTGGCTGCAGTTGCAACACGATCGCAAAATGAATTTTATAAATCTTATTTATTTTTGTGCGTAGCATATGCGCTGTTATTCGTAATCTCTTTAAAATCGTATACGCCGTATTGGGCAGTAAGATTGCTGCGAATAAAACAGGAAAAATCGCCAGAATTATCACTAGAAAAATCGAGAGAAATCCGCGTTATGACGCTTAATTGCAGATATGGTCGCGCAAACGCAAGTCAAATAATAAAGTTAGCAAAAACGCATAAAATCGATACGATTCTTTTACAAGAAGTAAGCAAAAAACTTGTAAAAAACCTTGAAAAACTTGGGATTAAGCGCGATTTTCCACATGTGCAATTGGGAAGCGCGAACGGACATGAAAATGGCGGCTTTAACGCGATTTATACGCGACTAAGCAATGTTAAATCTTTTGGTAAGTCGATTAAGATTGATGCAGCAAACGTGCCAATTGTTACGTCGGTCACTTGCGACTCATCCGCGGAAAATCTTTTAATAACATTCGCTTCGGCGCATCCAAAGTCGCCTATGCGCGGATGTGCGGCTTGGAGCAGCGGAATAATGGCGCTTGCAAAAATCGGCGAAAATCACAAT
The DNA here is from genome assembly GCF_049244015.1 of Gardnerella sp. KA01002. Classification (NCBI taxonomy): domain Bacteria; kingdom Bacillati; phylum Actinomycetota; class Actinomycetes; order Bifidobacteriales; family Bifidobacteriaceae; genus Gardnerella; species Gardnerella sp. KA01002. The sequence continues at coordinate 1,177,777 of NZ_CP058365.1, forward strand.
GAAAACAACGTCAAAGACGTCAAAAAAGTCAAAATAATCGGCGGAGACTTAAACTCTACTCCAGACCACCCAAGCTTTAGAGCGCTACTAAAATCAGGCTTTTTAGACGCATCAATGCAAATCGGCAAGCGACTAAAGACTTGGCCAACGTGGCAAAAATGGCCGAATCTTGCACTTGACCATGTGCTAGTAAAATCAACAGGATGCAACGCTATAGCCACAGAGCAACGCGCGATTCGCGTGGATGGAAGCGACCACTTTGCGTTAATCGTTTGCGTTTCAATCCTACTCTAGTTTGCCGCCTTCTTCGCGCGAATAACTATGCTCTTTGCATACAATACCCCACTAAGTCAGGTAGAGATTCGAGATTTTTCGCAGCGAATGAAGCGAACCTCAGCATCTTTGATGGTGATTCGCTGAAGTAGCAAGAAAAATCGAGAATCTCGGTGATTAAGTGATACGCAATTGTTCAGACTTGTAAGAGGGCTGGGTGATTCTTGGTCGAACAGTATAAGAGCGGCAGCCGATACCAAATAATCCAATGATCAACCACTACAAACAAACTTCAACCAAAAACAAAATAAAAGCCAAAACGGAACAACCGCAACACCAGACAACACGTAATAGGCGGAGCGTTGTGCGAATCGACGACTTCGAGCTGCATAATGCGCGAGAAGTCACCTCGATTCGCTGAGCTTGCTCAAAGTTGAAAGCACAGTGTGCTTTCAACGCAAGCGAAGGCGCGAGCGCGGCTAATCCGCGCGAACGTAGAATTAGCCAGCCCTCATACAACAGTAAACAGAGAATGTCGCGCGCTACGCTCTAAGCGAAAAGGTAGGTCCTGTCGTTCGCACGGTCTAAGCGCGTGAACGTCCACGCAATCAGTCATAATAGAAAAGTTATTCGCGTGAATCGAAGCCCTCTTATCGATCACGCGAGGAACAGTGGAACTCGCAAGGAGTGCCCCACACCCGAGCGAAATTCTACGACTCTAGTTATAAGGAGAGCCATTTTGGCAACCAAGATTCGTCTTAAGAGATTGGGCAAGAAGTTCTACGCCTTCTATCGCGTTGTAATTTCTGATTCGCGCAACAAGCGTAACGGCAAGTCCATCGAAGAGATCGGCATCTACGATCCAAACAAGCAGCCATCTTTGATTCAGATTAAGTCTGACCGCGCACAGTACTGGCTTGGCGTTGGCGCACAGCCAACCGAACCAGTGTTGAAGCTGCTAAAGATTACTGGCGATTGGCAGAAGTTCAAGGGTCTTGAAGGTGCAGAAGGCACTTTGAAGACTTCCGAAGCTGGTCCAGACGCACAGGCTCGCGTTGAGGCTGTAGAAGCCGAAGCTCAGAAGCTTAAGGCTGCTAAGTCCGAAGCCGCTGCAAAGGCTCAGTCTGCTGCAGAAGCCGCTAAGAACGAAGCTGAAGAAGCTCCAGCAGCAGATGCTGAAGCCGAGGAAAAGGCTGAGTAATTATGCTGGCTCAAGCTGTGGAACATCTCATTAAAAACATCGTTGATTTTCCAGATGACGTGTCCGTGCGTTCTCACGAAAACGCTCGCGGCGAACTCTTGCGCGTGCGCGTAAATCCAGAAGACATCGGTAGAGTTATTGGAAGAAACGGTCGTACCGCTAATGCCATTCGCGTTGTTGTACAGGCTCTAAGCCGCCACAACGTTCGCGTAGACATTATGGACGTACGTAAGTGAGATTGAACGTGGCTAAAAACCAACTTTTTGACAACCCTCAGCAAGGTTCAAACAACCTACTGAGGGTTTGTCGTATTGGAAAAGCACAAGGACTAAAAGGCGAAGTCACTGTCCAAATTTTTACCGACGAACCTTATGAGCGCTTTAAAGCAGGCAATGTGCTTTACACGCAAGACGGCGAGCGCAAGTTTACAATCGAGTCTGCGCGAACATTTAAAAGCCGTTGGATTTTGCTTTTTGAACAAAGTCTAAATCGCAACGATGCAGAGGCCTTAAACGGCTTAGAGCTTTACACTAAGGCTCAAAGCGCGCAAGAGTTAGAGCAAGAAAATGCTTGGTATATTAAGGATTTGGTGGGTCTTAGCGCGCGCATTTGTGAGAATAATTCACTTGGAGTTGCGCTGCGTGAAATCGGCAAAGTCGTAGACGTTATTGATGGTGCTCAATCATTGCTTAAAATCCGACTTTCAACTCCTGTTGGCGATGATAAAACTGCGCTAGTGCCTTTCGTTCAAGCACTGGTTCCAGAAGTTAATCTTAAAGAAAAATATTTAACTTTAGATCCTCCAGGTGGATTAATCCCAGGAATCTAAAACACATGATTTAAGCTTAAAGGCTTTATAAAATGCAAATCGACATAATCTCCGTGTTCCCTGAATATTTTCGCATGCTAGATTTGAGCTTGCTTGGTAAAGCGCAAGATAATGGCTTGCTTAAAATCAACGCGTATAATCTTAGAAAATGGACGCATGACGTTCATCAATCGGTTGATGATACGCCAGTTGGTGGCGGCGCTGGAATGGTTATGAAGCCAGAAGTGTGGGCGGAATGCCTTGATGAGCTGCTTTATAATGGAGATGACGCCGATAATGACGATAACAAAGCCGATATTGGCGATAACGGCACAGTTCTAATCTTCCCAAACCCTTCTGCCCCACTGTTTTCGCAAAAAGACGCTACACAATTAGCAAGCGCAAAGCGACTTGTATTTGGGTGCGGACGCTACGAAGGCTATGACGCGCGAATCCCAGAATACTATAAATCGCGCGGAGTAGATGTGCGCGAATATTCCATTGGCGACTACGTTCTTAACGGCGGCGAAGTGGCTGTTAGCGTTATGGTAGAGGCCATTACGCGCTTGATTCCAGGCTTTATGGGTAACCCAGAGTCGATTGTTGAAGAGTCGTACACTGGCGCAGATGCGATTCTTGAGCATCACCAATACACTCGTCCCACAACTTGGCGCGATCTTAGCGTGCCTGCGATTCTTACTTCGGGCGACCACGCTAAAGTGGATCGATTCCGCAGAGATGATGCACTAGCGCGCACTAGCCAGATTAGACCAGATTTAATTGAGAAACTTGATTGCAAGTCGCTTAGTAAGCAGGATAGAAAAACTCTGATTAGCCTTGGGTGGGAGGTTTCTGGCGATTCGCCAAAGCGCGCCAACCTGTAAAATTTAGCTGCGCTAGCGCGATTTCTTACTTGATGTTGCGTGAGGGCTGGCTAATTCTTGTCTCACAACGCTCCGCCTATTACGTGTAGTCTAGAGTTGCGGTTGTTCCGTTTTGTCTTTGATTTTGTTTTTGGGTTGAGGTTTGTTTGTAGTGGTTGATCATTGGATTATTTGGTATCGGCTGCCGCTCTTATATTGTTCGACCAAGAATCACCCAGCCCTCTTACAAGTCTGAACAATTGCGTATCACTTAATCACCGAGATTCTCGATTTTTCTTGCTCTCTCGGCGAGTCACCATCTAGCGACGCTGAGGCTCGCCTCGATAGCGGCGAAAAATCTCGAATCTCTACCGCACTTGGTCACGCTCTAAACGCGAATAAAGGTCAATTAGTAGATTGAATGAACATAACAGCAGTTTCGCCATAGTTGCGCGTGTCGAAAATCTCCCACCCAGCACAAATCTTAGGCGCAACACTGCGCGCGCTACGCTCTAAAACAATAAGCGTGTCAGCTGCGGCACTTACAACGCCCTTACTGACCATATTCTCAATCAAAAGCTCAACTTGCTCTGTCTCTAATGCGTACGGCGGATCCACAAACACCAAATCGAACGCTTCACCGCTGTAGTCTTGTACGAACTGCTCTGCGCGTCTTTTATTTACGCGAGCGCTTAAATCTTCACTCCACGCGCCTTGACTTTGTAGTACTTTAACAGTTTTTGTTATTAACGCCGCCGCAGCTGCGTTCGCTTCCACGCACACGAGTTCTCTTGCGCCCCTAGAAATCGCTTCTACACCTAACGCCGCTGTGCCAGCGAATAAGTCGAGTACTCGAGCACCATCGCATACTCCCCATGAGTCGAGCCTAGAAAAAATCGCCTCTTTTGTGCGATCTGTTGTTGGTCTTGTACATGACTTTGCAGCGCATAATGGCGTGCCTTTAAATCTTCCTGCAATTACGTGCATATTTTAAGCATATCATTTTAAATTACTTAGACTTGTGTCGAATTTTGTTATTGATATACTTGGAACGGTCATTTGTTTATTTATATAAACAAATGTTGCTTAGCACTGGTTTCTGACGATTTATCCCAAACTACGCTAAACAATGAAGTTCGCTAAAAAGCCTAAGCATAAAATATCTAAATCCCAGCTACAACTGACATATAAATATAACTAAACAACTAAGGAGCTAAAATGACCACAATCATTCTAGATTGCGATCCAGGCCATGACGACGCTATGGCTATTCTGCTAGCGCTTGGCAATCCAAACATTGATTTGCTTGGTGTAACAACAGTCGGCGGAAATCAAAGCCTAGAAAAGGTGACTTACAATGCGCGAGCAACTCTAGAAATGGCACATGCTACAAATATCCCTGTTCACGCAGGCTGCGACCGCCCAATGATCCGTCCTCTAGAAGTTGCTGCTGCTGTTCACGGAGAAACCGGCCTGGATGGAGTGACTTTGCCAGAGCCAACTCGTCCTTTAGATGAGGGACACGCAGTAAACTGGATTATTGACACAATAATGAGTCATGAGCCAGGCACGATCACACTTGTACCAACTGGGCCTCTTACAAACATAGCTATGGCAGTTCGCCTAGAGCCACGAATCGTTAGCCGAGTTAAGGAAGTTGTTCTCATGGGCGGCGGCTATCACGTTGGCAATTGGAGCGCAGTTGCAGAGTTTAACATTAAGGTAGATCCTGAAGCCGCTCACGTTGTGTTTAATGAAGATTGGCCTATTACAATGGTTGGTCTTGATTTAACTCATCAGGCACTTTGCACTCCAGAAGTACAAGCTAGGATTGACGCTATCGGTACGCCTCTTTCTGCTTTTGCAAGCGGATTGATGGACTTCTTCCGTAAGGCATACAAGAACAACCAAGACTTTATCGACCCACCAGTTCATGATCCTTGCACGGTTGCATATTTGATAGATCACAGCGTTGTACAAACTCGTAGATGCCCTGTAGACGTTGAGATTAAGGGAGATTTGACGCTTGGCATGACGGTGGCAGATTTGCGTGGACCAGAGCCATCGGCTGACAAGTGCCATACTCAAGTGGCAACTAAACTCGACTTTAACAAGTTCTGGGATTTGATTATTGACGCTTTAAAAGAATTGAAATAATTGAGGTAATTGAAAATAGAGGTTAATTATGACTGAGGTTTCATCTAAAAAACCATCTATGTTGGATAAGGGTGGACGATCAATCGTAGCGCTTATGGTAGCGCTGCTTGTGGCGATTTTCGCATTCCAGCTTAACGCATCTATGCTTTCTCCAGCTCTAGCAACAATGACTCGAGAGCTTAAAACAACGGATTCTCAAATCGCCTTAACGCAAACAGTATTCTTTACTGCAGCAGCATTATTCTCGCTGTTCTTGCCGCGTTTAGCTGATCTTGTTGGACGAAAAAAGGTTCTTACTGGAATTTTAATCTCCACTATTTTGGGTTGTGCAGTTAGCGCTATTGCGCCAAATGTAACAGTTCTTATGATTGGACGAATTCTTCAAGGAGCAAGCGGACCTGTTGTACCAATGTGCTTGATTATGCTTCGCGTGCGCGTTAGCGAAGAAAAACGCTACGCAAAGCTAATGGCAATTCTGACTTCTGTGAACGGCGGTATTGCAGGCGTTGATGCGCTTCTTGGCGGCTGGCTTGCAGGAAACTTTGGCTTTAGATCCGTATTCTGGACTATGGCAGCCATTGGTATAATCGCTGTTCTTTTGGTTGCTTTCTATGCTGAAGAATCCCATGCTCAAGATACGCCAAAGATGGATTGGGTTGGAGTTGTAACCCTTGGTATAGCATTCCTAGCAGCATATCTTGCTATCAACGAGATTGGTAAACTTGCTGGCGCGAATTTGAGTCTTGTAGCAGGTCTTGTGGTTCTTGCAGTAGTATTCTTTGTAGTGTTCTGGAACGTAGAGGGCAAAAACTCTGCTCCTCTTGTTTCTACAAAATATATGAGTCAGCGTCGCACTTGGGGCTTGCTTTCTTGCACGCTTCTTACTATGACTGGCGTATTTGCAATTATGAACGGCGTTGTTCCACAGCTAGCTCAAGATGCTAAGGCTGGCGCTGGAATGGGTGCGGACATCGTAAGCTTCGCAACTCTTACACCTTACGCAATCATCGGCTTCGTGTTTGGACCTGTTGCGGGTATGCTTGCTGCAAAGTTCGGGTATCGTCTTGTGCTGCGTGCTGGAATTCTTGTGAGCGTTCTTGGCGTGGTGTTTGGAATTTATGTTGCAGCCTCGCCTTCTGTTTGGGCGCTTGTAGTGCTTTCTTTGTGGCTTGGTATCAGTTATGCTGGCGTTGCAAACATTATGCTTAACGGTCTTGGAATTGTGCTTTCACCAAAGGATAATCCTGGATATTTGCCTGGAATGAATGCTGGCGCGTTTAATCTTGGTGCAGGCTTGAGCTTTGCGATTCTTTACGCTGTTATGACTAATTTTGTACAATCTGCTGGAGCATCAGCTGGATATATTGCTTCGATGGTTGCTGGAATCGTGCTACTTGCTTTGGCGTTTGCATGCTCGTTCTTGATTCCTAAGCCAGAAGATTGCGAGTGATTCACTAATCTAATTCATTCGTTTTCATTCTTTTAATAATTGCCTGAGAATGTTGCAAAAATCATATTTTGCGCACCATTCTCAGGCAAATTTTTTGCTCAACACCAAAGATAGAGATTTGGTATTTACACGCGCTCGTGAATGTTTTCCATCCTCTCCATTACAAGCTCTGGAGTCATCGACTCGTGCACAGCTTCTACCGACTCTGTGTTAAGAGCTGCGGCGGCTACAGCGAATCGCCCTGTCTTCGTGTTATCAAAATGATTATACCTAGCATAGATCAACGCCGCTGTAGCAGCATCGCTTGAACCATTGTCGTTGCCAACCGCGCGCACGCCTTCTCCACCGTTTCCGTGCGCAACAATCATTCTTTGTACACGTTTTAGCGGTACGGGATAGAACGCTACTCCCTCGTCCGCTACGCCATACGCTACTCCCTCGCGCCCCGAGTTAACAAACACATGCCCAACTCCGCGTTTTAGCAATACTTTAGCGCATCTTACTGCAGATTTTTCGTCTACCGCACAAATGCCTGTTAACGCCTGCGATTCGGCTGTGTCTAATATGAGTGTGTCTATGCAGTGTAGTCTGGAAAGTATTCGTGGAGCTTTTGCATCGGTTATTGCGCGCACCATTATTGGTCTGTGATAGTTGTCGCACACCCATTCGAAGGATTTTTGTGAAATGTTGGTGTCTAGTGCAACTATGTCTGCGTTTTCTATTATCGATATTCTTTCGCGCAAGAAGTCTGGTGTCATGTAATCGTAGATGCTCATGTCGTCTAGTGCTAAAAGCCTTTGCCCCGATGCGTCTCCTACATACATGTATGATGCTGTCATTGCATCTGGTAGCTGCTTTGAGTATCCTATTTCTAATCCGTTTACAGACGCGTCGACTTTGAATAATTCTCCGTTGTGGTCGCCGCCGTACACGGATACTAGGCTTACTCGTGTGTTCATTCTTTCTAGTGCCACGGCTATGTTTCGTCCGACTCCGCCTAGCGCGTATCGTACTTTTGCAGCGTTTGAAGTGTAGTCCATTAGGTCTCCGCACGCGATTCCCAGCACGTCCATGCTTATTCCGCCTATTACTGTTACGTAGCTAGGTGGTGTGACTATGTATCCTTTTCCTCTAAGGTATCCTTTGCGAATAAGATTGGAAATGTGTGCAGCTACGCCTGATCTTGTTATTCCTGCTAGGTCTGCAAGTTCTTGCTGACTAATCATAGGGTTCTGTTGAATCCACGATAGAATTTGTTGTTCGCGCTCAGTCATCTTTGCCTCATCTCTCGCGATTTTACCTTTCTATATATCTAGGATATTCAAAAATTGTTTTTTTCGCACGTTTATTGTGAAAATATATATTATTTTTTATTATATTATTTTTTATTTGGCGTTTATTTTTTTATTTGGCGTCTGGGTGCTTAATCGTTATCAGCCGCTTTTAATAGTGCTTTTAGCCTATTAAAAGCGATTTTTGTACAAAACTACTTGGGCAATTTGTGTTTCATGAATCTGATTTCATTAATCTAATTGCTTAGTATTGCTGTGCTGCTACCTTGTGTAAAGTCTAAAACTGCTCCGGCGGCTTGTGGATGTTCTAGTAAGGTCGGGTCGTGTTCTAGTAGCGTGTTTGCGTCCTCTCTTGCTTCTGCAATGATTTTTGCGTCTTTTACTACTCTTAATAGTTTTAGACTGGATTTTCCACCTGACTGACTGTCTCCTAGAACGTCTCCAACGTTTCTTAATTCTAGGTCTTTTTGGGCTATTATGGCGCCGTCTAACGAGTTTTCTACTACTTGTAAACGTTCAGCTGCTAACTGATTGTTTGGTGCGTTTGACACTAGGAAAGCCCAGGATTGTGTGCCTGAACGTCCCACTCGTCCTCTGAGCTGGTGTAGTTGTGCTAGTCCGAAGCGATCTGCGTCGAAAATCACTATACAACTGGCTTTTGCTACGTCTACTCCGACTTCTATAACCGTTGTGGAAACTAGGATTTGTACTTGTCCACTGTCGAATTTGTGCATTATTTCGCGTTTTTCTTCATCGCTTGTACGACCTGTTAGTTGTGCGAATTCTACGCCTTTGAATTGTGGTAGGTTTTGTAAGCGTTTTGATATTTGTAAAACTGTGTGGACTTCTCGCTGAGCAATTTGTGTATTTTGGGTATTTTGTGAATTTAGAGTGTATGAGTCTTGGTTTTCTTGGTAGATCGCATCAGCATTATTGTAAGTATTGTAAGTATTATCGTTGTTTTCTTCACTGTCTTCACTGTCTATTCGAGCACATACAACATATGCTCGCTCTCCTGCATCGATTCTGGAGCGAATGTGGTAGAACATGGATGCCATCTTATGCGAGTCTTCTTCGTTTATTACAAAAGTGCGGATTGGTTTGCGTCCGCCTGGAAGCTCTGTTAAATAGGATGCGTCTAGGTCTCCAAACCATGTCATTGCTGCGGATCGCGGTATTGGTGTGGCTGTCATGACTAACAAGTGTGGAACCGCGTTTCCGCTTATCTTGCGTAATAGTGTGTCTCGTTGTTCTACGCCAAATCTGTGCTGTTCGTCGATTATCACCAGCGCTAGGTTTGTTGGTTTAAAGCTTGCGGAGAAAGCTGCGTGTGTTGCCACAATAATCGCTGGCTCTCCACTTGCTACTTTTGCTAGTGCACTTCGTCTGCTGGCTAGCTTCATTCCGCCTGTTATGAGCGTTATTTCAACGTTTAGTCCTGCACGCTCAATCATCTGTTGTAGGTTTGTGGCATGCTGTGATGCTAATACTTGTGTTGGGGCTATTAGTACCGCTTGGTGTCCTGATCCTACGGCTTGTAGCATTGCGCTCATTGCTACTATTGTTTTTCCAGAGCCGACTTCTCCTTGCAAAAGACGACGCATTGGTTTTAATGGGGACTCCTCGGTTGCTTGCGATTCGCCTTGCATATCTGCTGTTATTTCGCTAATAACGTTTTTTTGTCCTTCTGTTAGCTCGAATGGTAGGCTTTCTTCAAAGTGTTTTCTTAGCTCGCTGTTTTCGCACGTGTATGCCTTATTTTCCCCTGCTTTTTTGCGTGATTGCAAAACTGCTATTTGTGATATGAATGCTTCTTCGTAGCGCATTGTGTGTATTGCGTTTTCAAAGTCGTTTTTGTTTTGTGGATTGTGGATTGATTCGAATGCTGCCGCGCGGTGCATTAGGTTTCTACTGTTTGTGACGAATTGTGGCAGAACGTCTGGCAAAACATCTGAAAGAACATTTGTATCAGGAACATTTGTATCAGCAACACCTGTAGTATCAACATTAAAATCGCTAGAATCGCAAGTCTTAAAAAGTCGCAATAATCCTAAAATCGTCTCGTGAATATGTTCACTAGATATTCTCGAATTTGCGTGGTAAATCGGTTGTGGCGCGCAAAGTTTTTCAATCCCATCTTCTACACTTTGCACAGAAAAATCATCGCTGTTTTGCACGCGCACATCAGTATTATAAGCAGAATCATCGCTTTCAGCACTCTTTGCTCGAACAGTTAGAATCTGCGGATGTGTAAACTGTAGTCTCCCATTGAACTCGCCGCTTGTGCCTCCTACAACAACGGTTTGTCCTACTGCAATTCTGCCACTAACCCATTGCACGTATTGTCTGTTCTTTGAAAAATACACAATCTGTGCTTGTGCCGCATCTTGCGCTACGTTTACTTCTAGCCGATATCCTCGTCGCGCTGCCATTTGCACTATGTTTATAGATTGTATTGTCGCTGAGAACGCAACTTCTTGACCTGGCAAAATTTGGCTTAAATGCGCGCGTTTTAGCGGATTTGTGACTCTAAATGGGTAGTATGTTAGCGCGTCTTTTACTGTGATTACGCCTAGCGATTTTAGAGCAGACGCGCGTCTCTTGTTGCTTACGATTGACGATATTGCTGTGTTTAGTGTTATGCGTGCTGCCATACTTCGATTATAATCGTTGCGCTACGATTTAAGCGAAAAATAGGGAAACAAAAAAGCCCCGAGCACTGCTCAGGGCCTTACATCTAACACGCGATTCACGCCTCAACGCGCTGAACCTTGCCTGCCTTAATGCATTTTACGCACACACGAAGGCGAACATTTTCGCCATCAATGGTGGTGCGAACCGGCTGAAGGTTCGGGCGGAAGGTGCGCTTATTGCGGATGTGCGAATGTGAAACGCTGAAACCGGTTTGCGGTCCCTTGCCACATACTGCGCAACGAGCTGCCATAATTGGACTCCTATTTTCTTTGACTTGCAAGTCTTGCGTCGCTCACCCACGCAAACCGCCCACGCGACTAACCGACGCTAAATCGCATAAACAAATAAGCATGCTTGAACGCACAACTACACAAGTATATCACTACGCCCGACATTAAATCACACAGGGCTTATCATCAATCAAAATCCGCGAATTTTCGCGCAAATCCTCAATATTCTTGCATCCAAGCAACGCCATAATCACACGAATCTGCGCCTTCCAAGACTCAATTTGCTCAACAAGCGCATCTTCTCCTTCGTTAATAAGCGTGTGCAAAAATTCGCCAGCAACTCCAACAGCGCTTGCACCAAGCCGCAATGAGCGCACAACATCAAGCGGCGTACGCACTCCTCCGCTTGCAAACACTTGCATTCGCGCACTATTGCAAGAATCCGATGAATCGCGCGGCTCGCACAAAATCTCATCGCATTGCGCTATGTCTAGCAACGATTCGACAGTTGTAAGCCCCCAGGAATCGAGGAACTCGTAGCCGCTTTCACGCCCACGCCTTGCGTTTTCAATCGCAACAAAATTCGTGCCTCCGCGTCCGCCAACGTCCACCGCATGCACGCCCACATTTTGCAAGCGCAACACATCCCGAGCGCTCATTCCGCACCCAGTCTCTTTAACAACAACTGGCACTTTCATTGAATCAAGCTCGCGCGCAATGGCCTCAATATTGTTAAGCCACGCACTAAAATCGCGGTCTCCTTCGCTCATCACAAGCTCTTGTGCCGCGTTTAGGTGGATTTGCAACGCGTTTGCTTGCAAAATTTCTACAGCTTTAATCGCCTGCTCAGCGCTCACTCCTGCGCTTACATTCGCCATTACAAATCCATGCGGATTAAAGCGTCGAATCACGCTAAAAGTCTCTTCAAGATGCGGATTTTTAAGCGCTGCGCTTAGCGAGCCAGAAGCCATTGCTAAGCCAGTTTTTGCAGCTACCCTCGCTAGCGACTCGTTTATATTTTCGCCTTTTTTGCTTCCGCCAGTCATTGCGTTAATATACAGCGGAGTATCCCATTTTGTGCTTTCGTCAAACACGCTCACGCTTGTATCTACATCGCTTAATGCCAATTGAGGCAGCGCGTTTGGAATAAATCGCACGTGTTCAAAACCAGATTCCGCGTGCGCATTGTATTGTTCGCACGCGAGTTTTATGTGATCGTCTTTGCGTTGTTCAATAAGCGAGAGGTCGCCGCTTTCATCAAATTCTGCGACTTTCAGATTAAGCGCCTCAATACCGCTGTTTTGCCATTCTTCTTCAATGCGAGCAAACACAGCATCAAAATCTTCCGCGCGCGCAATCGCGATTCCGCAATCTCCTCCGCCTGCTCCACTTGTTTTGGACGGCAATCCTGCACCATTGGCAACTTCTATTAGCCGCGTGAGTTTTGGCGTTTCGATTAATGTTCCTGTGATCTCGCCAAGATCTTTTAGCAGCGCACGATTTCGCGCAAATCCGCTTAATAACGCGTCTATGCGCCCATTTTCTAGCGCATTTGCGATTTTTTGCACGCATTTTTCGCTTTGTACGCAAAAATCTTCGTATGTTTTAGAGTAAGTCTTAGCGCTTGTTTTAGAGGGATTGTGCGCGGTTAAATCGCCAGCCTTCACTCCAGCTTTTACACTTCCAACAAGTTCTGCACTGCTGGCAGGATTCCCCGTCCACCCAACTAAGAGTCGCAAGCCTGCGCCTACTTTTAATCGTTTTACTTCAAATCGCGGCCATTTTTTTCTAAGCAGCTTGTGTAGGCTTGAGTCTCCACTTTCAATCATTTCTATTTCTGCTTCAAGCCATTCGCGATTGTACGCGCGGTACATTACCCATCCGCCGTATGCGCTTGCTGCCACGTCTCCGCCGCTTCCTGACTTTTTTACTAGCGACGATGCAATTATGGCTAGCTTGCACAATTCTGGCGTTGTAAGCGTTAATCCGTACCATTTGCACAGCGCTCGCACAGCCGCCACCGTTACGGCTGCAGATGATCCAAGCCCGTATTTTTTGCCTGTTTTTTTATCGTCTAAATCACTTTCTATTTGTAGATTGTATAGGTTTATGGCTGTATTTCCTTCATCTAGTAAAACGTTTTTTACTTCTTTTGTTTCGCGCGCAAAATCGTCTACTATTTGCATTGCGGAAAATACGTATGAATAGATTTTTTTTAATTTTTTTATTTGAGAATCTTGGTTTTGTTCATCGCTGGCTGCTGGCGACTTTTCCGCTGGCAAGTCGCAAGCATCCGTTGAGTCTTTTGCGCTCATATTTATATCTTCTGCATCTTTTTCGTCTAAAATAAATTCCCTGCCGAAGATTCCACGCTTCCAATAAAGAGGCTTATAGTTTTTAGACTCACTCGTGATTTTTCCGTAAAATGTTGGTAAATCTAGTTTTTTAAGATTATTTTTTTCGGATTCGTTTTTATTAAAGTCGCAGCTGTGATACGTTTTTCCATGACTATCACGTATTAGTAGGTTGTCATCGTCAACTGTAACTTTTACATAACGATTCACAGCTGCTACGATTGCAGCGCATCCATCTACAACAGCGTATTCGCCTGCTATGTAAAGTTTTCCAGGCGCTAAAGCTTGCTCATTAGTCATGATTCTCTCCGTATGCTAACGCCACTTCCTGGGCGCGCAATAACAAACTGCGGATTGGATTGCGCAAAGCTGCTAAATGACGGCGATTCCTGCGACTCGCGCAAACGCTTAATCTCACTCAACACGCGCAAACTCAACTCGTTTTTAACTCGCAAAACTTGCTCCGCGCTAGTTAAAACTTTAACATTCGGACCAGCATCCATTGTAGCCCAAACTGGAAATCCGCTTTCATCGCGCATTTTTCGCACAACGTTAAGCACAACATGCGTTTCATCTGTTAAATAGTTTACGCTTTCAGCAGCCGCGCGCATTGCGTCATGCATTCCTAAAGCGTTTCTCTCCGACACTTCTCCCAATGCTTGAATATCACAATTTTTGATAGCTGATAACGCCGTATTTAGGTCTTTTTTGCAGTTTTTGATCCAGTCTGCGTAGATTGGTGATGTTTCTACTGTGCGTCGCATTGCTTCACGGCTTGAAATCTTCTTTTTACTAGAGTTTAAAATAACAGTTACCATTGCGAGTTGAAGCTCTTCTGGTGTTTCGATTGGCTCTGCGTAAGACGTTTCGTCGCTTGTGCCAGCGTTCCATAATACTAATCCGCCGTAAATCGACCTGCATGCTGATCCAGATCCTTTGCGAGCTAGAATCGATAAGTTGCGTGGGCTTAGGTTTAATCCTGCGGCGTATGATGCTGCAGACGCAAGTGCCGCAAAACCAGATGCGCTAGAAGCTAATCCTGCGGCTGTTGGAACTGTGTTTACGCTTACGACTTGTGCTTTGCTCTTAATTCCAGCAATTTTTCGCACAATATCTAGCATTTTTACTATTCGTGCACGCTCTGAACTTTGGAGTAAATCGCCTGTAAAATTTACTCCGTTTAAGCAAATCGAGTCTGCCTCTAGGCAATCATCAAATCGTACTTTTGTTGTTGTGGAAAATCCGTCTAAAGTCAGAGATAATGAGGAAGTATATGGCAAAATCAGAGTTTCATCTCGTTTCCCCCAATATTTGATTAGCGCAATATTTGCGTTTGCTGTAGCTGTAAAAGCGGCTCCGTGATTACTGTTATTAAACGCATCAATATCATCAAGCACATTAAACGCTATTTTTGGCTCAATTTCAACGTTTTCCACGCGTATCCTTTCTTAAGTCTTTAGTCTTTAAAGCGTTTTTAAAGCATACTAACGAATTAGTTATGATTATTGTCCGATTTCTACAATCCACGTTCTAGCTGCTCCAGCGTTTTTAAGCGCTATGCTTACTTTAGACGCATCCTCCTGACTTTGCGCAATAGCTATAATGCATCCACCTCCGCCTCCGCCTGTAAGCTTTGCTCCTAGAGCACCATTTTCGCAAGCATTTTTAACTAGAGCGTCTAAAAATGGCGTACTTATACCTAATTCCGCAAGAATTTTGTGAGCACGAGTCATGCTCGATCCAATATTTTGTATATTGCCAAACTCTAAATCATTCTCTGCGTTAAGAGCGATTTGACCAAGCTCTTGCAAAAGTGCATTTACGATTTTCGGCTGGCTATCGCGTTTTTTGCGTAATGCTTCTACTGTTACTTTTGTTGTTCCTTTGAATCCCGAATCAGCTAGCACAATCCAAGCACGTATTGTTGGGCTTATGCTCATTCGGCTAAATTTGCCATCCAAGAAGCGAACTGGCTGCTGCAGCATCGCACTGGTTGCTGTGGCGTCTAATCCAGATGCTTTCCCGTGCGCAACGCGTTCTGCGTCTTGCGTAATCTCGAATAGTTTTTCATCGCTGGCATTAATACTGTAGTAGTCGAGTATTGCGCGGATCACTGCTCCTGCCGCTGCCGCCGAAGACCCCAATCCTCGCTCTGGCGGAAAATCGCAAGCGGTTTCTATTTGCAATGATTCGCCCTGCCAATTGGCGAAACGTAATGCCTCTTGTATTGCGGTTTTAATCGACGCGAATCGCGCAGGTGCGCTGCGTAAAAGACCATCAAATCCTAATGCTTTAAATGTTATGAGGTTTTGCATCTGGCAGCTAAGGTCTTCTGCTGAATCGCATAATTCTGCTCTTTTGCCTTCGTCTGCGCTTGTGTTTGTGTCGTTGAATGCTCGTGCACTTGTTACTGTTGCGTGCATCTTAAGATTTTGCAATGGAAGCGCTACTGCGCTGTAGCCATAAACAACCGAGTGTTCGCCAAAAAGAATCACTTTTGCGCAAGTTGTGCCTCTGCCAACGCGATTTTTTGCGCGCGCAACCACGAGCATACTATTGAACTCGTTATTACGCTCTTTATCACGCTCATTCTTGTGTGCGTTCTTGCTCTCGCACGGATTGTATACGTGGCGATTCGCTAAAGTGTTGCACTCAGTCACTAATCCTCCTTTGCGACACATATGGCTTACCTGTTGGCACTGCTTAATTGATGCGCGTTTAAGCTTATTTGCCCAACTTTTATAATCTAGTCGCTAAAGCGATTAAACACCACGATTTGCTCTATACGCACACAACACATTCACATTTCCCGAATTTGCGCGACGACCTGCCTGAGTGCTTAAAGCGTAGCGCGCGAAGGCAATTCGGAGCGCAAGTGCGGTAGAGATTCGAGATTTTTCGCCGCGAGCGAGACGTTTCGTTCGCTCGGTCTAAGCGCGCGAACGTCTTCGCCGCGCAGAAGCAGTGCTTCTGCTTTGAGCGGCTCGGCGAATCGAAGTGCATTCGCGCGCTACGCTTTAAGCGCTCATGCAAGTCGATTCGCAGTCCTCCGATGGTGACTCGCCGAGAGAGCAAGAAAAATCGAGAATCTCGATGATTAAACAATACGCAATTGTTCAAGCACGTAAGAGGGCTGGGTGATTCTTGGTCGAACAGTATAAGAGCGGCAGCCGATATCAAACAATCCAATGATCAACCACTACAAAAAACCTCAACACAAAAACAAAATCAAAGACAAAACGGAACAACCGCAACTCTAGACTACACGTAATAGGCGGAGCGTTGTGAGACAAGAATTAGCCAGCCCTCATACAACAGTAAACAGAGAATGTCGCGCAATACCAAGTAAGGAATAGTGCGCAACACCAAATAATTAATGGCTTGAAGAAACTATCCCCAAGCCATTAATCTACACTACGTTGCAGCAGCATCACACACTGCTACAGATTAAACTAACGAGCCGAATGCTTCCTACGCTTAGACGCAGCACCAACCACTCCGAGCCCAGCAAACACCGCAGCCAAAGCAGCAAACACCGAGGAACTAGCGCCAGTATTAACACCACTCACGTCACCACGCTTAAGACTCACTCCAGCAGAGTTACGCGCCGCAAACATTCCCGCACGCAAAGCTGCACGCGCAGCACGCAAACGAGCCAAAGCAGAATCAACCTGCCCCTGAGTAGCATTCGCGTCCGCCAACACTGAACGAGCATGATTCAAAGCTGCATTAAACTCACTCACCAAGTTAGAATCAGCCACTACGCCACTAGCATTAGCCGAAACATCACCAAGAGCTTGATCAACCTCAGCCTGCAAAGCACTCTTATCAACAACATTATTAACACTAGTATTATTCGAATCATTAACACCAACACCAGTATTGTCACCAACACCACTGCCACTATTAATAAGTCTGTTATAAGCATCAATCAACTTTTGCTTAGCATCACGAAGCCTACGAAGAGCCTGATTAACCTGATCCTGTGTAGCATTAGGATCCTTAAGCACACTATCCGCATCATTCAACGCCTGCTGATACTCTGCCAAATCAGCAGCCTTACCAATAATGAACGGAATCGACTTACGGAAATCAGGATCGGTTACATATTCCGAAACCAAACCAGACTTATCGGTCTTATGAGAATCAGCAAGCTTCTGCTTAGCATCCTGGAGCTTCTTCAAAGCCTCGTCAACCTCAGCCTGAGTTGCATTAGGGTTCTTAAGAACTGCATTAGCTTCATCCAATGCGCGCTTATAAGCCTCAGCCTCTGAGCTTCCTGCAGCATTCTGATACTCAGGAGACTGAGTGAAATCAGAATCCTTACCAGCCTCAGCAGTCAGATCAGTCTTATCAGTCTTATAACCATCCGAAAGCTTAGACTTAGCGTCTTGGAGCTTCTTCAAAGCATCATCAACCTGCTTCTGCGTAGCATTCTTATCGCCAAGAACCTTGTTAGCTTCATCGAGCGCTTTCTTGTAGTCTTCAAGAGCTTGCTTAGACGCGTCATCACCCTTAGCTTGAGCATTCTGATACTCAGGTGTCTTAGTAAAGTCAGAATCCTTACCAGCCTCAGACTTCAGCTCCTCTTTCTTAGTTGCATAGTCTTTTTCTATCTTCGACTTAGCTTCTTGAAGTTTTTGGAGTGCATCGTCAAGTTCTTTTTGAGTTGGAGCCTTAGTCATACCCTGAGGCAACTGGTCTTTTACTTTGCCTGTTGTACGGTCGAAAGCATCAAGAAGTTTCTTGGCTGTCTCAAGAGCTGTCTTGTAGGCCGCCATGTCGGCATTATCTGACTTGCCGTCTTCACCCTTCTTAGCATCGGCGTTCTTAAACTCTGGAGTGTTCTCGAACACGTCGGTTCTGGTGTCGTCGTCGCCGTCCTTAGACTTGTCGAATTCTTCTTGCAAGTCATGCGGATTGGTCTTGTAGTTAGCAAGAATCTTATCCTTAATATCCTTAAGATTCTTAAGAGCATCGTCAACTTCTTTTTGAGTTGGTATTTGCTTATCAGCTGGAATATCGGCCTTTGGATTGCCGTCTTCACCGAACAAGTCAAGAAGATCATTGGCTTTCTTTAAGGCATCTTTATACGCTGATACATCAGCATTATCAGATGTACCATCAGTGCCCTTCTTAGCATCAGCGTTCTTGTACTCAGTAGAGTTTTCGAACTTATCTTTGTCTTCCTTTGCTCCGCCGTCTTCCTTAAGCTCTTTTGTTTCTTTCTTAAGAGCGTCGACTTTGGTCTTGAAGGCATCTTTGATAGCGTTCTTGGCTTCTTGCAAAGCCTTAAGAGCCTCATCTACCTGTGATTGCGTTGGCTTCTTATCTGGATCAGCATTCGAATCTGGGTTATTCACCTGCGCGATAAGATCCTGCGCAGCCTTGAGCTTCTTGTTGTAATCTTCTAGCTTCTTGGTGGCAGAGTCTGCACTATCTTTATCAGTTTCCGTTTTCGCTTTTTCAAGAGCATTCTTGTACGGAATCGACTCTTCAAACTTAGGTGTTACAAGCTTGCCATCTTGATCTTTATCATCAACTTCGTTAGAGAGCGGAGTTACGTTAGTCTTGTATCTTTCAGCAATCGTCTTCTGAGCCTTCTTAAGCTGCTTTACTAACGCATCAACCTCGCGCTGCGTAAGCTTGCTTGTATACTCAAGTTGCTTTGCGATCTTAGCAATCTGACCTTCAAAACCAGTTTGATTAGTAACATCGCCCAGATCCTTACCAGCCTGCTCATGCTTTGCGTTATTGTTGTCATTCTTTATTGCAATAGCGTTCTTGTATTCAGGAGTCTTCTTGAATACATCTTCTGCATATTCTTTGGCTTGCTTAAGCTTATCTACGTCTGTCTTATAGCCGTTGGTAATAGCTTTCTTAGCTTGCTTCAAAGCATCGAGTGCATCGTTAATCTGCTTTTGCGTTGGACGTTCGCTGTTCTTTGTATTTGGATCTGTCGAAGTGGCAGACTTTACAAGATCACGAGCCTTCTTGAGGGCTTCCTTGTATGCCTTAACATCCGCATTGTCGTTGGTGCCGTCCTTCTTATCGTAAGCGTTCTTGAACTCTGGAGAGTCCTCAAACTGACCAGCGGTTGGAGTAGTTGCAGTATCTGCCTGAGACTTCTCAGCTTCAGCGCTCAAAGCATCTGTATTAGTCTTATACTTCTCGATCTCAGTACGAGCATCGTCGAGAGCCTTAAGGGCGTCATCGATTTCTTTTTGAGTTGGCTGAGCATCCAAAGGCGTTTTACTCTCAGGATCTGCTTTCTTCATCAAATCCTGAGCTTTTGCCAAAGCCTTGTCATAATACTTCTTAGCTTTCTTAGCTTCATCATTCTTCTTGGTATCAGGCTTACCATCAGTAGTTAAGAAGTGAGGATCATCGGCGTTGCGATACGCGTCGGAGGTAACAGTGCCTTCCTTTGCAGAAGGAAGTTCTTCTGTAGAGCCGTGCTTGTCAACACTATCTTTGAGCGCTTTAACATCAGTCTTGTACTCGCCGAGAGCCTTGCGGGCATCATCAAGCTTCTTCTTTGCTGCGTTTACCTGCGCTTGCGTAGCTGTTGAATCATTCAGCAAATCCTTAGCTTCGTTAAGAGCTTGACCATAATAATTGGCAGCGTTACGCGCAGCAGCATTCTTATCAGCATCAGCATTACCGTCATCGCCTAAATACCGGTGCACAGACGCGTTCTTAAACGCTGGGCTTGGATGAGTGGTTGCATCCTCATTAATCGACTTAATCAAGTCGTCGGTCTTAGTCGCAAACTTATCCAATTCCTTCTTAGCAGAATTTAATTCATCAAGAATAGCAGTAACGTCTCTGTTGAGCGGATGACCCTTTGCGTGCGACTGAATGCCATCAAGATAATTCTTAGACGTTACATCTCCAGTTGCAGACGGTACTTTATCAGTCGAGATCTCAATGCCTTGCGCATCCTTATCCTTAGGCATCTTTGCATCAAAGGCTTTTTGCAACTTCTTAAGCGCATCGTCATACGCCTTCTTTGCCTTCTTAGCAGCCTCACTTGCATCATCAGCAGAAGTATTTTGATACGCAGGACTTGCCTTTACAGCCAAGCTCTGAAGCAATGCAGCCGAAATCTTACTCGTATCGGTGGCGTAGCTATCAATTACCGTGCGAGCCTTTTCAAGCGCAGCCTTTGCCTCGTTAATCTCATTTTGCGTTGGCTTCTTGGCCACATCAGTTTCCTTAAGCTTTGCACTTAACACCTTAGCCTTCTGATACGCATCGTTATACGCCTTAAAGTCCTTAGCAGCCTGAGAATTTGCGCCATCCTTTTGAGCCTGATCAAACGCATTGAAGTATGCAGTCATAAGATAACCGCTTACATTATCTGCGATTGCCTTTGTAAGGTCGTTGCCGTCAGACTTGTAACCCTCGTGCAGCGTATTTTCAGCATCTTCAAGCTTTTGTTTAGCTTCGTTAACTTGTGCTTGCGTAGCCTTATCGTTCATAAGAATAGTGCGAGCATTAGTTAACGCATCATCATAATTATTGATAGCGGTTGTAGCATTTCGCTTTTCTTGATCATCACCATTGCTCTTCTTATTAAGCGCATTCTTATAGAATGTACTCTGCTTGCTAGGATCAGACGAGTCAGGATTGTCAAAACTACGCTTTTCCGCTGCGGCAAGCTTAGACTTATCCGTAGCATTAGCATCTAGCTTTTCCTTAGCTTCCTTAAGCTTCTTGATAGCCTCGTTGACTTCCTTCTGGGAAGCGTTTGGATCCTTCGCCAAGTGGACTGCGGTCTCTAACGCATTATCATATGCCTCACGCTCATCTTGACTTGAGTTTTTATATGTTGGATCAGCTTTCTCCAATTTCTGATCAACAGTAAGGGTATTTAGAGTATCATTCGTATACTCGTACACATGACCATTATTGGCAATCGCGGCATTCAACTCATTTTTATTGGTAGTGAAGTCGTTAAGCTTGTCGCGCGCAGCATCAAGTTTTGCCTTGGCGTCATCAACAGCCTTTTGAGTGGCGTTGGCGTCATCCTTTAGCTTCTTAGCTTCAGCAAGTGCGTCATCGTAAGCTGTTTTAGCTGCTTTAGCGGCTTTGTTTCTTTCAGTGTCTGTAGTGCCATCTGCCGTCTTAAAGTCAGGGTCGCTTACGTTCTTGAACTGGCTTGTTGCCTGAGTTCCAGACGCAGGAGTCTGATTCTCAGCAGCCTTGCCGTTAGCTTCAATTGAGGTTTCCAAACCATCCTTGTTGGTAGCGTCACCATCAAGAGCTTCACGCGCCTTATCCAGCTGAATCGTTGCGTTATCAATGCGCGCTTTAAGCGCTTCAGTCAGCTTGGCATCTTCTGTTGTACCAGCAGCCTTCAATGCCTCATTAGCTTCCTTCAACGCATTATCATATGCATTCTTCTTAGAATCAGAAGCATTGTAGTACTTAGAATCAGTAGGCGTTTTCTTGCCATCATTCGTCACCGCATGCTCGCCAATCGACTTCTGCAAATCACTCTTCTTGTGATTCGTCTGCGGCACGAAGATAAAGTTAATAGCCTTAGGAGTGTTATTCGCGTTCTTTCCATCTGGGAACGCATACAAGTACTGGTAGTACCCCATATCATATGGAGCAACAAACAGACGCGCTCTATAAATCTTGCCGTCTTTAGAAGCAACTTCTACAGGCTGCGCATCATCATCCCACTTATATTTGTCGGTCTTTGCTAGCACATTACCCATATCCACATCGGTGCCTGCAATCTGAGGGTCGCCATTCCAATATGGGCCACTCATAATACCAAGCGTAAGCTCGCCAGTTGGCTGGTCATCTTTAAGCACGTAATGCATGTAGGATTTTTGAGGCTTGCCGCTACCTTCGCTGTCAAGTGATTCGCCGCCAGTAAGCGTGCGCAAACCAACGTTTGGATCCTTCGGAGTAGCTTTGAGTAACTTTATAACGTCGCCAGACTTAAACACGGCAGCCTTGGTTGGATCGTAGCGGTAAATGATTGTCTTATGGTCTTCACTCCACGAGAGACCTTCGTCAGACTCACGATTAGCAATCTTCTTATTAGATTCTTCCCACGAAACGGTGTAATCCTTGCGAATATTAACAAGTTTTGTAAGCTTGTCTGTTTTTACATCAGACTTAAACTCAGCAACTGCTTTATCGGTCTTGATTTTAACGGTAATAGCGTTTTCCGCCATACCGTTCGAAATTCCATCATTGGCGCGACCAGATGCAGTAATATTGCCCGTAATATACTCAAGAGAAATCTGCTTTTCATAATCGGCTTCAGTCAAGCCTAGTTCTGTATTGCTCTTGTTAGCATCATAAATCGACTTCTTAATGCGCGCAATTTCAGCATCAGAGTAGCCAATCGGGTTGTAAACAAATGTTGCTTGGTCGCCAGTCGGAATATTAACATCAGCCTCTGCAATCTTCTTCAACACAAGGTCGCGCAGAGCAATCTTTGGCGCGTCTTTAGACTCCACGCCGTCGAAGTTAATTACAGCATTACCAGCATTGTCAAATGTAATTTTATCTGGAGATACTCCATTAATCCTGGCAAGCTTCTTTGCAATTTCATTCTTTACATCTTCGGATACATTGGATGTGTCGTCCACAATCGGCTTTTCGATACGCGTATCGTAGCGCGCAACCGTAAGCGCTAGCGCCTCAGACTTGTAGCCCAAATCAGAGATGAGGTATGTATTGAGTGTTTGAGCGCCAGTTTTATAGGTGGTTACTGCAGCGCCTTTTTCAGAGGTTACCGTGTTAATTGTAGTTAATTTACTATCGTCATACGCCTGTTTATCGGTAATAACCACCTTTTTATAAGGGTCATCAGGCGTCTGAACAAATTTATCATTCGCTCCAGTGCGGCTAGCAACACCCTTAGATGTACTTTCAGTTTTAATTTGCTCACGAATTGATTTCTTACCAGTGGCCTCGGTAGGAGCATCCAGAGCCTGTTTAAGCCTTGCACGAATTTGTTCGTCAGTAAGCTGCTCATCATACTTTAGAACAATCGAACCAGCATTTTTAGGCGGAACAAGTGTTGTTGCACGCACAATATTCGTTTTGTACAGCAGAACTTCTTTACCGTCATTACCTTTTCCGTACACGTAAATACAACGGTTGGCAGCATACTTTTCTGCACTATTAAGATTGCCATCTCTATACAACTTAGTCATGGTAAGCGTGGCTGTGCCATCTGCATTTACCTTAAAATTGTATGTACCGGAATATGATTGATGCGGGTCACCAGCATCTGGAGCCGAATAATACTCAAGAAATCCCATTGACGTGTTAGTAATAGAATTAATATCAGACGGGAAAATAGCTATATTGGTAATAGTTCTACCGTCTTCTGGCTTTGCAAACTTAAAGGTTACTTCTTGATTCTGGCCATTTTCAACGTAAACATTGTCAGACTTGCCCCATGCGTACATGTTAGGCAGTGTGTCTTTTTTATCTTGTGAAAGTTCGATTGTGCTGTTAGATTGTGATTGAGGCGCTCGTGCAGGGGTCGTTGCGCGATCTGTGACAACAGTACTATCATCAGGTTGCTTATTTGCATCTAGCGAACGCCTTGCACGCTTCTTTGCACCAGATTCTGAAGGAGTGCTATTTTCTGCAGTATTCTGTTTCACATCTTTGTTATCTACAGACCTATTATAAGTCTTAGCATCCCCTCCCTCAGTGCCCACAACCTTCTGCTCAGCATTATTATCAAGCTCAGTAACATCAGAATTAGCGCCTTCAGCATTTACTACAGTCTGCTCAGTAGGTTTAATCTGCTCAGTCGGTTCTTTCTTAGGTTCTTTCTTCTTATTTTGCTCCTTCACTTCACTATTAGGAGTCTCATACTTAGAAGACTCATTCTTCTTACCAATTACACTCTGCTCTTTTGCAGGATCATTCGTATTAACAGGCGCAGAAGTATTCGCCTCCACAGCCATTGCAGGAGTTGATCCAAAAGCAATAGCAGCACCAGCAATCACGCCAGCAGCTCCAGCGGAAAGAGCGGCCACTTTGCGGATATCAACAGCCTTTGCAACACCTTTGTTGACTGCAGAATCCAATGCATTCTTTGCAATCTTATTGGCGTGCTTACCGGATTTTGTAGTCATTTTCATCTTCTTTCCATTAGAAAAATAGTCAAAAATTTTGAATGCTCTAAACCTATGAGCGACAAAAAGTCATAAGCTCTAAAAAGTAGTTATCTAATTTTCAATAGTGTGCAACTATAAAGGAGTAGCAGTCGTTGATTAGTCATTGTAACATCTAAAGAATATTTTTAATACTTAATAAACAAATGTTTACGGCAATTAGGGGCGCATACCCCCCCCCCCAAGCCTTTTATTTTAAGGGTTTTTGCGAGATAATTTTTTCAAAGATTCTTGCGATTCTGGCGAGTCGACCGCCATTTTTAGCTCACTCATCTAAACATTTGTATATGATACAAATCACATTTTTAGACCCTATACAGCGCGCTTTTTTCTTTTATCCAGCGTTTGTTCCCATATTTGGCGTTTCGATAAACAAATTCAGGAATACCCCTCGCACAATACCAAGTAAGGCGAATCGCGCGCGTTATATTTGCATCATGAGCGAGACAAATCTAACGAAATTAAGCCAAAAAACGTTACAAATGTCTCATCAATGATGCAAATATAACGAAAATCAATCAAAAATCGTTACATATGTCTCACGCGAAAGACATTTGTAACGAATCTTGCGCAAAGCGCCCATGCACGTCGATTCGCAATAAAAAAGCTCTGTGTGAGTCACAGCAAGTAAAACTCGCCACAACTCACACAGAGCCAATGCTTAAGATCAATCCAAATGGATTGCCTCCCAACGCAAATACAACGCAAATCCTACAAAACTCGCAACACTCGCGTGGGAAGCTGGAACACGTTTAACTACTCAGCTACAACCTTAACAGTAAAGGAAGCGCTGATTTCTGGGTGAAGAGCCACAGTTGCTGGGAATTCGCCAGTGGTCTTGATTGCAGCCACGCTAATAGCGCGTGCTTCAACGGCGGCCTTTGGTGCCAAAGCAGCAGCAATCTTATCGGCGGAAATACCACCGAAGAGCTTGCCAGACTCGCTCACCTTAGCGGCGATTTCTACAACAGTACCTTCGATTGCTGCCTTAGCTGCAACAGCCTCTTCGCGAGTGGCAACAGCCTTAGCCAAGCGAGCGCGGCGCATTGCTTCAATCTGGGAAGCAGCACCCTTATTCCATGCAAAAGCTAAGCCTTGTGGAATCAAGTAGTTACGTGCGTAACCAGCCTTAACAGTAATAACGTCACCAGAGTGACCCAAGTTTGCAACGGTCTTGGTGAGAATAACCTTGGTTTCTGCCATGTTCTTATCCTCTCAATCAGCGACCAGTGGTGGCGTATGGGAGCAAAGCCATTTCGCGAGCGTTCTTAACTGCCTTCGCGATCTTGCGCTGTTCCTGTACGGTTACACCAGTAATACGACGGGAACGAATCTTGCCGCGGTCCGAAACGAACTTACGCAACAAAGCAACGTCCTTGTAATCAATTTCAGTAATCTTGGCAGCCTTCAAAGGATTTGGCTTCTTTTTGAAAGGCTTGACCGGTGGTTGCGGCCTCTTACGTGACATAGGATGTCCTCTCTCAAATGCGTTATAAACATTTATTTTTGTTTACACGCTAAACTGATGTTTTTAAGTTTATAAAAGTCAATTTTTAGTTAGATTTTAAATCAAATTCTAAATTATGTTTTAGATTAGACTAACAAGCGCCCAACTAGATAGTCGCAAGCAACCGCGGATTAACCGCCATTATCTCGCCTAGTAAGCTAGTAAACTAGAACTCTGGCTCTTCGTCTGATCCACCAAAATCGGAGCTAGCTCCAAACGTTGCAAATCCGCCATTTGATGGAGCAGAAGCACTCCACGGGTCTTCAACGTTTACGCCCTGATTAGCGCCATTTTGCGCATTCATTCCAGCACCAGCAGCCGCACTATTCGCATAATTCGCGCCGCCAGCATAACCGCCAGTGTATCCACCAGCATTCATACCAGCTCCAGCACCAGCGCCCTGATTGAATCCATTATTGTTCCCAGCAAAACCGCCTTTAGAGCTCAAACGATTAACTTGAGCAGTAGCAAATCGCAGGGATGGCCCAATTTCATCAATCATCAAATCGATGCTGTATCGCTTTTCGTTGCTGTTTTTATCAACGTAGTTGTTTGCACGCAATCTGCCCTGAACAATAACACGCATTCCCTTTGTAAGCGTTTGCGCGCAATGCTCAGCTAAGTCTCCCCATGCAACACATCTAAGCGATAATGGTGTGCCATTAATGTAGCTATTTGTTCTTCTGTCAAAAGTCGAAGAATTAGACACAATTGTGAAAGAAGTTCTAACACTGCCGTTAGAACTGGTGGCAGTTTCTGGCTCTTTAGCCAAATTTCCAATCACCGTTATAACAGTTTCTCCAGCCATTGCAGCCTCATTCCCTACTTTAAGACTTTTCTTACTTTGAGATTTTAGAACAAAAATCCAACTTTATTTTGACTTTACTTTGCGTCCTTGCGAAGAATCTTCGTGCGGACTACAGATTCGTTAAGATTCAAAACACGGTCAAGCTCGTCGCTAAGAGCTGGCTCAGCAGTGTAATTCACTACAACGTAGTTGCCTTCAGTCTTGCCGTCAATCTCATAGGCAAGCTTACGACGACCCCAGTAGTCGGTACCGTCAACGGAACCGCCCTCTTTGGTGACAAGCTCAAGATACTGCTCGGTCAACTTCTTAAGACCGCGCTCATCAAGCTCTGGATCGGCAATGAACATCAGTTCATACTTATGTGCAGACATCACCCACCTCCTTCGGACTATTCGGCTGTGGAATTTCCACAGCAGGAGTGTGTTTGCAAATCGTTCGCAAATTAAGTTATTACGCAATATTTTTTGCAAATTTAATTTTACGAACAACCTGTTAAGTCTACATCATGCTGGCGACTCGCCACCGCGCAGCTAATCAACAACACTAATGAGCGTAAATATTTCTGTGTTTCATGTCTTCTGGAAGTGCGTTTCTAAGCGAAACAAGCGATCCAGACCTGAACACAGACCTAATTCCAGCAGCAAGAAGAGGTGCAATCGAAAGAACCGTCATATTCTCTAAGCGCTTTTCTTCTGGAACAGGAACAGTGTCTGTCAAAATGATTTCGCGAGCTCCGCAACCTTTAAGTCGCTCTACGGCAGGTCCTGAAAGAAGCGCATGAGTTGCCACCAAAGTAACAGACTTCGCACCTGCTCCTCTAAGCGTGCGCACAGCTTCGCAAATCGTGCCGGCCGTGTCAATCATATCGTCTACAACAATGCAATCTCTGTCTTGAATATCGCCAATAATTCCGTGCGCTTCCGCGTGATTTGGCCTTGTTGTATCTCGAGTTTTGTGAATAAACGCTAACGGCAATCCACCAAGCTTTGCGGCCCACTGCTCCGAAACCTTGATTCGTCCAGCGTCTGGGGAAACAATCGTAGTGTTTTCTAGGCTCATAGTGTTACGAACGTAATCAATCAACACTGGCATTGCTGTTAAGTGGTCTACAGGTCCGTCGAAGAATCCCTGCTCTTGAGCCGCGTGCATGTCAACGGTAAGAATCCTTTTAGCTCCAGCGGAACGGAATAAGTCAAACATAAGTCGCGCTGTAATTGGCTCACGACCTTGATGCTTTTTATCTTGACGCGAATACCCAAAGAAAGGTGCTACAACGTTTATGCTTCTAGCGGATGCTCGCCTTAAAGAGTCAACCATAAGCAGCTGTTCCATAATCCAATTGTTGATTGGATCGGTGTGCGCTTGCAAAACAAAAACGTCTGCGCCTCGAACTGGCTGCGTAAAGCGCACATACATTTCTCCGTTTGCAAAATCGTAGGCAGTTGTTTCTAGAACGTCTATTCCAAGGTATTTGGCAGTTTCTTCCGCAAGTTGCGGATACGCTCTACCCGTTACCAGCATCATTTGCTTTTTTGGAGTGCCTTCAAGAATTGTTGACATATCTGCCTTCCCATTTGCAAAATCTGTAAAAACGCATACTAACCTAGTCTATCAGCATACAGCGCCACTACTCAAACGCACGAACCACCTGTTGCGCGCTGCCGTAAGACGATTGCGCTCCAAATCCTGTTGCTGCGTACGCAGAAACATATGTTGCCACTTGCGCACTTTGAGCTAGACTAAATCCAGCTGCAAGTCCTGCCAAAACGGTTCCCATAAATGCGTCACCGCATCCCGTGGTGTCTACTGCAGAAACTTTTTGCGGGCATATGCGAACAGCCTTTTTACCATCTTCCGCATTGTAATCTAAAACAACAGAGCCTTCTGCACCAAGAGTCACAACTGCCTCGTCGAAACCATACTCGTGCATAATGCGCGCCGCATCAAACCAGTCAAAATCATCCCAATTGCCATCTTCTGGCTCGTGAATTTTAAGTAATTGCGCCATTTCATGCTCGTTTACAAGCAGTATGCTTGCGTTTTCAATCAACTCGCGTGGCAGCTCGCTTACAAAAGGCGAATTATTAAGTAAAACTTTTACGCCAGCTGTGCGCGCAATTTTTGCAGCCTCCGTTACAGTTTCCATTGGGCTTTCAAGGCACAATCCTAAAACGCTTGCACTGCTAATAGCCTTCTTAACATCTTCTTGACTAATATATTCCACACTTACTTTTGCATTAGAACCTGGAGCATAGACGATTGTGTTTTCGCCAGCTTTTGCATCTACTGTTATTACTGTTGCGCCACTTTTTATGCCTTCTACACGTAAAATTTTAGACGTGTCTACACCTGCAGATTCTAGCGTGTTAAGAAGGAATTCTGCGTTTTCGTCGCTGCCTACAGCACCAAACATTTGCACATTCGCGCCGATTTTTGCTGCAGAAACGGCTTGATTACCAGATTTTCCTCCTGGTAGGACTCGCAAATCACTTCCGTTTACAGTTTCTCCAGGATTTGGAAGACGGTCGGCAACTATTGTGTAATCTGCGTTCATGGAACCTACTACAGCAACACGATTTTGACTTTCTCCTATTTTTTTAAGCGCGTTAGCAAGATTTTCGTTGCTTAACGGAGTAGTTTTTTCTATCATAGAAACCCTTTCATAAATATTCATAAATATTCACAGATATTCACACAATTTTAGACGTCGTCACTTTTAGACGACATCGCCCTAATTTTTAAAGCTATGCACAGGCGCTGGAATTCGCCCACCGCGCGAAACGAATTCCTCGCAGCTTTCGGTGTTTACTGGCATAATCGGAGCATACCCCATTAAACCGCCAAAATTGGCCATTTGCCCAACGCTTTTCCCTTCCACAGGGATTATGCGCACAGCAGTTGTTTTTTGATTTATCATGCCTATTGCTGCCTCATCCGCTATCATTCCAGATATTGTTGCAGCTGTTGTGCTTCCAGGAATTGCAATCATGTCTAAGCCTACAGAGCATACACACGTCATTGCTTCTAGCTTTTCTATTCTAAGGCAGCCTGACTTTGCCGCAGCAATCATGTTTGCGTCTTCCGAAACAGGTATAAACGCGCCAGAAAGCCCACCAACGTAGCTGCTAGCCATTATTCCGCCTTTTTTAACTTGATCATTAAGCATTGCAAGAGCGGCTGTTGTGCCAGGAGCGCCAACAGTAGAAAGTCCGATTTTTTCTAAGACTTCGCCTACGGAGTCTCCCACGGCTGGTGTTGGCGCAAGCGACAAGTCGATTATGCCAAACGGCACGCCTAGCCTTCTAGATGCCTCTTGCGCAACCAACTGGCCTACTCGCGTAATCTTAAAAGCCGTGCGCTTAATCGTTTCGCACAAGAACGCAAAATCCTTCCCGCGCGCCTCGTCTAGCGCGCGCGAAACCACGCCTGGTCCAGATACGCCAACGTTTATCACAGCGTCTCCTTCGGTTACGCCGTGGAATCCGCCTGCCATAAACGGGTTATCGTCTGGGGCATTGCAGAATGCTACGAATTTCACGCATCCGTAGGAGTCTCGGTCTGCAGTCGCCTGTGCAATTTGTTTGATTACTCGCCCAAGTAGCTCCACGCAATCCATGTCAATTCCAGTGCGTGTGGACCCCACGTTTGCGCTTGAGCACACAATATCTGTCTCACTCAAGGCTTTTGGCAATGATTCTATAAGCATGCGGTCGGCTGTTGTCATGGATTTTGCAGGCAGCGCTGAGTATCCGCCGATTAGATCCACTCCAACTTTTTTTGCTGCTTTGTCTAGCGCGTGCGCAATTTGCACAAAATCGTCTGGGCTTTTGCACGCAGAAGCTCCAACTAGGCTTATTGGTGTTACGGTTATGCGCTTGTTCACAATAGGAATTCCGTAGTCGCGTTCAATCGCGCAGCCCGTGCTGACTAAGTCTTTTGCAATGCGCGTAATTTTGTTGTACACGTTTTCGCACACTTTTTGCACGCTTGCGTCTGCACAGTCTAGCAGGTTTATTCCCATTGTTATGGTTCTAACGTCGAGTTTTTCTTGCTCGATCATTGAGTTTGTTTCGCTCACTTCCATAATGTTTAGCATGGGTTTCTCCTACTAATCCCTAGATTCTGTGCATGTTTGTAAAAATTTCCGCACGCTGGCAGTGTATGCGAACGCCGATTTCTTCGCCTAGTTTTGCTAGTTCTTCCGCTAATTCGCCAAATTCTACGCTTATTTCATTTACGTCTACAATCATCATCATGTTAAAAAAGCCATTGACGATTGTTTGAGATATGTCTAGGATATTCGCTTTGCGGCTTGCTAAATGTGATGTTACTTTGGCTATGATTCCTACGGCATCTTTGCCTACTACGGTGATTACGGCTTTGTTTTCATCATGATTAGTGGTGTTCATAATCACTCCTATTGGCGATTTTTCTCTTTTATTGGTCTTATTATTTTTTTATTTTTATTAGGCGCAAAACCCTTACCGATCGGCGGTTGCTGGCGACTCATCAGCACGTCACCTGATCTGTTTCGATCTAGTAAAGCGCTGGTTTTTGCTCAATGCTTATACTATTGCCCGTTATGTATAAAACGCAACATACATAATATGCAAAATACTTATACAAAAACCCGCCACAATGGGCGGGTTTAATATAAAAACCTAGCTAAACTATCTATTTAGCTTAATCTATTCAGTCTAATCTATTTAGCCTGACTAATCAGCTTAGCTAGAATAGTCAGACCGAACAGGCTAAATCAAACTAAATCAGGCTTCTACTGGAGCATTCACATCAGCTGGCAAAGCAGCCTTAGCAGCTTCAACGATTGCCTTGAAGGTTTCAACGTCGCTAACAGCGAGCTCAGCCAAAGCGCGGCGATCCAATTCGATGCCAGCCAAACGCAAGCCCTGAATGAAGCGGTTGTAGGTGATTCCTTCTGCGCGAACTGCAGCGTTAATACGCTGAATCCACAACTTGCGGAAGTCGCCCTTGCGAGCCTTGCGGTCGCGGAAGTTGTAAGTAAATGAGTGAAGCAGCTGTTCCTTTGCCTTACGATAAAGACGGGAACGCTGACCGCGATAACCCGAAGCCCTATCAAGAACAACGCGACGCTTCTTGTGAGCATTAACTGCGCGCTTTACTCGTGCCATAAGTATTCCTCAGCTTTCTTAAAAAATCTTTAATTGCGTCTTCGCTTTACTGCAACTTACTTAGCCAGCAAGCCCTTCAAATTCTTGCTCTGTGCTGTAGCCAAAACTTTATCTGCAGACAAAGCACGACGCTTGCGAGCAGACTTATGCTCCAAGTTGTGGCGCATTGCGCTACCATCGTGCATTACCTTACCAGTGCCGGTAAGGCGAACGCGCTTGGACGCTGCGGAATTAGTTTTCATCTTCGGCATTGCTGCCCTCCTTATGATTCTGATCAGATTCTACAGAAGCTTGTGCTGCGACTGCTGCCGCATCCTGAGTTCCTTGCTTTGCTGCAAGACGCGCTGCCTGGCGAGCCTGACGTTCTGCGCGCGATTCAGCGCCTCTACGACGCTGCTCAGACTGAGTATGAATCTTCTTGCCCTTAGGAGCGAGAGTCATTATTATGTTACGACCCTCCTGCTTAGGGGCAAACTCAATAGTTCCACTTTCGGAAACCTCATCTGCAAGCCTACGCAATAACTCAACTCCGCCGATAGGACGTGATTGCTCGCGACCACGCAGCATAATGGTGACTTTAACCTTATCGCCGCCATTTAGGAATCGAAGAACATGACCCTTCTTAACATCGAAATCATGATCATCAATCTTGAGTCGGAAACGAATTTCCTTAATCTCAGCTGTGCTTTGATTACGACGCGCTTCACGAGCCTTAATCTTCTCGTTGTACTTGTACTTACCGTAGTCAATAAGCTTGGCTACAGGAGGCTTAGCAGTAGGTGCCACCTCGACGAGATCGAGGTTCGCTTCCTTTGCCAGGTTCAACGCTACCGAGGTCGCGATGACCCCCACTTGCTCGCCTTTCGGACCGATAAGGCGTACCTGGGAGACGCGAATCTCTTCGTTAATGCGTGGTTCGTCGCTAATGATGACTCCAATCCTTGTTAAAACAGTGGAACAGCACACCAAAAGGCAAAGATAAATTCAAGTTCACACATCAATCAAAATAAGCACGCAACCTAAATTCATAGCCGTGCGGCTTTGTAGCAATAAATAAATGCCACGTGACCGAAGTCATGAACCCGAAACCACTTTGGGCTTCCAGGTGGGATATACCACTTTCTTGATTACTCAAGCCAAATGTCTATTCTACTTGGAGCCTTGACATTAATCAATGCCAATAATCAACCGTGCTCAAAAATACTAAACAAATCGCAGTAAAACACGCAAAATAAACGCAATTCCACGCGCGCGATATTATGAGACTATGGAGCCTTTAAAGCGCTGCGTTGTTTTAGCAGCTGGAGATTATTACGACCATACGCGCGAACATGTTCCTGATCGCGCTTTAACTATTGCGGCAGATGGTGGCTGGGATCATGCGTGCAGACTCGGCTTGCATGTTGATGCTCTAATTGGTGACTTTGATTCTGTGCGCTTAAAGCTTCCAACAGATGCTGCCATTACGCGACTTCCCGCCGAAAAAGATGATCCAGATTTGCTTTCTGCTCTTAAAGTTGGCTGGGCTAAAGGTTCTAGAGAATTCCATATTTTTGGCGGCTTAGGCGGTCGCGTCGATCACACGATTTCCAATATTCAGCTTATGGTTCGACTTGCCGTTAGAGGCGGAATTGGATTCTTGTATGGAGACGGCACGATTGTTACAGCAATTCACAACGGTTCTCTTGACTTTCCTGCATCTAATGGTCACGAAGGCCGCATGGTTTCTGTGTTCTCACACACGCCCGTTTCTAGCGATGTAAACGAGATTGGTCTTAAATATCAACTTCAGCACGCAACTATGTATGGTGATGCCGTTCAAGGCTTAAGCAACGAGTTACTAAACGACACTCCTGCACATATTGACGTTCATGAAGGCACTCTTGTAATCACATTCCCTATAGATGCTCCACTGCCGCAAGTCAGCTGGTTTAAGCGGCCAGTTGGCGATTTGGGAGATATAAACACTAGCATTTCAAGCGCTCTAGCTGTGCCATCAAAATAGCGTAAATAATCGCAAATTTGCGGTGTAGAGAGCAAAAATGCCTCGTAATGCGTCGTACATACCGCACATTAAAATGAACATGTTAGTTTAAATAACGAAGACCAAAACGTATTGTTAAAAATCGCGAAAAATCGCTAGAACTATGCGTTAAGGTTTCACTCAAGGGAGATCCCATATGACAGTCAAGATTGGTATTAACGGCTTTGGACGTATCGGCCGTTTGGCATTCCGTCGTATTTTTGAGCTTCAGGCTCGTGGCGGTCAAGCTGGCGATATCGAAGTCGCAGCCATCAACGATCTGACCACTCCTTCGATGCTTGCTTACTTGCTTAAGTACGACAGCACTCATGGCACTTTCCGCCACGACGACGGCACCCCAGTTGAGGTTACCTCCACAGAAGACGCAATCGTCGTAGATGGTAAGACTTACAAGGTTTACGCTGAAAAAGACGCAAACAATATTCCATGGGTTAAGAACGATGGCGTTGAGTTCGTGCTCGAGTGCACTGGTTTCTACACTTCTGCAGAAAAGTCCCAGGCTCACTTGAACGCTGGAGCTAAGAAGGTTCTTATCTCCGCTCCTGCTAAAGACGAAACCACCCCAACCGTTGTGTTTGGTGTGAACCAAGACATTTTGAAGCCAACCGACAACATTGTGTCCGCTGGCTCTTGCACAACTAACTCCATGGCTGCAATGGTTAAGCTTTTGCAGGATAACTGGGGTATTAAGTCTGGCTTCATGACCACCATTCACGCTTACACTGGCACCCAGATGATTCTCGACGGCCCACGCGGCTCCAAGCCACGCAACAACCGTTCTGCAGCTTGCAACACCATCGAGCACTCCACTGGTGCTGCTAAGGCAATCGGCAAGGTTGTTCCAGAGGTTAACGGAAAGCTTCAGGGTCATGCTCAGCGTATTCAGGTTCCAGATGGATCTGTTACCGAGTTGACCACTGTTCTCGAGAAGCCAGCAACCACCGAAGAAATCAACGAAGCCTTTAAGAAGGCATTCGAAAACTGCGAATACTTCGGTTACAATGCCGATAGCATTGTGTCTTCCGATATTATTGGCGACACCCACGGTGGCGTTTTCGATCCAACTCAGACCGATGTTAACACTGTTGACGGCGTAACTTTGGCTCGTACCGTTACCTTCTACGATAACGAGTACGGCTTTACTGCTAACATGATTCGCACCTTGCTTTACTTCGCTGAGATTGCTGAGTAAAGTTAGCGAAACACGGTAAAGCTAATAAAGCTTAAATAAAAGCTATAAACCCCTTGCGGTGACTCATCGCAGGGGGTTTTCGCAAAACATTTTGCACACGGGGGGTAAAAATGAGCAAAAAACATGCTACGACAGGTAAAGCAACGCCAGCAATCGCACAGTTAGAAAACGCTGGAATTACGTTCCGCGTTGTTGACTATGAGCACGATGCAGACCACATGGATGATGGATATGGCATGGAAGCAGCGCAAAAATTAGGCGTAAATGCTGAACAAGTGTGCAAAACACTTATGGTAGACACTGGCGAAAAGCGCGTAGTTGGGATTGTGCCAGTAAACGGTAGATTGAGTATGAAGGCGATTGCTAGCGCAGTAAATGCCAAAAAAGCCAGTATGACAAGCCCAGATGTAGCCCAACGCGAAAGCGGCTACGTGGTTGGCGGAATCAGCCCATTTGGTCAGCGTACTCATCACGAAACCGTTCTGGATGCTAGTGTTATGCACTTTGATGAGATTCTTGTTTCTGGAGGCAAACGCGGTCTTGATGTTGTTCTAAATCCAAACGATTTAGTTAGCTTGCTTAACGCAACCGTAGCAGATATATTGGCTTAAGTAATACAATTCGTATTATTAAAAACGTTTTCACATAGGGGTGATTTATGAAATCGTATTCGCTACCACCGCGAACAGGCAACCAATACACGATTTGCCACAAAGATTACAAGGCTACAATAACACAACTTGGAGCTGCACTACGCAATTTTACTTGGAGAAATAGTGATATTGTTGTGCCATTTGAGGCTGACGAGTTACCGCCTTGCTACAATGGACAAATACTTATTCCTTTCCCAAATCGTGTAGATAAAGCGTCTTACAAGTTCCAAAACGCGTCTTATACTCTGCCTATCGACGAGCGAGATAGAGACACAGCTTTGCACGGCTACGGATACCGTTCATACTGGCAAACTTTAAGCGTTACACAATCCAGTGTGAGTCTTTTATGGCGATCACCAAATATGGAAGGATATCCTTTTGACATTGTCACCATAGCCACTTGGGAGCTTGACGATTATGGGATTCATTTAACGTTGAATACAACCAATCATGGCAATGATGATGCTCCATGGGCTGCTGCAATGCACCCTTGGCTGTGCAACGGATTACAAGGGCATGGAGACGAGATTGATCAACTAAACTCTAAGTGCAAGCTTAAGCTTCCTGCAAAAACGCATGTGCGCGCAAATGAACGTTTAATACCAGTTGGTACAGAAAGCGTAGACGGAACGCGATTTGATTTACGCGATAATCCATTTTTAGTTAATCAGCCATTTGATGATGCTTGGACTGATTTAATTAGGGATGACGATGAGTGGACTACTGCGATTTTTACGCGAGCTGACGACTTACAAATAGCGGTAAAAGGCGACAAAAGCGTAACATCATTCCAAGTGTGCACTGCAACTGGTTTCCCTGCAGACAAGCATCCTTGCGGAGTTGCTGTAGAACCACAGACGGCGTATGCGAATGCATTTAACACAGGAACAGACTTGACTGTTATAGCACCACAGGAAACTGTTGTTAACCAATTTAGAATTTCACCTCTGATTGAGAATATGTAATAGCTGCAGATATGTGACATCTTACGAAAGACAAAAGCTTGAACGTCTTGGCAATGTGCGATAATCCCTAAGGTTGTTCATTTTAATCGTTAGGAGTTTATTATGGGTATGCGTGGACGTAAGCGCAAGGCACGCCGCAAAAAGGCAGCAAATCACGGCAAAAGACCAAATGCTTAAGCTAGTGATTTATTAACCTTTATTTTTGGTGATTTTAAACTATTTTAAAAAAAAACGAGCATATTCACTTTTATTGTGGACATGCTCGTTTTTTATATTAACTAAGACAAGTCTTTCTTGATATTTCAACGAAAACTCGATTTGTTGACACACCTTTTGCCGCTTATCTGAATTTTTTACCCCACAACTCTTCACTCTGCCTATCTCTTACCACGCATTTGTTTATCAAAACGCCAAATATGGGAACAAATGCGGGATAAAAAAAAAACAAAAATACTACAAAATAACCCACTCGCGCAAATCAGCCGCGCTAATGCAAGTCTCTGCAAATTCTACAAACTTTTATCTATCAACTTGTCTAGTTCATTCAACCTATTCTTAGCGTGGCAAATCAACTTTTTCTCATCAATAGTTTTCTTACCAAAGAGCACTTCCTTAAGAACACTAGCTGCTGTAATATTTGGATTATTTTTATACGAATCAGAATCATATATACATTTTTCGTCTCGCTTGTAAATCTGAATTCTGTCAAATATTTTCGATTGTTCTAATTTCAACAAGTTATCTACTATATTGTTCACAATATTGTCGTGATGATCCTTAGGAGTTGCCCTAGCACTTTTAGGATCTTCCAAATACATTTCCCTGTAGCGAATCAGCGTACTGATCCATGACAATTCAGGTTTTGTTGCAATGACAGCAAGAGAAACACGGTAACCACGATCTATCAACATTTTCGCAGTACTACTAGGAACTTCAACACTGCGCAAAGTACCTTCAATTATGAGATTATATTTTTTAGAACTTAACTCATCAATTAAGCTTCTCACCATTTTTGCTGAAAAAGCACTCGTATATTTAACACTTTCTTTACCGTATTTATCAAGCAACTCGCAATAATAAGGGTGTTGAGCCCTATAGCTATCAGCATCAAGGATTATTATGTTACCGTTAAATTCTTTTTGTTTTATTACATGAATGGTCGTTTTGCCAGCACCACTTTGACCACCGAGTAAAACCGCCTTAGGATGCAAATCTGCATGCTTATACATTTGTAAAGAACGTAAATTTCTTAACAAACAGTGAGTAAAATACTCTTCGCTAAAATCTTCTATAACCATAGCAAAATCACACTTACCCATATTTTTCTATACGATTGTTAACTATTTTTATTGCAACTTACGTATTCAAGCAAGCGTTCTATGCCATCTAAATATCCGATATAACGATTTATATCTTCAAAATTTGTAGATGTATAAATCTTTGTATTAATTACATCTGATAAATCATCACTAATTGCAATCCATGCATTAGAAGAATCATCAAATTGTATATTCATACTATCCTCGTATTTATATAAACGAGCCAGTAAAAGTGCGCCACGCTCCTTTAAAACTTCAATCTTCATATTCAAATCGTATTTATCAGATGCAGATAATTCTTTTTCATGTACGATATCAAAAAGAGAAACCTTGAATTTATCACAAATCTTATCTATTAACCTAGTTGAAATAGCACTTGTACCATTTTCGTATCGCACAATGCTATTACGAGATACTCCTAATGCTTCAGCTAACTCTTGTTGAGTTATTTTTTTTGAGCGACGTAGTGCTCGAATATTCACAGAAACCATATATACGCCCTTTTATAAAAAATCTGCAATAACAATTAATTCAAAATTAAGATTTAAGATTTATTTGTGATATAAGCATATAACAAAAAACATTGAAGCACCAATTTTGGTGCAAAATCTTTACAAAATTTTTAAACTCTCACAACACATACAAAAATATTAAATTGCTCAATAATTGAAAATAAAAAGGGTCATAAGCCAAAATAAAAGATTTAAAGAAAACAAAAAGGCTCGGAGAGTTGACGCCCCTAGTAGCATCTATCTCCAAGCCCTTAATAATCACAGCACTATTACTGTCCCTAGCAAAAACAGCACTGCTAATTACCCTCAACAGTCAACTCACAAGATCAGCATCACCAGAATCCACTGCGAAAAAAGGAAATTAAGCAAAACAGTAAAAACCAGTAATGCAATCCTGCAAGAAAACTTGCGACAGAAATCAAAGAAAACTACCACAGTTGAGAGCAAAATTATAGAAGTGAGCGCACTGAAAAATACGCAGCACGCTCACCGATAACACTTAACGTGCTTTTTAACTTAGTGACGCATCTTGCGAACAGCAGCACCCATACCAGCAAGCATAGAAGCAGCCAAAGCAGTCAAAGCAACACCAACACCAGCATTACCAAGCTGCTCGCCAGCCTTACCACCATGACCATTACCACCCTTGGTGCCCATACCAGCAAGCTCACCCTTAGCAGCAGCAGCGGCACCAGCCTTACCAGCGGCTGGAGCAGCAGTCTGAGCCTTAGCCTCAACCTTCTTAGCCTCAGCCTTAGCAGCAGCAGAAGCAGCAGGGAAATCAGTAGAAACTGGGTTCAAAGTGTTAGGATCAGCAAAGCCCTTAACAGCAGAAGCCTCAACCTCAACAGCCTTATTAAAAGCAGCACGATAATTCACAAGAGCAGTATTATAAGCAGTAGCAGCAAGCAAAGCCTTACCACTCTTCTCTCCGAAATTCTTCTCAGCATCAGCATACTCATGAGTCCTATAAGCATTAGCCTTAGACTGAGCAGCCTTCAAATCAATAACAGCAGCCTTGTAAGCATCAGTATCAGTCTTACCAGCCACGCGAAGAGCCTCTTCACGATCAGCAGCAGACTTCACCTGAGCATCCAAAGCAGCCATCTGAGTCTTAGCAGCCTCAAAATCAGCCTTAGCCTTAACAAACTTCTCCTGAGCATCCTTATTAGTAGCATCAGCCTCAGCAAGCACAACCTGAGTACGCATCAACTCAGCAGAAGCAGCAGACTTAGATGGATCAGCAGTCTGAACAGGTTTAGTCTGATCTGGCTTAGTCTGATCTGGCTTAGTCTGATCTGGCTTAGTCTGATCTGGCTTGGTCTCACCAGGCTTAGTCTGATCTGGCTTAGTCTCACCGCCTGGATTCACACCACGCAACGCGTTCAAATAACGCTGATTGGCTTCAACCTGAGCCTTAGCAGCAGCAACAGCCTCAGTCTGAGCTGTAACCTTAGCATCAGCAGCATCAAGAGCAGTCTTCAAATCTTCAGCTTTCTTCTCAAGAGTCTTGCCTTCAGCATCTGTATCCTTAAGCTTCGCTTCAGCTTCAGTATTAGCCTTATCTAAACTCTTGTATTCTTCAGACTGCTTATATTCTGCAGTAGCTTTAGTCTTATCGAAATCCTTATCGTTAACATGCTTTCCAAGATAAGCAGTCAAGCCATCTTCCACTGCCTTCTTAGCAGCTTCTGCAGCCTTCTTAGCAGCATCAAACTTGGTTTTAGCATTCTCATAAGCCGTCTTAGCTGCAGCTTGGGCGCTTTGAAGCTTGACCAAACTTATCTCTGCAGTTCTCACAGCACGCTGGCTTTCACGAAGAGTCTTGTTAGCCTCATGAATTTGTA
This sequence comes from Gardnerella sp. KA01002, assembly GCF_049244015.1. Lineage (NCBI taxonomy): Bacteria > Bacillati > Actinomycetota > Actinomycetes > Bifidobacteriales > Bifidobacteriaceae > Gardnerella > Gardnerella sp. KA01002. The sequence goes on from NZ_CP058365.1 coordinate 1,218,261, forward strand.
CAGCATCAGCAAGAGCATCACCTTTGGCACCAGCGAATGCTGGGGTTGCCATTGCGAAGCCGGCAAGCAAAGTTGCGCCAGCAGCGAAAGCGGCGATAGCCTTCTTATTCATCATTTTAATTTCCTTTCTTCTTCTCCTCCACGTAAAACACGCGAAGAGAAATTTTAAACATCCAACAACATTCCGAAATATTGTGGATAACCACCATCTAGAGCATCTAGCTAGCAGCTGTTATTAACATACCCCCCCCCCGTTTAAAAAAGTCAAGAGGCAATCACACAAAACAAACAGAAAAAAATAATGTTATACACAAACTAATCCACAATAAAAACTATTTTCATCATAATATTTGTGGATTAACACTAATAAAACCGTAAAAACACATTGTTTCAAGGTTTTTAAAGAATTTTCCCAGACTTTTCTCAGGAAACTACTCGAACAAGAACACTAACACTATAAAACCATTGAAAAATCAACATTCCACACACATCACACACGCAACACGCCGACACCATGCATCGCCACACAGCGCCACACAGCGCCACGCCAACACAAACCAACATCAAACGAAATGCCATGCTACAAGGCAATCACACCCAACTAGATTCCCGCGTTTGTTCCCTTTTTTAGCAAAATAGAAACAAACACGGACGCGATACCTGCCTTCGCGCTCAAAGCGTAGCGCGCGAATGCACTTCGATTCCCGCATTGCTTCTAAAAATTTGCTGCAAAAGTACAAATTCTCGAGCAAGTGTTGTATACTAAAATCACAAAAGATAACATATATGAGCAAAAATGAACACAGAACTGATGGAAAATGTGCATATCACAATCTGTATGTTTTTCAATCTTTCTATTTCAGCTTTTGCTTTATATGATGATTTTTTGCCTTAAAAAATATATAGCGACCTTATACAACCAAGTTCGTATAACAAATCTTATGCAATACTTTTGCGTAAAACATGCAAGAAAGGCTTCAAAATGACAGTCCTTGTAACAGGTGGATGCGGGTACATTGGCGCACACGTTGTTCACGCACTACATCAAGCCAAGCAAAACGTCGTCGTAGTGGATGACCTTAGCTATGGCAAACCAACTCGCATCGAAGGCGCGCGACTTTATGGAATGGATATATCTTCTCCAGACGCTGGTGCGCGACTTGCACAAATCATGAAGGATGAAAATGTTGACTCCGTTATTCACTTTGCAGCGCGCAAGCAGGTTGGGGAATCTGTAGAAAAGCCGCTTTGGTACTATCAGCAGAATATAAACGGCATGCTTAATGTTTTAGAAGCTATGCGACAAAGTGGAGCAAAAAAACTCGTGTTCTCGTCTAGTGCTGCAACATACGGCGAGCCTCCTGTAGAGGTTGTTCCAGAAGACGTTGTGCCAATGCTTCCAATTAACCCATATGGTCAAACAAAGCTCTTCGGCGAATGGATGGCACGAGCATGTGAAAAACCATACGGCATTCGCTTCTGCGCCCTACGCTACTTTAACGTTGCAGGCTGCGGACCTGTTGAGCTAGAAGATCCAGCTATACTGAACCTTATTCCTATGCTTCTTGAACGTTTACAGAAAGGCAAAGCGCCTGCAATTTTTGGCAGCGACTACCCTACTCCAGACGGCACTTGCATTCGCGACTACATTCATGTTTCCGATCTTGCAGATGCACACATTGCTGCACTATCATACTTGGATCGCGACGAGCGCAAGTACGATGCGTTTAACGTTGGTACTGGAAAGGGCACATCAGTGCGCCAGATTGTTGAAGAGATTCGCAAAGTTACGAAATTGCCATTTAAAGAGGCAATTCTAGATCGTAGAGCTGGCGACCCACCTCAGCTAATTGGCAGTCCGAAGCGAATCAACGAAGAAATGGGATGGCATGCAAAATACAACGTGCAAGACATAGTTGAATCTGCATGGAAAGCTTGGCAAGCAAATCCAGAACATCATATTGACGTTGATACTTGGAAGCAGCAAGACTAAAACAAAATACATAAACAAAGACACATAAACAAAATAGCTCCTTCGTAAAACGCAACATATGAATCTAAATCGCAACATATGTTTATAAACGAAGGAGCTATTTACATTATTATTTATAATTATTTAAATTTGCATTATTGCCAACCAGCCAGTAATTAACAAAGTTCGCTTCGCATAACAGCTACACTTTCTCCAAGCAATGACGCATCTTGTTTTAATGCTGGGAATCGCACTCTTACAGCCCCAAATAGCTTGCTATCAATCCTGCTGTTAATCGCAAACTGCATATTAGCAATAAAAGTATCGTTAATAATACTGCTATCACCATTTACTACCACATCTTCAATACCATTCATAGCTATAGGAATGGCTAAGATCTTACCCAAAGAAGTTCCAGCCTGAGTAATAATCCTATCTTTTTCCGATGGAGCATCCGCAATACGCTGTTGCAAACGAGGAATCGATATAAGTGTTTCCAAACATCCTCGTTTACCACAACGACATAAAAGACCATCTTCATCAACAACAACATGTCCAATTTCGCCTGCAGTAAATTTTCCGCCGTCAACAATCTTATTGGAAATCAGCGTTCCTGCACCAACACCACGAGCGATTTGTATGTATATTAAATTACTCGATCCATTAGCAAGTTGTTTTTCTCCCAAGGCTGCAGCATTAGCATTATTATCAACACGAACCGGAACATTAAATATTTTTCGCAAATCATCCGCCAGTGTAACATTTTTCCAACCTAGATGAGGTGCTGACAGAATTTTCCCTTCATCGTCAATAACTCCAGGAGATGAGATACCAATTCCCAATAGTGGTGCCGTAGTCTTTTTACGCAAATCAACGATTAAAGACACAATATCATCTACAGAAAGCTTGTCATCTAAACGAATCGGAGTTTGGATACGCTCTATAACCTTTCCAACAAGATTTGTTATAGCTCCAACAATCGTATTCTCTCCAGCAATGTCAACAACTATTATTTGCCTAGAATTCTCGCATAAATGCAATAAAACTGCAGGCTTACCAGGGCACGTTGCAGACTTTGTTTTGCCTTCTTTTACAAGACCGTCGGAAATCAAGGATTCTACCACTGCGGATGCAGACGATTTAGATATACCAGTTAATTTTGCCACATCAGATCTCGAAAGAATATAATTTGAGTAAAGAAGATTTAAAACATTACAACGATTCTTCTTACGAATATCTTCTGGCGTAAATGAGATCAATCTATTACGCGAATCATCAGAGTCTTTCATTCTTTGTTTCTCCTAAGATTCCCACACTAGGTAATTATTTATTTTTATCATTTTATTGCGCCTTGCATAGAACCAAACGTAAGACCATGTTGAATAATCAAGAAGAAAACAATCACTGGCACAGAGAAAATCAGAGATGCAGCCATCTGAGCACCAACATCAACTCCTGAAGGTGTAGCAAATGACGCCAACCATACAGGAAGAGTGTATTTTTCTTGAGTTTTCATAAAAGTATACGCTATTAAATAATCATTCCATGCGTGAATACAAGCAAATACTGATGTTGCGATAATCCCTGGAGCTGCAAGCGGAAATGTAATCCTCCACAAAATTTGCCATTCACTAGCACCTTCAACACGAGCTGATTCAAAAATAGACATTGGCATAGCCAAGAAAAATCCTCGCAAATTCCAAATTGCCACTGGAAGCACAGCAGTAACATAAGCTAAAACTAAACCAACGTAAGTATCAAGCATTCCAAAACGATTGAAAACAATGAATTGTGGTATAAGAATTGCTGTTGCTGGAATCATTTGCACAACAATCACAGCAGCCATAATAAGCTTTCTGCCAGCAAACGCGTGCATAGTTAAAGCAGCACAAGCCAAAAACGCTACAATAACCGCAATAACTACACTCAACACTGTTACCAACAGACTATTGCAAGCATATGAAAGCATTGAATCAGAAGAAAAAGCATCATGCATATGTTCAAACGACCAGTGACTTGGTAACAAAGTTGGCTTGGATTGTAGAACTTCGTTTCGAGGTGAAAATGCCGTAACACACATCCAATACACGGGGAAAATCCATACAATAATAAACACAAAAGCAAGCAACGTGTTAATAATTTTATTCAATGTAACGCGCCTACGAAGCAAATCCAATAAGGTAACTATCTTCATAGCTCATCACCATTCTTTAGAAGTCGTCTAATATAGTAAACCGTGGCAAAAAAGAGTATCAGAGTAGTTACCACGCTTATTGCAGAGCCTTGTCCAATAGAAAAATTAATAAATGCTTTCTTATATGTAAAAACTCCAACGGTTGCAGTAGATTCACGAGGACCGCCCTGAGTAAGTAACCATATTTGATTAAATACGTTGAAATCCCATATGCAAGAAAGTATGGTTATAGCCGTTAATTGTGGAGCCAATATAGGTACTGTAATTTGCCAATATATACGCGTTTTTGAAGCTCCGTCAACTGCCGCAGCCTCAGCATATTCAGGAGCAATCTGCTTTTGTGCCGCATATAAGGTAATAGCAATATATGGAACAGCCTGCCATACGATTATTAATCCAATACAGCAAAAAGCTAAATTCGTGTTACTAGTCCACGAAAGATTGCGAATATTGCCAAAAATTTTTAACTGAGTTAACAGCCAACCTACTACTCCATAACCAGGTTGAAACATCCATTTAAACACTAATGCAGCAGCAACATTAGGCATTGCCCATGCAGCTACAAGAACAATAGACATAATCACCCTTACTACTGCAGATTGTTTAAACATGGTTTGCGCAACCCACATCCCTATAAGCACGCTAGTAATAACGAGAAATGCAGCAAAAGCAATTGTGATTCCTAGAGAATAGTAGAATCCTTTGTCTGCAAAAAGAGTTAAATATTGCTGAATACCAACGAACTCAAATTCTCCAGTGAACAACGATCTAGCATTAAAATTGCTAAGAGATGCTACAACAAGCATAAGTAGAGGCAAAATAACCAACACCATAAGTAATATGCAAGCTGGAAGTAGCATTAGAGCTGGAACTATTTTACTAGCACTTTTACTAGCAGATTTACTAGCAGATTTACTAGCAGATTTACTACTATAATTTTTGCTAACTTTTAGGAGCCTCATAAGTCACCACCAACCTGATTATGAGAGAAAATCTCTTGTGCATGGTCATGGAATACGCGTGCTGCTTGCAAAACAGATTTTGCAGACATAGCAGATGAAGCGAATAATTCTTTGAGAGAACCATCTGCTTCGATAGTTGACCATCCAGGAGCTGCAGGAGTTGATTGAGATACTCTAGCTGTTTCGAAGAATCCTTTTTGCACCTCGTCTAAATCGCGAGAATGTAAATATTCATCCAACAAGTCAATACTATTAGGAAGCCAACCATCGTGTTCCACGATCCACTTACGCTGAATTAAAGGGCTTGCAGCAATGCGTATCCATTTTAATGCCAACGCAACGTTGCTACTTCTAGACGGTATTGCCCAGTCTGAACCAGCAAGAACAGAAGGTTGTATACCCTTACCATTTACGCTTGGCATTGGAAATGTGGCAAAATCTTTTCTAGAAAGAGATGGATTAATTGAGATTGCCTTTGTAACAGCTGCACTATTTGTCAATACTGCTGAAGCTTTTTGTTGAGCTAGTATTTGCGCTTGATCAGGATTATTTATTTCTGCAGATCTTGATGCTTCTGTTGAGAATGCGTTTTGAAAATCTGCCCATTTTTTAAGTCCCTGTAAGGTTTTCTTACTTATTGCAGACGAATGCCATTGCATTCCATTGAATGAAGCTAAGCTTCCACCACAATCCCAAACAAATTGCATTCCAGCAAACCAATTCTGTCCTGGAAGATACATTGCACTAAAATCCGCTTCATTTTTGTGAGCTTGTTTTATTGTGTTAAGTGCAGAAATCAGCTGAGTAAAAGTTGTTGGCTGATTTGTTATTCCAGCTGAAGACCATATGCGTTTGTTGTAAATAACAACTCTAGATGCTGCAAATGCTGGGACAGCATACAGCTTATCTTTATAAATAGCTGGCTCTCGTAATCCTTTAAGCCAACGTTTACCTTGTGAAAGCATTTTTTCGTGTTCTTTTATATCTAGTAATCCTCCACTTGCTGCAAAATCCGCTATTTTTGTATTACCAATATCAACAACATCTGGCGGACGAGATGTAGATAATGCAGTTGTAAGTTTTGTAGAAATACCGTCCCAGGGCTGAACTTGTACATGTACTCGCACGCCTGTTTGTGCTTCAAACTGTTTGTTGATTGCGTTAAGTGTTTCTTTTGTAAAATCGTCTTGCATAACCCACACTGTTATGCCATTTTTGGATGAGGATTGGGAAGATACGCTGCTTGTTGGCGCTCCTATAGAGCATCCACTAAGCATTATTGCCATTGCTAGCGTAATAACCGCATAAGCAGTACACTTTCCGTATATTCGTCTCATGCGCGCTCCTTGAAAACATATTTGACTTCGCACCATTGCTTAAGCCGTATTACTATTCTACACCTTCATAAGTACGATTTCCGCACTTATTAAATTTTGTAAAATACATGCAAAAAATGAATCAAATAGTTTATAAGACAAAGAGCGACACGCTCATAACCGTTGGAATTAAAACGATTCGACGACAAAGTTTGATTTTTGATAATTTAAATGCGATGATAGATATACTTTATTTTTTAACCAATAATTAGAAAGTAAAGCGAACTAAATATGTTCAGTGAAGAACCCTATACATAACATAAGCCAAACAAAAAGTTCATTGATGAACAACAAACAAAGGATAAAAATGGCTAGAAATACAATGATGGATTTTTTGTCCAATAAACTTGCGCCGTTTGGCGAAAAAGTCGCAGCACAACGGCATTTGAAAGCATTGCGTGAAGGCGTGCTTATGGCAATGCCTCTTGTACTTATTGGTTCCATTTTCACATTAATTGGAAGCTTCCCTATTGAAGCGTGGACCAAATGGCTTCACACACACGGCGAATTAGATGCTTTACTTAGCACTATGGCAAACAATTCCTTTGGATTAATCGGTCTAGCAACCGCATTTGGAATTTCATACAGACTTGCAGAATCATACAAAACAGACGGACCTTCTGCAGGAGTTCTTGCAATCGGCGCATTCCTTCTCGTAACTCCACCAATCGCAAGCAAAGAAGGCGCAAACGGCATTCCTTACGGACTTATTGGTGGAAAAGGTTTATTTACAGCAATTGTTATAGCCTTCATAACCGCAGAAATATATCGCCAGTTTATTCAACATAAATTCACAATTAAAATGCCAAAAAGCGTTCCAGAAGCTGTTGGACATTCGTTTGCAGCACTCGTGCCAGGAACAGTAATAATTGTTCTATTTGCAATAGTGACAAAAGTTTTGCAAGTCACAGGAATTGGCAGCCTCAATAATCTTCTCGCTATTATAGTTGGAACTCCATTGGCTCTTATTGGTGCAACACTTCCAGGAACATTCGTTGCCGTACTCCTCAACTCCGTATTCTGGTTCTGCGGCGTAAACGGCGGTCAAGTTGTTGGTTCTGTTATGAACCCAATCTGGCTTCAGCAAGCCGACGCCAATCGTATTGCTTTGCAAGCCGGTCACGCGCTTCCTAACATCATCACTGCACCGTTCATGGATTTGTTCGTGTACATGGGTGGCGGCGGAGCAACAATCGGTCTTGCGCTCTGCCTTCTCTTCTTCTCAAGGAGCCGCGAATACAAAACATTGGGTCGCATTTCAGGCATACCAGCATTGTTCAACATCAACACTGCTATCCTCTTCAGCTTCCCAACCGTTCTCAATCCTATTATGATCTTCCCATTCATCTTTACGCCTATCATCAATGCTGTAGTAACATACGGCGCTATGGCAACAGGATTAGTTCCTTACACCACTGGTGTCGCACTACCATGGACGACTCCACCAATCATCGGCGGATTCCTTGCTACAGGAAGCTGGCAAGGTGCTGTATTACAAGCACTGCTTGTAGTACTATCCTTTATAATCTACTTCCCATTCTTCAAGGCAGCAGACGCAGCTCATTCTAAGGCTGAAAAGGATTTAATGGATAGCAAGAACAGCGCTACTTCTAAGGAGGATTAATTAACATGTTGTCTAAGACACTATATGTTCAAGCTAATCCTAATACTGGTGAATTTATTTACAATGAGATGGAACGCCTCTGCAAAAGAATGTTTGGCATGAAAATAACGCCTGCAAGCACACTAGAAGAGGCAGATTTCAAGCTTTTATCCGACGAGCAGAAGCAACGTGCGAATCTAAAAGATGCTTTTAGCTTGAAAGTGACTAGCGCAAAAATCTCAATTCACACTAATACAGATGTAGCACTATTAATTGCCGTTTACAGGTTTGCTTACGAGTTTGGAGCAAGATTCCTAAGACCAGGCAGAAGCAACGAAATACTACCTTCTCTTCGCGAAGAAGACTTTGAAAAGGCAAATATTCAACTTGATGAAACGGCAAGTTTTGCTCATAGAGGTGTATGCATCGAAGGAGCCGACAAGATTGAGAACATAGTCGATTTCATTGATTGGCTTCCTAAAATTGGCATGAATAGCTTCTTTATACAATTTGAAAACCCTTACCCATTCCTCAAACGTTGGTATGAGCACGAGTTTAATCCGTATCAAGAGAAAGAGCCATTCAGCATTGAGATTGCGCAACAAATGAGTGATTCTGTTGATGAAGCAATGCACAAGCGCGGTATTGTTCAGCATAGAGTTGGACATGGTTGGACTGGTGAAGTTCTAGGATACTCCTCAAAATACGGCTGGGAATCAGGCGTTAGTCTTCCAGAAGACAAGAAACCACTAGTAGCCGAAATTGCAGGGAAACGAGAACTGTTTAACGGCGCTCCAATATTAACGAGTCTAGATTTTGCAAATCCAGAAGTAACTAAGCAACTTGTTGATATTGTTGTATCGTATGCTCAAGAACATTCAGACGTAGATTATCTGCACGTATGGCTGTCTGACGCTTGCAACAATATTTGTGAATGTGAAGAATGCAAAAAGACATTCCCTTCCGATCAGTACGTTGATTTTCTTAACGCGCTTGACAAAAAACTTACGGAAAAAGGTTTGGACACTCATATTTGCTTCTTGCTTTACCACGAATTATTGTTTGCACCAGAGCATGCGAAAATTGCTAATCCAGAACGTTTCACCATGATGTTCGCACCAATTAGTAGAACGTTTGAAAAAAGTTACGCAGACGTTGACTACAAGAATGGTATTCCACAAACTGAAGCCTACAATCGCAACAATACAGTTATGCCGAACTCGCTAGAAGAAAATCTAAGCTACCTGTTTTCTTGGAAAAAAGCCTTCCAAGGAGATGGATTTGTGTACGATTATCCACTCGGACGAGCACATTATGGCGATCTAGGATACATGGCTATAAGTTCAACTATTTACCGCGATATTGCACATCTTAGTAAGTTAGGATTAGATGGATACATTTCTTGCCAAGAGCTTCGAGCAGGATTCCCACATAATTTCCCTAATTATGTTATGGGATCCATGCTGTGGAACAATACGCGCACTTACGATGATATAAAGCAAGAATACTTTGCATCACTGTATGGCAATAGTTGGAAAACTGCTGTAGATTGGCTGCAAACCGTTTCTTACCTTTCTTCATGCGATTATTTCAACGCCATTGGTGAAAGAATTAATCTAAAGCAAAGCGAACAGTTCAATGCCATTGCTTGCCTAGCGGACTCAATGGTAACAACTATTTCTAAACAGATAAGTAATGAAACTGGTCACATTGCTAACGAATGGTTGCTTCTCTCTTGGCATCGTGAATACGTTAAGAAACTTTCCCAAGCATTGCGAGAAATTTCTTGCGGACACAACGAACAAGCCCAACAATATTGGTACGAATTCCTTGATTTTATTAGAAGGGAAGAAAACAATATTCAACCGAATCTTGATGTTTACAGAGTAATCGAAGTAGCTAAAAACTACGCTGGATTCAAGCTTTAATCAAAAATAATCCAAAAGATCAATAAATTACCATTAAGAAGTGCCTTTGATCGTTTCTACAGGTTGAAAAACAAGTAGAGACTTTCAAAGGCACATTTTGTTTATATATTATTTGTTTATACGTTATATGCTATTTATGCACAATATTTATACACAATCCTTAAGGCGATACTACTTAAGGCATACACCATTTAAGGCAGATACTACAAAATTCGCTCACCACTTGATGACGGTACAGCCGAAAGAGCGCGCGGAGCAGCAAAACCACGTTTTGCAAACTCATCAGCAATAGCCTGAGCAATCGGCTTAGCCCTATTAGTATCAACTAAAGCAATAATGGAACCACCAAATCCGCCGCCAGTCATGCGAGCGCCATAAGCTCCCTCATTGCGAGCCACATCAACAGCAGTATCGAGTTCTGGAACAGTAACCTCATAATCATCTCTTAATGAATTATGTGACTGGTTCATCAATTCTCCTGCAAGAGTAATGTCTGTTTTATGGAAAGCCTCAACAAACTCTCGAACGCGATTTATTTCCGTAACAACATGACGCACTCTTCTCATCATTGTTTCGCCACCAAGCTTCTGCACTCGATTAAGAGTATCTTGTAAAGTCTGCTGTGAATCCCCACTATTAGAAATAGAATCAGCAACAGCACGCAAAGATGACACATTAAGCGCTTGAGCAGCCTCTTGACACATCATTCGACGAGCAGCATATTGACCATCATTAAGCTGATGAGGAGCGCAAGTATCTACAACCAGTAGTTCTAGATTATTCGCCGCCAAATCAAACGGCTGCTGGCTCACGCTTTGTAATGGCGTCAAATTCTTCTTGCAGTCCAACAGAAGCGCATTACCTTCAACACATCGCAAAGAAGCATTTTGATCCAAGCCTCCAGTTGAAGCTCCAGCCATTTCATTCTCTGCCATAATCGCCGCATGAATAAGCTGCACGCGCCCAACATCCGAATCTGATAATCCTAAGTCAAATGCATCACTTAAAGCGAGCGCAATAGAACATGTCATTGCTGCAGAAGAGCTTAAGCCTGATCCAAGTGGAACGCATGAAACAAACGCAGCATCAAAACCACGTACCTTTAAGTAGCCTGCTTTACGCAATGCCCACGCCACTCCAATAGCGTATGCTGCCCAACCTTTTACATCTCCAGCATGTAGATGATCAAGATCCGCTTGTTCGATTGACATAGGGTTAACGCTTGAAACTACTCTAACTTTTGTGTCTCTTCTAGGATGCAACGCAACAAAAGTGCGATGCGGAAGAGCGATAGGCAAGCATAATCCTTCGTTATAATCCGTGTGTTCACCAATAATGTTTACTCGTCCAGGGCTTGCCCATACTCCACCATTATCTTGCAAACGCATTCTGCAATATTCGCCAAAAGTCTCGCTGAATAGTGATGTTGCTTGTCTGGCACCATCATCATTCTTCACTGCTTCAATAAATGATACTGGCATAATAGCACTCCTTTGTACTCACAAATCATAATAACATTTAATATTACTAATATAGTTAATAACATTAGCCTAACTAGCCTAACTAGTCTAAATCAACCGCACCGAGTTCATGGAATCGTTGTGCAATAAGTTCTGGCGTAGTATCTGAAACCCACGCAGCCATACCAGACTCAGATCCAGCCAAATACTTGATTTTGTTAACATCTCTGCGGAATGAGAAGAATTGCAAATTAAGACGATAATTTTCACGACGAGGGTCATGCAATGGGGCTTGATGCCATGCTGCAATATATGGAAGATCCATTCCCAATCCATCTCCCTTATCGAAGAATGCGTTTCCGCGACGCAATAATGTTGAATACATTTGTGCCAAATCCCAACGCTCTTGGTCATCAAGCTGATCCAAAGAAAGAACATCTCTAACTGGAGCAACATGCACCTCTAGTGGCCAGCGCGCTGCAGCTGGAACATATGCCACCCAACTGTGATTTCTCATTACAATGCGCGAAGCATTATCAATCTCCGAAAGCATTAAATCTTTCAACAAATTACTGCCAGTGCGTTCAAAATAAGCTTGAGTATGTCGCAATTCTTGCTCAAGTCTAGGCGCAATAAACGGATAAGAATAAACCTGACCATGAGGATGAGCTAAAGTAACACCAATTTCTGCACCATGATTTTCAAATGTGAATATTTGTTCAATGCCATCAATCTGGCTAATTTCAGCCGTTCTAAAAGCCCACGCCTCTACTACAGTTCGCAAACGAGATACTGGCAATTGAGCCGGTAACATATTTTCGTCTGGTCCGAAGCAAATCACTTCACAACGCCCAGCTGCAGGAGCTTGTTTCCATAGTGGATTGCCATTAAGATAATGAGGTTCACGGCTTACACCAGGAACTTGAACCATGGATGGAAAACGATTTTCAAAAACCACAACATCGTAATCAGTGTCTGGAACTTCCCCATCTTGATATGCAGAACCAGGTTTGCGAGCGGCAAGCGGATTGCCCTTAGTAAGCGCTCCAGGGCCAGCAGTGATTGGTCGATTCATGCGCGCTGTAGACATAGGAATCCAGTCTCCAGTAAGAGGATCTTGACGCATTTGCGGAGCTGCATACTGCACTTCATTACCATCCGCATCAATATGCGAGGCAAACCTATACGCTAATTTTCGAGGATCTTTCAATTCGCGCGTTTTAAGACCGCTAACATAATCTGGGCTATCATCAAGATAGAAAAAGTCACGACCGTCAGACAATTTCGTTGCAGTAATGCGAATATGATTGCGAGCATACTCTCCTTGCTTATATGACTTATAAGAATTATAAGAATATTCGCCATTATTATTATCAGTAGCATTCTGATGATTTTGAACGTCGTTAAGTCCGTCGCCAAGTCCGTCATTAAGTCCGTCATTGATGTCCATGTTCATATACACCTTTGTCCTTTTGATTTTAAATCTTTTGCTATTTTGTTATTTTGTATTTATTATTTTGTTTCTTTGCTTTTGCAAAGGTAAATCCACAACGACTCCTAAACAAAAAGCACATCTCAACTCTCAGAAAATGTTACTTTTTGTAACATAACGAGCGTTCTTGATGCTATTCTATCATATAATTGTGTACTTTGAGGGCATTTTATTACATATTTTGCAAAAATTCGCACTAAATAACTCATAGACGCAACATTACAAAAAATAACAATCCACCATTTACTAACACAAACTCAGGGTCTGCAGCGCATTCTACGATTAAGACTATGCCAAACAACATTAACGAGCTTATGGAAGCGCTAAACGAGACACAGCAGCAAAGCGAAAAAACGCCACTCAGCCAATCCTTCCTGCTCGGTTTCGACACAGAAACAACGGGCGCAATTCTCGGCGAAGACTCCATTTGTTCAGCAACTCTTGTGCTCAGAAACCCACAAAATAAGACTCACAATGACGTGATAGCAACCTGGTTAATAAACCCGCACAAGCCAATTAATCCAAAAGCAAGCCAAGTCAACGGATTTACGGACGAGTTCCTACAAGAAAACGGTGGGGAACCAACGGCGGAAATCGAAGCATTGGCTGCGGCGGTAAGCCTCGCGCAGAGCAAAAATATTCCACTGCTTGCATACAACGCTCCTTTCGACGTTGAAATGCTAAGGCATGATTTAAAAAAATGGGATTTAACAAGCCTGAACAATCGCCCGAATAGCACAATCAACGATGGAGAAATTCTTGTAGTAGACCCATTAGTTATAGACCGCGCTGTTTCTAAGCGCACAGGCAAGCGAACACTTACGCATACAACACAATTCTACGGCGTAGAGCCAATAGGAGACTTTCACGACGCAACAGCAGACACTGTAGCCGCAGTAGACTTGATTAAGCCTATAAGCGAATTACATGAAGATGTTGCAAATCTTGAATTATGCGATTTAATGACATGGCAACGCAAAGCGTATACAAAGTGGAAAAACAGCTTCGACGAGTGGCTAAAATCCAAAGGAAAACCAGCTAGCAGCGGAAACTGGCTATAATTCAAAATCAAGAGGAACAAAATGAGCGAAAAAACAAATCTTCATCTAAACATGCTAGACGCAAGCACAATTTTAAAAAATTACAGACTTCTACGAGAAATTATCCAAAAACTCCCACAGACCAATACTGAACACTCAGACGAACAAAACAACTGCATAGAAAACAACATAGAAAACAACGATTTCGTGCATATTCGCAACGAAATCTGGTCTATGAACGCGGACGATTTTAAAAACTACAAAAAAACATACAACCACATAACATACGATTCACGAGATATTAAGAAAAACACTCTTCTGTTCATTAAAGGCAATTTTAAGCCAGAATATCTTAAAGACGCTGATAAAAATGGCTTAACTACATACGTTGCCGAGCAAAGTTACGCGGATTACACCAATGCAGTAGGACTTATAGTAACAGACGTTCGTAAAGCAATGAGCTTGCTTTCATCAGAATTCTTTGGAAACCCACAAGAAAGACTTAGAGTTATTGGAATTACGGGAACAAAAGGAAAAACAACAACAGCTTACTTCACTCATGCAATTTTAAACGAACATTCTGAAGGCAAAGCAGCCCTATTCTCCTCCGTTGACAATTGCTTAGATGGAAAAACATATGTTGAATCTAATTTGACTACACCAGAAAGCCTAGACGCATTCCGCATGATGAGCCAAGCCGTAAAAAACGGTATGAAATACCTAGTCATGGAAGTTTCATCACAAGCATACAAAGTAGAGCGAGTATACGGACTACACTTTAATGTGGCAGCATTCCTAAACATAAGCCCAGACCACATAAGCCCAATAGAACACCCAACTTTTGAAGACTACCTGTATTGCAAACGCCAAATCGTAAAAAACACTGACGCGCTTATACTCAATGCAGACTGCGCTCACGCAGACTTAATACTCCAAGACGCACAAAACGAATACGTGGACGTCACAACATTTTCAAGAGTACGAAAAGAAGAAATGGGCGAAAACATCTGCAACTGCCAAGCATGCAGCGATCATTCAGACATTCACCCTTACGAAAAAAGCGAAAAATATCCAGAACTTATTTGGACAAAATATGTAGCAATGCCAGTTTCATCAGACGCGCAAGAACATTATGTTGCTATTTTAGACAACGAAAGCAAGAAAAACAAAAAACAATTCGTACCTAATTACACAACTATAGACAAATTCAATCTAAAAATCGCAGGCGACTTTAACTACGAAAACGCCACTGCAGCAATCGCAATCGCAAACGCATTAGGCATAAATGAAAACACAGATCAAAAAGCCCTACATGCTATAGAAAACGTTCAAATATCGGGGCGAATGGAAGTCTTTAAAGACACAAAATCCAATACAGTTGCCATAGTGGATTACGCACACAACTACATTTCCACAAAATCTGTTGTCGACTTCGTATACGACAAATACGGTAACAATGATCTTAGAATCACGCTTGTAACAGGATCCACGGGAGACAAAGCCGTTGACAGGAGAAAAGAAATAGTTCAAGCTGCACAAGATCGAATCAGCCAATTTGTGTTCACTCAAGAAGACACAAATGTCGAAGACGAAATGGACATTTGCAAATACATGCAATCTTGCGTAACCAATACAAACGTTGAATCGCGAATTATTATAAACAGAGCTGAAGCTATTGAATACAGTGTTGAAGAAGCAAGAAAAGATGCGAGAGAGAACAACAGACTCAACATAATACTTGCTATCGGAAAAGGCGACGAACGCTGGATAAAGGTGCACAACAAGCATGTTCCTTACGAAGGAGATTCGTTTATTATTAAACGCTTATTTAGCTAAGCACCTCTCTTTAGCTAAAGTCAATTCGCAATGTTTGGATGAATATTAGCGCGCTGATCCTTAGGCTTCTTCAAGTCTGGATTAACGCGCTCAATAAGCATAGTTCGAGCGTCGCCAGCTGTAACAAAACTGCCGCAAATCAACACTCCATGTCCGTATCCAACTCCAAGCTCATCGTCTTCGTCAACAAGATTCACAGCTTCTTGAATAGCGTCTGGAAGATCGTCAACGCGAATCACTCGATCTCTGCCAAATACGTTAACCGCAATCTTCTCCAAATCTTCTGGATCCATAACGCGATCACGCCAAGAGTTACGAGTAACAATAATCTTCGTTAAAATCGGCTCAAGAACACCCAAGTATTCTTCAACTTGCTTATCTGCCATCATTGCCACAACGCCAATAAGCTGCTCAAAATTATAATTCTCCTCGATTGTTTTACGAAGCGACTCAGCAGCATTAACATTGTGGCCGCCATCAATAATAATTGTCGGAGAAGTGCGCACTTGCTCAATTCGCCCAGGAACCTTAACTTGGCTCAAAGCCTCGGCAACCAAATCGCCATCCAAAGCGCCATTTACAGGCAGAACAACCTCCGCAGCAGCAAGCGCCGCCAAAGCATTATGCGCCTGATGCACACCAAACTTGTCAATCGGCACATCTTCATAAGTGCCATTAGGCGTGCGCAAAGTGGCAACTTGACCGCCAACAGCTGGAGTGCGCGAAATAACCTCTAGCTCGCCACTGCCGTCACTAAAGTCGCGTAAAAGCTTGGCATTATTGCTATTTGCCACCTCTTGAATAATCGGCAAAACTTGTGATTCGTGTGGCTGCGGCCCCAAAATCACAGTGCAATTTGGCTTAATAATGCCCGCTTTTGTGCGCGCAATCTCTTCAACCGTGTTTCCAAGCCATTGCATGTGATCCATGTCTACAGGACCAATAATTGCAGCATCCGCGTTCATAACATTAGTGGCATCCCATTCGCCACCCATGCCAACTTCCATCACGGCAACATCTACAGGAGCGTCAGCAAAAGCCCAAATCGCCATGGCTGTAAGCACCTCAAAAAAGCTCATGCGCGGTTTGCCATCGGCGTCCATGCGAGCGTCAACCATGTCTATAATGTCTTTCATTTGATCATACACGTCAACGAACTGGTCGTCGCTAATTTCCTCACCATCAATCATGATTCGCTCATTTATGCGCTGCAAATGCGGAGAAGTGTAAAGACCCGTGCGCAAACCGTATGCGCGGCAAATCGCCTCCGCCATGCGAGCCGTGGATCCCTTGCCATTGGTGCCAGTAACGTGAATTACGTGCATCGATTGCTCTGGATGCCCCAAAATATCAAGGATTAGGCGCATTCTGTCTAAATCAAGATTCGTCTTATTATGCTCTGGAGCGCGTCGCATGATATCACGCTCAACGTCAATAATGCGCTCGCCGCTACTATTTGGATGTTCCATAGACATTTTGTTTGTACTCCCCCTGATTTAACTCTCGCCATACGCTGTGTTCGTTATATGCGACATTCTTATGCTCATTTTTCCAACTATCTAGATTAGTAACTGTAGTGTTTTTGTTAGTGCGTATCGGCGTGTCGAAGTAGCGACACACTACAAATTCGTTAGATTTATCTCACTCATGATGCATTTGTAACGTTATTTGGCTGTTTTTCGTTACATTTGCATCATTGATGAGACATTTGTAACGCTTTTTGGCTCAAATTCGTTAGATTTATCTCACTCATGATGCATTTGTAACGCTAGCGGTATTTCTTGCTTGGTGTCGCGCAAACGACTTTATAGCGCGTTATAAATTTCTGCAATAGTGAAAAATGTTACAAATCATACAAAAAATTATCCAAAAGGCGTGTTAGTGGAAACTAAATGGTAGAGTACTCGATGTCGTTTCCGCCCAGGCTGCGTAGGTCAAGAGACGATTTTAAAGAAATTACAATACGCAGCATCTAGTAGTTAAGGGACTCTTATGAGTGATATTTTCAATAATGAATCAAATAATGAATCAAATTACACGCAATCCAGCACGCCTATAACAGACAAGGCTCAGAATCAAGAAGAAGTTACGCCTACAATAATTAGCAGTCTTCGCTGGCGAGTGGCAGATATATCACTTGGAGCTGCTTTAGCTGCTTTGTTTGGTGTAATCTACTGGGGCTTTACTATTGTGTTCTTCTCCCAGATTTCACCTATTTTGCGAACGGTTTTGCCTGGATTTGGCAGCATTTTGCATGGCGTTTGGTACATGTCTGGCCCTCTTGCTCTTCTTTTAATTCGTAAGCCTGGTGCTGCGATTTATGTTAATGTTCTTGGTGCTGTATTCGAAAATATTCTTGGTCAACAATTCTCCGCATTCATGGTTCTTGCTTCTGCCGCTTTACAAGCTGTGTTTAGCGAAATTCCTTTTGCGATTGCCAAATATAAGAAGTATAACCTTACCTTAAGCGTTATTGCTGGTGGTCTTACAGCTATTGAATATGGTATTTATTTGATGTTCGTAATCTACCAAGGTAAGTCTGTAAATTATCTAACAATTCACATGATTTGTGAGTTTATAAGCGGTATTGTGATTGCTGGAATTATTCCTTGGATTTTGTTCGTTGCAGTTCGTAAAACTGGAGCTTTGAGTAATTTCGCTTCTGGAAGAGGACAAGCTACAGTAGCATAATTATTCGAGCTAAAACAGCTGGCGACTAGACTAGCAGAGCACATAAGTGTGCATTGCAATGCGAATTGTATATGAATAGTGTTGCATAGCGTGTTAAACGTTTATGGGTGTGTGCTAATCTAGTCGTTGCTGACTTTGTTAGCGTGGGGCTTTAGCTCAGTCGGTTAGAGCAGCGGACTCATAATCCGCCGGTCCAGGGTTCAAGCCCCTGAGGCCCCACTAGATAATCGCCTTAATGGCGTATAAAAAAGCTTCAACTCGTTTGATTCTAGGAATTACCTAATTCATCTTACAAGTTGAAGCTTTTTGTTTATATTCTTACAGACTACAGTCCTGCTTTAGAAAGATAGTCTGGGATTTCGCTCGGGTACTCTGGCCAGGCTCCTGCTTGAGTGCAAACGTACGCAGCAGTGTTGATTGCAGCACGATGCGCGTCTTTAAGCGAATCGCCAGCCAAAATCCTTGCAGTAAAAGTACCAGAGAACGAATCGCCAGCACCAACTGTGTCATTAACTTCCACATGAGGGGTCGGATATGTGGAGCTTTCTCCCGTCTTAGTAAAGATTGTGCTAAAAGTAGATCCGCCAGTCAAAATCACATAATCCAAGCCGTAGCGCGCCTGGAACCATTTGCAAGCCTCATTGTCTGAAGTTTCGCGAATATTGAACATGTCTCTAAGAAGAAGCAGCTCAGAATCGTTAAGCTTAAAAACAGTAGCCTCTTTGAGCAGAGCATCAATTAAATCTTTTGAATAATGATCGCTACGAATGTTAATGTCAAAGAACTTCATGGCGTTTGGCTTAGTGTGCTTTAAAAGCTCCAAAACAGTGTCGTGCGTTTCTTGCGATCTTAAGCTAAGAGTACCAAAGCAAATCGCGTCTGCTTTGCTAACAAGATCTACAAGTTCTCGCGTATAAACAATATGGTCCCACGCAATGTTTCGCACAATCGTGTATTCTGGAATGCCATTTTTAAGTTCCACATCTACTGTGCTAGTTGGCCAAGCATTGCGCTGAATAACGTGCTTGATCCCTGCTTTTTTAACTTCTTCAACAAGTTCATCACCGAGAGAATCTTCTCCAACCGCACTAATAACATAGCTTTCTGCTCCATTGCATTGCGCGTGATACGCAAAGTTGGCTGGAGCACCTCCAACTCGTTTTCCTTGTGGGAGCAAATCCCACAGTAGTTCTCCAAGCGAAAGAACGATTGGCTTAGTCATTATATTCCTTTCAAGAGCATCAATGATTTTGGCTACAACTTGTTGATTCAACATTTTTACCCGCAGCACGCCGATAATAAAATAATGCTGTTATAACAAAGCGATATAACAACATTATTGCGTTAAGATTAGATAAATTGGGTCTTTAGGATTTTGAACTTTACAACTCAACGGTTAGTTGCCACTTTTCCGCCGAAATATAAGAAAAGTGGCACTAATCTCATCGAAAAAAGTTGCTCTGCCGCACGTTACTTTGACGCGCACTGAGCCATCCAAGCCTCTACATCATCAATCTGCTTAGGAATATCGATAGAAAGCCATTCAGGGCCATTCTCCGTCATCAAAACATCATCTTCAATGCGGATTCCAATTCCGCGCATTTCTGGCGGAAGCATAAGATCATTGGCAGCAAAGTACAAGCCAGGCTCGATTGTGAAAATCATTCCTGGAGTAATCTTCGCACCCTGATACGCCTCGTAGCGAGCTTGAGCGCAATCGTGAACATCCAAACCCAAGTGGTGAGCAACACCACACGCATGCCAACGACGATGCTGCTGACCTTGCGGCGAAAGCGATTCTTCAACGCTAACCTTTAGAATACCCCACTCGTGCAAATGCTCCGCAAGCACGCGCATGCAAGCGTGGTGAATATCGCTGTAAGTGGCGCCTGGCTTAGCCGCCTCAAAACCAGCTTGCTGAGCGTCGAGAACGCACTGGTAAAGCTTCTTTTGCAAGTCTGTAAACTTGCCGTTTGTTGGGAAAGTTCGCGTAATGTCTGCCGTGTAAAGGCTGTTGACTTCTACGCCTGCATCAATCAAAAGAAGATCCCCGCTAGAAACCACGCCCGTGTTGCGCATCCAATGCAAAATTGGAGCGTGCTTTCCAGAAGCAACAATCGTATCGTAGCCAACCTCGTTTCCAACTTCTCGAGCAACGGAGTTAAAAGCGCCTTCAATCATGCGCTCAGAATGCTCTTTGCCTAAAGCTTGAGGTAAACGCGTAAGCATGCGATCAAAGCCTAACTTTGTAGCAGCAACAGCTTTGCGCATTTCACCAATCTCGTAAGCATCTTTAAGCATACGAGCTTCGGCTGCTACTTCGTGCAATTTATCGTCTGCGGCAATATTTGCATCTTCGTCGCTAAATCCGCTAGCTTCTCTTAACTCATCTACACGTGCTGTTAAATTGGAGTCCGCTTCTCGCACAATTCGCACACGCACGCTTTCGGCAGAGCTATTATCGTCGCTAACATTTTTTGCGATTGCGTCGTCAAGCTCCGCAATATCACGCGTTTCAATGCCTGTCATAGCTTTCAACTCTTTGAGTCCTGCGCGAGGACCAACCCAGTATTCACCGTAGTGCGGGTCTTTGTAGAACGCATCAGTGCTATTGTCTGCGCGAGGAGCCACAAAAAGCTGCGGAACGTGAGTTTCGCCAGCCGATTCCTCGTCGCTACCTGTTTGCACCGGCTCAAGTACAAGAACAGCGCCAGCTTCGTAATCCTGACCCAAGCCAGTGTAGTATGCGAAAGTTGTGTCTGGTCTAAAAGCGTAGTCGCAATCGTTATTGCGTACTTTTGGCTGACCTGCTGGGATAACAAGGCGCTCGCCTGGGAACCTCTTACCAAGCGCTTCTAAGCGTGCTGGCGTGTACTTTGAGGACTCAAGCGGTTCGATTTGTGGCTCCTGGTTATCCCAGCCACTAGTCATAAACTCTTTAAAGGAATCGCTGTTTGGGCGCAAAGATCGATTGTTTACGCGGTCTTGCGCTTTCTGCGTACCATCCGCGTTTAGTTGCTCACCATGTATCGTTGGCGTTGATTGATGCATATCTTCTGCCATCTTGCGACTCCTTGAATTAATCTTTAATCAACCTAATCTTTAATAAACTTAGATTCAATCTACATTTCCCTATTTTCTTATTAGGAATGTACATTGAAAATAGCCATTAACTTGCAAAATACTAAAGCGAAGCGTTGTAATGCTGCACCTTAAGCGTACGGCGAGAAGAATCAAGCTTGCCGAGCACCATACGACGCAAAGCTTGATCCGCATCCTTATGCTCATCAAGCCAGCGCTGTCCGCGCTCAACTAATTCGTCTACATCCGCATAATTTGGATACAAGCCTTCAATCAAAGTTTCCGCCATATGGAATGTGCGATTCTTCCAAATCCACTCAACTTCAGCAAAGTAGCGCTCAACATAAGGCTTAACCAAATCGCCTTTAGCTGTGCTTGCAAAGCCAGCAACCACAGCACCCATTTGCATATTAGTCAAATTGAGATTACGCAAAGCCTGTTCAAAAGCCCAATCCTTAGCTTCTGCAGTTGATCGAGCCGCACGAGCTTGGTAAGCGTATTCGCGATTCTCGGTAGTATCGCGCTTTTTAAGTTCCGCGTCAATTCCAGCTTCGTCCAAAGCGTTCACGCCTGCGAGCGCAATAAGAATGCTCCAGCGCAAGTCGTTGTCGATTTCCAAGCCTTCCAAACTCACAGAACCGTCAAGTAATCCGTTAGCTACGCGCACAAACTCAGCATCTCCAACTTCGCCGTATCCAAGATAAGCCTTGAGCAACTGGAATTGCTCGTCAGAACCTGCAGAAGCTGCCAAAGCCAACTGCCAAAGTTCGTGAGCTACATGCTTTGCGACTTCTGCTTGACACTCAGGCACCACGTAGTGGCTTGCAGTTACCTTTACTTGACCAAGAGCATAGCGGAAAGTAGTTGATTCACGCTCAGTTGCCAAGGCTTTAAGGCTGAGTTCCACGAAGCGTTCTGCTGGGAATTCTGCATCGCGAGTCATATCCCACAATGCGAGCCAAATAAGCGAGCGAGTCAAAGAATCCTTGAAACGATACAAGTTTTCTGCAGCAAACTCAAGCGACTTTGCGTCAAAACGTAGCTTCGTGTACGTTAAATCGTCGTCGTTTACAAGAATAAGCGCAGGCATTTTTTCGCCGCGCGCTTCCGCCACTTCTGTCACTTCGCCGTCAACATCTAGTTCGATTCGCTTTGTGCGCTTAATTTCGCCACTTGCTTCATCTACATTGTAGAATCCAACAGCCAAACGGTGTGCACGAAGAACAGGATGCTCAACTGGTGCGCTCTGACGCAAACGCAAGGAAGCAATAGTACCGTCAGCTGCTTCTTCGACTTCGGTAGAAATCGTGTTAATTCCAGCTTTTTCAAGCCACTGAGCACTCCAAGCCTTAAGATCGCGTCCGCTTGTAAGCTCCAACTCGTGCAACAAATCAGCCAAAGTTGCGTTGCTGTATGCATGCTTGCTCAAGTAATTGTGGATTCCTTCAAAGAACTTTTCGCGACCAACGTACGCTACGAGTTGCTTTAATACGGAAGCGCCCTTTGCGTAAGTGATGCCGTCGAAGTTAACGGAAGTGTCGTTCAAATCGTTGATTGGAGCAACGATTGGGTGGGTTGTTGGAAGCTGATCTTGATTAAGCGCCCAGCTTTTTTCGCCAGAATTGAAAGTGCTCCAAGCGTCATGCCATTCTGTTGCTTCAGCAGTTGCAAGCGTAGAAGTGAATTCTGCAAAAGACTCGTTAAGCCACAAATCGTTCCACCACTTCATTGTTACGTAATCGCCGAACCACATGTGTGCAAGCTCGTGCAAAACTGTTACAACGCGGCGCTCAGCATATGCGTCCGTGACCTTGGATTCAAACACGTATTGGTCGCGAATTGTAACCATACCAATGTTTTCCATAGCTCCAGCGTTATATTCTGGCACGTAAATCTGATCGTACTTTGCGTACGGGTATGGCACTCCCCAAGTCTTAGCGTAGAAAGCAAAACCTTTCTTCGTAATATCGAACAAGTAGTCAACGTCTTTTGCAAAAGCGTCTTTAAGTGCCTGACGGCAATACATTGCCATTGGCACTACGCGGCCATCCTCATTGTTGTAAGACGTGTGCCATTCGGCGTAAGGGCCTGCGCAAATAGCAGTTAAGTAGGAGCTCATTTTTGGAGTTGACTCAAACACCCAGCGCTTCATTCCTTCTACAGCGCCATTTTCCAAAGTGCCTGCTTCAGTTTCGCGGCCTTCCAGCGCTGTTTCGCTCTTAACTGGCATATTGGAAGTCACAATCCAGCTTTCTGGAGCATCCACGCTAAAATCAAAAACCGCCTTCAAATCTGGCTGATCAAACACAGCATAAACGCGGCGAGCATCCGGCACCTCGAACTGAGTGTACAAATACACGTTGCCATCGGAAGGATCAACGCTTCTGTGCAAACCTTCGCCCGTGTTGGAATATTGGCAGTTTGCTACAACTTCTACGGTATTATGCTCAAGCAGATTTGCGAGCTCAATTCGACTATCTGCAAAAACCTTAGAAACATCAAGAGATGCGCCATTGAGCACAACGGATTCAACGCTGTTTGCAATCAAATCGAGGAAGCTTGTTCCACCAGCTTTAGCATCAAACTCAATCTTTGTGTGCGATTTAAAATCGCGTTCCCCTTTGCCTAAATCAAGCGCAACATCGTAGTGAATTGGCATTTGAATTGCGCTAAAACGTTCCGCAGCTTCTACGCGAGTCAGATTTGCTCCTGGCATATTTACCTTCCTTTTTATATTTCCTTTATATTTTCCTTATTCTTGATTATTTTCTGAAATATTTGCTACTACTGGCACAATCATTGGCTTCCTACGCAACGCACGCGCAATCCAACTTCCAAGCGTTCTTCGCATAATCTGCTGAAGCTTATACGTGTCTTTCTCGCCATGCATCATAGCGTCTTGAAGCTGGAAAACAATCTGACTACGAATCTTTTCAAAATCAGACTCGTCTTCTGCAACAGCATTCAAGTAAATCTTTGGACCTGCTACAACATCTGCGCTATCTGTATTTACCACTATAAAGCTAGACACAAATCCTTCTGTGCCAAGGATTCTACGCTTTTCCAGCTCTTCGTCTGTAAGCTCGCCAACGGAATCGCCATCAACATACACGTATCCGCATGGCACAGATCCAACAACGGCGGCGTTTCCATGGTACAAGTCCACAACATCTCCATCTTCTGCCAAAACAACATTTTTAGGATCCACGCCTGTTTTAACAGCAATCGAACCGTTTGCCACAAGATGCCTGTGTTCGCCGTGAATTGGCATAGCGCATTTTGGCTTAACAATGTTGTACAAGTAGAGCAACTCACCCTCATTGCAATGACCAGAAACATGAATCGCAGCATTATCTTTATTGATTACGCGAGCGCCCATTTGTACAAGCTTGTTGATTACTTTGTAAACTTCATGCTCGTTTCCTGGGATTAGTGAGCTTGCAAGAATTACAGTATCAAGCTCATTAACTGTAATATCTTTGTGTATTCCGTCTGCGATTCGCCCAAGAGCTGCCATTGGTTCGCCTTGAGATCCTGTGCACATATACACAAGCTTGTCGTCTTGAATATCTTTTGCTTGCTTTAAATCTACAACAGTATTTTCTGGAATATGTAAGTAGCCGAGATCTGCCGCAATAGACATATTTCTAACCATTGAGCGCCCAACGAACACAACTTTTCGACCATACTTGTGTGCAGCGTCTACGACTTGCTGAACGCGGTGAACATGGCTAGAGAAGCTTGCGACGATTATTTTGCGAGTGGCTTCCGCAAACGCGCGATTCAAAGCTGGTCCAATAGTGGTTTCTGGCTTAACGAATCCTGGAACCTCGGCATTTGTGGAATCCGCCATTAATAAGTCAATTCCCTGTTCACCAAGCTTTCCGAATTCAACTAAATCAGTAAGCCTATGGTCTAGTGGAAGCTGATCTAGCTTTATATCTCCCGTATCAATAAGCGTTCCTGCTGGCGTTTTTACACACACTGCAAGAGCGTCTGGAATGGAGTGTGTTACGCTAATAAACTCCAAATTAAAAGGACCTATTTTTAGCTTGTCTCTGCCTTCTACATGAATCATTTTTGGGTTGATTCTGTGTTCTGCACATTTTGCTTCAACAAAAGCGAGTGTTAATTTAGATCCGATTAGAGGAATGTCTGGACGCATTTTTAGCAAATATGGCACGCCACCAATATGGTCTTCATGTCCGTGCGTAAGTACCAGAGCATCTACTTTATCTAACCTGTTTTGAATGTAGTGAAAATCTGGCAAAATCAGGTCTACGCCTGGCTGCTCTTCTTCTGGGAAAAGCACTCCGCAGTCTATAAGTAAGATATGACCGTTGTATTCTATAACGTTCATATTTCTTCCGATTTCGCCCAATCCGCCAAGCGGAACAATTCTCATTGACCCCTTGCGATATTTTGGCGGAGCGATTAACGCACCATCGCGCTGATCGTTTACCACTGGTGGAAGCGCGTTTTTAACTATTTTAGAACTTTTAGAACTTTGCGTATTTTTGATTTTTTTGCTTGCTTTCAAAGATTCGATATTGTTATCGTTAATCTTGTTATCGCTTGTTTTATTGCTTTTTTTACTTGTATTAGTTGTTTTTTCTTTTTTCACAGTTTTATTTGACTTTTTATTCGTTATTTTTGAAGGTTGGGAGGTTTTTACAGAGTCTACAATTTCTGCAAGAATCTCATCCGTCAATTGCATCGTTGTCTTACTCATCTAATCCATTGTAGCGTTACGCCTCAACGGATTAACACTTAAAAATATGAAGCAAATCGCTTTGAATTTGTCGTAAATAACCTATAAAGCTAAAGTTAAAGTCAAAATGTTAAAGCGTGTGTTGAAACGTGTGTTAAAGCGTAAACTCTAATGCTTACCGTATTTTTTCCAAATCTTGATTCCGATGCCGATTAGTACTACAACGATTGCGAAAATCATTGAACCTAAAATTGCGGAGCCTGATTGAATGTCAGCAAAGCCTGCTGCTGCGAATAAATCTGAACCAAACATTACACACCTTCTAAAATTCTTGTTTATTGTTTATTGTTTTGTTATAAAAACCTATTATTCCTAATTCTACAATACTTTTTTGCAAAAGATAATACTCCGAATTGCCTTCGTGCTACGCTTTGAACGCTCAGACAGGTTGTCGCGCTTAGAGCGTAGCGCGCAAGGGTAATTCTCTGTTTGCTGTTGCGAGATATGCGGATTCGTTACATTTGTATTATCGGTGAGGCATTTGTAACGTTTTTTGGCTGTGGCATATACCCCTTTTAGTATGAAAAGCGTCAGTGTTGTTTGCGTGTTACAATAATCCACCCAATTGACGCGATTGGAATTGCAACAAGCGTAGAAATCCATGGAACCATCATTCCGCCATGCGAGCTCCACGCGTCAATCGCAAAGCCCGCGACCATTGATCCAAGAGAAGCGCCAGTTGCAGATGCCGTTGGCAGCCACGATAATCCTTCGGTAAGCGAGTGCTCAGGAATCGTGTCTTTAACAATAAGATTTCCAGTTGCAAAAATTGGCGAAACGCATAGTCCGCTTAAAAGCTCAAAAATGCTTAGAAGCACAAGTCTATCTAAGTTAATGTTCATAAGAATAAAGCCAATAGTAAGAAGGCTTAAAAACACGATTAGATGAGACCAATTAGATCCGCGGAATTTGTGCGAACCAAAAATAACAGCTCCAACTAAAGATCCGCATGCAAACAGCGCAAGTTGCAAGCCGATTAATTTGTCTAATCCTTGCGCACGCATTGCTGCAGTAACAGATACGTCAAAAGCGCTAAAACTCATATTAAAAACAAGGAACATAACAACAAGTGGTATGATTCCGCGGTAAAGAAGAACGTTTTTAGGCTTCTTCTTACGATTTTTGTTTTTGAGTTGTTTAAGTGAAAGCCTGTCTATAAGCTTTGTAGTGTTGTTGCTTTTATGTGTGTTTTGTACGTTTTCGCTTTGCTCGCTTATTGCATTTTGCACGTCTTCGTCGTATTTAGGCGCGCTTTCTACTTGCACGATTTTAATAACCGCTGGCTGTGTGTTTTTAAGTGATAAGAACCACGCTCCACCTAGTCCACTTGCTAAAACCGGCACAAAAAGTTGAGATACAGGGTGAACGCTAGTGGCAAGCCATGCTGCAAGAATTGGTCCGAAAATAAACACAATCTCGTCAATTCCAGATTCAAGCGCATATGCAACGTTTAGTAACGTATCGTCGCTTTGACTTTTAAGTGTGTATGCCCAGCGCGTTCTAACAAGCGCGCCGAACGCAAATTGCGTAACTCCCATTAAGATTGCAAGCACAAAAAGTATTGGCAAGGGTACACGTATTAGCGCTGCAACAGCAAAAGATAGCATAGCTACAACTTGCGCGCTTAGAGCAAGTGTTCCAACTTTTCTTTGACCAAATCTATCAAAAAACTTTGCATATAATGGCGTTACGGCTGCTTGTGATAGCACGTATGCGGCACTCATAGTGCCTGCAATAGTCCAATTGTTGTAAATGTGATTTAGTGCAAGAACGATTCCTAAACCCATCATCGAAATAGGCAGCCTTGCTATTGCTCCAGATATGCAAAATGCTCGCGTTCCTTCAAAAGAGAATAATCTTGCATAATTTGACATAGGCGAAGACTTTTGCTGCGCCGATTTCGATGACATATTCACTTCCCTTAAAATTTGTACGCGTTTAACGTGCTTAACATGATTGATTTTTGAGTATCTTTCTAGTCTACATTATGGCGTCAAAGTTTGCAGATTGATGTTTTGATTTTCCCGTGTTTGTTCCCTTTTTGGTCGATTGGGGAAACAAAAGCGGGAAAATCGTTCGCGCATTATGCAGATCCAAATCGTCGATTCGAAAGTTAATCCATAGGTATTTGATAAAATCGCATTGAAAACTTGATACCCCCCCCCCGTAGAGCTGTATACTGTTTTCGTATGAAGCAAGGTTTAAAAAAGATCGCAATGGAAGCGAACAAAAATTGCGATTCTCGCACAAAATCTTGTTTAAATAGCAGAGTCTACGATTTTAATCATTAGAAAAGAGGAGAGGTTAGTTATGAACGCTAAGCTTGCCGTAGCAATATCTTTAGGCGCAAGTTCTCTTGCATTATTCGGCATGGCAGGTGTTGCCAACGCTGAAACAGTTACTCCACCAAATTCTGGCACAAATCCACAACCTGTTGTACAGGCTCCACAAGGTGGAAACACAAATCCTAGTGGCAATTCAGGTAGTCAAAATCCTCAACCTGGAAGCACAAATCAAGGTGGTAATTCTGGACAGGGTCAAACAGGAAACGCTACTGCAGTCCATCAAGGCGGTGGAAATAGCGAGGGAACGAAGCCAGAAGAAAAGAAAAATGAAGCTGCAGAACAAGCTATAAAGGATGCAAAGTCCAAGAGTGAAGACGCTCAAAAAGATGTAGCTACAGCAGACAATGAAGTTAAGCAAGCAAACGAAAAGGCAACTGAAGCCAAGAACACTGCCGAAGAAGCTCAGAATTGTTTAAATGCTGCTAACAAGTCAAAAGATAAAGCAGATAAAGAAAAGACTGAGGCTGACAACAATTTAAACGCAGCTAACAATGAAGTTAACGCCAAAGAGAAAGTAGCTGAAGAAGCTGCAGGCGATGTAGCTGCAAAAGAAAAGACTTTAAAAGACGAGCAAGCTAAGCAGACTGCAGCTGAAGAAGCAAAGAAGAAAGCAGAGAAAGAAAAAACTGCGGCTGAAGAAGAAAAGAAAACCGCTGAAAATAATGTTACTGATAAAACCAAAGATTTAGAAAAAGCAAAAGGAACTTTAGAAGCTAAGCAAGACGAGAAAAACGATTACGACAAAAAATTAAAGGCAGCACAAGAAAAGTTAGAAAACGAAAAGAAGGAACAAGCTCGTTTAGATGATATAGCTGATAGAGCCAAAACAAAACAAGAACAAGCAGATCTCGCTGTTGAAAATAACAAAAAAGAGCAGCAAGAAAAGCAAAATAAGATTGATGCTCTAAATAATCCGACTACTACCACTAACGAAGAAGTAGAAAGACTTAAGCGTGAAGCATCTGAAGCTGAACAAAAAGCTAAAGATGCTAAGGAAGATGAGGATAAGAAAGATAAAGAAGCTAAAAATAAGAAAAAAGATCTAGATAACGCTGGAAACAATCTCAACTCAGCAGAAAAAGATCTTGAAAATAACTCAGACGCTAAGAAGTTGAGCGATGCAGAAAAAGCTGTGAAAGACGCTAAGAATACTGCAGATGAAGCTGCTAAAAATGCTTCTACAACTACAGCAAACTTTGATGGATTCTTGGATTATGTGATTAAAACTTATAAAAATTCTACTAGCAAAGAAGATAAAGCTCTTCTTGCAGACGCTCAGCGCGCTAAGCAGATTTTGAACGGTGAAAGAGTTGAAATCATGAAGCAAGTCCAGAACGGAGACAAAACAGAAAACGTTCTAGACCACGTTATAGAAGTTCCTATGTGGTATAAGGATCTTGTAAAACTCGGTAAAGTTGGCGGCGCGGATTCATTGCAAAACATGAAGGAAGCTGCAACTTACTACGAGGCACTCAACAAGTTACGCAAAGAAGATAGCGATAAAAACAGCGCAAGTACTGAAGGCAGTGCAACTTTGGGCGCTGTTAACGTGCGTCTTAGCTTGATTGCTGAGTCAATTGTAAACTCCTTCTATTCTGGTGCAAATCATGATCATGCAATAAACCACCCTGGTTATAAGGGTAGTGAAGTGATGAAAACTAACCCGTACAATGCTACAGAAAATCTTGCGTGGGGCAATTACGACGGAGACTCTAAGGATCATAAGAATCAGGAGTATGGAAGTTGCCATATAACAGCAAATGGCAATACGTCTTGCTCTGTAGATGCTGAAAAATATAACGCTCTTAGCGGCTGGTATACGGTTGAAAAAGAGCGTTACGACAAGGCTGTTGAAGGAACGTTTGTAACTGGCGAAAAAGGTAGTGAAGTAACTCATAAGATTTCTGATGCTGGTAAAAAGGTTCTTAAAGAACATCGTTATGATTTGGGTCGATACATGCGGCAGAATCCAGAGACTCAGTTATTCGTTGATAGTGCTGATAATAGTGGTAATCTCAAGGGCATTTTCTTGGAATCTGTGGGTCATTACACGAATTTTGCTAGCAAAGATATTACTGCTGGCGGATTCGCTGAAAGCGACTTAAGCTTGCAAGAAGTTATAACAACAACCACAGTAAACGGAAAGTCTACAGTTAGCAAAGAAGATGTTGTAGGAGATGTAGCTGTATGGCACGGAAGCAACGAATCTTCGATTACTATTGCTAAGTATAAGCAACTTCTTGCTAATTACGAGAGTAGCCTTGATGAAAGCGCTAAGGCAGAGTTGCAAGAGAATGACGCTATAAACAAGCTGAATGCTGAAGCGAATAAAGCAAACTACGATTTGTTCGTTAAAAAGTATGCGCTTCGTAAATTGCATTATGACTTGAACATGAGCGATGCTAACAACTTAGACGCTGCAGATGCCGCTAAACCTGAAGCTGGTTTGCAAGATCAGGAAAAGAACGCACTTGATGTTCTTAAGCAAAAAGCTCAAGAACTTGTTGCGTACTATAGCCAAACTGATGTAACGTGGGCAGCTACGCAAGAGACTATTAATCGACTTCTTAATCAAGCAAAATCTGAAGTGCAAAAAATCGAATCTAAAATTACTAATATTACTAATTCAATAAGCACTGCTGATTCCAAAAAATCTGAAGTAGAAAAGCTTAAGAAGGCTGTTACAAATGCAAATACTGCGTTTGAACAGGCTAAAACTGATGTTCAAGAAGCAAATAAAGCTTTAACACAAGCTCAAGAAACAGCTAATAGGTTAAATACTGAAGCTACAAGTGCGCAGCAGAAGTATAAAGAAGCTGAGCAGAAGGCTCAGACTGCAGCTCAGCAGACTAGTGAAGAGCGCAATAAGCAGATTCAAAATCTTCAAGGTGAGCTCGATCAGCTGAAAGAAAAAGCCAAAACTCTGGAGCAGACTGCTAAACAAGCTAAGACAGCTGCTGATGCAGCAAAAAATGATGCTCAACTTCAAAAGAATAAGATTGATGGAGAGTTAACTCAGGCTGTTACACAAGCTAAGCAGAAGGTTGATCAAGCACAGCAGGCTGTTCAAGATGCAATCAAAGCTAAAGATAGTGCTGTTGAAGCGCTTGCGGCAGCAAATAAGAATGTTACTGAGTTAACTGAAAAGATATCTGGATTTGCTGCAGCAATACAAAAGCACGACAATGAGATTAAAGCTGCTAAAACAAAGGTAGCAGATGCTCAAGGCTATCTTGACACAGCAACACAAAAGCAAACTAGCGCCGAAACTGAGCTTAAGAATGCAAAACAAACAGCAAAAGAAAAAGCTGAAGCCGTTAAGACTGCTGAACAAAATGTTGAAAAAGCAATTGCTGCTATTAGTGCTGCTAAAGAATCTGTTAAGCAAGCTAAGATTACGGTTGCTTCTGCTCAATCTGCTCTTGCAGCTGCTAAAACTAAGGTTACACAGGCTCAAACAAAGGTTGAGTCTTATAAGACTAAATTTGCAGCAGCCGTAGCTGCTCTTCCTGAACAAGTTCGAGTGACATATCAGGCGAATTTTGCTGCTGTAACTGGTAACTTTACAACAATGCTAGCAACCCTTAACTCTTGCTCTACTACTTTGAGTTCTGCTACTAGCACGTTGCAAAAATCAGCAGAAAGCCTGTCCAATGCTGTTCCAGAACCAGCTCCAGAACCACCTGCTCCTGTGCCAGTACCAACACCACCTACACCACCAGTAGTGGTACCGGAACATCATAATGAAGGTGGTTCTAATACCAACACTGGCAGTGGAACACAAGAGCAAAACACTGAATCAGGCAATGCTAATCAAAATACTGGTTCAACTAGTGCAACGCAAAATAACACTAGCAGCAGTACGAGCAACAACACGAGTTCTAGCGAATCCTTCGAAAACTACTACAACCAGTATCTTGCAGGATACGCAAACAACTTATTCGGCAGCGAGCAACTCGGATTCCACGCTGCTATTCCAGCTGCACAATCGCAAAGCGCAAACGGTGCTAACGGTGCTAACGGTGCAAATGCTCAAAATGCTAATGGCGTTGCAGCGAATAATGTTGCAGGCGCAGCACACGCTAACACTCTTAGCGCAAGCAGCGCTAACCGCATAGCAGCTGCTCTTGCATCTGGCGCTAAAGCTGCAGCTAAGGATTTTGCTAAGGATCTTGCTAAAGCACAAGATGCTGCTAAGGATTCTGCTGCTAATAGCGAGTCCAATAATGATAATGCAAAGGATTCTGCAAAGAGCAAGTCTAAGAGCGAATCCAATAAGGATTCCAAGAGTGAATCTAGCGAATCCAAGGATGAGTCTAAGAACGCTCAAACTTCTGACGGCGCACAAAACGAAGCACAACGCGCGTCCAACAACACTACGCTTAAGGTTGTTGCAGCTCTAGCGGCTGTTGTTGCAGGAATCGCAGCAATCGGAGGCGGCACTTACTTCGCTCGCCATCGTCGCGCATAATCAAAACTAAAAAACAAAAATAAAACCGCGGTTAACTGGTCTTATAACTGACTAGTCTTCCGCGGTTTTTGTATCTACACACGATCCCGCTTTTTGTAGTCCAACACGCCGATTAGAACTACAAACCCAGTCCAATAACTCCGCACTTTGTAGCGATTTACGGCATGCCGAACAACAAAACCCGTCACATCGTTCACATGGATTAGCCGCGCGAACGTCTTCGCTCGCGTTGAAAGCACACCGTGCTTTCAACCTTAAGCAAGCTCAGCGCTCCGAATTGCCTTCGCGCGCTACGCTTTAAGCGCTTATGTAGGTCGTCGCGCGACGACCTACATAAGTAGCAACTAAACGCTAGTCGCGATTAGCGTGCATTGCGCGCATGCGACGAGTTACAAACGCTCCTCCAATTGCAGCAATCATAGTTGCCATCAATCCAGCAGTAGCAACGTCTGCGCCCGCAGCAACGCCTGCATTCCCGCGAGAACGCATGCCCTTTATAACGCGGCTGCGAACAGCTGCACGCACTTTTGCAGCATTTGCTTGAGCATCCGCAAGTGCCTTACGAGCATCCGCAAGCTTAACTGCCGCAGCGTCGACTTGCGCTTGCGTTGCGTGCGGATCGGCAGCAACGCGCTTAGCTTGTGCCAAAGCTTCGTCTAGTGTAGCAGCAGCCTGCTTAACGGCAGCATCCGCTTGCTTTACTTCTGGCGAGTTTTCTACAGCGTTATTTACAGCCTTGTTGTCAACACCTGCATTGGCTGCGCCCGCAGTGCCAGCGCCCACACCTGCACCTGAAGATGTACCTGCACCACCCTGGGCGCCTGTAGCTGAGCCAGCGTTTGCGTTACCAGCGTTACCAGCGTTACCAGCTCCAGCATTGCCAGGCTTAGAATCAGTTTCAGCACTATCAATCTGAATGTTCAACTCGCCCTTATCTACAATGGTAGGCGCATTATCGTTCACACCATAACCTGCTTCAGAACCAGAACCAGCATTACCAGAACCAGCACCAGGATTTGGAAGTGGGGTTGGAGTTGGCTTCAAATCATTCTCAGCCTTCTTCAAATCCTCAGCAGCCTGATTCACCTGATCCTGAGTAGCATTAGGATTATTGTTAACCTCGTTAGCATGATCCAAAGCGTGATCATAAGCCTGCTTCTTATCCGAAGGAGCATTCGTATAATCATCAGACTTCTTCACATCACCGCTACCATTAATACCCTGCTGCAAGTGAGACTTATCAACAGAAGGCGTTGGGGTTGGCTCGACTGGTTTCTTACCATCAAGAGCCTCTTCAGCTGCCTTAAGCTTTGCAAGAGCCGCATCAACAAGCTTCTGCTTTTCAGCTTGAGTCTTAGTTGTTACATCTTCCTCGCCTTGAGCAGCCTTCTTCGTACCAGTTAGCTTATCGATAAGATCCTTAGCATCCTTAAGAGCCTGATCAAACGCATCCGTCTTAGACTTATCAGCATACTTATACTTATCTAAGTCTTTAACGGTGTTATCCTTACCAATCTCATTCTGCAACGCGGTTGTGTCAACGCCATCAAGCGCCTTACGCGCATTTTCAAGCTTCTGAAGTGCGTCGTCAACAGCCTTCTGAGCTTCTGCTTCCTGCTCTGGAGTTCGTGGAGTAGAGTCTGGCTTCGCTTGATCTGCGTTATCTTTTTTAGCTTTATTCAATGCTGCTTCAGCGTCAGAGAGTGCCTTGTCAAAGGCCTCTTTCTTCTCCTTAGAAGCGGTCGTGTACAGAGAATCGCCTGGCGTCTTAGGATCAGCTTTATCATTTGGCTGCAAGTTCTTATCGGACTCAATCTCTTTGTTTAGAGCTTCGGTGTTAACGCCAGCACCCTTAACTGTGTTGTCAAGATCCTGCATGGTCTTAAGAAGATCCTTATACAGCTCATTAACCTGATCAGCATTCTTGGCGTCGCCCTTGGCTTTGTCGAGAACGGCACCAGCTGCGGTAGCGGCCGTATTGAACGCATCCTTCTTGGTCTGATCAGAAGATCCAGTGAACTTTTCGCCCTTAGCGAACTTATCAGCGATCTCTTTCAGCTTCTCAAGACGACCCATGGCAGTATCGGTGTTAGTGGCATTTACGAGTGCATCGTCAATGTCGTCAACACCAGTGTCATTGCCATCATCATCCTTGTGATTACCAGCATCAGTGCCATTGATGATTGCCTTAAAAGCATCCTTTTGAGCCTTGTTTAAATGCTTAAATTCATCAATCTTCTTTAGAGCATCCGCAATCTTCTTGGCTTTCAAAGCACGATTAGCAATACCCGTTGGGTCGCCAAGCTTCTTTGCATTATTGATGTCTTCAATAGCCTTCTGCTTGTCAGCATCTGGAAGATTGCTATCGTTAATACGCTTCTTCTGAGCTTCCTTTTCTTGGTTGAGAGCGTCAGCGTTATCGTTGGTGTTACCAGTCTTATCGCGCTCAGGCGTATTATTCTTGATATCTTCCTTAGCAGCATTAAGCGAAGTATCTACACCATTAACAGCAGTCTTGATGTCAGAAGGCTTTGTTGCGCTATTAACTTTGCCTTTAGCTGTATTTATTTCGTTAACAGCAGCCTCATACTTAGCTTTAGCTTTTTCTTTCTGCTCATCATTCAATGCATTATATGCTGCATCAAGCTCTGCTTTCTTAGCTTCAAGCTTGGCAAGGCCAGCATTCTTGGCATTCTGCTCGTTAATTGCGTTCTGGCGCTTGGCTGCATCAAGAGCAGTCTTAATCTCTTTTGCAGTAGCTGCAGGATCCTTCTTTGCAAGAGCGGTTTCCAAAGCAGTGAGTGCTGCATCCTTCTTGCTTGGATCAGAACCGATTAACTCCTTAAGAGCCTTATCGTCGTTACTATCAGACTTGCCGTGGCTTAAGAATGGAAGCGCACCTTCCTTCAAAGCACCTCGAGCGTCGTTAATCGCCTTGGCCTTTTCGAGAATATTCTTAACTTCCTCAGGAGTTTGAGCATTATCAATTTCACCTGATAGCTTATTCTTATCGCCAGAATCACCATCAGTCAGATTGGTCAGGTTCTTGAGAGCTTCCTTGGCATCTGTTTTATCCTTTTGAAGCTGTTGTTTGTTATGCTCCTCCTCTTCTTTTTGCTTCTTGTCTTCGGCTTCTTTCTTTGCGCTGCCGCCACCCTTGTTGTCGGTTATAGTTTGCTTCTTTGACGGATCGTTTTGGTTATCTTTGCCCTGCTGAGCCGCTTTATTGAGAATTTCTTTGATCGCATCAGGAGTTTGAGCTTGCTCAATCTGCTTCTTATATTCTTCTTTTTGCTCTTTTGTCAGATTAGGATTACGGTCGATTTGCTTCTCAGCGTCCTTCTTCATTTGCGCAAGTGCATCAGGACTTGGCGCAGGGGTTCCCGCCTTCTTCTTGTATTTTACAGAAACGGTAAACAGCTGATTATTATTTTTGTCTTTGAAAATAAGCGTCTTAAAATCACTGTTTGCGTATGTAATCGATGAAATACCTGTTGCGTTAGTATCGGATGCAGGTTCCATTAAGACGGTATCTGTTTTTGGCTTGAGACTCGTAGGAACAGTATACGGCGCCTTATCTCCTGTTAGTGAACCCGTGCCATCGTAATTGGCTTTCAAGAATGCTTCCGCAGCTTTCTTAAAATCATCTTCAGACAGATTTTCTGGGTCGGTAACTTCAATCTCAGGAATTGGATTGTACTTGCGCTCCGCCTTCTTTGCATCGGTAAGCTTGCGGATAAGGTCGCGAAGATCCTTTTCACTCATACCGTCAATCTTGTCATTATTCAGCTGATCAGGATCGGAAATACCAGCGCGCTTCAAATCGTCGTTGGTAAGCTTGTCAGTATTCCTGCGTTTATCTAACAGATCTTTTGCTTGCTTCTTTAGATTGTCAATCGTATTATCCTGCTG
This sequence comes from Gardnerella sp. KA01002, assembly GCF_049244015.1. Lineage (NCBI taxonomy): Bacteria > Bacillati > Actinomycetota > Actinomycetes > Bifidobacteriales > Bifidobacteriaceae > Gardnerella > Gardnerella sp. KA01002. The sequence continues at coordinate 1,255,395 of NZ_CP058365.1, forward strand.
TTGTGCACCACCTCTTTTGGTATATAATTCATCTGGCTTGATGGTAATCAAATCCATTATTGTACCAGGATCCCAATCTGGGTCATCGTCATCCAACCAAGGATGACCACTAACCTTAATGCCATTATCAAGACCTAAACTAATAGTTAGCATTGGTCCGGCATTGTTGTTAGTACCACCATAGGGACCCATATTTTTTGTATTAGCTTTTGGTTTCCAATTTGCACCGACAGCAACATCACTCGTAACATTTTGCAAATCAGAATCAGATACATTATCGTAATTGTCTTTTACAAATTGCTTTAAAGCCTTTACAGCTTCTTGAGCAGTTGGTGTATCACCTTCAGTCTCCGTCTTTGTAACCTTATACGTAAAGGTATTTTTCGGATTATCATTATCAGTTTCCGTCTTGGTTTCCGTAGAAGGCGTCTGAGGAGTTTGCGTACCAGGATCTTTCTTAAAGAATACGCTCATTGGGTAGGTAGCATCTTTGTACTTATCAGCCTTAAACGTAATGTAACCCTTACCATCTTTCACGCTATACGAAACATCGGTAATAGTTACATCTGAATTATCTTTAGCGTCCTTACCCTTAACCTTCTTTAAAGCATTTTTATTTGCATCAAGAGCTTGGCTGTAAGTTGTTAAATCTGTTTCCTTCATATTGAATGGATCAAATTTAACTCTTGTTTGCGTCGTAGGTGCTTCAACAATGAACTCTTTTTCGGCAGCAGGAGTTGGAGTTGGCGGCTGAGGATTTGGAGTTGGAGTCTTTGGCTTCTGCTTAAGGAATTGCCACGCGGCGATAGTGGTGGTTGAACCATCTGCCCATTTGATTGTTGCGTCGCCCGTCTTAGAATCAACCGTAACAGGAGCTTTATTGCTATTCTTAGTTTTAGCCTCATCGTATGGCGTAATACCAGTGTTGGCTGTATCAAAAGCAGATACTATATTGCTTACTTCAGTATCAGAAAGCTTTGTAAGATTCTCAACCTCAATCGCATCAGGCACAACGTACGGCGCCCAATCTGAGATCTTTGGCCCTTGGAATACCAAATCTTCAGCAGGAATAGTAAGTTTTGAATCGTCCTCGTACGTAACTTCTACGGAACCATCTTCATTAACTTTGAAGTCATACTGATTATTGGTTTGCTTCACATGCTTCAAGAACTCGTTTGGAGATGAACCACCATTAGCATCAATAATCGCTTGACGAATTTTAGTTTTTTCATCAGAAGTAAGATTCTTCAAATTCACTACAGGCGTGCGCTCAGGCATGACTGGCTTGTACTTATCTTTATCAGTCTCGTCTTTAGAAACAAGCAAGCTAGCTGGCATAGTGCGCTTAGTGTTGTCTTTAAATGTGATAGTTGCAGAGCCGTCATTATTTATAACAATGCCGTCTTGACCGTCTTTAACTAATTCATCAAACAGAGTTTGAGAACCAGCTTTTCCGCGATTAGCTTTTTCGATTGCTTCTTTAACCTTACCCTTTTCGTCATTGCTAAGTGCATCAAGCTTCTTAACCTTCGTAACCTCTGGATAGTTAAGCTTCAAATGGTCCGCAATCTTTGGCGTATTGTGCTTTTGACCAACAGCATAGTGCCAGTTACCAGCAAAACGATACACGCCAGCAGCAAAACGAAGTGGATTTACGTCGCGATTCTCCCAAGCTTCCTTGGTCATCTCGCCAACGTAAGTCATGTCATAGAAGCGCTGCCCTGCAGACTCCCAGTCTACAAAAATGCCTTGCAAGCCAGCGGTTTGCTCTTGGTAAACACTCCACTGGCTCTCCGTATTTCCAGCGTTATCGTAACTTCCCCCATTAAGACCAAGCAGCTGCTTCCATCCCTTACTTGCAAGCACATTTTGCTCATCAAAGTAGAAGTTGGAGATGCTTTTCCACTGCTTTGGAGTAGGATATGTTTTCTTAGACACAACGCCGTAGCCGTTTGTATCTGTAAACGTAAACTGCGAAGAGCCAGTTGGCACAAACGGCTGATTTCCGCGCTGATTTGTTAGTTTTTCAACGCGCGTATACGTAATATTTTGAACGTTCTTCAAGCCTTTTGGAACGCCATACCACCACATTGGGCGGAATCGCCAATCGTCAGCTGCGCCGTCTTTTTTGGCACAATTAGAAAGATAATGAACGCGAACAAACTTTCCAAGCGGGTCTTTACCTTCATCCTTGCCCGCCTGAGCATGCTCAAGAGTATCGTAATAATCCACTTCTATGTGGAAACGAGCTTCTGTATAACTTGCGTCTGTTTTATAACCGTAATAAATGTTGTTGCCAGTGCCGTCTACATAACCGTCAGCATAGGCAGGTGAGGAAACGAATACCCCCCCCCCCCCAAGCACCATTGCGCCAGTCAACATTGCAGCGCAAACGCTCTTTGAAAGAACTGGCTGAGAATCAGCCCCAACACCAGAATTAACGCCAGAATAGTGCTTAACTACACGAATCTTCTTAGACATACTCTTACTCCATTATCTTTTTCTTTGGATTAATGCGCCAACCAGACCGCAAAATCCACACAATTATGCAAGTCATATTTTACTAATTGTTTTATACAATTTAAGATTAATTCATATGATGAATTTTATGCGATTAACGCGCGCAACACACAAAAATCTCGGTGATGAAAATCACGCAATTGTTCAAGCATGTAAGAGGGCTGGGTGATTCTTGGTCGAACAATATAAGAGCGACAGCCGATACCAAATAATCCAAATGATCAACCACTACAAACAAACTTCAACCAAAAAACAAAATCAAAACCAAATCGGAACAACCGCAACAACAACCAACACGCAAGAGGCAGAGCGTTGTGCGTATCGACGACTTCGAGCTGCATAATGCGCGAGAAGTCACTTCGATTCGCTGAGCCACTTAAGTGTAAAGTCCACTGGACTTTATTCTTGAGCCAAATCACGCTTTGAAGGAGCTTGAAAGGCGTTATGCAATTTCAAGCTCAGTCAAAGCGCTTGGTGCGGTTTACAAACGGCTCGCCCGAATATATGTACAAGTCCTCAACAAGATCTTTTACGCGGTTCGCATACTTCTCATGATCCTTTTTAGCCCACGTAGCATCTCGCCTAAGCCCGTGATAATCGTAGAAACTAACATCGCAAGCCGTATCTGTGTGCAAAAAGTAGCGATTCACTCCGCGGCTGCGCAAATGTTGCATTGTGCGCTTCCACAATCCGCCACCGACTCCGTGCCCGCGAGCGTCTGGAGAAACAATAAAAAGCTCCAACTCTGCCTGAGTCAAGTCGTTAATATGGCTCATCGCCTCTAACTTGCGCTCAATCTGGCCCATGCCAATCGCAGAATCCAACGCTTTTGCGTGCGAAGAATCGCCTTTGCTAGACATCTTTGCTTCTTGCTCTTCTAGCATCTTCTTAACTTGCTTAAACAGCACTTTATCTCCGTACACGCGCGCAAGCAAAAGTCCCATAAATTTGCCGTTTATCGTTGCAACAGTTCCAAACGTGGATGGCTCTAAATAGTGCAGCACGAATCGCCTAGAAAGATTGCGCGAAGCGTCTGCTCCAACAGCATTCGCAATCCCCCATGTGCGCTCGTATTCTTCTACGATTGCGTCAATGTCGTTAATTTTAACTGGACGAAACTCAACCGTCATTTTGTCCTTCTTTTACTTTTACTAACTTTACTTTTACTAACTTAAATCGGCTTATATTCTACTTTTAGATTATCAAAAAAGTTGATTTTAAAAAGACGCTTCACTCAAAATTTCGTCGCGCGTTTTACACAATGCGTGAATCTCGCGATTTTCCGCACGCGCCTCGCTAACGTAGTAAAGAGTGGCGTCAATGCATCTTAAATCAACGTTTGTTGCGCGCGCTAGCAGCATCCTATACCAGTCGAGCTGCTCTAGTTTTAGGCGAATATCTTCCGCGCTTTTTGGCCGCTTTCCCGTCTTCCAGTCAACGATTGTGTAGAGTTTTGTAGTATCGCTAGCGTCTAGTCCTCCTGCAAAAACAGCATCCAAAGTGCCGTTGATGATTCTATTTGCAAATTCCGTATTATCGATTTGCATTAAAATCGGCATTTCTGCAGCTAGCGGCACTCGTTTTGCCCAACGCGATTCTATAAGCCGTTGCTTCCATTGATTTAATGCGCAGCTTTGCGAATCTGAATCTTTGCAACTTTGATTAAAATCATCTATAACTTTTTGTCTGTTTTCAGGCGTTTTTTCTAACGATATTCCATGTTTTACAATGTTTTTCCACTCGTAGCATGCGCAAGATTCGCTCGGTGTTGCTGAGTCTACAAACTGTTGCGCCCAAGCGTGGAATTTTGTGCCTAGGTTTGCATCTATTGAAGGAATGGACGGGATTGGTCTAATGCAAGCCAATAGATTGTTGTAAACGCTTGTTTTTGCATTTTGTGCGATTTTACTTATTTTTTGCAACGATGTTACGTTTAGTCTTGATCCGCTAGATATTTTATTCACTTTTTCGGCTAATTCTTCTAGCGAATAGTCGCAGTCATTTTGTGATGTTAAGTCCGCGTCTTGTATGAAAATTTTTGCCTTATAGAGCAACGATTTAGGGTTTGTGTTTATGGATGAATCGTATACGGATTCTAAATCAGAATCGCAGTTTTCTACGAGTTTTGCTGATTCTATTAAGGATTTTTCTATAGTACTGCTCAACGTACAAGGCCATTTAAGTGTTGGCTCTAAACTTGATGAGTCAGACTGAGGCGCGATTTTGCTAAATTCTGCAGCAAATTCCTGAGCATCGTCTCCAGCTATAAAACCGAAAACATCCTGTTCTTCATATTCTTCAGATTCTTTCGATTCTGTTTTATTTTCCTCATTTGAATCACAGCGTTGGCCTTCGATAGCTCCATTGAGATTTTTAATAGCATTTATTGATTCGTTAAGAAACACTGACGCACTGCGCTTTCTGCCACTTTGAGCGCTATCTCCAGATGTAGCTGATCCTGTTAAAAGAGCAGCGAACTTTGCGCGCGTAAGAGCAACATACATAAGGTGACGCTCATCCATGTGAAGCTGAATTCCGCGCTCCTCACTTTGCGTAAATGGCATAGAATCAACGTTTTGCTGGGATTTATACGCGTTATACACGCGGCGCGTTTCTTCGCTCAAAAAATCGCCAGAATCCGAAGAATCGCAAGAATCTACTTCTTTAACTGCCTCCGCAAAATCGCACAAAGCTTTGATTCTATCTGGCTTAATCTCGTCAAAAATCTTTTGCACACTATCTAAACTTTGCATTGCTTTTTCTGGGTGCATTGCCTCCGCGCGCGTGACTGTATGCGGAAAATGCGGCAAAATGTTGGCATCCACGCGCAACGCAGAAGGCACGCTTGCACCAAACTCAATCGGTATGCGAGCGCTTGCCTGCCCATTATCATCAACTTTTAGCGAATCTCCTTGATTACTTGGAAAAGCGCCCTCATTTAGCCCAACTACAGCAACAGCAGGCCATTGCAAACCTTTGGATTGGTGAACTGTCATTAGCACGACTTGCGCTGGTTCTGTTTGAGACGAAGATGAAACAGAGGATCCTGACTGAGAATCAAGATTTTTTGCTGAGTCAATCCAGCTTATTAGTCCGCGCAAACTTACGTCCTGCCACTCGCCCATTTCCTGAATATATGTTTCTACAATTGCATTTAGCGAATCTAACACACTACGCATGTCGTCCAGTATGATTTGGTTGCTAAAATCCTTGTATTTTAAGGCAGACCCCACTGCTGTATCTATGTCTACATTAAGAGCTTGAACAGCGGCTTGCATTACGTTTGTTAGCGAGTTTCTTTGTATGCCTTCTACATTATGGAGGATTTTACTAAGTCTTTTTACTGCATCAAACCCTCTAATGCTAAGTTTTTGCTGCATTTGATTAACCCACTGGTCGTTTTTTGTGGAAAAATCACGCATTATTAGGTCTGCTAAATAAACTCCGCCATAAATATTTATGACTTGCCCAGATATTTCCCCACTATTCGCCTTGTTTCTAAGATTGCGAACGGCAGAATCCCACTGACTTTTAGGAAGATCTGCTTCTAATAATCCTGCCGACGAGTAAATGTTGTAAAGATATTCCGTGTTTGCGCTATTTGCGATTGCAGCTAATGCGCTCAAATCGCTAGTAGATAGCGCAAAACGCGGTGTGGCTAAGAGTCGCATAAGTGAGTTTGAGTCGCTGTGATCTTGCACTACTTTTAGTAGGCTTAACACATCTTTAACTGCTGGCTTTTCGATTAACGATGAGTATCCTACTATGCTTGTTCTTATACCTGCTGATTCTAATTTTTCAGCATATTTTGGCATATTTGCTTTACTTCTAAATAGTATTGCCAATTGTGGTTCGCGCGATACGTGAGATACTTGCGATCCTTGACTTTCCTGCTTTTCTATAATTTTTTGCGCAAATCGCACTACTGCGTCGATTTCTTCTGCTTGAGATGGCATAAATAGCGCTGCAATCGTGCCATTTGGCGCATCCTCTTTTGGCTTTAAGGTTTCTACTTGCACTTCGCGATCATCAATGCTGCTAAATCTACGACTTGCGTTTTGCGTTGAATTATCGCCATTTTCTCCGCGCATCGGCTCAGTTAGTGCGTTTGCAACTTTTAGTATAAAAAGCGAGTTTCTGCGTGTAACAGTTAGCGAATATTTGTTTTGTTTGTTTATATTAAAGTCTTGTTCAAACTTGCAAAAAGCTCCAGTTGAAGCGCCTCTAAACGAGTAGATTGCTTGGAATGGGTCTCCTACTGCCATAACGTGTGTACGCTTTGACGCCGCAAAATCGCCATCACTATCCGCACCATTCTCGCCACCATTCTCCGCATGAAACAGCGTGTTTATAAGCATTGCTTGCGTTGTAGAAGTATCTTGGTATTCGTCTAAAAGAACTTGCGAATATTGATTCCTGTATTGCGCACAAATCGAAGGAAAATGTGTAACCAAATAGTAGGCTGCGATTGTAAAATCGCTAAATTGTGCCATGTTTACGCGCTTTTTTTCAGCGTCAAATTGCAAAACAAGATCTAACAGTATGTCTCTTTTTACACATGAGTTGTATAGATTCACGCAGAGTTGCAAGCATGAATCATCCCAATATTTTTCGTATTTTTTACACGCTTGTTTAAATTTTTCTGAAGATGTTTTTGTAACGTCTTCCGCACTCATTCCAGCAGTTTTTTTGACTTTTTTGTATTTTGGTATTGCTGGTGATTTAGCAGGTAATGGCGATTCGACTTTCTTGTTTCCTATGACATTTTTTAAGTGTTCTGCAAATTCGTTATTCCACTCTCGTATTTTTTGTACTGCTTGAGGCACACTGGAACAAGTGTTTCCTTGCGCGTCTACACCTATCATTGAGCATGATATTTCAGCACAAAGTTTCATAACATCTGAACATAACGTGTCAAAATCATATAATTTGTTTAAATTTTTATTGTGATTTTGTGGATTATCTAAATATTTTCCGATTATACTTTTTATGATTTCCATCGCGCCAGCATCGCTTAATGGCATTGTGTTTTGATTAAAGCCAACCAAAAGCCCGTATCTTCTTACGATTGATTGAAAGAACGCGTCGTACGTCATAACTTCTGGCTTTAAGAATGACTTTGCGCCATTTGCACCGCTTGCGCTAACCTCCGCCGAAACGCGACTTAGCAATTCCGCAGCCGCCTTGTTTGTAAAGGTTAATCCCAATATGGACTCTGGCGGAACTTTGCTTTTAATTAAATGTATTACGCGACGAGTCATAGTGTATGTTTTGCCGCTGCCAGCTCCAGCAACTATTAGCACGTCTTGATTAATCGGCGCTTCTATAACGTTTTTTTGCTCTAAACTTGGAGCACTATTAGGTGTGGATTTTACGGCGTTAACGTTGTTATTATTCATTTTTACCTTCAATCATTTCGTAAACCGTGTCCACTTTTCCAGCGCAACCAGGACATACATCTAAACATCTGCAATGATTTTTATGGTCTGCTTTTGGCTCAACAACAAAACTGGTTGACTTAACAGCAGAAGCAGCAAAGAATACTCGAGATATCATCATAAGAGACCATTTTGTTCTCATAGGCAGGTTTACAAAATCCGACCACGCATTCTGGCTCACACCGTCCGCAGGATTTTGCTCATCAATATCTGGAAGTTCGTAAAGACGATTATCATCTGCATACCTGTATCGACTTATCAGTCCTTTAGTGCTCAACGCGCCATCAGCACCAAACAAAGACGGCTGACAAATGTTTTCTGCAACACCATTATCTTGCGCAGGAGAATCTTTGTATACAACGTGAAACAGCGCACTTCGCGCGATTTTTGTATGCTTAAACTTAAGCAATTGTTTAACGTCTTCAACGTTTTCGTTACAAAACACAATCCCAAGCTGATAGCAGATAAGTTGTAAATCGTTAAACACCTGCTGCGTTTTAGGAACTTTTCCTGTTTTATAGTCGATTAAGCGAATTTGTTCCGTATTGTCATTTAACTTTCTAATTTCCATGCGGTCAATTCGACCTTGAATCCTCACTCGCAAATCGCTAGACGCGCCATTTTGCCATCCGCCTACTAAGAATCCCATTATTGAATAAAGATCTTCCAAGCTTGTTTGCGTTTTAGACGCACGATTATAGGCGTTTAAAATATCGTCGAATCCAAAAGTGGCATTTATATTGCACTCACAATAAGCATGTTCAAGATTCCCCAAATCGACGTCTGCAATTGTAGGTTTTGCAGACTTCGACCTTTCTAACGCTGGTAAAATATCAGTAACCACACCGTCTTCATCTTTTTTTGCCATAATCGGGTAGTTTGATCCAGTTAAAGAACCTACAAAATATTGAGCAATCGTATAAAGCGCTCGTCGAACATTTAAATCATTTTTTATAAAACGATACCGGTCTTTTACGTCTGAAATATTGGAATCGCTTGGGCAAATCGAATAATAATGCTCAATCATAGTGTTTGCAACATCGTCAATCGCCTTTTTTTGTAAAGCGCTTATAGATTCAAACGAAAAATCAAAGTCAGGAAATTCGCTAACTTTGTTATTTTTAATCGCAGCAAACGCTTGCAATTGTGGATATTTTTCGCGTAAATACTCGTTGTCTAAATGCTCATCTTGACTTGCCCATCTAGCAGTTTCGTGAATAAGCGTGCCGAATTGTGCTGCCGTTCCTCCACGTGTAGGACCTGCAAATTTTCGCTCTAAAAGACAACAGACTGGACATGACCAAAGACTATCCACCATTGATGGAGATAGTGTGACTAAGTTTGATTTTGATTCGTTTTCAATAGATTTCTCTTCGGTCTTAGAACCGTAATTTTTACGAATAAAATCCCAATTTTCTGGATTTGCCGAATCCACTCCATTATTTTTCAAAAGATTCAACGCTGTTAAAGCATCTTTAACAGTAGGATTTCCGTCTAAGTTGTGACTATTTTCTGATTCATATATTGCACGCGCTACTTGTGTTCGCGCCGAAGCAACAAGCCCTCTAGGATCCGCATCCATTACAGCAAAATCTTCACAGAAATCAGTGTATTCACTACTTCCATCCGCATTACGCCAATATATTTCTGGCAAATAGTAGTAGAGAAAATCAGAAGGAACACAATCATCACTATTAACCGCGCTTATAAATAGATGACGGTTGGCGCGCGTAATCGCCATTAAAAAGCTTCGCTGCTCTCCAGTAAAAATCGCTTGTCTATCGTTTACGCAAATTCCAGTAGGATTAGCGTATTCATCTAATAATGATGAATTTTTAGAATTATTAGATTTAAGGTTTACTGAGCCGAAAATCCTATTATTTAACACCATGTTTACTAGAGTTTCTGACCCAAACATTGTGCTTCGAGCCGCAGTATTTGGCCAAACTCGCTGCTGTACGGCTGGAATCCACACATAATCCCAGCGAGAACCAACCGAGCCAGACGGAGTTGTGAGCGTTACAGAATCAGGAGCAGGAGCAACACTGGCAAGAGAATCAGCTTCAATTTCCATTTGACGAACTTGATCAATAAACTGTGTGATTGTTGGTGCCGCTGCAGAATAGTCGCCAGCAACCGACGACTCGTAATAATCCGCACGCGAATCTATGTAATTAAACGAATTAGCATACTCAAATAATCGCATAGCAGCATCTAGTCTATCGTTTGCAAGACGACCTTCATCGTTGTTTTTAAGCGCTTGAATCTGCCACTTTTTAGCGCAATTACAAAGATTCCACGCCTGCCCAAGTATGTAACTAGCCTCGTTTGTTTCACTATTTTGAATTTTTGCTAAATCTTGTTTTAAAATCTTAGACAGTTTAGACGTGATTTTAAAAACGCGCATTAAAGTACGAAGATGAACACTGTTTGGGCGCATTTTTTGCAAAACAGAAAAAATTTCTGTAGTTTGATCAGATTGAGTTTGGTTAGCTGGTGACTTATCAGCTGGTGACTTATCCAATAAATCAGAATCGCAGGAATCAACACTAAAATCATCACAATCCATTGATTTATCAATAGCACAACTATCAATAAGCGCTTTAATTATCAGAAGGTAGCAGGAATCAACACTAAATCGCGTGGAATTAGGGTTTGGATTTGAATCAAAAATACGATTGTCGAAGCTAAAATTAGCATCCAAACCATCATTCTTATAATCAGTCTTATTTAAAAGCTGATTTTGCAGTAAATCCCACTGTCTTATAAGAACGCTAAGAGGGGAATTTTCCTTAGATTTAACCATGTCACTAAGAGAGACAATGGAACGCATAAGCGCTTCTACAGCACTTAAATCAGCACAATTGTAATTATCTGAATCTATCAGAGGACTATCCATTATGGTTTTTATGCGACTTTTCACAAAACGCGCAATCGAAGAAATAGTGCGAGTTCCTAAAGATACGTCTTTAGCTAAATTATCCACGCTATTTTGGCTAAATTGCGCCAATTCAATAAGCGCAAACAGTGCTTTTATAAACGGCTCTTCCCTGAGAGCGCGAGTAACGGACGAGTATCGCACAGGAACACCATCTTTGCGAAGTCGCTCGCCGAAAGCACGAACAGTAGCATTATCGTGAGCAATCACAGCCATATTTTTCCACGGGATTTTGTGATCTAAGTGAGCGCGTTTTATTTGCCAAATAACACAATCCATTTCTTCGCGCGCAGTACGATACAAGTCGCCAGAAACCGAAGAATTTTCTGTTTCTTGCGAATTTGATTCGATTTTTTCTATAGGAAAAGCGCCTTTAACATTTGCCATCTTCCAAGCCCTTCGGGCGATAGGCATTGGCGTTGGCATAAGCGAAGGGATTGAAAGCGAAACCCTGGACGAAAAAAGACTCAGTGGAATTGAGCGACTATTTTGTTTTAGCAAATCTGAAGTATTTGAAGAATCTACATAGTCATTGGGATCATTGTAAGACTCAGCTACATCGTCAATCCTATAGTCACAAATTTTAAGTACCGCTGCTTGCATAACACCATGCTGAGCAGCTTCAACCACATAATCTGGGTATGATCCACGGAAGGATTGCACAGATTCGTCTGGGTTTGCCGTTAAAATAATACGAACACCTAAACTAGATAGAGACTCAAGAAATGCAAGTCCAGCAAGTGTTACATCATGAAAATCATCTACCACCAAAAGACGTGGAAGTGAACATTTAAGCGCAAATAATTCTTTAGAAAAATCCTTTGAAGAGTCAGCTGAATAGTCGCAAGCAACCGACGATTCTTCTGTATTATCATCATATAAACTCTTAAAAATCTCATTCAAAATTTGAACACCGTTAGCCAAAAGTTTAGAAGAATCTAATCTAAAAGCATTTGGATATTTTTTCCGCACACAATCCGCATACTGACTACGAAGTGCAAAAGCCAAATTCCATTGCACACGCAAACGATTAGCAATGCTAGAAGATTGCAAATCCGCCTGCAAAGTTGCAAGCAAATCGGAACTAGAGACGGATTGCAAATGCGACTGAAAATTAAGGCTATTTAATATTTGCAACTCTGCAGATTCGCTTACAATTCCCATTTCGTCTAACCGAGCGAGCATATCGCGAAGTTGATGAATGAAAGCACTATTTATTGGCAAATCCTGAGTATTTTGAGCATCATAAGCATTATGCGCATTATGTGCATTCCGATAATCTGTAGAGTCGAACGAATCCATAAGATTATCACTGTTTTGCAACTGCGATATTACGTAAATCCAAGAATCATGTGATTTATAATCACCATCTTGCAAAGATTTAGAATACTCTCCAGAAAAATAATCGTTAAAAAGCGAGCAGATTTTGCAATCACCGCTATCGCCTTGCAAAACATGATTAACATGCATTCGCACTATTTCGCGAAGAATCGCATCTTGTTCAGCGCCGTTAAGCAATTTAGGAGAGGGCATTCCAAAAAGCTTATTTCGTGCGGAAATCAGGCTGAATGCAAAAGCGGAAAGAGTGCCAACTGGACGAGACTGGTATGAAACACCAAGATTGCTTATTACGTAGTTAGACATGCGTGCGGCAGTTGCACGATTCTGGGCTGCGGCGATAGCAAAATCAGTGCGAATCGCATGTTTGAGTAAAAGCTGTACGGCTTCATCGTATTTAGAGTCCTGCGTATTCTTCCAATTAGCTCGCAAACCGCATAGAAGAGCGTTTAGAGCGAAACTTGACTTTCCAGAATTTGGAGCGCCAAACACCAACAAAACATTGGTGTGACGTTCGCTGGTGTTTTTAAGACTGCCATCAAGCAACGATTGAACAGCATCTAGCGCAGAATCTTCCGTACACATGAACACAATTCTATCAACTGGCGCGAGCTATTCTTCCGCTTTTTGTAGCTCTAAACGGCAAAATTAGCAACAAAAGGCGGAAATAGCGATAGCGCAGATTAGCTGCGCTAACTATTGTTGACTAAGAAGTCGCGTAGCGCGAGCGTTTTTAATCGCAAGAAATGCTATTCCAATGCCAATAAAAATCAGCGTAAAAATGGCAAGCAAATAAACAACACCCACTCCAAGCGTTGTGGAATTAAACGTGTTTGGCGCAAAACCAAACCATCCTGCAGGAGCCTTGTAATTCAAAAAATTGTACGGCGCTGCCATAGCATGCTCTCCCCATCGCATGCCAGCAAACTCGCTTAAACACACAGCGTACGCAACGTAAGTGAGCGGCGGAATCGTAGCAAAATAAACGTGCGCGCGGCTGGACTTGTACTTGTAATCAAAAAGAACAAAGTCAAAAATTGCGAGCAACGGCGTTATAAAATGCACGCATAAGCTTGAGCACCCATTGTTCATGTACGCGCCAACAAATCCGAGCTTGTTTGTAGGAGCCAAAAAGCACAGGTACAGCGTAAAAGTGACGGCGATTGAAATCGTCATCATAAATTTAAAAATGTACCATGCGTTTGGCTTTGCATCCACCCAGGCTCCAGCGCGCTCACTCTGTTCATCGCTTTTAGATTTAAGCGCACTTCGCGTGTCTAAAATCAGCGAGCCAAGCAGCGCAACGCAAATCATCAAGTTAGAAAGATTCGTAAAATACGTTAGTGCCATTGAATCCCAAGACATTGCCATTCCGTAAATGGACGAAACTATTGCAATAATTCGAATCATGGTTCTTGTAATGTAATCTTTGCGCGCCAAGACTAGTGTTTCGCTCATTCTTATCTCGCTTTCAAATAATTTTTAACTCTCATCTATGTTCTTCAATGTTTTATATAAATAAGATTTACTATACTTGACTCCGATCTAGGAATAGCAAAACGTGCAAAATTTAATGGCGATTTTTGTAGATAAGGCCAAACAATCTCCTGCAGCGCAACGGTTCTGCCGAAACGTTGCAATGCTTGCTGTACGTTAACTCGCCACTAAATCCGTTTCCGCTAAGCACAGACGCCAACCATCCGCGCCTACCGAATGCGCCCGACGCGATGAAGAGTGCCATTAATATGCTGAACAGGAAGGTATACGTAATAGCAGCGTTTCCACCAGTAAACGGCAGCGGAATCGGCGACACGTTGATGCCAGTAATCTTTATGTAACCTATGATCGGAGCTGTTTCTTTACTCTCATCATAGCCAACGCTCTTATTATCTGACTTATCTTTTGTCTGCGCGTATACGGCGTAAACAGCCGTATTGCCATGAGTGACAAGCATCTGCTGCAATTTGTCAGAATCTACACTTTTATCGTCCTTCAAAATAGGCGTGCAATCATCCTGTTGAGGCTTATTATTGTTCATCCAACGCACGCATACTTGAAGATTCTTGTCAACTACATCTTTAGAATCAAAATCATCGCTAGCATCTACTAACAATTCTTTGCCGCCCACTTTACCGTTAGTGTCTGGATTACCTGTGAAAGTGAACTTAATGTCATTAGCACTAACCTCGTAAGGCTTACTCATAGTCGATTTCTGAAGCGAACCTATAGATTCAGCTTTAGGCTTTATTACATCAACCGGCACTACGTATACTGGAAGAAGTGTAGGTGCAGAGGCAACATTCTTAAAATGAGTTTGTGCATTATAGCCATACGTGTTCTTTAAGCTATTCATTGCCCAACCGTTAGAAAGCGACAAAGCATAAACTGGAGCAATAGCCTTTTTAGATGTTCCTTTTATGTCATCTGCAGTTTCTATGTTCTTATGTCCGCCTAAAACTTTTTCAAGATTAAATGATTCAGAATTGACACTCGTACAATTTGGATTTGCAGTATCACCGCCCTCACACCATTTGTTCACAGTAATATCTTGAGGACTCATATTCAAATAATTATTACCCAATGTACTGTAATTCATGCCATTAGTGTTAGAAACATTTAATCCGCCACCATAGTTTCCATTACCTAATACTAAATCAGGTATATTGATATACTCATCGTTCAGCGTGAAGAAACCAGAGCCATTGCCGAATTTATCTACTCTAGTTTTGCCATCAGGGAGCTGTACCGTAACTTCCTTACTACCTTCGCCATTTTTCTTATCTGTACCACTTACAACGCGCAAAGATGGTTGAATCTTCTTAAACTCATCTTCACTCATACCAGATGGAACATTCGGCTTAAGAGTGAGAGCATTCTGTAATTGGTTTAAATCGATGCGCTTGTCTTTCGTACTCGCGTTATAACGGTACACAAGCGATTGATGACCAGGCGCGCCAACCAGTTCAAAGCCAGGGTCGCTAGAACGCTCACCAATATATGGCTTCTTCTTATCCCAAGTAATCGTGTAGTCAGCGGCAGAATTACTATCACTTCGCAGCTTAGCAAATCTTGTTACAATATTGCGCCTAGGCTCTGGCGTTACAGTTCTCCTACGCCATCCGCGCGTAAGTATAAACGAGTCCTGCTCGCTACCTACATTAGAGTAATTATTGCGTCCATCATCCTGTTTTTGAGGAGCAATATAGTTCCCACGTTTCCACGTAACTTTCGACTCATTTGCGGCAAGAGTATCGTCATCATCATCTAAGCTAGCGTTACTATTGTCTACACTAACACCACTTCTTGTATTAGTAGCATTATCGAGCGAATCGTTATCACCCGAGTCTAGCCATTTGCCTCCTGCATTTCCGTTGCGCAATACATGATTCACAGCACGCTTTTCGGAATCATTCAGAAGCAGTGGATGCACTTGTACTACTTTCTTATTGACTACGACTGGGAAGAATACACAGTCAGACGGTTCACTCCACACCTTTGGAGCCTTACTTTCAGGACGGCATACAGAACTTCTCTTAGAAGACAAAGAGTCAACTGATTGAACACCTCGCATGTCTTCTTCTTTTGCACTATTTGCTCCGTTTTGAGCCTGACTTACATTTTCACTACCTGAAAGCTTCTTCAAATCATTATTAACAGAAGTAGTTTCATTAGCATCATTTGCTAACTCATCCAAATTTTCGGATTTAACGCCAGGCATATCTGACCAAGGTCCGTAAGATCCAGTGCGATTCCTTGCACGCACTACGCTTCCAGGGGCTAGGAAACCTGATGGGAACAATATTGCAGTTTTATCGCCACCAAATGCTGTCTGATTTAGATCATTTGTACTTAGCCCTTCTGGGAACGTGTAGCCATCACACAAACTCCACCTATCACCTGTTTTAGCTCTACATAAGGCCAATGATTCACTAATATCACTATCATCATTTATACCTGTAGTAGCATCTGCACTTCTACTGTATATTGCATTAGCACCAGCATTCCTTAGCGATACTGTATTACCAGTTTTTGCTGCAGCTTTCTTTGCGCGAGCAAAATACACTACGAGTCGAGTTGCATTATTTCCAGAAATCACAGACACCTTATTGCTGTAATTAGGAGCAGAGGCTCCTTCCCAATCATGAAGCCACACGCCAGAACCAGACAAATCATTATAGTGATTACCATCGTATGCTCGCACAACTGGAGCTTTAGCTACAGTCCAATTGAACTTGAATTTGCCTACTACTGCTTCGTCACTCTTGTTTCCAGAGTCGTCAGTTACTTGCGCAATCATCTTGAAGGTTGGAGAATTTTTAGAATCGTTTCCACGCCATTTTTCTATAAATCCGCGCAACAGTTCCTTATTTGTATTGCCTCCTGTTACAAACCTTACGCGAGGAGCTTTTTTAGTTTTCGGATCTGTTGCACCTTCTGCTTCAATGTCTATGCTCAGAGTATCCTTCAAAGCTTTGCTTACATGCGTAGTCTTATCTGCAACATTGAAATCATCATCCAGTGCAAGCAAATCTACTACGTTGAATAATCCCGACTGCTTTGTAATATCAGTCTTGTTCATATCAATAGTCGTAACAGTTCCGCAAGAATCAGACTTTGTTTTAGTAGGATTGCACTCGCCAAGAAGCTTCTTACTAGGATCGTTAGCATCTTTTACTGAAATCCACGGCTTGTTCTTGTCTACTGGCACGAACCACACGTTAATTACATTTGGCGTATGATCTTTGTCACCCTCGTCTCTGGCCTCTAATTCTCTCCACGGATTACCGTTGAAAATATATAGCTGCGCATGCAAAGGGTATTTGTTACCACTTTTCTTTAGAATAGCAGCACCAATATTAGCTCCAGAATCTTGCTGATTATAATCTTCGCCACCTGGCATAACGTAACCTTGAGGCTGAACAAAATTATCTTTATCAGTAATATTATTTGTGAATATAGTCTGACCGCCGCCAAGATTACTATAATTAACTAAATCAACAATATTAGCCCATTCTCCGCGCGCATTATTTACTTTACGTGCGTAGCCAATTCCATCACCGCGATTAGGCATTCTGTTGTATCCACCCCACAGCTTTTCTATGGTTGTCTTATTAGTAGAATCAGCAGCATTAGTGTTCAATGGGTATAGTGATGGCTGTATTTGGTTTCTAAGCCATCGGCTTTTCTTTGTGCCTTGGAATAAGCTCAAAGCCTCATTCGTGTTGAAGTTTTTATTATCACCTTGGTTAATGTTGAATCTGTACACCAAATACTGTGAGCTATTTTCATCACGACCGTACCACTTAAAGCCATCGTCTGTGTTACGACCGTTTATTTTTCCACTGCCGTATGACCAATCATAATCTGCACGAATATTAACAAATCGCGTGATTTTCTTCTGCTTTGGATCAAGTACAGTTTCCTGATTTTGATCATCTTTAGTGTCATTGCCTGTACCAGTTGCTTTTACTACTTTAAAAGTCTTTTCTGAACCAGACCTATTTTGACCAGTATTTTTACCGTCAGGAGTTACAGAAAGGCAGATTTTATACTGCTTTGTGTTGTCTTTACAAGAATATTTATCGCTTGTGCCGCCAAGAGTTTTAGTTTCATCTTTCGACCAACCAATTTCATCTTTTCGGTATTGGAACAAACGCGGATTCTTTTGCTTAATTCTATCTATCAAACCTTGTTTTTCGGAAGGATTCAGCTCATACGGGTTCACCTGAACCATGCCATCGTCTGGCCAAGTCATATCTAATGGCAATGGGTCAGAAGATGCATTCAAAGTTGTTTGAAGCTGAGAAGCATTATTGCCAACACCCGCATAAATTCTTGAACCAATCTCTGCCAAATGCTCTGGGATAGTTATTTCACCAGTTTTTGGATCAAAT
This sequence comes from Gardnerella sp. KA01002, assembly GCF_049244015.1. Classification (NCBI taxonomy): domain Bacteria; kingdom Bacillati; phylum Actinomycetota; class Actinomycetes; order Bifidobacteriales; family Bifidobacteriaceae; genus Gardnerella; species Gardnerella sp. KA01002. Next base: position 1,273,523 of record NZ_CP058365.1, read on the forward strand.
GTTATATCCTTCTCATAAGGCATAAAGTTAGTAAAGTACGAATGATCAGGTTTATCATCGTTAAGCTGTTGCCAATCTTCACCTGCTTGACGAGTTAACATAATACCGTGGCATGATTTATTAGGACAATCACTAAATATTCTGAATGTATCAGTTTCTCCTACAGGCTTCTGCTTTGGCTCACCTCTTTTCCATATGCGAACAGCTAATACTGCAACTTGCTTAGATTTTGTTAAAAGATTAACTTTACCAACGTATCTACCATTTGGCTGTTTTTGCCAACGAACATTAGGAGCAGTAAACTCATCGCCAGTGATAATAAGCTTAATCTTTTTTTGAACCTTATTTCCAGCATCATCCCAAGCGTGGAACGTAAACTCTTTAACACCAGAATCATTAGATTTAAGTTCAGGACCATTTGTTTCACTTGTAGTTACATAACCTGATTGATCTGTAGCACTATCAACGCCTACAGGCTTAGATTGATCATATTTATTAAAAGCAGTTGCTTTAAATTGTTCACTTGTTGACTGTATATCTGTTTTATTGTTGTTATCTTTTACCTTTTCCTTGGTTCCCATGTACACGTGTTTATCATCGTGACCAGTTACTAGGAATCTAATTCTGCTGCCAACCGATATTTTCATACCATTTTCAGGCACAGATCTAGGCTCTCCACCATTGATGCTAACTTTTACGTCTATAGTCGGCTTCTCATCATCAACATGCGTAAACACAAGTGGTAATACGCCAGTAGACTCATCCCAATACGTTATTTTTGCGTACTTTGCAGCAACATACACTGGCTTTACTTCTGGCTGTTCACCAAATTGAAGCATAATACGATTTTCATCATTAGGATTAGTTGGGGTTGCGTATTCTTCCTTTACAGGATTTGAGAAGTAGTCTTTTGCAAGTTTCGCATATTTTGCTTTTTCGTCGCCAGTTAACTTTTGGTCAACTGTTTTACCACTAGGCGCATCATAAAGTTTCCAAATATAACGCTTTGTATAATTTAGCGGACTAAGCTTACACTCTTGACTATCTTTATTTTTCGCAGCTGCATCCGCTTGTGCAGACTTATCTGCAGCTTTATCAGCAGCTTTATCATCATCGCCCTTACAAGGATCTACTACGTTTACAACTGGAACTCTTACAGCAACCTTCGTTTCCGCATCTTTCAGAGTGTTAGATTTCTTAAGCGAACCATCTGCATTTGTCCATTCAACACTATAAATGGCGCGATCTTTAATCGCCGCGTTTGCACCAGAATCTTGGCTATACAAATAACTATCGTTAAGCGGATACTCTAAACCATGAGCATCACCAGGAATTTTACCATCCTTAATAGAACCGTAGTAAACAGAGTCATCTGAATCTGAATATTTACTATAGTTTTCAAGATTATTACTACTATGCGAATCTGGCATATATAAACGCGGATTCAATGCGTGAGCAAATTCATATATTTTACCCTTGTTATCAAGATAATTCACATAATCTGCAGCTTTTCCTAAACTATCTTTAGAAGACCTATATTTTGGATTATCTTGCCACTCTTGAGCCTGCAGTGGTCTAAACACATCCGCTTGACCAATAATATCGTACTTTACTTTTTTAGCAGAACCCATTTGAAGCTTGTCATTCCAATATTGAACAGTCAAATCGTGTATGCCAAACTTTGAATCTTTTGTATTAATGTTAGTTTTAGGATCTAATGGTTTTCGCCACCATCTGTTTCCACGAGCATACTTGTTTTCTGACGCATTATACTTTGGCAATAATGAAAGCTGGCCTTTAGCCCAAACTGTATTATTACCACATTGTGCTTCAGTATCTTTATCACACACTTCTTGTCTTGTAGGTTGGAATAACAAACTCGTAACATCAATATTCTTAGTATGAGCCAATAATTGACCATTATTGCTAGTAAAAGGACCTAAATGTGTACCACGAAGGAAGGAGTAATGCGGCACATTTATATCTACAAGATTAGGTATTCCATACCATTGCTGATACAAAGTAGTGTATTCGTAAGTTGTATGGCCTGATCCAATACGATAATTTGACAAAGAGTATTTAGGATTCCTACTATATGGATCGCCTAAACCGTATCTTGAAAGAGGACCATGCCAAGTATCTCCATAATAGCTTCCTGCACCATAGTAGGAAGTACTCAGTTTTCCATATTTACCATTATTCGATGTTGTATAGTGAATATGGTAGCTATAAGGTGATTTGCTATCATCAAATTGATTACGTAATGCAAAAATCTTTGCTCGTGGCTCTTTATCAGTTCCTCGAAGCTCAGAAAAGAGGTTATCTATCAATTTTATATAAGTGTCATTAAATTTTTGAGTACCATCTGGAGGAAGACGAGTACCAGCTTTATGTTCACCTTCACTTGGGAAACCATAGTTACCAGAATGATAGCAGTCAAAGCCGTAAGAATCACATAATCCAAGTTTACTATTGCTATCATCTCTAGACTTTTGCGTTCCACCTTCAAAAACACCAACATTGTCTATAGCATTTGAATTACCAATTCGATACCACGCTTTATCAAGGGTCTCGCCATCGTTAAGTGTCTCTTTTCTAGTGCCCTCATCAATACAAAAACCGTTTGGATTAACCCAATCTTTTGCGCAACCGCGATTCTTTGCATCAAAATGCAAGCGCTCTACATACTGGTCATACTGACCATTACTTGTGTCGAGACTCTGATCTTTAGGAACAACAAAATAGGTCAAAGCTTTAGCAGCACCATGAATGCGCGCACCCATGTTTACAAGTACATCCCAAATATATCCATTACCATCACGTTTAGGAGTACGTTTCATAAAAATGTAATCGTGAACATCGTCAAGCTGAATACGATTTAAAGAATCAACACCATTTTTATTTTTCAAATAAGCTAAGTTACGTATACGTTTTTGCAGGTATGTTCCACGCGGATATGGAGTAAAGTTTGGATCATTATTCGTATAAATACCCTGAGGTTGATCATAGCCACTATCTTCGCGCCAAGGATTATCTCCACGTTCCATATCAGCACCTTTTGACGCGCGATGACCTGTTTCATCACCATCATCTGTAATGCATTCAGAACGAGCATAATTACGATTACAGCCGGGACGAAACTCCATCCTGCTGCGATCGTAACCCATTTTGTCTCCATTTGAAGATCGTTCTGTATTATTGAATATTTCATTGGAGCGATCCATGCCAAAAGAAGTATAAGATGCACCCTGCTTAGCCATACCTTTGGCAGCGCTCATCATAGCACTGTCAATAAGTCCTTTATCAGACGCATCACCCTTAGCGGCGTTGTTAGCAAGATTATTATTTACGCTTACACCATTTTTCAGCTTTGCAAACGCATTGTTTTGTCCATCGACAAAAACTGGAGGTTGCGATGGCGCAGAAATATCGGCATTATCTGCATCTACATCGGCATTAGGCTTAGCAGCAGATTTAGGCTTATCGCCAGACTTATTGGACTCATGCTTTTTACCAGAATTACCAGAGATAGCCGCATTCGCGGCAGTGCCACTGTCAGCAGCTACAGCGGTGTTTGCAGTTAGGCACATCGGCAGCCACATAGCCACCGAAATCAGGAAAATAAGAGCAGCCTTAGTCGCATGCTGAGCTAAACGCCCTATCAAGACGATAACGCTTAGCAAACCCGTCCAAATACTTCTCATTTGTCCACCTAAACTCTCGTGTGCTAATTTCCACATGCCAATCAATGTATTAAGTTTTAAAATCTTAAATTTTGATGTATTTAAATTTTGATGTATTAAACGCATCAATTTTTTTAACGTATTAAGTTTTAACCTATTAACTTTTCAGTTTTTTAAGCTTTGAAGCCTTCGGACGCTTGCCCTGCGCAAAACCATCAATAATCGACTCAAAGGATTCCTGACTAATCCTTCTCGCTTCTTCGGAATCCCTATACATCTGCTTGTTTTGGTCGCCATAAATGCCAAGCCAAAGAGTATCGTTAGTCTGGTCATCACCATTGGCATCACTATGGTCATCACCATTATTTCGATCATCGCCGTTCTGCTTATCGTTTTTCTTCTTTTTCTTCTTAACAATCGGCAGACCAGCCCAGTAAATGTAGCCTCCAACCACACTCAAGCTTGCAATGCTCCCAACAAGCCACCACGGGAATCTCGGAACATCTGGCTTTTTACCAAGCAAAGACTTGTCCGCAGCAGGAGTCGGTATTACTCGCTCCCCCGTTACCAAGATTCTCTGTGTGTTGATTCCAAGCGGTGTGCAAGTAATCAGAGTCACAAGATCCTTGCCTGGCACTGCAGCAATCTTCTTTGTTTCGTCTGGGTTTACAACAATTTTTTCTATCACCTTGTAAGTGAGAATCTCGTCAAAAACCTCGATCGTAAAAGAATCGCCCTTATCTATCTCATCCAATCTCGTGAACATTTCCGCACTAGCCAAACCACGGTGGCCAGTAATCACTGAACGAGTTCCTAATCCTCCAACTGGTAGAGAAGTTCCGCGTAAATGTCCAAGTCCCTTAAGCAGAGTATCGTCCTGCGTACCGTGATACACGGGCAAATCTAGGTCAATTTTCTTAATGCGAAGGCGAGCCATAAGACCATCGTCATTCGCTTTCAACTGATCCCAATAGTTTTGACTAACGTCAGACGTTTCGCCATGGGATGTTGGAATATTCGTGTTCGCCTCATATATTGCGCCTACGGATAGCTTGCGATTGTATTCGCGCGCGCGAGCCAGCTGCTCATGCGGAGCTGGAATAGCATGCGTGATTAGCTTAGCGTATTCTTCGGCTACTTCCGACATGTGATACTGGCTTAACCACATTGCTGCATGTGGGTATAACAGTGAGGCGAACGATGCGGTTAATAGAAGCGCTGGAACGATAGAAGATTTAGAAAATCTCCACTTTCGCTTATCGCGCTTCTTATGCTTAACCACAACGTTTCGATTTAAGAATAAAAACCTAAGCATTTGTTGCTTTGCGATTGGACTTTAAATTGGATTTGCGATTTTATTTGCGATTTGATCTGCGAATTAATTTTCGGTTTTGTGAGCCGATGCGAGTATTCGCGAATCCGCGCAATTCACTCACTTGAATACGCAAACACTCGCATACAGCTTAAATCACAAAACCAATCACAAAATAATCACAAAACCAAGTAAGCCTTACGCTTCTTCTTGTTCCTTGCGACGACGAGTGATGATGTAGAACAACGTGCCGCCCAAGCCAACAATGCCGAATGCAGTGAGCAACACTAATCCGCGAGCACCAGTCATTGGCAGTGCGCCAACAATCTTGTCCAAGGCTGTTGAAAGCTTGTTGACTACTTCTTTACTGTTCTTAGTTGCAGCATCAGCCTGACCCTCAACAGTTAAGTCGTAGCAAGTTGGCTTGTCTGAAGACTGATAACCAGCAGGAGCCTTGGTTTCCACAATGCAATACTTCTTAGATGTAGTATCACCATTGCCAATAAACAGTTCTACAGAAGCTTCACCATTGTCGCCAGTAGTAAGTTTAACGTCATTGACCTTCGTGTTGCCGTTATTGTTACTAGTTACTTCTTCGTTTTTTGTTGGATTAGCATTGTTATCTTTCATTGAGTAAACTTCGAACTCAGCACCTTTAAGTGTCTTCTTATCTTGACCTGTCTGTTCATTGACCTTAGTAACCTTTAGCGTTGCAAAGTTAGTTACAGACTGACCAGGATTATCGCACGGCTTACCTGTAGTTGGAACGCATGGCTTTGGATCATCCTTTTGACCCGTTACAGTATTATTAACCTCAGTGTTGATAACGTTAACAACCTTTGTAGCGCCTTGCTTAACCTTAGCAGTAATCTTGGCAGTAAGCTTCAAAACATTACCGTCGCCAAGATTCTTATACAATGTATCAGCTTTACCTAAACCAGTATTATTTAAAGCAACAGTAACTAATGTGAATTTTTCTGTCTTACTGCCAACTGTATATGTCTTGGTATTATCTGTAGTAACAGTGTAATCTGTATCTTTAGTTAAAGCCTGCGAAGCATCGTTACCAGTAACAACAGCACCGCTAGTCTTATTAAACTTTGAAATCTTAACATCGCTTATGCCGCTAGCAGCATCAAACACTAAATCCTTCATTAAAGGATCAGTGAACTTAATAGTAGTGAATTTTGTAGCAGGAGCAATAAGGTTCAAAGGAATAGTAATATCCCAAGACATTGTTGTAGCATTATTGCTCTTTATGTCGAGCGAGCTTGGAGCATTAGCAGGAGTCTTCTTTGGAAGATCAGTGCTTGTATCATTCTTTGGATACACGTTCACATCGTAAAACCACTTCTTCGTAGTTTCATTAGCGAGTGGAGTCGTCACAAAGAATGGATCCACACCCTTTGTAATGGAAACTGGCTTCCATGTCTGTCCATCTTTTAATTGCGCTCCAGAAACATCCGTTTCCTCAACGTAGTACAAGCCCATCGGTAGTTGTTCAAACTTGCATGAGCCATCTTCACCTGTTGTGCACGACTTTCCACTAGCCTTATCAACACCTTCACCAGCATCGGTATACTTATTAAACTCTGGATTAGTGCCAGCTATAAAATCATGAGCGGTCTTCTTGTTGTTCTCAGCTGTTGCGACTAGATTTTCTAAGCCTTTGATCTTCTTCCATCCTTCAGACGTAGAAAGATCAATTTCATCAGCACCCTTCTTTAATCGCCACAGAGTAAACTTAACACCCTTAACTGGCTTTCTATTAGAAAGATCTTTTACTTCCTCACCATTAGCGCGTATAGTTCCAGCAGGGTTATTTTCATATTTATGAATAGTAATGGATGTAGTACTTTTCTTTGTAGTATCAATAGTAGCTGTATTAACACCAGCATCCTTAGCATAAGCAATAGAGCCAGCAATACAGCATGTTCCAAGTGTGCATACCGCCGCCAAAACAGCAACGGTGCGCTTCAGCGAATTCGTATTTAAACGCATGTTTCCTCTCTTCTTTAGAGTGACATCTCGTTATGAGAATTTTGTGTTTAGAAAGAATCGCCCATGTGATTAGACTTTTCCGCAAAAATCGCATAAATATCGCGAACTACAGATTCCTCTCACTGGGCTTCTATGCGCACTAAAGCTGTGCGCCAAACCTTCATTGACTAAAACAGACTAGCATTTTGCAGCGTAAAAATCACCTAAAAATCACCTAACAAAAGCCTACTAAAATAAGCTTTTAATACCCCCCCCCGGTATCGTTGAAATATCAGGGTTTTCTCAGCTTAATAAGTGATTAAAATTGTTAAAAATTCTTTCCGAATTTTTGCTAAATTCGCACCTTGGCGTGTCGAATAAACCGCGTCGTTATCGCTTGCGCGAACAGCGCGCGAACGTCTTCGCCGCGCAGAAGCAGTGCTTCTGCTTTGAGCGGCTCAGCGCTCCAAATTGCCTTTTCGCGCTACGCTCTAAGCGAAAAGGCAGGTCGTCGCGCGCGTTTGTTTTTCCCTTTTTCAGCAAATATGACTACAAACACGGGCAAAAATACACAAACACAAGCGAATCAAGTCAAATTGCATTTTATAGCAAAATGTCGATTCTGCAATAAATCATCAAAATAAAATTATCGATTTTGCAAAAATCTGTTAAAATAAAATAATCGATTTTGCAAAGAATGGCGGAATTACAATGATTTATAACCTTAATCAATCAGCATCTAGCACAACATACACTGAGCGCAAATTTCCACGCAAAATCTATTCGCACATGCTCAATTGGAAAAACTCTTCTAACGGGAAAACAGCACTACTCATAGAAGGACCACGACGCGTAGGAAAATCCACTATTGTAAAAGAGTTTGCGCAAAATGAGTATGAAAGCTACATATTAGTGGATTTTTACACAGCATCTCCAGAAGTAAAACAACTATTTGAAGACCTTTCAGATTTAAACTACATCTTCTTGCAACTCCAGCTTACATATAAAACAAGCCTCAAAGAACGCAAGTCGTGCATTATTTTTGATGAAGTTCAACTCTGCCCAAAAGCGCGCCAAGCAATTAAAGCCCTAGTCAACGACGGAAGATACGACTACATAGAAACGGGCTCACTAATTTCAATCCACAAAAACGTTAAAAATATTCTTATTCCAAGCGAAGAACGCAAACTAAAAATGCATCCTATGGATTATGAGGAATTTAAATGGGCACTTGGCGACAATACAACCATTCCGCTTCTAAAAAAACTCTACGATTCTAAAAAACCAATCGGTCAAGCAGCATGCAGAAAAATGCTAAGAGATTTTAGACTTTATATGCTTGTTGGAGGAATGCCACAAGCTGTTGAAAGCTATATTGAAACCAACGATTTTAGTGCTGTAGATAGAGTAAAACGCGATATTCTTTCACTTTACGAAGATGATTTTATAAAAATAGACCCTACTGGTAAAATATCTGCAATTTTTGATTCTATACCAGCTCAGCTCATGTCTAACACTTCCCGTTACCATGTTTCGAGCGTTCTTGCTGGCAACAGAGCAAATACTGTTCTTGAACAACTAGCTCAACTAGAAGATTCTGGAACTGTGCTAATCTCCCACCATACTAACGATCCTAATTCTGGAATGGCTCAACACAAAGATTTATCTAAGTTCAAACTCTTTCTTGCAGATACTGGCTTGTTTGTTACGTTAGCATTTAAAGACAAGTCTTTTACAAGCAACGACATTTATATGCGATTGTTAAACGATAAGTTGCAAGTAAATCTAGGTTATGTATACGAAAATATTGTTGCTCAAACTTTGAGCACTCATGGACACGAATTGTATTATCACACTTTTATGGACGGCGACGCGCGCTTAATCGCGGACGATACTAATGTTGAGATTGACAATCACGATAATCGAAATAATCACAACAATCGCAGCTATGAAGTAGATTTCTTGATTGCTGATAAGAACAAGATTGTGCCGATTGAAGTAAAGAGCTCAGGTTATAAAACGCATGCTTCGCTTGATACTTTCGCGCGCAAGTTTTCTTCGCGAATCGCACGGGAAATTCTGATTTATACAAAAGACTACCTACATAACGGAATGCTGGAATACATTCCAATAGTAATGACTGAGTTCTTGTAATTCGCTCACGTCTTCGCTTGCGTTGAAAGCACATACGACTACAAACACGGGCAAAAATAAACAAACACAGGCGAATCTACGACTTCGAGCTTAAAGCGTAGCGCGAGAGGCGCTTTGACTGAGCTTGAAATTGCATAACGCATTTCAAGCTCCTTCAAAGCGTGATTTGGCTCAAGCATAAAGTCCAGTGGACTTTATGTGCCAAATCAGCCGAGCGGCTACTAATAGCCGCGAGGAATAGAGCGCTGAGCCGCTCAAACGTAAAGTCCAGTGGACTTTACGTGCGGCAAAAACGTGAGCGCGCTTAGACCGCGCGAACGAAGTGACCGCACTTTACACCAGATTTAATACAAAACACGCAAACGCAAAAAAACAAAAAGCCGCTGCAAGATGTGTAAAACAACTTGCAACGGCTAATTCAATTCAGACTAGCAAAATCAAACCTAGAGATTTAAGCAAATCACCCATAAATAATATAGATAGCCTAAAATCGCCAGTTATACCTAGCCTGATTAGTTAAGGTCATCGTCATAATCACCCTGACCACCCTGATCATCAAGGAAGTCATCTGGATTAAACTCATCCCCAAGCTGCATGTCGCCAAAATCAATGTTCGAGAAATCAACATCTCCCATGTTGCTCTCGCCAAAGTTTGACGGAGTGCCATTTGCTCCACCCAAACCAAGGTTTGGATAAACAGCATCACGCACCTCAGGATCTGCAAAGACATCCGCATTACGATAACGCGCCAAACCAGTACCAGCTGGGATGAGCTTACCAATAATAACGTTCTCCTTCAAGCCCTTAAGATCATCTTCCTTCTGGCTCAAAGCAGCTTCAGTAAGCACGCGAGTAGTCTCCTGGAAGGATGCGGCAGAAAGCCAAGAATCTGTAGCCAAAGAAGCCTTTGTAATACCCATAAGCTCTGGACGACCAGCAGCAGGCTTACCACCATTCTTAACAGCCTCAAGATTTGCTTCACGGAACTTAGCCTGATCCACAAGTTCGCCTGGAAGAAGGTTCGTGTCTCCAGAATCAATCACCGTAATGCGGCGAAGCATCTGGTGAACAATAACCTCAATATGCTTATCGTGAATATCAACGCCCTGAGAACGGTACACGTTGTGCACTTCTTCCACAATGTTCACCTGAGCAGCACGAGGACCAAGAATTCGCAGAATCTTCTTAGGATCCACAGAACCTTCAATCAGCTGCGTACCAACCTCAACGTGGTCTCCATCCTTAACAAGCATTGGAGCACGACGAGTTACTGGGTAAACGATTGGCTCAACCGTAGTATCGTCTGGAGTCAAAGTCACCTGACGACCATGGTCAGTATCCTCAACCTTCACAACACCTGGGAACTCAGCAATTGGAGCTTCGCCCTTAGGTGTACGAGCTTCGAAAAGCTCGGTAACACGAGGAAGACCCTGCGTAATATCGCTTGCCGAAGCAACACCACCAGAGTGGAAGGAACGAAGCGTAAGCTGCGTACCAGGCTCACCAATGGACTGTGCTGCAACAATACCAACAGCCTCGCCAACATCAACAAGAGAGCTTGTAGCCAAAGACCAACCGTAGCACTTTGCGCAAACGCCACGCTTAGACTCGCAAGTAAGCACAGAACGAGCCTTAACTTCTTCGACACCATGCGCAACCAAGTCACGCAAAACATCCATCGAAAGCGCGTCACCACACTTTGCCAAAACGGTTGTACCGTCTGCTGGATCGAGAACATCTGCAGCAAGCAAGCGCGAGTATGGACCACCATCAGCAGCCTTAACAAGCGTCAAATTGCCATTTTCGTCGCGGTCCGCAATCTTCATCATAAGACCACGCTTTGTGCCGCAATCTTCCTCACGAACAATAACTTCCTGAGAAACGTCCACAAGACGACGAGTCAAGTAACCAGATTCTGCAGTACGAAGTGCGGTATCAGCCAAGCCCTTACGCGCACCGTGCTGGGAGATGAAGTACTCCAACACAGAAAGACCATCACGGTAGTTTGACTTAACAGGACGAGGAATAATCTCACCCTTAGGGTTTGCCACTAAGCCTCGCATACCAGCAATCTGACGAATCTGCATCCAGTTACCGCGTGCACCAGACTGAACCATGATGTTCACGTTGTTATCATCATGGAAGTTCTCGCGCATAGCATCTGCAACCTTATCGGTGCATTCAGTCCACAAGTTAATCAACTCTTGACGACGCTCTTCATCTGTAAGAAGACCCATATCGTACTGGGAGTTAATCTTTGCAGCCTGATTCTCATAGTCTTGTGCAATAGACTCACGATTTGAAGGAAGCACAATATCAGAGAATGCCATTGTAACGCCAGACCAAGGTGCTCGAGTAAAGCCAAGATCCTTCAAAGCATCAAGGGATGCGGCTACCTGAGCAGTGGAATAACGTGTAGCAATATCGTCAACAATCTTGGAGAGAACACCCTTTGGAACCTGCTGGTTCACAAACGGATAGTCCTCTGGAAGAGTGCCGTTAAACAACACGCGACCGTAGGATGTGGCGAACAATACAGTTCCATCCTTAAAGCGCTCTTCATGAACAACATCTGGGCTGCCTGGCTCTGGATCTACGACCTTAAGTTCTCCTGGCTCCCAATCCTTTGGTAGCACAAAGTCCTCTGGCACGCGGATTAATACCTTTGCCTGCATGTCAATCTCATGCTTGTCGAGTGCCATTTGAGCCTCTGCAAGCGAAGAGAAGATTCTGCCTTGACCCTTTGCACCGTCTATTACTGTAGACAAGTAGTACAAGCCCAAAATCATATCCTGAGATGGCATGGTAACAGTGTGACCATCTGCTGGCTTCAAGATATTGTCGGATGCCATCATCAAGCTGCGAGCTTCTGCCTGAGCTTCGGCGGAAAGTGGCAAATGCACTGCCATCTGGTCACCATCGAAGTCAGCGTTGAATGCGGCGCAAGCAAGTGGTGGAAGGTGAATTGCTTTACCTTCAACCAAAATTGGCTCAAATGCCTGAATACCCAAACGGTGAAGTGTAGGAGCACGGTTAAGAAGCACAGGATGTTCAGAAATAACTTCCTCAAGCACACCCCAAACCTCGGAATCTCCGCGATCTACAAGGCGCTTTGCGCTCTTCATATTCTGAGCAAAGCCCTGATCCACCAAACGCTTAATAACGAATGGCTTAAACAGCTCCAACGCCATTGGCTTAGGCAAACCGCATTGATGCATGCGGAGGCTTGGACCAACAACGATTACGGAACGGCCAGAATAATCAACTCGCTTACCGAGCAAGTTCTGGCGGAATCGACCCTGCTTACCTTTAAGCATATCGGAAAGCGACTTTAGTGGACGGTTCGATGCACCAGTTACTGGGCGACCACGACGACCGTTGTCGAAGAGTGAATCAACTGCTTCCTGAAGCATGCGCTTTTCGTTATTAAGCATGATTTCAGGAGCACCAAGTTCAATCAACCTCTTCAAACGATTGTTACGGTTGATTACTCGACGGTACAAGTCGTTCAAATCGGATGTTGCAAAGCGTCCACCATCAAGCTGAACCATTGGTCGCAAATCTGGTGGGATTACTGGAATAACGTCCAAAACCATTGCTTCTGGCTTGTTTCCAGTAGTCAAGAACGCGTTTACAACTTTAAGTCGCTTCAAAGCGCGCGCCTTGCGCTGACCAGTACCATTGTCGATTTCTTCGCGAAGTTCTACGGCAGCAGACTTAAGGTCGAAGTCCTGCAAGCGCTTCTTGATTGCTTCAGCACCCATGCAGCCTTCAAAATAGTCACCGTAGCGGTCTTCCATTTCTCGCCAAAGGTCAACATCGCCTTCCATATCTCCTGCGCGTAAGCCCTTAAAGCGATCGAAAACTGCGTTCAAACGCTGAATCTGCTCATCGTAGCGAGTACGAATAGCAGCCATTTCTCGCTCTGCTCCAGCGCGCAATTTAGACTTTGCGTTGCCTTTTGCTTCGCCTGATTCTTCCAGCTCGTGCAGGTCTTCTTCTACCTTCTTTGCGCGAGCTTCAATCTCATTGTCGCGGCGCTTACGAAGATTGCCGATTTCCGTATCGAACTCGTCTTGCAAGTCTGGAAGATCTTGGTGACGCTGCTCTTCATCTACCTTAGTAACCATGTAGGCTGCAAAGTAAATAACCTTTTCCAAGTCTTTTGGAGCAATATCAAGCAGGTAACCCAAGCGGCTTGGCACACCCTTGAAGAACCAAATGTGTGTTACAGGAGCCGCAAGCTCAATATGACCCATGCGTTCACGGCGAACGCGGCTGCGTGTAACTTCCACGCCGCATCGCTCGCACACGATTCCCTTAAAGCGCACGCGCTTATACTTGCCGCACGCGCACTCCCAGTCGCGAGTAGGACCGAAAATCTGCTCACCGAACAGACCATCCTTCTCTGGTTTAAGGGTACGGTAATTAATGGTTTCTGGCTTCTTAACCTCGCCGTGGCTCCAGCTACGGATGTCGTCGGCAGTGGCCAGTCCAATCCTCAGTTTGTCAAATGCGTTGACGTCCAGCACTATTATCGTCCTGTCTCATGAAATTGTTTTTCTAAGTTTCTTAAAGTGATTAGTGATTAGTGATTAAGTTATTTCTAATCACTGGCATCACTGGTATTCAGGTTCTTGAATAACTTGATCTTCCTTGGCGGACGAATCTGGTCGTGCACCAATGTTGAAGCCCAAATCTTCAGAAGACGACACCGGATCATCATCCTCATCCTTCATGTCAATTGCCACTCCTTCGGAGTTAAGCACCTCAACATTCAAGGAGAGAGACTGCATTTCCTTGAGCAACACCTTGAAGGACTCAGGAATACCAGCTGGTGGAAGGTTATCGCCCTTGACAATAGCGCCATACACACGCACGCGGCCGTCAACGTCATCAGACTTTGTGGTCATCATTTCGTGCAATGTGTAAGCAGCGCCATAAGCCTCAAGCGCCCACACTTCCATTTCGCCGAAGCGCTGGCCGCCGAACTGCGCCTTACCACCCAACGGCTGCTGGGTAATCATAGAGTAAGGACCAGTGGAACGAGCGTGAATCTTATCATCAACCAAGTGATGCAGCTTCAAGATGTACATGTAGCCAACAGAAATTGGCTTAGGGAATGGCTCACCAGTGCGGCCGTCAAACAATGTTGCCTTACCGTCGGAACCAACAAGCTTATTGCCATCGCGGTCTGCAAGCGTAGTGCTCAAAAGACCCTTCAAGGTTTCTGGGCGCACGCCGTCGAACACTGGAGTTGCAACAGGAGTGCATGGATCGCCATGCTCAGCGCCTTCTGGCACATACTTCTTCCAAGCAGCCTCAAGGTCTGGATCCAAATTAATATCCCAACCAGCGTGAGCAATCCAACCCAAGTGAAGCTCGAGCACCTGACCCAAGTTCATTCGAGAAGGCACACCCAACGGGTTAAGCATAATGTCTACTGGAGTACCATCAGCCAAGAATGGCATATCCTCTTCTGGCAAAATGCGGGAAATAACACCCTTGTTGCCGTGGCGACCAGAAAGCTTATCGCCCTGCGTAATCTTACGATGCTGAGCAATGTACACGCGAATCATCTGGTTTACGCCATTTGGAAGCTCATCGCCATCGTCTTCAGCGTCTTCACGAGTGATTTCCTTAACAGCAATCACAGTACCAGTTTCGCCGTGTGGCACGCGCAAAGAAGTGTCTCGAACTTCACGGCTCTTTTCGCCAAAGATTGCACGAAGCAAGCGCTCTTCTGGAGTAAGCTCAGTCTCGCCCTTAGGCGTTACCTTACCAACCAAAATGTCGCCAGCTTCCACCTCGGCACCAATGCGAATAATACCGCGCTCGTCGAGGTTTGCAATAGCGTCTTCGCCAACGTTTGGAAGGTCGCGAGTAATCTCTTCGGCACCAAGCTTGGTTTCACGAGCATCGATTTCGTACTCTTCAATGTGAATCGAAGAAAGCGTATCGTCTTGCACAAGACGCTGGGAAATAATAATAGCATCCTCGTAGTTGTAACCATTCCAAGGCATAAACGCAACGAGCAAATTCTTGCCGAGTGCAAGCTCACCCTTGTCTGTTGCAGGACCGTCTGCCAAAACTGTACCAGCTTCAACACGCTCGCCATCTTTAATAAGTGGCACCTGGTTGTAGCAAGTAGTCTGGTTAGAACGCTGGAACTTAGAAAGCTTGTAGCTGGACTGAGTTCCATCGTCGTTCATAACGCGAATAATATCTGCAGAAACGTAGGTTACAACGCCTGGCTTTTCGGAAAGAATCACGTCTCCAGAATCAACTGCAGCACGCCATTCGGAACCCGTACCAACAAGTGGACGCTCCGACTTAATAAGCGGCACAGCCTGACGCTGCATGTTAGTACCCATCAAAGCACGGTGGCCTTCATCGTGCTCCAAGAATGGAATCAAGCTTGCGCCGAGGGAAACCATCTGACGTGGAGAAACATCCATGTAGTCAACAGTGCTTACAGGAACATCGACTGCTTCTTCTTCGTCAACACGAGCAAGTGCCTGAGTGCCAACAAAGTTGCCATTTTCATCGAGTTCCTGATTTGCCTGAGCAATAACGTGCTCGGCTTCGCGATCTGCAGTCATATATTCGACTTCGTTAGTCACATGACCATTAACGACCTTACGATAAGGTGTTTCAATAAAGCCGAATGGGTTGATGCGACCAAAGGTTGCAAGCGAACCGATAAGACCGATGTTTGGACCTTCTGGGGATTCGATTGGGCACATACGACCAAAGTGGGATGGGTGCACGTCTCGAACTTCCATAGATGCGCGGTCTCTAGAAAGACCACCAGGACCAAGAGCCGAAAGACGACGCTTGTTTGTAACGCCCGCCAAAGGATTGTTCTGATCCATAAACTGGCTAAGCTGAGAAGTTCCGAAGAACTCCTTAATAGTAGCGTTAACTGGTCGAATGTTAATCAACGACTGTGGTGTAATCGCCTCAGCATCTTGCGTGGTCATGCGCTCGCGCACAACGCGCTCCATACGGCTTAAGCCAGTACGAATCTGATTCTGTACAAGCTCGCCAACCTGACGGATTCGACGGTTTCCAAAGTGATCAATATCGTCCACGTCTACACGCAATTGCACATCTTCGCCATCGCGCTTGCCTGGGAAGGTCTTTTCGCCCGAGTGCAAAGTAACCAAATACTTGATTGTGGCGATTATGTCTTCGCGATTCAAGCTGCGATCGTTGTAATCCGCTTCCAAACCAAGCTTGCGATTGATCTTGTAGCGACCAACGCGCGCCAAATCGTAGCGCTTTGTGTTGAAGTAGAAGGATTCGAGCAAATTGCGACCCGCGTCTGGAGTTGCGGTATCTGCTGGGCGAATCTTGCGATACAAGTCTGTAAGAGCATCATTTTGAGTGTCGATTGGCTCTTTTTCTAGAGCGTCGAGAACAAGAGGATACCCTTGGAATGCCTCTGCAATTTCTGGCTTAGTCATGCCAATTGCCATCAAGAACACGATTGCAGACTGCTTACGCTTGCGATCTACGCGCACGCCAAGAACATCGCGCTTATCAATCTCAAACTCAAGCCACGCTCCGCGACTTGGAATGATTTTTGCGCCAAAAACGTCTTTGTCGGAAGTGCGATCTTGCGTGCGGTCAAAATACACGCCTGGGGAACGCACAAGCTGGGACACGATTACGCGCTCAGTGCCGCCAATAATGAATGTTCCGTGTGGTGTTTGCAGCGGGAAATCACCCATAAACACAGTCTGGCTCTTAATCTCGCCAGTTTCGCCGTTTTCAAACTCTGCGTTTACATACAAAGGAGCGGAATATGTGTAATCCTTCTCTTTGCACTCAAGCACAGTGTGACGTGGCTCTTCAAAATATGGATCCGAGAATGTGAGGCTCATTGTCTCAGCAAAATTCTCAATTGGAGAAATCTCTTGGAACACTTCTTCCAAACCAGAGACATGAGGCACAGTGTGAGTGCCATTTGCCTCATCTTCTTCGACGCGCTTCTTCCAACGCTCGGAGCCGATCAGCCAGTCAAAGCTGTCGGTTTGCACACCGAGGAGGTATGGCACATCGATTGGCTCACAAATGGAGCCGAAATTCACACGATCCGACGCTTTATGCAATTTAATGCTGTGCTCGTCGGCACGCGCGATGACTTTGGTGGTGTTCGTCGTAGCTTGTTCAGCAGCCAATGGACGTTCCTTTATCGCTAGCTAGTTTTCTTAATCCTTGGGAGCTTTAGAAAATCGCAGCAAACGCGCTTAAAATCAACGATTTTGGGTTTGCGGGCGCCTTCTTCGGTTCCTTGAGTATGCCCGCTATATGACACACCTTGTACAAAGAAACGATTTTACCCCTTCACATCGACTTTTGGCGCCATTTGTGCATGTGCTAGCGAACAGAAATAACCACGGGATTGCTTTGTAATCCTGACACATCCTTATGCGCAATTTGTGCAATGTAAGTTCCGCGCGAAACTTTAGGCAAGTCGGCGTCATCTAAGCAATCCTTGCCGGTAGGCGTTCCGACTGTAGCATCCGTGCTCCATACGATTTTTTTCTCGTACGAATCACCTTTTGCCATTAACAGAGGCTTGAGTGGAATTTCGCACACATCTGATCTCCACTTCGGCTCTATTTTCTGCTGCTTTTCTTGCTTTTCTTGCTTTTCTCTAGATTGATCAGACTTATCAGACTTATCAGACTTATCAGCACTTACGCTGTCTCCAATTGTCAACACCATTCTGCCATCCGACGCATCTATTCTGCAGGAATCATCTCCTTCATGAACTACGCGAGCAGTAAATTCTACGCTTCCTCCCATCGGTACAGATTGCGATGCTGAGGTTAATTCAATACGGACGTCTTTTGCACTACATTTTTTTATAATTCCAACAGGTCTTGGGTCTGGCACTAGTTGTTTAGATAGAGTAACGTCTGAATGTTTGCTTATAGCAGTTCCGATTGCGGCAATTCCTTTGAAAACGCTGATTATGCAAAAGATACAAAACACTAAAACAGCCAGCAGCCCCACGCAAACTATGATTCGGCGGCGAATGTACATGCGGCGGCGCGCAGCACTAATCTTCCGCTTCGGTTTACGTTTTAACACAGGCATAGTCACCATTGTAATGCATGAGTAGTTTTAAGACTATTTTTGACTATAAGCTATTTTTATAGACTATTTTCCGCCCTCAAATCCAAGCTGACGCCACGCTTCATAAATGGCGATTGATGCGCAATTTGTAAGATTTAAGCTTCTAAGCGAAGGACGCATTGGCAAGCGAACCTGTTCCGCAACATGAGGGCCAGCCATAATATCCATTGGGTCTGGAATATCTCCTGGCTCTGGTCCAAAAAGCAAAATATCGTTCGGCTTATACTCAATATCTGTGTAAAGTTTTGTGGCATTTGCAGTAAACGCGATTATGCGAGAATTTGGCATTGATTCCACAAGGTTTTCAAAATTCGGGTGCATAACAACGTGTGCCATATCGTGATAATCAAGACCCGCGCGACGAAGCTTTGTGTCTTGAAGATTAAATCCAAGCGGCTCTACAAGATGCAAAATGGTGCCCGTTACCGCGCAAAGGCGAATCGCAGAGCCTGTGTTTCCTGGGATTCTAGGCGAATAGAAGCACAAGTGCGGAGTTTGAGTTTGCGCAGTGCTTGCATCTTGCGCGCTTAGCATGGCATCCATAACGCTGATTGGATTTCCGTGCGCGTCTGTTACAAGCTCGTCCGGACCGTAGTTTGACTTTCGGTAGCCGTACTCATACATCTGCTCTACACGATTGACTGGGTTTTGTGCGTCTTGCATATTTTTATCTTCTTTACTTTTATCTTCTTTACCTGTGACTTGCATACTCGTAATAATCACCTCAATAAAATCATCATAATAAAAATAAGCGCAAATCCTGCAAAATCAGCCCACGAGAACACAGCTCCCGTAAACACAACAGCCGTGATTGCAGCCATAACAGGCTCGCTCGCCCCCAAAAGCGTTCCGCGCACAGATCCAACTCGCATAACGCCAGCCAAAAACATCCAATATGCGCCAAAAGTTCCGCCAACAATCGTAAAAGTAAACAGCAAGTACGCGCGCAAATCCAAAGGAGGCATTGTTTGCCATGGCTTCACAAATGGCATCATAATAAGACCTGCAATAATAAACGTAATTCCGTTTACAGTAAGATTTCCCCATTTTGCAATCAATTTAACTGGCATAATCGCAAGAGCCGCCGTACTTGCAGCATCTGCCAATCCCCACAAAAGTCCCATCAGCGGCAGCGAAAGCGAGCTAAAATTGCCTCCCGTTGCCATAAGCGCAGTTCCTGCAAATGCAAGCAAAACACCAATGTTTTCGCGCAAAGTCGGAGTTCTTTTTGACCGCAAACACACATAAACAAGCACAAAAAGCAGATTCAGGCTTTGCAAAACAGTAGCCGTGCCAGAATTAGTCCAGTCGATTGTAAAAAGATACGCCACTTGCGTTAAAAGCACACACACAATACCTGTTACAACTAGCATTGGCCATGATTTTTTTGTGCTTAATGCACCAACGAGTTGCTTGCGATTAACAATTGACGCAACGATTACAAAAAGCACGCCTGCAGCAAGCTGACGAACGCACGCGATTTGCAACGGACTCACAAGGTATTGCGACATTAGAATCTTAGAAACAGTAGCATTCGTGCCCCAAAGCGCGCCACCAAGAATCGTCAAGATTATGCCAATCATCATTGTGCGCGGACTATGATCCACCGCAGGATTTGGCTTTTTAGGCTTTATTTTTTGGATATTCTTTACAAAACCAACATCCATGCTAAACACCTTCTAAACTTACATCCCGTACTCGCTAATAATCCTGTAGTTTTGCGCATATGTAGTAAGTTGCAAGTCGCAAATCTAGCAAATCGCTTACTACATATGAAAAATCTACACTATCACATAATCAACAACACGCACATAATCAACAACACGCAATTGCAAGGATTGCATGTGCAATAAATCTATTGAGGTGATTTGAGAATCGTAGATTCGTTAGATTTGCATCATGCGTGAGACAAATCTAACGAAAATCAGTCAAAAAACGTTACAAATGTCTCGCAGCCGAGACAAATCTAACGAATTTTGACCAAAAAACGTTACAAACGCATCACGCGTGATGCAAATCTAACACTCAAACCAATACGCCACGCGCGACTTTGCATTATCCTCAGTTTATGTTATCTTATTTAAGTTGTCTTTCGTTATGCTGTTTAGCACAATGATTGATGTGGAGAATTCGCCTAGTGGTCTATGGCGCACGCTTGGAAAGCGTGTTGGTGTAACAGCCTCACGAGTTCGAATCTCGTATTCTCCGCGCTTAGGGTTCTAGCCAGCATCATTGGTTAGAACCCTTTTTATATATTTGCCTATGCATCAAAATATATGAACATACACAAGCAGCTTAGCGTCGAACTCAACTGTTAGGCAATTTCTGCGCAGAACAACCATGCAAAATTGAAGCCATGCTACGTTTTTCCGCACTAGTAACGCTAAGATCGTACTTATACTTAACAGCAATCTGCCTAGCTACATAATCGCATCTAAAGGATTTATTAGATGGCAGCCAATAAGCCGCAGAAGCAGATCCTTTTTCTTGGTTCGCTGCTCCTTGAACAGCAAGAAGATTAAGCATATCGTTACCAAACTTAAGCCTCTTGGCATGACTCCATTTCCAGGCTCCTGATTGCCAAGCGTTTTCTAGTGCTACAACATGGTCGATTTGAACAAGAGCACTAGTTTTTCTTCCTCGAACAAAATTAATATTTAAACCAGTATAAGGATCATGCAAAAGCCCTGATGCTACTTTGCAAGAACCAGAATACTTAAAACGAACCTGTTTTAAATCGCGAGCAAGAACATCTTCTCTAACATCACAGCCATTTTTATCAACATCTGTAGTCCTGTATCCAAAGACACTCCTGTTGTATCCAGACGGATGTGATTTAGAGACTTTTAGCTTATTAAGAAGAGCAGCAGCATCTCCATCAGCAACGTATTCACCAGTAATTTCGCCAACATCATGATTGATTTTTGGCAAAACAAGCCCAATAACAATGCCTATAATAATAGCCAAAGAAATAAGCCATATAAAAGAGGCTATTCTTTTAGATATAGGGTTACTTGAATAATGCGTATTACGATCGTACTGCATGATTTATGTCTACAACCCAAGGGATACGCCTAATAACAACGTCTAGAACTTGTTGAATAAGGCTAATAAGCACAATAATTGCCATAACTGCGTAAACAACATTCCATTGTGGATTCTTAGTGACAATTGGGTGAATAGTGTTAGAAACAAGCATTATTGCGTTCGCAATACCTATAAGAGCAACAGACATAAGAATTGCCTGCATTCTTCCCACTTTACGAGATAATCGCACTCGCTGTTGTGAAAGCTTACGCATTGAATCAACAACACGCTTAACACAATGCTCGCCCTGTCGGAAAGCTAGAACCTCATCAATACCAAGTTCTACATCATCAACTTCAAGCTCTACCATCTTTTGCTCTGAATGAACTTTTTTAATAAAACTGCGGAGTCTAAGTCTAAATAATCCTGGAATTATAAACACTATTAGAGCACAAATCACAACAGCAAAAATAGCAATTTGAATATCAAAGTAACATAACAAAACGATTGCTGGAATAATCGACAAAACCATTCCAACACTCATGCTTAAACCTGCCTTGTGCAAATGCGCATGATGAAGATCCACGCCAGCAAAAGATGTTACTAATGTTATGCATCTTAAACATGCGCATACGCTTACGATAAGCACGTATTCTTGCATAGCAAGTCCAAAAAGCGGTCGATTAGCGATAGCGAACATTGCTGCAAAAGTGCAAACAGGTATCAATACTGCGCAAACTATATTGATTGTTGTAGAGAATGCTGAAAGAATCGCAAAAAACGCCTTTTTCAACGAAGATATAGTTGATTTACTTTCATGAGATAAATCTTTCAATAAGCCTTCGTGTTTTGCATTATTAAAATTCTTATTAGAGTTTTCATCAAAACTTTTAGCATATTCGTCTACTTTATTAGCTTTATCAACGCTACCATCTGCGAAATTTTCGGCATAAGAGCTAATAGAACTAGAACTGGTGTAATGCGAATTATGATATACACTAACGTTAACCAAATTGTCCGCTTTAGAAACGTAGTTATCGTCTGGCAAAAATACAAGAATCGTAGCTTTTTTAGCAACATGACGCAAAATATCACATAAATTCTTAGCTTCATCAGAACTAATATCGCTTGAAGAATAGTCGAAAATATACACTGGAGTTCTACGAATAAGCGCACGAGCCATAATAATTCGTCGGAAAATATCTTGCTTATTTTCAACCTGAATATTGTCTACACGCAAATCTAATCCGTTATAATCCGCATAAACAACACCATCTACATGAGCAGTACGCAATGCTTGCCACATAGATGTAGTAGTAGCATTAGACGATGCCATGAGCAGATTCTCTCGCAAAGTGGCTGAAAACAGATGACTATTTGAACGAACAATAGTAACAAGATCTGCAATAGCACCAGGATTTTCATTATTTAGTGAAACATAAGTTGAGTTTCCAGAAATATCACCAAAATCAGATACTACAAAAGGCGATTCAACATCTACTTCAGAAAAACCATATCTATCACTGTAAGATAACGCAACATCTGATTTATCGCTAAAAACTACGCCATTCAAAACATTATTAGTAAATAATTCGTAGTATTCCTTTGGCATTACATTCAATTTTCCACTTGAAATATTAAAGGATGCACGCAAATGTTTATTATTTTCAGTGAAATTGCATCGCACATGAAGAGAAACATTATTAGCTCCATCTGGGATGCTCAGTGACTTTTTATTATCTGAGAAATCTATGGAATCTGCAGAAGCAGAAGATTCTACAGAGTCTAAATTAGAAGAATGAACTTTACTAGAAGCAACACTTTTAAACAAGTTACTAATGTTATTCAAACCTAAAACAGCCCGATTTTTAATATGCATACAGTTAGCAACTCTACGTATTGGATCTACGCTTAGCATAAGAAGTGGCAAAGTTAGCATTGCAGCAGGAAGACCAACAGATTTAACAGAAAGAAGCCAAACTGTAGAAATAATTGCCACACCAGTCATTAAATACGTTAAAAATACGCATAAACAGCGCCACAAAATGCGAACATCTGCAAGAGCAGATACAAGTGCCAAAGTAGAAAAAATTGACGCAAAAACGCAAATAGTGGCAACATAAGAGTTTATTGAAAACATTGCAACACTAACCGCAAAAGGCATAGGAAAAGCAGCAATGATCTGCGGCAAAAGTAAACCATACCAACGTTGAACCCACTCAACATCATCGTTCACGCAAATAGAAGAATATCCCTTAGACCATTTTTTAGAGGAGCTCAAAGAAAGCATAGAACGCAACATTTTTGGTCTAAGCTTCATAGATACGCGAGTTCCAATTTCGGTAGAAATAGTACAAGACTGATGGAACGCAATATATTTTACGATAAGTATTCCAACAAGAGAAATAAGATAAGACGTCAATTCAACAGAGCTTAACAAGGACTTGCCAGTATATTTTGCAGGAATAAGCACTGGCGAAAGAATTCCAACACAAACATACACAAAACCAATATTCGCAAGAGAAGATATAGCAAGACATGCCGCTCTTAAAACAACCAAGTGCTTAACACCTGGAACAAAAGCGAAGAAACGACCAATCATTTAACTATCCTTTTCTTTTCCATAGAAAACTCTTTTAAATTCCAAAAATACTTTCACGCACTACAAAGTACACACACGATACCCTGCAGATTGAATCTACAAATTCGAGTAGCTCGCACTGTTAAAATCAGCTTTAAATCTCTTAAAAACGCTATCTAAACACTCTCTACAAACACATACCCACGCACTAGCTCACTACCCCTTTAGCATTCAAGATTACGCTGAGCATCAGGCATCAACACGCCGAAGAACTTTAGCTTAAATGCCAACTAATACGATGCAAATCACTAGGACCATACTCTAAAATCGCAGCTCTATGCGATTTAGAACCATAACCCTTGTTATGTGCCCAATCATAAATTTTATATTTAGGATCGTCAGACAAGCTTGTCATAAGAGAATCTCGAGTCACCTTTGCGATCACAGAAGCTGCAGAAACACTAGCACACTTCTGATCAGCCTTAACTAAAGTGTGAACTTTAACAGGAAAATCCATACTAGGCGCATCAAAAGTTCCAGAAACCTTACCAATATAATTAAATGGTCCATCTAAAATCGCTGCAATATGAGCATTTTCAAGCTTATATCTCATACTGTTTTGCACATCTGAAATTGCACGAATCGCAGCAACACCAAGAGCATAACTTATTCCCCACTCGTCAATCTCGCGATTTGTACAAGAACCAACAGCAAAAGCATCGCACCAATTTTCAAGAGGCTCCAATAATCCTTCACGCTTGTGAGCGTTAATAAGCTTGGAATCAGCTAATCCATCAGGAAAATAACCAGAATTAATTTTATCGGCACCAAAAAGAGCAGCACCAACCATAACAGGACCAGCTAAACTACCACGTCCAACCTCATCTAATCCAATAACCCAATCGAAGCCACTTTTTAAAAGGTCTTGCTCAAAGTTAAAAGACGGAACAGCAGCCAAAATCTCCCCAAATCTAATATCTACGCACGTTTAAAAGAACTATTTAGCATCTGACTTATTTCTTACATCATCAAACGCATCGCTATGATTTTCAAAAATACCCATACGATTCAAAGGCCAAAAACGCATAAATGCCACGCCTTCAACCTTAGAAATAGGTACCAAACCATCGTCACCATCATTCTTATGATACCTAGAATCCGCAGAGTTAGCGCGATTATCTCCTAGAACAAATACATGACCAGGTTTAACCTTCACCTTAAACGGGAAGGAACTAGGACTTACACCTGGTTTAATATAAGCAGATTCAAGCACAGGAACACCGTTAACAAGAATTGGGTCACCATCGCCCTTACATTCAACAGTATCCCCAGGCAATCCAATTAGACGCTTTATAAGATCTTTACCAGACACAATTCCGCCGCGACTATTTTCACCTTGAAGCCAATTAGCAGGATCTTCAAAAACAACAATATCTCCACGATTTAGTGGAAACAGGCGAGGAGTGAGCTTAGACGTAACAACATAATCGCCAATATGAATTGTGTCTAGCATGGAGCCAGATGGAATAAAATATACGCCGAGAATAAAAACACGAAGAAAAATAACAACAAGAATAGGCACAAGATACCATGCAACAAGCTCTTTCCAAGATGTTTTAAAAAGCTTGCGAGTACGAACCTTGGACTGAGATTTAGAGGAATCATAATCACTATCTTGATATCCAGAAATATGATTCCCTTTTATTTTTCCATGCCTAGCACGTTTAGCACTGAAGCCAGAAGTTAGACTTGGTCTTTCTTCTGGCTCCGGTGGAACTGGAGAAGGATTTAAGCCGTGACCTGCCACATTAACAATGTGACCATCGCTATTTTGCAAGTCTTCGGCAGACATATTAATCCTTAATGTTAAATCCTTAACCTTAAATAAATTTACTTAGCAGCGCTGTTGTCACGACGCTCGGCAATACGAGCAGCCTTACCACGCAAAGCGCGCAAGTAGTAAAGCTTAGCGCGACGAACGCGACCACTACGAACCAGCTTAATCGAATCGATAGCTGGGGAATGAAGTGGGAAGCGACGCTCAACACCAGTGCCGAAGCTCACCTTACGTACAACGAAAGTCTCGCGAACACCAGCACCCTTACGAGCGATAACAACGCCAGTAAAGGTCTGAATACGAGTGTTGTTGCCTTCCTGAATCTTAACGTTAACGTCAACAGTATCTCCAGGACGGAAAGCTGGGATTTCCTCAGCAGACTTAAGATGCTTAGCATCAAATGCTTCTACAGCATTCACCATGATAATTCCTCCTCGCCGCCGCATATCGACGTAAGCTACATCAAAGTAAGTTAGTCTAATTTTAACTTTTTCAACTTTACTTTGAATAATCCTTCCCAAAAAGTTTGCTTTTCAGGGCTTCCATCTGCCAAAACTTTAAAAAAGCAGGCTAGACTATTGATAAGTCGACTATGCGGCATCGCCTTATCGAAAGCATACAAAACACAAATCTATGCTCAATAATGGACATTATTGAGCATTATTTCGCACTATTTCAGCGCGCAACTCCATTAAGCGGCGCCGTCTCAACAGTACGGGTTAATTCGTCATCATCGGCATCGTAGTCAAAAAGCTCACCATAACGACCCCAGCTAATCGCAATATCAAATTGCTGACGAGCCAAGGCGTCCGTATGCTTGCTGCGAAGCAAATCCAAAATCAACTCGCCACGAAGCTTGCCATTGCGGTTTCGGCTCAAAGCCTGATCAATTGCATGAACAAGAGGAGCATGCTCAATTGCAAGACGCGCAAACACCTGCTTGCTGTGCAAAATGTCGGCATTATGCCATTCTTGACCTGCTGGCGTAATAGTAATATGACCATTTTCTGCTGTAAGCAAATTAAGCATTGTTCCAGCATCTACAAGTGGGAACAAGTCATCGATTTCAAACGACAAATCCGCAGCCAAATCAGCCAAATCAATGCCATCTGGCTCTTCCGAAATAACGTCTAGCAAACCTGCCATTCCTCCTGGCGTTGCGTTCGGCAGCAAGTGCACAGCAACAGGCTCAGGCTTCGGCTCCCCCGCATCCGCCTGCTCCTCGTTTTGCTTAGCTTCTGCCTCCGCGTCGTGATGCTTTTGAATAAGCATGTCGGCGATTGCAGCAGCCTCTGTTTCTTCCGCATCCGTCTGTTCCACAGGTTGAGAATCGCCATCTGCACCAGACAAGTCGCCAGCAACCGTTGTATCAGTATTATCTGGCTCAGATTCACCCTCTGGCATAGAACCAGTCAAAATCGCATAAAGATTATCAACCATCGCCTCAAATTCAGCACTATGTTTGTCTCTCGGGCGAGGCAAATCAACTTGCACGTCTGCAATCAAATGCCCAGGATGAGATCCCAAAACCACCACGCGATCTGCCATTTGCACAGCTTCTTCAATATTGTGCGTAACGATTACAACAGACTTGATATCACGCTCTTCACTAGACCAAAGCTTAAGAACTTCCTGACGAAGATTTTCTGCTGTAAGGACGTCAAGCGCAGAAAATGGCTCGTCCATAAACAGAGCATCTGGACGCAAAACAAGCGCGCGCGCAATACCTACGCGCTGACGCATGCCGCCAGAAAGCTCCTTTGGGTACGCTGTTTCAAAGCCGTCCAAACCAATAGCATCAATTGCTGCGAGAGCAAGCTCCGTGCGCTTTTCTTTACTAACGCCTCTAGCGCGCAAACCAAGCTCCACATTGTCTTGAACTGTAAGCCATGGCATAAGTGCGAATGTTTGGAAAACGATTGCCACCCCTGGGTTTGGACCAGTAAGCTCACGACCGCGATACGTTACAGTTCCCTCTGTTGGCTGAATTAAGCCTGCCATTGTTCGCAAGAAGGTTGATTTTCCAGCGCCAGAACGCCCTAGAATTGCAACGATTTCGCCTTCGCGCAACGTAAACGATATATCGTGAAGTACGTGCTGAGTAGTTCCACTATCCGATGTGAAACTTTGAGTTATGTGTTTTGCGTCGATGATATCGCTTGTAACTGAAGATTGCGCAGCCAAATTCTGCGCAGCCTTTTCTGCGGTTTTGTTCAAAGTGTTCATAATATTTGCCAATCTGTTTTATAAAGTTAAAAAGTTTATAAACTTAAAAAGTTTAATTTTCCGTAGTTTATTTGATTTATTCGATTGATTAGTCGATTGATTAGTCGATTAATTCAAAACAAATCTTTTTGCCGAATACCTTTGCAAAGGCGTCCAGAACAGTCGATTACTTAACACCACTATTAAGCTCATAACCGTTACTCCCACAAGCGTTTTTACAGAATCACCAACGGTTGTTGCATTCGTAATATACGCGCCCAAACCCTGAGTTGCCATGTGATTCTTGCCGTATTCCACAATCTCTGACACAATCGAAGCGTTCCAAGCACCGCCAGCGGCAGTAATTCCGCCAGTGCACCAGGACCCAAAAATCGCAGGCAAAACAAGAGCCTTCCACTTGAGCATACGATTTAATCTAAAGCTTCTTGCCATTTCTCGTAAATCGTCTGGAATCGCGCTAGCGCCTGCAATAACGTTAAACAGAATGTACCATTGCGTGCCAAGCGCCATCAAAATAATACTTCCCCATCCAAGGTCAATATGCCAAGCCATAAACCACATCATTGCAAATGGGAACACAAAGTTTGCTGGGAAGCTAGCCAGAATTTGCACAACAGGTTGCATAATTCGCGAAATCTTAGGATTCATGCCAATATATACGCCTACTGGAACCCAAATCAGCGAGCTTACAAAAATCAACACAGCTACGCGAGCAAAAGTTAAAGCTCCTAACGCTCCAGCTGTAGCGAACTCCTGCAAACCTGTGCGAGTTGCTACAAAGTAAAGCATTTGAGCAGCAAGCCCCAAAATCAGCACAGCCATAACAATGTTGAAAACCAAGTCGCCAAGTTTACGCTGTGATGCTTTACGCGGCCACTGTGAACCTGTGCGTCCGAATGGTCGTGTAATAATTTCAAGCCATTCGCGAATCGGAGAAAACAGCTTGCTAATAACTTCGTCGGCATGCGAATGACGAATAAGTGTCAAAACAGCACTCTTTCGTTCTTCGTCGGATGCGCTTTGAGTTATGCGGAATCGTTCTGCCCAGGCGGTAAGCGGCTTCCAAAGGAAGAAGTCAATCGCTAGCACAACAACAATCATGGATAAAATAGCCCACCAAATGTTTCCAAGCTTGTTTTCTGCTGCAGATTGCGCCACAA
Organism: Gardnerella sp. KA01002; assembly: GCF_049244015.1. Lineage (NCBI taxonomy): Bacteria > Bacillati > Actinomycetota > Actinomycetes > Bifidobacteriales > Bifidobacteriaceae > Gardnerella > Gardnerella sp. KA01002. The sequence continues at coordinate 1,302,633 of NZ_CP058365.1, forward strand.
AACTACCTACTCCAGGAAGCGCGTAAGTGTGATTGTTTACGGAAATCATTTCGGAAGCAGTAAGGAAGAACCATCCGCCGCCAACGCTCATCATGCAATTCCAAAGCAGCGGAATCATTGCGTTTGGCATATCTAGTACCCAGAATCGCTGCCAATGCGTAAGTTGCAAGCTGCGCACTGCCTCATCTAGCTCTTTTGGCTCGCTTAAAAGCGAACGGTGGAACGAGAAAGTCATATTCCAAGCCTGGCTTGTAAAAATTGCAAAAATCGAAGCGGCTTCAACGCCCATCATCGATCCTGGGAAAATCACCAGCCAAATCGTTACTGTAGCTGAAAGGAAGCCAAGAATTGGAACGGATTGCAAAATGTCTAGCAACGGAATAAGAACCTTGCCTAGTCGGCGGCTGCGCGCTGCAAGAGATCCGTAAACAATCGTAAAAATCAGCGACGCAATAAGCGCAAGCATCATACGAAACACGGATCTAAGCGTGTAGTAAGGCAAATTAATAAGGTCGGTTGAAACCGTGGAAGGTATTCCTTTAGGTCCAATTGGCTGGTTAATGCGCTGCAAAAGGAAAGCGCTTAATCCAAAAAGCGCGATTATACCAACGCACACAATAATGTCGGACCAAAAACGAGTGTTTTCGTCTACTTGCGTACTAGCACCGTTTTTTCCAGATGTTGTAAATATTGTCATGATAAGTCCTCTGGGAACGCGTATTTTTACACGCGTTTGCCGCTTATCACCACTATTTTTTGCATTTATCTTAAATTTTGCTTAGAATTTCAGACTTTATTTTAGAAGCGCTTATTTAGCGCGCGGTTGCTGGCGACTTATCCCAACAAATCAAATAAAATAAAATCTTTAATCGCAAAACCTGTAATCGCAAACATTTTGGCGGTGACTGCCGGTTTTTTATATTCATCTTTTGTATATTCAGGGGGAACGTCCGTACTACTACTAATACTGTCTGAATCGTCACTAACGGCATTAACTGTATTAGCACTTTGATTACAACTGGTACTACTGCTACTGTCATGTTTCACGGCAATCACCTCCTCTAGCTTGTGCGCGCCAACGCAAAACCGTATCATCATTGAACCGGACGGCAAGCAAGAAGACACAAGGTGATTTTTAAATCAAAAGAAATCAACCTTAATCTTGTCGTTCAAGCTTCAGCTTCGCAGGGCGGTGGTGTTGCATTAGTCGAAGCCTTGAAATCGACAACGACTGTTGACCAACTTGCAGTGTCTCCACTGTGTTGCGGCAGCAACCCGTATCCCCGTGGTAGCCTTACCTACCGACCGTGCTCATTATAAATTATCACTGCTCTTGTGTCAACCTATTTTTGAATCGAAGTGCATTCGCGCGCTACGCTCTAAGCGCTCATGCAAGTCGATTCGCAAAAAGCCTCTTGAAGAATTTAATCAACAAGAGGCTTTAAATCAACAATCAAATAAGATTGCTACACACTCACTTACTTGCGATGAGCGCGATAGAAGCGAATCAAGCTCTGGGTAGAAGCATCCTGAGCTGCCAAAGCATCGTCATCCTTAGAGATTGCAGGAGTAATCTGCTTTGCAAGCTGCTTGCCAAGCTCCACACCCCACTGATCGTAGGAATCCAAGCCCCAAACAGTGCCTTCGACGAAGGTGATGTGCTCGTAGAGAGCAATCAACTCGCCCAAGCTAAATGGAGTCAAAGCTTCACCAAAGATAGAAGTGGTTGGACGGTTTCCGCTAAATACGCGAGCTGGAACAATCTCTTCTGGAGTTCCTTCAGCGCGAACTTCGTCTGCCGTCTTTCCGAAAGCAAGAGCCTTAGTCTGTGCAAGATAGTTGCCCAAGAAGAGCTCGTGCACATCCTGATCGCCATCTTTAGTAGGATTTGGCGTGTTCACGAAAGCAATGAAGTCAGCTGGAATAAGCTGAGTGCCCTGGTGAATCAACTGGTAGAAAGCGTGCTGGCCGTTGGTGCCTGGCTCACCCCAGAAGATTTCGCCGGTTTCGCTTGTTACAGGAGTGCCGTCCCAGCGCACAGACTTACCGTTGGATTCCATGGTGAGCTGCTGCAAATAAGCTGGGAAACGGTGCAAGTACTGATCGTATGGAAGCACAGCGTGAGAAGCAACCTTGTAGAAGTTGCGGTACCAAACGTTGAGCATACCGAGAAGCACAACAACATTCTTCTCGAATGGGGTTTCGGCAAAGTAAGTATCGATTGCGTGGAAGCCCTTCAAGAACTCTTCGAAGCGCTCTGGTCCAAGAACTACAGCCAAAGAAGTGCCAACAGCGGAATCCACAGAGTAGCGGCCGCCAACCCAGTTCCAGAATCCGAAAGCGTTGGTTGGGTTAATGCCGAACTCTTCAACCTTCTCGAGATTGGTGGAAACAGCCACGAAGTGCTTAGCAACAGCTTCAGCCTTCTTTGCGTCGCTGCCGTCAATAGCACCGCACTCCTGAAGCTTATTAAGCAACCAGGTACGAGCGGTACGAGCGTTGGTCAAAGTCTCCAAAGTGGTGAAAGTCTTGGAAACAATGATGAAAAGCGTGGTTTCTGGATCCAAATCCTTGGTCTTCTCTGCCATATCATTTGGATCGATATTAGAAACATAGCGAGCGCTAATTCCAGCGTCAGCATATGGCTTCAAGGCTTCGTAAACCATGACTGGACCCAAATCAGAGCCGCCGATACCAATGTTTACAACGGTCTTGATGTTCTTGCCAGTAACGCCCTTCCAAGCGCCGGAGCGAACTTCGTTAGCAAAATCGTAAATGCGACCCAACACTTCACGCACGTCGGCAACGGTATCTTGACCGTCTACCATGAACTTACCAGCATCTTCGGCTGGACGACGCAAAGCGGTGTGCAATACTGCACGATCTTCGGTGTTGTTAATGTGCACGCCAGTGTACATCGCCTTAGTGCGCTCATCAAGCTTAACTGCCTTTGCAAGGTCGGCGAAAAGCTTAAGCGTCTCTGGCTTAATCAAATTCTTAGAAAGATCGAAGTGGAGGTCTCCAGCTTCGAAGCTCAACTTATCCACGCGATTTGCATCCTGAGCAAACCACTTCTTCAGGCTCACGCCTTCGGACTGCAATTCATCATAGTGCTTCTGCAAAGCAGCCCATTCAGGTGTTTTAACGGCGTCAACTGGTGGATTGATGGCCATTTCTTGGTCCTTTCATCTTGAATGAAGTGACGTGATGCCTTGTTTTATCAATCTTTAGGCACACTTGAACACGTTTTAATCACAATAATCATCGAGAATCATAGTGAACTATAAAGTAAACACGTGTAAATGCGCGCAAAGTGGAACTTGTGCATCACTATCTTCCAATTGCCAAGATACTCACAAAAGCGGACAGAAATACACTTTGACTAGAACACATGCGAACATTTGCGGCGCGTCATGCTAGACAAATTGCAAATATTAATATATAGTATTTGATTTGTGCGCGAGTCGCGAATGCTTCTCGGGCAAATTGCCACTTTAGCTCAGTCGGTAGAGCGTCTCACTCGTAATGAGAAGGTCGACAGTTCGATTCTGTCAAGTGGCTCTTAAAGTTTCTTTTTCGCTTGTTTTAGGCGATTTAAGCGCGAGTGGCGAAATGGTAGACGCGCAGGATTTAGGTTCCTGTGTCTTACGACATGTGGGTTCAAGTCCCATCTCGCGCACAAAAATGGACCAGATGCTATTGCACCTGGTCCATTTTTTCTCTTAAACGAAACAACCAGAGAAAATATTAACTCTTAGTCTAAAACTACACTCCAAAAGCATAAGTCTTAGTATCTTTGAGTGTACCATTAGATGTGTAGGCTTCAAAATGTGTCCAATAAATTCCAGGTTTAGGACTCCACAAAGCCCATGGACCCTTAAATTGGCTCACCCATTGTTTGGCGTTATAGTCATATATTTTGATAATCGTGTAACCATTAGGATTATTTGTAGTAGCACCTAGTAAAACATTGCTACCACGCCAAGCCGCATAAGTGCCAGAAATCACGGTATCACCTGTAAAAACAGGAGCCGGTGCATTTTGAATCTCATAATGGAAAGCAATGGTTTTGTTACCCAAAGGCTTCTTAGTGAACGAATCACGAACATCACAGTGAAGCCAATAATCACCGTTGCTTGTCACCCAAGAAGCCCAATTGCTAACAGACCAGTCAGAAATAGTCTTCCACTGCTTATTAAGCAAATCGTAAGCAAGCCAGCGATATTCCATATGATTGTAAATACTACTACTTGCTGCGGCACCTACAGCTATATCGTTACTGCGAATAATCCACGTAAAATCGATGTGAGCGCGGCTTGTAGGCGTAGTTGGCCTAGTACCAAATGCATTTAAATCAACATTACCTTGAATTCCAGATACAGAACCGCTAGAAGTGTACTGCCAGCCGCCTAATGGTGTTGTAATGTTAAAAAGCGTAGTGGCACCATAGCTAGCAACCCAGCTTGTACGATCGTGAATATATTGGGAATTAAGCGGACCGTTTAAATAATTAGCATAAGAATAAACACCTAGATTAGTGTATCCAGCAGAAGCCAGCTGATTCCACCACGATGCGACAATATTCTGATAAACGTATGGATCAGTAGGTGGTTGATGCCCTGCCCACTCCCATCTTTCCAAATCGTAGTAAACAGGGTATGAAAGGTCACTTGGATTAACTCCAGCACCTTGCAAAAGCCTTGCCACATCGGCACCTTCGGAAGCGCCATCAGAAGGCGTTTCAGCGTAGGAATAAACATAAACTCCAAAAGGAATACCTAAACGCTTGCATTCGTTGATATTTCGTACAGCATACTTATCGTAGCCATTATCCCAACCGTAGCTGATGCGAATTATTGCACCTTCTACTCCAGCGGCTTTAGCAGCAGCCCAATCAATTTCATGCTGATGTTCAGAAACATCTATAACACCTCTAGCGTTATAAGCAAACATGTTTCCGTTGCCATCAAAGAATGATTGAGAACCATTGTAATCTTCCCATTCCACACCATAATTTGTTACAGGCAAATAGGCTTTGCGAACAATACCATCAGTTGTTGTGGCTGTTTTAGAAGACAATATTGTTGAATCTTTTGCTTTAGCAGAAGATTTAGACTCGTCTGGAATAGGCTGATTTGAGCTTATTAGACGAACTTTGGAAGGATTGGCAGAATTTGTAGAATTCGTAGAATTGTAGCGCTTAATTGCTTTTCGCAAATCTCCAACAGTAATAGGCGTAAAACGTCTTCCATCGCTCTTAGCAAGAGGATCTGGCTGCTTGTCTTTAGTACCAATAATTTTAGGATCAGTAACAATATCGCCAGTTTTAAGAGATTTCAAATGACCAGTAGATGTAAGAGCATATTTTGAAGAAACTACTTCGTCACTATTCTTAAATGACGACGCCACTTTTGAAGGCAACTTAAAATCAGGATTATTGGCATCACCATCGGCAAAACCATTCAAACGATTATCTTCAGCAGAATTACTATTCCCATTATCTGCACTTTTTATTGCATTATTTTTGGCACTTCTTAATGAACTTCTTGATGAACTAGAAGCAGAGCCTTCAAAAACACCACGTCCTTCAACATTAATAGATGGAGAAACGTTCATAACAAATGCAGCAGCAACAGAAACTAAACTTGCAATTACACGTACAATAATTTGTCCCACAACTCCTCCAGAGATATGCTTTTACGTGTTTTTACCTCATACAACCATAGCAATATGCGCAAACAGTAAAGAAACAAATCGCAAATCAGAATAACGAAAAAACACAAAAATAACTATGACTAATCACGATATATTTAGAACAATCGGAATCAAAGAAATCACAGAAATCAAGTGGAGCGGATGACGGGAATCGGACCCGCGTCATCAGTTTGGAAGACTGATACTCTACCATTGAGCTACATCCGCAATTGCACGTAATGGAATTTTTATAAGACCCCAAAACAGCGACTCGAACAATTATACAGATGATTTTGACATAAAACAACTAACGACACTCCACTTAGATTCTCAAGAGCGTTGTACCACACAATTAACATTCCCGTGTTTGTTCCCTTTTTATGCAAATACGACAACAAACGCGGGAAAAAAAATAAACAAAACCATACAGTGCAAATCGCAAATATCTAAGCTATTTCTAGAATCACAAACGCAGAGGCGATTGCAGATGCATCTTCGAGCAAACCATCGTGGCTCAAAGAAACATGCCATCTAATAGAAAAGCCATTCTGTGCATTAATCATAGGAACCGTGCTCAAAGATTGCATAAGCTTTTCATTAACAGCATCATTAAGATGGACACTTGGGCAACCACGAGAATCATCTAAAATCTCAATACTCGACCACGGTGTGTTATCTAGCGTGTAAGGATATTTTGCATCTCCAAACGAAGATAAAGCCTCGCACCACGCTTTTATAACTGCCTCTTTTCCAGCCCAGCGCGCTGCAATATGCATCGCCTCAGCGTCGTTTTTTGAGTTCGCTCGCATGGCGCACTGTCTAAGCTCTCTCTGAGAAAACAGAGCACGCCAACCATCGCCATCATGCATCTGCTCAGCAAACTGCGCAACGTTTACCAAGTCGTGCCCTATTCCTGCAATCATACACACCTACTTTTAGCACATATACATACTTTTTTATGTTCTACGCAAAAATACTATATAAAATCTTGTATAAAATATATTTAAATCAACAATCACTTACGCGCTTTTACTGCAGTAGCAAACGCCGAAAAAATCACCGGCAAATGTTTTCCAAAACTACAAAACGACAGCAAACGCCAGAAAATTACGCACGCTACTACCTGCTTAAGCATGTGTACAAGAAACGCTACAAGTGTGATTAATTCATATGCGAATAAATTACTATAAAACGATAAAATTTTAGATAATTTTAAACAATCCGTCGTTATGACAATATTTTATACATAGAGCACCCCCCCCCCCCCCGCAGGAAATTTTACAGTTATAGAACACTTAACAATAAAAAAATTACGACAAAATAGTAAAAATACGATATAATATTATGCAGCATGTATATAAACGTACTTATTGTCTACCGTTGCTTTATGAAAACACAAAATTAGTATTTGAAGAAGAACTAGACACAAGTTTATATACGACACACATTAGGGAACGTTAAATTAAGAAGCACAAGAATAAAGGATTACGGATTATTATGGCAAATAGCAACCGCAAAAAGCATGCACGCGAGCAAGTTGAGAGCTCGTTTAAAAACGTTGATTCATCTTCTGCGTATGCAACCATGCGCAAGGTTTCATTGAGCACACTTGCCACAGTTCTCACTGCAGCAACCTGCTTGGGTGGTCAGCCAATCCTCGCATCCTCTAATATTCTTCTTCCTCCAACTACGGCAGCTTTTGCGCAAGAAGTGCGTAACGCTGATCCTACTCCTTGGCTGCATACGCCAAATATTCTTGAGTTCCAAAGGTATCGCTTTGCTAACAGCAACGGAAAAATCGGTCAAATAGGATCCGACGGTTTGGGTGATTACGATAACACCACCAAGAAATCGGATATGTATGCACATCTTGAAGAAAACAACGGTGCTAAGTATTTAGTCTTCGATGTGTTCTTTAACAACGACGGTAAAGATATGACTGGCGCTTCCAAACAACAACAGTATGTTTGGCAAATTCCTTTTGCAGTTGCTGACTTAAATAATGGTTATTACAATGGAGACACATTAAGTGATTTAAGCTTTGATTTTTATAAACGAAATGGCACTAGTCCACAAACAACAAACGCTGTTCTTTCACGCGATTTTTCATTATTCACTAAAGAAGATAGCCAATCAGCAACACTTAGTAAGCCTTTGCAAGATGATCAGCACCTTGGAAATTCTATTTACAAAATAACCTTGGGCATACGCATGGGGAATAGCAACCAGCAAGATTTGAGTGATACTTTCCACAAGAATGCAGGCGACGGGGTTATTAGCAATGCTACAACATTAACAGGCGTATATAAGAACAAAAGCTACGGCATCGGCTTAAGAACTACAAACGTCGACTATGCAGTACACATGCATTGCAAAGTAAAATTACGTCAAGGAGTCACTCTTGACGACATTCAAGATGCTTATACATGGGCAAATACAAGTACTTATGGTAGAACGACTAACTCTGCTTACACCTTTATTTCTGGTCGCGAGCGCTGGAAAGAACCAAATCTTAAGCGCACAAAAAGCGACAATTTACCTCCAAAGCTGTATTTTAATGGCAAAGAGATTAGCGATTCCAACAACAGCATTACCGTGTATCAGGGCGATACTCCTACAATCAAATTCGGAACATCTGACGACAGTGGAAAAGTAACGAAATTCTCTGTAAGCGGATTGCCAGACTTTGCTAAAAATGGCAATGTTGACGAGAAAAACGATAATGGTATTGATGCTAGCGAAAGCAATCCTCATACCAAGGTTATTAATAAGACTACATTTATACACAAAGATAAAAGTGGCAATCCTGTAAACTCCGACTACACGATTACTGTCTCTGCAACCGACACTTCTGGAAACAAAGCAGAAAAACAAGTAAAAATAAAACTTGAAAACCTTAATAAAAAGTACAAGGAGCCAACTGCTACACCGATTACTGTTGATTGGGGACATGCACTTACTGAAAACGACTTGAAGCCTCACGTTACTGGGATTGAAGGCGGAGGGAAACTCGTCTTTAATCCATTCCCTCAAACCAATATTCCACAAGAGTACTTTAACGGAAGGGAAACTCTTCCCGCAAACGCATCTGCAAAAGTTGTGTACTCAGATAACTCGTATCACGTTGTTACGATTCCTGTATACATTAAAAAGCCACTTTCTTTGCAACATAAGCTTAATGGAAATACCGTTAATGCTACTGTTGGCGATAAGCTCACAAAGACCAAAGACGGCAACAAAGTTGACGCTAAGCAATATCTTGGCATAACCGATAAGAATGTTAAAGATAAAATTAAGAGCGCAGAGTGGGTGAACGGCGAACCTTCTACAAACGTTGCGGGAAAGAAGACTTACACTGCTAAAGTCACATTTAGCGACGGCAGTACTGCAGAAGAAAAGGTCACTTTCACTGTTCGCCCTCAAAAGCCTAAGATTGAGACTGATTTGACTGGCGTTGCAGGCGTAAAAGGCAAGGAAGTTGTAGTTAATGCTGGTCCTGGCACAGCTGGAAGCACTGTAACACTTAAGAACAGCAAGGGCCAACAAATCGGCACTGGAACCGTTGGAGCTGATGGCAAAGTTACAATTACAGTTGCTAACGGCATTCCTGAAGGAAACATTACTGCAGTAACTACTACTGCAGATTCCGTAAGCTCTGACGCAAGCGACGCTAAGAAGGCTACTAAGGATGACAAAGCTCCAACGCTTACTGCCGATAAAGATAGCTTTACCGTAAAAGTTGGCGAAGATCTGAAAATTCAGCTTACTGCAAAAGATGATGTAAAGATTGAATCTATTGACACAGCAACAGCAACGATGGCTCTGTTTAACAATGGCCCAACAAAGCTGCTTAGTAACCCAACTCGCGCTGGAGTCAAGTACGATTCTAAGAATAATACAGACACACAGAAGAAACTTACTTATACATTCTCCGGCTTTAAGCCTGAAGAGGTTGGCACTTACACTCTTACGTTCTCTGCAACTGATGCTGCTGGTCACAAAACAGAAAAAACTGTGACTGTAAAAGTGGAGAAAAAAGAAGACATTAAGCCGAGAAATATTACTGTTGACTTAGGTCATAAGCTAGACGAAAAAGACGCAAAGAAGGCTATTGCCAACCACAGAAGCTTACCAAAAGGAACTAAGTTTGCTTGGAGCAAAGAAACTAACGGCACTCCAGACACTTCCACTGTTGGCAAAGAAAAGTCTGGAAAAGTTATTGTAACTATTCCTACTAACGACAAAAATCACCCACGCGTTGAAACTGTTGACGTTAAGGTAACTGTTAGGGATAACGAAAGTCCTAAAGTTGCGATTCAGCAAAAGGGTGACGGTGGTACATATAACACCATTGATCCTGGATATCCAGATGGTCCAAAATACCCACCAGTATTTACTATCACTACGTACCGCGGTGATAAAAACGATATTAAGATTACTGCAACAGACAATAGCGGAGAAGTTACAACTCTTACTTTAACGCCTAAAACTCCAGGCGAGACAGAAAAAGCTCCTACTGGAACTGGCACAACTGCAGATCCTAAGACTTTGACGCTTGACGGCACTACTCCACTCAACACTAAGCCTGGCGAGTATACGCGTACCATCACAGCTGTGGACCCTTCGGGCAACACTAATAAAGTTACTGTGAAGTTTATCGTTAAACCGCAATCAGATAAGTACAGCAAAGTCACAGGAACGCCTGTTACGTACAACATGAGCGACGGCACAAAGCATCCGGATCCTAAGAGCGGCATTGATCTAGAAGCAGTGAAGAAACTGCCTAAGGACGCTAAGTATTCTTGGGCTAAAGAACCAGATTGGAATAAGCCTGGCGAGCAGAAAGATGCTAAAGTTCGCATAACATTTAAGGACGGTTCAACTAAAGACGTTACTACAACCGTTACCGTTAAGGACGATATCGCGCCTGTTATTAACACACCTAGTACCAATAAGGCAAAGAGAGCAGACACTGAGAAAACAGCTGAGTACTACCAGTTCAAGGTGCATAATGGCAAACCGTTCAGCATTGATATCAACGCTTATGACAACAGCGGAAAGATTAAGAGTGCAACAATAGCAACATTCCCAGGTCATGACGGAAAAATCACTATTGACAATCAAAACGGGAATTCTGCAGAAAAGCCTGCGACTATTCATATTAAGGGCACTGCAAAACGAGATGCGAGTATAACTAATTCGTCCGATAACAAGTGGTCTCGTGAGCTTGTTGTTACAGACGAAGCTGGCAACGAGTCTAAGCTTAAGGTTCAAATCTCCGTGTACACGGATGCTGAAGAGCATACTGCTACTGCTAAGCAAGTTGATAATCCTAAGGATAACAACGCAATTACCAACGCGATCACAATAACAAAATATGATAATCCAAATACGCCAATCGATAAGACTGGTATAACATTTGAAGTTGGAAAAATTCCTACAGATGATGGAAATTACACTGTTCCTGTAACTGTTAAATATCCAGATGGATCTTCCAGCAAGATTGAAGTGCCTATTGTCGTTAATAGGGAGTCTAACAACTACGACCCTGTTGGCAGGACGATTACTGTTCATTGGAATTCTAAGGAAGATATTGCAAATAAGATTAAGTCGTTTGGCGATGGCAATGGCTTGACGTGGAATGGAAACTCTCCAAAGCAAAATCCAACAGTAGAAATCGTCAACACAAAAGACGTTCCAAGCACCGATAAGCCTGGCGAAAGCAAAGTGCAGGTTAAGGTTAAGTATTCGGATGGCTCTAGTGACGTTGCAACAGTAACTGTTAAAGTTTTGGATCCACAAAACAAGGATTACACGCCAGAAGGTCAAACAATTAACATTGACTACAATAAGACGCCGAATACAGGTATATCCAGCAAGATTACCGGCGTTGGCAAGGATAAAGGCATTAGCTTTGGTAAAGATAAGCAAGGCAAAGATATAACGCTTCCAGAAGGCGCAAGTATTGCTATTGACGACAAAGCTAAGACTGTTCCAGATGGCACTCAGCCTGGTACTTTCGATATTCCTGTAACCATTACATATAAGGATGGCTCTAAAGATCACGCAACAGTAAAGGTTACTGTAGGAAAGCCTCAAAGTGAAACTCATACGCCAAAGGTTGACGGCGGAATCACTAAGAAGTATGGAGAAAGTGGCCCTTCTGACAATGACATCATTGCTAAAGTCACTGTTCCAAATAAACCAAATGGTACAACAATTACAGTTGATAAAGGTCAAACACCTATCGACACTAAGACTCCTGGAACCGTAAACGTTAAGGTTACTGTTAAGTATCCTGACGGTTCTGAGGATCACGTGGAAGTTCCTGTAACAGTTGGCGAGCCAGATAACGAGACCTACAAACCAGGCGCAGAAGCTATCAACAAGAAGCGTAATGATCCAGCACCTACTGCTGAAGACATTAAGAATGCTGTGAAGACTTCTACAGTTGATGGCAAGACTCCAGATAAATCTAAAACAAAAGTAGAGCTTGTAGATCCAAAAACTCCTCTACCAACTACAGATAAGACTGGCACAACTAACGTACCTGTTAAGGTCACATATCCAGATGGTTCCAGCACTGTTGTGCAAGTGCCTGTAGTAGTTACAGATACCGATGCCACTGCGAACACTCCTGCAGTTGACACTGTGGAAGAGCCGTATGGCACTGGTAAAGAAAAGACCAAGAAAGCTGTTACAGCTGCTGTAACTGTTCCTGATTTTAAGCCAAAGAAGGATGGCGATAAGCCAACAGTCACTATCACAAGCGCCGATAAGGATATTCCAGACGGCACAAAGCCTGGCACTTATCACGTTAAGGTTAAGGTCACGTACCCAGATAACACAACTGATGAAGTTACTGTTGATGTGACTATTAAGAACAAGCAGTCGGATACTTTCGAGCCAAAGGTAACACCTGTTGTTAAGCCGTTTGGCAAGCAGGTTACATCTGATGATGTAACTAAGAATGTAACTGTTCCTGATTGGTCAAAAGATTCAAAGGAACAACCAAAGATTGAGTTGAACGAGCCTAATACAAAGCTTCCAGATGGTAAGACTCCTGGAAACTCTACTGTTAAGGTTAAAGTCACCTACCCAGATGGCACAACTGACACTGTTGACGTGCCAGTAACTATTAGCAATAAGCAGTCTGAACTTTACCCACCTAAGGCAGATAATCTTGAAAAAGATAATGGTCAAAAGCCTTCGGACGACGAAATTATTGGCAAAGTAAGTGTTCCTACCTGGCCAACGAACGAAACAAATAAGCCAACTTACTCTATTGCTGAGGGAGATAAGTCTAAGATCCCTAATGGAGATAAGGCTGGAAAGTTTGAAGTGCCTGTAACAGTTACATATCCGGATGGATCAACAACTGTTATCAACGTGCCTGTAACTATTAAGTCTCCAACTGCTACAGCTAAAGTTGTGACTGTGCCAAAGGGCGTGGAGCCTAAACCAGAAGACAGCATTGCCAATAAGGATAAGTTCCCTGATGGCACTAAGTTCGAGTGGGATAACAACGGAAAACCAGACACATCTAAGGAAGGTAACAGCGTAAAAGGCAAAGTAAAGATTACTATTCCTGGATCTGATACTCCTCAAGAAGTTGAAGTAACGGTTAACGTTGTTGACCCAAGTGCATCTGAAGTCAACGTGCCACAGGGCAAGGATTTGCCAGAAGCTAAGGATGTTATTAAGGATTCTAGCGATAAGAGTAAGTTCCCTGAGGGCACTAAGTTCGAGTGGAAACCTGAAGATAAGCCAGATACTAACAATCCTGGCGCAAAGAATGGCAAGATTATTGTTACCATCCCAGGTCAATCCCCTGTAGAAGTGCTTGTAACAGTGAGCGTTTTGCCAAAGCCAGAAGCGAATGTTGTGAACGTGAAGGTTGGCGACAACCTTCCAGACGCATCGAAGGGTATCGCTAATAAAGATAAGTTCCCTGAGGGAACCACCTTCGAGTGGAAGAAAGATGCTGCTCCAAAGACCGACAAGCCAGGCACCACTAACGGCACTGTGCTCGTTCATATTCCAGGTGTGAAAGATCCAGCGGAAGCCATAGTTACTGTGAACGTAAACCCTGTGCCTATAGCAAAGGTAACCACCGTTGCACAGAACAGCAATCCTGATCCTAAGAACAGCATTGATAACAGCACCAAACTCCCTAAGGGAACCACATTCGAGTGGAAGAAGGATGCTGCTCCAAAGACCGACAAGCCAGGCACTGCTAGTGGCACAGTGATTGTCAAGATTCCAGGGCAAGCACCTCAAGAAGTGCCAGTAACAATTACTGTGACACCAGCACCTGTTGCAAACGACGTAACTGTGTTGCAAAAGAAGAATGGTGACACAACTGACACTACTCCTAAGCCAGAGGATGTTATTAAGAATCATAAGGATCTACCTAAGGATGCTAGTATTTCTTGGAAGAAGAAGCCTGATACGTCAAAGACTGGCAACCAACCAGGCGTTGTGACCGTTAAGGTGCCAGGCGAGCCAGATGTTGACATTTCAGTCAATGTGTTCGTTGTGCCAAATCCAGCCGGTAAAACGGTGAGCGTACATGTTGGTGATTCTCCAAGCGCAGAAAACAGCATTGCCAATAAGGATGAGTTACCTAACGGAACCAAGTTTGCTTGGGCAACTAACGGTACTCCAGATACCAAGACAGCTGGAAACAATAAGAGCGGTACTGTCGTGGTAACTATTCCGGGTATCGCAAATCCTGTGAACGTACCAGTAATAGTAAACGTTGTGGAACAAAACAAGCCATTTATTAATGGTGGCAAAGCAGAAAACACACCAGATAAGTCTGATAAGACAACTATTACTGGTAAAACTCAGCCAGGAAACACAGTAACTGTCAAAGACAATGACGGTAATACTGTTGGTACTGGAGATGCCAACAAAGACGGAAACTTCACTATCGAAATCGATAAGAAGGATCCTGGCACAACACTCAAGCTTGTTCCAAGCAAGGGTGGAGTTGATGGTGATGCAACTACTGTAACCGTCACTGCTAAACCACAAAAGCCAACGATTACGGTACCAACCGACAACCAGAAGAACGACGGAAACGTAACTGTAACTCCGCCAACTGATGACACAACGGTTGTGAAAATTGAAATCAATGCTAAGCCAAATTCAATCAATGGTCCAGAACAGCCAGTTCGCACAATTATTGCTAAGAAGGATAACAATGGTAAGTGGAAGATTGACGGAGACGCTCCAGAAGGCGTAATCGTTAATCCAGATACTGGCGTTGTTACTATTCCAACAAAGAATTTGGAAGACGGCAGCACTATTACTGCAGTATCTAAGAACAAGACGGACAAACCATCTGATCCCGCTACTGCTGTAACTGGCTTTAAGACTCCACAGATTAGTGAGCAAACGCTAAAAGACAATCCAGATGATTCTACTAAACAAATCATCACTGGAAAGACTCTTCCGGGCGCAACAGTAACTGTTACCGATAACAATGGCAATCAAATCGGAACTGGTACCGCAGATAAAGATGGCAACTTCACTATTACTATCGACAAGCAAAAGCCTGGTGCCATCGTCACCCTCACACCAACCAACGGTAAGGGTGATGGTGCAAAGACGGGCGATAGTGTAAATATTACTGTCAACGGAAATATAACTAAGCCAAAGATTGACACTCCAGCCGAGGGTGGTGCTAGCGTGACGCCTGATCTCACGGATACGCGCGTGAACAAGGTTGTAGTTACTTACACTCCAGAAGGCAGTGAAACAACCGCAACGATTACTGTTGTTGCTGAAGGCGACAAGCATGAGTGGAAGATTGACGGAGACGCTCCAGAAGGCGTAACCGTTAATCCGCAAACTGGCGTTGTTACGATTCCAGCAAACAAGATTAAGCACGGTAGCACTATTACTGCGCAATCAGAAGACAGTAGCGATAAGACTGGCAAGAGCAAGTCAGAAGTGGTAACTGCTAAAGTTGGCGAAAAGGAGAAGCCTGCACCAGAACCAACGCCAACGCCTGCGGGTGAGCCGACTATACTCACGCCACAAGATGGTGTTGAGCAAGGTTCCGCAACTGTTACCCCACCAGCAGATGCTGATACTCTAGAAATCACGTATATTCCAGAAGGCGATACAACGACTCCTGTAACAATTACCGTGAAGAAAGATAAGAATGGTAACTGGACTATTGACGGTAATACTCCAACCGGCGTGACTGTTGATCCTAAGACTGGTAAAGTCACCATCCCTGCAACCCAAATCAAGGATGGTAGTACGATTACCGCGCAAGCCAAGAAGAATGGTCAACCATCCAACAAGGCAAACGGTAAAGTAGGAAACAACCCAACCAAGAAACCAACACCAACGCCAACACCAACGCCAACGCCTGCGGGTGAGCCGACTATACTCACGCCACAAGATGGTGTTGAGCAAGGTTCAGCAACTGTTACCCCACCAGCAGATGCTGATACTCTAGAAATCACGTATATTCCAGAAGGCGATACAACGACTCCTGTAACAATTACCGTGAAGAAAGATAAGAATGGTAACTGGACTATTAACGGTAATACTCCAACCGGCGTGACTGTTGATCCTAAGACTGGTAAAGTCACCATCCCTGCAACCCAAATCAAGGATGGTAGTACGATTACCGCGCAAGCCAAGAAGAATGGTCAACCATCCAACAAGGCAAACGGTAAAGTAGGAAACAACCCAACCAAGAAACCAACACCAACGCCAGAACCGGCACCGACACCGGAACCAGCACCTGCGCCAACCCCAGAACATGAATCTGGTTCTCATGATTCTGATGAACACACTGGCAACAGTGAAAACAACAGGAATAAGAGCAATAACACTCAGTTACAAGCTCCTAAGTCTCCTGCACGTCACTCCTCCGGCCAGGTTGCGCAATCAAAGTTAACCAATACAGGCTCTGCAATTACTGCAGCAGGCGCTGTTGCTGCACTCGCAGCCGCAATAGGTGCTGCATTCGCAGTCATTATTCGCAGGAAGAAGCGCGACTAAACGTTGGTGGTGCAACAAATATTAAAATTGAATAAATAATATACATATGCTCCGTGATAAAAGGGTTCGCAAAATTTACGACAACTCTTCAACCACGGAGCATTGTTATATCTGTAAAGCTATAGAACTGTAGGCTACGGAGGTATAATCTACAGAGATATAGGTGCTACAAATAGATGCCGTTAAATGATCTGGGTACTGGTAGCGGGTACCGGTAGCGAAATAGCATACCACTGCGATAATGACAGCGTACTACTGGCATTAGGTAATATCAGGCGACATACGCAATGCTACACGTACTAAATATGGCATACTGAACTACAGAGCTACTTACGTAATTTTTAACGCAACTCCAATCGCCTTACATTTTTCCTGCAAATGTGGTCAAATAAAGCCAGAGCGAAAACAGATGCCGTGGAATAACACAGCAAATGTTTCCACATAACGCCAAAACGACTACAAACGCCGGAGAAAATTCCCCGGCGTTTGTAAGTAAGCAGCAGCTCAGCAGTAGCAGCCGCTGGCATCTAGGCGAGCGTCTGGGTTTAGAGCGTAGTACGGTTTCCTTACTTGGTATTGCGCGAGGTTTGAGTATTTCTCTCCTCGCAAATCCCGTCGCTACTCTCCTCTTTTATTGCTCGTATAGAAATACATCAAACCTTCTGAATATCTAGAACTTTTGCGTGGTTTTTATCACCGAGATTCTCGATTTTTCTTGCTACTTCAGCGAATCACCATCAAAGAGCTGCGAATCGACTTGCTTGAGCGCTTAAAGCGTAGCGCGCGAATGCACTTCGATTCGCTGAGCTTGCTCAAAGTTGAAAGCACAGTGTGCTTTCAACGCAAGCGAAGACGTGAGCGCGCTGTAACGCGCGAGCGATACGCTTCATTCAGTGCGAAAAATCTCGAATCTATACCTAACTTGGCGCAACCTTGTAGTGCGTTTGTACCTGATTTACGGCGTGTCGTCATACAATCGCACTACAAGGTTGATCGTCGTTCGCGCGGATTAGCCGTGTGATTCCGAACGTCTATTAGTAGCCGCTCGGCTGATCTGGCGCGTAAAGTCCACTGGACTTTACGTTTAAGCCAAATCACGCTTTGAAGGAGCTTGAAATGCGTTATGAAATTTCAAGCTCAGTCAAAGCAAACGCACTACAAAAGTGCTCTCGCGCGCGACGCTTTAAAACTCAAAGCCACAAATCTATCTAAATGCAACTTTATAACGAGCAATAGCTGCAACAAATGTAAGTATAATGAACAGCGCAAAAGTATAAACAATGTTGCTTCCTGTTTGAAGCATAGATCCACCACGCTTTGAAACACCATTATCTACAACAGTTACTTCAGTCCATGCGATTTGTTTGCCACTCTCGTCTACAAGTAGAACAGTGTGTTTACCAGAGTATCCAGCTGGGAATATTGCATCGAATTGAGGCACGCCATTCACCATTCGTACAGTAACATACTTTGAACCGTCGGAGCCTTTAAGCAATCGCGGAGACGAGTAGATGTATGCGTAAGCATATGCAATACCTTCACGATTCAGACGTTCAATAAACTCGCCGTTTTGAATGCGAATGTTTACTTTGTTCACAATTCCAGCATTCGCAACATTATTGTCTCGTACTAGCAGAGTTCCTCTTAGCTCTGACTTAAGCTGCTGCACTGTTGCCGGTGCAGTAGGAGTTGGAGCAGCTGATGATGGCTTAGCAGGCGCAGATACAGCAGAATTTGAGGAAGATTCAGGTTTTGTTTTAGCTGGTTTAGACTGATCTGAATTTTCATGCACATTCTGCTTAGGTTTTGAATGAGTTTGATATTCAGAAGTAGAGTGAGACTCAGCATTAGGCTTAGATTCAATACTATTATTAGGTTCATGAGCAGGCGTATTAGACTTAGAGCCTTGCTGGGATGCAGAACCTGATTCGGAATTACTAGGAGCAGTACCCACATCTGGGACTAAAGTATGTGGAGCAGGATGATTTTCAGTATCAGAGTCTCCAGGAGTTTGCTCACGACCAGGCGTAGATGAATTTGGCTCATGAGTTCCAGGATGAGTTTCTCCAGGAGTTGGAGTTGGAACTGGCGCTGGCTGAGGAGCCGGATTCACAGGATTAGAACCAGGCTGAGGATGAGGGCCAGGCGCTGGAGCCGGATTTGGCACTACAGGACCAGGAACAGGTGGCTGAGGTGATGGAGTAACAGTACCAGGAGTTTGTTCATGCCCAGGAGTAGATGGATTCGGCTTCTGCGTACCAGGCTTAGATCCATCCTTCAACTTATTGATATCCAAAGGATTCATCTTATATTTGAGAACATCATCAACATTAATATTTGCAAAAGGATTGTCGTTCTTCTTTTCAGCATCCTTCACAAGTACTGAAGTCGAAAGAGCAGAAACCTTGTAATTTCCATTGTCATCTACAGATGCTTCAGGACACACTGACTCATCATTGCTGTTAGCTTTCCCATCAGCAATGCGCACGCGATACTTTCCTTTGCCAATATTCACAGTAAATTCACCACTATTAGCATTGAAAATAAACACATACGTTTTACCGTTGTTGTCAACACTAAATGCGTTAATACCATCGCTGCTCTTAATCCAATGCATATTATTGTTAACATCAGAATATTCAGAATCTCGTAAAGCTGGAATCTCGTTTCTTAGCTTTATCAACGCTTTGAAGTACTCGACAGCATCTTCATTCGTTTTAACTAGATCCCACTTAACGGAATTGTCACCGTCGCCAGCATTGTAACTATTAGCATTACCATTCTTGCTTCGTAAGAACTCTTGACCAAGCTCAAAGAATGGCATGCCATGCGCAAACATTACAAGCGAATTAGCAAGCATTACTCGCTTCTTAAGATTCTCTTCTGTCTCATTAGGCAAGGATTTCTTCAACTTATCGTAAAGATTAAGATTGTCGTGAGCTTCAACATATTGCACAGTCTGACCAGCATTCGCGTAGCGCCTACCAGTGCAGCTTGCGTTTCCAGGCTGGCAACCGTAAAGATTTTGCATTACAAGATTGTCGCTGCCTCTGTTTCCAGACACGAATCCAGCAACATCATCATCTCCTTGACCCTTTACAGCATCACGGAAGGAATCGTTAAAGAACGCAACGCCATTATTTTCAGCAAGCTTATACGCATTAGGCTGAATAGTGCGGTTTCCATAAGGCAATTGGCTCATATCCCAGCCTTCGCCAAGAATAATCGAGTTCGGGTCAATTGCATGAACAGCTTCACGCACTTCCTTAATGGTTTCAAGGTCAATCAATCCCATCAAATCAAAACGGAAGCCGTCAATACCGTACTCTTTAGCCCAATACTTTACAGAGTCAACAATATACTTTCGCATCATTTTGCGCTCTGAAGCAGTATCGTTTCCGCAACCAGATCTATTAGACAAGCTGCCGTCATCGTTGTAACGGAAGTAGTAGCCTGGCACAGTCTGTCCAAAAGCGTTCTTTTCTGCGTTATAAACATGGTTATAAACCACGTCCATAATCACGCGCAAACCAGCCTTATGTAGACCTTCAACCATTTGCTTTAGCTCAGTAATGCGCGTAGCAGGATTTGCTGAATCAGACGCATAGGAGCCTTCTGGAACGTTGTAGTTTATTGGATCATAGCCCCAGTTTTGATGAGGATTATTTTTGTCGTTCTTCTCTGCATAGTCAACTTTAAGATCTTCGTTCACAGAACCAAAATCATACATTGGCATGATTTGCACGTGAGTGATGCCGAGGGACTTCAAATAATCAAAGCCAGTTGGCTTGCCATCTTTTTTAGCACCAGATTGAATTACACCAAGATACTTTCCGCGCTTTGCAACATCTACGCCAGAACTTTCATGAATCGAAAAGTCGCGAATATTCATTTCTGCAATAGTCGCATCAGTTGGACGCTTTCCAAATGATGCCTTACGAAATACAGGTGTTGCCATATTGCCACCGAATACAACGGATCTCATTCCATTTCGCACAGCAGCTTTTGCATAAGGGTCTGGAGAATTATTAACAGTGCCATCTGCAAAATAAACCTTGTATGTATAAGCAGTGCCAGCTTTTGCATCACTCGTAGTAATACTCCACACGCCAAGCTTTCCATCTTCTGTGCCAAGAGTCATATCTTGCTTTTTATCTTCTTGTGCTTTTTCATCAGTTGACTTATAAGTTACTAACTCCACTTTCGTAGCAGTTGGTGCCCAAAGCTTGAAAGTCGTAGAATTACCATTTACAACAGCACCCAAGTCATCGCCTATGTACGCATACTTTTGATCAAACTCATCAGTGCGAACAATCTTAGAACCTTTAACAGTTGAAGCAGACACTGTTTTAGGCATTCCACCAACACCCTTAATGTTGATTTCATACATTTTCTTAAGATCTAATTCGTTCTTTGCAGTGATTACGATCCTATTATCCACAACAGCAACTTGCGAAATATCTATTGTCTTGTGTTGATTTTTCTTTGAATCTGTAACATCAGTTACAGTAACATTTTTCTTCTCAACTTCCGAAGGGTCGCCGCTCACGTTTACAGTAAATTCCTTAAAAGACGTAATATCAGCATTAATAGCATTAGCCTTCGTGTTGATTACGTTTGGGCTTAAGTAAACTCTACTATCGCCCTGCATAAGCCAGATTTCAGCATTACCAGTGTTACCATCTTCGCTTAAAGTAATTGCTTTTGCAGGAATTGGGCGATCGCCTTCGCCAGGATCTTTAGAAACCCAATCGTTGCCTTGCATAGAATAGCGCACAATAAACTTTGAATCTTTTATGCCAGAATCATTGTGGAATGTATATTCTGCAATCTTACCGAAATCATCATGAGCCGTAAAATCTTGCTTTACGCCCTTCTCACTACCGCACCAAGTCCAAAGATTCCAACCAGCGTAATCCTTGTTTGTTCTGCGGTAGTGAACAGTAACATTTAATGTTTTAATGCTATTAAGCTTGTTAGAGACTTCAGATGGAGGTTCTGCAAAAGTATTTGAATCTCCTCCGTAAACCCAAGCTTCGCCAACACCATCTTCGATTTGCCAGATATTACGATCTCCGCCGTCCTTATGCCAGTCCTGACCATCAACGGGTTTCTCGGTAATAATAAATCCAACTTTTCCGCTCTCGTAAGTGCCATCAGCTTCAACTGCGTAAGTCTTACCAAAAGCGTCTTGACCATTGAATTCATGCCAAGCACCTTTTATCTCTTGACCATCTGCATTTTTAAGACCCCAGATATAGACGCCCATATGGCGATTGTCACCATATTTTTGCTTATAGTGAATAACAATCTTTGTCTTTAATTCAGTAGGCTTTGAAGATGTGTCCTCAACCTTGCAAGGAATGCTAGCAGATTCAGAACCTTTCAAATCGGCATCTACTACATAAGTTTTCGAACCAGCTTGAATTTCAAAGTTTTCTCTAGACTGATTGTTCTTGTTATACCAATTACTTCCACCGTCATTAAATACAGCAGTAATTTGCTTGCCATTATTAGGAATTGTTCTTGCAAACCAACCATCGCAAACTTTGCGCATTGGTCTACCAGGAACTGCAGTCCAAGATCCATTGCCGATTTGATAATGAATATTTACAGAACTTGGATTACCTGCTTTATTTTTAGCATTAAAATAGACAGTTGTTGACTGGTCTTTAGCATCGTCAACATTGTATTTTGGATCAGATTCATCACGTGCTGGACCAGCTTTACTAGCGCTATCTGCTTTAGAATCCACATGCAAAGCAATTGCAGAATAAGGAGCAATAGTCGCAGCAACCTTGCCATCTGTAACTTTAACAGTCTTAGAGCAATTCCCCGCAGCATAAACGTTGCAATACTCACCATTTGGCAAATCAGTAGTATACAAAACTTTCTTTGCGTTTGGAGTATTGTTAATTGCTAAGAAGCCCTTGCCTGCGCGGCTAAATGCAATGTTATTATTGTCACTCTCCTGCCAATTAGTGACTTGAGCACCATTTACAGCATTAAAGAAGCCAACCATTCCACGAATCGAAGTCCAACGCTGAGTGCACTGCCAACCAGTTGTTGGAGAACAATCTACATTTGGAACAGAGGTTTCAGTCGCACCAGGCGCACCATCATCCTTATTTTTTGCATCAAACCTATACCCCGAGTAAATGTTTGGGTTTCCGTAAGGGTAGCCAAGCATAAACGCGTTTGCAAGCTCGTAGCGAGGACCATCCTTATAAGTAAGAGTGCGCGCATAATTTTCTCGAGGAGTATCCCAATTAGTAACAAAAATTGAAGCTTTATCGCTTGGAACAAGTCCATTAGTAATATTCTTTAGATTCGAAATTGAACCATAAAAATTGCTCTTTAATCGGTAAGAATACTGGAATTCGTTGACTTCACCTTCCTTTAAATGCTGATCTGGCTGTATTTCTTTAGCTTCAGAAGGATCACCAATCGTCTCCTGCATCCACCAAATCTTGTCAGGCGTAGTGTGCGCAGCATCAGCAGCAGCTTTCTTAATCGCAGCCATATCTGTTGGAGAAATATGTTTTACTGCGTCGATACGGAAGCCAGCAACACCAAGCTTGAGCAAATGAGCAAAGTACTTACCTAAAGTCTCTCGCACATGCTGCTTTGACGTATCCAAATCAAGCAAGCCAACAAGCCTGCGATTCCACACTTCCTCAGCATTGTTATAGTGCTCAATATTCCTAGCATCTTGATGGAAATCATCCTTTTTATATCCAGCATCTGGGAAATCTTCTTTAGCAGCGCTATATTGGCTTCCACCAACACCCTCTGTATGAGTGTCACCAGCACCAGTCATGTGATTAATAACAGCATCCGCAATGATTTCAACGCCTGCAACTTTGCAAGTGTCAATCATGCTCTTAAACTCATTTTCAGTACCGAGTTTTGACTTTAATTTATAGCTCACAGGCTGGTAAGAAGTCCACCACTGAGTACCCTTTACATGCTCATTTGGAGGAGACACCTGCACATACTTAACACCCTCAGGACCATAAGTTGTTTTGCATTCTTGAGCAATACTCTTCCAATTCTGCTGGAATGCAGTAACAATAACGCCCTTACGGTTAAGAGTTAGATTGCTAGATTGAGGATTACTAGATTCACTACTAGACTCACTACTAGCGCTTGCATTGCCAACAACAGCAAAACCTGTTATTAACATTGCACTCGCTGCAATCATAGAAACTATTTTCGACGCAAGGTGGCGATGAGCGACCATCTGCATATCCTTTCCTCCGTTGGCACAAACATGCTTCTATATTGTTTTATTCCATGCAAAACATGAAAACTATAGGTGACACAACTATGTTTCACTTCTTATTACAACCAACTTTGGTTTACACATAAGATTGCTTATTTTGAACGCAAATCGCCATAAGCACATTGAATTTTTCGCAATTTTGCACGTAAGGAGCTATTGTAACACTTTTGCAATTTTTACAAAAGTCAAAAATACAACTGCGATATTAGTTGCACATGTAGTGCGAACCCGCACAAGCTTGTGTGCGAATCGACTTGCATGGGCGCTTTGACTGATCTTGAAATTGCATAACGCATTTCAAGCTCCTTCAAAGCGTGATTTGGCATGTAAAGTCCAGTGGACTTTACATGCCAAATCAGCCTAACGGCTACTAATAGCCGTTAGGAACAGCGCGGCTAATCCGCGCGAGCAACATTTCCGCATTTTGTTGTTGATTTTGCCGATTTGAGCAACATTCTCGGGAAAATCGCTATTGCAGATTAGCCACACTCATGTCTACGCTAGCAATAGTAGCCGCTTGCATCTAGGCGAGCGTCTGGGTTTAGCAGCATAGCTTTTTCTGCTTCGTGACCATCGTAGCGAGTGCCATCCGGAAGGCGCGTGCCATCCTTCAGCAAGTGACGATTCTCAACAGGCTCGAACAAAGCAGATCGACCCATCATGCCTTCCTCAAATCGCCTCTGGCCCGCAGCCAAACGCGCATTCGCCTTGGTACGCCAATTCTTAAGCGCATCCGCACCAGCGCTAGCTGCCACAGAAGCCTCAAACGCACCAGGGTGAACTAATGCCACAAATCCGCTAACGTGACCGAAGCCGAGCGAAGTTGCGAGAGCAGCCTTCACTGCACAAGAACCTGCACCATCGCCAATGCGCATCGGCTCACGCAACCAAACCATGTGGTCGTCGCGCGCAAGCTTAGGATCCACGCAGTCAAGTGATGCGTTTCCAGGGATTACGCCACTTCTAAACAGTTGTGTCAAACCGTTGATTTGGAAGATGCACGCACCACCCTTTGCATGTCCGGTCAGCGTCTTTTGGCTGATTACGAACAGTGGATTTCCGTCCGTGCGTCCGATTGCGTGCGCAAGAGTATTGTGCAGCTCGGATTCGTTCGGATCGTTTGCATTCGTAGAAGTATCGTGCTTAGAAACCACAGCAATATCGTCCGGAGTAACGCCGAGAGCTGCCAAATCACGCACGAGCTTAGACTTAGCTCCACCCATGCCCGCAGCCAAAGAACCCAAGCCCGGAGCAGGAATAGAAGTGTGAATGCCGTCAGCATACGAATGAATGAATCCGACTACGCCAGCAACAGGTAAACCAAGCTTCAAAGCAATATCGCCGCGCGTAACCAAAATCGTACCGCCGCCTTGTGCTTCAAGGAAGCCGCCGCGTCTGCGATCGTTTGCGCGAGAGAAGAATCGTGGATCGATGCCCTTCGCATACATTTCTTCGCTATTGGCAGTTGCGTTCATATTGCCGAAGCCAACTACAGATTCCACGCCGATATCGTCAATTGCGCCAGTTACTACGAAGTCAGCTTTGCCGAGAGCAATCTTGTCGACGCCTTCTTCGAGCGAAACCGCTGCAGTTGCGCATGCAGACACCGGCTGAACCATATTTCCGTAGCCGCCGATATAGGTTTGCATTACGTGAGCTGCAACAACGTTTGGAAGCGCCTCTTGCAATACGTCCGTAGGAATTTCGTGGTTAAGGAAGCGATCCAAGTACAGTTTGCGCATTGAACTCATGCCGCCGAAACCGGTTCCTTGCGTGGAAGCAACCATCGACGGATGCACAGATTGCAAAATCTCCGAAGGCGTGAAACCAGCAGAAATATAAGCGTCTACAGTTGTGACAATATTCCACAGCGCAATCGTGTCAACACTTCCAACCATTGAAGCTGGAATACCCCACTTCAGCGGATCGAAGCCCTTAGGGAATTGTCCACCGACGGTTCTGGTCATTGCAGCCCTACGCGGCACGCGAATCATAGAACCTGCCTTGCGCGTAACAGTCCATTCGCCAGATTCTGCATCGCGAGCAATCTCAGTGTGCGATTCGTCAAGCGCCACGTATTCGCGCGCAATTGTTTCTGTTGGAACGCTGAAACTCACGTCGTGATCGAGGAAGATTTCTGCTTCTTCTTCGTTCGCTCCATCCTTGTAGTCGCCACCCATGCCGGTTTCGAATGGTCGAATACCGGAGCGCGCCACTACTTCATCGCGATATTTCTCTGCAATATCTTCTTCTGGAACAAGCGTGCCGTCCGCATCATACCAGCCTGGCTTTGGTGAATCCTGCCAAGTAAGCAAGCCCATATTCCAAGCCAATTCCAGTACTGCTCCTGCAGAAAGCTCCACGGATCCATCTTCGCGAATTCCAAGTTCTGCTTCGAAACGAGTACGTCCAGAACCCCATGGTCCAAGTTCGCCGACTGAGACGATTACAATTTCGTCTTCTGGACGCGCTGTTACGTTCTTCCAATCAGCCAAGTTGACTCGCGGCTGAGTTGGCACGTAAGGCGTTGGAAGTGCTTTGTTGGTTGATTTAGCAGTTGATTTAACAGAAGATTCTGCAGCTTCTTCTGCAGCTTCCGCAGCTTCAGCACGCTTCTGATCTTCCAGTGCTTCTGCACGAAGAGCATTCAAATCAAGAGGCTCCTTGCCTAATCCACCCGTAAGATCAACGTTCAAAGGCGCGATTGCGGCCTGTTCGCGCGCTTCCTTCGTGCACAAATCGAGCAAACGATCTGCCATTTCTTGCGTTGAGTAGGTAGTTAATCCATGACGTTCAACTACAGCCACAAGCGGATCATTTCCACCCATTAAGCCGGTTCCACGCACCCATCCAATCTTAGGATGCGCAAAAGTCACGCGATCCGACCACACACTTTCTGCATGCGCACGGTTCACAATCGCGTCGAAAGCACTCTTGACTTCGCCGTAAGCACCATCGCCGCCGAACATACCTCGGTTTGGAGAGCCAGGTAACACAACATGCATACGATGTTGTACATCTGTATCTGCTCCAATCTGTGCAAATCCGGCTATTGCACGCTCCACACCCCACAGCATCAAGCGCGATTGCGATTCAAAAAGCGAACCAGAATCAGCCAAAGTACCGTGAACTGGTGGAGCTGCAAACGGGAAGAACATGCTCGGCTCGTAAGCAGGCTTCAAAATAGTAGTAGTTGCGCCGCTAACTTTCTTCGAAACTGTGCCAACCCACTTTACAAGCGCGTCAACATCGCGATAACTAGACAAGTTTGCTGGAACAAGCCACAACTTTGCGCCCATTTGAGCGTTTTCGCGATACGCTTTCTTCGCCCAAGACTTAACGCTCGGCTTGAAACTGTGCGAAGTTGCGATAACCGTAGCTCCACCCTTAAGCAAGCCCGTTACTACGCGAGCAGCAATCGAATTAGGAGCAACGCCTGTAACTACTGCAACTTCTCCTGCAAAACGAGTTGCTTGAGCAGTATCGGCGTTGTTTTGCGCAAGTTTAGTGCGAGAATCGCGAGCAATACCATTAAATATTGTTGCAAGATTGTTTAATTCGCGAGATTTAGAAAGACTTGCAAACCACTCAGCTTCCGAAGCTACTGCTTCCCCTGCACCAAGGAAACTACCAAAATCATTTAAGATTTCAGAAACTTCATTTACCTGAATATCAACATTCTTTCCAGCATACTTGTAGTACAAGCGAGCAACGTCTTCGCGAGCCGAAGCCCAGCGGTCGTCGAAAAGAATTGCCTTTCGCTCATCAAATCGAGGAGCCACCTGCTTTGGCCAATCTGCACCAAGCTCAGCTTCAACAGCAGACACAACAGCAGCATTTTCGTCACTTTCAGTTTCTGCTTTAGGAGCCTCAACACCAAGCTTTGCTAGCACAAACTTAGCAGTTGCAGCAAGTATGCCATCTGCGCCAACAACCTGCTGAGCGAAAGCGTCAAGAGCTGCAGAATCAACAACAGCACCGCCGGCTGCGCCAGCAGCACCAGGCTGAGAAACGCTAACGCCGTGAGCTTGAGCAACTTGTGCAATTGCTGCGTCGATTAAAGCGTCAGCTGCAGCAGTATTCTTTGCAGGATCAGTTGAAAGTTGCGCAAGATTTTCACCGCGCACGCTAGCACCTTCACGCGTTTGCAAAACCAAAGCCGCAAGAACGTGCGCACGCCAGCCTTCTCCAAGTTGCCAGACTTCAGAGATTCGCTTGTCAATTTGCGCTGGTTTCACACCGGCTGCACCGAAAAGCGCACGCAAACGTTCGCGCACAATATCGGAAAGCACGGCACCAAAAGCTTTATAGCGAGGAGCAACCGAATCAACTAACTTTTTAAGCGCACTCATTGGAGCTTCTGCAGCACCGTCCACGCTTGCCACGCCAAGCTCGGAACTAATATCCATAAGAAGCTGGTTTCTGCGCGAAGATACGCCATTTGTAAGCGTATCAGTTGTATCAGTGTCGCCGATTTGGTCAAGACGGATTTTTGCACTATACGCAATAAGCATTGAGATTGCGTCGGATGCTTTGAATGGCAAGTCTGCTACAGGTCCGCTTGCGGCTGCATTAGCTGCAGGAGCAGCAGAGACAACATTTGCTGCAGGAGCTGCAGGAGCAGTAGTCGCATCAGCAGTGCTACTTGCTTCTTGACTATCTTCCTCAGTAAACACTTCAGGCACAAGCGAATCAGTGTCAGTCATATAAACGCGACCTTCGTCACGACCAACGTTGTAAACAGTCACTTTTTCGCCACTAAACTCCGGCAAAGCAAGAGTTTTAGCACCAAGATTTGCCAAAGTTGGCGCGTTTCCTAAACCAACTTCAACGTACTCTTCAACGCCAAGACCGCCGCGAGCGCGATCGGCAAACATAAGAGCCTGCGTTTCAATCCAGCGAACAGGGGACGCAAACTGCCAGGAAAGAAGCTCCGTAAGCAGCAACCTGCCGAGCTTCTGCTCATCCTCTGCATAAGATTTCCATGTAGTTTCATCTTCCAAAGCTGCTTCAATGCGCTCAGATGGCACAACATCCAAAATCTTTTGCGCAAATTCGCGCGTAAACTCAAACGGGCATGCAACCAAGTTTGGTATATAACGATCAACCAGCACAGAGTAGTCAATATGTGCTGGAAGCAGAGAATCCAGCTTATCGCGAAACTCTGGCACACCTTTTCTAAGCAGCTTGGAATGGAAAGGCACGTCGATTCCTGGCACAAGCATAAATGGAGGCTTACCGCCATACTCTTTAGCTCGCTTGGCAGAATCTTGAGCCAAAGCTTTCAAACCTTTTATTGTGCCTGCTATTGCATATTGTTGACCTGCCAAATTGTAGTTTACGATTTGCAAGAATTCGCCAGTTTGCTTAGAGATTCCTTCAACGTACGCGTTTACACCATCATCGTCCACACCGAACTGGTTTGGACGCAAAGCACCCATTCGATAGTTGGATCGTCCTTGCTCATCTCGCTCAATCAAGTGATGCATTGTAGATCCGCGGTGGAACACGAGTTCCAACACGGTTTCTAGCGGAATAATTTGAGCGAAGGAGCTTAGCGCATTGTATTCGCCAAGCGAGTGACCAGCAAAATACGCAGGCCAAATATCGCATCCTGCTTCTCTTAAGCGAGCGGTTTGCGCAAAAGCAACAGTAGCGAGCGCAACTTGAGTAAATTGTGTTAAGTTGAGCAAGCCTTCTGGATGACGATATGTTACGCCATTTGCTGTTAATTCCTTAGGATTATCTCGCACTACAGCAAGAATTGAGAATCCTAGTTTTTCGCGAGTGAGTTTGTCTGCGCGCTCCCAAGTTTCGCGCACAGCTGGCGATTTGGCGCGCTCATCCAATGACATTCCTTGTTTTTGAATACCTTGTCCTGGATATACGAATGCTGCTCGCGGCGCGCGTGTAAGTGCGCTCGCTTTAGAAACTATTTGCCCGTTTACTCGGCATGTGATTTCTAGCGCTAGCCCTCCGCGGCGTACTTTCCCTACTCGTTCTACGGTAATTTCTACCTCGTCGTTAAGCTGCACCATGCCGTACATGTTGTACGTCCAGCCAACAAGATCATAGCGTGCGCCTTTTTCATCCAATGCTTGAGCAACATGCTGAGCTGCTGCTGAAAGCCACATGCCGTGTACTAGAGGTGCGGAAAGTCCAGAGATTGCGGCTCCTCTTTTGGATGTGTGTATTGGGTTAAAGTCACCTGATGTGCGCGCAAAAGCTGTCATGTCTTTAGGTGCGCGAATTACGACGCGTCTAAGCGCTCTTCTAGGCGTGTTGTCTACGCTAAATCCGTGTAATTCTGCCGCATCTCCGTATTCTGGAGCAGACTTTGGTAGTGCTGCACTGTAGCTTCGTCCACGAATCGCGAATCGTTCTGTTTCGTGCGCGATTTTTGTTCCGTCTTGCGCATTGTGAATTATGTGTATTGTCACTACTCGCCCAGAAGCTGATTCGGCGTAATCTTCTGCCCAACCAGTGAGGTTTATGCGTGTTCCAACATATTTTTGCAGGTCGTCTGTAGATAAATCTAGTTCTATTAGGTGGTCTAAATGTACTGCGTTGAGTAGTCCTTCAATTACTGGGTATCCGTCTACCATTACGGATCCTAGTGCTGAGTATATTGTTGGCCATGCTGGACCTACTAGCGCGTCTGGCACGATTCTTGATGCTTGCAAACCTTCTGGCAGGCGTCCAGCTGTAGCAGATTCGTGGTCGATTCCTAGGTTTCTAGAAAGCGTGTATGCTGATTTAACCACGCCAAATGGTATTTCGCAGGCTGTTTCACATGTTGTTTCACAGGCTGATTTGTTAGCTTTTCCACAAGCTATTTCTTTTTTAACTTGCTCGCACGCTTCTTGGCTTGCGTCTACTTTTGGCATTTCACTTAAAACATCTCCAGTAATCGCAGTATTTCCAATGCCTGCGGTTGCTGCCAACATGTTATAAACGTGTTTTGGTAGTCGCTCGCGGTCGACTACTGGTATGCTTCCAGCACGCTTTGCATCTACAATAAGCGGAATTACGATATCTCTAACAGCATGATTTTTGCCGCTGTTCTTTACGCTATTTTTACCACTATTTTCATTGTCGGCTTCGTGCTCATCCCAGAACGTGTCTAGTTTAATGTCTAGATCAAGCTTAATTACGCTATTTTCTTCACTTATTACGGTTATAACATAGTTTTCACTATTATTTTGCGTCTTATAAGCAGGATTATTGGTTACGTGACCAATCCAAGAAATATTCGGACATGAGCGCACATATTCTTCAACATTTTGCGCACAGTCTATTTGGCTAAACGCGTTTTGATTAAAGCCCAGAGGCAAGTCGCAAGCAACCGAACGATTTATAACCGCAGCCTCAAATCTTCCTAAAATATCCGCGATTGGCTCATCCATTGTGGTTATTCCTGCAACAGAAATAGGTCCTGGAATTACTCGCACAGCATCCGCAGAGTAGCGCGAATCTTCCGACTGCCAAAGCTGATCCTGACCCCACCAGCGAAGAAGATCATTGTCAATTACTGGCACAAACGGCATTGGCTTAGGATATTCGCGCACCAAGGTTGGGAACCATGCAGCATCCATTGGAACAACATTCATCGTGCTCGCATTAGGAAAAACTTGCACAAGAGAATCAAGAGCAGACTGAGGATTTTCAGCAATCTGCTTAATATCTGGCAAAATCGAAGTAAATTCGCCAGAATCTTGGCTTATTAAACGCGCTTCAATACGCTGTAACAAATGCATGTAGCGATCCGCGTAAGTAGGATCTGCCCAAGGATAGCTTAAATCAAGGAATCGCTGCGCAAACTGAGTATATGTCATATTTTCAACATCGCCAAAATATGGCTTTGCTGTAGAGTTAAGAGCAGCAATAACCTCGTCTTTACGTAACTCAAGCTCTTCTGGATGCTTCATCATATGCACAAGAAGACGACCACAGCGTGCAGACGCGTTTTCAATCTCGTAAATATCCGCGTGCAAATGGCTTAAACCGCTTGTTACTCCGCCAACAACCTTTCCAGAAGGCACCCAGCGCTCGCCAATCGGAGCAAACGGATCTTCACTTGCGCCAAGACCTTCCACACACGCATCATTTGCTTCTGTGATTCCAGGCGTTTCCACCAACATGCGCTTAACTTGCGCGCTTGTGTGCGCTTCTTTTGCTGTCATTGCTGCAGTGCCGATCATCACAGCATCTACAGGCATATTTGGCAAACCGTATTCGCAAGCCCATTCGCCACTAATGTAATCGGCAGCTCGCGAAGGGGTGCCGATTCCGCCACCTGCTACAAGCACCAAATTATTGCATTCGCGCACTTGAGCATAAGTGCTAATCAGCAAATCATCTAGCGACTCCCAAGAGTGGTGCCCGCCTGCAGATCCGCCTTCTACTTGTGCGATTATTGTTGCTGGTTTAACAGCTTTTGCAATGCGAACTACTTGGCGAATCTGCTCTACTGTTCCTGGCTTAAAAGCAACATACGGGAATCCGTCGGCTTGAAGAGTTTCAACAAGTTCTTTTGCCTCGTCTAACTCTGGGATTCCTGCAGAAATTACTACGCCGTCGATTGGCGCTCCAGAAGCACGTTTTTTTGGAACTATACGTTTGCTGCCAAATTGCAAATTCCACAAATAGCGATCCATAAACATGGCGTTGAATTCTACGGTTGCTCCTTCTTGCAATTGCTTGCTCAAAGAATCCATGTGTCTGTCGAATACTTCTTCTGTTACTTGTCCACCGCCTGCAAGTTCCGCCCAATATCCTGCGTTGGCTGCGGCGGCTACAATTTCTGGGTCTACTGTGGTTGGAGTCATTCCAGCAAGCAGTACTGGAGCTTTGCCTGTTAGCTTACTGAATTTTGTTACAACTTTCTTTCCAGCTGGAGTGTCGATTACTCGCGGCGCAAAATCCGCCCAGCATCCGGTACGCAATAATTCAGCTTCTGCAGCGCTAGTTATGCTTGCTTTTGCGCGCGCGTTCATTGTTCCGACTTCTACTACGCCAGCTCCGCTTCCTTGTAGTAGCACGTTTGTTAGCTTGCCAAGCACTTCTCCTGGACCCATGTCTAGCACGTATAGCTCTCGCGCATTTACGTTGTTTAAAACTTCTGCTATTTGATTCGCCCAATCTACTGGCTCTACTAGCACAGCATTTGCAAGATTTAGTGCAAGTTCAGCATCTAATCCTGCGTCCTTTGCCCAGGCTTCAACTTGCTCTACAGCAGGTTTCATGATTGGAGAATGGAATGGCACTGTAACGTCTAAATACTCTGCAATTGGCGCAAAAACCGATCCGCCTCGTTCCTTCATTTCGCGCATTTTTTTGGAACGCTGCGACTCTTTCTGTGCCTGATTTTGCACGGCTTCCATGTCTTCTGGATATCCTGATAGCACAATGTGATTTCGCGAGTTTTTAACTGCGATTGATATAACGCCTCTGGTTCTTTCTACTCGCTTAATCAAGGCTTTTGCCTGTTCAAACGTCACGCCTTTTAGCGATAGCATTGGTGTTTTTTCGCCGTTTCCACTGATTTCTAACATTCGCGCTTCGCGGTCTGCTGCTGCTCCGATTATGTATGCGATTGCTATAAGTTCAGCTATTTGGTTTTGCGCGTTTTGCCATGACCCTGCTTTTATACGAGCTTCTACTATTTTTGCGGCTATTATGCCTTGAGAGTGTCCAATGCTTGCAATTGGCTTGTTTACTTCAAAGTTGTAGCCTAAGTTTGTTAGGTCTTTTACGCTTGCAAGCTGAGCAATTGTGATTCCTGGTACGCTTAATTGTGCGCTGGCTGTGTTGATTTTAGGATTTTCTAAAGCATCGAATACGTTTATGTCAGTTCCAGCATTTGCTAATAACTGTGGATATATGTTTGATAGTAAAGTTTTTGCTAATTTGTTATATTCGCGTAATTCTTTATTTAATTCTGCATCGTTTTGTGTTTCTTTTAAGGCTTGCACCCATGGTGTGGATTGTCCTGCGAAGGTAAGAATGTGTGGTGTTTGTGCGAGCTGGTCAAATAAGTATGTTGTCATTTTATTTTCCTTTGTTCGTGGGTTTAAGTTTTATTTTTAAAATTTATTTGTGCTTTTTGGATTATTTGTGCTTTTTGGATTTATTTATCTTTGGTCGCTTTATGCGCGGTTGCTGGCGACTTTTGAGTGTTTTCCAAATAATTCCCGAATTATTCCCAAATTATTCCCAAATCACATTGGCTGGTTTCCATGATGCTTCCCCGTTCTCGAAACACGTTTTTTACTTCTTAAAATCTTCAAAGAATTAGCAATAACATCTCTTGTTTGCTCTGGATCTATCATTGCGTCAATCTGACCAGTTTCCAGCGAAAGATTCGCGTTTACAGTGGTATTTTCGTAATTCTCAACAAGCTTTTTTCTTAAAGCGTCAACATCTTGACCGCGCTCTTTTGCTTTTTGCAAATCCTTGCGATGAATAATGTTCACAGCTCCTTGAGCACCCAAAACTGCTATCTGGCTGGTAGGCCAAGCGTAGTTAAAGTCTGCGCCCATAGACTTTGAGCCCATTACAATGTACGCTCCACCAAAAGCCTTGCGTAAAATCACGGTAACAAGCGGAACTTGCGCGTTTGCGTACGCGTAAATCACTTTTGCACCTCTGCGAATAATTCCAGCATGTTCCTGATCTGATCCCGGCTTGTATCCAGGAGTGTCTACAAGAGTTACAACAGGAAGATTAAACGCGTCGCACAATCGCACAAATCGCGCTACTTTTTCGGAAGAATTAACGTCTAGAATTCCAGCATTGACTTTAGGCTGATTTGCCACTATTCCAACAGGATGACCTTCTATGCAAGCAAAACCGACTACTGCGGATGCTGCGTAAAGCTCTTGAACTTGCACAAATTCGCCATAATCTACGATTGCGCGAATAACGTCTAAAACGTCGTACGGCTGGCGATCATTGCTTGGAACAATAGTCGCAAGCTGCTTAGCGGTTTCTCTGTCTGCGCGCGTGGCAGCGTATGCGAATGTTGGCGGATTTTGATTGCAATTTTGCGGCAAATAAGCCAAGATTGTGCGCGCATAGTCAATGGCGTCCGCCTCGTCTTCGCCCAAGTAGTGAGCAACGCCCGAAGTGGAGTTATGCACATATCCACCGCCTAAATCGTCCATGCTAATTGACTCGCCTGTGGCAGCCTTAACAACATCTGGACCAGTTACAAACATGTTGGAATGTTCGCGAGTCATGATTATAAAATCCGTAAGAGCAGGGCAATAAACTGCACCACCAGCGCAAGGTCCAAGAATTAGTGAGATTTGCGGAATTAAACCGCTTGCTTCACAAGTTTTTTTGAAGATTCTGCCATATTGCGTAAGTGCGTTAACGCCTTCTTGAATGCGAGCGCCGCCCGAGTCGATTAGCGCAACAACTGGAACTGCAAGCTGCAACGCCATGTCTAGAAGATGACAAATTTTCTGACCTTCAGCGCGTCCAAGCGTGCCGCCACGAACGGAAAAATCCTGCGCATAAACTGCCACTTTTTTGCCGTATACTTCGCCAAAGCCCGTGATTACAGCGCATCCTGCAATATCGTTATTTATGTCTCCACCGTTAAAGCGGCCGATCTCTTCAAACGTTCCCGTATCAAAAAGCAAATCCAAACGCTCTCTTGCTGTGGATTTTCCCTTTGCATGCTGGCGCTCTAAAGCATTCTGCTCGGCGTCTCTAGCAAGGCGAGCCGCGTGTTCTACGGCTGATTTTCCACGCTGAGGCTGCGTAGGCTGCGCATTTTGCATAGTTTGTGCGTCTTTACTAACTTGCGCAGCATCTTTATTAACATCTTTTGCAACTTGTGTAGCATCTTTAGTAAGCGCACTCATTTTGCACTACCGCCTTTAGTCACGTCAATTGTTACAAGCTTTTCGCCTGCTTCTACACCATCTCCAGGCCCCACAAAAATGCCAGTAACTACGCCAGCTGCAGGTGCATAAACGTAGTTTTCCATTTTCATAGATTCAAGAACAGCAAGTAAATCGCCTTTAGCTACGTTCTGACCTTCCGCAACGTTTACGCGTGTAATCACAGCTTGCATTGGAGCAGAAATCACGCCAGGAGCATCCTTTGGCGTTTCCGACTTGTGAGTATCTCCTCTTAATCCTCGTCCTCTAAGCGGCTGCGATGCGCGAACTGTGCTTCTAACTCGCGCAGAGCCAGTAAGATTGTCTACAATATCTTGCGGAATCGTAAGTTTTATGCGCTTATTGTCTACTTCTATTACAAAAGACTCCATTTTAGTTGGCTTATTTTGCGCGTCTTCACCAGACTTATTGGAATCCAAAGAAGCAGGCTGTCCGCCATTTGCCGCTGCAGCAGTGCGGTTCAAATACTTGCGTTCAAGCCATTTTGTAGAAATATCAAAATCGTGATCTTGCGCTGTAAAATCAGGATCGTTAAAAATTTGCTCAAAAAGCTTAGCAGGAGTAGGCACTCCCTCGATGCAAAGCTCCTTAAGCGCGCGTCTTACGCGAGCAATCGCCGCATCGCGATTTTGAGCCGTAACAATAAGCTTGCCCATCATGGAGTCGAATTTTGGAGACACGCTATCTCCAACTTCTACTCCAGAATCCACACGGATTCCAGGTCCAGATGGCCACTCGATTTTTGTTAGTGTGCCTGCGCTAGGCGTAAGATTCGTTGCTGGGTCTTCCGAAGTGATTCTAAGCTCAAAACTATGCCCGCGCGAAGGGTGATTTTGCGTAAGCTCACCGCCGTCGGCAATCGTAAGCTGTTCGCGCACAAGATCTAGTCCGCTAACTTCCTCACTAACTGTGTGCTCAACTTGCAATCGTGGGTTCACTTCCAAGAAGTAAACCTTGTGTTGAGATGTCACCATATATTCACACGTACCCAAACCAACGTAGTCAACAGCTTCAAATAGGTTACGAGAATATCGGTGAAGCTGCGCGTTCTCGTCATCGGTAAGGAATGGCGCTGGTGCTTCCTCAACCAACTTTTGGTTTCGGCGTTGCACCGAGCAGTCGCGCGTGGAATATATGGTGAAGTTTCCATGCGAATCGCGGCCAACTTGTGTTTCCACATGGCGCGCCTTGTCTATAAAACGCTCAATAAAGTACTCGTCAAGGTCGCCGCCTTGCAAAGCGTCGTGGTTCATGTAGAATCCGCGAAGCTCGTCATCGTTGTGCACAACGGTTATTCCGCGACCGCCGCCGCCATCCGTGCGCTTCATCATAACCGGGTAGCCGTGTGTTTGCGCAAAAGTCAACAATTCTCGAATGTCTTTTACAGGCTCCGATATGCCTGGTACGGGCGGCACTTTAGCGCGAGTTGCCACGCGCCGAGCGGTTATCTTATCCCCTAAATCAATAAGAGCTTCTGGCTTCGGGCCAATCCACACAGCGCCAGCATCAATCACCTTTTGCGCAAAACTCGCTACTTCCGATAAAAATCCGTAGCCTGGGTGTACAGCATCCGCGCCGCTTTTATGCAAAATGTCTATAATCGCGTCTTCGTTTAAATAAGTGTCTCTGTACGTGTCTCCAGAAAGCGCGTACGCTTCGCTTGCCATCTCAACATACTGTGCTTGACGGTCGGATGCCGCATAAATAGCTACAGTTTGTATTCCCATCTCTTGAGCAGTGCGAATCACTCTAAGCGCGATTTCGCCGCGATTTGCCACAAGTATTTTTTTGATATTCGTAACCATACGTTACAAGTTATAGGAAATTTGACTTATAGTATCCGTGAATTTGAACAAAACATTATGCGATTTTTTGTAAACTTCTCCAACGCGCGGCTGGTGATTTTTGTCTAATCTTTGATTCAGCAACGAAAAACAATACGAAAGAAGGATATCGTGGCTAATTTTGAATCTAACTCTGGTGCAAACACTGGTGCAGGCTCTAGCGCAGTTGCATCTAAGGCTTTTGACGTTAATCGTTTGGCTGTTCCATTTGCTAAGGCGTTTTTGTTTACTGTTCTTATTAGCGCTGCCACTATGGCTGGCGCATTGCCAATTCCTGGAACTCCTGTTCCTGTAACTTTGCAAACTTTGGTTTTGGCTTTGGCAGGTCTTACTTTGACTTGGCGCCAAGCCGTTAGCTCTGTGCTTATGTACCTTGCTATTGGTGCTGCTGGAATGCCAGTGTTTGCAGGCGGAAAGAGTGGCGTTGTGGCTTTTGCAGGCCCTAGCGTTGGATTCCTTGTTGGATTCGTGTTCGGTGTGGCTGTGATTGCGCTTGTAAAGTCTGCGCTCGAAGGCGTTGTTAATGCTGCTATGCCAGAGGATTCTGTTGCTAAGAAATTTGCACGATTTGGCGCGTATTTTGCCGCATCTGTTGTTGGTTCTCTTGTGATTTACGCATTTGGATTTGTAGGTCAATCGCTTATGATGCACTTGCCTGTTTTGGCAATCGCCGTTGCTTCTACTGGCTTTATTGTGGGCGATATTATTAAGGCTGCAATCGCTAGCGCTGCTTGCGCAGGATTGTATGGCGCGTTTAAACGCAATCACAATGCGTGATTAATTGCGATAAATCGCATGATGCGTAATGCGTGGTTCGCAATTCGCGATTCGTAATGAATGATACGCAATGCGCAATTAATCGCAAGCGTAACGCGCTAACTATCTAAGACCGCAGTCTCGTCGCTGCGGTCTTTTTCGTTCTAAACACTAATCGCGCAATCCCTCCTCCCGCGTTTGTTCCCTTTTTAAGCAAATTCGACAACAAACGCGGGCAAAAATAA
This sequence comes from Gardnerella sp. KA01002, assembly GCF_049244015.1. Lineage (NCBI taxonomy): Bacteria > Bacillati > Actinomycetota > Actinomycetes > Bifidobacteriales > Bifidobacteriaceae > Gardnerella > Gardnerella sp. KA01002. Next base: position 1,341,397 of record NZ_CP058365.1, read on the forward strand.
ACGAACGCGTACTAGCGTAATCAACAACGTAAATTTAAAACAAAGGATTACGAGTATAGTACTCTTTCAAAGAATCTTTGGTAATCACTTTAGAGCAAACAGCCGAGTCATCAACACCTTCACGCAAATCACTCCATGGAGCTTCTTTGTGCGTTCTTTCACTCAACTGGCTGCCAGTATACGCACCAAATTTATCGCATACTTTCTCAATAATACGCTTTTGATCGTCAGTTAAAATATTGGAATCAGACTGCTCAATATCCGAAAGATTAATCTCGCCTTTACGAATCAAAAACTTACCGCGATGGCGACTAAACAGAGTCGGGGCCACAGGACCATTTCTCCAAGCCTGAAAATTCTCACAAAACAACGGATTTCCAGTAGTGGCTAAACAATAAGCCTGCGAATAATAAGCCAACTTCTGCAACTTCATAGTAGTAACAGTTCCAGTAAGCTCAAGGATATACGCAGCCACATTAAAAATTGTTGTCATACGCACCTCCTCTTTAAACAGCGAATATTTTATAGTATACTATTACGATGACAATTAGCAGAAGCCAAGCAAACAGAGCAGGAAAAATACTCAAGACTGGCAAAATTTCAGATGAGTATTATGATGCAATATCGATTCTTGACGCATGGCGTAAACAGCATGAAAATCCTGCTAAAATCTTTTTCAAAAAACTTCTTGAGATTACAAATAAATATCCAAACTCAATTGCAACTTATCGTCTTAAACGCAAAGAATCAATACTTAATAAATTAAATCGCAATAATAATCATTTTAAATTAGGAGAAATAGACGATATAGTAGGGTGCAGAGTAATAGTTGATTCTGTAGATGAAGTATATAAGATCTACAACGAAATTATTGATCTTAAACAATCAGGATACATAGGTATTAAAACCATAAAGGACTATATAAAAGAGCCTGAATCATCTGGCTATAGATCCTTGCACGTTATAATAAATCAACTCTGCTCTTATGAAGAAGAAAGCAGAACGTATAGGATTGAACTACAAATACGAACTAGGCTACAACATTATTGGTCTACTGCCGTAGAGGCAATGGGAGAAATTGATGGCGTAGAATATAAGAATCCTACTTTGTCCGCATGTGACAATACGCATCGTATAAAATCCTGCTTAAAATTCTTCAAATTAATATCTGAATTAGTTATTGCACGAGAATATAAAAACAGCAAATCAAATAAGACTATTGAATCAATAAATGCAGAATTAGAAAAACCTGATTTTAGGGAAATCATTGAAGATCTTACATTAGTACAAGAAAGTATTTCTATTAAAATCCATGGAAGCTTTGACATAAATGAAAAGAGATTATATTTGCTAGAATTTTCTCGCGAAACACAGGAACTGAACGTATACTCATACACAATTGATTTAACAGATGAAGCAATAGAAGACTACAACAATAGTGAAAATAATATTAGATATAAGAAAAAATATGGCGTGAATAATGATGCTTCACAGAAAAAAGATAAGAATCAAAAAGATTCATCAATCACTAACAGTATTACAGTAAATACAAAAGTCAGGGATATCAATAGGGTTCTTGTGTATGCAAAAAACAATGAACAACTATACGACGCATATCCTAACTATTCATATGCTATAGGAAAATTCATCGATTTTGTAGAAACTAGATAATATTACCCATCATGCTTTCTTGAACTATTTTATCTCAGGTACGGCTATACGCACAAATGTCGAAATGTAGATTATGCAATAAACAACATATCTTTCAATATGCATATTGCCAACTACTTCATATTTATTTCAAAACATGTAAGGCGCCACATTGCATATGAATGAAAGCGCCTTACAATTTGAAAATATATATAAAATGAAATCAGAATTTACCGACTAACACTCTCACTTACTGTCTGAATTGCTTTCAACGCAGATTCTACAGTAGCGTCTCCTGTATAGATTTTCTGCATTTGCACTGCAATTTCATCATTAATCTCCTGATAAGCTAACTTTCGCGCAAGTTTTGAGCGAGCTTGACCTTCAGTGACAAGATCAATAGAAATCTTAGCTGATTGTGTCGCATCATCTGGAATTTTGACCTTCATGTCTTTATCTACTGGAGCGCCTTGCAAAGTGTTAATCCACTCCTGTTGCCCATCGCCAATAGTCATAAACTCAATGAATTTCATTGCAGCTTCCTTCTTTTTGGAGTCTTTGTTAACACACAAACCGAAGTCAACGCCAGTAGTGGAACCAGAATTTTTATTTCCTATTGCAGGAAATTCAATCATACCTAATTCATCTTTCTCAATTGCAGTTCCCTTAGTCTCTTCATTTGGTAAAACAGCAGAAACATGCCAAGAACCTGTAGGGAAAAATGCGGTTTTACGAGCATAGAAGTAATTATCACGAGCATCTGGATATGTGGATGTTCCTACAGCACCATCTTGGAACAATCCATCAGATATCATCTTTTTCCAAGCCTTCATGGTTTTAACAAAAGTTTTGTCAGTGAAAGATTTCTTTCCAGCTGCTGCAGAATATATGTCACCCTCTCCATACTGATTTGACAGCCATACAAAAATGTCATCAAGATGCCACCCATCTTTAGCACCAAGAGCAAGAGGCATTAATCCTTTGGATGTAAGAATTTTATTTGTTTCCAAAAGTTCATTGTATGAATGAGGAACCTTAACACCATTCTCGTCAAGAAGAGTTTTATTGTATAAAATATACTCAGATCCAGACGTGATTGTAGGCATTGCAACCATTTTTCCGCTCATATTGGTTGTTTGTTCAACAGCTCCTTTAGAAACTTTAGAATCCCATTCTGGCATGTACTTGTTAGCGAGCTTTTTCATATCCGCAGCAAAACGACCATATTGTTCAACAGTAGACCCAGCCTGTACTCCGAATATATCTGGGCCATCGCCTCCTGCCATAGCTGTTTGTAGTTTTTTCTGATAATCAGACATTTCAGAGGTACGCCACCACTTGATTTTAATATTCGGATATTTCTTATTAAAAACAGAATAAATTCTCTTCCATTGAGCATCAGTAGGCTGCCATGTCCAAAATGTCAAAGTGATAGGCTTATCAGTTGTTCCTAACCCCTCATCAGATTTACTAGCAGAACTTGAACCGCATCCAGCAAAGAGTCCAATTGACATGGCAACTGCTCCTAAAGCTGCAATAATCTTATTCTTTTTAAACATAGTATTCTCCTTGTTTTATTAGCGTCTTTCATCAACGCAATAGTTTTCACTTCTTTGTGATATCTACTTAACCCTGACAAATTGCCAAGATTATAGTGCAATTTATTCAGTTTTTCACACTCCTTTCTCCACGCGTTCTACGGATCTATCAACTGAAATACCTAATGAGGTACGAGTATATCCAGTGATGGAAGCTTCACTAAGGGTAATATCTACTACTTTGTTTCCAATAAATGGCAAGCGCCAACTATGATTACGCACATGAACAAAAAGCATCCTATCAGAAGCAGCAAGGCGCACAGTCCTCAATACTCGTCCTCTAGTATCTCTTCTTGCATCATCTTGCAAGTTCAATCTCGACGGTTCTTCACAAGCTATAATAGATTTTCCATCACGCAATAAATCAATACAATTCATACATACCACTAAGCTGTATTCGCCTATATTAATTACTGACTCCGAGCGATCATTAGTAAGCGCAAAGTCTATTACACAACGGTTACCATTAAGCAAATTGCGTAATCTCATTCGCGATGAAGTAACATTAAACGGTTCCACCTCATTGCTTGTAAGACGAAAACGATCGACAACATTAATCTCGTTCACAATATTGCATAAAGACTTTCCCCATAAATTAACATGATTTACAGCAGAGAAAGACGAAATTGCAGAATCATTATCTTTTACAATTACACCACAAAATCCTTGTTCTGAGCTAATATCACTTATCGTCGCTACATAACGACCATCAAAGCGAGCTGCCAAAATTCCGTATTCACGTGATACAACTAGCTCATGCCAATAAGATAAATTTATGTCAGAAGGCAACATAGTATTTATCTGTCTAACTATTCCAGATACACTATCTATCACTTGCAAACAATGCAATCCAACATCAACCAGAACGTAAGTGTAATTATTGTTATCAAAATAACGAGGGATTAAGCCAAATCTAGATCCTAACGGACCATTACCACCCTTCACCCACAAACTAATAGTTAACGTTGAAGAAATAAGAGGAGAAATTGCCGAAAAACCATAACTATCATAAGAAGATATAGAAGGTTGTCCATCAATTTCCAAAACATGTGCAGAACCAGATATTATATTCCAATCCGATGGAATTCCATCAGTGAAATCAGTGCATACATCAGCAGATAAAGGAGCATCACATACGCAATTTGAAGGTCCAGTAGTATCGAGCAATCCCTCTGAATAGTATAGAGGATCTATACGCATAACACGTTTCTCAGTACCATCATGCAATTCATCTGAAGCATCACGACCATGATAAACCACCCAATCATCAACCCCATTTGGTGCTTTTACTATAGAGTTATGACCAGTACCTTCAACCTTATCAGAGCGTATAATAAGTGGATCAAAATGACCATTATTACATTGCTTTACCCATGAAAGCTTGTCTATATGCCTATCAGAAGGAACCTTAGGTAATGTAGCAACTGAATACCCAACAAAATAATCTTCATGTTCATAAGCATTGGCAGAATAGGTGATAAAACCTTTGTCTCGGAAAGTAAAGTATGTAGCACCTTCTACAGTATGCCAATCTCTCCCATCTCCAAAACGATTACGAGCAAAAATTTCTTCATCCATTGTAGGTAAAATTAATGGCTTCGGAGATCCTTCTCGCTTGTATGGGCTTACCATTCTGTCAATCATCACAGAAGTACCAGGTCGTAAATTAGATAAACCACATGCCTGATTATCCGCATACAGCATGTATAACTGATTATCATCTCCAACAACAACCTGTGAATCAATAGCGAATGTATCAAATAGTTCAGCTTTCTTTTCAAATGGACCAAGAGGATTTTTACTTACAGCAACACGCATAATTTCTGTATGAGTATCATTTTCACACTGTGGCATATTTGAAAAATACATATAAAAAATACCATTAATCAAAATTACAGAAGGTGCCCAAAAATTCTTTCTATTATTTTCTGTGTAACAATAACCATGTGATACCCAACGAACCATGTCTGTAGATGTTGAAACTAAAACACCATTTTTGTCAGTAGCATAGCAATAGTACAAATTACGATATCGAATCACAAATGGATCAGGAGCAGTATGTTTTTCACCATCAGAATACTGAACTGGATTACTATAGTGTTTTTCAGTCAACAACATGTTTAAACAAAAATCGGAATTGCACTCATTATGTAATGCACTTGAATTCACATTATTGCTAACATCAACGCATCCTACGTTTAATGAACCCATAGTATTACTCCTATACATTTGCTTAGTTCTTTACTGCTCCAGCAGTAATACCAGACTGAAGCCATTTTTGACTAATCATGTAAACAATTACTGACGGTATTGTCATAAGAATCAATGCAGCATATTCTTGTGAAATCATCTCTGGAGTTTGACTTCTTGTTTCCATAAAATATGTTGATGCCAGAGTGACAGTGTACTTACTTTCATCTCGTATAAGTAACAGAGGAATTAAATACTCATTCCAGCTATATACAAATGTTAGAACTCCAGTAGTAGCGACCATAGGCGTGGAAATTGGTATAAGTATGCGTGAATAAATACTCCAAGTAGAACAACCATCTACTCTCGCGGCTTCAATGATTTCGTTAGGTATACAATCAAAATAATTTTTCCATAGCAAAAGCATTTGCAAAGCATTAAATGCAACAAGTGGAATAATCATACCAATATACGTATTGATCAGTCCAAAAGTTTTTATTGTGAAGAATAATGGCATTGTCACCGAAGCAATTGGAACAGCCATGCAAGCGAGCATTAATATATAAATAACTTTTCTTCCGGTAAATTTCATTTTTGAAAAAGCAAAACCCGCAAGCGATGTTATAAATACAACTATTACGACAGTAGATATAGATATGAGGAATGAATTAAATACTACTTTGAAATAATGTACATTTTCATTAGTTATTACTGACTCATAACTTTTAAAACCGTTGAAGTTAAGAGATTTAGATATTGCAGTAGCTATTGGAAAAAGCCAAATCAAAAGAAAGAATACAAGTACAACATACATAATAGCGGTCGTGCTTACTTTACGTTTCATTGTAATATCCTTTCCTTAATCATCTGTTAGATCGATCATTAATAACAACTTGAATTATTGATAGAACAACAGAAATAATCAGAATCATTACTCCAATAGATGCAGAGAGACCCCCATTAAACTGTTGAACACCTGTCTTATATAGGTAAGTGTTTAGGAATTCAGTAGAACGGCTAGGACCTCCACCAGTGGTTTGAATAACAATATCAAAAGTTTTAAGAGAACCTACAATGCCTAAAAGAATCAAAGTGTTAGTAGTACCAGAAAGATTTGGAATAGTTATTCTAAAAAGAGTATTCCAAAAACCACATCCATCGATTTTAGCTGCCTCGTAAATATCATCAGGAATTGACATAAGACCTGCGTAATAAATAATCATCGAAAAGCCCATCCACTCAAATATATTGATAGCGCATATAGAATAAAGTGCTATACGTGGATTACCCAACCAACTTTGCGACAAGAAACCAAGATGTAGAAAACGCAATGCTTCATTAATAGCACCTACATTAGTATCCATAATTATTCGAAAAATAGCAGCAATAATAACAGGAGCCATCGCAATCGGCATAAAGAAAACTGCTTTAAATAAACTAGATCCTCGTAAACGTTCCTTGAGGATAACAGCAAGAAGCAGACCCAGTGCAGCCTGGATGAACACAGTAACTACCATAAATATTATATTGTTTTTTAACGCTATCCAGAAAATAGAATTTGGAACAAGCAACTTAATATAGTTTTTTAAACCAATAAAGTCCATCTCCTTTGAAATACCATCCCAGTCAGTGAATGAAGTTGCAATTGTAAAACCTATGCAATAATAGATAAAGAAACCTGAAAGGATAACCAATGGAGCTATGAATAAGTATGGACGAATCTTAGTTTTCCAAGAGCCAATATTATTCCCACTATTTTTCATCATCATTTTAGACAAGTCGTTACGATGAACAGCAGTATCATCTATAGAGCCTTTAGTCGTGCAGTTTTCCATTGCTGACATCATGAGAAACCTCCGTTGGTGTTCAGTAAATTTCTGTATCGTTTCAGATTTATTGAACAAAAACTCGCAATAATTAATGAAAAAGCAATCAACAAGAGCAAAATATCTACAGCAACAAACTTACTACTTCAAATATCTTACCCATATCGATGTTTTCATATCTTATCTCTGAAACGATTCAGTTTTTATTTACTTATTTTAAGTATAGAATAATTCAAAATTTTGTCAATACATAATAAATAATATTGAAAATGAATTATTGAAATATATAATATAACTCTCTACTACAGATACACGCGTTAAATACTTGGAGAAGATTTACGGCACACAAGACAACAATCAACATCAATACGCTGTCGAGGAAAACGTCCACCTGATACAACTTGATCTACAATGGATTTAACTGACAATTTAGCAATCTGTTTACGACATGGGTTTACACTTGTCAAAGACGGAATTGTGTACTTTGCCTCATCTATATCATCAAAACCAACTACGCGAACACTTTCAGGAATACTCACTCGCATCTCACGCAACTGACTCACTACGCCCAGTGCTAATAAATCATTCAAAGCAAAAATACCATCTGGCCTTATTCCTTGTGAATACATATCACGTACAGCTTTTGCACCTTCTTCACTAGTCCAATCACCACATTCACGAATCATTAACGGATCAAATGCTATTCCATGATCAGCCAAGGCCATCATATATCCCTTAGTACGCATCGAACGCGAAGATGGTATAATTTCATCTAGCGTTCCACCCACTACTGCTATAGTACGACATCCTGAATTTATAAGGTGATTAGTAGCCTCCATGGCACCAGAATCATTGGCTATTACCACATGCGGGGCTGGGGCATTAAAAATACGCTCACCCAATATCACCAAAGGATAGTTGCCTTTAAGCTCATCAACATCAATCGATGTCATGCATGTTGGGCTCAGTATTAATCCATCTGTCATATTACGCGACATAGCCTTGATTGAGCTAATTTCATGCTCACGATCATTTCCAGTAGATTCGACTATTATTCGATAACCATACTCTCGAGCAGCTTTAATTATTTCCTCGGCCAATTCAGCAAAATATATCTGCGTAAGATCTGGTATTGATAATGAAATCAATCCTGTATGACCACGACGTAAATTACGAGCTTGCTGATTAGCAGAATAGTCCAACTCTTCAATTGCATTCTGAATCTTTTGTTTCGTTGTAGACTTCATAAACGGATAGTCATTAAGATAATTAGACACTGTGGCCATAGACACATTAGCAAGTTTGGCAACGTCGCGTAAAGTTGATCTGCGTGATTCAGCAGACATAATATATTTCCTTAAATAATCGTTTTATATAATATGAAATTAAAGTTCTGAATGGTTTTAGAAGTAAGTGTAAATCATACCTAAGATTTACAGGATAATCTAAATTTACAATAAATAAAATATAACGTATTAATTTGTTTATACATTACTTAATTAAAGAAAAATGGGCATATAAAATTGTCGCGTATTAAAGAACTACAATTAGACTACAAAACCAAGAACACTTCCCCGCGTTTGTTCCCAAAATCGCCAAATATGACAACAAACGCGGGCAAAAATAAACAAACGCGGGCTAGCGTAATCAACAAAAAACACAATTATATTAAAAACTTAAATTAATACGACAATACAAGGGTGCGCATTCTATGCATATTTGTTACGCAAAAGCATGCACACCCAACTTATTTCTAATTACAATTCTTCTTCAAATGGTTCATATGTCTGTTTCAAAACAAAATCAAAATATCTTACATGACCCCATTCGTCAGGATTACCAAAATGTAATACTTTCAAATTGTGATTATCATACGAAAATGCGTATAAATCTTTATTACTTATATCGTATGCAGACGTATATTGAGTCCATGGAACCAACATCTCATCATCTACCGATATTCGTAGAACTCCCTTAGGGGTGTTCTCCATTGACAACAATTGAAATACTTCATTAATCGCATTCTCGTCATCAACTGGCATAGACATTAATTTTGCATAAGCCGCTCTCAAAAATCGACTTTCTGGTTTATAGTCGCTAGGTATATCGAGTAATCCACTTATGTTCTCATCCAATCCTACATTATTCACAGCTTCATTGTTGTCATAAAGATATTTGCGATTGGTAGAACGTTCAAGATGAGCCTTCAAATTATTAAGATGCCAGTCAAAGGTCGGAGCATTTGTAAATACACCAACTGTATTTTCAAATATTTTAAAACCATTAGAAATAGAAGGTTCTACAACTATAGATCTCCCTGTTTCGTCGGAAAAAACAGCATGTTGCGGAACAGACATCCCCATCATTGGACCAGGTTCATTAACTATTCCTAAATCCGAATTGAGTGAATTAATGATCTCATCGAGAGAACAATACTGAGTTAATATCCATGTAACTAATTCTTCTCCACGAAGCGCAATTTTATTAGAATCATCAATTTCTTTCTTACTCACATATCGGAAGAAGTGATCGAAATAGAAAGACCCACCGCATATTCCGTATTCATTTATTCCATCTAAAATAACAGGGTTCTTATGCACATCTTTAGCCCAAGCAACACCCATTACTGCACATTTAGTAATAAATGGTGTATAGGTTGATTCTATAGAGGTACCAGACGGTATCTTCATACCAGCATATTCAAACTCTTGTTCAAAATCTTGGGTTCTTCCCCAATATGAATTTCCTTGTTTGCTTCTTATTCCAATTCCAGTACACATTGTTATTACTCCTTTATAATAACTAACTGAAAATAAAAATTTTTTATCAATTGACTTGTGAGACTAATTCATCCTGATCATTACGAGCAGAAGGTATTGCAGCTATAACAGCACCTACTAGTGCTACAACTGTTCCAATAAGTGTAATAACGTATACTTTTGCACCTAACGCTGGAACAAGCCAGTCGATCAACACAGACCCAAGTAATTGTCCAGCCGTCGAAGCTAGTCCTAGAAGAAGTAGACCTAATCCTCTCACCAATAAAGCCATTAAGGCTATAGACAATAATCCAAGCGGACCACCTAAGTACATCCACCAAGTCAATGGAAGATGGAAAGAAGTCTGACCTGTAGCGATTCTAACAATAAGAGCAATTGCTAGTACGGAAAAACCTACTATAAAGTTCCAAGTTATAGAAACTAACATAGAACCAGTTTCATTAGCCACTGCCGAATTACCAGCAGGTTGCCATCCCGCTAAAAGACCAGCAGCAAATGGTAGAACAGCTAGAAATACAACTGACGGAGCATGCCAGCTTGGTGAAACAACCATAATAGTTGCAACAATTGCAAGAATTGCACCAGATATACGAGGTAAATTAAACGGTTGCTTTGTATCTACACCTATTCCAAATCTATCGCATAATAATCCAGACAAAACCATTCCGCAGATTAAAGTTGTCTGGAATGTTGCAACACCAAGTACGGACGCAGATGCTCCTTCAGAAAAAACAACCATAGCTCCACATAATCCAGCTAGCCAACTCCACCAAGGTATATTATTAGAGCGAATTTTCGAAGGAATTGAAGCAAATTGTTGTCTTGTAGACGCTCGAGAGAGAATTATGATAAACATAACAACAAGTCCCGAACCGAATGATACTACTGCGCAAGCATTGCCATCAGCTAATTCTTTTCCCAATTGTCCATTCACAGCAGATTGCATTGGAGAAAGCATACCAGCCAATACCGTTCCAATGAACAATAAAGGAACCATATAACGTTGTTTACTATTCATAATGATTATCTCCTTTCATATAATTCTTCACTCTTATAGTGAATAATAATTTTAATTTGCAATTATTAAATTTCTTTAGAAAGCCACTTGACACAATTAGAAAATAGTTGACCATATCCACTCCATTGCATAAACGCTTCCGGAGCCCAATGAGGAGCTATATCTGATGCAAAAGCAATACTTCTGCCTTTATATACCTCATTAACAATGAGCAAAGGATTATCATCAACTTTCATGAGAATATTAGAACTTTCTTTAGCTAAAAGCTTTTGATATCCAAGAAGAATTGGAATAGGACTCAAATCATTCACAATTGGATGATTGGATACTATTTTAGGAATTACACCTTGAGGTTTTTCAGCTCTATCATCAAATGGACTTATTTCAACAGGAAGCACATCTTCAATAGATGTACCATGATAATGAGCTTTACCTTCAAATCCAGCAAAGGAAAGATATCCACCTGCCATCATCAGTCCATGACCTTCACGAACCCATTTAGCTAATAAATCTAAACGATTTACGCATCTTTTTCCTTCACCAAATACCCTATTAGGTAGTAAAAATGAATTACTTCCTATATCTGAAAGTATCACAACATCGTATTTGTTTAATTCATCCATTGTCCATGGAAAGTTTTCTGGAACATCATGAGCTTTTAGATGTGTAACATCGTGACCAAACTTTCTAAGAGCATCAAGAAATTCCACGCAACCAATTTCTAATTTAGTGGATGTGAATTCATCAAAACCTTTATATTCTGTAGTGGATGAAATCCAAGATTCTCCAGCTAGTAAAACTTTTGTCATATAAACAGCTCCTTTGCTTTGAATAAATAAAAACATCTCTATTTTGTAAATCTCACACATTAAGGATGTTCTTATAAAAAATAATAAATCTTTTGCGCAAATAAAACAAACACAAAAAACGCTAAAAATATGGGCTAAAAGGGCTTCATTGCTAGAATACTATAATATTTTTGCGCAAATTTTTCTATTGTAAAAGTTTTTGCGCAATAGTAGCATTAACAGTATTAAATTACTTATTAAACTATTGCTTTTTCAATAAAACTTATGGAGTCTATATGTCAATTGTTCAAGTGGCTAGAAGAGCAAATGTATCTACATCTACCGTATCGAGATATTTGCATGGTACGTTAAACGTAGAAGACTCTACAGCACAAAGAATTGACGAGGCTGCACATTTCTATAAATACACAACTAAAATAAACTCAAAGACAACTTACAAAGCACTGGCGCTTGTTATTCCTGGATTAAATAACCCATTTTATAGTGAACTATGTCAACAACTATCCATGGCAGCAGATGGTTTAGGATATACATTAAATATTAAAATATCGCAAGGAAATCCAATAAAAGAAAGAAATATTGTTGAATCCATAATTAAAGAGCAAAAGTATATTGGACTTATATACGCTGGATTAAATAACAATAATATAGCTTTGCGTAAAGTAATACCTTCTGGAATGAATGCCGTTCTAATAGATGAGCAAATGAATGATGAAAAATTATCTAATATATCAACAGTAACTGTTGACAATTACTCTGGAGCATACCAAGCTGTCTGTTATTTACTTTCCCTGGGGCATAAGAGAATAGCCTACGTGTCAGGACCAGATGGATTAAGCACAACCTCAGACAGAAAACATGGCTATTTATCTGCTTTATCAAATAGCAAAATATTATACGATGATTCTTTAATATTTTCTGGTCCATATACTGAGGAATTTGGAGAAAGTATATTCCCATACATAGTAAGTAACCCAGATCCACCAACCGCAATATTCTGTAGCTCAGATATTTCAGCACTAGGGTTACTTGGAGCAGCTGAAAGATATGGATTAAAGATACCAGATGATTTATCTGTAATAGGGTGCGATGGAATTCATATTGGCAAATGGGCGCATCCTAGCTTAACAACATTGCAGCAACCATTTGAAGCTATTGCTAAATCTACTTTAGAATTAATAAGTTTTAATGGAGAAACAAAACATATTCAATTACCATTAACGTTAACTATTAGAAATTCTACTTGCAGAATAAAAAGTTAGATCATCTGAAATATACGTTTGTTACAAGCTCTCGTAAAAACAGTAATTCATATTGATACCCACGAAAATATTGGAAATAAGCTCATATACAACGGCTTATTCGACTACAAAACCAAGAACACTTCCCCGCGTTTGTTCCCAAAATCGCCAAATATGATAACAAACGCGGGCAAAAATAAACAAATATAAGAGCACACGCCAATATAACGACACACACTACAACCACTTACTTGCGTAAGATAATTCTTTCATTAGAGTCCCAAAAAGGATTAATTCAATTCATTGTTAATGCGAAACAATTAGCTACGTATTAAAAAATGTTAAAAGATTTTAAGCTAAATACAGATGTTAAAAATGTAAAGAACAATAATAACAACTGATAATTTGTTTCCATTGTTTTATAGTACTTTAGCATAGATTTTTTAATAAAAAGTTCACTTTCTTTATCTTTATCATCAGATTTTAAATATTTATCAGTTACAGTCATATCATCCAAATCAATTTTTGTTGAATAAGATTTATTTTTATAAATATTCATACGAACTCCAATAAAACAAGAAATTAGAAGAATAGCTACAGCCACTATTTGCCTAGAATCTACAACTGACTTATTAATAGCAAAATCGTTGGAAATAACAAAATCATCATTAACAACGAGATTTTTAACAACAATAAAATTATTAGGAATAAGAGAATTTCTATAACAAATAAAATCATGAACAGTAATAGACATAAACATAATTGTCGTAGAAGCATACATATACATGCGATTATCTCTTAAATCATCATATAAATAATCATAAATTTCTTTACAGCAAACTTTTTTTATTTTGTAGTGGGAGTAAATAAAGAAAAATAAAATAATTACAACATAAAAAATCAAAATAAAATAATTTACATAAACAATAGAGAAATAAGAATAATCATGAATCGCATAAATATTAAAACCACCGAGAAAAAAGCAAAAACAAAATAAAAAAGAAGAAAATTGTTTATTTTGTGTATTAAAAATAAACATCGCTGATAATGGTATAGCAACTAGAATAATATAAAAGAATCCTATATAAGCACCAATAAGGTCTAGAATTTTTTTACACATACATTCTTTATAAGCTTTAATCTGCAAATTAGAACAATCCTCACACACAGGGATTTTATTAGACATAGGCAACGTCGCCTCGATTCAATGAGTAATTTATTTAGATATGAAAATGGGGGCTGAGAGAACCCAGCCCCCGAGTGGCTTAGTAAAACCAAACCACTGGAAGTTGCAACTTACTCAGCTCTACTACAGGAGCATACGCTCTTAGTTTAGTAAAGCCAAGTAGGTAGTGCTTAGTGACGCATCTTGCGAACAGCAGCACCCATACCAGCAAGCATAGAAGCAGCCAAAGCAGTCAAAGCAACACCAACACCAGCATTACCAAGCTTCTCGCCAGACTTACCATGACCCTTAGCACCCTTAGCAGCAAGCTCACCCTTAGCAGCAGCCTTACCAGCCTCCTGCTGAGCAGCCTTACCAAGCTTGCCACTAGCAGCATCCTTCATAGCCTTAGTAGCACCTGGAACATCCTCAAAATTAGGAGCCAAAGGATCAGAAGTCACAACAGGAGGAAGCTTAGAAGCCTCAACACCGAAAGTCACCGCATCGTTATAGCAAGCCTTGTACTCAGCCAAAGCAGCATTATACTTAGCAGTAGAAGCAACAGCCTTAGCCTTAGCCTCAGCATAATCCTTATTAGCCTTAGCAGTCTCAGCAACAGCAAAATCAACCTTAGCCTGAGCACGATCTACAGCATCAGCAAGACGCTGAGCCAAAGCAGAATCATTCTTAGCAGAAACCTTGTAAGCTTCCAAAGCATCCTGAGCAGCCTTCAAAGCCTTCTCAGCAGCTTCCTGAGCAGCTACCTTACCAGCCAAAGTAGCCTTAGCCTTCTCATACTCAGCATAATCCTTAGTATAAGCAGCAAAAGCATCATCAAGATGCAACTTAGCAGTCTTCACAGCCTCAACAGCCTTAGCCTTATCAGCAGCCTTCACATGAACATGCTTTGCTTCACCTGGCTTAGTTGGCTGTGAAGTTGTAGTCTTACCACCAACAAGTTTAGCAAGCTCTTCCTTCAAAGCCTTAAGATTAGCAACATCCTGAGTATAACCAGAATTATATGCCGCTAACTTTCCCTTGGCTTCATCAAATGCAGTATTAGCCGTGTTATATGCAGTCTTCGCAGCCTCAAGTGCCTTACTTAAATCATCACCACTCTGCTTACTATCAGCTCCGTAAGCCTTCTCTGTATCTTTGTCGAAGTCGTCAGTCGACTTTTTCTCATTGCCTTGCTTTGCTTTATACGCCTTAAATCCAGCGTCATAAGCAGCGTAAGCAGCAGTAAGAGCCTTATCAGTCTCTTCAAACTTAGCCTTAGCCTGATCATAATTGTTCAGAACATCCTCAGATGGCTTAAGATTGTTATTCTTCATCTTTGTCTCAAGAAGAGCAATAGACGTCTTAAGATCTGCAATCTTAGCATCAGTATCAGCATCAGCCATTGCTGGAGTTGCCATTGCGAAGCCGGCAAGCAAAGTAGCGCCAGCAGCGAAAGCGGCGATAGCCTTCTTATTCATCATTTTAATTTCCTTTCTTCTTCTCCTCCGTGCTAGGAACACGAAAAAGAATTTGCCTTATGCGGTTTCCCGCGTAGCACCAGTTGAACTAGGGATTCACTGGTTGCTGATTCAAAAGATACAACATGCTTTAACAAAAATCAACCAAAACATTCAGCTTACATTCAGGCTTGTTTTGAATTTTTTCTAAAAAATCACAATAATATAACCAATAAAGCGTAAAAATTACGATTAATCATATTTAAAAACAGAAAAATATCCAAGACACGCCGTATATAGAATTTTTTTAAGATTCTTTCAGGTTTTTTTAAGGTTTGCATTTAATTAGCGTGTCGTCTATGACACACTGCCAAAGTTATTGCTATTAAAAACTACACAACAATATCTATTCAGACTCATATACACAACTACAATCAAACAAAATTACGATAAAAACAAGAAAACTACTATAAAAACAAGATAATTATTACAAAAGTTAAAATTATAAACTCTCACTTCATTCGTCAATGCTTGATTTCTCAATATAATCTAATGGTTTATCAATAAACCTTCGAAGCGCGACTTGTGCTGCTCCAAGCAATGCAGACCTTCCACCAACTTCTGACATTAAGACTCTAACATTTACAGCTTCGCTGCATAATACTTCAGAAGTAAGTTCTTTACTAATTCTTTGCGTAAGACCAACACCAAATCGCTGCCAAATACCACCTAAAATAACCGTATTAATATCCAGTAGATTCACAGCAGACCCAATTACAGATACTAAAGCTTCTACTGCTTTATCGACAGCGCTAACAACTATCTCATCACCAGATTTCCAACGTTCAAGTAAAACATTTACAGCTTCAATTTTTGTTGCATCACACCCACTAGCAATGTGAGCAGTTTCAACCAATGCTCTCCTACCAGCAAACGCCTCTAAGCATCCACGCCTTCCACACCTGCAAACAGGACCATCTAAAGACACAGACACATGACCTATTTCTCCAGCAAAACCATTTTCACCATAAACAACATGTCCATCTCTAACAACAGCACCACCAATACCAATATCTGTTGATATGTATATAAAAGAATCTGAAGGCTTCATAATGCTATCGTTTTTACGCTGCGTAGCAAAACCAGGAATCTGCGCTATAGCCGCAAGATTAGCTTCATTTGCAGCAAACACATTAAGTCTCTTAACAAGCTCATATTGTCCAAGATTAAGGTTTTTCCATCCTAAATTCGGCGACGCCAACAAGATAGATCCATCAATCACAACACCAGGCAAAGCTAATGCACCGCCGAGTATAATGTACCCTAATTCTCTAGCTTTTGTTTCACTATCAAGCACAATATTATTTAGATTATCAAAAACTTCATTAGCAGTGAGCTGCTCCATATCGCAATCAACCCATTGCTCGTCAATAACATCACCATTTATATCAACAGCAGCAAAACCATAACCATCAGTATTTATTTGTAATCCAAAAGCACAAAAACTTCCAACGCTAACAGCGAGTGACGTACCAGGACGACCATAATGCACAGAAACACTATCTGCCTCATGAAGAACCTTACTAGATATAAGTATTTGCACAAGCAAAGATATTGTAGCCTTGGTTAAACCAGTTGCGCGAGCCAATTCTGCACGAGTCATAGGCTCTACAGAACGCAAAATAGTGTCTAAAACAACAGACAAATTATGATTGCGCAAATCATCCTGATTTATACTTCGTAAAGCTGACATACTACCTCTTTCGCTACTTGACAAATTCTAATACAACACATAAATCTAACGGACAAGTAACCAACCTATAGGTCACAATACTAATAGAAAATTCTCCTAAACCGTGCTAAGCTTTAGCTTAGTTCATTCATCTAACTAATTGCAAATCAGCGAGTGCAATGTTTGCGCAATTGCCTTCAGATGAATAGAAAAAATAAAAATGTCAAAAAGAATAACAGTCTACACAGGAGTAACTATGAAACAAATACTTGTTGCTGGAATTGACACATCAACTCAATCAACAAAAATACGAATTACAGATGCCGAAACAGGAAAATTAGTACGTTTCGGACAAGCAAAACATCCAGAAGGAACTAGCATACACCCAGATAGATGGTGGGAAGCGTTCCTAAAAGCAAAAGAACAAGCCGGAGGACTAGATGACGTCAGCGCACTGTCAGTCGGAGGTCAACAACATGGTATGGTACTTCTAGACAAGCAAGGAAACATTGTTAGAGATGCACTACTATGGAATGATACTCGCTCAGCACCAGAGGCTACACAGTTAATCGAGAGTCTACAAGGTAAATCAGAAAAAAACACTGATAAACAAATCCAAACCCTTGAAGGAAAGCGTAACTGGGTTCGTGCAGTTGGATTATCCCCTGTAGCGTCATTCACTGTAACAAAAATTGCTTGGGTAGCCAATCATGAACCTGAACTAGCAAATAAAGTAGCGGCTATTTGCTTACCTCACGATTGGCTAAGCTGGAGAATTGCAGGATATGGTCCATCTAGCTCTTCTAATCCTTCTAATAGGGATACTATTGGACTTGATAAACTTTTCACGGATCGCTCAGACGCTTCTGGAACAGGATACTTTGATCCAACCACTAATAACTACAGACGAGATTTGATAAAACTTGCATTCGGTAGAGACGATGTAATTTTACCTAAAGTTTTAAACCCTAACGAAATAGGAGCATATGCAGATCCAGAAATAGCAGGTAAAAATGTAGCTGGAGGATGCTTAATAGCTCCCGGAGGTGCAGATAACGCTATGGCTGCTTTGGGTTTAAACATGGGAATTGGAGATGTATCTATATCACTAGGAACATCAGGAGTAGCCGCAGCCGTTTGTCAAACACCAATATACGATATGACTACTGCAGTTGCAGGTTTTGCCGACTGCACTGGGCACTGGCTTCCATTAGCATGCACAATTAATGGTTCGAGAATAATAGACGCTGGATGCAAAGCGCTAAGCGTCGACTACGAACAATTCGCAAATCTATCAGCACAAAGCATACCAGGAGCACAAGGAATTACACTTATACCATATTTTGACGGAGAACGCACTCCAGATAGACCAAATTCTACAGCTAGTATATATGGGCTAACATTAGCAAACACAAAACCTTCTAACATAGCGCGCGCTTTTACAGAAGGATTGTTATGCTCTCAGCGCGATTGTTTGGAATTAATAAAATCACTAGGAGTCACAGTAAAAAAGATTCTACTAATTGGAGGTGGCGCAAAATCATCAGCAATACGAGCATTAGCACCATCTATATTAGGAAGTGATGTCACTTTACCAAAAACCGACGAATATGTTGCTATCGGTGCTGCAAAACAAGCAGCTTGGACCCTTTCAGGTAAAGAGTATCCACCTATTTGGCAGAATGAAATAGAAACAACTTTGTCTGGAGAACCTAACGAAGAAATATATAAAAAGTATTTACATTACCGCAACTTAGAAAAATAAATAAAATAAATATTCCAATATGACATTTATTTGAAAATGCTCTGTTATAGCACATTGTTCAATGTAATATAACAGAGCATTTTAATATATGCATGTGTATTTAAAAATATAAAAAGTGCATGCACCTTACGATACATGCACAATTTTGATTACAATAATTTAATTACAATAATTACTAAAACTACTTAAGTACTTTAATTAATACAATTACTTTTTGCGCTTCTTGCTAATCAAATCATAAGCAACAGCAGCCACAACCACCAAACCTTTAATAGTTTTGACAATAGCGGCATCCGCACCCATAATAGACAAGCCCTGATTGAGAACACCCATAATTAATGCACCAACCATGGCGCCAGGAATCGTACCAGTTCCACCAGAAACAGCAGCACCACCAATGAAGCATGCAGCAATAGCATCCATCTCAAATTCTTGCCCAGTTGCAGCGGTAGCAGATGCAAGTCGAGACAATGTTACAACAGACGCTATTGCTGTAAGAACACCCATCGTTAAGAAAATCTTGAAATCAACCAATTTAGTATTTATGCCAGAAAGAATAGCTGCTTTTCTATTTCCACCAACAGCATAAATATCACGACCAAAAATCATGCGATTCAACACGAACCAAAAAACTCCAACGAGAACCGCAATAATAACCAATACTATTGGAATACCGCCTTGCTGAGAATTTCCAGAAGATGCCAATAAATAAGTGATAAAACCAATAGCTGCAACAGATACAACAATTTTCGTAATAGTAAACGAAAGTGGCTCAATCAATAATCCAGTCTTCAACGACTTCGCTCTCTTACGCAGTTGCACAACAATTACACCTACAATGGCAAGAGCACCTACAACTATAGTTAATCCATCATATCCGCCCCAGAATCCAAAAATATTAGGAAGATAATCTTTTGCAATAGCTCTGAATTCGCGAGAACGTAATGGAATAGACTCGCCTGCAACAACAGTTGCCAAACCTCTAAAGATCAACATGCCACCTAAAGTGGTTACGAATGCAGGAACTTCAACATACGCTACCCAGAATCCATGCCAAGCACCTATTAGTAAACCTATAAAAAGCATGAAAGCGATTGCAAGCATCCAATTCATTCCCCAATGCTTCATAGCAAAGGCACCTAAGCCGCCAATGAATGCAACAGCAGATCCAACAGATAAATCAATATGTGTAGCAACAACAATCATAAGCATCCCGATTGCCGTAATCATAACATATGCATTTTGTTGGAATAATGCAACAACATTATTTGGATACAACAACCTATTTCCAGTCAACACTTGGAAAATAATGATAACAGCAACGAGAGCAAGATAAATACCGTAAGAACGAGCATTCCCCAGCAATAGCTCTTTTAATCCAGGAGCACCAATAGCTGTATTTTTCTTCTTTGAATAAGCAGATATTGATCCAAACATAATATCCTCTTTCTTTGCTACGCAACGATGCGAAGTTTAATTACTAATAAAATCTGATAGATTGAACTATTCAACGGTAAATGACTTCTCATATTCCAATGGAACATCACAAGTCATATACTTCATTAATTCTTCTTGATTTGTCTCATGAGCATTCAAACAAGCTGTAATTTTGCCTTGACTCATCGTGTATATACGATCACATATACCAAGCAATTCTGGCAATTCCGAAGAAATAACAATTATCGCACTACCAGAATCCGCTAACTTGTCGATAATCTCATAAATGTCATACTTAGCGCCTACATCAATGCCACGAGTAGGCTCATCAAGAATAAGAAGCTTAGGCTGAGTTGCCACCCATTTTGCCAATACAACCTTCTGCTGATTACCGCCTGAAAGATTGCCAACAGGCATTTCAATAGTGTTACACTTCATACGAAAATCGTGACGATATTCTTCAGCAACTTTCGCTTCCTTATGTCTATCAATAACACCCAGATTACTAACTGACTTTAAATTAGCTAACGACGTATTTTCTCGAATAGAAGCTAATAAATTCAATCCATAAACTTTACGATTTTCTGTAGCATATGCCACAGCATGATCAATTGCAGAACGAACAGAATTGAATTTAACCTCTTTGCCATCTAAGTACAATTTACCAGACGCATTAGTGCCATATTGACGACCAAAAACACTCATCGCAGTTTCAGTTCGCCCTGCACCAATCAATCCAGCTAAGCCAACAATCTCACCCTTACGCACATTGAAACTAACATCATTGGCAACTAATCGTTTTTCATCCAACGGATGATGCACTTTCCAATGTTCTATTCGAAAAGCCTCATTACCAATTTTTGCAACATGCTCAGGATACCTATTAGTAAGAGGACGACCTACCATATGGCGAATCAACTCATCTTGATCCAATGGATGCTGATCATCAACATCAATATGAGTAATTGTCTTACCATCACGTATCACTTGTACAGCATCAGCAATATAAGCTATTTCATTAAGTTTATGGGAAATAATAATAGCCGTAATACCACGCTCACGACGCAAACGATCAATTAGATGAAGCAAATTTGCAGAATCCTCATCATTTAAGGCTGCAGTAGGTTCATCAAGAATTAAAAGCTTTACATCTTTCGTCAAAGCTTTTGCAATCTCAACAAGCTGTTGTTTACCAACACCAATGTTAGCAATAAGATTACTTGGATCTTCATCCAATCCAACAGTTTTCATAACTTCGCGAGCAATACGATATTGTTCAGTATCATCTATAGCAATTCCCTTTTTAATCCTATTGCTGAGGAAAATATTATCAGCAATACTCATATACGGAACTAAAGCTAACTCTTGATGAATGATAACAATTCCTTTTGCCTCAGAATCACGAATCGTTTTAAATTTACAAACATTACCTTCATAAATAATGTCTCCCTCATACGTTCCATGAGGATATACACCAGAAAGAACATTCATCAACGTCGATTTACCAGCGCCATTCTCTCCACATATTGAAAATATTTGTCCACGTCGAACTTTCAATGTTACGTCTTCAAGCGCTGTAACCGAACCAAAACGTTTCACGATATGACGCATTTCAAGGATGACATCTTGTTTGTCAGTCACTGATTTTTCCTTTCTTAATGAAATACGATATTGTCGTAACTGAACCAGTATCAAATGCACTCAGCTACATAATTGATTAGCAGCCGAGTGCTCGACTAGTATCACAAACCAGCATCAGCTGCCGAAATATAGCCAGAATCAACAAGCTCTTTCTTGGCATTCGTTTTATCTACAGATACTGGTGACAGAAGCATAGAAGTAACATCCTTATTACCGTTATTAAAGACATCCTTTGTATTTGGCTTCTTACCATCAACAAGATCTTTAATCATTTTTGCTGTAGCCTTAGCGAGCTTACGCGTATCTTTATACACTGTCATAGTCTGTTTGCCTTGAACAATTGCAGCAACATTAGCCTTTTCAGCATCTTGACCAGTAATAATTGGGAAATAATTCCATCCAGCAGACTCAACAGCGTTAACAGTACCCAACGCAATAGCATCATTTGGAGCAAGAACTGCATCTAACTTCGTACCATCGTTATAGAAGGAATTAATGCGGTTTTCCATTTCAGCCTGTCCCTTTTGCCTGTCCCAATTGTCAATACCTATTGACTTCCAATCATCAAGACTCTTTGGAACTTTGCCGGACTTAGATTTCAAGACACCAGATTTAAAATAAGGCTCTAGCACTTTCCAAGCACCTTCATAATAATATCTAGCATTATTATCTGTTGGAGATCCAGACATCAATTCGACATTAAATGGTCCCTTTTTACCTTCTTTAAGACCAAGCTTGTCTACAATGTACTCTCCCTGCATGCGACCGACATCTGTCAAAGAGAATGTAGCATAATAGTCAACAGCATCGGTGTTCATAATCAAGCGATCATAGGCAATAACTTTTGCACCATTAGACTCAGCAAGCTCAGCAGCAGCACCAGTAGCAGTTCCATCGATTGATGCAATAACTACATAATTTGCACCTTGATTTGCCATATTCTGAATTTGAGAAGACTGTAAATCAGTTTTACCATCAGCATATTGCAGGGTGACCTTATAGCCAAAATGCTCAAGTTCTTTCTTAAGATTCTCGCCGTCAATCTGCCAGCGTTCCAATTGCTGTTCTGGCATAGAAATTCCAACACTAATCTTTCCACTCTTATTAACAGCCCCACTAGCACCACCACGCGTAGAAGGAGCTCCACAAGCAGCAAATGGCAACAACATAGCCAACGCACCAGCGATACCAATGATCTTTTTCCACTTTTTCATCATTATCCCTTTCGGCTTTGAACGGAATATTATTTAGTAAATAACGACAAATTGTAAAATATCTTTTTCAAATACTTACATACAACCAAGCGTGTCACCCCGAAAAATCAGAGCGACACGCCAAGTTAGGAGGAAGGAAGAGAATGACGCAATAACTCTAACAAATATTTTGTTATTAAATATTCACACTTTTACTCAGTTATACTAGATACAGTTTGAATCACCCTTCTCTTAGAGCATCAATAATGTAATTGTTAATCGTTGCCTTCACTGATTCAAGATGATCAGATTTAGTTGCAGCGATCAACTTTTCTTGAGGAATATCCAAAGCATATTCTTCAAGAGATGACAAGCTGGCTGTGCCATTTTCTACAGTTAATCCAATACCAGAATCGTATGAAGAGTACCGATCTGCCTGTAAATTCTCAATGAATTTATCTTCATGCATTTTTGCAGCGACCAATAAGCCTGCTGCAAATGAATCCATACCAGCAATATGAGAACGGAACAAATCCTCAGCATCAAAAGACGTACGACGTGGCTTAGCATCAAAATTAAGACCACCATGAGGACCAATCGACCCTTCTTGCAAAACTTCCCACATTACAGTTGAAGTTTCATAAAGATCAGTTGGGAATTCATCCATATCCCACCCAATAAGCTTGTCGCCTTGGTTTGCATCCAAAGATCCAAGAACACCTGCTTCTCTAGCAGTACGAATCTCATGTTGATAAGTATGACCAGCTAAATTAGCATGATTACCTTCGAGATTCAGCTTAAATACATCCATCAAATCATATGTTCTCAAGAATGCGATTGCAGTCGAAGCATCAAAATCATACTGATGCATCGTAGGCTCTTTAGCCTTTGGCTCAATCAAGAATTGCGCATCAAAACCAATTTCCTGCGCATAATCATGGCACATGTGGAAGAATTTTGCCATATGTTCTTGTTCGCGCTTCATTTGTGTATTCCACAGGTTTTCGTATCCTTCACGACCACCCCAGAATACATAATTTTCAGCACCTAAGCGTTTGCCAATCTCTAAACTATGCTTTAGCTGACCTGCAGAGTATGCATAAATATCTGCAAATGGAGATGTTGAAGCGCCAGACACAAATCTAGGATTTGTAAACAGAGATGAGGTATTCCATAGCAATTTAATACCTGTTGACTTCATGTTCTCTTCAATTTTATCAACTACACGATCGAGATTGCGATTTGTTTCACGAAGAGTATCGCCTTCTGGAGCTATGTCGCGGTCATGGAAGCAGAAATATCCCACAGACAATTTCTGGAAAAGCTCAAATGCATAATCGACTTTAGCTAAAGCCTCATCCATAGGATCACTATATTTGCCATAATACGGTCTATGAGCCGTACCAGTTCCAAATGGATCAACAAGAGTTTGGTCGAAAGTATGCCACCATGCAACAGCAAAGCGCAACCAATCTTTCATCTTTTTTCCAGCTACAACTCTATCCGCATCGTAGTAGTGAAAAGCTAGACCCTCCTTTGGACCTTGCGCTCTACCTACATATTCGATCTTATCAATATTCCATAAACTCATATTGCTCCTTTGCTCAAACCAGCACGACTTCATGCCGATATCAATATAGTAAAATGATTAACCTAAGTTTGTCAAATGATTTTACTATTTCGGCGTTTCTTACAAATTTACTTGAGACTAGAAAAATAGCTTAATTAAATCAGCAAGCAACACACGCCAATGGACCGATAACTCACAAATGTAAATTGCACACAAAATCAATGAATTATACGATACCAAATACACAACAATATGATCAAAAGGTCAAAACATAAGAACATAAACCCGCGTTTGTTCCCTTTTTTAGCAAATATAGAAACAAATGCGGGAATACTTGCCCGTGTTCGTTTCTTTTTGCCCGTGTTTGTTTACGTATTTGGTGATTTTGGGAACAAACACGGGCGAATCTACGACTTCGTTCTTAAACCGCGCGAGCAACATGACCACGCTTTACACCAGATTCAACACAAAACATGCACAAATACAAGCAAAGCGGCATGGAGCTCATGTAAAACACAAACTTCATGCCGCCCTATAGGAGAAAGCTACGAGAATTTTGGTTTGCCGCTTATACTGTCCACCATAAATCACTCGTAGCCGCGATGACAATGAATCAATAAGTCACATATATAAACCCTTAATTCCGAATTATCAAAAACATATCAATTTTTAAACGCTACATTAACCCCTGCAAAATTTTCTCATTTTAGTCAAAAACAATAACAGCCGCTTCAAAATCATGAAGATTACTTATACACAAGCTATCGCCATCGAACGATATTTTCATACTTTCTGACATAAAAGTTTCTATATTTTTATTCACAAATTGATGCGGAATAGGCAATATAACTTTACAAGGTGATTTAGCAAAAGTATGCAGCACAACAAATAGAGGATTATTACAATCCATAGGTTTCCTTATGATTGCTTGCCAACCTTTAGGACTACGATAGCTGACTATTCCACTACCAATCCAACTGCTTATACCGCAATCAATTGTTTTATTAATTTTTTGATACAGACCTATAGCCTTATCTATTAACCTCCATTGCCAATCAGATAAACTTTCAACATCCCCAGATAGGCACAATCTACCTAGAAAACCCGTACAAAGCCTATAAATGACAGCATTCTCATCAAGATTTTCCCTCATCACTGCCCAAATTTGCGATTGTCTCGGCAAAATCATCCTATGCATATTGGCTGCAATGATAGGAGATTCAATACATTCATGCGCATCAGAGAAGCTAGCCATTGAAGCAATTTGCATAAAAGATTGAACTAATCTATGACCACCAGCTGAACATATTTCAATAACAAGATTAGGTAAAGATTTTCGTATTTCATCAAAGAAAGACATAGTAGCTTGAATATGCGAGTAAAGACCATCACCAAGAGAGTTACAATCACACCTATAATCGCAATCTAAGGTTTCACAACCTATGCCTATAGAGTCATTGTAATCCACTTTAAGGTAATCAATTTTATTTTCTTTCAAGAAATTAATTACTCGCACACGTAAGTATTCTCTTACATTTTTATTTCTCATATCCCAAAAACGACGTTGCCCTGACGTTATAGGAACACCATCCCTTTTAAGCAGCCATTGCGTACGATTGAATAAGGATTCTTCATCTTCTCCCACTGCTTCAAATTCAAACCATATTCCAACTTTTAAACCTAAGTTATGAAGCCTTTCTACAACATATTTCATACCGTGAGGAAAAGATTGCTTATCAACACACCATTTTCCGAACCTTATTGCAGTATCAAACGACTCATGATCAAACCAACCAGCATCAATAACAACATAGTCAATATCATGCTTACTTATTATTTTAGATTGCGAAAGAACACTTTTCTCAGTAGGCAATCCCCATGTTGAGCAATATTCATTAAAAATTATAGGAAGATATGCCTTCTCATTTTTCGGCAGAGATAAATTCTCACGAGTATGTTCCAATAAACATTGAGATGCTAAGTCAACTCCACCTTGTACTACAGTTGCGATAGCAGAAGGAGCAGTAAAAGATTCCCCAGGGTTAATTGTATGCATCCAATGACCAAACTCACGATCTGCAATACCTCCAGATATAGAAAGACCATTATCGCGCCTATATATTTCCATCTGCCAGCTAGAAGCATGAGTTGTTGATACAGCCCATGTAACATTATTTACAATATCTTCTATTGCAATAAAAGGAGCCCACTCTCTCACAGGGAAAGACCCTACACTTCCAAACCGTAAAGAATTTGCACTATGTTGTTGCCAATCAGGCTCTAGCTGAAGATCTTCTGGTCTTTCTGTGATTAAACGTCCCTCTGCACTCCAAGTACTATGAAGTCTGTGTATTCTCATGCTTTCTGCTGCAAGACCTGTCAATAATGGCGATAGAGAACCTAAAGTAAAACTCGACAACATCTCTAACGTAACGGGTTTATTTCCACAATTTTTTACTTCTGTAGTGATTTCTACAGTTGACGAACAAGCTCCAAATTGCAAATTATGAATATACTGTACATGTCTACTGTCTTCTAATACTGTAGTAATAAACGAAGATTTGCCTCTCATAACGCAATTCTGAGAAACGAAATGCATACCCTGCACCGTAGATGAATTTCTCATTGTTCTGCCTTGCGCGAAACCATCTGGATAAGAATCACCAACAATTTTCGCTTGTACTAATGGTTCTGGCTTGCAATCATCACGCATTGCTTTATCGGCAAATTTCTCTGGAACCAATATAAAATCAACGTTATCGCAACCTATATTTCGATAAATAACCGATATCCCATTATTTGTAAAAATTTTAGTTTTCAACATCATATTTATTCTTTCACCTGATTAACCACTAGCAACACAAAAGCCATATAAACTATCCATTTTTACGATAACGAGTAGATTCACGAATAACTAATTGCTCTGTATTATGACCTATAAAATGTGGCTCATCTTTATCTATTACTGCTTTACCATTTGACTGATCTAGAATTATCTGAGCAGCATAAGCTCCAAAAAGTTCAAAATCTTGGTGCCATGTCGTTAATGCTGGAACAGATAATCTAGCAATTGGGTTATCGTCAAATCCAATAACATTTATATCTTCAGGAACATGTTTACCAACTGAATATAAACCACGCATAACTCCTAAAGCAATTTCATCATTACCAGCAAAAATAGCAGTTACATCATTGCGCCTACCAAGAGATACACCAATTTTTTCAGCATCTAATGGATCCCACGAGGTTTTATATGGATTTGGTATTACTGCTCCAGCTTCCTCTAAGGCTTTTTTCCAACCAGATTGCCTAGTTTGCTCTTCATCTTCTTCTGGAGGCGCAACATAATAGACAGTATCCGATCCGAGAGATAACAAATATTTTGTTATCGCATATCCACCCTGATCATCGTGAGTGAACAATTGATACTGTCCCTTACGTCTATTCCCACCAATAAGAACAATTGGTAAATCTTTCTGCGCATTTCTAATAATTTCATCACACGCTATTCCATATCGAGGTTGATCAATTATTATTCCCAATGGATTAGTACTTAATGCTGACTTAATACATTGCTTAAGAGTATAAGGAGATTGATGCTCATCAAACAAAATAACGTTAACCACAACTCCTGATTGCGAAGCTATTCTTTCAACGCCTTTTATGCAACCAACAACGCCATATAGTAAATCTTGACCAGCGAAAAATGTTATTACATTAGATCGTTTTGAAGCTAAACCTTGCGCCAGCAATGAAGGATGATAATCAAGTAATTTAATAGCATTAGCAATACTTTCCCTCTTAGCTGGCGTTAAACTCTCAGAATGATTAAGATACCTAGATACAGACGATGTAGATACTTCAGCAAGCTTAGCCACATCACTAATAGATGGCGGTTTATTATTATTGTTCGACCTCTTTGTCACAATATAATCTCCCATCAAAACCACAATTTAATATTAAAACTACTAATTAAATCTAACAACCAATGCAACCACAAATAGCAGCTACTACTTTACTGCACCTCCAGTAATACCACTGATTATCTTTCGCTGTGCTATACCAAAAACTATAAGCAATGGCAGACTCATAAGAACTATATACGCAAAAATCAAATGCCAATTATTAAGATACAATCCAGCGCTAGCAACATTATACAAATTAAGAGGCAATGTACTCATCTTTCCAGAAAGTATAAATAGAGCGTAAAAAACGTCATTCCATATATAGAGTATAAGAAGAATGGTTGCAGTAGCAATTGTTGGTGCAAGAAGCGGAAGAATTAGCATGAAGAATATTCTAATAGGCGAAGCACCATCTACCCTCATCGATTCTTCTAAAGCCGTAGGTATAGTACGAATAAATCCAGTTACAAAGAATATAACTGTAGACAAATAAATACCAACATAAACGCAAATCATTCCTACTGCAGTTCCAGAAAGACCAATCATTTTCAACAGCATCATTACTGTAACTACGGCAGGAGGCAATATTAGCCCAGATATACCTACAACATACAAAGCTGCAACAGGCTTAGTTGCACGTCTTGCTAAAACCCACGAAGCCATTGACCCGACAAATATAGCAATAAACACAGATGGCAATGTAACAATTATAGATCCAAAAAATGCAGCTAACATTTTCCCATCACGTATAACAGTCAAAAAATTTTCAAGCAAATGCCATTGTTTAGGAACAGACATACTAAGTTTCAGTGCTTCACTCTGTGTTTTACCAGCGGTAATTATCAACAGCCAAAATGGAATTGCAAGAAATATAATCATGATAAAAATTACAAAAATATCATGAACTACACGTCGAGCAACGCGATTAATCTTTGATAATCTAACAGAACTATTGGAATTTACAATCGTCCGATTGCGAAAACATAAATTTAACAAACGCATTAACATCAGAAAATATTCCTTTCCCTACGGCGTAGAATATATATAACAGGTAAAGCAATAAGTGCTACTAAAATGAAAAGAATCATACTCATTGTTGTCGATTGAGCATATAATCCTTGCCCAAATGTACGCCAAATAAAGATGTTAAGAATTTCTGTAGAACCACCAGGTCCACCCTTTGTCATAGCCTGCACCATATCGAATCCATTTAATGAACCAAGTAAACTTGTCGCAACATTAAACGTGAATGCGGGAGCTAACAGAGGGAATTTAATTTTCCAGAAAATCTGACCGCTACTTGCACCATCAATATAAGCAGCTTCAAGAACATCTGAATCAATAGTTTTTAATCCTGCAAGGAATATAAGCATTGACAAACCCATCCACTTCCATCCTTGAACGAACGCAATTGTAATGATTGCAGTATGGGTATTAGCCAATAATCCAGTAGTTATACTATGACCAAATATACCTGAGAGAATCTGATCTAGCGCACCTGAATTTTTTAAAACTGCCTGCCAAATATATCCAACAGCTAATGCAGACATAATTACAGGGATAAAAAACATTATTCTTGCTAATCTATTTAACAGAGTATCCTTTTCTAACAAAACAGCCAAGAATAATCCAAATACATTTTGAAAAATAGCAATACATATGGCATAAAACAATGTTATTTGTATATCTTTCATTAAGATTCCGTTTTGGAATAATGAAAGAAAATTATCAAAACCATTAAAATTAATCGTATTTTTAAAAGCAGACCAATCAGTAAATGCATAAACAAAATTCATAATTGTTGGAGCAATAAAGAAAACTGTCAGCATAACACCTGCAGGAATCAAAAAAGCTAAGGGGTAATTTTTTCTCATTAAACTACTATGAGCACCCATAATAAATACCTTTCAAATAACTTCACGCAGACAGATGAATATAATTCAATACCCGCTATAGGTGATTAAGAGATTTAAAAAATAAATCTCTTAATCACCTCATTAATGAATATTTTTAAGAATCAAAACTCTGTTAGAATCCTTTTGCACCCTGGGCTTTTGCAATCTGGGCAAACTGATCTTGCGTTGCTTTAGCTACTTGTTCTGGATTCACAGTTCCATTTATCATGTTAGCGAGATTCAAATAAAGATCTGGATTAGCAATAGCAGCTGACTGCATAGATGGAGCACTATGACCAATAGAATTAGCAGCATCAATCAAAGCTTGAGGAACAGTTGATGGAGATGCAACAGTCTTAAGAGCGGAAACAAGGTTACGATCATTAACAAAATTCTTATAACCAACAGACATCCAGAAATTCAAGAATTGTCGTGCAGCAGATTCACGTTGCGCATCACCAGTCTTGAAAGCTACTACTGCGCTTGAAGCTCCAGGAGACAACGACGAAATATTACCAGAAGCAGAAATCGGCAAGAACCCTAAAGTATCATCTATAACTTTCTTATCATTATTGGCTAATGCAGCAGCAATATTAAATTGAGCGTTATTACCAAAAATCATACCTGCTTTGCCTTCAAATAATGCTGCAGCTTGATCATTAAGCGTTGCAGAACCAGCATCATTATTAAACAATCCATCATCAAATAACTTCTTATAATTCTTTATAGCAGTCATAATGATTTTGTCTGTAAACTTCTCTTTGCCGCTATTTACACGATCCCAAAGTCCAGCACGAGCCGATTCTGCAAGTTGAACCTGAACACCCCACTGAGTACCCCATTGAGAACCACCCATTTCGAAGAATGGAGACTGTGCTGCATGCGTCTTTTGTATTTTCTTAGCAGCCTCGAGCAGCCCATCCCATCCTTTAGGAAGATCAGTAATACCAGCTTTTTCAAATACTTTCTTGTTGTACCAAACGCCCATAACATTAACCGGGGATATTAAAGCTGCATATCGATGACCCTTTGTTTTTCCTAAATCAGAAATACCAGACGCATAATTTTTAACCCATGGAGCGTGATCCAACTTCTGTAATTTTCCTGTACTAACAAACCCAGCAAGCATGGAATTTGTAGGTTCCCAAGTTGCTAAATCTGGCATATCTCCAGTAGTAATCTTTGTTTGTACATTATTTTCATAAGTGTCTGGAATTGTTTGTAAATCAACTTTTGCGCCAGTAGCATGTTCAAAATCTTTTATAACACGCACAGGTACTTTATTATCAGATTGACCAACCCAAAAAGTCAGCTTAACTCCTGATAATTTCCTATTTGCATTCGGCCAATAATTTGCAGAAGTTGTAGACTCATCAGAATTATTACTCATAGCAGCAGGATTACCACATCCCGACAAAGTCAATCCTAGACTGAGTACACCAACTAATGCCAGCTGTAGAATAGTTTGCCTTTTCATTGAATTCTCCTTTGAACCTTCTTGGCAATAAACTCATACGCCACTCGACAAAGCTTGTGACACCTTTATAGTAACGCATATTGTTTGAAAGCGCTACCAAAATAATAAAAATAATAAAAATATGATTTTTTCTTTATATATAATGGCTTTATTGCAGTTAACGATAAACTTAATAATAAATTTGAAAACGTTTTCAAATAAAAATCGTTGCACCATTAAAATCAATAATTATTATTAAAAGCTCAAAATTTATATAAAAATTAATTTTTAAATTCATCTATCGAGAAAATAATACTCATAGAGTATTAATTATGAAAGCTATCACACACAATAAGCCCTTAAACACAAAAAAATGCTTCCGGTTTTGAAAGCCCCTAGTAGCAAACAAAACCGAAAGCAACAACACTCAACACCCAAACCCAACAAGCTAAACGAATCAACACTGGGAAGAAAAGAAAAACAATAGCAAACCAATGTTAAAACAATAAAACCAAAGAGAATCGGGAATAAACCAGTGTGATGCTTCCCTACAAAACACCACACCAGTCGTTGAGCGCAAACCCTAAATAAGGTGGTAAATAATGCTTAGTGACGCATCTTGCGAACAGCAGCACCCATACCAGCAAGCATAGAAGCAGCCAAAGCAGTCAAAGCAACACCAACACCAGCATTACCAAGCTTCTCGCCAGACTTACCATGACCATTGCCACCCTTAGCAGCAAGCTCACCCTTAGCAGCAGCCTTACCAGCAGCAGCTGGAGCAGCAGCCTGAGCCTTAGCAACCTCAGTCTTCTTAGCAGAAGCCTGAGCAGCAGGACCAAACTTACCATTCAAAGCATCAGCATAAATCTGCTTCGTACCAGGAACAGCTGGGAAATCAGCAGCCAAAGGATCAGAAGTCACAACAGGAGGAAGAGCAGCAGGATTCACACCCAAACGAACCGCATCATTATAAGCATCCTTATACTCAGCCAAAGCCTTGTTATAAGCAGCAACAGCAGCGAAAGCAGCATCACGAGCAGCATTAAACTCAGCTTCAGCCTTCTGCTCAGCATCAAAAGCACGCTGCTCATGAGCATGAGCACGGTTCAAAGCATCACGAAGAGCAGTTTCCTTAGCAGAATTATTCTCACCAGAAGCCAAGAAATCAGTCAAATCCTGGTTAGCCTTCTCAGCAGCAGCCTTACGAGCAGCAAGCTCAGTCATAGTCTCAACAAGAGTCTTCCTCTTAGCAGCATAATCAGCCTTCTTCTCAGCAAGATTATTATCAGCCTCATCCAAAGCAAGCTTAGCCTTATACACGTAATGAACAGCAAGCTTCTTCTTAGCAGCATCAGACAAGTTCAACTTACCAAGATCCTTGATCTTCTGATCAGGAGTGGTAGTATCGTCCTTCTTGTCATCCTTCTTAGGAGCCTGCTTGTCGTCTTGCTTTGGAGTACCATCAGGATTCTCCTGACGCAAAGTACCATCTTCCTTAAGGAATGGATGATATGACTCACCATACTGGGAATGCTCATAAAGATCCTCAGCAGCCTTAGCATCCTTAGCATCCTTAGCATCCTGAAGCCTCTTAGCAAGATCAGCTGCAGAGAAATCAGCTTCAGCCCTGCGGAGAGCAACATTAGCCTTACGCAACTCAGCCTTCTTAGATGCAAGAGTTGCATTAGCATTGGTCATAGCTTCAAACGAAGGCTTGCCAGCATTATCCTGCTTGTACTTTTCTTCAGTATTTCCTTGAGTCTTCAAGAATGTAGCAAGACCATCATTGTACTTCTTGGTTGCTTCAGTTGCTGTATTCTCAGCAGTTGTAACT
Organism: Gardnerella sp. KA01002; assembly: GCF_049244015.1. Taxonomy (NCBI): domain Bacteria; kingdom Bacillati; phylum Actinomycetota; class Actinomycetes; order Bifidobacteriales; family Bifidobacteriaceae; genus Gardnerella; species Gardnerella sp. KA01002. The sequence continues at coordinate 1,375,562 of NZ_CP058365.1, forward strand.
GCAGCCTGAGCCTCAGCAACCTTAGCCTCAGCACCAGTCTTAACAGTTAAAGCCTCTGCATAAACCTTGTCAGTGTATTCACCAGCGAATGCTGGGGTTGCCATTGCGAAGCCGGCAAGCAAAGTAGCGCCAGCAGCGAAAGCGGCGATAGCTTTCTTATTCATCATTTTAATTTCCTTTCTTCTTCTCCTCCGTGCAGGTACACGAAGAAAAATCTTAAACATCCAACAACATTCAAAACATTGCGGATAACCACCATCTAGAGCATCTAGCTAGCAGCTGTTATTAACATACCCCCCCCCCGTTTAAAAAAGTCAAGAGGCAACCACACAAAACAAACAGAAAAAAATAATGTTACACACAAACTAATCCACAATAAAAACTATTTTCACCATAATATTTGTGGATTAACACTAATAAAACCGTAAAAACACATTGTTTCAAGCTTTTTAAAGAATTTTCCCAGACTTTTCTCAGGAAACTTCTCAAGCAAGAACATTAACACTATAAAACCATTGAAAAATCAACATTCCATACAACCCACACGCGCAACACGCCGACACCACACCAACACAACACCTACTATCCCGCGTTTGTTCCCTTTTTTAGCAAATATGACAACAAATGCGGGCAAAAAGAAACGAAAGCAAGAACATTTTCCCGAGATTGTTTACGTATTTGGCGATTTTGGAAACAATATCGGGCGAAAAGAAACAAACGCAGGCAAAAATACACAAACGCAAACAAAAAGGGCTTCTAGCCAATCGCTAGAAACCCTGCTTGCGGATGAAGCGAGATTTGAACTCGCGGAGGGTGTAACCCTCACACGCTTTCGAGGCGTGCTCCTTAGACCGCTCGGACATTCATCCATTTTGCGCAAACTGCAAAATGCAGAAAGAAACGCAACTTTTCAATTGTAAACCAACCCTAGAATATACACAAATTTGTGTTGAGAATTTTGCAAACAATCAATCAAGTTCTTCAAGAGTTCGACGAGCGCGAATCGCATTAGCCCTAACTTCAAGTTGATCTTTCGGAGGATATTCAACATATTCCAAAGTCAAACCATTAGACGCAATAGGACCAGTAGATCCTTCTCGAATCGGATTTTCAATCTTATCCTTAAACCAGTCAACAGAACGCTTACCGCAACCAACTTGTACACAAGCCTGAACAAGAGAACGAACCATATTATGTGCAAACGCATCAGCAACAATAGTAAACTCAATCAAACCGTGCTCAATAGGTGGAATATTGCCAGTTGATCTAGAAGCAATAGACGAACCAACAGGCGCGCAACCATCCAAACAAACGCGATTCCAAACCGCTTTTTTAACGCAGCGAATCGTAGTTCCACCAGGATTTGGACGAGCAAAAGACCCAAAATCATGCAAACCAACAATCATCTGTGCTGCCTGATTCATAGAATTGACATCTAAATCGTAATCAATTTGCAACACAAAACCACGCATACGCGGATCCAAATTCTCGCGATTTGCCGCATCACTAATCCTATACACGTATGTGCGGTCAAGCGCAGAAAAACGAGCATCAAAACCGCTTGGTGCAATGCTTACACTGTGAATCGAAATATCTTTAGGCAAAACCCCACGAAGCCTATATTCTAAAGCTTTTACAGGCGTCAAATTTGTGTGACCGACGCAATTTTGTAAAATATCATCTTCTACATCTAAATGACAAACCTGATAAGAAGCATGAACGCCAGTATCCGTGCGCCCAGCAACTGTTAGTCGAAGCGGAAAACAAGAATCGCCATCATGTACACGCAAAACTTTATATAAAGCGTCTTCCAAAGTGCCTTGAACTGTTCTTAAATTCGGCTGCCTAGCCCAACCGTAAAAATCACCGCCATCATAAGCTAAATCTAAACGAAGACGCATCAAAAAAACCTTCCAAAAAATTATACAATTATTAGAAAAAAAAAACCGAATATTAGTCGCCTTAGTCGCCCTAGTCGCCAGACTGCAACAATAATCTTTTCAATTCTTATGTTCTGATCCACCAACACCAGTAAACGCACTCATAATATTACGAATTAACTCATAAGTCTTTGAATCCATATGCGTTGCTATGCTCAATATTTTCGGCAAAAGCTCCGACCAATGCGCAGAAATTTCATCAAAAGTAGGATATCCTAAGCTAGTTAAAGCGTTGTAAACACTATCGATTCTGCGTTTTCTTTCTTCGAAAGGCAAATTCAACATCCAATCATTAGCAGCTTTAGAAACAGCAAGCGCACGCGGAGTTACATGATCACAATAGTCAAAATCTCCATCTTTAACCTGCCAATACATGCCAAAATGTTGCATCAATCCAATAGAATCAGCAAGCGTAACCTTATACGGTACGCCAGTATCCATAATCAATCCAATAAAAGCAGATTGTGGAACGACTTTTTCGATTCTGGAAACAACACGAGAAAAAACCTTTGGATCAACAACATCCGAGCCAAAACTAGGACCGTCCATAGAATAAATTTTACTGACAAGATCACCAAGTTGTTGATTTTCTGCATCCAAACGCATTGCCGCATATGCAGCCATATTCCCGCCTTTTGAATGACCCACAACAAAAATATTAGAATCATTATTTTGATTCACAATATCGTTTTGCAGCGTATCAGCTTGCGACATATCAGCTTGCTCTGGCTTCTTCCCAAACAAATTCGCAAAATAACCAAAAATTCTATGAAAAATATTATTCTTAACGCTACTATTGCAATAATTTTTATGCACACGCCTTGCTATCGAGAGCAAATATTCTGCAGCAGACTCTTGTGCGGGAACTGGGCAGCGAAAAGCCATATTAAAATCTTCCTTCCACCCAACAAGAGTGTTATCAGTCCCCCTGAAAGCAACAACAAAACATCTATAGCCAACACAATCAGTCAAATCAAAAGTAACTGCAGCAAACTGCTGTTCACACGAATCATCAACCTTCGACTCATCAAAACGCTCAAGAACCTCGCCGACTCGCATTCCCCTATATCGCGGACTAGCTGCAACAGCGAGAAGAAGACTCTTACGAAAATCATCAACTTTAGCTGAACCAGAGCTAAACATTGAAGAAAAATCCTCACCGCGAAGCAATTCGCTTAAAGGAACGGTTGCTAGTGCGTTAGAATCGTCATTATACTTTGGAATCGATTCAGGCATGCAAACATACGCCAACTCGCATAAAATAAGCGAATCTACGGCGTTGAATTTTCTATCTTTAAAGTTAGTAAAATCGTTATTCACTAAATCGAGAATATTTGTCATATTTCAATAATAATTGATACCAGATATAGAAAAGATATATCAGATATAGAAAAACGGGCTGGAGATAAAACTCCAACCCGTTCAATAAATCTAAAACACGACGACTACTCGTAGAAAGATTTACTTACCGATGCATCAAGATGCTAATCTAAGCTACTCGGCTGCTTCTTCTTTAGCAGCAACTTTAGCAGCAGACTCAGCTTCCTTAACGACAGCCTTCTTTGGGCTTACTGGCTCAACAACAAGCTCAATAATAGCTTGTGGAGCAGTATCACCACGACGAGGAGCCATCTTAACGATGCGGGTATAGCCACCTTCACGCTGCTTCATCTGCTCAGCAATTTGAGTGAAAAGCATGTGAACAACGGACTTATTGCGGATCACGCGCAACACACGGCGGCGCGAATGCAAGTCGCCACGCTTAGCGAATGTTATCAAACGCTCAGCAAGTGGACGAAGACGCTTTGCCTTTGGCAAAGTAGTCACAATACGACCGTGCTGGAAGAGGCTAGTAGCCATGTTGGCCAGCATCAGGCGCTCATGCGCTGGGCTAGAAGCCAGACGAGGCCCTTGTTTCGGTGTAGGCATTATTACTCCTTATTGTCGCAGAATTCAGGTGGGCAAAAACCCGAACATCCAAAAACCACGACGATTGGCGGTGGACTGTTTACTCGTCTTCTGGCGAGAAGAACGTGCCACCTTCGAGATTATTGGCGTCAAAGCCAAGCGGCGAGGCCTTAAGAGACAATCCCATAGACTGCAATTTCTCTTTAACCTCATCGATGGATTTCATGCCGAAATTACGAATATCGAGCAAATCCTGCTCAGTGTGTACTACCAGCTCACCAACAGTGTGGATTCCCTCACGCTTCAAGCAGTTGTAGCTGCGCTGCGTAAGATTCAAATCCTCAATCGGAGTAGCCATCTGAGAATCAACTTCTCCCATGACTGGAGCTGGACCAACTTCAACACCTTCTGCATCGACGTTAAGCTCACGGCAAAGACCAAAAAGCTCAACCAAAGTCGAACCAGCAGATGCAACTGCATCTCGTGGTGTAATAGCTGGCTTAGTTTCCACATCCAGGATGAGCTTATCGAAGTCCGTGCGCTGTTCCACGCGGGTAGCTTCGACCTTATAGCTCACCTTCAAAACTGGTGAGTAGATCGAATCCACTGGAATGCGACCGATTTCGCTGTTTTCCTGCTTATTCATCTGAGCAGGTACATAGCCACGACCGCGCTCCACGGTGAACTCAATTTCAAGCTCACCATCTTCAGCAAGTGTAGCGATATGCATCTCTGGATTGGCAATAGTGACGCCAGCAGGAGGAGTAATATCTCCAGCTGTTGCTTCACCCTTGCCGCTCTTGCGAAGATACATCACTACTGGCTCGTCATACTCACTTGTAAGTACGATACCCTTAATGTTCAGCAGGATTTCAGTGACATCCTCTTCAACACCTGGCAGAGTCGTGAACTCATGGAGAGCACCAGAAATGCGTACCGAAGTTACGGCAGCACCTGGAATGGAGCTCAATAGGGTACGACGCAGCGAATTGCCGAGCGTGTATCCGAAACCTGGTTCCAACGGCTCAATTGTAAAGCGAGAACGCTGGGGATTCAGTGATTCCTCGGTAAGTGTTGGACGCTGTGCGATAAGCACTTTTGTATCCTTTCAGCTTCTGGTCGGTGGTGCACTCGCCGCCCATAAGCGGGTTGGATGGATGGATTCGTAAGAGTGCTCAGACGCGGCGACGCTTTGGTGGGCGAACGCCGTTATGCGCTTGTGGGGTGACGTCGGTAATAGAACCGACTTCAAGACCCGCGGACTGAAGGGAACGGATAGCGGTTTCACGACCGGAACCTGGACCCTTAACAAACACGTCGACCTTCTTCAGGCCATGTTCCATTGCCTTACGAGCAGCAGACTCAGCAGCCATACCTGCAGCGTAAGGAGTCGACTTGCGGGAACCCTTAAAGCCGACATCGCCACCGGAAGCCCAAGAAAGGACTGCACCCGATGGATCGGTGATGGAAATAATCGTGTTATTGAATGTTGATTTAATATGCGCCTGCCCAACCGGTACCGACTTGCGGTCCCGGCGACGCGGCTTGCGCGAGGCTTGCTTTGCAGCTGCCATTGACCCTCGTTTCCTAATGACGAATTAGTTGGTATGTCTAGGCGATGAGAATTAACTCGTGGCCTAGAGCCGACCACCGACTACTATCTGGTGGCCTTCTTCTTCCCGGCGACAGTACGCTTCGGACCCTTACGAGTACGAGCATTAGTCTTAGTACGCTGACCACGCACAGGAAGACCCTTGCGATGACGCTGGCCTTGATAGCAGTTGATCTGAATCTTACGACGAATGTCTGCATCGATTTCACGACGCAAATCGCCTTCAATCTTATAATTAGCTTCAAGATAATCACGCAAAGTGATTAACTGTTCATCCGTAAGATCCTTGACGCGAGTATCCGGATTAACACCGGTCGCGGCAAGCGTTTCCTTAGCGCGAGTACGGCCTACACCAAAAATGTAGGTGAGGGCAATCTCAATGCGCTTCTCATTGGGAATATCTACTCCGGCAAGACGTGCCATTGTAATTCCTTTACTATTACGCAGGTCGTGCACCAAGTCTCCCGCAATCCTGCGGCCTGGGCCTGCGCACCCAGGGTTCAGCTTTAGCTGCGACTTAGCGCCTTATCCTTTATCTTCGCGGTGGGGATCCACTCAGCCCTGACGCTGCTTATGACGTGGGTTGATGCAAATCACCATGACGCGACCGTGACGGCGGATCACGCGGCAATTTTCGCAGATCCTCTTCACGCTAGGGCTGACCTTCATGGTTTTCCTTTGCTTGTACCTTTACTTATAGCGGTACGTAATACGACCACGGTTCAAATCATAAGGGCTCATCTCCAGCACAACACGATCTTGAGGAAGAATACGAATATAATTCTTACGCATCTTTCCAGAAATCGTAGCCAGTACAATGTGCTCGTTCTCAAGCTGAACGCGAAACATCGCGTTTGGCAGTGCTTCAACTACCGTGCCTTCGACTTCAATCACACCGTCTTTTGCCATGAGCCTCGTTCCGTTCCTTGGACGTACTACTTTACGTATCCGAAGACACGCCAATCTTCTATGATACAGTAAATGCGCCCAATACAACACTCGGCGTGTCGCAAAAGGCGCATTATAAATACGAGAAAATCTAAATTTTAAATAAATCTCATACCAAAGACTCAACTATGCGATTGTTGATTTCAGCAATATCGCCAACACCATCAACCTCAACAAGCTGACCACGGCTTTCATAAATATCAAGAAGAGGAGCAGTTTCCTTCTCGTAAGTTTCCAAACGAGTAGCAATTACCTCAGGAGTATCATCTGAACGACCCTGCTCAATTGCGCGCTTCTTCATACGCTCAAGCAAAACCTCACGCTCCGCTTCAAGAGCAACAACGTGATCCAAAGGAGTACCAAGCTCCTCAAGCATAAGATCCAAAGCCTTAACCTGAGACGCATTACGTGGATATCCATCAAGAATCCAGCCATTCTTAGCATCATCCTGAGCAAGACGATCCTTAACAATGCTATTTGTCAATTCATCTGGAACAAGCTCACCCTTATCAAGATAACCCTGAACCTTCTTACCAAGCTCCGTTTGATTCTTCAAGTTGTAACGGAAAATATCGCCAGTAGAAATAGCAGGAATCCCATAATGCTCTGCAAGCAAAGCAGCCTGAGTGCCCTTACCAACGCCCTGTGGTCCCATAATTAGCAATCGCATATTAATCTCCTTGTTTCTTTATGCTCCATCGCAAATCTTAACAACAAAACCTATCTAGTAATACTATTTAGCAACTTGCTTACTATCGTTATGATCAAACAAGAATCCAGCATATTGGAACTGCTCGGTCTGAGCCTTGGCTTGACGCAAAGTATCCAAACCAACACCTGCGATAATAAGAATCGTAGTACCACCAAATGGAAGCTTCATATTAAGGTGCAAAGACATAATCAAAACTGTTGGAATCAACGCTACGAATAGCAAATAGACAGCACCAACAGTGTTTAATCTATTCATGACATAGCTAAGATAGCGACTTGTAGCACTACCAGCACGAATACCTGGAATAAAACCGCCGTATTCCTTCATGTTATCTGCAGTTTCATCTGGATTAAAAGTAATCTCAGTGTAGAAGAAGCAGAAGAACACAATCATAACTGTGTACAAGGCTATGTACCACACAGAAGTAGAGTTTGCTAAATTGGCATTAATCCAACGCACCCAATCCTTACGACTATCACCGAACTGAGCAAGAAGAGTTGGAATAGCAAGAATCGAGGATGCAAAAATTGGTGGGATAACACCACTCATATTGACCTTAAGAGGTAAGTATGTAGAAGAACCGCCATACATCTTACGACCAATCATTCGGCGCGTATACTGTACAGGAATTCTACGCTGAGCAAGCTCCACGAAATCAACAAAAATAAGAATTACAAGCAGAACGCCACCGACAATAGAGAACTTGGTCCAATCGCCATTAGTACCATTGGTTCCCCAACCAATTTCCCACAGCTTTGGAAGGAAGCCAGAGCAGATAGACATGAAGATTAACACTGACATGCCCTGACCAATACCCTTATCCGTAATAAGTTCTGCCATCCACATGATCAAACCAGTGCCACCAGTCATAATCAAAACCATAACCAGTAAGCTCCACATAGAGCCATCTGGAATAACCTGACCACACTGATAATTAAATAGTGCACCAGAACGTGCAGTAACCAAAATGGTTGTGGACTGTAAAATTGCCAAGCCAATAGTCAAATAACGAGTGTACTGAGTAAGCTTTGTTTCTCCAGACTGACCTTCCTTGTGAAGAGCCTCAAAACGAGGAATCACAACCCTAAGCAGCTGAATAACAATAGACGCCGTAATATAAGGCATAACGCCCAATGCAAAAATAGACAGCTGCAAAAGCGAACCACCAGAGAACAGGTTCACCAAACCAATAAAGTTTTCACTAGAAGAGGCAAGCTTAGCTGTGCAAGCACGTATAACTTTGTAATCAACGCCAGGAATTGGAATAAAGGAACCAATTCTGTAGATGATAATCATTGCGAAGACGAAGAGGATCTTATTCCTCAACTCCTTCGTCCTGAAGGCCTGGATTAACGTTTTCACCTGGGTCTTCCTCCCTTTTTTGCGCTACGATCTAGGCGCAACAGTAAAAAAACAAACTCTGAGGCAATAGTTTATATCACGGTGCATACCGATACAGTCATTCCGTGAGTTTAGACAATAAAAAATAATCCCTCCAGCCAAAACTAGAGGGATTATTAAACAGTCAAATCACTGCGTTAATTAGCATTATCAGCTGAGTACATTACTCTTCGCTAACAGAGCCACCAGCAGCTTCAATCTTGGCCTTAGCAGATGCAGAAGCTTTAACTCCCTTAAGAGTCAAAGCAACCTTAAGATCGCCATCACCCAAAACCTTAACTGGGTAACCATCACGCACAGCGCCCTTAACTACCAAATCAGCAACAGTAACTTCGCCACCATTTGGGAAGAGCTCTTCGAGGGCTGCAACATTAACAACCTGGAACTCTTTCTTGAATGGGCTCTTAAAGCCACGAAGCTTAGGCAAACGCATGTAAAGTGGAAGCTGGCCGCCTTCAAAGCCTGGACGAACTTGGTAACGCTTCTTCGTACCCTTATCGCCACGACCCGAAGTCTTACCCTTAGAGCCTTCACCACGACCCACGCGAATGCGATCCTTCTTAGCTCCTGGAGCTGGACGCAACGTGTGCATGTGCAACATTGGTTCTTCATTAGCCATAATCAGTCAACCTCCTCAACGCTCAGCAAGTGGCGAACGGCCATAACCAAGCCACGATTGACTGGATTGTCCTCGCGAACAACGCTCTGGCCAATCTTGTGAAGACCGAGAGTTTGAACGTTCGCGCGCTGACGCTCGGTGGAATGAACCAAACCGTGCACCAGAGTGATCTTCAAGTTAGCCATCACTCACCATCCTTTGCTTGGGCAGCCTTAGCAGCCTGAGCTTCTTCACGAGCCTTGCGAGCTTCGGCAATGCCTGCAGCGCGCTCACGAAGCAATGCGTCTGGTGCAACTTCCTCGAGGGAAAGTCCACGACGAGCGCAAATCTCCTCTGGCTCTTCAAGCTTCTTCAAAGCATCCACAGTAGCGCGAACCACGTTAACAGCGGTTGCAGAGCCCATGGACTTGGTGAGGATATCGGTAATGCCAGCGCACTCCATAACAGCACGCACAGCGCCACCAGCAATTACACCAGTACCTGGAGCAGCTGGACGAAGCAAAACTGTGCCAGCAGCATCGTGACCCAACACAGGGTGGGTTACGGTACCACGAATACGTGGAACAGTGAACATATGCTTCTTAGCATCAAGCTGACCCTTAGCGATAGCTGCTGGAACTTCGCGAGACTTACCGTAGCCAACACCAACAGTGCCCTTACCGTCGCCAACAACAACAAGTGCTGCAAAGCTAAAGGTACGACCACCCTTGTGAGTCTTGGAAACACGGTTAATAGTAACTACGCGATCCAGAAGCTCTTCGCCGCGGTTTTCTTCACGACGGTTACGACGCTCTCCGCGCTTACCTTCGCCCTTAGAGCGACGGGAACGGCGATCGTCAGTACGCTCCTCGGCGGATGCCTGAGTGTTCTGAGTTTCTTCAGCCACTTGGGTTTCCTTTTCGTTATCGCTCACAGTGCTAGACCTCCCTGACGGGCGCCTTCAGCTACTGCTGCGACGCGACCATGATACTTATTACCGCCACGATCGAAGATTACAGCGGTAATACCCGCTTCCTTCGCCTTGGCAGCGATTAACTCGCCAACCTTGGTAGCAGCTTCAGTCTTCGTACCAGTAAAACCAGCGAAGTCAGAAGTCAAGGTGGAAGCGCTTACAAGGGTAAGACCCTTAGTGTCATCCACAATCTGAGCAACCATGTGACGGTTAGAACGAGAAACTACCAAACGTGGGCGCTCTGGAGTTCCAGAAATGCGCTTACGAAGACGGGCGTGACGACGCAAACGCGCGACTTTGGTACCCTTACCGAAAATCTTAACGCTCATATCACTTACCAGCCTTTCCAGCCTTGCGCAAAATACGCTCATCGCTGTACTTAATGCCCTTACCCTTATAAGGTTCTGGAGCACGCAGCTTGCGAATGTTAGCGGCAGCCTGACCAACGGCCTGCTTGTCAGTACCCTTGACGATTACCTGATTTGCGTTTGGCAATTCAAACTCAATACCCTCAGGTGGCTGAACGGTAATAGTGTGAGAATATCCGAGTGAGAACTCAATGCCCTTACCCTTCATCACAGCACGATAACCAGTTCCAACAATGTCCAAAGTCTTGGTGTAGCCTTCATGCACACCCTTAACCATGGACGCTACGATTGCACGAGCCAAACCGTGCTTTGCACGAGTTGGACGCAAATCATCAGCTGGGGTTAAAACGATCTTGCCATCAGCAACTTCAGCGGTAATACCTTCTGGAATTACATAGGAATCAGAACCCTTAGCGCCCTTAGCACTAAAGGACTGACCTTCAATCTTTACTTCCACGCCTGCAGGAATGTCGACGGGGAGCTTACCAATATGCGATGCCATTTTCAGCTCTCCTTTCTCACCATACGTAGGCGACGATTTCGCCGCCAATGCCTCTGTCGAGGCATTCCTTCTGAGTCAACAATCCCGAGCTGGTCGAGATAATAGCGATACCGAGACCACCAAGAGGCATAGGCAAAGAATCAGACTTTGCGTAACGACGCAAGCCTGGCTTAGAAATGCGCTTGATGCCCTGGATGGAACGCTGACCATTGGAGCCATACTTTAATGTGACTTCCAAAGTCTGTCCAACCTTGGCTTCCTTAGCAGCAAAGTCTTTAATATAGCCTTCACGCTTCAGAATCTCGGCGATATTCGCCTTGAACTTGGAGTACGGCATTTCCACGGTATCGTGCTTTGCCGCGCTCGCATTACGCAGACGTGTCAACATGTCTGCGATAGGATCTGTCATTGTCATGTTGGGCTAACGCCCTTTCTCGCCGTGGTTTCCACCGCCTGTTTTAGTTATTCTTAAAGCAGTGGACCTTCAGCGTCGATATTTACCAACTGGACTTCGTAACACCCGGCAACTCACCGCGATGTGCCTTTTCACGAAGGCATACACGGCACAGACCGAACTTGCGATACACGGAGTGAGGACGACCACAAACCTGGCAACGCGTATAAGCGCGCACCTTGAACTTCGGCTTAGCGGCCGCCTTGTTTTTCAGAGCGGTTTTTGCCATATCAGTTCTCCTTGAATGGGAAACCGAGGTGCTTAAGTAGCGACTTCGCTTCCACATCGTCCTTGGTGGTGGTCACCACGGTGATGTCCATACCACGCTGATGATCAATCGAATCAGGATCAATCTCGTGGAACATTGACTGCTCCGTAAGACCAAAGTTATAGTTACCCTGACCGTCGAACTGGTTGCCATTAATACCACGGAAATCGCGGATACGTGGCAAAGCCAGAGTGAGCAAACGATCCAAGAATTCCCACATACGATCACCACGAAGAGTTACGTAAGCGCCAATAGCCTGACCTTCGCGCAAATGGAACTGCGCAACAGATTTCTTAGCTTTAGTAACCTTTGGCTTCTGACCAGTGATCAAAGTGAGATCCTTAATCGCACCTTCGATAAGCTTGGAATCGCGAGCTGCAGCGCCAACGCCCATAGAGACGACGACCTTCTGCAAACGAGCCACCTGCATAGGATTAGTGTGGCCAAATTCCTTTTCCAAAGCTGGAACGATTTGATCATTGTATTGCTGCTTTAAGCGCGGAGTTGCCGGCGCCTCAACTGTAGTATCGGTCATGCCAGCTCCTTTCCGGACTTCTTAGCTACACGCACGCGCACGGTCTTTACTTTGCCGTCGCGAGCTTCTTGCTTAACAATCACGCCCACGCGGGTTGGTTGCTTGGTCTCTGGGTCAATCACCATAACGTTAGAACGGTGAATTGGAGCCTCAACAGAGACGATGCCTGCCTGCTGACCCTGCTGGGTAGCACGCACATGCTTCTTAACAACCTGAACACCCTCGACGATCAAACGGTCTTCGGCGAGTACACGAAGTACTTTGCCTTCCTTACCGCGATCCTTGCCGCGGATAACCTTTACCTGGTCGCCGGACTTAATCTTGGCTACCATCTCAGATCACCTCCGGGGCGAGGGACACAATCTTCATGAAGCGCTTATCACGCAATTCACGACCGACTGGTCCAAAGATACGAGTGCCCTTTGGTTCACGGCCAGAGCCGAGAATAACAGCGGCGTTCTCGTCGAACTTAATATAGGAACCATCAACACGACGATGTTCCTTGACAGTACGGACGACGACAGCTTTAACTACGTCGCCTTTCTTGACCGACCCGCCAGGAATAGCATCCTTAACGGAGGCGACGATGATGTCGCCGATGCCGGCATAGCGTCGCTTCGATCCACCGAGCACGCGGATGGCAAGCAATTCCTTAGCACCCGTGTTGTCGGCGACATGAAGCCGCGTTTCCTGCTGAATCATTGATTCTCCTTAGTCGAGCTGGTTCTCCCCGCTCACCCGTACCTACTAAACAACAGGCACAGGTGAAGCGCGGAGCCTTGCTGAACTTGTTTACTTGGCGCGCTCGATAATCGAGTCGAGACGCCAACGCTTGGTCTTGCTCAAAGGCCGAGTTTCCATGATACTCACGAGATCGCCAATATGCGCCTCATTGTGTTCATCATGTGCCTTGACCTTGCGTGTGGAGCGGACGACTTTACCGTAAAGTGGGTGTGTCGAACGCTGCTCCAGCTCCACGGCAATTGTCTTGTCCATGGCCTCGGACACGACGTAGCCGCGACGAACCTTGCGGAAGTTGCGCTCTTGGTTCTCAGCCATGCTTACTTCTCCTTGACCTCAGTGGCGCCAGGCTCTTGGCTGATGCCGAGTTCACGCTCACGCAGGATAGTATACATCCTGGCTATGTCGTGCTTGACCGCCTTGAGGCGAGCGCTGTTTTCGAGTTGACCAGTTGCTGCCTGGAAGCGCAAGTTAAAAAGCTCTTCCTTAGACTTCTTTAAGAAGCCTTCGATTTCAGCATTAGTCTTCTCGTTTAAATTCTTGATGGTGTAGTCTGCAGTTCCGACTGGCATCAGATGTCACCGCCTTCACGCGCAATAACACGGCATTTCATTGGGAGCTTGTCGATAGCGCGGCGCAAAGCCTCGCGAGCGACGTCCTCAGAAACACCACCGATCTCGAACATTACACGACCTGGATGGATGTTAGCAATCCAGAATTCTGGAGCGCCTTTACCGGAACCCATTCGTGCACCAAGCGGGTGCTTGGTTAATGGACGATCAGGGAAAACCGTAATCCACACGCGACCACCACGCTTAATATAGCGGGTCATTGCGATACGGGCTGCCTCGATCTGACGGTTAGTGATGTACGCCGGAGCCAGCGCCTGAATACCGAAATCGCCGAAAGCGATAGCGGTTCCACCCTTAGACATGCCGCTACGGGTAGGACGGTGCTGCTTGCGATATTTAGTCCTTTTTGGGATAAGCATCTGCTCACTCCTTCGTTTCCGTTGCGGCAGGAGCTTCAGCAGCTGCAGCTTCAGCTGGCTTCTCAGCCTGTGCTTCGGCAGCCTTCTGCTGGTTGGCAGAGCGTGCGCCACGACGTGGACGACGATCGCCACGGCGACCTTCACGCTTACCCTGCTGGGCCTGCTGCTCTTCGAACTCACGCTCGGTCATATCACCCTTATAAATCCATACCTTTACGCCGATACGGCCGTAGGTAGTCTTAGCTTCAAAGAAGCCGTAATCAATAAGGGCACGCAGGGTCTGCAGTGGAACGCGACCCTCACGATAGAACTCAGAACGGCTCATTTCGGCGCCACCAAGACGACCAGAGAGCTTAATACGGATACCCTTTGCACCTGCGCGCATTGCATCCTGCTGTGCTTTACGCATAGCGCGACGGAATGTAACGCGATTGGTTAACTGTTCCGCAATTCCCTGAGCAACCAATTGAGCGTCAAGTGCAGCATTCTTCACTTCGAAAATGTTGAGCTGTACTTGCTTACCAGTGAGCTTCTCAAGCTTTGCACGAACACGCTCGGCTTCTGCGCCACGACGACCGATAATAATACCTGGACGAGCGGTGTGAATATCAACACGAACGCGGTCACGAGTACGCTCGATAACGATGCGGGACACGCCTGCACGTTCGAGGTCATGGCTCATTTCCTTGCGAATCTTGTCATCCTCAAGGACGAAGTCACGGTAACGCTCGCCGGCTTTAGTAGAATCAGAGAACCACCTAGAGCGATGATTCTCGGTAATGCCCAGGCGATAGCCGAAAGGATTGATCTTCTGACCCATCTTTAGCGATCCCCTTCCTTAAGCGAGACGATAACAGTGATATGGCTTGTGCGCTTGTTAATGCGCGCAGCGCGACCTTGTGCACGAGCGCGGAAACGCTTAAGCGTTACACCCTCATCCACATAGGTTTCCTTGATGACCAAGTCTTGCTCACGGAATGGTTCTCCAGCCTTTTCAGCCTTAACGCGAGCGTTAGCGATCGCGCTTTCAAGAACCTTACGCACTGGTAAAGATGCGTCCTGAGGAGCAAACTTCAAAATGGTAATAGCTTCGCTTGCACGCTTGCCTCGGATGAGGTCGACCATGCGGCGAGCCTTGCGCGGCGTCACACGTACGTGACGAGCGATTGCTTTAGCTTCCATGTGTCCTAACTCTCCTTTAGCGGCGTGCTTTCTTGTCGTCCTTCACATGACCCTTGAAGGTCTTGGTTGGGGCGAATTCACCGAGCTTATGACCAACCATTGCTTCGGTAACGAATACCGGCACATGCTTGCGGCCATCGTGTACGGCAAAGGTGTGTCCAATGAAATCAGGAGTGATCATCGAACGACGCGACCACGTCTTGATGACGTTATGCGTGCCCTTGTCGTTTTGTTCGTCGACTTTCTTCTGTAAGTGGGCGTCGACGAAAGGGCCCTTCTTGATGCTACGAGTCATCTGTTCGACACTCCCTTACTTGCGGTTCTTACCATTCGGACGACGACGAACAATCATCTTGTTCGAAGCCTTCTTCGGACGGCGGGTACGAACCTCGCCCTTGCCCCATGGAGAAACAGGTGGTTTACCACCACGGGTACGACCACCATGAGGGTGATCAACAGGGTTCATAGATTCGCCTCGGGTGATTGGCCTGCGACCAAGCCAACGAGCACGACCTGCCTTACCAAGCTCGATATTAGCGTGGTCAGAGTTGCCAACCTCGCCGATTGTAGCGCGGCAACGAGCGTCCACGTTACGAATTTCGCCAGATGGCATACGCAACTGAGCGTAAGCGCCATCCTTAGCTACGAGCTGAACGGCAGCACCTGCGGAGCGTGCAATCTTTGCGCCACCAAGTGGACGAAGCTCAATTGCGTGCACCACGGTACCAGTTGGGATGTTCTTAAGAGGCAAGTTGTTGCCTGGCTTAATATCAGCCTGAGCGCCAGTCTCAATAACATCTCCCTGGGAAATGCCTTCAGGAGCGATAATGTAGCGCTTCTCACCATCTGCATAATGCAACAATGCGATGCGAGCGGAACGATTAGGGTCATACTCAATATGAGCAACCTTTGCTGGCACGCCATCCTTGTCCCAACGCTTAAAATCGATGAGACGATACTGACGCTTGTGTCCGCCGCCGCGATGGCGGGAAGTCATGCGACCGTAAGAGTTACGACCGCCAGTTTTGCTGAGTTTGCGTACCAACGACTTTTCAGGAGTGGAACGCGTAATCTCGGAGAAGTCCGAAACGGATGCGTTACGACGTCCTGCAGTCGTAGGCTTATAAACGCGGATAGCCATAATGTAGTATTCCTTTACTTTTCTCGGCTAGCCTTCAGTTACCAAAGATATCGATTGTCTGGCCCTGTGCCACGGTGACAATAGCACGCTTCTGATTCACACGACGACCGAAGCCGGTGCGAGAGCGCTTAAGCTTGCCAGCGCGATTCAAGGTGTTAACATTCGTTACCTTGACTTTGAAGATTTCTTCGATAGCCTGCTTGATCTGAACCTTGTTAGCATTTGGAGCTACCACGAAGGTGTACTGACCACGATCGGAAGCTGCATAGCTTTTTTCAGAAACAACTGGCTTTAAAATGATGTCATGTGCTGGGTTATGGACTGCGACCATTTAAATCAGGCCTCCTTAACTTCAGGCTCGGTCTTAGCTGCAACGAAGGCTTCGAAACCTTCCTTGGAGAAGACTACGTACTGAGCGGTGATGACATCGTAGGTGTTGAGCTGATCAGCGAAGATCACATGCACCGTTGGAATGTTACGAACAGACATCCACTCATTGATGTTTTCACGAGAGAGAACAACAGTGGTGAACTGATCCTTAGTTACTGGTGTAAGTGCTGCAACTGCTGCTTTGGTGGATGGAACATCCTTAATACCAAAGTCCACAACTGCAATGCGACCAGCATTTGCACGATCCGAAAGAGCATAACGAAGAGCAGCTGCCTTCATCTTCTTTGGAGTACGCTGATCATACTTGCGAGGAACTGGACCATGTACAACACCACCATGCACCCACTGTGGAGCACGAATGGAGCCTTGACGAGCACGTCCGGTGCCCTTCTGCTTCCATGGCTTCTTACCGCCGCCAGATACATTAGCGCGATTCTTAACCGCGTGAGTACCCTGTCGAGCAGCAGCAAGCTGAGCAATAACGACCTGATGAACCAATGGACCGTGAGCCAAAACGTCTTCGTTGGAGATGCCGAAAATCTCAGCAGGAGCTTCAACAGTTCCGTTTGCATTGCCCTTGGTGTCAGTTACGTTCAGAGTTACGTTTGCCATTTAAATCAGGCTCCCTTCACTGCCGAACGGACGAGAACGATAGCACCTTTAGGTCCTGGAATAGCACCCTTAATAGCTAAAATACCGTTCTCAACATCCGAAGAAACGATTGTGAGGTTGAGCGCAGTAGAAGTCACATGACCCATGCGACCAGCCATACGCTTGCCCTTCAAAATGCGGCTTGGAGTTGCACATGCGCCCACAGAACCTGGACGACGTTCATTCTTGTGCGAGCCGTGAGTACGACGGTAAGACTTGAAGCCCCAACGCTTGATTGTGCCAGCAAAGCCTTTACCCTTTGTAGTACCCGTTACGTCGACTTCGGCACCTTCAGCAAATACTTCAGCGGTCAATTCTTGACCTGGCTTGTAATCTGCTGCATTTTCAGTGCGCACCTCAGCGAGGTGACGACGAGGAGTCACGCCAGCCTTTGCAAAGTGACCAGCCAATGGCTTGGTAACCTTGGTAGGATCAATCTGGCCATAACCGAGCTGTACGGCGCAATAACCGTCAGTTTCTTCGGTCTTAACAGCGGTAACTACGTTAGTAGCGACCTCAACCAGAGTTACGGGGACAAAAAGGCCGTTTTCATCCCAAACCTGGCTCATGCCCAGCTTACGGCCGAGCAAAGCAGTGCGATTCTTATTTTGCGACATTATTTACCCCCCTTCCTACAGCTTAATCTCGATATTTACATCCGCAGGCAGGTCAATGTGCATCAAAGAATCCACAGCCTTTGGCGTTGGATCAACGATGTCAATGAGGCGCTTATGAGTGCGCATCTCGAAATGCTCGCGAGAATCCTTATATTTGTGAGGAGAACGGATAACAACAAACACGTTCTTCTCGGTCGGCAGAGGAACCGGACCCACTACTGTGGCGCCCGCGTTCGTCACCGTCTCGACGATTTTCTTCGCCGATTGGTCGATGACCTCATGGTCATAGGACTTAAGCCTGATGCGGATTTTCTGTCCCGCCATTGCCGTCCGCCCTTTCTAGCGATTCGTTTACTGTTTACCAACCTGTATTAAAGGGCACCGGGAGAATAGACACTAAAGGTCATTCCACATCAGTGCGCAGCCTACAAAAATCAACAAAAATTGCGATTTCTGTTTCTGCGCTCGCTTTTTTGAATTACAATATGCGAGCCTTAAAAACAGGCAACTAAGTAATTAAACCATCAACCTTGGATTAACAAAAATCGGGCGTGTCGGCTATTTTCCAACGAAAAATGGCAGAAAACTACAGCTAGTGCAGCCTCTGCCATTTGCAACTAAATATACAATAATTATTCAATAATCATCTAAATAATCATTCGAAAATCACTTAAATAATTATTCAATAATCACTTAGATTCGCGCTCCAAACGCATACGATGTCCTTCTTCTTGGGAAACACCATAATACGCTGCAATCGCAATATCTTTCATATCTTCGATTTGAGGAATACGAGGATTTGCAGGAGCGCACTGATCTTCGTAAGCACGCATGCCAATCTGATCCAACAAAGACCAATAGTATTCTTCATCCACACCGCATGCCTTAAACGAAGCATCCATACTAAGAAGATTATCTCGATAATTTTCAACAGCGCGCGCCAAATTCTCAACGCCCTCTTGAGGAGTTTTACCAGGATCTATGCCAAGATTCTTTGCAATCTGCTGGTATCGCTCCGGAGCGATGTAGCGATTGTACTTTGGCCAGCTTGTAGGCTCTTGTGGAATTTGACCATTGTAGCGAATCACATAAGGCAGCAAAATTGCATTCGTGTGGCCGTGAGCAACATGGCACAAAGCTCCGATTGTATGCGCCATTGCGTGGCACATACCAAGGAACGCCGAACCAAACGCCATTCCAGCCATAGTAGCCGCATTATGCATTTTTTCTTGAGCTTGAATCTTGCGTTCGGAATTATTGGAATTCACAGAATCGTTAAGATTATCCCAAATCAACTTTGCTGCATGCAATGCCATTGCGTCCGTAAAGTCGTTAGCATAAACAGAAGCAAAAGCTTCCATAGAGTGCGTCAAAGCGTCAAAACCAGAATCGCAAGCCAAGCGACGAGGCTGTGTGCGTGCCAAAACTGGATCCACGATTGCCACTGAAGGCGTAATTGCGTAGTCAGTAATCGGGTACTTGTAGCCAGTCTTATGATCTGTAATAACTGCAAACGGAGTAACTTCCGATCCTGTTCCAGAAGACGTTGGTACACAAATCAAGCAAGCCTTTTTACCAAGAGGCGGAATCTTAAATGCGCGCTTTCTAATATCGAAGAACTTTTCGCGCAAATCAGCGAAGGAAATTTCTGGATGCTCGTAAAGAAGCCACATAATTTTTGCAGCATCCATAGGAGATCCGCCGCCAACAGCAATAATCGTATCTGGTTGGAACTCTTCGCGCATCATTTCCGCGCCGCGCTCAACAGTTTCAACGCTTGGCTCTGGCTCAACGTAGTCAATAATCCTAAACGTTACGCGATTGTCTCTAGCGCGAAGCTGATCAATTACCTTGTCTATAATGCCAAGCTGCTCCATAACTTTATCGCACACAATAACTGCGCGCTCAATGCCATACATGTCTCGCAAATAGCGAACAGCATTCGGCTCAAAATACGTTTTGGCCGGAATCTTGAACCATTGCATATTGTTATTCCTTCGCGCTATGCGCTTTATATTAATAAGATTTACTGCTTGAACGTTTCCAGAAACAGAGTTTCCACCATAAGAACCACAGCCCAAAGTGAGAGAAGGTGCGATTGCGTTGTAGATGTCACCAACACCACCCAAAGATCCTGGGGAGTTCCAAATGATTCGGCAAGCGTGCATGCGGCTGCCATATTCGCGAGCAAGCTGCTGATTATTAGTGTGAATCACAGCAGTGTGACCAGCTCCGTGAACAAGCATCTTCTCGCACATTTCAAAGCCTTGTTCCTTATTTTCAGCGCGAAGCAAAGCATGAACAGGAGCCAACTTTTCCATTGTTAGAGGCTCCATCTCGCCAACTTCCTTGCACTCGGCAATAAGTATCACAGCATCTTCTGGAATCTCAAACCCAGCTTCATGCGCAATATATTGAGGAGATTTTCCTGGAACAACTGAATTAAGCTTAGGAGTTTGACCTGAATACGAAGTGCAACCAAACATATACTGTTCAAGTTTCGCTTTTTCATCGGCATTAACGAAATATGCTTTTCTGCGCTTCAATTCCTTTAACAATGGCTCATACACGTCTTTATGCGCAATAATCGCCTGCTCTGTTGCGCAAATCATACCGTAATCAAAATGCTTTGAAAGCACCAAATCGTTTGCAGCGCGCACAACATCTACGTCCGCATCAACATATGCTGGAGCGTTTCCTGCACCAACGCCAAGTGCTGGCTTTCCCGAAGAATAAGCAGCTTTAACCATTCCAGGACCGCCTGTTGCAAGAATTGTTGCAACATCTGGGTGCTTCATTAAAGCTCCCGTAGCTTCGATTGATGGATGTTCAATCCACTGAATGCAATTTTCTGGCGCGCCTGCTTCTATCGCTGCATCGCGCACAACTCTTGCCGCTTCTGCGGAGCATTTTTGAGCGAATGGATGGAAGCCAAAAATAATTGGGCAACGAGTTTTAAGAGCAATTAGCGATTTAAAAATGGCTGTAGATGTTGGGTTTGTGACTGGAGTCACGCCTGCTACTATGCCAACTGGCTCAGCGATTTCATCGATTCCAAGAACATCATCTTCGCGAATAATGCCTACTGTGCGCTGGCCTGCAAGATAATGGGTAATGTGTTCGCATGCAAAAATGTTTTTTGTGGCTTTATCTTCAACTAATCCTCTGCCTGTTTCTTCAACAGCCATTTTTGCTAAGACTAAATGCTTGTTTAACGCTGCAATAGACGCTTTTGCTACTATTCTGTCTACTTGCTCCTGATTTAATTTTTCAAACTCTTCTAAAGCAACCTTTGCTTTTTTAGCTAATTCATCTACTTCTCGTTTGGCTGCTAATGCGGCTTGCTCTTTTTCATCAAGCACTGTTTCTTGCGCCTTTTCTTGCGCCTGCGCCATTTGGTCCTCCTCGATCATTCATATATTTTTATATTTACATTTCATATGCAGACATTTACATGAAGAATCTTCTTTATAAACACATCTTAAATGTCTAACAATGTGATACAGTTCACAATCTACTTGATTTACTGTACTATTTTGGATTTGCAGCGAGTTGCGCTATTTATGAGCGAGGTTTATCCTCTAATGTTCGTTATTTGTTATTATTTGTGACTATTTATGTGCGATTATCCTCTAAATTTTCTAGAATGTTAGATTTAATGATTACTTATAAACGATTAATAACATTTAGAACATTCAACCGCATTAGATACAAAAATGGCTTCCAGCAAAAGCCAGAAGCCATTGAAAATATAAATTCTTCGCAGCTTAACGCTTTGAGAACTGAGGTGCACGACGTGCCTTGTGCAAACCAGCCTTCTTGCGCTCCACAACGCGAGCGTCGCGAGTCAAGAAGCCAGCCTTCTTCAAGGAAGCACGGTTTGCATCACGGTCAATAGCATTCAAAGCACGAGCAACACCCAAACGGATTGCACCTGCCTGACCAGTGGTACCGCCACCATCTACCAAGACGACAACGTCGAACTTACCTTCAAGCTTCAAAAGCACAAATGGGGAATTAACTTCACGCTGCAATAAGCGAGATGGGAAGTATTCCTCAAGAGCGCGACCATTAATAGTCCACTTGCCAGTACCTGGAATCAAACGAACGCGAGCAACGGCTTCCTTACGACGACCAGTGCCATAGCCTGGAGCAACAGCAGAAGTACCAGTGCCTGCACCAGCGTTTGTCTCAGTTGTATAGCTAGTCAGTTCTTCTTCATTCTCAAGAACCGCGGAGTTGTTGTTATCTACCATAATCATATTCTCCTTACGATTCACTTAGCCTGCTGAGAGACCTGAGAGATCTCGAAGACCTGTGGTTTTTGTGAAATATGAGGATGCTCAGCACCAGTGAACACACGAAGGCGATCAAGCTGAACCTTAGCAAGACGATTCTTTGGAAGCATTCCCCTCACAGCGGAAACGATGATGCGCTTTGGATTCTTCTCCAAAAGCTCAGCATAGCTGTCGCGACGAAGTCCACCTGGACGACCAGAGTGAGAATACAATTCCTTGCTCAACTTATTGCCAGTTAAAGCAATCTTATCTGCATTAATGATAATGACGTGATTGCCAGAATCAGCATGAGGAGCAAATGTTGGCTTATTCTTACCACGCAGCAAAATGGCTACCTGGGAAGCCAAACGACCAAGCACCACATCAGTGGCGTCGATAATATACCAGTCATGAGTTAAATCTGCTGGTTTCGGTGTGAAAGTCTTCACAATCGTACCTTTTCTCTATTGTGTTTCGAGCTTTATATCTTCTTGGTTTATAGGAGATATGCTGCTCATAATCCGTGGGCTCCCTGAAAGTCCTCGATGGCGAGTGGGAAAAGCGCTTTGAAGGACCCCTTAGGGAAACACAACAATCTGCAAGTATATCGCCATATGACGACTATTTGCAAGTTTCTATTTTACATACAATGCGGACTGCAACGCTCGCGAATATCAACAAACGCTACAGCCCGCAATTAATCACGCATCTAGAACTACTTATTCATGATTTGCGCTAAAGACTTAACTCTAGGCAAGTCAAACAAGTTGTCTAAAAGAACAGGATTACAATTAGCATCAGCCAAAGGAATACGCCAATTTGGATATTCATCATTGGTACCAGGCTGATTCTGAGCACGATGCTCACCCGTTGCATCAACAATGGATGCAGCAAGCAGCTTGGAAGGAGCAGCTTTAAGTGCTCGATATAATGCTTCTACAATCTCTTGCTCATGCTCAGATTCATTTTCTAGAGCCTTCTTGTCTAAGAAACCTCCAGAAACAAGCATTTTCAGCATCGCATTATGCTCTTTAACAGCACCAGCGCGGAATTCTTCTACGGATCCCGAAAGAAGATTCAAACGCTCGCGAATATTAACGTGCTCGTAGTTTAAGTATCCTGCAGCAGGTGGCAAATCGTGAGTATTTACAGAAGCAAGCGTCATTTCGCGCCACTTCTTAGGCTCGCGGAATGCACCATCCCTCTGTTCAAACCACTCAACCGTGCATCCAAGAACCTTATTCTTAGCCAAAACTTCCAAAGTTTCAGCTGGCACAACACCAAGGTCTTCTCCAACTACAACACCATTTGCGCGAGTGGCTTCAATCGCAAGAATGCCAAGCATAACGTCTGCATCATAGTAAACGTAAGCTCCATCACCTGGAGTAGATCCTTCTGGAATCCACCATAAGCGGAAAAGCCCAAGAATATGGTCAATTCGCACAGCGCCAGCAGACGCAAACATTCCGTGAACCATATCTTTGTACACTTTAAATCCAGTGCGCTCAAGCTCGAATGGATTAAGCGGAGGCTGAGACCAGTTTTGACCCTGCTGATTGAAGTAATCAGGAGGCGCACCTACGCAAGCACCATTGGCAAATCGCTCTGGATTCCACCAAACCTCGGAGCCTGCAGGATGCACGCCAACAGCCATATCCGACATAATGCCAATGCGCATACCCGCATTTTTAGCTGCAACTTGAGCATCATGCAATTGCGTAAACGCAATCCACTCAAGCCAACGATAAAACTCTAGAGTATCTGGGAATTGTTTACATAAAGCACTAATCTCATCGGAATCTTTAGTAAGATGCTTCTCCCAGCAGTCTTCTCCCTTAGGAGCACCCCACTTATCGTAGCAAAGGCACCAAGTTGCATAAGATTCAAGACGCTCACCCATGTCCTGCTTAAATGCTTCAAATTCTTTGGAGCGTTCAACAGAAAGTCCAGACTTAAAAATAATCCACAAAGCATGCATTTTTACTCGCCACATGGAGTCACGATCAACAATTTGAGCATCATTATTAAGAGGCTCTACTTCGTTATGAAGATCGTCAACAGTCTTACGATCCTTATCATTAAGCGAATCATATTCTGGAATTATTTCTGGGCGAATATAGGTTACATTAACCATTCCTCTTGCGACTGGCAAATAAGGAGACGGTGTTAATGGTGCAACTGGTTCACCTGCATGCAATGGGTTTACAAGCACAAAATCTGCACCTGTTTTTTTCTTTGATTGCACAAGAAGATCAGCTAAATCTGCGTAATCACCAACACCCCAAGACTTAGAAGAACGAATGGAATAAAGCTGAGCCATCCATCCCCAGATCTGCTTTCCATCTTTTTCAAGCTTTTCTAGAGTATCAATGCTTTCTGGGGCACTAATAAGTGACGCCTCTTCTACTCGATCCGCAACGCTTATTCTTAGAGTGTGATACCCCATAGGCACGTCTGCTGGAATTGTCAACAAAGAGCTTGCCACAAAAGTGCCATTAACAGGGAACGCAACATCATCTTTGCATGGAGAAATCTGCAAGTCACCTTTGTACTGTTCTCCATCTTCCAATATCAAAGTTGCTGTAGGATACTCCAAAATACCTGTGTTGATTATAACGGTGTCTTCTTTACCAACTGTATGCAACACCGTTGGAGCAACTAAACGTGTATGACGTTCCAAAAGAATCTTCTGCATTGATTCTTCAATCGCTTTATCAGTGCTTGCATCTACGCACAGAGAGCGCAATACTTTTACAAGCACGTTATCAGCAATCTGATGTTCTATTCCATCCGATCCAACGAATTTGGAGCGCACTCCCATTAACTCAGCCAAACGCCTTAATGGGCTTGTTTGCTGAGTACTTTCTTCATTTTTATTGTTCATAGTTTCCATCGTAGTATATATGTGAGTTTTTTATGCAAACGTATGCAATTATTGTTTAATTTAATTTTACACTCAAGACTTATCTAAATTTTTTTATTTATTTAAAACTTTATTTATTTAAAACTTCTAATGCGGCAGAGGAAACATCTGGGTCTTTGTCTTTTGACAAAGCTATCAATGTTGACTGCGACACACCAGGATTAAGCGCCACTGCTCTTCTTACCATTGCGGAAAGTACTGGCGAATCCTTACTTTCTTCACCTACACCAAGTGAGGCTAAGTAATCTAATGTTTGTGCCCCAACGCCTTCGGTTTGAGCACCCTCGAGACGCATTTTCCATGATGTCTGCGGATTGCACAATGCAGCATCTCTAACTTCTCCGCAAGAATCTTTAGTAAGTCTTCCTACTAGCCAATTTTTAGCATTACGATTTTTAGCAACAGCTAAACGAACGTTATCAGATTTATCCTGTGAAAGTTTAACCAAAATATTAGGGAATGGCATCACTGTTGCTAGATGAATACGATCTTCTTCTGGAGTATTTATGTTGCCTGCTACAGCTTCTAGTAATGCCGTAGCCCTAGAAAATTCTGCTTGATCTGCTCTATCTGGGAGTTCTTTTACAGCAAATTCGTGAAGCTCTTTAGAATTACTGGAGTGGCGTAAACGCTCATAAATAGATGTCAAAGGCTCATAAATTTCATGAGAATCGTCATGAGAATTACTATGCGAATCATCATTGTGTTCAAGATTATTTTGATCTTGTATATCACTCATAATCTACTCACCAACCTTTTAGCTACCAATATCCAATATAATGTATCAGTTTTACGACACAAATTCTAAAACCGACAAGGTGAGAAAAACTTTATCAGGAAATCCTACTGTAAACACCACATGATTTAGGAATTATTATAGCTGAAAATGTATTTTTTACTGATTCTAAAAATCTGTCTGACTCTTCAAAAGGAACACAAACCTTTAAATCTACAGAAATTCCGTATTCTTCATCCATAATTTCTGCGTTATGTTTTAACAATAAGCTTTTAAACATTCTTAGCTGAGTATATTCGACTTTGCAAGAAAAACAATTACATTCTATGATATCTGCCATTTTGCTCGACTGTATAGCGCCAGCTGCTGCATGTGAATAAGCGCGCATCAATCCACCAGAGCCAAGCAAAATCCCACCAAAATAACGCGTAACTGTTACAACTGTATCTGTAAGATTAGAAGCCCTTACAACATCTAGAATAGGTTTCCCAGCAGTACCTGAAGGCTCTCCGTCGTCACTCATGCGCTCACACAGTCTGCCATTATTGTCTCCGCACACAGCAGCATAAGCCACGTGCCGCGCCTTAGGATGTTTTAGCCTAATAGACTCTACAAAATCTATTGCTTCTTCAAGAGTTGTTATATGGCAAGCATCTGAAATAAATTCAGACTTCTTTTCCACGAAGGCAAAGTGCGCAGGATTTTCGCATAAATCAGTTACGGTTCGCATATTATTCATACTTAATATTCAAATCGTTTTCAATTCAAACAGTTTAAACGCTATCGATAAATCATACGAAACCGTTAGAATCACAAATCACGATTTATCGTATCTCATTAAATGATCTACAACATCAACAAGTTCAGCAACTTTCTTGTCGGTAACTTTTTGATCTGAAGCATTTTGCGCCGCCTCTAAAGCTTTTGAGATTTCCTGATGAGCAACTATAAGAGCAACAGCTCTAAGAGCTGCAGTAGAAGCAGAAAGCTGCATAAGAATATTTGTATAATCTTCTCCCTTTTCGATCATATTCTCAACAGCATGAACCTGTCCACATACCCTATGTAGACGAACCAACATTTTTTCTTTATCTATGTTGTAGTCGCTCATATAAAACCTCGTAGTATAAACAGTACTTCTTACATATTGTCTATATCAAAATTGTGCGTTGTATAGTATGCATGCATAAACTACGCCGCATCAATAAACTATATCTATAGAAAACGATATCTATAGAATAAATTATGCATATTATACAACGCAACAATTTTATTTGTATTTAATATTTTGTTAATATACAACGCGATATATATTTTTTCCCAAAACTATAGCACCAGCAATAAGTAATACTGCCATAGAAAGCATCAAGACACTCTCAATTTTTATACCAGCATTAAATAAAGATGTGGCACTTACAACACCTGCACGAGCATGCCTGCGCTTATTCCTTTTTGTATTTGTATATTCTGATTGGCTTTCTGCAAGAGACTCAGATCCTAAATCAGATGCTTCTTTTTTAGTTTTATTATCATTCTGTTCATCAGTATTTAGGCTGGAAACCGCTGCAGAAGCTGTTCTCTTTGTTGTGCGACCATCTTTTTTATCACTATTCGTATTGCCTTTATGCACAGTTACGCTACTACCAGAATCTTTCTTAGATGACTTATCTGCTTTATCACTGTGAACATTTTTGCTACTCAAATTCTCATTATCGGCATTTTCCGTATTCTCTGCATTCACAGATTTATCTGATTTACCAGCACTACCAGCGTTTCTTGCATTATCTGATTTACCAGCATTATCTGTGTTACCAGCATTCCCAGCATTATCTGATTTACCTGATTTACCTGCGTTTGTTTTATCTACTACGCCAGCATTATTTTCTTTATCACTTTTATCGACTTTGTTACTTTCATTATTCTTTTGCGAAGAACCGTTTACATTTGTATTATCACTATTAACAGCAGAATGAGAATCAGAACCACTCTGAGAACTATCTGCATTAATATTGCTATTTTGTTTACCTTCAACATCACCAGTTTGCTTATGTTGTTTTTGCGAACCAGCATTTTGACCACCTTGATTCTGCGCAGTTTGGGTACTATTGCCTTGACTTTGTGTATTTTGATTAGTATTTGGCTGCGTATTTGACTGAGTATCTTGTTTATTATTTTGTTGCGCACCTTGATCATGAGAGTTTTGCTTGTTGACGATATTGTCTACAACAGCGCCTCCAGCAGACGTTTTTGTATCTATCTCATTCTTAGTGACTTCACCAGATTCTTCTACTTTATTATCATTGTTGTTTACTTTATTATCATTGTTATTCGTAGATACGTTATCACTTTTATTACCACCATTCGGCTTCGCATCACCACTTGGCTTTACATCACCACTCGGCTTATCACCACCATTCGGCTTCGCATCACCACTTGGCTTTACATCACCACTCGGTTTATCACCACCATTCGGCTTAACGTCACCGTTCGGCTTCTCATCACCATTTGGCTTATTACCATTTGGTTTCACGTCATCATTTGGTTTTACATCTCCGACACTCGGCTTAGACCCACCATTCGGCTTATCACCATTCGGCTTTGCGCCACCAGCATTACCTGCAGAATTATTATTTACTGTTTTATGCTCTTCTTTTTCTTGAGTAAATATGCTTCTACTGTCTTCATCGTTAAACGCTGTTTTAAACGCTTCTGCTCTAGAAGAACCAGGGAAATCATATACAAACACATACATTCCACTTTCGCCCGAATTGCCAGACTTCAAATTAACAATATCGGCAACTTTCTTTCCAAGCTCTGACTCTTCTTTTTCATTACCCTTTTCACTATTGCCAACAGCACCACTATTACCAGCGCCATCCGCAGAATCTTCCTTTAGCATCACTTTTCCGTTAGCAATCGTATAAACGCCATTTCTAAGCGGAACTGACCATTCGCCAATTTTCTTGTGATTATCGTCTTCCTCAGGCTCTTTATCTGATTTTGGATTTAACTTACTCATAGACTCTTTATCAACAGTGCCATTTTCATACCCAATCCACCACAAGCGAACTTTCATATTTTCATCGCCATCAAATCCATACTCTTTATTGCCTTTAAACATTCCGTAATCTTTTGGCGCGCCACTAACAACAATCGTATCTGATACTTCATTTGAATCTTTATTTTTAGCATTTTTAACATGTTTTATGTTTACTTTTGTCATATGAGTTAAAGTAGATTGTGCTTTACCAAAACCTTCAATAAAATCACTAGAAACAAAATCTTTAACGTCATTATCTTGCTCATTTTTAGCAATAGTCCAAACCCATGTACCAAATAGTCCAGCATCTTGTTCACCAACTTTATATTCTGTTGCTTTTTCAAGATTTTCTGGTTTCATATCTCCATTTGTTACATGAACAACTGTTTTAGCTTCTTCACCTGATTTAGTAAAGTAAACGTCACTTGCACCTACTTGTCTAATGCTAGAATCAGCGCGCAACTCTTTTATATAGTCATCTACGCTACTACCCACTGCACGTTCTTTTAGAATATTTTCATACGATCCTACAAAGTAGTATCCGCGCGCACGAATCTTCTTATTTTCAATCCAAGGCTTATTCTCTTCGTTATTAACGCTACTTTTTACATTACCTTCTACAGAATCGCCTAGTTTTAACTTTTTAACTTCAGATTTTGATGTAACAGCTGGGTAAAAATCTCTATGCGCATCAATAGAAATTGAACTATCAATATTATATTTCACAGGAGATTGCGACAACCTAAGCAAGTAGCAACCGCTTTTTGTATCTCTTCTCTCCAAGTTTGGAAGATAATATTCGCCATTAATATCAACTTTGCCTTCTCCAGACGCAACCCAAACAAATTCATCTGAATAATCTTTGTCTGTACGTATAAAACCTTTGCGTTCTGCTTTTAATTCATTATTGTTGTAATAATAGTTATCTTTGAACATAATATTTCTATTCGATGCAGTTATTTTAAAATCAACACCGTCATCACCGTTATATGCTGTTCTTAGAACTCCTTCTGCTTTTACTTTTATTTCACCAGAATTGCCTGAAGTCCCATACAAATTTTCAAATGAAACTTTTGTAGGAATTTTGCTAGCAGCTTCATTCCAAAGTTCATCAGCTTTAGCAGCTATTTCACTAAAATCTTTAGTACTGGTGAACGAATGCTGTTTCGCATTATTCCATTTGTCTTTATCTTCAAAATGTTCATGAATAGCATAAGCAATTGCGACTCTGTCTCTATAGTCACCGCGCCAATACTTTCCATTAACGCTCAGTTTTATCATCATTGCAGCAATCGCAACATCACGATTATTTACTACAGGACCCCAAGAAGTATCTGCAAACGCGTTTCCAGACTCATAAAGATCAACGCAATATGTAATGTCGTCATTAACTGAATACAATCTATGGTCACCTTCAGCTCCGCAACCATAGTAATTGCTTATATACGTAGGAATATCGTCAAACGCATATGCTCCGCTAATTACACCATTTCCAACAACAATTGCAATAGTCGCCAGCAACGCTGTCAGTAAAGAGAACATTCGCGTGCGCTTATTGCGTAAAAAGATTGGAATCTTTTTACATACATGTTTTCCCATATCAACTCCTTAAACGTTGTTTTCTCTTACGTGACAAACGTTTTGCTAGCCACGATGAACGAAAAATCGCTCATGCTCTAACTATGATTTAGGGATTTAATTATGTAAATAAAAATTTATCAATGTGGTTAAAGCCTATTTTAAAGGCGACTTATCCACAGAGTTATCCACAATTCTTGCGGTTGCTAGCGGCTATTCAATGGGAAACAACCTGAGAAATAGCCCAAAACATCTCAAGGAAAAATTGTAATTACGGGAATCTGCACAAACGCAAAAAGCTCTAAATCATTGAAAAATCAACGATTTAGAGCTAAAACCGCGGAGTCAGAGAGATTCGAACTCTCGAGCCGCTTACACGACTAACACCTTAGCAGGGTGCCCCTATCGGCCACTCAGGCATGACTCCACTTTGTAGCTATTCAAGATAGCAACAGATTCAGACTATATCACCTCTTGAGGACGTGCACAATGCTTCAGCGACACACCAAACACACAAAAGTGGATTGAATAGCCAAACAGCAAGATTTATGCAGGATTATGGTCTCCCGAAAATGTAATCGCAACAGCCAACATAACTAGAGCCATTCCACAAACATCAATCCAAGTTGGCACTTCTCCAAATCCCATTCCAACAACTGCCGCAATAGCGGGATATAAAGCCTGCATAACAGAATATCTTGCCGAAGACACGCGCTTTAAAAGAACTTGATCCAACAGCGTAGGAATAAAAGATGCGCATATCGCAATAACAACCATCAAAGCTAAAAGCTTTATAGAACCGCCAGACTGTGCAGCCCAAGTAGCTCCTGGCTTAGGGTATATAACATGAGAAATCGCAGGAACGGCAAGTACGCTAGACTGCAACAACCATCCAATTAAAATAGCTACACTAACTCTGTCTATGGCATTAGAACCTCTAGCCAACATTCGCCCAGAGACAATATACATTCCCCACATGGATCCGCCAATAAGAATTGCAATTAATCCAACAAGGAAATGCGGGCTTTCATTAGAACCCATAGAAGCGCTTGCAAGAAGCACTATTCCACACGCGGCAATAACTATACCAATGCGCTCACGCCACGTTTTACCTGTTATAACAGCAACCATTAAAGGTCCTACAAACTCGATAGTTACTGCGACCCCCACAGCCATGCAACTAATAGCTAAATAAAACATGGTGTTCATAAGAACAACGGAAATTCCTACTGCAACAACAATTAACCATTCTTTTAACGTTTTAGGCAAAGAATTGCGCGCGCGCTTATGGTGCGAAAAAGGTCTTCTCCAAGCAATCAAAAACAAAGCCATAAATCCAACGCGATACCACACAGAATACAACGGATCGAGCTGACTAAACGCGACTTTCGCTATTGATGTTGCTAAATAAACCATCGCCGCTTCTACAACAACAATCAGCAAAACAGGCATGCGATTTAGCGCGTTCACTATGATTTGTTTCATACAGCATACCCTACACGGCAGTAGTTATATTTGCATATTTTTGACTATATTTTTCGTAAAATTTATTGCGACACACTATAGATAAAATCGAACGTTTGTTCTACCATAAATCCATGAGCACAGCACCGCGAGTTACAGCAGCTAAACGCGACTGGGGGCATGACACGTCTGGCTGCACAATACTTCATATCGATATGGATGCGTTTTACGCATCACTCGAGGCGGCGCGTAATCCTAGGTTGCTTGGTAAACCTGTGATTATTGGCACAGGCTCACGCTCCGTAGTTTCGGCAGCCAGCTACGAGGCACGTAAGTATGGCGTCAATTCAGCTATGCCTACAGCGCGAGCACGAAGCTTGTGCCCTAATGGCATTTTCTTACCGGTAGATATGCCATACTACGTTTCCATTTCATCTAGGATTTTTAAGGAGGTTTTTTCAAAAATCACAGATAGGGTTGAACGAGTCTCTGTAGACGAATGTTATATGGATGTTAACTCCGCACTTTTACGCTGGCATTCGCCTATTGTTATAGGCGAATGGATACGAAGCGAAGTCGCGCGTAAGTTTCATATCACCTGCTCAGTGGGAATAGCATCCAATAAATTAATAGCAAAAATAGCATCAACAAATGCAAAGCCAAATGGAATGCTGGTTGTCCCCCAGAACCGCAACGCTGACTTTGTGTCAATAATGCCATTACGAGCAATACCAGGAATTGGACCAGCTCTGGCAAAAAAGCTAGCAGCATGGGGAATAAATAGTATAGAAACACTAAGAAATATAGATGAAAAGACTCTGGAACGAATTGCCGGCTCTAAGATTGTTGCACAAATGCTTTATAACACTTCGCGCGGAATCGATAATCGGCAAGTCATGCCCCATGTTCCAGAAAAATCCATTGGTACAGAACAAACTCTCAATTCTGACACCACAGATATTGCAGCAGTGAAAAACCTGATCAGGCACTGCTGCAATGACGTGGCGCAAGAACTACGCAAACGCAATATGGCAACCAAAACTGTCACGTTAAAGCTACGATTCAGCGATTTGCACTATGTTACTAGATCTAAAACGTTAAGAAACGCAACGGATTCTTCCCATGAATTATATAAACACGTTGACGCATTGTTAATGGACGCAGACCCTATAGTACACAATCATAAATTAGGCGGAAATAATATTTGCTTATTAAGCCCAGTTAGACTGGCAGGAGTAAGCGCTAGCAATCTTGTAAAATGCAGCAAAACGTTCATTCAACCAACTATTAATGACATTCTTGAAGAAAGCAAAAGAGAAACCGCAATAAACAACGATACATACAAAAATTCAACACCAATTAGAGAAAACGCAGTAAAAAATACTTATGCACGAATAAGTCACGCAGAACATGTTTTAGATGCTGTAAGAGAAAAATATGGAAACAATGCAGCGCAACTAGGTATTTAAGCATCTCTTTTAGGAAGAGCAGCTACACGATCTTCATCCCAGCCAGATGGACCAGCTTCTTGCGCTCCGCCTAAATCACCAAGTTTGTTAAAGTACTCTACTGCAGCGTCTTTATACCATTCCCACTCTTCTGGAACATCATCCTCGTAGAAAATGGCTTCTACAGGACAAGCTGGTTCACAAGCACCACAATCAACACATTCATTAGGGTTTATATAAAGCGTACGATCGCCTTCATAAATGCAATCAACAGGGCACTCGTCAACACAAGCTTTATCCTTAACGTCAACACAAGGTTCTGCAATAACATAAGGCATAACAAACGCCCCCCTTCTGCATTCTTTTGCTCTAATGAAACAATTTAACTTTTCTATTATAGTGCAAACACGGCGCGCAAAACTAATTGAGTCGACACGCGTAAAACCGCATGCCGACTCAATACAGTTAAATTAATATATCTAAATTAATATATCAAAGGCAAAGCTTACTGAGCAGCCTCTTGAGCAGACCCAACGGCCGCCTCTTGAGCAGCTTCAGCTCGAGCTTGGTCTTCCGACTCGCCTTCCGCAACTTTTTCAGCTGCAACAGCATCTTGAGCAAACAATGACTCTACAGGAACACCAAGCTTCTTAGCCTTGCGTAACTGCCTTCCAAGCAAAGAGTTGCGGTAGGAATAGCCGAAGTACACTGCAAAGCCAATCGCAAGCCAAATCGCAAAACGAATCCATGTAAGCACGGAAAGGTTTAGCATAAGCCAGAACGTAGAAAGCGCAGCAAAAATAGGCAAAACTGGATTCCATGGAACCATAAAGGATCGGTGCAAATCTGGTCTACGCATACGCATAATCGGAACACCTGCAGAAACAAGCAAGAATGCAGAAAGCGTACCGATATTCACCATATCAGAAAGAATTCCAATATCTAATGTAGAAGCGATTATAGCAACTACAATGCCAGAAACAATCTGAATACGTGCAGGAATGCCGCGTTTGCTAACCTTAGAGAAGCTACGAGGAAGAAGACCATCGCGGCTCACAGCAAACACGATACGCGTAAGACCAAGAAGAAGAACCATAACAACAGTTGTTAAGCCGATTACAATGCCAAGAGAAATAATCTTTGCTGCCCAAGTTGCGCCTACAAGCTCAAAGCTTGTAGAAAGAGAAGGAGCCTCTTGCTTAGCCAAATCCTTGTACGAAACCATGCCAGTTGTAACAACAGCAACAAGAATGTAAAGAACAGTCACAATCAAAAGACCAAGACCAATGCCCCTAGGGATATTCTTGTGTGGATCCTTAGTTTCTTCTGCAGTAGTTGCAACAACATCAAAACCAATAAAAGCAAAGAACACAAGAGCTGCGCCAGAAAGAATACCAGTAACACCGTAAACAGCTGGCTGCATGCCAGTAATCCATTGCCAAAGCGGCTGGCTCATGGTGCCAGAAACGTGGATTCCCTTAACGCTAGCAACGTCTGTTGCAGGTGGAACGAATGGAGTGAAGTTAGAAGCTTTAATGTAGAAGAATCCAACAACGACAACGAATAGAACAATACCAATCTTCAAGATTGTTAAAGCGCCATCAAAACGAGCAGAAAGCTTTGTTCCAACAACAAGCATAATCGTAAAGAATGCAACGATAACTACTGGAGCAAGATCGAAAGTAAAATTACCCAGCTTTACAGAAGTAGATACATTAAGACCAAACAAGTGCATTAAATCGTTAAGATAAACGCCCCAATATTTGGCTATAACGGATCCTGCCATAAGCATTTCCAGAATCATATCCCAACCAATAATCCAAGCAATAAGCTCGCCTACTGTGGTATACGTAAAGGTGTATGCAGAACCAGCAACAGGAATCATCGAAGCAAACTCAGCGTAGCACATTGCAGCCGTTCCGCAAACAATACCAGCGATGATAAAGCTAATAATAACTGCAGGACCTGCGTGGAACGCTGCAGCCTGAGCACCAACGGAGAAGATGCCAGCACCAACAGCCACAGCTACTCCCATAACTGCCAAATCCCATGCATTTAACGTACGCTTAAGATGGCGATCACCATCCATTGTTTCTGCAATAGTCTGTTCAACAGACTTTTTTCTCCATATTTGCATAATCCAACCTTCTCTAAAACTACGTCTAAAACATTCCATATAAGGGTATATATGTTATTAATAGCAAAAAATACAGTTCAACACACATTAAGTGCCATCAAACAATAATTTTTACGATATTAAAAGAGCATAGTACTGTGTTCAGCAGAAAATCACAACATGAATCGCGATTTATTATGTTAAATTATGCTAAATTTGTGTTAACAACTTACATTAACAATCTAAGTTAATGCCGATTAGAACAGGCTCTGGAACAAGTTTTACGCCAAAAGAATCATAAACACCATCTATGATTTTGCGCGCTAAATCAACAATATCTTTGCATTTTGCGTTATTGCGATTGGTCAATGCCAAAGTATGCAAAGAAGACAACCCAGCCTCACTTTTTATACCATTGTTTTGCGTAAGCCTAAATCCTTTATGGAATCCTGCATGATCAATAAGCCATGCGGCAGAAGTCTTAACACCCTTAGATCCATCTGGCAAAGTGGCGTCAAATCGCGGAGCGTCTTCTGGAAGCAAATCTGCCTGAGATTCTGTCAAAATCGGATTCATAAAGAAACTTCCACAACTATGACGATCGGCATACTTAGAATCGCCGTCTAACAAATCTCCACAAACATAGTCTTCATTTTGAAGACTAATCGCAGACTCAACACCGCTCTCGCTTTTTGCGTAGCACATCCACTTATTTGCGTAACGCATAGCATCTTCAAGCATGCCCTTAGACGCTCTAACGCGCAAAACTTCGCGACGAATCTTAGATGTTTCCATCCTATCGCCAACTTGCACGCCAAGCGCGTGAGCAAGCTGAGAATGAGCCACAACACCCGTTTTTGAATGCTTTAAGCAAAAAGTAACAGATAAAACAACATATCTAGGCGTTGGGAAGAAGCAATCGGCAGCAACACCAGGCGCCTTATACATGCTTTTTTTAAGAACAGACGTGCGGTATCCAAACTTAAGATCCGCAAGATTCATATAAAAAGTTGTTTTATCTTTACGATCCCAAACTTCTACACATTCAACGCTTTGCGCCACTTCCGCACCATATGCGCCAATGTTTTGCACAACAGATGCCCCAACAGTTCCAGGAATACCAGATAGCGCTTCTACGCCTTCTAAGCCAAGCTGAATCGTATGCGATACAAAATCATCCCAATTGCATCCTGCTTCTGCACTAACGTGAACTAAACAATCTCCACTATCCTTATCAACGCCATCTTCGCTAGGAGCCGCCTCATCTAAAACACAAATTTCACGCCGAGCATCGCGCACAACAACTCCGTTAAACAACTCGTCGCTAACGAGCATGTTAGATCCACCACCAATAACACACAATGGCAATCCCGCACAATCGGCATCTTCTACAGCTTCAATAACAGCCACCCTGCTATTAGGCTCTACAAAACGAGCAATACTACCCCCAACCCCAATTGTTGTAAGGTCTGCGAAAGTTGGATTATCAGATTTCGATAAGGATGATTGCATACTCATATGCCTAATCCTAACAGCACTAAATAACAAAAAACCCCGCAAAACGCGGGGTAAATAAAGCTACAAAACTTCGCCGAAGCTCACTCGCTTAGCGAGTCTCGCGATGGAGAGTATGCTTGCCGCAACGTGGGCAGAACTTGCTCAACTCGAGACGATCAGGCGTATTACGACGATTCTTCGTCGTGATGTAATTACGCTCCTTGCACTCCGTGCATGCAAGCGTAATGCCTGGACGGATGTCTGCGCTCTTACTTGCCATTTCGTTCACCTCTAGAATGTTGTGTGTTGACCAACTCCTGCTGGCCATTGTAGCGAGGAAGAGACTCGAACTCTTGACCTTACGATTATGAGTCGTACGCTCTAGCCAGCTGAGCTACCCCGCCAGAGAGCCTCGAGTGAGAATCGGACTCACGACCTCTTCCTTACCAAGGAAGTGCTCTACCACTGAGCTATCGAGGCGTGGCGGGTAGTGGATTTGAACCACTGAAGCACGAAGCAACTGATTTACAGTCAGTCCCATTTGGCCGCTCTGGTAACCCGCCAATGTTTCCGAACGGAGAAGAATATCTCCAAACGGCAACTTTGTTATTTTGCCACGAACGCGAGACTAATGCAAGATTAAGACACGCCGAAAGGCAAAAACCGCATCTAAATGCAGTCAAAAATATGATTATTTAAGCGAAAAACCATCTTTCTTTAAAGACTCGCATATTTTAAGAACACGGTCATTTGCTTCTGTTTCCGCAATTGTTATGCGAATACCTTCTCCAGCAAAAGCTCGCACAGAAAGACCTGCATCAACAAAACGCTGATTAGCTCGCTCTGTGTCTTCACCAAACGGCATCCAGAAGAAGTTTGCGTACGGCTCGACAATATTCCACCCTTGTTCACGCAAACCGCTTACAACGCGATTACGCTCCTTAACAAGCGCATCTACGCGATTGCGCATCTCTACAAGCGCTTGAGGTTCCAAAGAGGCAATGGCAGCCACTTGTGCAATTTGGCTTACTCCAAATGGAACAGCCACTTTTCTCATGCCGTCTACAACATCTGCAGCGCCAATAGCGTATCCAATGCGCAAGCCAGCTAAACCGTATGCCTTAGAGAATGTTTGAGCAACAACAACGTTTGGATATTCGCGGTAAAGTTGCATGCCATCTGCCGTGCCTTTTGCGTTGTTAAATTGCACATACGCTTCGTCAATAAGCACCAAGACGTCGCTTGGTACAGCATCCAAAACCTTTCTAGCATCCTCATCAGAAAGTTGCGCGGATGTAGGATTGTTTGGATTGTTCAAAATAACAAGACGCGTGCGCTCATTAATTGCATCAATCATTGCGTCCACATCGTGCGACCCATCTGCGCGATTAGGAATTTTAACGCTTGTAGCGCCAGCACCCGTAACAATAATTGGATATGCCTCAAAGCTTCTCCAAGGGTATATAACTTCGTCTCCAGGACCCGCAACTAAGTCTACGAGCTGCGTAATAACCTCCGTGGAGCCGCAGCCAAGCACAACTTCATCGGGAGTAACGCTAAACTTTTTAGCTAACTCTTCTACAACTTCTGTTCCACGCATATTTGGGTAACGATTAATAACACCAAGCGCGCGGTTAGAAATAGCGTCTTTTACGCTTTCTAACGGCTCAAATGGGTTTTCGTTGCTCGAAATCTTATATGCGCGAATGCCGTCTAATGCGGGCGCTGGTTTGCCTTGCTTGTAATTTGGCAAACTATCTAGAATACTGCGGTGTTTGTAATCCATGATTTTATAATAGTCGCGTCTTAAACAAATTAAGCAAAAACGCTGAAAACAGCGGCGAACCGTTATTTTCAGCGTTAAATAGATTCAAATATTATTTGATTAATTACAAGCGATTAGCAAAGCAATCAACCAAACAATTAATCAAAAATCAGCCAAGGATTGCAAGAACGTCACGAGACGAAACAATTAAATAATCTTCGCCTTCGTAATGAACTTCTGTGCCGCCATACTTGGAGTAAAGAACCTTATCTCCAACTTTAACGTCCATAGGAATGCGCTCACCCTTGTCGTCGCGACGACCTGGTCCAACAGCCAATACTTCGCCCTGTTGTGGCTTTTCCTTAGCGTTATCTGGAATATACAAGCCAGAAGCAGTTTGAGTTTCTGCCTGAGCTTGCTTAACAATAATCTTATCTTCCAACGGTGTGAGCTTAATCGACACTGTCGCCACCTCTTTCTTAAGAGAAATGTAACTATTCGCACAAATAATATTGACGAGGCTGACGATCACGTCAAAACTATCGCGCACTGTGATTTATAATAGCGCGTTTTTAGCACTCTACCAACTAGAGTGCTAAAATTTTGGAAAATTTTTTAAAAATATGTGTATTTTAATCTACTTTTAAACTTATTTTCATGCAGTGCGACGAGCTAAAACATCTCGCAAATCAGCTTTTCCTAATGAATCTTCAGTAATAACTGGTGGTTCCACATTATTATCGGAAGCTTCTTCAGTAGAAAGCGGTTTTTTAGCTGAAATTGCCTTAGCAACCTGCTTAGTGGACTTTATTTCCAAGCTTAACGGACCATTATTCTTGTCATTTGAAGAAGATTCTGTAGAATCAGACCCAAACGAGAAAGATATTAAATCTTGATGAGATTCAGACGAATCAGACGTGCCAGAAGAATAAGATACATCAGGCAAAGACGATGACTGATTACCAGCAGCAATATAATCATTAGCATTCTGCGAATTGACGCGTTCTAAAGCCATACTAATTTCACGCTGCTGCATAACAGAAGTTTCTGTATTGTCTTGAGTATTCGACGAATATTGTGTAACAGAACCTGATGAATAATTTTGATACTCTTCTTCATGAGCTACAACAGAATTGACAATTGCGTCAAAAACTGGTTCCACAATAGATTCACTAGATTCGCCATAACCTTTTTTACCATAGTTTTGCGGCACTCCAGCAGATTTGTTATAAGCAGCAACGCGCGCTTCCCAATCTCGCGCATGCTTTGCCGCAATAGAGCCAAAGTAAAGAACTGTTGACACCATAGCGAACGGTATAAGAGCGAACCAAGCAGAATATAATCCAGACAAACCAGCTACAAGAACCACAAGAGTCAAGAAAACAAGCGAAAAAACCAAAATACGGCGACGACGAACCGCAGCGCGACGAAGAGCACGAATACGAGCCACATGTTGCGGAGTAA
Source organism: Gardnerella sp. KA01002 (assembly GCF_049244015.1). Taxonomy (NCBI): domain Bacteria; kingdom Bacillati; phylum Actinomycetota; class Actinomycetes; order Bifidobacteriales; family Bifidobacteriaceae; genus Gardnerella; species Gardnerella sp. KA01002. Next base: position 1,415,802 of record NZ_CP058365.1, read on the forward strand.
AATTATCTCTTAACACCTTTGACTTATTGCTCTTATTTTTAGTGTTCTTATTTTTATTCGATCGCTTCTCTGACGGTTGCATTCCAACCCCTTTCGCCATCGCACCACTACACTCATGGAACAGCGAAGCACTACGCTCATCCACAATATGCAGCGAAGGTGAATACCTATCTTCGCTGTGTTCCAACATTGACTTCATGCTGTTAACAGTGCGCTTAGGCAACCAACCAAACATTAAGGCTATGATGATGATTAATACAATTAACGCACTCACCGATTCATAACCCATACGTATAAATATAAAGTGCGTTACGGATGTGAAGAGCCAAAACCAATTCGGCGTGTCGCAATTATAGGAATTATTACATTAAATTTTTACAAATTACTGCATCTTTTTGCATATATTTTAAGTCATCTTTCATGCGGTGCGGGAATGAGCTAGGATATGTGATGGAAATAAAGATCGGAGGAACCGTTGCCTACTTATCATTACCGTTGCAAGCAATGTGGATATGATTTTTCGGAATATCAATCGTTTGAAGATGACCCAATTACAGTGTGTCCAAAATGCGGAAAACCAGAACTTCGTAAGGTGTTTTCTGCGCCACCAATCAATTTTAAAGGTAGCGGATTTTATCGCACTGATAAATAATTTTTCAAGCAGGTACAAACAATTTGTGGAAATGTGCATAAACAATTTCGCTTATTAACCAATTTGTGGAAAAGTGTATAAAAATCATCTGATTTACAATAGAAAATAACCTTTAACCACATTGACAAAAATATCTTGTAGAAGCATCACCTTTTATTAGATGATGCTTCTATGAGCATGATATCAATATTAAAAAACACATCTAGCACGCATGATGCGCACGAAAATCAAGTACCAGCCATGCTTTTAAAACGCAGGCAGAAAGCACTTTTGTTAAATACGCTTACCATATTTTTTATTAGCGTTGCAACACTTATTGCAATAAATATGATTACGAGCTGTCAAGAAACGCAAATCATACCTGTAGCAATTAGAGATATATCTAAAGGCACTCTTATTAAACAAGATGATTTGTCTTATGTTAACGTGCCCAAAAACAGTGTTTTTAATCATGTTATTAACAAAGATTTGATCAAAAATGCTATTATCGCAACCTGCAATATCAAATATGGTATGCCTATCTTTACTAGTCAGATTACGCAACAAGCAAAAATTCCACCAGGATTCACAACGATTTCAATAAAACTGGCAAGCAACAACCAAGATTTAAACATTGGAGAAAATATTTCGATAGCATTTAGCAAAGTTTCAAGAGGAGATCACAACGAGAATGACATTGTTCAAGAAAATAAAAACATTTCTTTTATCCACGACGTAATAGTAGTCAAAACAGGCAATTCATCTCAAAACGCGTTACTAGCCATGCCTGCAGAGTCTGCATTACAGATAATAAATACACAATCTATTATTCCAAACCTTGCGGTTATTGCAATACGAGGATAAAACAGTTTTACCTACCACGTTCACTAAAAACTGCCCAATGAGGCGGAAGCTCTCCAAGAATACGATTATCGTCATCTTTAGAGCGCTGGTCTAAAGTCTGAAAATCCGAAGGCTCCAGCTTAACGCCATCAGCATCAAAAAGCTCAGAGCCTTTACGAACTACTCGATTATGCGTTCTAGAACATCTGCGATTAGGATTATAGTCACTCACTTATAGTCACTCACCTATCACGGCTCACTGATCTTCACCGTAAAGCTCGCCTATTCTAGAAACGACCCGCTCAACCTCTTTTTCAGGATTTACGAATGCTCCAACGCTCCAAACATTCATAACAGACCAGCCAAGATACTCCAAATCTTGAGCAAACATGCGATGACGTTCACGCGTTGATTCTATATTCATGAATCTCATATCATCCGTTAAAACAGCAAGAGCAAAAGGCTTATCTGGCAAACCAACAACAAGAGGAATACTGTGTTCCTTATCAAATCCGTAATTCACCGCTACGCACAATCCGCGAGCGCGAATACGATCCGCCAAATCAGTAAACAAAACATTATTAAAACTGTCTACTGAAGAATCAAAAGCCTCCGCACGCGCACCTGCAGCTTCTTCCTTATCTTCTGCCTTATCTTGATCATATTCAGATTTTGCTTCATCAAAATCAGTTGGATTTACTGGACTATCATCCAACTGCTCAGCCCAAATAAGCAATTCTTTAAGCAGCTTAGGACCATCCTGATGCAAACGTTCATCTTCCATATCACTAGATTTAAACGCGCAAACAATATCTAAATTCCTACGAGCTAATGCTAACGAATCAAGAAGTATACCCTTACCGCCTTCTTCTTCCAAAACACCAAATTGTTGCAAAAGCCTACCGTGAGAAGTTTTTGCATAGCATAAGGAAAGAATAACATCCGTAGCGGCAGCACCAACAGACTCACTAGCATCTACAAGACGAACATGGCGAAGGAATCTATTCATATTTTCATCTTTAATAGCAAGAGCCTTAAGCTCCGCTCCTAAACGATTCCTAAACACACTCGTAAGAGTTACAACTGCAAGAACATAGCTGGAAGGAACTACCGTGAAAGTCGTAGCACGCTGTTTTATCAAGGAAACAACTTCGTCAATTTCCCTCTGACTACTCTCAATCAAACCAGTAGACATAACAGGAACACCAGAAGCCTCAACTTGGTGAAGCTTAACTTTACCTTGCATTCTATCTACAGGAACATCGTGACGAAGCGAACCATACCCATGATTTTCAAGGAAATTGGCAAGACGAAGCGAACGCCTAGTAGCACGAGATTTAACATGTACAGAAGGCAAAACACTAATCAAATCGTTAACGCTCTGTGAACTTACCGTATTCTTATGAGCAATAACTACAACTTGGCGTGCACGAGCGAGAATGCTAAGAAGCTCAATATTGCTCAAATGCTCAACAGAATCAAGGATCACAATGTCTACAATCGGCTTAAATTCAGTCATCATAGTCAAAGTAGAAGGCATAGCAACCATAATTGGCTTAGCAGCAAGAAGAAGATCTGCATGAGAATTCATCAATTTGGTAAAAGTCACGCCAGAACTATTACTTGCCAGAGTTGTGTGAAGCTGATTAGCTTCCTGAGACCTAGAGAAAAGAAGTTCACACAAACGTTTTAAAGTCTCTTGTTGAACCATAGGCCCCACAGAGCGCACATGCTCAGTATCTACCTGAACAAAACGGTCAGAAGCATCTTGCATAGCCGAACCATCTTGGTTAGAAATAATCGCGGAAGAATTAACGATATCTTCAAAAACCGTAGTCCACCAAGCCAAGTGAAGCTCACCATCTAACGCAGAACCAGTAACATTACGCCTACGCAAATCGCAAACAAGGTCTTCTAAACCAACACCGCGTAAATCGCGCTCAATCACACACCTACCAGGTAAAGTATCTAAGGAAGCACGATTGTCATGTAAAGCCTGTAAACGCTCATCAAGTTTAGTAAACTCAACATTTTCAAGATCAGCACCCAAACGCGTGGTGGAAAGAACAGCATCAAGAGCTACAAGATTACGATCCAAAAGCTCCTGAGTACTAACAATCTCATCTAACTTAGGCGGTAACACAGGCCACCCTCCATGAGGAACAAAAGTACGCCACTGAGCAGCTTGCTGAGCAACAATCTTCAAAGCCTCATGAAGATCATCTACTTTAGCTCCTACACGCAAAAGACTACGAGCTTCTTTAATATGACGTCTACGCTCCCAGAAGCCCATTACTGTACCTTCACGCTTGCGAACAGCTTTAGGCTTACTTGCTTCAATCATCGCGCTAAGATCACGTTCAAAAATATCTGCTTGGAAAACATCTAAAACTCGGCGAAGATTCTTTAACACCGTAACCTGTCTACCCCATTCGCGTGCGGTAGCAGGAACAGGAAAACCGCAGTTTTGAACAGTTGATTTAACATGTTCACGTGCTGCAGGAAGAAGCTTTAGTAGAACATCTACAACGCGCTGATATACAGCAACAGCCTCATTCTCATTGAACAAAGACGCGCCAAACCACGGGGTATCTTCAGGCTTTATCGTAAATTCTCCAAGCTCATCTGCTTGATGTAATTTTTGCGCCCATTCATCTAAATGACCAGAAAGCGATCTTGCAGCAGCAACATCTAGTCTTACATGAGTACAAGGATGAGTAGGCAACATTGCAATAGCAGCAAGATTTTGCATTGTATGATACGCTGACACACCCCAACGCTCATCTACTCCGTGCAAGTCTCCCAAATAACGATTTAAGCGAGTTTTAACACCAACTAACTCGTCACAAACCTGCTCAAAACGGCTAGAAGCAACGCTTTGACGCGCCCCAACTGCAGCTATGAGCTGAGAATCCACATGTTTCGCAAGGTGAGAATCCGAAACGTCTAGCGCAAGCGAAGAAATCTCATTCGCACTAAGAGCATGACGGAATCGACGCTGTTGTTCCATAACATTTGGAACATATAAAATGGACTTTCCAGCAAGAACACAGCGTGAAGAAATCGCAGCCGCGATAGAAGCAGAATCAGATCCAGCATCCACGTCTAAAGCCAGAGAAACGCCATTAGCAGCTAAACCAGATGCATAACGTACAACATTATCTACATCACCGACTTCATATTCACCATGAGGGTCTACATCTAGAGGAGAATACTCTTGCCTATCATTTGCCGCCAACTCTTGAAGCGCACGCTCATCGCCAGCAACCGCATCAATCATAGTGTTTCCAGCATTCCCAACTTTAAGCGCCTGCAAAATCTGAGCGCTTTCAGCCAAAAATCTGGATCCCGAATCAGTAAAACATCCAAGAACAATATCTCGTTCAATATCAAAATCTGGGAACACGCTGCGAGCAGATGCACAAATTGCATCAAAAACAGCTGACGTTTCTGGTGTTCCGCTTTCATAGTTTGCGCCGTCAAAAAGCGCATCTTCACTAAGATTCACGCCTCTCTCTTGCAATCTAAGAACAAGAGCATGGTTTAAGCGCACATTGCCAGAAAAGTAGATTGTTGCGTATGTTTCATCCTTGCCAGAGTCTCGAATAACTCGCACTGGGTATGTTAAAACTGGCACATGATTACCGCTCCACGATGCCACTCCAACAACAAGCGAAAGCTCCGAAACACCATTTTCGTGCGCTTTATTGTCTCTATCTTCAAAAACCCTGTCTAGTCTGCGTCCTGCCGCGCGCAACATTCCAGAATCGCGGAATAACGCCTGAAGAGTTACTTTTCCACTCGCAAAAAGTTGCGCTATCCCAGATGGGTGAGCATGCGTTAATTCTAATTGTGCGGAAAGTTTCGTTATGTCTTCAAGCGGCGAAGGCGCAAGCTGTGACTTGTATTGTTCGCGCCAAGAGTTTATTCGCCTTAACTTTTCGTCTCGTGAAGCTGTAGCCTGCGCACTTTCCTGCTTCATTTGCGCATTCTGCTCGTAAGCTTCTTGATAATTTTGTTCACTTGCATTATGTGCTTGATTTACTTGGCTTATAAAATCATTCTGTTCGCCGCTCATACTACTAAACTCCCCTATTTATAAACCTACTGCGTTGCGATAAGCGTTATACCCGCTATTTTGCGCTAAAGCTTCATCTACGTCTGCATTGCCTTGAGCTGAAAGCCAAGCGTATAAATCGTCATAAAGACCTGTATTCATGGCTAAAAATGGAAGTAATTCTTGATATTTTGCTATCTCAAACTGCTTAGAGAAATCAGTGGTTTTCTGAGCTTCTTCCGAAGTGAATCCACCTGCTTGTACAATTTCTTTATGCGCATTGAATTCTCCATTTGACACTTTTTCGAACACAGACCCTGGTTCAAAAGCTGGAGTGTATTGCGAATCTTCTTGAATATTGACTGAATTGGATCGAATGAATTGTTCATGATTTAGTTGAATTTGAGGTTCATCTTGCAATGAATCGTCGGTTGCTGGCGACTCATCTTCTGCCCCATCTTGTAATTCATTCTCATCTTGATAATTGATTTGAATTTCTGCTATCTCTTCTTGTTCAGTATTCTGATCTTGCGTTGTGTGATCCTCGTTTTCAACATCTACATTTTGCGAGTCCGGAATTTTAGAATCGTCTTGAACATCGTGAGAATCAAAAGAATCATTTGCAACAACACTGTTGTCAGAAATAGCAGCGTTACCTGCAACAGCACTGTTATCCACAATATTATCTGGATTTACAGTTTCATCACTATTAGTTTTGTCACTACTAGCTTGTGCTGCATTAACTTGTGATGCATTAGCTTGTGCTGCATCATCAAAAAGATTACGAGGTTCTGCAGCAGACTCAAAATCTTCACGCACAACAGGAAGAACAACCTGATTAGCAATCACGGGATCGCTTTGTTTTACAGGATTTACTGAAATATCAGCCTTGCTTGCACTATAAACATCATCAGCTTTACCGGCAGCATTTAATTTGGACTGATTATCCCACACTAAATTAGGGTGTGAAACAGATTGTGCACGGAAAACGCCTGTTGGCTCTCCAGCACGAATATCAAGAATATCATCGACCGACAAATCCGAAGCATCTGGCTCTTTAATGGAACCGTCAGCAGCATAAGAGAACAAGTCGCGTACAGGCTCCGCACTATTTTCAGCCAAAGGAACTGGCTCTTCTATACGCACAAAGTCAATTGGCACATCTCCAAATTGCATGCGAACAATGCTATCTGGCATATGAAAATCAACATCTGGATCTAGTCGCAGCAAATCTCCGCTTTCGTTTACAAGATAAGTTCCGTTTGTAGAATGCAAATCTCGAATAGTCGCCACGCCACTTGTGTCTACTATAAGAAGCGCATGCCTTTTAGACATTGAGCGCTTATTGTCTACAATGTCTACACGCATAAAACCGTCTTCGCGCAAAGGTCGTATAGGCTTTCTGCCGATCTCCACAGACTGACCCGCTCCAACGCGCGCCTGCTCGACACCACCTACTGTAATCATCCAACGCTGCAAGGTTTGTCGACTTCCCACGGAACCTGCTCCCTTCAAAAAACACACTACATACTATTGTGTCATGCTTTGTGTATATTGCGCGAATCGACAACTCCGAGCTGCATAATGCGCGAGAAGCGCTTTGACTGAGCTTGAAATTGCATAACGCATTTCAAGCTCCTTCAAAGCGTGATTTGGCTTAAATATAAAGTCCAGTAGACTTTATGTGTCAAATCAGCCTCACGGCTACTAATAGCCCGTGAGGAACGATTCGCTGAGTCTATTAGAGCAGAAGCAATAGCTTGCGTTATATTCGTAGCTCACATGATGCGTTTGTAACGTTTTTACCGCAAAAAACGTTACAAACATCTCACCGATGATGCAAATATAACGAAAAACAGCCAAAAAACGTTACAAATGCCTCACACGCGATACAAATATAACAAACAAGAAAAGTACGAGCAATGTAAGCTATATCTTTTATCTTTGAAATACAAAAAAGCCCTCGTAAAATACGAGGGTTATTCGCTGGGGTACCTGGACTCGAACCAAGAATGGATGAACCAGAATCACCTGTGTTGCCAATTACACCATACCCCAATTGGCAGGCTTCGCGGCTCTTGGAACCGTTCCGTCTTTGTACCCCCGACCGGATTTGAACCGGTGTTGGCGCCGTGAGAGGGCGTAGTCCTAGGCCGCTAGACGACGGGGGCTTCATTTATCTGCTACGCCTCTAGACGCAACAAATGTCGACTTTACAACATAACAGCTCAATACGCAACCGCGGCGTGTCGAAAATACGCTAAAACTCCTAAAAACACAAAAAGCGGAAATGCAGAATTCCACTACATTCCCGCTTTATACAAAATCTACTTAAGATTTAAAAGCTATTTGCGATTTACAAATGCTCACGCAATCCAGTCAAACGAGCCAAAGTCACGTCTTTACCGACGATTTCCATGGACTCAAAAAGCGGAGGCGAAACTCTGCGACCAGAAAGAGCCACTCGCACAGGGCCAAATGCCAATCGCGGCTTGTATCCAGCTTCTTCAACAAGCTTCTTGTTCAAAAGCTCGTGCAAAGAATCCGTATGCCAATCAGAAGCATCAACACTTTGCAAAGCAGCGAGCGCAGCGTCAAGCACATCACCAGCAGATTCCTTAAGCTGCTTACGAGCGTCGTCATCTGGCTCAATATAGCCATCTTCGCTCAACAAGCTAGAAACCATTCCAGCAACTTCACCAAGCAAACGCACTCGAGGCTGAACAAGAGGAGCAGCAGCGGTGAGCACTTCACGCTCACGGTCAGTTAAGGCATCCCAATTGTCCGCGCTAACTACGCCATCCTTATGCAAATAAGGCACAGAGCGATTTAAGAAGTCTTGCGAATCAAGCATGCGAATATGCTCAGCGTTAATGGAAATTGCTTTATCCAAGTCAAAGTGTGCAGGGTTTGCCTTAACGTCTCGCACATCAAACTTTTCAATCATCTCGTCCATAGTGAACACGTCGCGATCAGGCGCAATAGACCATCCAAGCAAAGCCAAGTAGTTCAGCAAGCCTTCTGGAATAAAGCCGTTATCTCTATGCAAGAACAAGTTGGACTCAGGGTCTCTCTTAGAAAGCTTCTTCTTGCCTTCGCCCATAACGTAAGGCATGTGGCCGTAAAGCGGAGTTTCCTTCGCAATACCCATTTCCATAAGATAACGGTAAAGCACAATCTGACGAGGTGTGGAGCTAAGAATATCCTCACCGCGCAAAACAACGTTCACATCCATTAACGCGTCATCAACAGGGTTCGTAAGCGTGTAAAGCGGATCACCATTCGGGCGCACAATCACATAATCTGGAACAGATCCAGCTTTAAAGGTGATTTCGCCACGAATTAAATCGTTAAAAGTAATGTCTTCATTTGGCATCTTCAAGCGAAGTGCAGGCTTGCGACCTCCATCGCGGAAAGCTTGCTTCTGCTCCTCAGTAAGGTTGCGATCATAACCATCGTAACCAAACTCAGCTGGGCGCCCTGCAGCAATATTGCGCTCTTTAATCTCTTCTGGAGTAGAGAAGGACTCGTAAGCGTATCCTGCATCAAAAAGCTTTTTCGCTACATCCTTATAAATTTCCATACGCTGAGACTGGCGGTAAGGGCCATTTTCTCCGCCAACATCAATGCCTTCGTCCCAATCAATATTGAGCCAACGAAGAGCCTCAATAATCTGCTGGTAGCTTTCCTCGCTATCTCGCTCATTATCTGTATCTTCAATGCGGAAAAGCAATTTACCATGCGCGTGGCGAGCTTCCGCCCAGTTAAACAGCGCTGTACGAACCATGCCAACGTGAGGCGTGCCGGTTGGCGAAGGGCAAAAACGCACACGAACATTCTTTGGAAGTTCAGGCTTTGTGGATTTTGTTGCATTATTAGCAACTTCTTGAGTTTCCTCTGTATCAGTCATAGGTTCCATTGTGCCGCGCGTTACGGACGTGCCTATCTAGTCAAGCGCTTGCGTTGATTCCTTATTACCTTCCACATGCGCAAACTTTGCAGCAAGAGCCTCGCGAGACTTTCTATCGTCTTCTTCTTTTGCAAGCTTCTTAGCCTCTTCTGGATCCCAAAGTACGTCTTCCTTATGCTTTAACCATTCGCGCTCAAGCAATGGGGCTGCAATTTCAAGTAGCGTGCTCATACTATTTTCGCCAGTTTCGCCATCATCGCCACTTTTTACGCAATCAACAATCGCACGCCACTGATTATCCTTAAACATCATTCGCGGAACTCCCGCGCACTCACACACTTCGTTAATATATAGGAATATAGGCAAAGTTTCGTAAATGTTGCTTGTTTTTTCAATAAGACTTTTAAGAATAAACAGTATTGCAGTAATTTTTTGCGATTCTACAGAATTAAGTCCGCAAAAATCGCACTCTTGTTTTGCGCATCTAAACGCATCTTGCAAGCTATCAACACTCCAATTACCTGCAACGCTTAAAGAATCCGCAGCACCGTTGATTGCGTTAACATCATTAGAAAGATTTGATTCAAGCTTGTTAAAAATAGCGCTAACATCATTCGTGTTATTTTCTAGCTCTTCTTGCGCTTCGCTGTAGTCTGGTTCGTAGCATAAATCCATATCATCGTAAGCGTTTGCAGCAGCTAAAAGCGCGTCAACTATCTCTTGAGGGCGTCCTGGAATTTCGTCTGCACCTTCATACACAAACTCTGCATCTGGAACAGTAACGTCTAAATCTGTAATAATTCGAGCAATAGTGCGAATCGCCCTAACCTCAAGATTTTCAGCATATTTTGCGTCATTATCTAAATGGCGAGCTTCGCTTAAAGGCCACAATTTAGTTAAATCCGCGGCCGACTTTGCAGCAGACTCAAGCAGACTCAAAGCCTTTGAATCCAGCTCTTCTACAGAATCACCCATAATAACGCTCCTTCGCATTAGCTGTAAAAAACAGTTTCTACGCATCTTTTATGCATATTTTAAAGTCTATTGCTTATTATTCCACACGTTCTATTGCACACGCGCCGCAGGATCCACATATGTGATGGAAAGCACATTCATATTTGCGCAATCATATGTAATCGACGTAATCGATGCTAAGGCCGTTTTACGCAAAAGCATATTGTGCTCCGCATGACCCGTTTCTAACAAATGACGGTAAGACCATATTGGCGATTCGTGCGTTACAGCTACGATTTGTTCACCTGGGTGATTTTTCACTTGTTCGCACGCAAAATCGCCAACGCGTGCAGCAATACTCTTGTAGGATTCTCCCCAACTCGGCTTCCACAAGTTAGATACAAGCTTCCAATTGTTGTTTTTCCACAAAGCGCCTTCGCCGTAGCCGATTCTTTTCCCTCGAAAATTGTTTTCCGCTTCGATTAGACGATCGTCTAAAATAATCGGGCCAATTTGCAAAGCGTTTGCGATTTGTTGCGCCGTTTCTTGCGTGCGCTCCAAAGGAGACGAGTAAATCGCACTAATTCCGCGCATTTGTGGAACAGTCGCAATATATTTTGCTGTAGCGCAAGCCATTTTTAAGCCGCGATTAGATAAGTGAAATCCCGGAAGCCTCTCGTAAAGCACGTGATTTGGATTTTCCACTTCCCCGTGGCGCACAAAATGAATAGTCGTAGCTTGCATATTCTCTAAACCTACTTCCAAACCTACTTCCAGCCTTTTGGAGTGTGACTTAACGACCATTCGCCCAACTTGTGAGCAAAAGTATTGTCTTTAGCGGCATCATAATCAGGTTTTTGCGACTTTGTGTCATCTAAAAGCCATTTTCTAATAACAAAATTCCACACAGCTACAACAACTGTTGCAATAAGCTTGCCAATGTTTGTGCGAAGCATGTAAATCGCAGTACCACGCAAAGTTTGTGCCATTCCAAGCGTGCTAAGCCAAATAATCGCATCGTTAATAAGCAAACCAATAACTGCAGAAATAACAAAAATCAGCAATTCCATCCAACGAGCCATGTCTTCGCGGTGCTTAAACACGTACTTCATGCTGGCAATATAGTTAAAAATAAGCGAGATTATAAAAGATATTGTTCCAGCAACAACGTTATTAAGATGCACAAGAAGAAGCAGGTTTAGCAATACTACGTCAATAATCAGCGCAATGATTCCTACGATTCCAAACTTAACAACCTGTTCAATAAGTTTTTTCATACATTCAATTAAACACGCGGAGGCTAACAATTCACTATAATTATTGCGTAACACAGGTTTATTATTGCGTAACATATGTTGCGCAGCACAAGTTTATAAACTTAGAAAATTCATAAAACTTAGCAAAGGAGCGATTATGCCAGTTATTCACACTCATGTTTCTGTAAGCACTACACCTGCTCAGCGCGATGCCTTAAAAGCAGCATACGGCAAGGCGATTAGCGCAGTTCCAGGCAAAAGCGAACATTGGCTCATGTGCCCGTTTGAAGACAATATGCCAATTTATTTTGCAGGAGACAATTCTAAGCCTGCAGCTTACGTTGAAGTGAACGTTTTTGGCTCTAGCGTGCCAGGATCTGCTTGGGAAAAGTTGACAGAGCAGATTATGGCAGCTTTGAATCGCGAGCTTGGCGTACCACAAGATCGCACTTACATTCGTTACACTGCAACAACTGACTGGGGCTGGAACGGCGGCAACTTCTAGTCGCAAGTCGCAAGCCTAAAATCTCAACTCGCAAAAATCGCCATATCGCAGCTCATATGAGCATTAATATGGCGATTATTTATTATTACAACTATCTATACAAATAGTTGTGAATTAGTCACTAGGATTGATTGCCAAAATTAGGCTCGTCAACAGTAGACTTAGCAGATACAGCGAACGCATCCGACTCGTCAAAATCAGCATCGCTTGAAGAATAATCATCGCTATTAGCAACGCTGCCTTCAAGATCTGGGCCAGCAGCTACGCGAGCCACTTCTTCCATACCTTTGTTGTCACATAAAACCATACGAACATAGCCAACAACAAATCCAACAGCAGCAGGGCAAACCCAAGCCATTCCAAATTCCGAGAACGGCAACCAGTTTTGAGCAACCAACAACATATCGTTCATATGCAATGCGTTGCGCAAAGCGGATGGCAAACTATTTAAAAAGTCAAATACAGCTGCAACACCAGTAAAACCAAGTGTCCAAGCGTACACAACTTTGGAATTTCCAAAAAGTCGACCACACAAAGCCAAAAGAATCAGCACGATTGACAGCGGATACAAGAACATTAATACTGGAACCGCATATTCGATGATTGCGCTCAAACCAAAGTTTGCAAGGCCAAACGAAACAAGCGTAATCAATACAGACCAAACACGATAGCTAGGACCTTTAGGGAATAGCTTAGAGAAAGTTTCCGAACAGCTTACGATTAAGCCAACTGCCGTCTTTAAGCATGCAAGAGTTACAGTTGCAGCAAGCACGAATAAGCCAACGTTTCCAAGATGATAGCGTGCAACTTGCGCCAAAGTCACGCCACCATTTTCCGCAGGTGGGAACAGCGCGCGGCTACGCACACCAACAACAACAATCGCAACGTAAATCAACGCCATAAGCAAGCAGCTAAAGAATCCAGAGCGGGCAGTATTAACTGCCACATCTTTAGGATCTTTTACACCAAACTGACGAATGGTGCTAACAACAACAATTCCAAATGCCAAGCTAGCTAAAGCATCCATTGTGTTGTAGCCATCTAAGAATCCTGTAAAGAATGACTTATTAACATAATTTCCTATAGGAGCAGCATCCGAAGAAGCACCGCTTATAGGAGAAAATAGTGCAGTAAATACCAAAACAGCTAGGAACACAAGGAAGATTGGCGTAAGAACTTTACCAACCCACGTAAGTATGCCGCTTGGTTTCATAGCAAAGAAGAATGCGAGCGCAAAGAACACTACAGAGAACAAGAACAAGTACAGTTGTCCGTTTCCGTCTTGCGGAATAATTCGCTCCAATCCAACAGTGTATGAAGTTGTTGCACAGCGCGGAATTGCGAAGAACGGGCCGATTGTTAAATAAAGAACGCATGTAAAGAACATGCCGTATTTTTTGCTAGCTTTGCTAGAAAGCTCAAAAAGACCGTTTGCGCGACTCATTGCAAGAGCCGTAACGCCCAACAATGGCAAGCCAACGCCAGTAACAATAAAACCGATTGCTGCAGGCGCAGAATTGTTTCCTGCGTTAGCACCAAGGAATACTGGGAAAATCAGGTTTCCAGCGCCAAAGAACATGCCGAACAACATGACCGCCACGTATGCGGATTCAATAATTGTCAAGTTCCTTTTTTTCGGGGCACTGTCTGTGCTGACACTTTGTGTTGTGACGCTCATGCTACACCTCCTATATGGTGAAAAATTGTTTAAGCATATTATTTAACGCATTGAATAACAAAACTGAAACCGAAAAATAATATTAGGGGGTATACTAATCAATCGCATGTACTTAATCGACAAAAATTTGCAATTTCGCGCGTGTCTACTAGTCAAAAATAAAAGGACGCTAGCGTAAAAACTAACGTCCTAAATAAAAAAGCAAATGCACTAAATCACATCTTGTCTGGAGCAGAAACTCCAAGCAAATCAAGGCCAGATGCAATAACTGTGCGAACAGCCTCGTTAAGCTTTAAGCGAGCTGCAGCGCGTGCTGGCTCTGGGCACTTTGCAATGCGCTGAGCTTCGCGCTCTGCTTCTGGCAAACGATTTTCTGGGTCGCTCAACTCCATTGGCACTACGCGCTCAAGGTTGTACCACTTGTGGTAGCTTGCTGCCAAATCTTCAAGATAATGCGCAACTCTGTGTGGAGCACGCAAATCGCCAGCTTGTGCAAGAGCTGCAGGCCATTGCGCCAAAGCAGCCAACACTTCGCCATCTGCCTCAGTATTAAGCAAGCTTAAATCGGCCCCATCTGCACTAATTCCAGCATCCGCAGCGTTACGAGCCACATTACAGCTGCGTGCGTGAGCGTATTGCACGTAATACACAGGATTATCGTTGCTGTGAGAAGCAAGCAAATCCAAATCAATATCAACGCTTGTGTTGTAGTCGGTGCGCGCAAGCGAGTAGCGAGAAGCATCAACGCCAATTGCATCAACTAAATCGTCAATCGTAATAACGTTTCCAGCACGCTTACTCATGCGCACAGGCTTACCATCTTTCATAACGTTTACCATCTGACCAATAAGAATCTGCATGTTTTCGCCTGGCTCATCCCCAAAAGCCGCGCACATTGCCATCATTCTGCCAATATAGCCGTGATGATCCGCGCCAAGCATGTAGATTGCTACGTCCGCAGGATTCTGTTCGCGATGACGCTTGTTGCGATAGTACGCAATATCTGCAGCAAAATAGGCGTAATTGCCGTCAGACTTAATAATTACGCGATCCTTGTCGTCGCCATGCTTAGTAGATTCAAACCAAGTTGCGCCATCTTTTTCAAAAATGTCTCCACGCTCACGCAAATCTGCAATAGCGCGCTCAACTTCGCCATCCTCGTACAAGCTGTTTTCGTGGAACCACACGTCGAAGCCAACGCGAAAATCGCGCATTGACTTACGAATTTCAGCAAACATCATTGGCACTGCGCGCTTGCGGAACTCTTCACGCTGCTCAGAGTCGCCCTCGCCAAGCGGCAAACCTTCCTCGTCTTTACCAAGATCAATTCGAGGTAAGGAAAGAACATCAACGCCGTCTGCTTGCGCTTCTTTTATAACAGCATCCGCGATTTCGTTAATATACGCGCCTTTGTATCCGTCTGCAGGCGTTTCTTCGCCGTGAGCTGCAGCAACTAAAGACTTAGCAAAACGGTTGATTTGCTCACCGTGATCGTTGAAATAGTATTCGCGCACAACTTTTGCGCCGTTCGCTTCCAAAACTCGAGCCATAGAATCACCAACTGCCGCCCAGCGAGTGCCACCAATATGAATTGGGCCAGTTGGGTTTGCGGAAACAAACTCAAGGTTTAGGGTTTTTCCGCCCAAGTGCGCATTCTTACCAAAATCCGCGCCCTGCTTTAATACTTCGTCAACAACAGCCGCTGCAGACGCAGAATCAAGCGTTATATTAATAAAGCCAGGGCCTGCCACTTCTACGCGCGCAATACCTTGCGCTTCTTGCAAACGCTCGGCAAAAAGTTCGGCTAAATCATGAGGATTCATACCAGCTTTTTTAGCGAGTTGCATAGCAACATTCGTGGCCCAATCGCCGTGTGCGCGATCTTTTGGCCTCATAACTGCGAGTTTTTCGGCAGCAGGAATCAAATCTTCTGTTAGACTGCCAGCTTTACCGCTTGCTACTAAATCTTTAGCAATTTTTTCAATTAATTCACTTAAGCTTTCTGGATTCATGGTTTACAGTCTAGCGTTACCGCGCGATGCTTAGTATTTACAATACACAAAAAGCGCTGGAGTCAAAGATTAACTTACAGCGCTTTTGTTTTGCAATTAATCGCGAAGCAGCTTACGATTAGTTACTTCGCGATTAATCATTTTCGATTACTTGCGATTACTGGCGATTACTTCTTTTTTGCAGGAGCTTCACCGAGTTCGCTTTGAGCAACAGAAACGTTTACATTAGTTGCATCAGAATCTGCATCTGCAGACGAAGAATCCGCCGCCGAATCGCCAGCATCCGCAGCCTTAACAGCGTTAAGCTTTACTTCTCCAGTAACGCGTCCCGCTTCCGCAACGTCATCCAAAGTCTCCTCAACAGACTTATAAGCGTTTTCTGCTACGTTCAAAGTTACTTGCAAAATAGGAGTCTTCATAGAAACTTTTGCTTCAGACTTAATCTTGCGCAAAGCAGCCAAAGCTTCGCCCGCGTAAGCCAAAGTGTCTGCAGAAACACCGTTTGCAGCAGCCTCATATGCCTTAGCACATGGCCAGCTAGAGCGATGCACAGAGCCTTCGCCGTCATGCATCCAACTCCACACTTCTTCCGTAGCATAAGGCAAGTAAGGAGCAAGCAAGCGAGCCAAAGCATCGAGAGCAAGACCAAGAGTTGTGCGAGCAGACTTTACAGCAGCTTCACTTGGAGTACGTCCAGTGGACTCTGCAGTACCATAAGCACGATTCTTTGCAAGCTCAATGTAATCGTCACAGAACTCCCAGAAGAAGGTTTCGATTGCTTCCAAAGCCTTGGAATGCTCGTAAGATTCAAGCGCATCAGTTGCGGTACGAATAACGGATGCGAGCTTTGCCATAACAGAGCGATCCAAGACTTCCGTAACGTTTGCAAAATCCCAATCCGCACTAGCAGACTCAAGAACCTGATGTTCCTCGTTCTCGCGGCCAATTGCGAGCGCAAACTTCGTAGCGTTCAAAAGCTTAATCGCAAGGCGTCGGCCAATCTTCATCTGGCCTTCGTCATAAGTTGCATCCAAGCCGAGTTTTGCTGAAGTTGCCCAGTAGCGCACAGCATCCGCACCAAACTCTTCGATCGGCTTATTTGGCACAACCACGTTGCCCTTAGATTTAGACATCTTCTTGTGGTCTGGGTCCAAAATCCAGCCAGAAAGCGCAGCATGCTTCCAAGGCAAGCAGCCGTTTTCGAGATGCGCGCGATCAACCGTACTAAACAGCCAAGTACGAATAATATCCTGGCCTTGTGGACGCAAATCCATTGGGAAAGTAGCCTTAAACAAAGCTTGATTTTCCTCACCTGGCTCTTCCCAACGAGTCACAATTTGTGGAGTTAAGGAAGATGTAGCCCAAGTGTCCATAATGTCTTGCTCAGCTGTAAAGCCGTTTGGCTGGTCTCGCTGAGATTCATCAAAGCCTTCTGGAACGTCAATAGTTGGGTCGATTGGCAAACGATCTTCGCTAGGCGTCAAAGGATGCTCGTAATCCACTTCCCCATTTTCGTTTACTGGATACCAAAGTGGGAATGGCACACCAAAGAAGCGCTGGCGAGAAATAAGCCAGTCGCCATTCAAGCCGTGAACCCAATTCTCGTAGCGCACGCGCATAAAGTCTGGGTGGAAGTTAAGTTCCTTGCCGCGCTCAATAAGCTCAGCGTTCAGCTTTTCGTCCGTGCCGCCGTTCTTTAAATACCATTGGCGAGAAGTGACGATTTCCAAAGGCTTATCGCCCTTTTCGTAGAAGTTCGTCATACGCTTTGTTGGCTTTGGTTCGCCTTCCATATCTCTAGCTGCTTGCAAAGCTTCAACAACTTCCTTGCGAGCGGAGAACGTGGTTTTGCCGGCAATTTTCTCGAACATTTCACGGCCAGACTCGTCCGTAATCCAATCAGGAGTCGTCATTACAATGCGGCCGTTACGCTGAATAATTGGTCGAGTTGGCAAACTCAAGTCACGCCACCACTCAACGTCGGTTACGTCACCGAAAGTGCAGCACATTGCAATGCCAGCGCCCTTGTCCATTTGAGCTGCAGGATGCGCCAAAATCGGGACCTTCACCTTAAACAGCGGTGAGTAAACTTCCTGACCAAAGTACTTCTTGTAACGCTCGTCGTCTGGATGCGCGATCAAAGAAGTGCATGCAGCAAGCAATTCTGGGCGCGTAGTTTCAATATAAATTGGCGTACCATCTTCAAAGCGGAACGCAATCTTATGGTAGAAGCCAGGATATTCGCGCGCTTCAAGCTCAGCCTGCGCAACTGCAGTCTGGAATGTAACATCCCACAAGCCTGGAGCGTCTTTCTGATAAGCCTCTCCACGAGCAAGATTGCGCAAGAATGCTTTTTGTGCAACTCGGCGAGGCTGCTCGCCAATAGTGTGATAAGTTTGCGACCAATCAACAGAAAGACCAAGCCTACGCCACAAAGCTTCAAAAAGCTTCTCATCTTGAGAAGTCAAGCGCTCACAAAGCTCAATAAAGTTCTGTCTGCTTACAGGAACCTGATCCTTAGCTTCAATCTTCTTGCCTTCAGTGCCTTCAAAAGGCGGCTTAAAATCAGGGTCATACTTCAACGAAGTATCCACTCGCACACCGTAATAATTCTGCACGCGGCGTTCTGTTGGCAAGCCGTTATCATCCCAACCCATTGGGTAGAAAACGTCAAAACCTTGCATGCGCTTATATCGTGCAATAACATCCGTATGCGTGTAAGAAAATACGTGACCAACGTGCAAGTGGCCACTAACGGTTGGAGGTGGAGTATCGATAGAATACACGGCCTTACGATCGCGAGAATTATGGAATGCGTAAGTCTTAGCTTCGTCCCAATTACTACGCCACTTGTCTTCAAGACCATCAACGCCAACTTTGTTAGGAAGCGGCGTTAAATGTGCGTGTTTTACTGTGTTATTATCCTGTTCACTCATGAACTGAATATTAGAAACTCAGCGCGACAACGTCAATATTTTTACAAATATTTGTAAAAATTATTCAAATCAACGGTTGCTGGCGACTAATCCCAAACCACACGCACTTATATTCCTGAAATAATCTTGGATTTATTTTACGTTTACATCGTGCAATGGTAAAAGTTGATCAGTCATGTTTGTAGGATATCCACTAACATTAGATTTAGCTACCACAATGCTCTTTCGCGCATACATCCAGTCAGAAACAGCGTAATTATTCAACTCTCTAGCATACTGTTTGATATTTGACTCATATCCTTCTGCATTTGTTGATTTCATTGCCTGTGCAAAATATTTCTGAGACTCATGATCTTGGAACAAATAAGTAGACTTTGTATCTGCATACGCTCCAGAATCCAAAGTGTGATTCATCCATGTGAGTGCTAAGTCATATTTACCATCATGAATTCGCTGTTTCATAGTGTTCTCATCTACTTCTTCGACATTCACACGGAAACCGCCAGTAGCGTTTAACTGGGAAGCAAGCGCATTACCAATATTGCTCATTCCAAGAGGTACGAGGAATGTAATTTTACCAAGGTAGGCAGCAGAGAAATATGAGAATAGAGATCGAGCTTTTTGAGGATCATGTGGATAAGTGCCACTTAAATCCTCGTATCCTGGCGACAATGGGGAAATTGGTCCGCGCACAATTTGACCACCAAATGGATCAGCCGATAAAACAGTGTTTATATCCATTGCGTAACTGCTTGCTCTACGAACGTGCTGATCGCAGAAAATAGACGATATTCCAGTGTTATAAGCAATCATTCGTATTCTAGTGCTCTGACCTTCAACAAGTTGAGTATTTGGCATTGACGCCATACGTTTGTTTTCATTGCCATCAAGAGGAACAGCCATTTGAATATCGCCATTCTGCATGGCATTTGCTAAAGATGTATCGTCATTAAAGTATTTAAGAGTTATGCTAGCGCAGCCAGATGCTGTACCCCAATATTTGTCGTTTCTCACAAGAACAAGGTCTGAACCTTTACTATAACCGTTAACTTTAAAAGGTCCTGTTCCCATAGCGTCTGAAGCGTAGTTTAATGAAGCGCGAGTGTCATATACAATTCCAGCTCTACCTGCTAATCTTCGCAGCAGTAATGGATCTGGCATTTTTAATGAAATGTTTAGAATATCAGGTCCTGAGTTAGATACGCTTGTAATATTCGTCAACTTTTCATAGCCTGGATAGCTTTTTGTAATACCTTGTTGAAGTGATTGCAGTACGGAGCCAGAGTCCATTACGTCTCCATTTGCAAACTTCACGCCTGAACGAATCCTAAACTTATAATTCAAACCGTCGGAAGATACGCTCCAAGACTGAGCAAGACCTGGTTTTAAAGCATTATTGCCGTCTCGTTTAATAAGCGTTTCATAAACGTTTTCAATAAGAGCTTGTTGCAGTGAATCACTGTCGTCAGTCCTAATATCTAAGGATGCTGGGGCTGTACGCAAGCCTATTTTTAAAACTGAGCCTGATGCTGGAACAATACTTTCTGGAACTATTGATCTTCCATCTAAAAATCGCCATCCACCCCATGCAACAACAGACATAATGGCAATTAAGACTATAAAAATAACCCACGAGGACACGCCTTTTTTAGCTTTTTTTGCATAACGTGCTTTTCTCATATGTGATCCAGATGAGTATCTTTCAAATTCAGACATAGCCAACAGTGTATATCATCGATTGAATCATACGTAGAATTTATGCAGAAAATAATCTAAAAATACCCTAAGAATATTCTAAAAGTTAATTATATGAGATATTAGAAAAATCCGTTACGACAACCACAACGCAGCTACGACAAAACCTACAACAAAACCTACAACATAGCTACAGCGAAACAGATGGGCACAGAAATCTTAGAGGGCAGTCAGCACAATGCGGATTCCTAGCTGTACATATTTTTCTACCATGAAGAATAAGGCGGTGAGACAAATTAGTCCATTCTTCTGGCGGAAAATAAGATGTAATTTCACGCTCAACTTTTATAGGATCTGACTTAGCTATTTTCCAATCGCTTCTCCATCTAAGCCTTGACGTCACACGCATAACGTGGGTATCTACTGGAAACCCTGGGATACCAAAAGCATTGCCCAATACAACGTTTGCTGTTTTTCTTCCTACACCTGGAAGTTTTGTAAGATCATCCATATTATTTGGAACTACACCATTGAAATCGTCCATAAGTTTTTGCGAAAGCTCTATAATATGCTGCGATTTTACTCTATAAAATCCAAGTTGATGGATGATCTCTTGTACCTTATATATTGGTGCGCGCGCTAAATCTTTTGGCGTAGGATAAGTTCTAAAAAGTTGTTCCGTTACAATATTTACACGTCTATCAGTGGTTTGTGCGCTAAGAACAGTGGCTATTAGTAGTTCAAATGGATTTGTAAAATTTAATGCACACTTTGGATTCGGTATTTCTTCGCATAAAATCCTATACTCTTCACTCATCCTAGCAATTTTTTTAGATTTTCTAGAATTGGAAGATGATTCTTGACTACTATTCACGCTTTGTAATTTAACCAATATAATAAACCACTAATCCTCTACAGAAATTCTAGTCGGAAGCTGCCGACGAATCATTATTATCAGAATCTGTAGAATCTACAACTTCATCCTGAGACTCTAAAGGATCGAAACGATATCCAACATTCCTAACCGTTCCAATAACGTGCTCATATTCAACGCCTAATTTCGCGCGTAACCTACGAATGTGAACATCCACTGTACGAGTTCCACCGTAATAATCGTAACCCCAAACCTCTTGAAGTAGGTGAGCACGAGTGAATACTCGCCGAGGATGCTGAACAAAGTATTTAAGAAGCTCAAATTCTTTATACGCTAAATCAATAGGCTTTCCGTGCAAGCTAACTGTGTAACTCTGCGTATCTACGACTAAATCCCCAGAGCACATTTGACCGCTACTGTTAATTTCCACGCTACCAGAATCAGCTACATGTTCTTTAGAAGTAGATTCAGCCGACCCACCTCGTTGAGAAGCTAGTCTAAGTCTACCTTCTACTTCGGCTGGTGAAGCGGTTGTCAGCATAACATCGCTAACACCCCAAGATGCATTAACAACTGTGAATCCGCCTTCTGTAAGAATTAAGATAACAGACATTGTTAAATTAGAAGCACGAACAATAGAGCATAAAGATTTCGCCAAAGACAAATCTTCTCTAGCATCTACAAGAAGAATAGTGTTTTCTGGCATCTTAAGCATACTAGACGGTTCCATTGGGAGCACTCGCACTCTATGCGAAAGTAGAGTCAAAGATGGCAAAACTTTTGCAGGCGCGGCACAAGAGGTCATCAATGTAATATCCGTCATATTGATACCTCCAGAACGCATAGAATTGAATAACAAATTCAAAATCAAGCTGTTAAAAGAGAATTGTAATCCATACTTAAGATACTTAATAAGAATCGAAGCATGCAAGTGTACGCTTACATATAAAATAAGTTAATACGGCTAAACAATTTATTAAAATTATCTTATAAAACGCGATAGGAGCGTAATATGAGCAACGATAACATCGCACATAATGCAATGCACAATCACATTACGATTATTGTAACTCAATTCGTTGCTATAGCTCTTTTAGCAATTGCAGCCATTCTGCCAATAGCAACAACAAAAGCCGTTATAACCGTTTGCGTGATTATTCTTCTTGCTCTAGTTACTTTCTGGCCGTTACAAGGTTCTACAGCAGATAAAGCTATTCCGCTTTTTGCCGGAATCGCATCCATGTGGTGCGCGACATTAGCTTTAAAAGGTTGGCTTCCTAGCAGCGTAATAGATAATACAGAAGTTAGTATGGATAAGTTCATTGCAGCTATTCACCCATATGAACGTTGGGCTGTTAGCTTTGCTCTAATTCTTGTTGCTGCAACTTTTGTTAGCTTTGGTCGTCAAATGCTTAGGGAAGAGAGATCTAATCTGGTAAGAAATATTTCACATTCTCTTACAGCAAGTATCGCTTGTGCAGCTCTTCCAGGATGGCTTTTTTTGCCTTCGATTATTCGTTTCACATTCTCCGTGCGTATTCTAGAACTTGGCATACTGGTAGCAGTATTGGGTTTGCTTGCCGTGATTGTTCTAGCTGGACTTTCTCATCTTTGGGTTAAAGATGCAAAATACAATACTGACATGCTTTTGCCACAAGTTGGTACTGCTTTGATTCCCGTGATGATGGGCGGAATGGTTGTTTACGCAACTGGTTTAGGAATGCTACTAATCGCTTAAATTTTTTAGAATAAAAAAAGTGTCTAACACATAAAAATGTGTTAGACACTAGCAAACGCGTTTCTAAAACGCTCGGAAGATTCGCGACTAATATCGAAAACTACTTTTCGCTTTCTTCAAGACGCTTGCGAGCTGCGACAATTTCCTTTTCAGCCTGCTCAACTCCAGCCCAGAAGTCACCAGGAAGAACTTCCTTACCTGGCTCCAAAGCCTTGTACTGCTCGAAGAAGTGCTTGATTTCAGCCTTGTGATACTCATTCACGTCATCAATATCCTTGATGTCATCGAAACGAACATCTGCTGGAACGCACAAAACCTTATCGTCTCCGCCAGCTTCGTCAACCATGTGATACAAGCCAACAGCGCGGCACTCAACAACGCATCCTGGGAACACAGAGTTTGGAATCATAACAAGAGCATCGAGTGGATCGCCATCTTCGCCCAAAGTTCCATCAATGTAACCGTAATCATCTGGATAACCCATAGCTGTGAAAAGGGTACGATCCAAGAAAACGCGACCAGTTTCGTGATCAACTTCATACTTATTCTTGGATCCGCGTGGGATTTCTACCACAACATTGAATGTTTCTGCCATGTTTACTCCTTAATGCGTAAAATAATGCGTAAAACACACTGTTTATCAATCTAACGTTTATACACCTAAATTAGACTGTTCAGTCTAACTCTAGCGCGCAGCAAAGAGCACGTAAAACGCGTTGTATAACATTGGCATTTTAGCAAACAAAAGTCGAAAGCAACCGCACTAAAAAATAGCAGAGAAAAATCTTAATAAAAACGAATAATTACCTTGAAAAATATTTAAATCCATATTAAAAAATTTCATAAAACTTGCAAAAAACATAAGAAAAATCAAGGAAAAACTAGGGAAAAACTAAGACACGCTATAACTAACTACAGTGTCTTAATACGTAGATAATATGACTACGTTTTGGGCGATGTTAGTCATAAAACAATTCATACCCACATCATGTCCACAACCAAAATTAAACCACGTATTAGCAAGTTGCAGGCAAAATGACAGAGATAAACAACGCAGCTAACACTACAAGCAAACGCAACGCTGCAATAGATGGCATGCGTGCTATTGCTGTTATTGCGATTGTAGCGTTCCACCTACGTCCAATAGTACTTCCAGGAGGATTCTTGGGAGTAACAATGTTTCTTGTTATGGCTGGATACTTCAGCACTGTATCTCTGCTAAAAATGTTTGAAACATCAAATGCGCAAAAGTCGCCAGCAACCAGCGAACAAACCAAAATACCGGTAAAGTCTAAAATATTCGCCTACTTAAAATACTTGTTTAAACGCGTAAAACGAATTTGGCCGTCTACTATAGGGATTATTGCTCTGAGCGCCCCACTAATGTGGCTATTTTCACCAAGTCTTTTAACAAAACTACAATCTGACGCACTAACAGGCGCTAGCTTTACAAGCAATATGGCGTATATTTTACGAAAAGTATCTTACTTTGAACAATCAGGACTACCATCCCCAATAAAACACCTTTGGTATTTGGGACTTATTATGCAAATCTTTGTATTTTGGCCGATTATACTATGGGCGATTCTTAAAATTGTGCACTCTAAATTTGTAAGAATGTGCGTTACGGCGATTCTTATGATTGCATGTTCGTTGGCAAACCTAGCAATTACGATTTTTTATGGAGATGGCCAAACCATTGCGCGCGTGTATTACTCTATTGACACTCGAGCTGGAGAATTCTTAATTGGTGCATTACTAGCAATGTATTGCACATGGTTTAGCGAACGTTCCATTATCAAAATTATTGCAGATGCTTGTAAATATATTGTTGGAAACAAAAGCAAAAAAACACAAATCGAAAAAATAGAGGATTCATCAGAGATAGAAGCGCAAAATACACAAAATACGCAAAATAAAAGCCAATCCTCAGAAGCCTCGATACCAGACGATTTACTAGCAGGATTGCAAGTAAACATGATGGAATCTGATAAAGATGGCGAATATGACGAATCCGATGAATCTAATAATGAAATTGCTGGGGAAAAGTGGCAACAAACCAACGAATCAGAAAACACTTATAAAGTAAAAACTGATCTAAAAAATAAATCAGAATCTGGTAAATTCGCAAAAATAGCAAAAACTCTTCAAAAACCTCTAAGCACACTACAAAAATCGATTATAGGATTGGCTGCGTTAATTTTTATTCTATGGTGCTTAGTGAAAGAAGACGGTTCAAAAACCTGGATTGTTTACGGCGGATACACGATATTCGCAATAGTTTGCGCGATTTTAATGTGGTCCTGCCTACAGAAAAATAGTATTTGCACTAAAATACTTGAAATTGCTCCACTGAAATATATAGGTCTAAGATCTTTTGCGATTTACATAGTCCACTTCCCTATTCTAGAAATACTAAACCCTGCTACAAGAACCACACAGATAACTCTTTGGGAACAGGCAGGGCAATGCGTAATAGTTATTATTGCAGCAGAGGTTTTTTACAGAATATTCGAGATGCCTCTTGCAAATAAGCATATAACCTTTAGTATTAGCCAGAAAGACGATATTATCTCGGACAATATCGACGCGAAAAACCCTGATTTATCTCCTGATTTATCTTCAGATACGTTAAACGTTAAAAGTAAGAATATAAGATTGCCGTTTGTTTTAAGAAGAACGGTAATAGTGATTTGTGCAATAGTTGGGCTAGCAATAATTGCAGCGCCAGTTAACTGGAATAGTATTGCGCAAGCGCGAGCTATACAATTAAGACCAGAATTAAACGCGCAAGACGCGAATACTCAAAACAAAACTGCACAAGAAAAAACTGCACAAGAAAAAAATTCCGCTAATACGAAGAAAAAAACAGGCGGAAAGCGCGAGAATATAGAAAAACAAACGCTTCCAACAAAACCATCTGACCATAGGATTCTCAACCCGATTGCAGAAAAAGTGCCAGAAAACATAAATACAAAACCATGGAAAATAGACTCAAAACGCAATGTTTGCACTGCAGACATAACAATGGTTGGAGATTCCGTAACAGAAGGCGCAAAACCATACCTTATGCAAGCATTACCAAACGCTTGGATTGACGGAAAAGTGAGCAGACAAATATTCCACGGAGCGGAAGATTATCAGCAAGATTTAGTTGGGAAACACCCTGGAAGCGTTGTAATCTATGAGCTTGGAACAAACGGACCTCCTAGAGACGAATCTGTTTTGCAAAATATGGTAAATGTTACAGGCGGCAAACCAGTGTATTTTGTAACAACCCGTGTTCCACAGCCTTGGCAAGACGAAACAAACGCAAGACTGCGCGCTTTTGCAGCGAAACGCAAAAACGTTGGAATAATAGACTGGTATGGTTTAAGCGCAGGACACTCCGAATTCTTAACAGACGATGGAATACATTTGACTCCTATTGGAGGTCCACAATACGCGCAAATGATAAGACTAGCCGTGTGCGGAGGATAATTTACTGGTAAATCCTAGTAAGAATCATGGTAAGTCCTGCGCAAATTTTGGTAAGTCCTGCGCAGCAAATCAAGTCGAAACATTACGATGGTATACATGACTGAATTAAGAACCACAATATGCTCGACTGCGCATAGCGAAGAAACAACAGCTTGGAAAAATCCGCTACGCGATCCACGAGACTTGCGTTTGGCTCGTATTGCAGGACCATGTAGTTTAGTAATATTCGGAATTACTGGCGATTTAGCGCGCAAAAAACTTATGCCAGCCGTATACGATTTGGCGAATCGAGGGCTTTTGCCACCTGGATTTGGTTTAACGGGCTTCGCAAGACGCGACTGGACAGATGAACATTTTGTAAACTTTGTGCGTGAAAATATTCAACAACACTGCCGCACACCATTTCGTGAATCAACATGGATTAACCTTGCTAAAGGCATACGTTTTGTTCGCGGAACATTCGACGACGCAAGCGCATTTGAGCGCTTAAGCAAAACCGTAAGCGAATTAGACAGAGATCTCGGAACTCGCGGAAATCACGCGTTTTACATGTCGGTTCCGCCTTCTAGCTTCCCTGTTGTGGCACAGCAGTTAGCAGCATCGGGGCTTTCACATTCCTCCGAAAACGCGTGGAGACGAGTGATAATAGAAAAACCTTTTGGTCACGATTTAACAAGCGCACAAGAGTTGGATCGCGTAATTTCCGAAGTTTTTGACCCTAATTCTGTATTCCGCATAGACCACTATTTAGGCAAAGAAACTGTGCAAAATTTGCTGGCTTTTCGTTTTGCAAATGCAATGTATGAGCCAATTTGGAACGCTAATTATGTTGACCACGTGCAGATTACTATGGCAGAAGATATTGGCATAGGCGGCAGAGCTGGATATTATGATGGGATTGGAGCAGCCAGAGATGTTATTCAAAATCATCTGCTGCAACTAATGGCTCTTACTGCTATGGAAGAGCCAGTAAGTTTTAGTGCTAGTGACTTGACGGCTGAAAAAACTAAGGTCTTGTCTGCTATACGCTTGCCTAAAGATTTAGCAACAAATACTGCGAGAGGTCAATACGCAGAAGGTTGGCAAGGATCGTATAAAGCCGTTGGATATTTGCAAGAGCAAGGAATTAGCCCGGATAGCACTACGGAAACATACGCTGCCGTGCGTTTAGACGTAGACACTCGTCGCTGGGCTGGAGTTCCGTTCTATTTGCGAACCGGAAAGCGCTTAGGAAAGCGCGTTACAGAGATTGCCGTGATTTTTAAGCGCGCTCCACACTTGCCTTTTGAGTCCACTGCTGTGCGCGAACTTGGTAGTAATGCGATTGTGATTCGCGTTCAGCCAGATGAAGGCGTAACAATGCGATTTGGCGCAAAAGTGCCAGGCGGAACATCTATGGAAGTTCGCGATGTTTCTATGGACTTTAGTTATGGAAGATCTTTTACAGAAAACTCTCCAGAAGCCTACGAGCGCCTTATTCTAGACGTTTTACTTGGCGAGCCACCGCTTTTCCCAACTACACAAGAAGTTGATTTAAGTTGGAAAATCTTAGATCCTATTGAAGATTTTTGGAGTTCGCTTGGTACACAGCCTCAGCCATACCGTGCTGGAACGTGGGGTCCAGCGGAAGCTGACGCTATGCTTGCTCGCGATAATCGCCATTGGAGGCTGCCATGATTATTAATCTTCCTAACACAAACACGTCTAAAATCTCTGCAAAAATCGACGAGCTTCACGAAGAGCGTGGAGAATCTGCAACTGGACGCGTGCTAACTCTTCTTATTGACACCACTCTTAAAGATCTTGAAAACGCACTGGGAGCAGCAAATGCAGCTAGTCGCGAACACCCTTGTAGAGTTATTGCCATTGTTCGCGAATCACAAGTCAATATAGCAGATTCACAAAGCGAAGAAACGCCAAACTTAGACGCGCAAGTACGCTTTGGCGCAGATGCTGGAGCTGGGGAAATCATTATTCTCTACCCTCATAATGGCTTAGTTCGACATCCAGATACGCTTGTTATTCCTCTGCTTGTTCCAGACACGCCGATTGTTGCGTGGTGGCCTACAAATGCACCAGAAAATCCTGCTAAGGACTTGCTTGGAACTATGGCAAGTAGCAGAATCACTGATGCTCAAAATGCGGACAATACCCTTGAAACTGTGAAAAATTTGCGCAAAAACTGGTCTTCTAAAGATGTTGATCTTTCTTGGACTCGTCTTACTCCTTGGCGTGCAATGCTAGCTTCTATGCTTGATCAGCCTCCGCATTTACCTGTTATTAGCGCTAAGGTTAGCGGTCCAAAGCATTATGTTCCGATGCATTTGCTCGCACAATGGCTAAAAATATCGCTTAATGTTCCTGTTGAAATTGTTGAGGATTCGAGTGCGCATGCAATTACGGAGGTAAGTCTTAAAAGACAAGATGGCGTGCTTTCTTTGACTCGTCCTTCTGGAGAAGAACAAGCAATGATAAGTCTTCCAGGACAAGCAACACAGCCAATTGCAATGCCAATTAGATCTTTAGAAGATTGCTTGAGTGAGGAGTTGCGTAGAATCGATCCAGATGAGATCTATGCTCAACTTGTTCACGCAGATTGTTGCACAATGCAAGATAACGAACTTTAATACAACGGGTAAAAAATAATAAAAGGATTCATTATGGCTGAAGATTTTAGATTTGCGCATAACGCAACAGTGTACGGCTACGATAATCAAGATATTCTAGCTGCTGTTGCTGCGCAAAAACTTGTGACTTTGATTATGCAATGGCAAAACAATGTTGAAAATCTTAATAAGCCATTCCATCTTTTGCTAACAGGTGGAACAGATTCTATTCGCATGTTTCAAATGTTAGCTAGCAACCCATTGCTTCCAGCAATCAACTGGTCCAATGTTCATATTTGGTGGGCAGATGAACGTTTTGTAGCTTATAACAGCGACGATCGCAATGCGCTCAAGGCTCGCGAGCTACTTCTTAATATGCTTAGCGATCACAAAGTTTTGCAGGAGTCTCATATTCACGAAATGCCTGCAGATGATCGCAATGCGCAAGAAGTGGCAAATGCTAGCGATGTTGAAAACAATGCGATTTTAGACGCAGCAGCACGCGATTACGAAGAAGAAATTATAGGCTTACTAGGCAAAGAGCCTGTGTTTGATTTGGCAATTCTTGGCATGGGACCAGACGCACATATGGCTTCACTTTTCCCAGGATTGCCGCAAATTCATAATCGCGATCGCATAGTTTTAGGCGTGAATCACTCCCCTAAGCAACCGCCAATGAGATTAACTCTTAGCGCACCCGTGCTGGCTCATAGCCGCCGCACTTGGTTCTTAACGGCTGGAGAGCAAAAAGGAAAAGCTTTAATGAACGCGCTTTCTTCGGATAATAACCCAGATTATCCTGCGTCTTTTGCCAACGGCACGGAAGAAATCGCATGGCTAACCACCGCAGAAACTTTGCACGCTGCAATTCAGTAATCTGCATAATATTCAGCAAGTCAAAAATTAAATGCGCTACATAAATTGGCGCAAATGCGAAAATAGCATGTTTAAAACATGGCGCATTTGGGAAAATCTTCATAAAACCATTGAAATATCAAGGAAATCAATCAATTTAAGAATATTAGTAAAATTCAGCAATAAAATATGCTAAAAAAGATCAGAATAGAGTACATGCCTCTGCATAATAATGCAAAGGCATGTTAGTTATAAATATTATTTGATTTAATCTTGCTTTACTTCTGGGCGATTAGGCTCTGCCCACAAAGTGTGGAATACTCCTGGCTCGTCAATGCGACCGTAAGTGTGAGCGCCGAAGAAATCGCGCTGAGCCTGAATAAGCGAAGCTGGCAAACGCTTGGAACGCAAGCCATCGTAGTATGCAAGCAAGCTAGAGAATGCTGGCACAGGAACCCCGTGCTCAACTGCGCGCGCAATAACACGACGCCAAGCAGCTTGAGACTTTTCAATAGCATCCTTAAAGTAAGGAGCAAAAATCAAGGAAACACTCGCCTGCCCAGATTCAAAAGCCTCGGAAACGCGGTTTAAGAATTGTGCACGAATAATGCATCCGCCTCGCCAAATGCGAGCAACAGCAGCCTGGTCAATCTTCCAATCATGCTCAATTGCAGCAGCTGCAATCTCGTCGAATCCCTGAGCGTAAGAAACAATCTTAGAAGCATACAAAGCTTGGCGAATATCCTCAATAAACGCCTTACGCTCAGCATCGTTCAAATCAAAATGCATATCTGGACCAGTCAAGCCTTGACTTTCAGCAGCTTCTCGCAAAGCAACTTGGCTTGAAAGTCCGCGAGCAAACACAGCTTCAGCAATACCCGTTACAGGTATTCCGAGAGAAAGCGCAGACTGCACAGTCCAAGTACCCGTGCCCTTCATACCAGCGTGATCCACCATCATCTCAACCAAAGGCTTACCAGTCTTAGCATCCTTCTGTCGAAGCACATCTGCCGTAATCTCAATCAAATAAGAATCAAGCTCGCCCTTGTTCCACTCGCTAAACACGTCCGCAATTTCGTCAGACTTCATGCCCAAACCACGAAGCATTAAATCGTAGCTTTCTGCAATAAGTTGCATATCCGAGTACTCAATGCCATTGTGAACCATCTTCACAAAGTGGCCAGCGCCATCAGTGCCAATATGGGTTACGCAAGGCTCACCTTCTGCAACAGCTGCAATCGACTTTAAAATAGGGCCAAGAGTCTTCCAAGACTCCTCCGTGCCACCTGGCATCATCGAAGGACCGCGCAAAGCGCCTTCTTCACCACCAGAAACACCGCAACCAACGTAGTGAAGACCGCGCGCGCGAATGTTACGCTCTCGGCGAATCGTATCTTCAAAGTAGGAGTTTCCGCCGTCAACAATAATATCTCCTGGCTCCATAGCGTTTGCAAGCTCTTCAATAACAGCGTCTGTAGGAGCACCAGCTTTTACCATAATGATTGCAGTGCGTGGGCGCTTAAGCGAAGCAACAAATTCTTCAACAGTTTTAGCAGGAACGAAAGCACCTTCACTGCCGTGCTCATTCATCAAGGTTTCTGTGCGCGAATAATGACGATTATAAACAGCAACTGTATTACCGTGATGTGCAAGATTTCTCGCTAAATTCGACCCCATAGCCGCTAAACCAACAACGCCAATATTTGCTCTAGCTTGATTTTCCGCCATTTTGCACCTCTATCTTTTAATATTTATAACCGTAATATTTATAACCGTTTTATTATTTTATGATTGCTTTATTTTTAACACTTAACCAATCAAAACACACTTTTTTAAGTTTATCTACCTATATGCACAAGCGTCATTCATACGATCACAAAGCCTACGACATAGCCCACGCGTTAATGGCAATTTTGTGATAAAGATTACATTTTTACTTTTATTAGTCGCTATTAAAAAAACATAAATACCGCTTAAATCTTACAGACACGCGTGATAGCCAAAATTTGGACACACTAAATATAGGGATTAGACATACAACACGCCACTATAAATAGTGTTAAGTGGTAGTAGACTGTTAAATCGTGCCAAAAAGCACAAACTTAAATAATCATAAAGAAAAAAGACTTAGAATACACTCAACGAAGGGAGAAGAACCGTGACTATTACAGTTTTCACCAAGCCACATTGCCCACAGTGCGATGCCACAAAGCGTCAATTCACTAAGCTAGGCGTGAATTTTGAAACAGTAGACTTAACTCAAAGCCCTTCTACTTTAGACCAGTTGCGCGCAGCAGGATATCGCCAAGCGCCAGTGGTGATTACTCCAAACTCGTCGTGGAGCGGATACCGCCCAGATTTGATTGCCCAAATCGCAAGTCAACTAGAAGACGAAAATAAAAACGATTAAAGCAATCAAGAATCAAGAATAAACAATCAACAATCAAAATAATCAAAGCAATCAAGAAGCATAAAAATGTGTGATCAAGAAAATATGTCACAACCAAGCGAGCCAGAAGCGCGCGCACAAGGCGAATCAATCGGAGCTGTAGTCTATTTTTCTTCCGTCTCCGAAAACACACTACGATTCGTGAAAAATTGCGATTTTCCAAGCAACAATGTGAACGTATATCGCATACCGCTTCGACCAAAAGAGCCAGAATTGCACGTGCGCGAGCCATACGTTTTGATTGTACCGACTTACGGCGGCGGAAATATTTCTAAAGCAATACCAATGCAAGTGCGAAAATTCCTAAACAATCGCGAAAATCGTTCGTTTATTCGCGGCGTAATATCTTCTGGAAATACGAATTTTGGAGACGCATATTGCGCTGCAGGCGGTCAAATCGCAGGAAAATGCGCAATCCCAAATATGTATTCGTTTGAACTTACAGGAACTGCAGAAGATATAGAAAAAGTAGCGCAGGGAATACCAAAATTTTTAAGGCAATTAAAAGAAACAGAAAAATAGAAGAAACAGAAGAAACGAAATAAACAAATAAACAAAATCAACAAAAAACAGCGTTTGAAAAGCAAAACTAACGCACGAGGAAAGGAATAAACACCATGAATAGCACGGATCCGATGAGCGAATCTACTTCGCTTAATCTTGATCACACTGACGACACCAACACTGCTAGCAGCACAGCAGAGCGCATTCGCAACAGCCGCGACTACCACGTTCTTAACGCTATGCTCGGTCTTTTCGACCCAGAAAAAGGTATTCAGTTTGATAAAGATCAGGAAGCAGAAAAGCTTTACGTTTCGGGTTACGTGCAAGAACACAGCATGAAGTTTGCTTCAACTCATGAGCGCTTGAACTATTTGATTAGCAACTACTACTACAACGGAAACGTGTTCAGCAAGTATAGCAGCGAGTTTCTAGATAAGTTCTACGAGCACGCAGAAGCTGCTCACCACACTTTTGGCACTTTCTTGGGTGCTTTTAAGTTCTACACTTCTTACGCTTTAAAGACTTTCGACGGCAAGCAATATTTGGAAAACTTCGCTCAGCGCGCAGCAGCCGTAGCTTTGGAACTTGCAGATGGCGATGAAAAAGCAGCGCTCAACTATTTGGACGAGATGCTTGCAGGCCGCTTCCAGCCAGCCACTCCAACGTTCTTGAATCTTGGTAAAGCTCAGCGCGGAGAGGCTGTGAGCTGCTTCCTCGTGCGTTTGGAAGATAATATGGAGTCTATTGCACGCGGAATTAACTCTGCTTTGCAGCTTTCTAAGCGCGGCGGCGGCGTGGCTCTGCTTCTTACGAATTTGCGCGAGCTTGGTGCTCCTATTAAGCGCATCGAAAATCAGTCGAGTGGCGTTGTGCCTGTTATGAAGCTTTTGGAAGATTCATTCTCTTATGCTAATCAGCTTGGCGCTCGTCAGGGCGCTGGTGCCGTGTATATTAGCGCTCACCACCCAGATATTATGCGTTTCCTTGACACTAAGCGCGAGAACGCGGACGAGAAGATTCGTATTAAGTCGCTTTCTTTGGGTGTTGTGATTCCAGATATTACTTTTGAGCTTGCTAAGCGTAAGGAAAAGATGGCTTTGTTTAGCCCTTACGACGTTGAGCGCGAATATGGCAAGCCTTTTGCAGACATTTCTGTTACTGAGCATTACGATGAGATGGTTGCAAATCCTAGCATTCACAAGAAGTACATTGACGCTCGCGAATTCTTTATGACGCTTGCGGAGATTCAGTTTGAGTCTGGCTACCCTTACATTTTGTTTGAAGATACTGTAAATCGCACAAATCCTATTGAAGGCCGCATTACTATGAGCAACTTGTGCTCCGAGATTTTGCAAACTCAAGAGGCAAGCACTTATAACGCCGACTTGTCTTATAGCCACGTTGGTCGCGATATTTCTTGCAATCTTGGCTCGCTTAATATTGCTAAGGCGATGGATGGCGACTTGGGTACAAGCGTTGATTTGGCTGTGCGCGCGCTCACGTCTGTTTCGGAGCATACTTCGATTGATTCCGTGCCTTCGATTCGTCGCGGAAACGCAGAGGGCCATGCTATTGGCTTGGGTCAAATGAATTTGCACGGTTTCCTTGCTCGCGAGCACATGCAGTACGGAAGCGAGGAAGCTCTTGACTTTACAGACATGTACTTTATGACGGTTGCTTACCACGCTTATAAGGCTTCTCACGATTTGGCTGTAGAGCGCGGGACTGCTTTTGCAAGCTTTAAGACTAGCGCTTACGCTAAGCCTGCAGGAAAAGGCAACTACTTCGATAAGTACACTGATGGCAGCCGCTCGCTTGAGCCTAAAACTCAAAAGGTTCGCGATTTGTTTGCTCGTTTTAACGTTGCAATTCCAACCGTTTCGGATTGGGAGCAATTGCGCGACGAGATTTTGCGCGATGGCATTTACAACGAGTATTTGCAGGCTGTTCCTCCAACTGGTTCCATATCGTACATAAACCATTCCACGAGTTCAATACACCCGATTGCTTCTCGCATTGAGATTCGCAAAGAGGGCAAAGTTGGCCGCGTCTACTACCCTGCTGCATACATGACGAATGACAATATGCAGTACTTTAAGGATGCTTACGAGATTGGTTGGAAGGCAATTATTGACACTTACGCGGAGGCAACTCAGCATGTAGATCAGGGATTGTCTCTTACTTTGTTCTTCCCAGACACTACGACTACTCGCGATTTGAACAAAGCTCAGATTTACGCGTGGCGTAAGGGTATTAAGACTCTTTACTACATTCGTATTCGCCAGAAGGCTTTGGAAGGTACAGAAATCGAGGGTTGCGTAAGCTGCACGCTGTAAACCTTATGGTTGTAAATCTTTCGCAAATTAAATCAAAAACTTAAAAATTTTATAAAACGTAAACACAGAATCAGGAGTAATTATGACAGAACTCAGCCCAACTGCGCTCGATCCAACAGAACTTCGCAGTAGCTTAGATAAGCCTTTCGGCACGAACCGCGTAATCGCAGACGACGCTATGATGGCAGATTCCATCACCCCAGCTCAATACCGCTATCATCACGGATCTCGCGTGCGCCCAGTTAATTGGAATAATATTGTTGACGACAAGGATTTGGACGTTTGGAATCGTCTTATTGCTAACTTCTGGCTTCCTGAAAAGGTTCCGCTGAGCAACGATATTCCTTCTTGGCGTTCCCTCACCGATCTTGAACGCAAGACAACTACTCGCGTTTTTACAGGCTTAACTTTGCTTGATACCAGCCAGGCAACTATTGGCGAACTTTGCCAGATTGAGCACGCACGCACGGAGCACGAGCAGGCTATTTACACGAATATTGCTTTTATGCAGTCGATTCACGCGCGCTCCTACTCCTCTATTTTCTCCACTCTTTGCTCTAGCGAGGAGATTGACGAGGCTTACCGTTGGGCTGTTGGAAACGACGTTTTGCAGCAGCGAGTTACAACCGTGCTTTGCGAGTATGAGAGCGAAGATCCACTTAAGCGTAAGATTGCTGCAACTATGCTTTCTTCGTTGCTTCTTTACGCAGGTTTCTACCTTCCGCTTTACTTTGCTTCCCGCGGCAAGATGATGAATACTGCCGATATGATTCGCTTGATTTTGCGAGATAAGGCGATTCACGGCTACTATTCTGGCTACAAGTTCCAGCGCGGTTTGGAGCTTAGAAGCGAGAACGACAAGAAGAATCTTGAAAAGTTCACTATGAACTTGCTTGATACTTTGTATGATTTGGAAGTTGAGTATTCTGGTCAGATTTACGAAGGATTTGACTTCCACGATGACGTTTTTGACTTCGTTCGTTACAACGCTAACAAGGCTTTGATGAACCTTGGCTACCCTGCTAAGTACAGCGAAGAAGAAACTCACGTAAGCCCAGAGATTCTTGCGGCTCTATCTCCTGCAGCCGACGAAAATCACGACTTCTTCTCTGGCTCTGGTTCCAGCTACATTATGGGCAAGTCTGTTGAAACCGACGACGACGATTGGGATTTCTAGTCGCTAGTCGCTTTACTAATTAATTAGGTTGCTTATGCACTTTCATAAGCAACCTTTTTTATTTAATTATTTAAGAATATTTCCGTTTTGGAACTATTTTTAAATATCCGCGTACTTACTGAGTTATCGTGGCAGATTTTATAAGATTTGCATTTTCTGCCATGATAACTGTGTGCGTCACACATTTGCTGGTTCTATTGCAATACGTCCACCTAATGCTTGAACAACCTTCGCAATAGTTTGGAAGCTGGGATTGCCGTCTCGTCTTAAGCTTTTGTAAAGGCTTTCCCTTCCAACCTCGGCTTTTTGAGCAATTTCTTTCATTCCTCTAGCTTTTGCAATATCGCCTATAGCGGCTTGCAACAAGCGAGGATCGTTAAGTTCTGCTGCAGCATTGAGATACGCAATAACATCATCATCGTTCTCAAGATACTCACTCGCATCCCATTTACTTATATTTACCGTTTTCTCATCCAATTGCGATACTCATCTGTTTTAAGTATCTCCATAAAAATATTTTATCCTGCAGGATACAATTTTGCAATTTTTGCCATGATAACTTGTTATTTTGTAATAATTGTGTACACAATGGCGCTACTTTGGCATTACGTTGGGTGCTACATGTCTGCTACAATAAAGCAAAGCACGAATAACAAATTTATGATTCTAAGCTTAAAGGAAACGACATGACTTCTACAAAAACGGTTAAAACAGGCAGATTAAGTGTAAGAGTTAATCCAGAAATACGAGATAGTGCATCGCAAGTTCTTGAACATTATGGTCTTGATATGAGTTCAGCAGTCAACCTATTTTTGTATCAGATTGTAAATACGCAACGTTTCCCATTTTCACTTGAAAGTTCTCCATATGAGCACTCTATTGATGAAGCTATGAAAGAAAAACCAATAGCTGCAGGTACTGTTGACGATTTTGCTGAGCTGATGCGCAATGCCTAAACCGCCATTTTATAGTCCAATCTATCTGCGAGATGTTCTACTGTTGTATCAAGTTAAAGAAGATTGCATTATATTCCTACGCTTAGGATCTCATGACGACTTATTCTAGTTAGCAAAAACTGTCACGATAACGCATGATTGCGTTGAGCATATTGAAAAATAATATAATTTAGATTATTATAATTATGATTATAATAATCGCGATTATATTAACTAGAGTGCAGATTCAGCAGCAATAAGATGCGCTGAAAAGTATTGCAATTATTGGCGTAACGGCAGGTGGAATATGGTTTTTGTTGGCAGACAAGACGAGTTACAAGTACTTGAAAAATTATATGAGAACAGCAAACACTCGTTCCAGATGGCAATAGTTTATGGTCGAAGACGAATAGGAAAAACTTCGCTTATTTCACAATTCTGTAAAAATAAGCACGCAATACTTTTTACTGCTCGCGAGCAAACTAATATCGAGAATTTGCGTGATTTCTCGCACACTGTGTACGACTTCTTCAATCTACCGTCAACTACAGGATCGTTTAATAATTGGAACGACGCTCTCGATTTTGTTGCGCAACAATCTAACGCCGTAGACCAGAATGCTCCTAAATCTCCACTTATTCTAGTTTTCGACGAATTTCCGTACGCAGCTCAAGCAGATAAATCCTTAGCGTCAACATTCCAAGTCGCAATAGATCATAAATTTAAAAACGCGAACATGACTCTTATTTTGTGCGGCAGTAACGAAGGATTCATGGAAAGTGAAGTGCTTGGCAAAAAGAGTCCGCTTTATGGAAGACGTACCGCACAGATTCGCTTGCAACCATTTAATCTTTTTGAAGCATCTGAGCTTATGCCAAATAATGCTACTTGGGAAGATAAAATCAACTATTTTGCATCCCTTGGAGGAACACCATACTATATAGAGCAGTTAGATAATAAGTCTTCGTTTGCGGAAAATCTTGAGCAATTATGCTTTAACATTTCGGGAATTTTGTACGCTGAACCAGACATGCTCATGCGCCAGGAATTGCGCGATCCTTCAACATACAATAGTGTGCTAAATGCTCTTGCTACGGGATGCAATACTCCGACTTTAATATCGGATCGCATTGGATTGCCAGCTACATCAGTGAACGTGTATTTGAAAACATTAGAAGGCCTTGGATTAATTGAAAGAAATATTCCATTTGGCATGAATCCACTTCATTGCAAAAAAGGATTATGGCAGATTTGTGACCCATTCTTTGCGTATTGGTATAGGTTTGTAGCGCCTAATAAAGGATTGATCGAACGCGGACTTTCACACGCTGCCGCAAGTAGTGTTCTTGGCGGTGAGCATGAAGCGTTTAGTACTTTTGTAGGTCAACAGTTTGAGAAAATGTGCGAACAGTGGATTGTGCACCAATGCAAAGTTGACGGAATGGACTTTTTGCCAACTAAGTTAGGTAAATGGTGGGGTGCGGATCCTATTGCTCGTGAGCAAACCGATATTGATATTGTTGCAGAAGACGATATTAACAAGCAGCTTCTTATTGCAGAATGTAAGTGGCGTAATAATCTTAACGAAGCTGAAGCAGTGAGCAAGTTGTTGCAGCGCGCAACTTTAGTTGAGAATGCAAAAAATAGCGATTATAAGAAAATATTTATGTTGTTTACAAAACATCCAACTTCTTACAATCCTCGTCATGCTAAAACAATCATCAACTTCGTTGACGCACAAACAATGTTTTTTAACTGATTGCGCGACAATAGTTACGTACTATATCGCGCAGCCGAAATCACGCGTTATCGCGTCAGTTTTTATAAGATTTGCAATTTTTGTCACGATAACTTCATCTTCTCATATGTTACGTAAATATATATCTTTATTATTTTTGCGACAAAACGACAATTTTGGCGACATAAAAATGTCGCTTTGTGCCATATTTCCCATGTTTATTCTTGACAAACTCATACAGCAACTTTAATATTTTTAATAAAAGTTTAATTTAATTAAAGTTTATAGGCTGAAGAAAGGAGTGATATGGATCATATTCCAAGATGGATGGCTAATCTCACAGACGAAGACATGTCGTTTATAAAGAACTTTGTATTATCGTCTGGATCGTTAAAAGAAATGTCGCAAATGTATCAAGTCTCTTACCCAACGATGAGAATCAGGCTTAACAGGCTCATTGAAAAAATTCAAATAAGCGACAATGAACCAGAAGACCCGTTCGTTCTTTTAGTAAAGAGTCTTGCTATTGACGATAAATACGATGTTGACACAGCTCGAACACTCATAAACGAATATAGAAAAAGAAAGAATGAATCATGAGCTATGCATTATTTGGTCCGATAATTGACATTCTTATCGCACTTGCTATATGTGCTTTAGTGTTCTTTATCGCAAGAAGTCTTATTCGCTATGCGCATTCTCTTAAAAAGGACGATAAGTCATCTAAGCAGTCTGCAGAAGATAAAAGAATTGCGTTACAGGACTTATAAAACACAAAAACCGAGTTATCGTGGCAGTTTTTGCTAGATTTGCAATTTTTGCCACGATAACTCGATATAAAATAGCAACGAAACAGCATTCTGCATCACATATTAACCGCTTACTTGCATCTGCTGCACAAAGGCGCGTCCAAATACTCGATTAAATCGCAAGAAAGCACAATAATTAATTATTCTTGCATAATGGCTATTTCTCTACATGAAGCGGAACGTGTACATTAATAATCCACGAATCGTCATCTTCAATAACTTTAAAAGTTCCGCCAACTCGTTCCGCAAGCATCTTATGAAAACGCAGTCCATATCCTAATTGCAAGTTAGCAAGAATACCGCGTTGCGCACTATTTATACACGTAATATGACATTCATGGTCATTAAGCATTACATTCATGGCGTATTCTTTAGGCTTTGCAGCATGCTTTTTTACGTTTGCAAGTAGTTCTCGGCAAATATATTCAATTTGAGCACATTCTTCAAAAGGCAAATGCGCTGATCTCGAATCTTCAGCAACTAAATCACTGTTCAAATCAATGGAACCAATATAGCCAAGCTTCTCAAATGACTTTTGCTCACCATCAAATAAAACGCGTAAGCCTGTGCAAAAATCTTTATAACATGTAGTCGATTGCATAGCATCGCCAGTGCTTGCAGTTGTAGCATTGTCAAGAAGAGAAATAATATTACGTGCTCTATGAACAGTTGTAGTAGCACGTTGAAGAATCTCTCGAGAATTTTCATGCTCTTGTTCATGAGTCGTTTGAGGTTCAATAGATTGTTGGGCCATCATCATAATACTGGAAAGCTCATTAGTTACTTCATCGTGCATGCGAATTGCCGCAATAGTGGCATATTTTTGAAAAACGTTGTAACGCTGTGCAAATAACTGTTCCTGTTGCTGGTGAATAGTAGAAATATAGTATTTTACGATTGCGCTAGAAATAAGAGTGATAAGAAGCCACCACCCCAACACATAAGCGTTTTGAAAATCGCATATAATAAAGAGCCATGAAGATACTCCGCAAGAAGCAAGCACGGTGTACCAAGGTTGAGTAATTACAGCAATTGCCAAACAAATCAATATGGTAAGCATCATAGATGAATAGTTGATATTGGGTGCAACAATTACCAACGGCATCCAAATGAGCACAATAAAAGATGCTTTACGTGGCCATATTGCAATGCATAAGCAGATTACAATCCATACTATTTCAACTGTAATTGCATGCCAATTAGAGTAGTAATGAAGATTATTATAGGAACAAATTTCAAGAATCAAAGTACAACTTATGATTACACCAATTCCAATTTTCTGCCATGCGTCATGCGGCAAAAAATTGATCATACGCGTTAATAATTTCATAACTACCTACTTTTACACGTTAATTTCTTACACGTTATATGTCATGCGAATACTTTGCGAGCGCAGCAAGCGCCTGCATTCGACTTCGGACTTGAAGTTTTCCATAAATACGCCGTAAATGCGTGTTTACTGTTGAAACTTTCACATTAAGTTGATCTGCAATCTCTTTCGTAGAATACCCCTGTTTGCACAAGCGCATAATTTCCGATTCTTGAGGAGACAAAACTGAAGTCTTCGGAAGTTGAGAAATCATATTAAATGATTCTTGCGGAGTGTGAAAATAGTCAATATATTGTGGCAATTCTGGGCAACCGTAGCTTGTTGCGCGCGATTGGATGGCTGCAACTACGTCTGCTAAATTGTCTTTATGTACTAGCGCTTGACCACCCGACTTAGCAACTTGCAATACGTATTCATCTAGCATGTAGGAAGTAATGCCAATTAAAACAATATTGCTATTGCGCTCGCGAATTGCCTTAATTACATCAACACCACTCATTTCTCTCATTGACATATCTACTAAAAGTACGTCAGGAGTATTCTCTGCAACGCAACGATGAATAGCTTGTTTTGCAGAAGAACACATCCATGCACAAACAAAGTTTTCAGGCAAACGACTTTTAAGAAGAAGTTGCATATATCGCAATACAAGCGTGTCATTATCAACAATTGCGTAAGTAGTGTTCATACAATATATGATATCTTGTTTTGGAATCCGCTTATCAAGAGATGTGCGATTGTATTGTTTTTCTCAAATTATCAAGATTGTACACATTAAAGTGCCATACGCTAGCACTTTCCGTTGGCACACTCCATTCTTCGGTTTTGCCATTCGCAGTAAAACGAATTATTTGAGTTGTTGGTTTACTTATAACTTCAAAATTAGTGAGTTGATTCCACGCAATACGACGAAGATACTTATCGTCTAATTTAGCTAGATTACCCGAGCCTAAAATGACATTCGGATTAACAATAATAAACTCATTATTAGTGGCAGCAATAATACGCGCAACAACGCCTTGCGCTACATAGAATAATTTAGGTAACAAAAATAGTTTGATTAAATCTTTCCACCAAGGGTCGTATTTCATTGTAAATACATACGTCTTATCAACTGAAAGATTGTGATCTTTAAAATACTTGACGATATCTTCTTCTCGTATACCGCGCAAAGGATTAGTCATAATAAGCACCTCCTCGTGATTCTCGTTTTGTAAATTACCAACATACTAGCGTGCAGATTTTATCTACACAAATAAGCGTACCTATTTTTAACGATAGTGCTTTTAGAAAACTTTTTAAAAAACTTTTACTATTAGTAGTTTGTATGTTCTCAACAATCAACATTTAAGAATATTTCCGTTTTGGAATTATTTTTAAATAGAGGCGTACTTATGGAGTTATCGTGGCAGATTCTGTTAGATTTGCGATTTTTGCCACGATAACGCAAGAGTCTGATTGATACTAGTTTAGCGGAATAACAACATTGACCAGCCAAGTGTCGTCATCTTTTTGCGCGCTTAAAGATCCACCTAAACGTTCCACAGATTTTTTGTGGAATAGTAGACCTTTGCCAAAAACAAGTCTTTCGCCAAACTTATTCAACGTCGAAATCGAATTCATACACATTATTCTGCATTCGCGCTTATCAACCGTAACGTTCATAGAAAAATCAACGCTAGTATTGCAATGCTTACGAATATTAGTAAGCAGCTCGCTGCACATGCGAATAGCACATTGAGCTTTTTCAGTACTAACAGTTGCAGATGCAGCAAAATCGTTACTTCCCGAACTTTTATCAACCACTGTTATAGAGCCATAATACCCAAGCTGCTCGCAAATCTTACGCTCAGATTGCAATCGTGCGCGAATATTGCATAAAAAATCAGCCAAAGTCATGCAATTATTACCATTAGAACCATAAATAAACTGCGTGCCAGCAATACTAGCAATATTTGAATCTAAAGAATCATCATACTTATGTTCAGCTTGCTCAAGTAGATTAATAACAAGTCGCGTTTTAGAAAGCGCATTACGAGAATGCTCAACAATCTGCTCTAGCGACTCTTTTGTATGATCACTTTTCTCGGCATACAAAGCATCAGTCGCAAGCAATGTAATATCCGTAATCTCATTGTTCACATCGTCGTGCAATTGCAATGCAACAGAAGCAATATAAGACTGGAACTCACTGCGCACAATATCCATTTTTGCGCGATTATTTTCCTCCAACATGTTCAAATACTTGCGCAAAGCGTAGCCACAAATCATGGAAATAAGAATAAAACAAGGGAAAGTAAGCGGAATGTACGCCATTTTTGCAAAGTACATAATATTCAGCGAAACTATGTACGCACAAAGCAAATACTTCCACGAATCGTAAAAGCCTGCAACAAACATGCTAGCAATCAATGAAAAAAGAAAGCAAGTTGCATTTACGCCTGGTACTGCTAACGTTACGCAATATAAAATCGGAGTTACGAGGGATATTTGGCGCGAAAAAGCAATCAAAAGAAATATTACGAACATCCAAACGTATTGACACGCAGATTGTAATGGATTGTGCCACAAACCAGCTGTATTGCAAGATTGCACATCCATTGACACTACAAGAATCGCCAATATTATGAATAAAGTTCGCTGAATTTTCCAGCTTTTAACCAACTCAATAACGCGCGAAAATGTTTTCATTAACATGCGCCATCCGTTTCTTGAAAAAGATTCGGATGATTCTGCGGCGAATCATTAAAATATTGCAGATTGCTAGCTTGCTCACGATTTTGCATTGCAGCAAATGCGGATATTGCTTGCACGCGGTTAGAAACGTGCAATTTTTTGTAAATCCTATGAATATGCGTGTTAATAGTGTTTGGCATAAGACCAAGTTGAGCCGCAATCTGATTTGTTGTGTAGCCTTTAGCGAGCAAATCCATGATTTTTAGTTCTTGAGGCGGCAAAACGCTACGCGACCTTGATTTAGAAAGTCTAATAAAAGATTCTTGCGGAGTAGCAAAATCGTAAGCAACATCTTTAACACATCGGCAGCCATACGCATGCTGATTATCGCAATATTGCAAAGCTTCTGCTAGTCCTTTGAAATTGTCTTTAGCAACCATTGCTTGCCC
Source organism: Gardnerella sp. KA01002 (assembly GCF_049244015.1). NCBI lineage: Bacteria > Bacillati > Actinomycetota > Actinomycetes > Bifidobacteriales > Bifidobacteriaceae > Gardnerella > Gardnerella sp. KA01002. Next base: position 1,460,235 of record NZ_CP058365.1, read on the forward strand.
ACCAACTTGCGCAACCATCGAAGCGTAGGATCTACAATCATACGAAGTCATGCCAATTAAAACAATATTGTTGTTTTGTTCACGAATTGCGCGTATTACCTCTACTCCAGACATGTCTTTCATTGACATATCTATCAAAATATAATCCGGAGTAGTTTTTGTTACTTGGCAATATTTCAAAGCTTGCACGCCTGATTTTACGCACCATTTGCACACGTACTCGCTTGGCAAAAGCTTGCTGAGCACGTTTCGCATAACCGCTAAAACTAATGGGTCGTTATCTACTATTGCATACGTTTTTGGCATAATGGCTTTCTTGCAATCACACGCTACTTTTCTTATATTCTACTTTATAAACGCGCGCAAAGTAGGGCAAATCGTGTAGTAATAAATGATTACAAGTAATGCATGTAAGTCAAACTTGGTTATAATAAGTAACAATATGCGACTTTTGGTTGCGTTGAAATTCATCTTTAATAATGATTGCAGCAGGATTATATGACAAAACGACTAATAGTATTGCACTCCGCAGAAGTAGCTGCGATGGCGCTTGCCTCAACAGCTGCTTTTATGCGTAGCTTTGACTTTTTCGCTTTGTGGCTTGTTCTAGGACTTCTTTCTGTTGCATTGTATTCTTATGCATATTTTTTCTTGCGCAAAAGCGTTATTAAAGAAAAAAATGCGTATATAGAAAATAATATATCTAAGCTTAGCTGTGCGGGCACTAACAGCATAAGTAGTGATGTTGAGAATATAGAGAACAGCAAAGATTACATAATTACTCTTGAGCAAGAGCGCAAAAAAGTCGAATCACAAAATAAGCAAATACTCAACAATTACTCGAATAATTTAACAAATATTATTACATGCTTTATTTGTGGGCTTATTCACGTTCCTTGGATTTATTACTACGGAATTGCAAATGGCGTTTTAACATTAGTGATTCTGTGGCGAGTAATAAAGCGTCCACAAGGTCACCCTATTGATGAAAGCGATTTTTAAAGATTTAAGACTTTAAGGATTTAAGCTTATTGCTGATCTTCCATTGAAAGATTTAATCCTTTTGCAGCATTGCGAAAATATTCTATGTGATCGCCATAACCGTCTGCAATAATAGCATCCTCTTTTACAACAAAAGAGCCATTTTCTAGCACAATATATTTTGTAAAGAATTCTTCTAATTGCTTAGCTAATTCATCAATTTCATCTTGTGAAAGCCCATCGCTACTATTTTCCGCAAAGTTATCTTCCTGCTTTTGAATTTGATTAATGCTATTTTCACTAACATTTCCTATTTTGTTTACGTTATCTTCTGGCTGCCAAGAGTTTATGCCAAAATCACTCATGCTTACACTACCCATATTTGCGCTACTCATGTTTGTGTCTCCTTGTATTTGTAACATATTCACAACTTATATTCGCAGCACATTTGTGCGTTGCTTTAAGTCTAATTACAAACATTTTCCGCGCAATATTGAGTACTGAGTTTTGAGTACATCATATTGCTGCAAAGAATTGCAATATTTATACTAGAAATACAAAATACATACGAACGATAGGCAGCGTACACAAATTAGCTACAATGCTCACGAACAAAACAGCAAATTGGAAGGGAAACAACTCATGAGCAAGGACTCTATAAAACTTATTAAAAAAACGCTTATTTGGATTCTTAAGTGGGCAATATTTACAGCAATCGAATTCCTTCTTTTGTACGTTGCGATTATTTCTTGGAATCATGATTTTGCACAATTCATGCACGAATACAGAGATGCTATTATTCCATTTATGGCAGCAACCGGAGCCATGATAGCAACAACGATTCGCAACGAAGGAACTATTTTTGAAGTCAAGGAGTAAGGTGATTATGGCGCTAAAACGCAATATTGCAAACAATAAACAATTTATGATATAATTTTACTACGCCGTGACTGCGCCATATTGTAGGTTTGAGGTTAATCTTCAACACGGCGTCTATTTTTATTATTTCAATTTTCAATAATACGGCTGCCACTAGGTACAGCCACTACTCCAAATCCTTCCGCTTTACCTTGACTATTTCTACGAACGTTATTTCTTATCATATTATAAAAAGTTGAATCTCTTTTAGAACATTTTCTATAAACTGCTCCTGCAACTAAATCTGCAAACTGCACACCTACACTGTGATGAGAAGCTGCTATAAATAATCCTTCAATTAGATTGTTATAATCAGCTCGATGTGAGTCATGATTATTGAGTAGATCAAAATGGAAATCATCAAGTTGCTTATTTTGTTTACTATTACGAGCATCAATAACTATCATTCCATAAACTTTTGTACCAGCATTTTTACTTAAATCTTGAAGATAATACTGAAAACGTTCACATATTTTTTCAAACGCAGTGTGATACATATTTTCAGCATTGCCATCTTTATATTTATCGTAATACTCCTTAGTGTTCACTACAGCAGCAATAATTTTAAAATCTTCATTTTCCGAAATCAGCTTAAACAGATTCTCACGCAATTCATTCAATTCATTAACACTCAAATTAGAAAGAGGCGTGGTCTCGTTGCTTAATGGATGATTAATGAAATAACGCCACTTAACTTCCCCCTCAATCCCATATTTCTTTTTTAATCCATGCAGATTACTTTGTAATGATTTCCATTGCGATTCTGGAATGACTAATCCGCCCAAAACAAAATAAGGATTTTGCTCTACAGCATCACGTTTAGGAGCGGTTCCACTCTCGTCCAAAAAAAGAATTTGCATGAGAATATTTTATATGAAATATTCAACATTCTACAGTTATAAACACAGCACAGCTACTATTGCACTATTAATTAGATTATGCAAATATTTATAAACTATTGTATTTAATACAAATACGAGTATACTTTTGCCTTCTACAGGTATAGTGTAGAAACTGTATTAATATGATGCATTAACTAGCGCCCAACTTCAGCGGACAATATGGAGCTAACAATGAGAAGAAATAATAAATATAAAGGCATGCGCATACTTACTGCTTCAACTATCATTGCAGCAATGTCGATACTTTCTGTATATCCAATAAGTGCATTAGCTATTACCCCCCCCCCCATCAACAGAAGTAACCGTAAGTAACCCAGCTCCAAAAACACAACTTGTTGTAGATGGCACAAACGGATCAGACACAAACGATGGATCTGAAAGTAAGCCATTAAAAACTATTCAAAAAGCTCTTGAAAAAACTGCACAAAAACCTGCAAATATTACCATTAAAGGCAATTTTTCACTTAATACACCTGTAGAAATTCCACAAGACATTACACTTTCTATCGATAAATCCGGCGCCACAATAACAGGCTCAAATAATACCAACGATGGAATCACGCTGAAATCTGGTTCCACACTTCGCGGTGACGGCGAATTGAAAATGACTGCATTTAAGGTAGCTCTTACAGCGGAAAAAGGCTCTCTTATTACAGATGGCACATACACTTTCAAAGATAACGCAGTAGAAGACAGTCACGGAATTTACCTTGCGGGAACAGTAAAAGGCACAAGCAAAGATAAATTAAAAATTACTGCTGATGACAAATGTAATACAGGTTTTTATGCTGATGGTATTACTTTCGAAAATGCTACTATTAACGTTAAATCACAAATTCGCACATGGTTTGACGCATATGATTTAACTTTGAAAAATTCTTCACTTACTGTAGCAGGCTTCGGAATGTCATACTATGTAAACAAATTAAACATGGACAATTCGGAGTTTGTGATTAATAAAATTGGTTGGAGACACTCAACTGGTTTAACAATTCAAGGCGACTCAACTGTTACCAATAATTCACGAATTGTTGCTAATGCAGGATCTACTGCAGGCATTTCCGTTGGAATATCAAATGGAAAATTAGCCGTTACCAACTCTACTCTTGAATTTAATAATGGTGGCGCTGGCGGCTTAAATGTAAATAGCGGAAAAGTAATTCTCACCAATTCTACAATCAAAGGTGATGGAAAAAATAGTGGAGCGCTTTTTGGAGCTCAAAACAGTGGATCTATTGAACTTAAGGGAGACTGCTTAATAGATAGCCCAGCAAATAAAAATGCAGACGGTGGAGCTGGAACAGGAAATAACTATGTTGTGACTGGAGGCTCACACATGGTTACATATGCTCCTGGATATCACAGCAACAAGGGAAGCACTGTTCCTGTAAACGGTGAAGAAAACGGTAACGAAAAGCTAAGTCTCTTTACTCTTGCTGATAGTTCTGTGAATGAGATAAAACCAATTAACAAAAAAGGAAATACCTACATATACTCAGTTAATAAAGCTTCTAAAGATAACGAAAAGCACGTATGGGTTCCAGCAGCAAAAGTGACATTCGAGCTCAATGATACAAAAGCTGAGGATTCTAAAAAAGCTAAAGGAGCTATATTCTCTGACTCTTCAACTAAAGCAAAAGAATCCCTTGCTATACGCGGTTACGCATTAAACTTTGCAAAAACAGTGGCAGGAGGAAGTACTGAAGTACCAGCAAATCCAATTGCTCCTGGATATAAGTTCCTCGGGTGGTTCTGCAAAAACGCTCAGCATAGCGAGCAAAAATTTACTGAAAAAATGATAATTAAAAGCGACACAACAGTGTACGCAAAGTGGGAAAAAGATTCCTCATCTTATGCTGTTCGCTACCATAATTGCGCTCAAGATGATGCAACATACATTGTTAGTGAAACTAGTCCAAAACGCACTAGCAAAGTTCTTTCATTCTACGAAGTTGTTAAAAATAATGCAAAATTTGCCCGAAAGGGAATGGTCTTCAAAGGTTGGACTACCGATAAAAACGGCAAAGGCAAGACTGTAAAAGCAGGTAGCAATATTTCTATATCGCAAAGTGAAAACTTAATTGACTTATATGCAAATTGGGAAGAAAAAGAATTTACAGTAAAATTCTCTGCAAATGGCGGAACTTTCTCCAATAACAGTATATTTAAGACAAATACAAAAGTATTTGAGATTAAAAAAGATAAGCGCGGTGGAGATGTTGCTGTTGTTAAGAAAACAGCAACATTTAGCGAAAACAGGACGCTAATCAATCTTATTAAAAGTTTGGATGATAATGTCAATATAGACACACCTGGCATTAGTGGCAAAGCAGATTCTGATTCAGACACAACTTATACAAATCTAGCCACGCGCAAATACTACACGCTTAAGAATAAAGATGAATCGTACAGTATATTCGGAATTACGATTGGAAGTTACTACTATTGGTTCAAAGACAAGAATGGAACTGAAAAAGCTAGTATTGATAACAATTTACGAGTGAACGACGATCTTACCTTCTACCTTAAGTGGGAGATTAATCCAAATGTTAAACAGATACAACAGGAGGATATTAATCTTCCTGCAGATTTATTAACTGGCGAGAACACAGCAACTACAGCGTATAAAGTTACTCCAGGACAAACTATTGATTTCACTGGCACAATCACAGCTTCAGTAGTAAAAGACCAAATGAAGACGATAGAAAAGAAATTTAACACAGTAAATGCGAAAGATTATGACAAAATTACTCTCGAAGATATGACATCTTCGTTCATGGCTACATTTACTATCCCAGACGGTTTAACGCTGCCTGAAAATATCACAAAAAATACACTTAAGCTCGATGGGTTCTCAGATACTTTTGCTATCCAGGATGTGCAAGTTAAAGACAAGACTGTAACAGTTACTATTAATTTGAAATCTGGCATTACAACGTATGCAGCATTGCAGACAGCAGTACAAACAAATCTTGGCGACGCAATGAAAATCACTATTCCGGGAATAAAGATAAATCAAGATTTCTCCGGAAAAGCTACAATCGTTGGAACAGTATCTGGCTCATTCCACGCAGCTGCAACATTTAATGGAACAACGAAATTATTTGACTTTACTTGGAACGGCTCACAAACAAACGATGGTAAGAACTCTGACGCAGCAGCAGGCGCTAATGATATTTCTCTCACCGTAGAATATGATCCACAAACTCCTCCGACACCTCCAACGCCACCTACACCGCCTACGCCTGTTCCTGAACCTACGCCTGTTCCTGAACCTACGCCTGTTCCTGAACCTACGCCTGTTCCTGAACCTACGCCTGTTCCTGAACCTACGCCTGTTCCTGAACCAACACCAAAACAAACACCAGAAAAAACACCATGGCCAAAATATAAGCCGACTCCAGAAAAAACACCAAACATTACGCCACTACCAAAAGAAAATCCAAATAATAAAATCGTAGAAAAACGCAAAAATGATAATAACCAACTTCCAAAAACAGGAAGCGCAATATCACTAACCGCTTTTTCTACAATTTTAACGTTTGGACTTGCTGAAATCATAGCAAAAATTAAAGCACATAAAAATAAATAAACAATAATTTCATAAGAAAAAACAAACAAAATAGGGGTTAGTATTGTAAACAACTGCACTACTAACCCCTATTAATTACACGCAAATATTCAACAATATAATCACGATTATTATAGTCACGATTATATTAATAAAGTAAGGTAGTTCAAGATTATTTTGCGGATTGAATTGAAGCCTCTTGGCGAGCAACGTCAAGCGCTTTGTTGAAAGCGTCACTAGTCCAACTTGCTCCAGCAACAACCGAAATATGCAAATCTTTTAGCGGCTTTCCAACGATTTTTCCTGGAATAGCCTCACTGAAAGCGCTCATGTGTTTTTTAGAAATCGGCGTAAACGGATGAGGCGTGATTTCAACACTGCTCACATTGCCGCTTGCAACGCTTAAATTCACATCAATACTGTCTTCTGCAACTGGACCATACGTAGCTTTGATTCTGTAATCGCCATCTTTGTAGTTGCCGGTATCTGTTTTAGGCTGATTTTGCTGATTTTGCGAATCTTCACTTTGCGCGGAAGCGTGCGATTGTTGAGCACCAGAATCGTAAGATTTCGAAGCATTGCCACTATCATTTTCGCTTTGACCAGAGTTTCCTGCAAACTCATCATTCATCGGCACAGCACTCGGCTCGCCGCAAGATGCAAGAAGCGCACTTGAGCTAGCTAAAACCGCAATCGCAGCAACCGTTTTTGCAATTTTTTTAGACTTCAAATCATCACGCAAATTAGTGCAGCGTGAAACATTGTGAAACATATTGTCTAAAATCATAAATCATCGCCTTTAAATCTTAAATTAAAACTGTGCGCAACTAATCATTTAAAAACTAATCATCTAAATTCGCTAATTTAGGTGACTTGGTAGGCTCATGATTTTGCAAAGATTGCGCAATGCTTTCATCAACATGCGCACTCGTAAACGCAGGCTTGCCACCAATCGCCTCGTACGCTTTGCGCGCAACCTCATTATTCCAACGTTCGCCAACAAGCACACCGTGGTTGAGCATAATTTCACGATCCGCGCATTGAGCAACCAAAGAATCGTGCGTTACAACAATAATCGTAGTGCCCTGGGAATGAAGCTGCTTAAACAAGTCGAGTACAATCTGCTCATTCTTTTCGTCCAAATTACCAGTCGGCTCATCCGCAAGAAGCAACTTCGGGCAGTTAATAAGAGCACGCGCAACGCAAACGCGCTGCTGCTCACCGCCAGAAAGCTGGCTCGGCAAATGATGTGCTCTGTCCTTTAATCCCACGCGTTCCAAGGCTTCCATTGCTTGCGATTCATCTACAACTGAATGATAATATTGCGCAACCATCACGTTTTCAACTGCTGTTAAATGTGGCACAAGATAAAACTTTTGAAACACAAGACCGATTACGTTTTTGCGAACGTCTGCAAGCTGACCCGCGTTCAAATCCTCGAGTTTGCGGCCTTGCAAAGCAACGGAGCCTTTAGACGGCGAATCCATGCACCCAATAATGTTCATTAGCGTAGTTTTGCCAGAGCCGCTCGAGCCAACAATCGAAAGCCACTCGCCTTGCGGCACAGTAAGCGACAAATCGTCAACAGCGCGAAGAGAGCCGTAAATCTTGGAAACATGGTCCAAAGTCAACAGCATTTCTGGCTCAGCTTTTGTGCTCTCCAGCTTAGTTTCTTTATTCTCTGTCATATTAAATCCTTAACTAAAATCCTTAACTAAACACTCTAAAATCACTCTAAAAATCACTATAAAAGCTATTCTTCTCGAAGCACAATCGCAGGGTCTATTTTTGAAGCGCGCAAAACAGGCGGCAACGCAGCAACGCAAGACGCTGCAACGCTAAACACAATAGAAAACACAACCAGCCACCAATTTACGCTCAAATCTCGCGCAAACACCATTGACGCAAGCAATCGCGCAAATCCATACCCCACTGCTGTACCAGCGATTCCGCCAATAAAACCATAAAGCCCAGATTCTGCAGTGAACTCAACGCCAATGCTCTTAGCGCTCGCACCCAAAGCTTTGCGCAAGCCAATCTCATTTCGGCGCTGCTGCACAATCGAAGAAATCGTAGTGCTTACGCCAACCATCATCAACGCAAGAACAACCAGCGAAACAATCCAAAATAGGCTGCGAAGCATAGCAATAATGCCAGTATCTGCCGCTGTAACTTTAGTAACTTGTTGCGCGCGAACACGCATAGAAGTCATATCGTTAATGCTGCGCACAACAGCATCTACGTTCGGAGCAGAAGACGAGTAAGCAATCACGTCCGCACCGCGCTTAACGCCTGTAAGCACACGCAAATCCGCGTTAGTTGCGTAAAGCATGGAATCTTCGGCGTCTCCCGTATCTAAAATGCCGCAAACGCGGAAAGTTGTGCCGTGAGTATCCATAATATCTGTGGAAACTCTGCCTTCAACAAGCTTTTTTTGAGAAGATTTATCTGTTTGATTTTCTGCTTGATTATCTGCTTGATTACCTTGCGATTTTTGCGCAAGGCTATGCGAATCCGAGGAATTATCGCCAGCGCGATACGCGATTGCAATGCGCGAACCAATCTTCAAGCCCATAGCCGAAGCAACATCTCGCCCAACCATAACGTTGCCACTGCTAGGCCAAGCGCCGTCCACGTTCCAATGCTTATTAAGCGACTTAACAGCGGAAACATCCACTCCAGCAAGCACGTACGGAGCCGCATTAATGCGCACATTTTCGTAACGGTAGGTAGCAAATCGCATAGCACCTTTTGCAAGAACCATGTCGTTAGTGTGCAAAACCATTGCGCGATCAATGCCATTTTTCCACTCGCCTGCAAGCGGCGTCACAATAATATTCGCTCCGTATGCGCGCATTTCGTCACTCATTTGTTGAGGAACAACAATGCAGATTGCAGCCAAGCAAAATAGCGTAGCGGCACCAACAAGAGTGGCAACTACTGCCATAAGCGCACGCGACTTTCGGCGAAAAACAGCGCCAAAAAGCATAGTCGCAAACATTGCGCTATTAGAAGTCATACCCGAACCAGATTTAACGCCCATGAAGCACCTCCGCAGGACGCACATGCAAAATAGAGCGAATAGAAGAGCCAGCAGCAGCAAGAACAGTAATCGCAAGAAGCACAAACACCAGCACAAACACCATTGGTCGAAGCGAAATCGCAGAACCAAACACGCTAAATCCAATCACTTGCGCAACGCCAAAGCCTGCAATCATGCCAATAAGCGCACCAGCGCATGCAATAACCGCTGTTTCCATAAGCATTAGCCGCGCAACAGCACCATCGCGCGCACCCAGCGCCTTGAGCAGCGCAAGCTCCCCCGAGCGCTCCGAAATCGCAGCCGCCATAAGATTCGCAACCGCAACAGCCGCCGCAACCAAGCTAAGCGCCGTCATAAGCACCATCACAGCGCGCGTCTTGTTAAGCACGCTGCCTTGCATAGCCGAAACTTGCCGCACTTGCTTTGCAACAGCTCCTGGAATCACTTCTTCAATTTGGTAAGTAATCGAGCTTGGGTAGGCTGTGCAATACCACGTCTCCCACTCTTCTTGGCTAAGAGCCGCTGGATTCTTCGCCGCTTTACGCGCTAAATCGTTTTCTGGCGTAGTCAATGCTTTAACTTCAATCGCCTCAACCATATTTGGCTTATTTGAAAGGCGTTGTGCCTGGCTGGAATCCGCGTAAATCGCGTTATTGTCGCTATCTCCAGAATCGTAGATACCAACAATTTTAAGTGAGATTTGCCTGCTAGAACGATCTAGTTTTATTCGCTGACCAACTTTTAGATTATGACTTTTAGCAAGATTTGTGCCAACAGCGGCCTCGTGCTTAAAATCGCGCGGGAATCTGCCTTCAAGCATCTTCCACCAAGACCGCATTCCTTGCACACCAACAACTGTTGTTTCTCCAGAAGCGAGCGCAAGCTTGCGATTAAACCACGTGCCAACAATCGGGACTACTGAATTAACAGATTTAGCGGAATTAGTGGATTTAGCAGAAGAAGAATTAGCAGATTCGGCAGAAGAATTTGCTTTAAGATTTGCATAAATCGTTAGTTTTGGCGCAAAATTCGTTATGTTAAACGCCCAAAAAATCATTTTGATTTTTGCAGCATCCGATTCCTTCAAAAAAGCGGTAGATTCTTGACTTTCAGCATCCGCCAAAGTTTGAGAAGTTTGCAAAGTTTGCGAATTACTATAGCCTGACTTTGTGCGAGACGCATACAAGTCGTTCACAACAGCATTCGACTTAGGCTGAACAATAATATTGGACCCGTAAGAGCTAAGCTCCGCGTTAATTTTGTCTCCAACGTCGTAAACAACGCTAAGCATTGCAACGCTTACACACGCACTCAAGCACACAACAATCGCTATAAGAACTCGCTTTTTAATCTGCCTTGCAAGAGATCGCGCAACCATTCGAATCATAAACATTTGCAAGCACTCCTACTTAAAGTGCGAGCTAAGCACGTCTAAATCGGCTGTATGAATGGTAATTTTGCCGCCACCAGCCTTGTATGGGAATGGAATCGGGTTGCATCCGCCCTTAAAACCAATAGTCGCCAAATTTATTGCAACATCGCATTTTCGGCATATTATCTTGCCGTCTTTTTCGTAGTAGCCTGCGTCTCCGCAATTTTCGCAAGCATCCAAGCCCACTCCATACGCTCCACCATTTTTCTTGATGATTATAAAGCGCATAACAGTGCCATCTTTAGCTTTGTATTGGAATCTATGCAAGTGACCATCGCTAATTTGCACAAAGTTGATTGTTGCTACGCCATCATGCAACTCGTACGGTTCTGGCGGCGTAAGCGTTGGCTTAATATTCATAAGAGACACACCAGCAGTAAGCGTAAGTATTACTACAATTGCAGCCATTAGCGCCGCAAGCGCAGACCTTCTAGACTTGCGCTTAAACGCTCGCTTTGCGCGGATTTGTGCAGAATTTTCTCCAACTACAGGCGTCTTAAAACCAATTACAAGAGAGGCGAATGCAGGAATCAAAAACACGCAAATTTGCGCCATAATCATAAGCGGAGCGTTGTTTATAAGCCAAACAAGAATGCTAAACGAAAAATCGTCTATATACAGCAAAATACTTCCTTGCATAATTTGCAACAAAGACGTTAAATGCTGAATTAGCAAGATTATCATGCTTAGAATAATTGCGATTCTAAAGGCGACTTTACTGGCGGTCGTGCGCAAAGACCTAACCATAAGACTTATGCAAATCACAGCAGCCGCGCCAAGAATAAATCCTAGCGCGCGAAGAAGCATATCGGAAGTAAACGGAGGCGTGCTGGAGTCTACGAAAATCGTAAGCTGCAAAATCACGTCTGGGAGCGCGTAAAACACTGTAAACGCTAGGCAAAGCGCGCCAATTGCATTACTTATGTGCAAGGGCAGCGGATTTTTGCGCCATTTTGTAACCGTTTTGCCAGATGCGCCAACACAGGCGATTGTTGCAACATCTAGCGGAACAGCAATGCAAAGCGCTGGAAGATTCACAAAATTGCGCTGATTAATCACCACGCTTGCGCGCAAAAATGCAAAAACAAGCGCCGCAACTGTTCCAAAAATCAAACCAAAAAGTCGCCAGCGGCAGCTGATTGGCTTATCTCGTCCCTCGCCAACGCTTAGCGTTGCGCTTAATCCCATTGTAAGCAGCGCAAGAGGGAGCAGCCCTGGAAGTACTGTAACGAACATCCTGAGCATGTTCCCTCCTTTGCTGTTTACATGATTTTTGTTTTTTATTTATGCATTATGCATTATTTATTTGTTGTTTTTATTTGTAAAAACTACCACTGGAAAAAACACCACTGCAAAACTACCACTGACGTGGAGTGTACTTCCAATCGTCGAATGTAGCGGTAATTGGCTCAGTCCAGAATCGGCCAGTCACACCCGTAGCAGGATCTACGTGAAGCATCCAACCCTTCTTTTCTGGCGATTCAACAGAAAGCACTAACTTGTAGTTTCCAGCCTTATCGAGCTTAACATTTGCGCCGTAGTGAGGACCGTCGGAAGCGTTCATTTGCATAAACGTTCCCTTTACAACAGCTTCACCGCTCGCCTTATCAATAATTTGATAATTCACAGTCAAATCTGGAATAAACTCGCCCTTGCCGTAGCCAAGCTTTGTACCTTCCTTGTTTGCGTGAATATCTGCCTCAAGATGGAAGCTTGCCTCGCTTGCCTTTAAGCCCATGCCTGCTGGGACCATGTCAACTGGCTGGAAGTACACGGCGCCAATCGTAAGTGGGCCAATGTTCTGGTCTTGGTTAGGTCCAACTGGAACCTCTTCAAAGCCTTTGTCTCCGCCCTTATCGTCGGCCTTCTGCTCAGATGCTTGTGGCTTTGCAGCAGATTTTGCCGCGTTTCCGTTTGCACCGCAACCAGTGAGTGTTAGCATTCCTGCCAGCGCTAAGGCTGCAATTGCCATCATCTTTTTGTTCTTCATATCTAACCTTTTCTGTTAGTTAATTATCTGTTTATTATTGCTTGATTTTTAGTTTTGATTTTTAGTTTTGACTTATCCGCGAACGGTTGCTTGCGACTTGTGTGTGCGCAAAATAGACACGCATAGCAGTGCAATAACCACGATTGCAGCTACGACTTGCGCCGAAATCGTTTCAACGTACGGATAGAATCCAAGCCAATCGTTAGTTGGCAAGCCTTGAATATAAACTCCAGCGAGCGCATCACCCTCTATAAGCGCGTGCACACCTCCACCAGCAAAAATCACCACTAAAATGCACATAAGCGCGCTGGTTCCTGTAAAGAATGGACGAATTGGTATGCGAACGGATGCAAAGCGAATCAGCAGGAAGATTACAACCAAAACAGCGGCTGCGGATACAAACCCGCCCCAGATCATGGAGTCTGCTCCACTTGATACAGCAAAAATCGCTTGATAGAAGATTACAGTTTCTGCACCTTCGCGAAACACTGCTAAGAAGCTTAGCAGCGCTAGAGAAATCAGGCTTCCTTTAGAAACTGCTGCTGTCGTTTGGTTGCGAATATACTCGTTCCAAGCTTGCACAGAAGATCTTGAAATCATCCAATTGCTTGTGTACAGCAGCATAAGCATTGCAAACAGAGCTACAACACCTTCAGTGATTTCTTGCTGCGGACCAGAACCGTTAAACAACAATCCAAATAGCGCAGCAACAATAAGCGAAGCTATGATTCCTGCAACAAGCCCCATGTAAATATACTTAACCATGCTCTTGTGCCCAGATTTAATAAGATACGCGATTATTGCAGCCACAACCAGCAGCGCTTCCAACCCTTCGCGCAACAAGATTATAAAAGCCTGCCCAAAGGAGCTTGTTATAAATTGCATAAACGGGTTGGAGTTAGATGCCGCTCCGCCGTCTAGTTTTGCTGCATCTTCAATAAGCATTGACTTAAGATCGGTCACGAACTTTTTTGTTTGCTCAAACGTTTTGCCATTGTTCATAGCCTGCCTGCACTCTTTGAACTGGTATTCAACAGTGCTTACTCGGCTGCCGCTTATTGCGTTCATCACGTTCTTCTCAAAACCGAGCTTTTCGTAATATTGGTAGTAGGCTTCGTTTACTAAATCAACAGCTTTGGCAACTTCTTGCTTGTTTCCTTTTGCTGCTTTATATGTTGATGCAGATTTATCGAGTATAACATTCATTTCTCGCGCAACTTGGCTCCAAGTTCTACCATTTCGCCCAAGATTTTTCTTTTTTGCTGCATCGAGCTTTTTACGCTCTTTTGCGATTTGCGCGCGCAACTTGGCTGCGTAAACATTCGGCTTATCTAGCTGCGTGTTTGCATCGAGTTGAGAAGCGGTTTGCGCAATATCTCTTTCCAGAGTAGATGCCACTTCACTAATCTGTGCGCTTTGATTTTGTTGATATACCAAAGTTTGCAGTTGCTGGAACTGGTCACTTTGCGACTGCACCTTATCTTGACCAATTGTGTCTCGAACAACGGTTATGAAGTTTGATGCTACGTATACCGAATTGTATGCAGCTTGAAATCTGGTTGCAGCTCCTGCCATATTTGCACTATTGTATTCGTTTTTACCTTGTTCTATTTGGCTTGTAACTGCTGAAGAAACTTCTGACCAACTGTTATAGGTTTTGTCAGCGTCAGTTGCGTAGGCTATTGTTGGCTCTCCAACTAATCCTACTAATCCGACTACTCCCATTGCACAACTTATTAAAATGCATATTGACAACAAAAATGCCGATGCGCTCGCAACTTTTTGGCGCGCTTTTGCACACGCGTGCATAATGTCTCCATATCTCCTTTGGCTCTATCCCCCCATCGAGCGCACACAATTTTTTCTATTTTCGTTTAGTTTTAATCGTTCAAATTTTTTGGCGGCTTTTGCACGGTTTGTATTTCCGTTTTTATTCTGTTTAAAGTCGCTTCGCAAGTAACCCCATGAACATAATATCGATATATCAAGTAGATTGATATAGTTAGACGCAAAAAACACGCAAATATTACAAAAATGATATTGATAATGATAATTATCAATCTTTTTGCGAATCGTATTGAGAAAAGCCAATAAGCCCAACAAACTCATTAAACATGTTTCTCATACTTTCTACAATGCGACTTTTCTTCTCAGCGCGCGCAATCGCCGCAGCGCCAAATCTGCTCATTCTAGGCATTAAATCATTAATGTCTGTACCAAGCTCACTTACTTCGCCAGCGCTAAAAGATTTCTCCATAAACTTGCGAGTCAAAGCATCGTTTAATCCTTCACTTTGCACAAGTTGTTCCAAGTCATGATCATACTTTTGCTCAACATACTCGCTCCAGCAATCAACAATACTCAACTTATTGCCGTTAGAATCGTAAACAGTAATGTTACCTTCAGAATCCACAAGCTTCCCAAGCTCCTTCTCGTTAAGCTGCGCAATAAACCCTTCAATAAGCTTCTTTTTACTACGCAACTGCGGGCTAGAGTCAACTGCCACCCTAATAGAAGCAAGAACATTTTTATCCTTACAATGCTTGCTATGGTAACGTTCTACTAACATCAAAATGTAGTCAATATTTACTTCTACTTGCCGCACAAGCTCCATCTCAAACACAACATCGTCCGTAATGTTTGCAATATCGCCTTTTTGCTCTTTGCGCTTCCACTCTTCATGCAAATCCTGGTAATGCCCCAAGTAATCTTGCATATCGCGCTCTTTGATTATCTCGTTGCCTTCAAATTGATCGAAAGCTTTCAGCAGGTTACGCAAGCGCAGAATATTACCAAAAAGCGATATAAACTTTTTCTGATTCTCTTCTCCAACAATGTCGAAGCCTTGCAGCGGATACTTTTCCATAAGCTCATTTACTAAATCACTGTATCCGCAACGCTCAATTCCTTTAGCGTCAACGTAACCGTTGTAAATCTGCTCAAACGTAGGACAAAGCACAATACCTTGCGCATCTTTATCTCCAAAAAGACTTACCGCTTCGTCAACTCTATAACTCAAATCCCTAAAGCACACAATGTTTCCGAATGTTTTAACGGAATTTAAGATTCGATTTGTGCGCGAAAACGCTTGAATAAGCCCATGCATGCGAAGATTTTTATCTACCCAAAGCGTGTTCAAAGTTGTTGCATCAAAACCAGTTAGAAACATGTTGACTACAATCAAAACGTCAATTTCCTTATTTTTCATGCGAATTGAAACGTCTTTGTAATAGTTTTGGAATTTGTTATTTGACGCATCATACGCAGTATTAAACATTTCGTTATAGTCTTTTATTGCGCTTTCCAAGAATTCTTGCGAATTTGCGTCTAGCTTTGCAGTACTTTCGGAATTTTCTTCTCCAAGAGAACCCATGCCGTTGGCGTACGCCGAAGAATCTGACTCACCCTCGTTTACTGCATAGCTGAAAATAGTTGCTACTTTTAAGCGTTCGCTTGGAGGCAGATTTTGCTGCTGCTTTTTGAACTCGTTGTAATACGCTTTTGCAAGAGGAATGTCTGCAACAGCAAAGATTGAATTAAAGCCGTTTATGTCAACTTCTTCAGAAGATTTTTTAGTCTCTAAAGTATTATGCTTATCTGCAGCAAGTTCTTTAACGTTAATAATGCGCTTGTACTTGTAAGTTTTCTCATTCCTATACGTTTTTTGAGTAAAATGCTCAATAATGTATTGAACAACATTATGCACGCGATCTTTGTGCCTAATTACATCTGGTCGATTAATATCTTTAACCAATTCGTCGGTTGCTTTTTCCAGCTCGCTAGACGTTTTTACAGTAGCAACGTATTCCACGCGGAATGGCAACACATTTTTATCGTTAATCGCGTTAATGATTGTGTACGTGTGCAAGCACGGTCCAAAGGTTTGCTCGGTTGTAGAAATATGCGCAGCGTCGGATCCAGCAGCGTTCGCTTCAAAAATTGGCGTGCCAGTAAACCCAAAAAGCAGAGCATTTTTAAAGTGTTTTACAATATCTGCATGCATGCCTCCAAACTGGCTTCTGTGGCATTCGTCAAAAATAAACACTATGCGCTTTTTGTAAATTTCATGGATCGGGTTGTTGCTTATAAATCTACTAAGCTTTTGAATAGTTGTTATAATAAGTCTGCGTTTTTCAGTATTGTCTTCTAGCTGTTTTGTAAGCACAGATGTTGACGTGTTACTATTTGCGGCTCCTTTTTCAAACCTGTCGTATTCTCTCATTGTTTGATAGTCAAGATCTTTACGGTCTACAACAAACAAAACTTTGTCAACAAGATTCTTGCCTTCTGCGTCTTTCAAAGCTTTTACTAGCTGCGATGTTTTGAAGCTGGTTAGCGTTTTGCCAGATCCAGTAGTATGCCAAATATAACCACCCTTTTGACGCTCTGATGCTGGCGTTTTGCTCGCATTAGCAAACATGTATTTTACGCGATTCACTATGTTTTCTGCTGCAGTAATCTGGTATGGACGCATAACCATCAAGCAATCTTCTGCATTAAAAACGCAATATTTTGTAAGAATGTTAAGAATTACGTGCTTTGCAAAGAAGGTTTTAGCAAAATCGCATAAGTCGGAGATTATAGTGTTTTGAGCATCGGACCAATAGTTTGTAAATTCAAAACTGTTACTTGTTGTGCTTTTGCTAGATCCTTTACTTTTCTGCTCTCTGTAAGCATTATTGCGAGTTGAGTTGGAGTAATACTTTGTTTCAGTGCCGTTTGAGATTACAAAAATTTGCACGTATCCAAATAGCCCACTTCCAGCCCAAAATGAGTCACGAGCATAACGGTTAATCTGATTGAATGCTTCTCGAATAGGCACGCCTCTGCGCTTTAGCTCAATGTGGACCATTGGCAAGCCGTTTACTAGAACAGTCACATCGTAACGATTGCTACACGCAGGACCATTTGCATCATTATCGCTTGCATTAACAGCATACTGATTGATTACTTGCACAATATTCTTGTGAATATTTTCTTTGTCAATAATAGTAATGTTCTTATCTGTGCCGTCATCTTTTTTGAGTATTTTAACGTTATCTCGCTGAATAGTATCTGTTTTATTGGCTATATCGTCAGTGCTGTTTGCAATATTTTCTTTGAAAAATCTTTCCCACTCATCATTTGAAAAATGGTAGTCGTTGAGCTTTTCGATTTGCACGCGAAGGTTTGCTATAAGATCTTTCTCGTTATGAATGTGAGCATACTCGTAGCCTTGAGATTGCAAAATGTTAATAAACTCTTCTTCGAGTTGTGCTTCGCTTTGATAGCTGCCGTCGTTGCGCGAGCTTGGCGTAAACGTAGACATTACAGTGCTATCTTGATTCTCTAACACAATTTTCATTTTGCTTCCTTCTTACTCACATCACATCTTTTTCACAATTTGGGTAAGAGGCAAAGAAGAACCCCCAGGTTTGAGCACTGTTAGTAGGCTTAGGGGGCTGCTGTTATCAGCAAGTCTATCAGACATTTTTTACCTCCTCAATCTCTTCGGCGAGTCTCACTAGAAATGTAATTTATGTAAATTGTAATACTAAATACGCGTTTATAGTTTGTTTTACATAAATTGTGCATAACTAAATTACGCACGCTTGAAGGTTAGGAGTTGATCTCGATAGTACTCGTATTGCTTGCGCCTAGCTTCGATTTCTGCAGGCAAACCTTGAGTTAAATCATTGCAAAGTGCGTCAAAGCGATCCAGAATTTGTACAATTTGACGCTGCACTTCTAGAGGCGGCACGGGGATTGTGACATAATTCAAAACGCTCTGCGTTAAACTTGGCACACCACCAGCAGTGTTATATCGTTCTAAATGTTCTTTCAACAAGCAAAAATAAACATATTTAGGTATAGCAATATTTTTCCTAATTATCGTGTAAAAAATAGTATCAACATTCCAGAAAGGTTCATCAACATAATAAATCTTATTTATAGAACCTTTACGAGGTATAAGCACAGACTGCTCAGCATATGTGTATTCAGAAACATACGTCATAATTCCGCCAGAACCATATACTGGATATTTTCCTTCTTGAAGATGCTTATAATCTCTGCCATTTTTTATCGTAAGAATTTCTTTAAGAGTCTTATACTCCACGCCGTTTGGGCAGTAGCGTGAGATAAGCGAGTGAAGAGGATTATTGTCGTCAAATGTAAGCAATGTATCTCGATAGTATTCGTATTGCTTTTTACGAGCTGTAAGCTCTGCTGTAAGCTCTGCTGTAAGCTCTGTGAATGTGTCTAAAATCCGCACAATCTCCGCTTGAACCTCAAGCGGCGGCACTGGGATTTCAAAATTAGAATATGTGCTAATCCAAAGACGTTTGTGTTCCGAAGAAGAAAATCCAAGAAGTGCCATCCAATGGTATAAATATCGTATTAACACATTAGGCTTCGCTGTAATCATTTTCATAGCAGATGATTTAACTTTAAATGGAAAATCAACCCATTGAATTGCGCCAGTAAAATCATCAAAAATAATTACAGGATTATCTTTTGATGCTAAATAAATATTATCTAATTCATCTGTATATCCAAGTATGAAGCTCTGTCCAGCAGTCAATACTGGAGTAGCGAAAGAATCATCATATTTTGTACTTTTTACTATATATTTCGTTGGCTGCTCATAATCCGCAATATCGCCAATTTTCTTATACTCCACACCATTCGGGCAAAGTTCAGCGATTAAATCCTCAAGCCTGCTAGTCATTGAGCCACCTCGCTATTATCAAAGTTAACGCTGCCAGCTTCAATCTCGCTTACAATCTTCTCAATCTGTTCGCGCAACTCTTGCTCGTGAGCGCAAATCGTTTTCAATTGCGCGTTAAGCTCCGTAATATCAATCTTCTCGCGAGTATCTTCTGCTTCAACGTATGTAGAAACCGAAAGATTGTATTTATTGGATTCCACTTCTTCCAAAGACGCTACGTGCGCAATATGCTCCACATCTTGCCTAGAAGTGTACCACTTAACAATTTGCTCAATATTCTCATCCGAAAGCTTGTTGCTATTAGTTGACTTTACAAACTCTCGGCTAGCATCAACGAACAGTACAGAAGTATCATTCCGCTTGTTTTTGCGCAAAACCATAATGCACGTAGCAATCGAAGTGCCAAAGAATAAGTTGCTTGGAAGTTGAATCACACAATCAACAGCATTATGCTCAACTAAATATTGGCGAATCTTTTGCTCGGCTCCGCCGCGGTACATGATTCCAGGGAAGCAAACAATAGCAGCAGCACCATCTTCTGCCAGATGTGCCAAACAGTGCAACACAAACGCCATATCCGCCTTACTTTTTGGAGCAAGAACTCCAGCTGGAGCAAAACGAGGATCGTTAATCATCAACGGATTAGAATTCCCCTCCCAACTCGTGGAATAAGGAGGATTAGAAACAACCAGCTCAAACTTTTTATTAGCATCAATTTGCGGATTTATAAGAGTATCGCCGCAAGTAATCTCAAACTTGTTAAAATTCACATCATGCAAAAACATGTTCATGCGGCACAAGTTGTAGCTAGTAACATTCTTTTCTTGACCGTAAAAACCGCCATTAATATTTTCAATGCCTAGCACTTTTTTGGCCTTTAAAAGAAGCGAGCCAGAACCGCACGCGGGATCGTACACGCTGGAAATGCTTGATTTTCCAACTGTTCCAAGACGTGTGAGCAGCATTGAGACTTCTGCAGGCGTAAAGTATTCGCCGCCAGACTTGCCAGCGTTAGACGCATACAAGCCCATTAAATACTCGTAAGCATCACCAAAAGCCTCAATCACGTTGTTGTTTACGCTACCAAGCTTCATCTCACTAATCACTTGTAATAACTTAACAAAACGCTTATTTCTGCCTTCAACAGTATCTGCAAGCTTAATGTTATTCACATCGTAATCGGAGAATAATCCCTTAAAATCACCAGACGAATCAGTTCCTTGAGACGACGCTTCAATATTGCGGAACACGCGGCTCAACGTTTCGTTTAAATCACTATCTTGAGGAGCACGCTTCAACACATTGCAAAACAGTTCGCTAGGAAGTATAAAGAAACCTTTAGCCGAGATCATTTCGCTGCGAATAGGCTCGGCATCTTCATCGCTTATTTTTGCATAATCAAAATCTGGATCGCCGCCTTCAGATTCATGCTCGTTTTTATTGATATAATCGCATAAATTCTCGGAAATATAGCGATAAAACATTGTGCACAACACGTATGCTTTGAAGTCCCAGCCATCAACAGAACCTCGCAAATCATCTGCAATCTTCCAAATCGTGCGATGCAATTCCGCGCGTTCTTCTTCTTTGCGAGTGTCCATTCTGCTGCTCCCTATTCGTGCAATTCGTGCAAGCGTATGCGCAATATTAAATAAGCTAATTAAACAAGCGCAATATTACGCAATATTACGCAATAATTAAATAAGCGTTCTTTAATATTCTACTGTAAACGCGCACAATCAGCAGCGATAGTATTCGTATTGCTTGCAACGAGATTTTATCTCGGGAAATAACCCCCTTTGGACTATAACCCCGGAATCGTCGGCATAATTGAAATCATTTTTCGCAAACTCCTACACTCTGCTAGCGCAGTTTGATTCTCAAATGAGAATTTAATAGTTTACGCAATATAACTTTCGGTTTTGTTTGCTACTAGGGGCATTCAAAACCGAAAGCTTTTTGTTTTTGTTCTATTTGTTTCCATACTGCGTTTTGAACGTTTTACGCATTTTGTGTATAGCTAAAAACTTATACGCGATTTTGCAAGTCACATCTACATTTGTTATTTCACTGCATTGTTATTTAGTACCCCTTGTTATCTCATCTCTTTTTTGCCAAATTGTGTTATTGCAATCAAAAATACAAACACAGATATTGCAATTGCACATGGCAAAAATGGTATAAGATTAAATCCGTTTCCTAATCCTGTTGATGTAACTGCATGTAGAGAGCGGGAAACCATATATCCGCTGTAACAATAAGGATAAACTACCCAAAGTGGAGTATTTGCTATTAATACGCCAGGAATCACAAGAAGTATATTTAATCCAACGGATAACATTGACTTTTCAAAAAGAACAGTAATCGCCCACATGACTATTACGCTTGGAATCATAGTCAAAAACAGATCTAAACACCATTTTAGTAGATACATAATTGGGAGCGTTTCTGTAACTCCTGTGCTACTGGTTGCAAACAATCCTGCTATAACGAATACAGCAAAAAATACGACCATTTCCATAAGCAAATAAAATAACAGTACGCAAAATTTTGCAGCAGAAATCGCGTATCGACTAACAGGCAGTGCCAGCATTTTTAGTATTCCGTTATTGCTTGTTTCTCGTCCGGCAATCATCACACAAATAACAATCATACTAAGAGGAAGCAAATAGTATGAATAGACTAATGCGCTTTGAATAAACATAGCAGCCCATGCGTGTGTATATTCTGGAGTGAAGTATCTATGAAGGCTTGCTACACCAGATCCAACCACAATTAGTGGCGCAATAAAAATCAAAGGAATAATTTTACTACGCTTTACTTTCTTAAATTCGATTCTAAGAAGTTCAAAAAATCTCATTTTCATAATCTCCTTATTCGTAGTGCAGGTTCTTAGCTGTCCACAATCCAGAACATAAAAACAGAAGTGTTTCAACTATTGATACGATTACGACCGTAGTATTAGGTTGCGCGCTCATGGCAACTGCTGGTTTTAGCATAACGATAAAAGGCGATGCCATAAAAAGCACGATGTCTGACGAAGCCAATGCCATGCCGCTTAAAAATCCTGCTACACCAATTCCAAGCGTCACCCACATGTTTTCAAATAGTGATGATACAAAAATCATAAAGGACAATACAGGCATTGATGTAATAAATGAATATGCAGCAAAAGATATAAGAGTACTTACATTAAACGTGCCTTGTGGCAAATCTGTTACACCGATTTTTGCAAGTGCTAAATTTTGTATGCAAATAGCGATTAGTAATAGAACAGTCAGCAGAATAAATTTGCATAGGTACATAGCAGGAACACTCATAGGAAGCATATGCATCTTTTTTACTGCATTTCCCTTAAATTCCATGTTGTAGATAATGCATGCGGCGACTATTATGCCGAACATGTTTAACACCATAATCATGCCGTAAAGCTGTGTAAGAAGAATATCCATAGGAGCTAAAGGCAGGTTTAATAATGTACTTTTTCGTACAATGAAATTCACAAAAGCGTACGCTGCTCCCATAATGCCAATAGCAATCATAAGAGCTATAAAACCAGTTCTCTTGCATTTTTTTAGTTCGATTACAAGCGTTTTCATAGTCTTGCACTCTGCTTCCTGATCTTATTGTCTTCATCAATCATGGATAGGAACATATCTTCCAAATTGTCGGAAGCAAAACCAGATTGTAAAGCATGCTGTCGTAGTTCATCTAAACTACCTTCAAATAACAAGTGTCCGTGATTAAGTATTCCAATATCATCTGCAATAAGCTCAATTTCGGATAGCATATGAGAAGAAATAAGAATCGTGCAATCGTAAAGATCTGGCAACGACTTAATCAGATTTCGGATTTCATGTATGCCAGATGGATCTAGTCCATTTGTTGGCTCATCTAAAATCAAAATAGGTGGTCTACCAAGCAATGCTCCAGCAAGACCAAGCCTTTGCTTCATGCCAAGCGAATATTTTTTTGCAAGACGGTCTCCAAACTCAGAAAGACCCACTAATTCTAATGCGTCATCAACTGCACTCTTAGGCAATGCTAAAATGCGACGTATAATGTCAAGATTTTCTCTACCTGTCAGATTTGCATAGAAAGATGGCGATTCAATAAACGAGCCTATTTCTTTCAAAATAGGTATGCGGTCGGCAGGAAACTGCTTTCCGTCGATTGTAAACACACCTTTTGTTGGAGCCGTAAGCCCTAAGAGCATTTTCATTGTTGTAGATTTTCCAGCTCCATTTGGCCCAAGAAAGCCGTAAATGCTACCTTTGCGAATATGAAGTGAAACATCATTAACAGCAATAAATGACTTATATTTTTTTGTTAAATGTTCTGTTGTAACAATATTGTTCATGGCAATATCTCCTTTCAGGATTTATGATATTGCGTCAACCTTTCTACAACATTCTCTTCACCTTACATCTACCTTACATTTTTATGCGAGGTCAAAAAATGAATATTCACATGGCATAATATATGTTAGGGGGTTCTCCATGAATCTGAATGATTATTTATTGAACAAGCATCTGCTGCTTGTTGACGATGAGCAGGAACTTCTAGATATGGTTGTGTCCATATTAAACGAATACGGTTTTTATAATATAACGACTGCAAAAAGTATAAAAGATGCCGTAGAAGCAACACAAAAATTACGTCCAGAATTAGCAATCCTTGATGTTATGCTCCCCGACGGTAATGGGTTTGAACTAATGAAGCAGATAAAACAATATAGTGATTGTCCTATTTTATTCCTTACTGCTTGCGGTGAAGATGAAGATAAGTTTAAGGGATTTGACTTAGGAGCAGACGATTATATTGTAAAGCCGTTTCTTCCAAAAGAGCTAACGTTTCGCATTATGGCAATTTTAAGACGAAGCTACAAGAGCGAAAATCCCATTGTTAAACTGAAAAATAGTCAGATTGATTTTTCTTCTGCAGAAGTAATAAAAAATAACGAACATATTCCACTTACAGCCAAAGAACACGATTTGCTTTCTGCTTTATATAGAAATGCGGGACGTATCGTAACAATTGACGCGTTATGTGAAGCTGCATGGGGTGATAATCCTTTTGGATATGAAAATTCTTTAATGGCACATATACGTCGTATAAGAGAAAAAATAGAACTCAATCCATCGCAGCCTGTTTCATTGGTAACAGTAAAAGGTTTAGGATACAAGCTGATTGTGGAGTAAAGCAGAATGAAAAGCATACCAAAACTAATACAACGCTTCATAAGTATTTTTCTACTAAGCACTGTGCTCATAGTATTAATGAATATTATTGCGTTTGTTGTACTTATAGGGAGTTACGCACCCGATAAAGAGATGTCTCCCTATAACATAGCAAAAGAGACGGGAGAAGCATTACAATTATCCGCAAGTGGGGATTATGTATTATCAAAAAATATGTCTTCCAAATTGACAAATTCTGGCGCATGGGCAATTTTGATTGATAATAATACGTTAAGAGTCGTATGGAAAACAAAAGACGTTCCTGCAACTATTCCAAACGATTATACTTTGTCTGATGTAGCTAATTTGAGCATTGGCTACATTGATGGTTATCCAACTTACACTGGTGATAATAAGAATGGAGTTGTCGTAGTCGGATTTCCGCACAAAAGCTTTTGGAAACATACGCAACCAAGTTGGAACTACAGTTTAATCTCAAATTTTCCACAGATTGTTTTAAGCGTATTCTTCATCAACATTTTGCTTATTCTTGGAATTTATTTAATAGCTAATATAAAACTACTAAAATCAATTAATCCAATTACAAAAGGGATACAACGTTTATCTAGTGGAGAAAGCGTGCATATTCCAGAAACAGGAGCACTTTCAGAAATTTCATCTAACATAAATTCTGCTTCCGATATTTTGCAAATACAAAAAGAACAATTGAGAAAAAAGGAGACTGCAAGAGCGAATTGGATAGCTGGAGTTTCGCATGATATTCGTACTCCGTTATCTATGGTTATGGGATATGCGGGACAGTTAGAAAATTCTCTCCATATTTCGCAAGAAGATCGTAAAAAAGCGACGATGATTATTAAGCAAAGTGCAAGAATGAAGAATTTGATTAATGACCTTAATTTGGCTTCAAAACTTGAATATAATATGCAACCCATTATGAAAAAAGAAGAAAATATTGTTGCTGTTGTTAGGCAAGTTGTTGTGGATTTTATGAATATGGGTATGCAAGATGAGTTTTCGATTAAGTGGGAAACAGATGCTAAATTGACTGTTTGCAATATTAATGTAGACAAAGATTTATTAAAACGAGCAATATCTAATCTTATTCAGAACAGCATATCTCATAATGAAAATGGGTGTACGATTTATGTATCCGTTGCTGCAAATAATAACAATTGTATTATTTGCGTTGAGGATAATGGTATAGGTGCTTCAGATGAAAAAATCGAAAAGCTTAATCATGCACCGCACTATATGATTTGCGATACAAGTACTGTAGAGCAACGGCATGGTTTGGGTCTGCTAATTGTTCAACAGATTATTAGCTCTCATAACGGAACGGTTGATATAAGCAGAAGCAAACATGGTGGGCTTAAGGTTGAGTTAACAGTGCCAAGTAAAAAATTTGGGTTATAGGTCTTTTGGCCTATAACCCAAATATCCAGTACTTATTAGTTGTCTTTTTTGTACACTACCAGAAATAATTAAGCCGCTATCTCTAAGATGTCGCATTAAAGAATCAACTGTTTTATAAGACATTACACACAATCTCCTTCTCTGCAATTTTTTACTTTACAGTAAAATTTATTTTACAATTTTACTATGCACATTTGAAAGTGGAAGCTGATTGCAACGCTACCGTATTGTTTGCGTCTAGCTTCGATTCTTGCAAGCAAGCTAGCTCGCATAGTCATTATTGGGCATTAGTTGGAATTATTCAGCATTACTCAGCATCACTCCGAAAAAAGCGCGCTGGGAATGCACGCGTTTTGCGAAGCGTTTTATTAGGCAGCATTACAGCAAACTCAGCACTGGTGGTTTGCACGATTTTTTGCAAATCGTTTTCTTGCGATACAAACAACGCAGTTGCGAGCGCATCAGCGTAAGCAGTTGGGAAATCGCAAGTTTTAGCAGGAATATAAACCCAGCTTGCGCATAAATCGCAAGCAGGAATGCCATCAAGCGCATTAATCAAGTGAGTCGCAATTAAATTAGACTCAAAGCCACTTGCATCTTTGCCTAAGTAACTTGCTTCTTTTACTTTCCAACGCCTTCTTGCGCTAGACGACGCACACAACGCTCCGCTTGCAATTGATGCCACTGCAACTGCTTGAGTTGTGTCAAAAGGATTTTCCAGAGCAACTTTTATTTGATTATTCTCTTCGCTAAAACAAGCGCGCATATCTCCGCCAGCGTTAACCAAAAAATCAAAATCGGCACGAGAATCGCTATTCGAAGGCGAATCTCCACTAAGCTCCTCTTTGATAATCTGTGTTACAAGATCTACAAAATAACCTTTACCCGCTGCACCAAAATCAAGCTGCACTGGCTGATTCGTGTGAAGCGTTGTGCCGCCGTCATCTCGCGAAATATCTGCCCACGTAACTGGCAAAGCGCGGCGATAATTAGCCCAACTGTCACTGCTACTATTCTCATTCTTACCTGCACTAACTGCCGATTGCGGAACGAATTGCACGGAATTATCGTAGCCAAGCGCAAGCAAATCTGCACCAATACACGCGTCGAAAGCACCGTGCGTAGCAGCGTAAAACTCACTATAAAGCGTAAAAAGCGGCTGCGCCCACGTTGGAAACTCAAAATCGCCGCCATCATCCGCACAAGCCATGCGCGAAACAAGCGAATCTGCACGAAAGCGCGAAAGAGTGTGCTCATACTCTTCAACAAAAGCGCGAATCCGCTTCTGCACGCGCTGCGAAATCGGCTTGCTGCTAGAGATAATAATCCCCGTTCCAAGAGCACGCTCAATCGCCATTACATTCCTAAACATCGCTTGCCTCACGCAAACATTTCATTCGCTTTTTTAGAAAGCTCATACCGAAGAGGGCGTTCGCCAATAGAATCAACCATTTCAAGCTCAATCAAACCGTTAAGCGCGCTCACAATCTTTCTCTCACCAATCTTCTCATCAATTGCATTGCCAACGTATTCGCTTAGTTGCTTGCGAGTCATCGGAGTTGGATTATACGAAAAAAGCTTATTTTGCAACAAAATAGACAGAGCCTCACGCTGCACTTTAGAAATTTCTTCCTCTGGGAAAAGCTCACGCAGCTTACCCATACAGTAAATAATGTGCTTTAATTGCACACTAATATTCTCAAACACTTCGCCCTGTGCTTTTACAATATATTCCAACATTGTGCAACAAAACATAGTTAAATCATTGCAATTAAACAGTTCTTGTGATTTAGAAAAAGCAGCATAGTATCCAGACTTTTCTGCATAAATTATAGAACTTAAGCTCAAAATTGTTGGCATTGAAAGCTGCTCATGCAATTGCAAAGCAAGCAAAAACCGCCCAGTTCTGCCGTTTCCATCATAAAATGGATGCACGCTCTCAAAAGCATAGTGGCACATGCACGCCTTGATAAGCGTTGGAACTTCGGCACTATTCATCAAATGCAATAACTCAGTTATATGCTTTTGAATTTCCGCTTCCGTTGCATCGCCATCGTGCACTACATTATTTGCACCATCACGAATACTTACTTTTCCACTCCTAAAAATCTCACCATCTGGAATATTATTTGCTTCTAATTCGCCCTGCATAATACTGTCGTAGATTTTTCGTATATCTTGCAAGGTTTGTGGAATCGAAGTGTCACATTCACTTGAATCCGCAAGCTCGAGAAAAAGCTTAGTAAATTCACTAAAACGAGTATGCTTATTCTGCTCGTTTGCAGCATCAAGTGCTTTGGAAAGCTCTTTTCTAGTGCTGTGAACACCTTCAATAATGTTGGTATTTTGCACTTCTTTTGCAATAAGTTGCATTAAATACTCGCGCTGAGCAAACCGCGACAACTCGTTCCACGCTTTTTCAACCGCTTTTTCAGTATTCGCAATATAATTCATGCACGTTACAAGATCCGTTACACACATTGCAAAAATCTCATGCGCATCAAATATGATTCCAGAACGATAGGTTGCAGGATTATCAATGCGCAATCGATATTCTTCTTCCGCAATATCACAAGGTTTTGCATTACTTTTAGACATTGCAACTATTGTGCGTATTGTTTTGTAATCCATAATGCGACTCCATTTACGTTATTGCGTTTACATTATTGAGGATTTTGCAGTAATGTCTTGCAATATTTTGCTTGCGATATCTTGCTTGCGATATCTTTACCTATACGCAAATAACGCATTTATCACAAAATGATTGCATAGCTAATGTAAAAATATATTCTATACATACATTTTGGCAAAATGAAGGCATAGCACGCAAAAAATACTCATCTATACCTACATTTTCGCAAAAAAGCGCTATAGTACGCAGAATATATTAGCCTATAACAACATTTTTGCAAAAACGCACTATAGAAATATTGATAGCATCAGCAACATCACCGTCCACTAGTCAAGCAACAGTAACGCTTGACGTTAGTAACGCAATACATTACCATAGTTTTATGGAAACCAGAGAAAAGGAACTTAATGATTACCTATACGGCGGCTCGTACCCAAAAGGTTATCCCACTGGATTAGAAAAAATCCTAAAAAGAAAGTTGCAAATACTAAAAGCTGCATACGATTTGCAAGATCTTAAAGCACCGCCAGGAAATCAGCTTGAACCACTCAAAGGCAATCTACTTGGATACTGGAGCATCAGAGTAAATAAACAATACAGACTAATTTTCAAATGGAACGATAATACGAAAGAAGCTTACGATGTCTACTTCGACGACTACCACAGATAACTATTTGAGCACTCCAGGCGAAATCTTGCGCGAAGAATTTATGGAACCTCTTAAAATAAGCTCATACAAGCTTGCTCACACTATCGGCACATCGCAAACAGCTATTGGAGAAATTTTAAACGGCAAACGCTCAATCAGTGTAACAATGGCATACAAGCTATCTAAAGCTTTTAGAACAACCCCAGACTTTTGGCTCAACCTTCAACGAGACTACGACATTTTGCGATTTGACGAATCCAGCATAGGCAACATCACACCACTTGTTTCGGCGTAGAATGATTTACACGCTTTAAACCAAGCAAAATCAATTTCGCAAAACAGAGCAAATATCATTTCGCAAATTTGAAAATTTTTTAATTTTGCGAAGTGAGATTATATTCATAAAAGCTTAAGAACCCAATAAACAGAACGCAATCGAAAAGTGCAAAAGAGAAGGGCCTTCGCGCGCGAACGCAAACAAGCGAATGCGAGCGAAAGCCCTTAAAACTACGAAACCTTAAGCACTATCTCCTACTTAAGCAACCAATCAACAATGTTTTCAACGCGAATGCCATCGTAGTCATCATCTAAAGCCTTACTAAAAGTAATAACCAGTTTCTCGTAATTATTCTGAATCTTACGAAGCGGCTTTAACTCTCGCTCGCGCACAGACTCATCCATCATGCTTTCAGTTACTTGAATATAAAGCTTTTCGGAAGCAGAAGTCGCAACAAAATCCACCTTTTACAAGTTTAAGTTATTCATAACCTAAACTTTTATTTTTCGTAAGTTTAGGTTATTGATAACTCAAACTTTGTATTTTTAGAAGTTCAAGTTGTGCGCTATACCAAATACCACTTTCAAAAGTGAAAAAATATTACAGTTTTGAAAGTGAAAATGATATAATACTTTCAAAAGTGAAATAAAATTAAAGTTTTGAAAGTAAAAACACGAATCTACTTTCAAAAGTGAAAAATACTACGATTCTGAAGGCGAAAGGCGATTGAAATGAAACTAATCGAGAGAACAGATTATCTAAATCGCCTAAAGCGACTTAAAGGCACACCAGATATAAAAATCATCACTGGCATTCGACGCAGCGGAAAATCTGAGTTGCTGCGTGCTTACCGCACATATTTAGAAAACACCTACAGCAATCAAAGTAGCAAACTTTATGCGTCAGCAAAGCATGCGCAACTCCCAAACGCACTACAGCAACAAGATAACTCAAACAACCACGAACTTAACATAATCAACATTGACTTTAATAACCTAAATTATGAAAATCTGAAAAATTACAAAAGCCTTTTTGAATACGTTGAAAGCCGTTATATACCAGGCGCTTACAACGTTCTTATGATTGACGAAGTGCAATTGTGCCCAAAATTTGAGCTTGCAATTAATAGCCTTCACAATAGCAATAAATACGATATTTACTTAACGGGATCCAACGCATTCTTACTTAGCTCGGATCTTGCAACACTGTTTAGTGGGAGATTTGTTGAAATACCAGTATTTCCGTTTAGTTTTGCAGAATATTGCGAATACTTTGAAATAACAAGCAACTTTAACGATGCTCTGCAAAAGTATTTACAACAGGGCGGACTCGCAGGCTCATATGTTTACGCCAACCAAGACGATGCAAAAGCGTACATAAAAAACGTGTATACAACTCTTGTTAAACGCGATTTAGTAGACAAATACGCAATATCAGAAGTGTCACTTCTTGACTCAATATGCGAATTTTTAATGGATAATATTGCAAATCTCACAACCGCAAACAATGTAAGCTCAATACTTAAGCAGAATCAGATTGAAACAACTCACATAACTGTTGGCAATTATCTAAAATATTTATGCAATGCATTCATGTTTTATAAAGTAAAACGCTACGATATTCGCGGTAAAAAATACTTAGAAACAAACGAAAAATACTATTTAGCAGATACTGCACTTCGATACGCAATTTTGGGAACTCGCAACATGGATTACGGAAGAGCTTACGAAAATATTGTAGCACTTGAGCTTATGCGAAGAGGATACACAATCTATGTTGGCAAACTTTACCAAAAAGAAGTAGATTTTGTGGCAGTAAATGCGAGCAAAAAGCTTTATATTCAGGTTTCAGACAATATTAGTGACGACGCAACGTTGGAGCGCGAACTTTCGCCACTAAAAGCAATAAAAGACGCTTATCCTAAAATTCTGCTTGCAAACACTCGCCACGATTCTTACGACATTGAAGGAATCCGCGTAATAGACATAGCACGATGGCTACTTAGCGCAAACTGAGAAAAACATAAAAAGGGTTTGTTAGAAGTAATCTAACAAACCCTTAAAACCAGAAGGAAGAATCCCGTCCCTAGCGGGAAACAACCAACCAGTAACAAGCATCAAGCACAATCAAACAGCAACCCAAACTCCACATGGTAAGAAAAGGAAATTTTCGGCAAACCACACGAAACCCAAGCCACTATTTGAAAGCTCGTGATACGCGCGAAGCAAAACAACACGCGTATCACACGCTCAACGCAAGCCTTTTTAACTTAGTGACGCATCTTGCGAACAGCAGCACCCATACCAGCAAGCATAGAAGCAGCCAAAGCAGTCAAAGCAACACCAACACCAGCATTACCAAGCTTCTCGCCAGACTTACCATGACCCTTAGCACCCTTAGCAGCAAGCTCACCCTTAGCAGCAGCCTTATCAGCAGTCTTCACATGAACACCAGGAACAACAGGCTTTGTTTCAGGCTTGGATGGAGTATTCTTATCATCCTTCTTAGGAGTTACTTTCTTGCTCTCAAGCTTAGCTAAAGCAGCTTCATCATCAGCAAGCTTCTTCTTAGCAGCATCAACAGCAGCCTCAGCCTTATTAGCAGCAGCCACAAGAGCATCAACTTGAGCCTGGGTAACTGCGTCTGCCTTAACTAATTGGTTCAACTTACCATCTTTGCCAAGAACAAGAACATGAGTTGCTTGGCTTGAATCTGCAGGAACAACACCATCAACAGTAACTGTTGCTGTATTAGTGTTAGCATTAGCGTAAGCAGAGCTTACCTTATCATTCCAGTCCTCAGCAGCTTTGATTTCCTGCTTATCCTGCTCGATAGTAGCCTTAAGAACAGAAGCATCAGTACCATCAGAAACCTCAGCAAAACCATTATTCTGGTTATACATTGGTATTAGAGACTCAGCCATTGCTGGGGTTGCCATTGCGAAGCCAGCAAGCAAAGTAGCGCCAGCAGCGAAAGCGGCGATAGCCTTCTTATTCATCATTTTAATTTCCTTTCTTCTTCTCCTCTGCGTTAGGGGCGCAGAGAAAAATTTGCTCCACAATCCACAACACGTGAATAGTGGTTTAAACACCAGCCAAAACTAGGAGCAGCTGGCGTTTGCTTATTAACATACCCCCCCCCCGTTTAAAAAAGTCAAGAGGCAACCACACAAAACAAACAGAAAAAAATAATGTTACACACAAACTAATCCACAATAAAAACTATTTTCACCATAATATTTGTGGATTAACACTAATAAAACCGTAAAAACACATTGTTTCAAGGTTTTTAAAGAATTTTCCCAGACTTTTCTCAGGAAACTACTCGAACAAGAACACTAACACTATAAAACCATTGAAAAATCAACATTCCACACACATTACACACGCAACACGCCGACACCAACACAGCGCTTCACACTGCCTATTTCCTATCCCGCGTTTGTTTACGTATTTGGCGATTTTGGGAACAAATTCGGGATAAAAGAAACAAAAAAGCAGGAGCCGCGATAAATAATCGCAAACTCCTGCTTATCTAGCGTACCTTATTACAAAAGCCAGCCTTAGATTAACTTAGATCACATTAAATCACCTTAGCGTTAGGCAACACATTGCCGTCTTTATCAACGTTACAACTGTGCTCAACAGCAATAGTAATATTGTCTGAGTCAACAGAAAAGAATCCGTCAGTCACCTTAAAAACATGACGAACGCCATTCAAATCGTCAACCTTTACAAATCCGTGATCAATCAACGCAAGCACAGCCTCATGCCCAGGAAGAACACCCATTGCGCCATTCACAGAAGGAATAACCACAAACTTGGCATCGCCTTCCCAAACAGGATGCCTGGCTGCAACCACACTAACGTGCAGCGTTTTCACTTGCTTTTCTGCCATAATCACGCACCAAACTCTTGCTTCATATCGTGCCAACGACGCTCAAGATCATCGATGCCACCAATGCCAGAGAACGCCTGCTCAGGAATCTCATCGTAAGTACCATTGCAAATTCGCGTAAACGCCTCAATGGTCTCATCAGCTGGAACATAAGAACCTGGACGACCAGTGAACTTTTCAGCCACATAGAAGTTCTGACCAAGGAACTGCTCAATCTTACGAGCACGGCTCACAGTGGTCTTATCTTCCTCACCAAGCTCATCAATACCAATCAAAGCGATGATGTCCTGAAGCTCCTTATTACGCTGCAAAATAGCCTTCACACGATTAGCGCAATCGTAATGAGCCTGACCAACATAACGCGGATCAAGAATTCGCGAAGTAGAAGTCAAAGGATCCACAGCTGGGTAAATACCCTTAGCCGCAATATCACGCGAAAGCTCAGTAGTAGCGTCCAAGTGCGTAAAGGTTGTTGCAGGTGCAGGATCGGTGTAATCATCTGCAGGCACGTAAATAGCCTGAAGCGACGTAATAGAATGACCGCGCGTAGAAGTAATGCGCTCCTGCAACGCACCCATTTCATCCGCCAAGTTTGGCTGATAACCAACTGCAGAAGGCATACGACCAAGCAACGTGGAAACCTCAGAACCTGCCTGAGTAAAGCGGAAGATGTTGTCGATAAACAGCAACACATCCTGATTCTGAACATCACGGAAATACTCAGCCATAGTCAAAGCAGTAAGAGGCACACGAAGACGAGTCCCAGGAGGCTCATCCATCTGACCAAAGACAAGCGCTGTTTTCTCCAAAACGCCAGCCTCAGCCATTTCGCCAATCAAATCGTTACCCTCACGAGTACGTTCGCCAACGCCAGCAAACACAGACACACCGCCGTGGTTCTGTGCAACGCGCTGAATCATCTCCTGAATCAACACAGTTTTACCAACGCCTGCACCACCGAACAGACCAATCTTTCCGCCCTGAACGTAAGGCGTAAGCAAATCGATAACCTTAATGCCTGTTTCAAACATTTGAGTCTTAGACTCAAGCTGATCGAAAGCAGGTGGGTTGCGGTGGATTGGCCAGCGCTCGGTCACCTCAATGTTTTCGCCTGGTTTAGCGTTTAAAATGTTACCAGTTACGTCAAAAACGTGACCTTTTGTAACATCTCCAACAGGCACAGAAATTGGGCCACCAGTATCTCGCACTAAAGCACCACGGACCAAGCCGTCCGTAGGCTTAAGTGCCACTGCTCGCACAGTTGAATCACCAAGGTGCTGCTCAACTTCCAATGTAATCTCGTGGACGGTATCTCCCTCCGTGTTTCCAACGGTGTTGATATCAACCTTGAGAGCATTATAAATATCTGGAAGATAGCCAACTGGGAACTCAACGTCAATCACGGAACCCTGAACACGGGTTACGCGGCCGGCCGTTGGGTCGCTTTCCTTTGCATCTTCTGGAGGTGCTGTGGTCTGATCTTCAGCCATATGCTCCTATTCCTCCTCATTATTCAGCGCGTCAGCGCTGCCGATAATCTCGGTAAGTTCTTGTGTGATGGAAGCCTGGCGAGAAGCATTAAGCTTTCTTGTCAAATCCTCCACCAAATTGCGGGCGTTATCTGTAGCCGTATGCATAGCATTCTGTCGACTAGCTGTTTCGGAAGCAGCAGAAGTAAGCAAGCATTCGTGTATACGCGATTGAATATACTTTGGCAAAACCGAATCCAACACTTCGCTTGGACTTGGCTCAAAGCAATATTCCACAGCGTCCGGATTACTGCGGCTAACCGCTTCTTCTCGAGCCGAAACCGCACCCGTAGACGAAAGCGAAGCCGAAGGACCAGAAGCTGCCTCGTAATCTGGACGATGCATGGCAAACTCTTCGCCGTCCTTTAAAGGAACCAGCTCAACTGGAAGCATGCGCAGCGTACGAACCTTCTGCCTCACCATGTTTATAAATTCGGTGAATACAATGTAAAGCTCCGAAACTCCTCCATCTTCTTCTGGAGTCATATACGCATCCATTAAAGTATCGGAAATTCGCTCCGCAATAGTCACATCAGGATGATCAGTAGACCCTTCCCAAGTGCCTGCAACATCGCGATTACGATACTTGTAATAGGTTGCGCCACGGCGACCATACACGTACAGCTCAGCGTGCTTTCCTTCCGCATCCAACTTTGCGAGCAACGCCTCGGTTTCTCGAATAATCGATGATGTAAACGCGCCAGCCATGCCACGGTCGGAAGTCAACGCCAACACGGCTACGCGATTACCCGAACGCTCTTTACCAAAAATAGGATGCTTAATATTCGCTTCATGATGAGCTACCAACGCCTGCACGGCATCGAAAATTGCGTCGCTATAAGGCTTAGCATTTAGAGCGATATCACGCGCTTTTGCTATATGAGAAGACGCAATCATTTCCTGAGCCTTAAAGATTTTACCTAAAGACTGTGTGGAAATAATTCTCGATTTCAATGCAAGTTGGGAGGACATACGCTACTTCCCCTCAGATTCACGATTATCCGACTTCGGCTTTGCAACAAGCTGCTCTTTTTCAACTGGAGCAGGGTTTTCAGCTGGAGGCAGAGAATCCTTAACAATCAAAGGCTTACCTGCAGAAGTCTTAAACATCCTACGGAAGTCGTCAATTGCAGCATCAAGCTTCGATTCTGTTTCTTTAGTGAAATCTTCAGTATCGCGAATCACTTGCAAAATGTCGGTTCCCTTATCGAGATAATCCAATAATTCGCTTTCAAAACGCAAAACATCTTTTACAGGAATGTCATCTAACTTTCCGTGTGTACCAGCCCACACAGAAACAACCTCTTGCTCCATGGAACGAGGCGAGAACTGCTTCTGCTTAAGCAACTCGGTTAAACGAGCGCCACGAGTGAGCTGTGCTTTGGAAGCTGCATCCAAATCGGAAGCGAACATTGCAAATGATTCCAAAGACTTGTAACGAGCCAGCGAAATCTTAAGCATGCCAGAGACCTTCTTCAAAGCCTTGGCCTGAGCTGCGCCACCAACACGAGACACGGAAATACCAACATCGACTGCTGGACGCTGACCTGCGTTGAACAAATCGGACTGCAAGAAGATCTGACCATCGGTAATAGAAATCACGTTGGTTGGAATGTATGCAGAAACGTCGTTTGCTTTAGTTTCAATAATTGGCAAGCCAGTCATTGAGCCGCCGCCCATATCGTCGGAAAGCTTTGCGCATCTTTCTAGAAGACGAGAGTGAAGATAGAACACATCACCTGGATATGCTTCACGCCCAGGTGGGCGACGAAGAAGCAAAGAAATCGAACGATATGCTTCTGCTTGCTTAGACAAGTCGTCGAAAACAATCAAAACGTGCTTGCCGTTGTACATCCAATGCTGACCGATTGCAGAACCAGTATAAGGTGCAATGTACTTAAAACCTGCAGAATCCGAAGCTGGGCTTGCAACGATTGTTGTGTACTTCATAGCGCCTGCTTCTTCGAGGCTTTGACGTACAGCAGCGATTGTTGAACCCTTTTGTCCGATTGCTACGTAAATGCAACGGACTTGCTTCTTTGGATCTCCACTTTCCCAGTTTGTGCGCTGGTTAATAATCGTATCGATTGCGATTGCTGTTTTACCAGTTTGACGATCGCCAATAATCAACTGACGCTGACCGCGGCCAATTGGCGTCATTGCGTCAATTGCCTTTAAACCAGTAGACAAAGGCTCGTCCACAGGGTGACGATGAATCACGTCTGGAGCCTGGGCTTCAAGAATACGACGCTCCTTGCATTCAATCGCACCAAGACCATCAATTGGATTACCCAATGGGTCTACTGTACGACCAAGATAGGCGTCTCCCACTGGCACCGATAACACTTCGCCAGTGCGGTAAACTTCCTGCCCTTCTTCAATGCCCGTAAAATCGCCTAGAATAACCACGCCGATTTCGTGAGCATCAAGGTTAAACGCTAAGCCAAGGGTGTCGTTTTCGAAGGTGAGCAGCTCGTTTGCCATGCAGCCAGATAATCCAGCTACGTGCGCAATGCCGTCACCAGCCGTAACAACATAACCAACTTCTTGTGTTGGCATGTCTGTCGGCTTATACGAGTCAACGAACCCGTCAAGTGCCTTGCGTATAAGGGCGGGATCAATAGATAGTTCCGCCATAATTCTCCTTATTTAACTTATTTCACTGCCTGTGTCCAAGCACCATTTCGCGCAGAACGCTGCAACTGCTTAAGCTGCATCAACATTGTGCGGTCTGTTACTTGATCGCCTATACGTATTCGCATACCACCAAGCACGTTTGGATCCACAATTGGGTTTATGTAGGCACGATGACCCAACTTGTTGCTGTAAATCTCAATCAAACGCTTGATTTGCTTATCCGTAAGAGGCTGAGCGGTTGTAACCGTAACCAAAGTTTCGCCTGCTTCGCGCTCAAAACCAGACCATGCGCCTCCAAAGCTGCCCGTCTTGCCACTTTCTGCACCGCCATGCCAAGTACCTACAAGATAGTGCATAATGCGCAATACAACAGGATGCGCCTTACCTCCAATAAGCTCGTCAATCAGTCGTGACTTATCTTCCGAAGACCTATTTGGATCGGTAATAGCGTCAGAAAGCTCTGGGTACTTTTCTAGCGTATCCATCATTGTTGAAAGCTCATCAGATATGCGCTGAGCTTCATCATGAGCATCTGAAATGGCTTGCGCAAGCGAAGAACGCGATAAGTTTTCGCTTACTCGCGATGCCTTTTCTGGCATTCTTACCTCCTAATTCATGCAAAACTTAAGTAGCAATTAAGTAATACTAAAAAATCGTTTTAGCTACTCTCTTAACTACCTGTTTTGACCCGAACTCTTAACGTCTCCCACTTCATCAATAACATGATCAATGATTTTAGAGCCTACAGTATCGTCATCTAGCTTAGACGCAAGAATCTTTCCAGCTAATGCTGCAGCGAGTACCGATACTTCTCCTTGGAGGCTGGACATGGCATGCTTATGCTGAGCCTCAATGGAATACTGAGCTTCACTAATAATCTTCGCAGCATCTTTTTCCGCACGCTGTCTTGCTTCATCAACAATTTTGGAAGCTTGTGCACGAGCCTGTTCGCGAGTCTTTGCAGCATCTGCTTGAGCTTGGGCAAGTTCTTCTTCCATCTGGCTTTTTAACTCATCAGCTTCACGCTGCACG
Organism: Gardnerella sp. KA01002; assembly: GCF_049244015.1. Classification (NCBI taxonomy): domain Bacteria; kingdom Bacillati; phylum Actinomycetota; class Actinomycetes; order Bifidobacteriales; family Bifidobacteriaceae; genus Gardnerella; species Gardnerella sp. KA01002. The sequence continues at coordinate 1,499,051 of NZ_CP058365.1, forward strand.
TTTGCTGCTTTAGACATTCCGCCTTCGATTTTCTCTGCACGCTCATCAAGAATTGCCTGGAATTTAGGCATAACGAACTTGTAGAAAAACGCTGCAAGAACAACTAAAATAACCAGCGACCATATAACGTCGTAAGGCTCCGGCAAGAACAACGCCAGTTTATTAGTTTCGGCTGCATATGCCATGGCTTGTCCTTTCTATTCTTTCAACACTTGTATGCGTTGGAACGAGTTGTTTCGTTCGGTTCAGCTTCCCATAATGTATGCAACGAATCCGAGCAAGCCCAGAACCTCGATGAATGCCAAGCCAATAAACATGAACAACTGAATACGGTTGCCGACTTCTGGCTGGCGTGCAGTGGATTCCATAGCCTTGGATACAACCATTGCCATTCCGATAGCAGGAGAAAGAGTAGCAACGGCAAAGCCGAGAATGCTAAGGTTGCCCGTCAATCCTGCGAGAGCGATGATACTATTCATTGGTTTCCTTTCTTTAGGAACAGTAACCAGTTATAAACCCTAAGATTATCAAACCTGACTTATTTGTTTGCTTTAATTAGTTTTACCTATTTACGCAATAGCAACAGCAGATTTTTCTTCTTTCTCAGGGTAACTTTCCGAAATATATACAGATGCAAGAACGGTAAAAATAAACGCCTGCAAGCCTGCGACTATTATTTCGAACACTGTAAACAGAATGCCACCAAGCAGCCATAATGCACCGCCTAAGGCAAGGAGTTTATTGCTGGAATCCACCACAAAGAAGTTGGTGAATACTAGGCAAGTGGCCACCAGCAAATGGCCAGCAATCATATTCGCAAACAAACGTATTGTAAGCGAAAGTGGTCGCACAATCAACAATTCCAGCAGCTGCAACGGCGTAAGAATAAAGTAAATCGGCCATGGCACGCCTGCTGGGAACAAGGATTCGCGGAAGAACGTTAAGAATCCTTTTTCTCTAATTCCAGTGATTAAGTATTGGCATACAACCCAAAGAGCAAACACTAATGGCCCTGTAATAGTTGCTGTTGCAGCCATATTTAAGCCTGGAATAACTGAGCAAAGATTAAAGAAGAATATTGTTATAAAAAGAGTTGTTATCATTGGCACATAACGCTTGCCGCGCTCTTCGCCAATCATTTCGTACACAATATTGAATCGCACAAAGTCCATTAGAATTTCTAGTACGCTTTGGAATCTTCCTGGAACCACTTTTGCGCGGGCTGCGCCAATGCCAAAAATAATCATAACGATTACGGCCATAATAAGACGCACCATAACAATTCGATTCATTGCAAAAGGTGTGCCTTGGAATAAAATCTCTGGCGGCAAAAAGTCATTAATGCTTGGCATCTCTGGCTTTGCTGAAGCTAGCAGCGCCGCAACATTTATATGCGCAGCTTTCGCTAAAACTTCGATAGCTCCACTCATTCGTGCCTCCTTGTAGGACTCTTTTACAATACAGCTGCGTTAAATATAAAGTTATTCACAAGCTAGTTTGTAAAACCGTAAATCCTGTAAATTCATTCGTTGATATATGCGCGAAACGAAAATATATCTCTAAAAAGCTGATTCTACTCTTAGTTTGTACATTTGAGTTATATTTGAGTTATATTGCTGATTATTAACGAGTGTTGCGATTATAGCAAACATGCAAATTCTTAATAACTCGCTTTAGTCACTTGTTTATTATACTCCACATTTGTTTAGAATTAAACTATTTACGCGAGAAATTTACGAGAGAAACACGCCGAGAACTTGACAAATCACAATTTGCACCTATCGTAGATAGAGCTGCTAAAAGTAGCCGACGCGGGGTGGAGCAGCTCGGTAGCTCGCTGGGCTCATAACCCAGAGGTCCATGGTTCAAATCCATGCCCCGCTACTAGAAAGCCAAGAGTCGCATATTTCTCACGAATGCGAATCTTGGCTTTTCTTTTAATCTTTTTAGTTGGCGCAGTCTTTTGCGTGGTATATCAGTACAGGAGAACTGCTAAGCGACGACGCGCACGATTCAAACGCTCATCTCCAGCTGGGAGCATCGCAAAATACTCAAGCATACGTTCTTTGATCACATCTGCACTATCACGATGACCAGCAAGAAAATCAAGAAGTCTACTAAAAGCATCTTCAATATGACCATCAATCATATCTACATCTGCTACAGCAAGCTGAGCTGAAGCATCACTAGGATTATCGCCAGCAGCCTTACGAACTGCATCAACATTTGTATTAGTATTCCTGCCAAGAAGCAATGCTTTAGCGCATTCGCGAGATGCCAAAGAATCATTCGGGTTAGCCTGCAATACTTTTTCATACTCACTTGCAGCTAAAGCATAATCGCCATTCATAGCCGCCTCATGAGCAATTTTATGTTCTGGCGGAACGTCAGAAGAGTCGCCAGCAACCGCAGAATCATCACCTACACCAACAACTGGCGTATCCTTAGAATCACCTGCAGAATCACCTGAATCAACATAAGGAGCCATCCCAGCTACACCAGATTTTTCCGCAACTTTAACCAACTGAGGCAGAATATCATTACTAATCTGCTGCAACTCATCTGCACTAGGCAATCCCTGGCAAATAGGCATTGGTCTGCCTCCAACCAATCCATATACAGCTGGAAGCTGCTGTGCGCGTAAAGCTTGAGCAATTGATGGGCTTTCATCCGCATCAATACGAGCAAGCTGCATTCTGCCATCTAACGCAGTAATAGAATCCGCAAGTTTTTGTGCTAAATCGTAAGAAGTTTCATCGCTTTTTTGCCATACAAGCAAAATAATTGGAAAACTTACAGAGGTCTGAACCATCGCCTGAAAAGTTTGTTCATTAACATCAATCACATACCCACCAGCAGACGGCATCTTAGACTGAGGTTTTCCTGACTTTTCAGCCGCTTCTCGTTTTGCAAGAGCTTCTGCTTTGCGCTTTACACCTTCCAAGTCCACTGCTCCAGCCAGAGAGAAGCCGCCTGGGTTCATACCCATCGATTGTGAATCAACCATAATTTCCTCTTTTGCTTATATTGCTTACAACTTTGCTTACATTTCTTATATTGCTTATACAACTGCTTACAGGGCTTCTACCTTTATAGGCTGACGCTCCGCTCCAACAGGAACAATCTGCGCATTAGAGCCAGCTGGTGGAACAACCATTGCTACAACATTTACGTAAGTTACACGCATTGTAGAAGTAGCTTTAGCATTTCCAAACAAAGCTTTCTCCTCGTCAGACGCTGGTCTTGATTCTCGACCTTCTCCAGCTCTCCTAGTCCACACGGAGTCAATACGCGCAACCACTAAATCACTACCATCGCTTGCGCGCATAACGCTAATCTGATTTGGAACTGAAGCAAAAACCTGTTCCTGAGAACCTTTGTTTCGCTCCATTCCCGCTTGAACAGTCTTAGATAATTCTGCTAATTTTGCGCGCAAATAATCACTAGCAAAACTCTTTGCAAATTTACTAGATTCTCCTTGCTGCAGAACATCAGCATAAGCCGCTGCTGCCGCATGAGGAGTCATAACAAGACCAGAATCATTTGCTTTACCCATTGAAGCGCCGATTGAAGAAACAGGGAATTTTGGCAGACGCACACCAGGGAACAGTCTTGCAACTGCCCACAATTTATAGTTTGAGCGTGCCCTATCCTGACGGATCACCAACAATCTCTTAGACTGCTGGTCTTTTGTTGTAGTAGTAATCGTCATCAAATCACGAGGCCAGTTTGCATTCGTAGGCACAATAGTCTGAGCAACTTCACGAGGAATTGTTGTTTTTGGATCCAATTTTCCTGTTTTAGCCGCAATCGCAAGCTCACTAGTTCGCACAAGCATTGCAGGACCACTCATATAGCAATCAAGATTACTAGAATTCTTCTCTTCATTCGCGCGCTCTAGAGACCTCAAAACTCTTAAACGTATATCTTTTTCTCTAATAGACGTTACGTTTGGAAGTTCCTTTGTGCTATGCCCCTCAGCGGCTTTAGGAACTTGACCATCGCAAGCGCTAAGAGCAAAACACATAATTAGCGTCATTATTGTAGCGAATGTAAATCTTACATAATATTTGATTTTATGCGCATAAAACATAGTCATACTTACTTTCCACACTCACTTTTGCTCATTTCCACGCGCATTATTTTTACGCTTACGATTCTGGTTATAGTTTGAATTCGTGTTGCCACCAGCGTTTCTGTTATTTGCATTATTTTCGCCGCTATTTCTATTACGATTATCTAATTCGTTAGATCGACGATTTTTGCCATATTTTTGCCCGCGCTGACTATGCTGATTATTCTGACTATTCTTACGCTGGTCGCGATGATTACTCAAATCACGATTATTCCCTTGATTTCGCGACTTGCTGCGATTATTTGACTTTTCATTGCTTGAGTCGCAAGCCTCCGCTGATTTACTACGATTATCCCTATATTTGCGATTTTCTACATCTCTACTACTAGAACGACCATCTTGATTGTCATGCGAATCACGATTTCTTCTACCATATCTACTATTGCGGTTGCCGCGATTGCTATGACTCGACTTTCTAGAATTATTATTGCTACTATTCCCTGAATATTCCTTTGAAGATTGCTTTTTATTAGAATCATCATTCAAAGAATCTTTGGAATCACGTATAGCATCTTCATCTTTAAAAGAATCATAGGAAGATTTATCAGAAGAAGCATCAGAAACTTCTAAAACAGTAGACGAATCGCTATTATTCTTGGAAACATCCGAGAATGATTCACTAGCAAAACGAGCAAAATAAGACTGCAAATCTTCTTTAGAAATCACAGCAGTTTCATCCAAAGATGGAGTTGGAGAAGAATTTAAACCAGACTTTACGTTTACAGACAAATCCACGGTTGCTTGCGACTTTGCAACACGAGTTTTTGAATGAGAACCATGACGAGCATGAGAAGCTGAAGAACCTTTATGCCTTGACTTCTTATCTTTAGCAAAACTGCCAAAAATACTAGCCATTGTGCCAGCAAAAGCATCTGAGAATTTAACTTCTTCGTCTCTGGATACACTTTCTACAGTAATAAGACCACTTCTACTAGCCACCAAACGCTTATTACGCCTGCGATGTGGAGCCATAGCGAACACAGAAGCAGAAAGGACACAAAGCAGAGCAAACAGTGCTCCAACAAAATACAAAGGAGTTGCAAAATCTGGAAGATTGTGTCTACGCCAACGAAACTCTACGAATGCTTCAGGAGAATTTTTACCTAAGTCAATAATCAGCACGCGTCGAGAAATCCTTGCACGCAATGCGGATGAAACTTTTTGATGATTCGACTGGCTATTTTCTTGATTTGCTTGATTTTCTTGATTTACAGCATTGCCACTGCTCAAATCTCCAGGAACAATGTTCTCAGATTGTTCAAAATCTTCCGCATTAACAAACAATTTAGCCAAACCCATTTGGCAAGTAGCATTAGTCCACAAATCTGAATCTTTAAAATCTACATCTTTAGAAGCCTTAGAATCAGAGTTATTCGCGGAATCTACAGAATTTTTGTTATTCACATCTGACTTTGCAGAATCATCCGCCTTCATAGGGACAGTAGAAAGATTCTCCCAATCTTGCAAACCAGTTATTCTCTGTACAGAGTAGCCACGAGTCCACCCACGAACATCTTTAGCCAAACCAACTGCTACACAAATCGGCTTACGAGTATTAAGAGCCGCAACACTAATTTTTACGCGGTAATCCACAAGATTTAAAACACCTGGATCCGTAACAATGTATCTTGAACCATACACGTTTGTATGAGCCGAAACAATAGAGTTTGGCTTCCAAACTGTGGCATTAAGAACACCAAGAACAATACTAAGCACAGCAAGCAACCCAAAAATAGGTGCCACGATTCCTCGCATAAACTTAGCTCGTTTTGTAGGTCGTTGCATCAAACCTCTTTCTGCATCCTAATCAGCAATAAATCATGCATTATGCTTGTAATCAGAGCATGAATTCTTTTTGATATTCGCCTTAATAATCGTCATATCGTATTTGCTCCTATCTATTCTACAATCTTTCATAATCTTTTATAATTAATCGATTGTTATATTTATTAATCTTTTACAATTCTTCGTAATATTTAATATATTTGCTACTGAATAATTAAAATCAGACTCAAGCGATAGTCTTAAACCTATGAGAAAAACCAGATTATACACAATCAAATCTTTTGCAATACGCGCAATTAGCACAATTAGCGCTGCAGCCTTGTGTTTTACAATGGCATCTTGCAGCGGGAATAGCACGAATGATAACGGAATGGCAGACCCAGCCGCGAATGCTGCTGGAATGCAAGTTTTAGGCGGCGTTAAGGCTAGTGGAACTTTAGGCAAACAACCAAAGGTCGATATAACTACTCCTATAGACGTAAAGCCAAATTCTTACGCCATTTTGCAAAACGGAAACGGTGCTAAAATCCAAGAAAATAGTCGCGTATGCGCTAATGGCATTGTGTACAATGCTAAAAACGGCAAAGAGCTTATGAACACATGGAAACAAGGCAAACCAGATTGCTCAATCGTTGTTAAAAAAGGCGTTACGAGTAAACCTTATTATGCACTGTTTAAGGGAAGAAAAATTAATTCCACGATTGCATTTGGTGTGCCTGCAAATCCGCAAACTAAGCAAGATGCGTACGTAATGGTGTTAACTCTTGTTTCTTCAATGAAATCTCTTGAACGCGCAACAGGCAATAAAGTTAAGGATATCCCTGAAAATCTGCCGAAAGTAACTCTGAGTAAATCTGGAGAACCATCGTTAGATAAGAATAACTACGTGCCAGATGGAAAGTTGGTTTCTCAAACTTTGATTGAAGGAACTGGTAAAGAGGTGACCAAAGAAAGCACTGTAACCGCTCATTACACTGGCTGGACTATCGATAAAGACGGCAAATTGCATCAATTTGATTCGTCATGGAAGCGCGGCACGCCTGCAGACTTCTCTCTTGCAGGTCAAGTGATTCCAGGATGGACTAAAGGCTTAGCTGGGAAGAAAGTCGGATCTCAAGTTCTTTTGGTAATTCCTCCAGAAGATGGCTATGGCAAAGAAGATAAGAAGGATGCACAAGGAAATGTAACAATTCCTGCAAATTCAACGCTTTACTTTGTTGTAGATATTCTCTATGCTTCCTGATCTATTAATCTCTTAATGATTAATTCTCTTAGTGATTAATTACCAATCGAATCATGCCGCGCTTGAATAAATCTTGCGCGGCATTTTTATACGTAAATTTACGTAAATTTCGTAATAAATTACAGATAAAGCAAAAAATCGCTAAGCTAAAACAGGCGAAGATCGTTAGACTCAACACCGCGCATTTCATCGTAATCGAGGATTAAGCAAGTAAAGCCACGATCCTCAGCCAAAACTCGCGCTTGCGGGCTAATAGTCTGCGCAGCAAAAATACCTCGAACTGGTTTAAGCAACGGGTCTCGATTCAACAACTCACAGTAACGAGTAAGCTGCTCAACACCATCAATACCACCGTGTCGCTTAATCTCAATAGCAACATGAACACCGTTTGAATCCTGCGCCATAATATCCACGGGGCCAATAGCAGTAGGATATTCTCGGCGAACCAATGTAGCACCATCGCCAATACGCTCAATTTGCTCAGCTAAGTAGCGCTGCAAATGGTCTTCTACACCATCTTTAACAAGACCTGGGTCTGTGCCTAAATCATACGAAGAATCGCTATAAACGTGTTGCAGAACAATGCGAAGCAGGTCATTGCCCTTTTTTGCAGCAATTTTTAAAACAGTTCCATCGCCAAAAACGCGCGAAAAGTCGAAAGCCTCCGTGCTACAAGCGCCGACAGCACCATCTGAAGAAACAGAACTCGAATCGTCGTCTTCACAAGAACAATCGTTATCTTTAGAAACATTTCCATCAATAACGCGCATAGTACAAGGAGCAACCATCCAATTAAGTGGCTTATAGGACCCTAACTCTGAAAAAATCAGTACACTACCATCAGCCTTAATAAGCAACACGCGCTTAGCCACTGGAAGACTTGCATTAAGCCTACCCGTATATTCTGCACTACAATCCGCAACAATAATTCGCACACAAAAAGCGTAGCATAAATCGCGTAACTACTTGCACAAAAACTATCTGCCCAAAGCCGCCGCTAAATCGCGATTCTGCCAGCGCTGATGCAACGCGCAATAGCCTCCAAAAAGCAAGAGCCAAATAATGCCGCCAATTGCCGATCCGCGAGTGTCTTCGCTAATAAACAGCGTTATGTACACAAACACAAAGAATGCAATAGTAAGAGAATTAAGCAGCTTATAATGCGGCATAACAAAACCATCTGGCATAAAATCAGCAGAAGCGCGGTACTTTCTGTGCGTAACCATAATCAAAATGTAAATCATGATTATTACTGCCGAAGACGCAGAAGCAAACACAATAAACGCGCCATGCACTCCAGGAATTGAGTTAATAATCGGAGAGAACAGGATTAGCGCAGCAGAAAAAATGATTGCTCGTGCAGGAACTTTAGTGCGCGAAACTTTGCGCAAATGTGAAAGAACAGGAGAATTAGATTCTAGCGCAATTTGATACATATGCCTTCCTGCAGAATAAAGCAGCGAATTAAGCGCAGAAGATGCGGCTGTTATTACCACAAAGAACACAAGCGCCGAAGCCCAATGAAGCCCCGCATATTGGAAAACCATTATAAACGGAGACATATAAACGCCTTTAGAATCGGTAGCTTTAAATTGTTGCCAAGGAACAATTAGCATGATTGAAGCAAGCGCTCCAACGTAGAAAATCAAGATTCGCATAATAATCTCGTTGATTGCCTTTGGCAAAACTTGGCGAGGATTCTTAGTTTCCGAAACCGTAACGCCTACAAACTCAATAAGCTGGTATGCGTAGAACACCATTTGGAAACTCATCAAAAATGCCAACCATCCATTTGGCATAAGCGAGAAGTTGTTGAAAATATTGTCAAAGCCTGCGTGGCCTGCAGGATTTGCAACGCCGCTAATCTGTGTTGCAGGGTAATGGTAGCCAATAATAACCATAACTGCAGCAGTTGCAATAAGAGCCACAATCAACGTGATTTTAATCATTGAGAACCAAAACTCTGTTTCGCCAAATAGCTTAACAGCAACCAGATTTATGCACACTAAAGCAGCCAAAAACGCTATTTCTATAAGCCATTTCCAGCTGCTAACGTCTATGCCAAAAGTTTGGAAAAATGTAACACAATACGTACTTACAGCCGTAATCTCACTCATGCCAATAAGCACAAGCACTATCCAATACGACCATCCTGCAAAATCGCCCCAGCCTTTGCCCAAGTATTTAGTAATAAAACTAATAAATGTATGCTGGTTTGGATCCTTGTACATAAGTTCGCCGATGCCGCGCATAAGCAAAAACATGATTAAACCAACAATTATGTACACAAGCATAATGCTTGGACCCGTAAGACTAATGGATTTGCCAGAACCTAAGAATAGTCCCGTGCCGATTGTTCCGCCTATAGCAATGAATTGCACGTGTCTTTTTGTAAGGCTGCGCTCCATCTTGTTAGTGTGACCATTGTTAGTTTGGTCAATATCACTCATTGCTATAACTCCATTCTTTTAGGCGTGAGCTTTCAATTTTATAAGAACCCGTAAATATTTGAATTTCATTATTCAACTTTATTCAACACTTTTAAGCGAACTAACAGGGTCAATGCGGTCTAACGCGGGATTAGTTGACCATTGAACAATTAAAGCAAAAATCAGCGTTGCAAAGCCAGCAATAACATAGCTTAATGGAGACACTTCAACCTCAAAATACAGAGAAGGCATGCGCAAAGCATTTGTTAACAAGCCTGCAACCAATCTTCCAAGAGGCAAACCAACAAGAATACCAATTACAGTAAGAGTAAGCATCTCCTTATGCACGTAAGCATGAACTTCTCTACGATAAAAGCCAAGAACCTTTAAAGTTGCCATCTCTCGCGTGCGTTCCGAAATATTAGTGCTTGCCAATGTAAACAGCACGGCTAACGCCAAGCCTGCTGCAAGAGTTACTATAAGCGCTACAACAGCATTCATTAAATCAAAGCTAAACGAATGTTTCATGCGCGTAATGTTCATAACAGCTAACACGCCATCCCTATCTGACACATGGTCTGCGTAACACATTTTTGCATCATCGTCTCCACGAAGGCGCAATATTAGCGCATTATTCTTAACGTTTTTCCCATTTTTAAAACTGAATATTCTTTCATAGCAGCGAGAAGTCATATAGATATTTGAACCAATAAGATTACGCACGATTGCACGCAACTTCACTTTTGCGCGCTTAAAACTGGAGTTTGTTATTGTAATATAGTTTCCATTCGCAATTCCCAACGACGATGCTGCGCTCTGCGAAAGAAGCGGACCATCATCATTAAGCGAAATATTTTGCAAATTATTGTTAACATCTTGTAGACGAACCATATTAGACAAAGCTTCGGCATCTTTAACAACTACAATTTGCACGCTTTCAGAATCTTCAACGATTTTATTATGCGAATTGTTATTGGAATTGCTATTAGATTTACCATTATTAGCATCGCTTTTTGCGATTTCCCCAGAACTAATGTAGGCAGGCAAAATAACATCAACAAGGTTGTTGGATTTATCTTTCTGCACACTTTTCTTCATATTTTGGAATGCGTCTGGAGTGGAAATAGAAATCATATCGTAGCGGTAAATGCCGTCATATTGGCGGATTCCAAGAGTTGCTACAGTATCGTTTAATGCTAAAGCACACACGATTAATGCCGTGCAACCAGCCACGCCACCAATCGTCATAAATAGTCTGCCTTTAAAACGAGCCAGATTCCTTATAGATACTTTGTTGAGGAAACTTAGACGATTCCAGATAAAAGGTAAATGTTCAAGAAGCACGCGAGCGCCAGCTTTTGGAGATTTTGGACGCAATAATGCCGCTGGCACTTGCCTTGTCTCCCTCCAGCTTACGATTATTGTGCATATTGCAACTGGTATTACAAACGCGAGTACACAAATCGAACCATAAAGCCAATCGTATCGTAAAACAACCCCTGGAACTGTGTACAATCCGCGCAAAATCTTAAGTAGTAAAGATGGAATTGCTAAGAATCCTAGAATATCGCCAATTCCGCCTCCTACTAGACAAGCAAAAATCGCAAAGAAAGCGTGCCTTGTTATTGCTGCGCAACGTCCATAACCTAAGCTTAAGTACGTTCCAATTAGTCCTCGTTCTTCTTCTACCATTCTTGCCATGGCTGTTAGGCTCATCATCATTGCCACCACAAGAAAAAGCACTGGGAAAGCGTATCCAAGAGATTGAATCGAGGCAACATCAGAACGCAAGCGAGTATAGCTCCCGTTTGATATGCGAGCAAAAATATGCCATCTTGCTTTAGGAACATGCTTTTGCACTTCTGGCTTAATTTTTGCGTAAATTTGTGCGCGAGCATTAGCTAAAACCGAGTCGGGAGCGTTTTTAAGCATTGGCATATTGGCTATAGTTTGATCTACTTGTTGATCAGTCTGGTCTTTTACAACCTGATTTGTGCGCGCCTCTTGGCAATCACTCTGCACACTGTCTTTAATTTGGTTTGAAGCATTTGCCACAATTGCGCGATACTTTTGCGAAAAATCGTTAACGCGTCGAGCCTCATTTAGGCGCACATATATAGCTGTGTATGGAAGATTATTTGTGCTTTCAGTAATCGCAGAGGTAAAAATAGGGTAGCGTGATATTACGGAATTGCGGAAAGCTTTTGATTGATACCCGTTTGGATTATCCAAATCGTTTACGTCTAACACACTTCCTGTAATTAGAAGCTTATATTTTTGATTTTGAATCGGTTGATTAGACGAATTAGGCTGATTAGTGACTTGTTGCATACTCAAAAACAGTGTGCTACCAATTCGCAATCCGCTATCGTGCAAAAATCGTTCAGTTACCACAGCTTGACGATTGTTTGTTGGCATATCGCCACGCATCAAATGCAGACGATTCAGTTTTTTAACATTGTGATTATATTGCACAACGTTCATTGCATAAGACAAATTGGCATTATTCGAAGGATGAGCAGTAGCTTTAAACGACTTTCCCGCCTCTGCTTCACTAACAAATGGCAATTTTTTGATTGCTTTAACATCTTTGTCAGTCAAACCAAGCGTAGAAATAATTTGTAGGTCGTAAGCTTTGAGCTTAGAGTAAGTATCATTTGCTCCAAGAAGCATATCGTTGCATCCTGCATAAATGCCAGTCATAACAGCAACGCCAAGCATTGCTATAACTGCTAGTATGCAAAAACGACGCCATTCGTGAAACCACATTCTAATAGCACTAATAAAAACCATTGGAAAAATAGAGCATGAGCGCTTATTACTAATCGCATATTTACGCTTGATTTTCTTAGATTTTACAGTTTCGCTACTCACTACAAACCACCACTCTACAAATCACCATTCAATATCTGCAATTGCCGTAGGATTTTCTTGTACTGTTTCGCTCACGACTTTTCCAGAATGGAATCTCACAACTTTATGAGCCATAGGAGCAATAGCAGCATTATGAGTAATAATAAGAACCGTCATTCCTTCTTTTTGGCAAATATCTTGCAATAATTGCAAAACAGCTTTTCCGGTTTCATAATCTAGCGCACCCGTAGGCTCATCGCATAAAAGCAACTTAGGCTTTTTAGCAAGTGCGCGCGCAATAGAAACTCGCTGCTGTTCGCCTCCAGAAAGTTGCGCTGGGAAATTATTAAGTCTTTTTTCCAAACCTACGTCAATAAGTGTTTGAGCTGGATCAAAATGATCTGAGCAGATTTGTGAAGCAAGCTCCACGTTTTCTAACGCCGTCAAGTTTGGAACAAGATTATAGAATTGAAAAACAAAACCAATATCTTCTCTTCGATACTTTACAAGCCCACGACCATTTAGCTTTGTAATATTTAAATCACCAACAGTTACGCTACCGCTTGTTGCCGTATCCATACCGCCTAAAATATTCAATGCTGTAGTTTTACCTGCGCCCGAAGCCCCTAGTATTACGGTGAGCTTACCGCGCTCGGCTGTAAAACTAGCATCATCTAGAGCGCGCACAACACTTGATCCAGATGGATACTCTTTTACAACATGATCAAAAGTTATGTATGCCACAATACACCTTGCTTACTTACTACCTAATGACGCTTTTTCTATCAACTTCTTAATTTATTAGATTAATATTTAATACTCTTCATTGGAATAGAGATACACCACGACGTGCTGTACAATATGCGTTGCCAAGCCAAGTATGCCTTGAATTTGGCCATACAGCTCCAAGACGAGGAGCACCTTGACTCATCCAAATACTCGGCACTCTTCCATCGGAACTTTTAGACCCAAGAAGATTAAAACCATTTTTTATTTCAAGCCAGTCTGGATGCTGAGTAACAACCGCCAATCCTTCTTCTAAAGTCAAAGGAAGACGCTCGTCTGAATCTATAAGTTTTCTGGCAACATCTGGCTCACGATTCAAATACGATGTGCCTGTATGAGGGTCTAATGCCAAGTAAAATGGACCTTCTGGAGGCTCAAAACCATCTTGTGGCAGAAAACTAGCTATATCTCTAGGCGGCATTGTTGTAAAACCAGCCATACGATCAATACTCGTCCTAGAAATTAAGGATTCTGGCGAAACTAGCTCACGAGTAGGCACAAGAAGAATATTAGTACCCAAATCGCTTTGATCAAGAGCGCGAATAAGCGGCAAAGCTAAAGCACGAAACGATGCAGCACTCATATCTGCAACATCTGGGTAGCCAAGAGCAACAATACGATCAAGCTGCTTTTGTATTTCTTGCGAAGCTATAGACATAATTACATTTTACGTAAAATTTTTTATAATAGCGAATTCGCGCAGGTCTAATCAATCCACAAAGTGTCGTTTTTTAGCTACGATTTCCGCCAATTGCACAGCGTTAAGAGCAGCACCCTTACGAAGATTGTCATTTGTAATAAACATTGCCAATCCGTGCTTTCCATCAACCGCTTGATCTTGGCGAATACGCCCAACGTAGCTTGCAGACTTTCCTGCAGCAAGTTGCGAAGTAGGAATATCGCTAAGCTCGGCTCCCGGAGCCTTGCTTAATACTTTGCGAGCCATATCTGGAGTTACATCGCGCTCAAATTCGGCATTAATGCTCATTCCGTGACCTGTAAAAACGCCTACGCGCACGCATGTGCAGCTTGCTGCGAGCTTTGGCAGATGAAGAATCTTACGACTTTCGTTGCGAAGCTTTTGCTCTTCGTCGGTTTCTTGCGATCCGTCCTCAACAATCGCACCAATGAATGGCACAACGTTAAATGCGATTGTGCGCGCAACTTTGGTTGGCTGCGGAAAATCAATAGCATCTCCATCAAACACAAGCTTATCCGCGCCCTGATCTAAGGCAGCTTGCGCTTCGTTCATAAGCTGCAATGCTCCAGCTCTACCAGCTCCAGAAACTGCCTGATAAGAAGATACAATAAGTCGCCTTAGACAAAAAGCGTCAGAAAGCGGTTTTAAAACAGGCATGCACGCCATTGTTGTGCAATTAGGGTTGGCAACAATCCCACGCGGAATATCATTTAAATCTTCTGGGTTTACTTCTGCAACTACCAGCGGAACATCGTTATGCATACGCCATTGAGAAGAATTATCTATTACTATTGCACCCGCATCTGCAAATCGCGGTGCCCACACTTTGGATGTTCCGCCGCCTGCGGAGAAAATCGCAATGTCAATTCCGCTTAAATCTGCTTTTTCTACATCTTCTACAACAACATCTTTGCCGCGATAGTTCAAAACAGTTCCAGCAGAGTGTGCGGAAGCCAAAAATCGCAAGTTTTTAATTGGAAAATCGCGCTCGTCTAATACGCGGCGCATAACCATTCCAACTTGGCCAGTGGCGCCTAAAACCGCAAGGTTTACGCCTTTGTTGCTTATAATTGCCATTTTGTCTCCCTTATTTTGCGTGTTTTTGCGATTTTCTTTGATTTTTGCGATTATTTAAGCGTGATTTTTGCGTAATTTTTGCGCGCGATTAGCGTCCGCTTCCTCCATAAACAACGGCTTCGACTTTGCTTGCGTCTAATCCGTAGGCTGTGTGAAGCGCACGAACCGCTTCGTCAAGCTGTTTTACTGGAACAATCGCTGCAATACGAATTTCTGATGTAGAAATCATAAGAATATTAATACCGTGATCGCTTAGCGCTGTAAAGAAGGTTGCTGCGAGACCAGAATAGGTTTTCATTCCAACGCCAACAACTGCGACTTTGCCAACAGAAGGGTCCACGTCCATAGACGTAAATTGCAATTCGCCGCGCGCGCCCTGCAAAACCTTGCAAACGGCGTCTAGGGACGAGCTTGGAGCCGTAAGCGATATGTCAGCCGTTTCGGTGGATGCGCTTGCCTGAGCAATCATGTCTATGTTAACGTCTGCAGCAGCAAGAGTTGTAAACACTTTTGCAGCGTTTCCAGGCTTATCGGGAACGCCTCGAAGAGTAATCATAGATTCGCTTCTATCGTGTGCAACGCCAGAAATCACAGGGGTCTCTGGGCCTAAGTCTGGGAATAAATCGCCCATTGTTGAGCGAATGTCTACATTTGTTATTTTATTTGCCATTTTTGCCGCCTTATGTCTATTGCCTATGCGTTCTGTCTGTTGTTATGCTTGTGTCTTCTTTAATAAATAATTAGCTTAAATTCGGCAAGCTCTTTGGATTTACTCCACTCGGCACAATTAATGTTCCGTTTCTGTGCGAAAACGAGCTGCGAACATGAAGAGGCATACTGAATCTTTGTGCGTATTCAACGCATCTCAAAGCTAACACTCGAGATCCGCAAGATGACATCTCAAGCATTGAATCATAATCGATAACAGGAATTCGCTTTGCGGTTGGAACAATTCGAGGATCTGCCGTAAATACGCCATCAACATCTGTGTAAATCTCGCAAACATCTGCTCCAAGAGCAACAGCAAGCGCCACTGCCGAAGTGTCTGATCCGCCTCTACCAAGCGTTGTGTCGTCACCAATCTCGCTGATTCCTTGGAATCCTGCAACAATAGCAACACTGCCTTTTTTAAGCGCATGCTGAACACGATCTGGCTTAACAGCGCGAATATGAGCTGCTCCAAATTGCGCGTCTGTCATAAATCCAGCTTGAGAACCAGTAAAAGAGTATGCGTGCGAGCCTTGAGCATGAATAGCCATTGCTAGAAGACTCATGGAAATACGCTCTCCTGCAGTCATAAGCATATCCATCTCTCTAGCAGGAGGATGCGCATTTACACTCATTGCTTGGTCTATCAAGTCGTCTGTGGTATCTCCCATAGCGGAAACGACAACAGCAACATCGTTACCAGCAGCTTTTGTATCAAGAATCCTTTTGGCTACACGCTGAATTGCGTCCGTATCTTCTACGGACGATCCACCGTATTTCTGCACTATAAGAGCCACTGTAACCCCTTATGTTCAGCCGTCACTATTATCTAAAGCACGCTAATGCAATAAGAATTAATCCAAATAAGACTAATCTAAAATTAGACTATCAACTGTGCTCTATTTATTTTTAGTTTTAGAGATATTATGAGTGGCGTATATACAACAAGCGGTTTCTTGCGACTTATCAAACGCGTTTGCTTATGAATTCACAAATCTTCTATACTTCTTGTCTTCCTGCAAATGCGCGACCAAGAGTTATCTCGTCTGCATACTCTAAGTCTCCACCAACTGGCAATCCGCTTGCAAGTCGCGTAATACTTATGTCAAGCGGCTCAAGCAAACGTGCTAAATAAGTTACTGTAGCTTCTCCTTCAATATTTGGGTCAAGCGCTAAAATGACTTCTTTTACTTGCGCGTCTTTTAAGCGCTCAAGTAGTTGCGTTATTTTTAAGTCTGCAGGTCCAATGTTTGCCATTGGATTAATGGCACCGCCCAAAACGTGGTAAACGCCAGCGTATTCGTGAGTTCTCTCAATGCTCATAATGTCTTTTGGCTCTTCTACAACGCATATTTTTGTGTGATCTCTTCGCGGATCTTGGCAAATAACACAAGGGCTTTGCTCGCAAACATTTCCGCAAATTTCACAAAATCGCACATTCTCGCGCAAGTCACTGATTGCGTCAATTAAATCCTGCGTTTGTACATCAGATGATGAAAGTATATAGAATGCAATTCGCTGCGCGCCTTTTGGTCCTATTCCTGGAAGCTTAGAGAACGCATCAATAACTCTGCCTATTGCACCGTCATACGATGACACGTTATGCACTTTTACTTACTCCTCTTGCTTTCGCTTATGCAATCCTGCATTTTTAGGATTTTTTGGATCACTTGCAGCGAATTCTTTTACAGATTTCACCTCAAACATCTTCTCTAAATCATCTATGCTCAAATTGGTTGCAGACTCTAACGATTCGTCCTGCATTGAACATTCGTCTTCTTGCGCGCCGTTTACACCATCAGAGATTCGTGCTTTTGACTCATTATCTGCCTGTGATTCTGAATTTGCGCGCTGAGGATTTTGCTGGCTTATCTTCGACTTTTGCCCCCATTGCTGCGCGTTAGATGCATCGTTATCTGCGTTTTCTGAATCGTTTACTACTTCAGCATTAAAATCTGCATTCTGCAATGCAGCAATCGCATCTCCCATTGGAGCAGATCCCATACCTGCCCATGCGTCATCTTTCTCAATATCTAAATCTAAAGCACTTTCTGAAATTGCAGAACCAGATAAATCGCTAGTCTCCGCACCAGCACTTGAATCGTCACTAGAGCCAGCATCATCGCTACTGGAATTCGAATTATTTGAATTTGAATCAGAACTTTTCTCGATTATTTTTCCGAATCCTTTTACGATTCCAGCTTTTCGCATAAGCAAGTCTCGCTTAACTTGTGCTAGTCGTTGCGGAGTCATTCTTGCAACAGACTCCACTTTTTCGCCGTTTGCAGCTACTAAATCTGGCGCTATTGCAACGTTTTTTCCAAATGCGTCTTTTACTTTGTTCATAACCACAACTGGCACTTTTTTACCATCGTAAGGTTCTGTTGTGCAAATCGCGAGCGCAAAAGCATGTTGGCTTATAGGCTGGTCAAAAGTTAATACAAGCCTTCTTTTTGATGCATTTCCATCGTCTAATCTAACTTTTGGAACGCGATCTCTCTCTACGTATTCACGAACATCGTCTGGCAGATTTTTAACCAGATTATCCCAAGTTTCGTCCACGTCAAGCTCTTGTGTTGTCTGTTTTTCAACGGTTGCAGTTGACCAATTCGCTTGCGTGTTATTGTTGATTTCAGATTTATCATCAAGAATTACCGAAGGAGCTTCAGCAATTTTTACTGGATTTACTGGATTAACAGGATTAACTGAATTTACAGCAGAATTTGAACCAATAAAATGCCTTGCAGAAGATGCAGGATGCGAGGAGGACTTTGCAAGAGATTGATTAGTGGCTTTAGAAAATGGTTCCTGCGCAGTAGTACCAGATTGCATATCAGCAAGAAGTCTAGCCATAAGAATCTCAAGATTCATTCTAGGAGAAACCGCATTTGCTATTCCAGCAAAAGCATTATTGACGATTTCTGCCATTTTGGACAAGCTTCGCAAAGTGAGCTGACTTGATTGTCGTTGCAAATCTTGCATGTCTTCTGGCGATAAATCGCCTAACAAGTTTTTAGCACAATTTGGACCAGCAGAAACCAAAAGCAACAAATCACGCAATCGTCCGAGAAGATCTTCCACAAACTTACGAGTGTCAAATCCTCCGACTACCACTTTTTGTACAACTTCATATAATTTTGCACCGTCTTTTTCAATAAGATCATCAATAACATCTGCAATAAGATTAGAAGGCGTAAAACCAAGCAAAGCAACTGCTGAATCTAACGAGATAACACCATTATCTGAACCAATCATAAGCTGATCTAAAACAGATAATGTGTCTCGCATGGATCCGCCGCCAGCGCGCATAGCAAGCCGCAAAACGCCCTTTTGCGCTTGAATACCTTCCTTTTTGCAAATGTCTTGCAAATACGGTCCCATTACTTCTGGAGGAACAAGTCTAAACGGATAATGGTGGGTTCTAGAACGTATAGTTCCAATCACCTTATCTGGTTCAGTAGTGGCAAAAATAAACATAACATGCTCAGGTGGCTCTTCCACAATCTTCAGCAAAGCATTGAATCCTTGCGGAGTTACCATGTGCGCTTCATCAAGAATAAAAATCTTATATCGATCGCGCGCTGGAGCGAAACCTGCACGTTCGCGTAATTCTCTAGCATCGTCAACACCATTGTGGCTTGCAGCATCTATTTCTACAACGTCTATTGAACCTGATCCGCCTGTTGCAAGATCTTTACAGCTTTGGCATTTTCCGCATGGTTTAGAAGTAGGACCCTCTTTGCAGTTAATACAACGAGCAAGAATACGCGCAGAGCTTGTTTTTCCACAACCGCGTGGACCCGAAAATAGGTAGGCGTGCGTTATTTTGCCTTGATCTAGCGCTCTCATAAGAGGAACGGTAACTTGATTCTGTCCTATCACTCCTTCAAACGTGTCTGGACGATACCTTCGATACAATGCAAGTGCCATAACTATAACCTACCGTCACCTGAATATTAGCTCAACTCTACTTGAGCAAAGTTTCTGTTCTATTCTAAACATTTAGACATTAACATGCTAATCGCCTATTAACATGCTACATTATGACCAATCGCATGAATACTTGATATTTTCCACACACTTATTAGTCACAATCTATTAAACCAGCTCTAGCCGTTACATTTATCTTATTAACCATAGGAAGTCGTAAAGGCACACTTAGACTGATTAATACATCATCATCTTTTTCAACACAAGATTCTATTTTCCCATTATTTGCCTTTGCTGTGCGCTCTGCAACTTGACATGCATCATCTTGCATATTTCTCATAGCAACTGCACCTGATATAGCCGATGCATTTGCAAGAGCGTAAGCTCGGTGTTTTTGCACCAAAATTGACCCTAAAGTCGCACAAACAACAAGCATAGAGCAGATTGCTATTACCAATCCTATGCCTAGCATAGTTCCAGAACCACAATCTGCTCTACGCAAATGTTTAAAACTGTAATATTGCGTATTTAAAATGCTTAATCGCTTACATATTTTTTGACTCATATTAAAACCTGGCTAATGCGAGCTTCCACAGACAATGGCAATACTTTTAAAGGGTCTGGCACAACTGGGCAGCTTACAACAATATCTGCCATATTCCCAACATATTTGACTTTTACAGAACTATTAACTCCAGATACTTTAGATACTATATTTTGCGCATCTTTAGAATTGTGGTGCGAAGCAACATAGTATGCTACTTGACCTGCTGCATCATGGCAATTCATTGTATTTACTACTGATTTACCAACAAAAAATAACGTTAAAGCAAGTACCACAACTGCAGGAAGAATAATCGCAAATTCTGCGGTAACAGCCCCAGAATCTTTTGAATTATTTATCTTATGACAATTATTCTTAGTCGTTCTCTTATCTAAAATGTTCAAAAATACATGATTCTCCATTTTGTCTCGTTTCTTTTCGCATTAGTTAAAATCCCACAACAAATCACATAAACATCACGGTCAAAAAAACTTTATAAATATTTCATATCACGTTTTTCAAAGTATGTTTTAAGTTTCACGCAATGTTTCACAGTTTTACAAATGACTATTTACTTAAAGCTAGCTAACATGTAGAGCTTTTGTAACAAGCTCACTGATAGCTGTACGAACAGCATCTGATTTGGCAATAGCAATAAGCACTGTAGCAAAAGCTGTGGCAGCTATAAGAACAACAGCATATTCTGCCGTAACAGCCCCATAATCACACTGCTTTAAATCTTTGCTCAAACGATTCTGCACTCTATTACATGCTTGTTCAGCTTTAATTAATCCTTCATTCATTCGCATTGAACACATGCAATACCATGTTGACAATGCAGCAGTAATTAATCTCATAATCACTCACCGTTACCTTTCTTTTTGTTATTTTTATTGTTATTTTTCTTTTATTTATGTACCCAATATTGGGATACAAATTTTTTATTTTTAGATTGCGATTAATACATAAATGCAGATACTGTCGGCAAAATTCCTACGAAAATAAACGCTGGCAGAAAACATAACCCAACAGGCAGAAGCAGACGAACAGAAAGCCTAGAGCTTTCTTTTTTTGCCACGTTTCGCATAGATTGCTCATAATTTTGTAAAATCGCTATGAGTACAGGAACTGGAGAACTTCCACAACTCCATGACTCTCTAAGTGACTGTCTAAGCCACATACTTAACACAAAAGATGCAGATGGATTTTTATCTTTTTTATCGAAGCACACATAAGGAGCACTCCAAGCTTCTATCCAAGTATCTCCAGAAAGTAGTGCTTTAGAAACATTCCTTAGCCAAATCCCTTTTCCTCCAGGAATAGATGATCCAACAGCGTCAAGCGCTCTAGTAATTGCGACTCCACTTTTTAAAGCAACTATCATCATTTGCAAACCCAAAATTGGATCTATATCTTCAACTTTGTTACGCCTAAAATCGTAATTGTCTCTCATAGAAATCGCAGGTTTACAAGCGCGCTCATAGCACGGGTTAAGAATCATCTGTCTAGTAAAAAATTTGCATAATGTAACTATATAAGCTACTAAAATAATCCAAACGATAATTGCCTTAAACATTTTCCACGATCCTTAATAACCATTAACTCATTAATCGACATTAGAAACAGCACTCAGCATTGCTTTTTTAGATGACTTCATGATCCATGTAACCCATAAAAGACCGATTACATAAAACAATAAGCCAATACCTAAGAGTGCGTATCCTCTAGAACTTGTAAAAATCATCAATATTGGATTTACACCCAACAATTGTCCAGTAAGAAGGGCCAAAAATGGTAGAGCAGTTAGCAATCTAATAGTTGCTTTAGGCATCGCAAAAACTTCTGAGCTTAAATCATTAACCCTCTTATTGGCATGATAAGAGTCAGAAACAGCTTGAACGCAATCAGTCATAGAGCATCCTATAGAACTGCTCAATTCGTATACAGACATAAGCGATTGTGCAATCTTGCGCATGTCTTTTCTAACTTTACTTCTTTGGCGAGCGCTAAGATTTTTAATCCTATTAGAACAGCGAGAATCAATCCATTTAAACACCGATTCAACGTTTATAACTTGGAAATAGCTTTCGCTGTTATTGCTGTTGTAATTGTTATTGTCATTATCGGTCTCTTCAATAAGTCCATTGCGATTCTCATTATTGCTGTCTCCTCTTATAATCGATTCAAAAGAAGCACCAGAACGCAAAGAAGCAATAAGAGCAGCTAGTGATTCTTCAATACCCATTTTCAAAAAATCCTTTACTGTCGGTATCAATTACAGAAACAACCCTGTATTCAACGGTAAATGCCATTTAACAGCAAAATTTTTCCAAGCAGACGTTGCCTCTATCTGAGCAGAAAAATTACTATCCTTAGAATTAACGCAATTTTTTAATCTTAAAATTGGCACACCTTCTAACGCGCCAGAATCCGTAGAACGCAATATTCCAAGTTCTTTTACAATTCGCATACCATTTACTCTTTCTACATGTATAACAACATCAAAAGCATCAGCGGCAAGAGCACATAGTGAAGAAGGTTCCAGTCCTGCAAGAAGCCCTAAAGACATTAATCTGGCTGGCACCTTTTGGACTTTATCAGCATGCAAAGTTGTCATTCCACCTTTATGACCACATGTAAAAACGCGTAATAAATCAGCTATTTCTTGACCTCTGCACTCACCTAAAATAATTCTGTCTGGTCTCATCCTCAAAGTTGCCTTTACAAGATCCGACAAGCCAACGCTGCCTACTCCTTCAACGTTTGCTTCTCTTGTAGCTAAAGACACATGATCCTTAGATAATGAACCTAATTCTCTTGTTTCTTCAACAGTAACTATTCTGTCTTTTTCATCACAAGAAGCTAAAAGAGACTTCATTAACGTTGTTTTACCAGAGCCAGTGCTTCCCGTAATCAAAATATTCGCACGTTGAGTTACCAATAAATAAAGTATTCTAGATAATTCAATAGGAAACATTCCTCTACTACTTAACTCTGTTAAGCAATAGCGTTTTAAAGCGGGAAAACGAATCGAAATAGCAGCACCACTTAAAACTATTGGAGCAATAAGAGCGTGTACTCGCACTCCTACTGGGCTAGAAGCATCTGCGATTGGGCATGAATCATCTAATCTTTTGCCTAATTGTGCACAAAGCCAAACTGCATATTCTCGCAAAATCATAGGATTATCAAATGGAATTCTTGGATTGTACTCTTGCAACCCAAAACCTTTATCTACCCAAACGCGACCTGTGTCTGTAACAACAATATCTGTTGTTTGAGGGTTATCCGCAAGCTCTTGCAGAATGCCAAAATCAATATCTTCTAAAACCATGCTTACCCCTTGATATTTTTGAGAATCTTTCAGATTCATATGATTGTGAATTTGATTGTTTATATTGTTGTTCAGATTGTTTTCCAGATATTTTCAAAGAGGAATTAGAGGAGTCTCCAAGCAACCATGTTGTTATTTTTTCTATTGGAATTTTGGCGGATTTTGGAATATCTCTTATACCGTAACCAGATATTATGTCTTCGTACATTTTAGGATCGTGACCAATTGGGCCTTCTACATCGCAAAGCAAATAATCACAAGCTTCATTAACATTTACAGGGCAAAACCTTTTAGAAAGACCACGCGGATTTAATCCTGCGACAATAGAAGTTTGTTTTCTAGAGTAATCTTTATGGTCAGATTCTAGGCTTCGCCAATATGCGCGCAATCTGGCAAGACCAAGAACACTAAGCTCTGCAGCAAATATGGTTGGAACTTGCGCCAAAGTTGGAAGATTCTTTAAAAGCCTTCTTGCTGAAAAACCAGATCCAATATCAACAATTACTACATCACAAGCGTTGGAAAGACCTCTAATAGCAGCTTCAATAACCCATGGCTTAGGCTCTTCACTTTTCCAAGGAGCGTAAGCCAAAATATCAACGTTATTCCAGTGCAGAAGTTCACAACGCAATACATATCCGTCTAATCGTCCTAAAGGAGCTTGAACCTCTTGCAATCTTCTACCCTCGTCCTGCTCCAATCCCAACAAAACATCTAATCCGCCGTTAGAAATATCTGCGTCGATTAGTGCAACAACATATTTTTTACTAGATATATGACTTGCCAGAAGAGCAAGAGTAGTGCTTAAACCAACTCCATCATTTGCCGATGAACCGATTACAACATTTTTTGGAAAAGGCTTTAGCGAATAGTTCAAGCTACCAATATTTTTTTGAACACTATGATTATCTAATGCATCAAAATCGCTATGAACTGAAGTAGAAGATACACCAGTCGCGTAATCTACATGATTTGCGTAATCTGCATTATCCACATGATTCGCATGATTCAAAGATGCGATAACAGTCGAATCTTCCAACTTATTACTATCAGATGTACTTTTGCGCATACTTTTTATCGCACTCGCCTGAGGCGGGTACGTTTCTATAATGCGCGGAACGCAAGAAGGAGCATCGTAATTATCAATAGTCATATTGTCCATGTGGCTATTGAATCGCATACTAAACCATTAGGCAATACTATTTAAACAATGTGGTTAAAGGATCAATAAACGTTGCAATTCCGCCAAAAAGTTATCCACATTGCTGTTTTTGTTGTATTAACGCACAAGTTTTGGATTAGAAGCCATATATCTTTCCAGAAGTTCGCCATAGATTGGCTTAGTGTGCAAAATATCGGATACAAGAAGCGCAATAAAAGCAGATGCAGCAACTGGAAGAGTGTGAATCATTGTTCCCGACATTTCTACAGTTAGCAAAATCGAAGTGAGCGGAGCTTTTACAGAAGCCGAAAGCGTGCCAGCCATAACACACACTGTAAAAATTGGCATTAGCTTTGCGTCAATGCCAAGAATCGGAATGCTTATTATTGCGCGAGAAGCAACGCCGCCTGCAAGTGCGCCGACAGCAAGAATTGGCATAAAAATTCCGCCAGGCGCTCCGCATCCAAAACTTGTAGAAGTAAATAGCATTTTTGCAACAAACAGGATGCACAGAAGCGCTATACTTGCTTTTCCATATTCAGAGAGCTTAACAAGATTCGATCCTCCTCCAAGAACATCTGGCAAATATAAGCCAACAGGAATCGCGATTAAGCATGCTACAGATACGGGAGCCCACTTTGGCAAATACTTATACAGCGTTTGTAATCCAAGCAAGGATCTGTTCATTAAAGAGCCAATAAGCCCTGCAAAAATGCCAAGTGGAATCAGCCAAAAATGAAGTGTCATTGGTAAGTCTGGAATTCTTCCAAAGTCTAAAACAGGTCGAAGTCCAAAGCATGTTTGAGACACAAAGTCCGCGCAAATAGATGCAGCAGCAGCTCCCATAAGAACTGTAGAAGACAATCCGTGTTGAACTTCTTCCATAGCAAACATAAGCCCAGAAAGTGGAGCGCTAAACGCTGCAGATAAGCCAGCTGCCGCTCCAGCGGTTACAACATAATGCTCTTGCGTATCGTTTTTATTGCCCTTTCTAAAGATGCGAGACATCATTTGCGCGCCGCAAGCTCCGATTTGAATCGAAGGGCCTTCGCGCCCAAGAGACAAGCCAAATAGCGAACCCAACAATCCGCCTACAAATCGAACAGGCAAAATAGTGTTCCAACACATTTTTAGACCGCGTTGAACGTATCCAACAACTTGTGGAATGCCGCTTCCAGACGCCATACTTTCTTTGCGACTCATCCAGCCAATAAAAAGCCCAGCAGCAATTGCAAAAACCACGCAAGGCACAATCCAAAGCATGTTTTGCAATATTTGCGCATACATCCATCGCGCAAAATCGGTTCCGTACTCAATCCCAAGTCTATAAGTTGCTACAAGCGCGCCAGAAACAAGACCAACAACTATGCCAGCAAGAACCATCTTCCATCTAAGATGCTTAAGCGTTTTAAGAACGCGATCAGAAAAGTCGCGCAAAAAATCGCGTATAAAACCGCCTACGTTCTTTAAAGTCACAATAAACCTATTCTTAAATCAAATCGCAAACAAATACATCAAGCATTTTAACATTTTTAATAACACAATAAATATAAATTAATAAAATACGTCAATTAATAAAATTCAAAACTTAAGACTTTAGAAGCATAAATATTACAAATGACGGTCCAGCGTATGCAATAAATGCGCACAAGAATGTCACTATTAGTTCGCTAATAAAAAGCCATAGTCCAAGCTTGATTTTCTTTAGCTTAAACAGGCTTACGATTTCTAAGATTGCGGTTGAAAACGTTGAAAATCCGCCTAAAAATCCCAATGCGCACGTGTAAATAATAGTCGAAGCAAAAGTTAAATCGTATATAATCGAAGAACTTAAAAATACAACTAAGCCCATTATAAAAGACGCAAAAGCGTTGATTAGCAAAGTTGCGATTGGAAAATCATGGTTATAAACGCGCCCGATTGCGTCAGATATTGCACAACGAAGAACAGCACCAAGTCCAGCGAAAACAACAGGCAGCCAAAAAAGAACATATGCGTAAGACATCATTTTGCACCGCCCCTGTTAGCGTCTATTTTATTGATGACGTTTGAATCACCAGCATTTTTTACGCTGCCATTGCCTTTAAAAGCAAAAATTTTATCTCCAATTAGACTCCCAACAAGCACTGCTAAAACGCCAAGAACCATAGACAACGCCATAATGGCAATTACTTCTACAATGTTCATTGCAGTAAATGCGGAATGCGCGCCCTCAAAAGCAAAAGTAGACATTGTTGAAAGTCCGCCGCAAAATCCTGTGCAAAAACCGTATTTTATTAAGTCTTTGTTCTTGCAGCTCTTCCCACTTACAACAAGTGAACTTACTAAAGCAAGAATAAAACATGCTAAAACGTTCGACAAAAGAGTTGCAAAAGTAAAGCGGCTAAAAAGCATAGAATATCCCGAGTCCCAATGCATGCCGTGCGTAAAACCACTTATTTCACTACGCACAAAAGCGCCAAGCAATCCGCCAATAAACACAACAAAATATGTTTTTGCACCAAGTGATTTATGCTTATGCTTTTTAGGCAAGTCGTGGCAATTACTGCTTGGAATACTCATAGTTTTTAGCCGCCTTAAATAGCCTTAAATAGCTATTCAAATAGTCACTAATCAATCAACGAATGAACGCTAATAATGTGGTCGCGCTGAGGACCAGTACCAATTGCCGAAATGCGGCACTTTGAGAGTTCTTCTAAGCGCTTTACGTAGCTTTGAGTATTTGCTGGCAATTCTTCAAACTTGTGAATTTGCGAAATATCCTCACTCCATCCTGGAAGCATCTCGTAAACTGGCTTAGCGCTAGCAAACAGAGACTGATCTACTGGCATTTCGTTCATTCTCTCAACGCTTCCGTCAGACAAAGTTACATCGTAAGCTACGCAAACTGGAATTTCTTTTAAGCCAGTCAAAACATCTAACTTAGTAAGGACAATATCAGTTAAGCCATTTACGCGAGTAGCATAGCGGCTTACAACGGAATCAAACCATCCGCATCGGCGAGGGCGACCAGTAGTTACGCCATATTCGTGACCCTGCTCACGCAGCCAATCGCCACTTTCATCCAAAAGTTCCGTAGGGAATGGACCTTCACCAACACGAGTGATATAGGCTTTAGCAACTCCAATTACTCGCGTAATACGAGTTGGACCAACGCCAGTTCCCGTGCAAGCACCTCCTGCAGTAGGATTTGAGGATGTTACAAATGGGTAAGTTCCATGATCGACATCCAGCATGGTTGCCTGACCGCCTTCAAAAAGCACGGTTTTGCCATTTTCTATAGCCTGATTCAGTATAAGCGAAGTATCTGCAACATAAGGCTT
The DNA here is from genome assembly GCF_049244015.1 of Gardnerella sp. KA01002. Classification (NCBI taxonomy): domain Bacteria; kingdom Bacillati; phylum Actinomycetota; class Actinomycetes; order Bifidobacteriales; family Bifidobacteriaceae; genus Gardnerella; species Gardnerella sp. KA01002. The sequence goes on from NZ_CP058365.1 coordinate 1,527,060, forward strand.
CAAACGCTTTCCAAGCTCCACAAGCTGTGCTGTAACATCATCAATATCTATTGGATGCTGGTTGTAAAGTTTAACTAACATCTGATTCTTTTGATGCAAGCTAGCTTCAACCTTATCCCTCAAATGCTCTGCATTAAATAAATCATGCACACGAATACCAACGCGATTAATCTTATCTGCATAAGTCGGGCCAATTCCGCGACCTGTTGTACCAATCTTGTGCTTGCCAAGGAACCTCTCCGTAACCTTGTCAATTACGCGATGATAAGGTGTAATCACATGCGCAGACTCGCTCACTTTCAAACGAGAGCAATCAACACCTCTAGATTCAAGTGCGTCAATCTCCTCAAACAGAACTTCTGGGTCTACAACAACACCATTACCAATAACAGGAGTTACATTAGGGCTGATTATACCGCTAGGAAGTAAATGCAAAGCGTAAGACTCGTTTCCCACAACAACAGTATGTCCAGCGTTATTACCGCCATTAAATCTTGCGACAATATCTACCTTAGAACCAATTAAATCAGTCGCTTTGCCTTTACCCTCGTCACCCCATTGAGCGCCAATAAGCACAATTCCAGGCATGCTGAACCTCCATTTTTGGGCTAACGTTGCCCAAATAAACACAATTCCTACGTGTTAAGACTAGCGCAAAGCCAATACCGAATTTAATTTGCAACTTGATGAACTTATAAGGCTTTACCGGCAGAGCCAAGCTGTACACAGGCTTCAACAACACGCTGAGCCATTGCTTTTTCTGCCTCTTTGCCCCAAGACCTTGGGTCGTAGAGTTTTTTGGCTCCAACTTCTCCGTCGATTTTAAGAACTGAGTCGTAGTTGTGGAACATGTGATCTGCTATTGCTCGAGTAAACGCATATTGCGTGTCTGTATCGATGTTCATTTTTACTACGCCGTAGCTTACAGCTTGCGCAATTTCTTCGGGAGTAGATCCAGAACCTCCATGGAATACCAATAAGAATGGTTTTGTTGGCACACCAAACTTGCGATTACATAAATCAAGCTTGTACTTGTTGTATACAGCGCTTTGAATGTTGTCTAGCAACTGTGGTCGCAGCTTGACAACACCAGGCTTGTATGCACCATGCACATTGCCGAACGTAAAAGCAGCCATATATCTTCCGCTCTCTGCCAAACCTAATCGTTCAACTACTCGCATAGCGTCCTGCGGCGTTGAGTATAGTTTTTCATCAATGTCTGCTCTATGACCGTCTTCTTCGCCTCCCACGGCCCCAATTTCAATCTCTAACACCGTATGAGCCTTCGCCGACGCCTCAAGCAATTCTTCCGCAACGTCTAAATTGTGTTCAAGCTTAACTGTGGATCCGTCCCACATATGCGACTGGAAAATCGGCTCTTTGCCGTGCTCAACTTGATCTGCCTCATAGGCTAAAAGCGGCTTAATCCAATCATCTAAATAGCTTTCTGCACAATGATCCGTATGTAAGGCAACGGTAATATTTGGATATTGCGCTGCTACTTGATGCGCGAATTGAGCAAACGCTAGCGAACCGACAACGCGATTATTTACGCACTGTCCCGAAAAATACGCGGACCCCCCAACGGATACTTGAATAATTCCGTCGCTTTGCGCTTCTGCAAATCCTTGTAGTGCAGCATTTAAAGTCTGCGTGCTAGTAACATTAATTGCAGGGTAGGCGTATCCACCTTTGCTGGCGGCATCAAGCATTTGTGCGTAACGTTCAACGGTTGCAATAGTCATATTTTTATTATGACTCTAAGCGCGCATATTTTTTATATTTTGCTAGATTTTTTACTAAATTTGACTAGATTTTTGATTAAATTTGTAGCTATTTTTAACTATTTCTGGCTATCTTTTATTTCTTGATGGCGCTTTTTTGCGGCAGCTACAACAAAATGTAAATATTCGAGCGCAATTTCTTCTTTTAATCCAGATTCTTCAGCAATTTTTTTAAGTCGATTTGCTTGGCGATTTTCTCTAGATTTATCTTCCGCAGCAAGATTTGCGCGAGCTTTTATTTCTCCGACTTTTTCCGTAACTTTAAAACGCTCTGCAAGAAGTGAAACAACTGCATTGTCAATATTGTCAATCGATTGACGCAACGCAAAAATCTCGCTTATTGAATCGTTACAATCATTGCAACTCGGTTCAATCTGATGCTTACGCGCGCCAACCGATTCTTTAGGAAATTCACACATATTACTTCTAGTCGAAATAAGTCTGCAAAACCATAGTTGTTTCTGTGCTAACTGGCACAATCCTATGAATCGTGTTAATTAGCTCTTCTAGCTTGCTAGGTGTAGCAACACGAACTACGAGCATGAAACTTGGGCTTCCAGTGATAGAATAGCAGGCTTCAATACCTTCAATATCTTTCAACTTGGCTGGAACAGATGCTTCTTGCTCAAAGTCAAGAGGTGTTACAGCAACAAATGCGCTTACTGGCAAGCCTCTGCGCTCATAGTCAATCAACGCACGGTAACCAGTGATAATTCCTCTGCGCTCAAGCTTTTGTACTCTAGATTGTACGGCAGAAACCGATAATCCAGATGCTTTAGCTAGTCTGGTTAATGTTGCACGACCATCATGTTCAAGAATATCTACAATAATCGCATCTGTAGAATCTATAGGAGCAACTGTGCTCACATTAGCGTTCAAGCCAGAAGGAATATTATTTTCAATCTTATGAGAGTTTCCTGTCATACGACCTCCATCCTCATACAGCGCATCTTCCTGAATACTGTTGTAGATTTCAGATTGCGCTACCCTGCAGTCTCTTCAATCGTATCGTATTTTTTAACGAAAAAGAACAAAATTATATAAAAAATCACGGTTTTTCACATTAAATATCAAATGTTTATAGGAATAAACTTTTGACAAGTAATTATAATTATTTAATTTTTATTATTTGCATACGCATTATCAATAGTAAAAATTACCAAGAATAGTGTATTTTATAGGAAAATAATTATATATAAACGTATATTTTTTTATTTTAAAACACAAAATGAGTTTGTAATAAAAACAGTATTAAAAAATAAACAATAAAAATTACCCCTCGATTGATCAAACCAAGGGGTAATTAAAGTGTATTTTTTAAAGTTATATTTATAAAATTACACGAACATAACCTACTTAAGCAGCGGTTGCTGGCGACCCGCCATTTGTAGAGTTATTCGCTTGCTGCACAATCGCCGCGAGAAAATCGCGATTCGACGCAGTTTTCTTTAAGCGTGGCACCAAAGTCTGATAAGCCTGCTCTGGCTCAAGTCCGCCAAATAGTCGCCTTAAGCGATAAATAATAGGCAATTCTTGAGCAGGAGTAATCAACTCTTCGCGGCGCGTGCCAGAAGAATTAATATCCACTGCTGGGAACAAGCGCTTATCTGCCAAATCGCGACTCAAGCGAAGCTCCATGTTTCCAGTGCCCTTAAACTCTTCGAAAATAACTTCATCCATCTTTGAACCAGTTTCCACCAAAGCGGAAGAAATAATAGTCAAAGAACCGCCATTTTCAATGTTTCGCGCGGCACCAAAGAACTTCTTAGGAGGGTAAAGCGCCTGAGCATCCACGCCACCAGAAAGAATACGACCAGATGCAGGAGCAGCAATATTGTATGCACGAGCAAGACGAGTCATAGAATCAAGAAGAACAACAACATCTTGGCCAAGCTCTACAAGCCTCTTAGCACGCTCAATCGCAAGCTCAGCAACAGTAGTGTGGTCTGATGCTGGACGGTCAAATGTAGAAGAAATAACCTCACCCTGAACAGTGCGCTCCATGTCGGTAACTTCTTCTGGACGCTCGTCTACAAGAACAACCATCAAATGCACTTCTGGATTATTAACAGCAATCGCGTTCGCAATATTTTGCAAAGTGATTGTTTTACCAGCCTTAGGAGGCGAAACAATCAAACCACGCTGACCCTTACCAATAGGAGCCACAAGGTCAATGATTCTGCCAAGCATACGATTTGGCGTAGTCTCCTGCTTTAAGCGCTCTTGCGGATACAAAGGCGTGAGCTTAGCGAATTGTGGACGATTCTGAGCATCTTCTACGCTCATGCCATTAATGCTGTCAACGCTTTGCAAAGGAACAAATTTTTGGCGCTGATTCCTACGATCACCTTCGCGAGGAGCACGAATAGAGCCTTGAACCGCATCTCCCTTGCGCAAACCATACTTTTTGATTTGGCTCATAGAAACGTAAACATCATTTGGACCAGGCAAATATCCAGAAGTGCGCACAAACGCATAAGATTCAAGCACATCTACAATACCAGCAACTGGAACAAGCTCTTCTTTTGGTTCCTCTCTACGAGAAGCTGATTCACGAGACTCGTGGTCTTCACGAATATCATTGCGATCAGAACGATCATTCCTCGTAGGTCGATCTTCACGCTCTAAATGATCAGAGCGATCCGAGCGGGAATCGTAATCATCTCTATCGCGTCCACGACCACGCATACGGCGTTGATACCTGTCATTCCTATCTGAATGCGTATCATAATCGTCATCGCCATTAGAACGCGAAGCTCCGCGTTGCCTGCGAGATTCAGAATCACGATTTGCATTAGAATCAGAAGACTTTTCACTTGGCAAAGTAGCAAGAATCTGATCTAAATCATCTTCCGTATCATCTGCATCATCCGAGTTATTTCCGCGATAATTATCTTTAAAATCAGACTGACGACGACGCTGAGATTGATTATCACGCGTAAACTCACGACGACGCCTAGACTTACCGCTTCTATTTGAATCAACAGAATCATCAGAATCAGAAGATTCAACAGAATCAGGCAAGCCGAGATTTTCTAACAAATCCTCATCAGCAGATTTACGAGCAGACTCACCACTATCATCATCAAAATTGCGACGCGACCTAAAAGATGAAGATGAATCGTATTTAGACTCATCCTCATCATTAAGCGACGAACGACTATCCCTAACAATGCTTTTAGGAACATGTACGCTAACTCCTGCTGGCGCATCCCCACCATTGCGCGCAGCGGTAAGCGTAGCAATCAAATCCGGCTTACGCATTGTAGACGTACCGCGCAGGCCCATTTGCTTCGCAAGATCCTTAAGCTCAGAAAGCTTCATATCATCAAGATTTTGGCTTGTTGCCACAGTTATACCTTTCCCTAACCCCAAGAAACAAACTACTTGGAGCTTTACATGGAAGATTTCGGAAAAATCCGTTGTGAATACAACGATAAGCACATAACAATGTGACTTAATCGCTGATAAATGTATGCTACTACACTCATGCGACTCACAACAACACGGCGTGGCAAAAAGAAAAAACGCTACTTCTTTTCGTGATATGACTTTTCTGTATTAACAGACCAAACATTATCTTTAGACTGTTTTCCACTGTTAATATTAGACACGGCTTCAATAGCAGTAGCCATAGAATGATCCTGGTTATTGTAACGATGCTGACCATTTCTACCAACACAATACAAGTTACCAAAACCATCCAAATACTTAACAAGCTCAGGCATCTGAGCATAAGTATCGAAGTAAGCTGGATAAGCCTTTGGAACACGCTCACGATGCGCATCCAAAACATCATCTTCGCCATCAATAACCTGCATACGAGTAAGCTCATCAATCGCAGATTTACGAGCCTCTTCGTCGCTCATATTCCAAAAATCATCGCCCTCATTGCAGAAGTATTCAAGACCAATCCACACAGTGTTGTCAACATCCTTAACGAGATATGGGCTCCAGTTGTTAAAGATTTGCAAACGACCAACTTTGTATCCTGGATCCTGCACATAAATCCAGCAATCAGGCACAATAGGAGGGTTACCTAACGTTGGAATATCAGTCGTATTACGCAAACGCATACGCTTAACAAGAAGTCCAACGGTTACGAAATCACGGTAAGGCAAGCCTTTAGCAACTCGTTGTAATTCGGCTGGAACCTGCACAGACTCATTTCCTTCGGCGCCATGCTCAATAGCTGCAACCAAATCTTTTATTGGCATAGAAGAAATAAACTGATCCGCATGAAGTTCTTGCTGCAAACCATCTTGATTTTCAACGACAACACTAGAAATTTTACCGTCGCACTGTTTAATAGCAACAACTTTTGCATCTGTTAAAACAGTAGCGCCATTTTCACGGCAACGACGTTCAACAGTCTCCCAAAGCTGACCAGGACCAAGCTTAGGATACCAGAATTCTTCAATCAGTGAAGTTTCAACTTCCTGATTTGCCTTCTTTTTCGGCATAAGCTTAGAGAAAGCATTCTTTAAAACTTCAACAATGCTCAAACCCTTAACTCGCTGAGCACCCCAATCTGCGGAAATCTGACTTGGATGCCTTCCCCAAAGCTTCTCGGTATAGCCCTCAAAGAACATAGAATACAGCTTTTTGCCAAAGCGATTAATGTAGAAGTTTTCGAGATTTGTTTCTGGCAACTTGTGAATCATAGACCAAAGGTAGCTAAAACCAACCTTCATAGTAAGAACAAAGCCCATAGAGCGCAAAGTAGACGCAGAAAGAGAGATAGGGTAGTCGAAGAAATGATGATTCCAGAAGATTCTAGAAACGCGATGACGCTTAAGCATAACCTCATCTTCGACTTCTGGGTCTGGGCCGCCATTCTCTAAATCGTGGTGTCTGCCAAGTTTTTTGTCGTCGTAAGAAGGAGCGCCTTGAAGTGGCAGCATATCTCGCCACCATTGCATAATTCGATCATCTTTAGAGAAGAATCGGTGACCGCCAATATCCATGCGGTTTCCGTTGTATTTTACAGTGCGAGAAATTCCGCCAAACTCTTTAGATGCTTCAAGAACAGTTACATCGTAGCGGCTAGCTCCGCCATCTTTTACAAGCTCCCATGCAGCCGTCAACCCTGCCGGACCGCCACCAATAATCACTACAGATTGTTTCTGGGATTGTGTATCAGTCAATTTTCCTCCATACCTAAAAGACGCTTTATAAAGTCAAAATCGCAAAATTGCAAGCACGTATCTATATTAAAATCTAAACATAAGCTTTACTAGCATACTCTTATCATGCGATAGATTCTGGAATATCGATATCTGTTTTCTGCACTTCTTCCACATTTACGTCTTTAAACGTAACAATACGAACGTTTTTCACAAACCGCGAAGGGCGGTAAACGTCCCACACCCAAGCGTCTGTTAATTGCACGTCAAAATACACATCTTGACCTGCAGAACGCACGTTAAAATCCACCTTGTTTGCCAAATAGAATCGTCGCTCAGTTTCTACAACATACGTAAAAAGCTTAATAACGTCACGATACTCCTTGTACAACGCAAGCTCGGCGTCAGTTTCGTAATTGTCGAGATCTTCAGCGCTCATCGCTTCCCTTCCGCATTATTGCCATTAGTGTTACGCTTACGACCGCGTCCTATAATACGCCACCATGCACGTTTAGAAGAATCTTCTTTGACTGTAGCCGCATTATACGGCCACGATTCGTCGGAATTATCTTTGCTAACAGGTATTGCAATTGAATGCTCATGCGCACTTAGCGCTTCACAAACACCAGGATTATCTTCAATAACGTGCAGACCAAAAGCGTCTAAAGAACGAATGGCATCATATTCATCTACGAGAGTGTCCATAACAACAAAATCTTGATATTTTTGATTTTGTGAATCCCACAAAGCATCTCTAGCTGTTCCAGTTTTTACAAAACCAAGAGACTGATAAACAGAAAGAGAACGCGTATTCGCTGCTGGAACACCAACCCAAATCCTATGCAATGCTAAACCAACTGTGTCTGGAGCAAAACCATACGTCATAACTCTAGGCATTGCATCTCTAGAATACCCACGACCCCTATAATCGCGTCCTAGAATCACCTGAATTCTAGCGGATTTAGACCAACCATCAATGTCGATCAAAAAAATCATTCCAATAATATCGCCATTGGTATTTTTAGCGTCATCAATAAGATCTGGCACAATTGACCATGCGATTGTTGGGCGTGATTGAGCATCTCCAACAACCCCAGCATAATCAGACATACTTTTATCATTATTGCCCAAAGACCACTGCACAGAACGCTCAACCCACGCATGAACCATAGCACGTTCAGATTGTGAATCCTTGCCAGTTATAACAGCCGCACCATCAAAAGCATGTAATGAATCCATCCTCGCTAAATCTTCGATGGTTGCTTGCCTAAGACGAGCCATCTCGCCGCGTATTGACGGAATTACAATACTTTCTGGTAACTCTCGAGAGTTTGTAGAGTCAGCATTGACTTCCTGCATATTCACCTGTTTCCTGTACCTAATTGACCTTGCGTTACAAAAAGTTCTACAAAAAGCATAAGCAAAATACAAATGCGTAAGCAACTACAATATAAGATTACACTTTTTGCACTCTACACAATGCTATAAAACACAAGGTTAAAACGCAAAGCATAAAATGCAAAAAGTGCATCTATAAACTATTCTTTTCTAGCTAAATTTTAATCTAACTAAAATTTAAATCAGCCTTTAATCTTTGCCATCACGATCTTAGTAACAGCCTTAGCATCAGCCTGACCTTTAGTCGCACGCATAACAGCGCCAATAATTGCGCCCATCGGCTTCATATTTCCAGCCTTAAGCTTTTCTGCAACTTCAGGATCAGCAGCAAGAGCAGCGTCAACAGCAGCTTCCAAAGCGCCGTCGTCGTTCATAACCTTGAATCCGTGCTTCTTAACAACTTCATCAGGCTTACCCTCGCCAGCCAAAACGCATGCAACAGTTTGCTTAGCGAGCTTATCGTTAAGATTGCCATCTGCAATTAGCTTTTCAACTTCAGCCACATCTTGCGGAGTAATAGGCAATTCTTCCAAAGTCACGCCACGAGTGTTTGCTTCGCGAGCAAGCTCACCAAGCCACCACTTCTTAGCACCAGCAGCACTTGCACCAGCCTTAACGGTTTCTTCAACCAAATCAAGAGCATCCGCGTTAAGAATATCTCGCATTTCAAGATCGCTAATGCCCCATTCGCTTTGCAAACGGTTACGGCGCTCGCGAGGCATTTCTGGCATCTCGGCCTTCATGCGCTCAATATGCTCTTTAGTTATATGAAGCATAACCAAATCAGGATCTGGGAAGTAGCGATAATCGTCAGCATCCGACTTCACACGACCGCCAGCAGTAGTCTGAGTTGCTTCATCCCAGTGACGAGTTTCCTGCAAAATCTCGCCACCTTCGCTCAAAATAGCAGCCTGACGACGAATCTCATATTGCAGCGTCTTTTCAATACCGCGGAATGTGTTCACATTCTTAGTTTCGGAACGCGTACCAAATGGATCGGTTGGCTTTCTGCGAAGCGAAACGTTCACGTCAGCACGCATATTGCCCTGCTCCATACGAGCGTGGGAAATGTTAAGAGCGCGAACAATATCGCGAATAGCACGCATATAAGCACCAGCAATTTCTGGAGCGCGGCTACCCGCACCTTCGATTGGCTTAGTTACAATCTCAATTAAAGGCACGCCTGCACGATTGTAATCAACCAAAGAATGATTTGCGCCTTCAATACGACCGTCAGCGCCGCCAACGTGAGTATTCTTACCAGCATCATCCTCAATATGAGCACGTTCGATCGGCACGCGGAACACGGTGCCGTCTTCCAGCTCAACGTCCAAGTAACCATTGCCATTAGTAGGCTTATCGTACTGGGAAATCTGATAATCACGAGGCATATCTGGGTAGAAGTAGTTCTTACGAGCGAACTGGCTCCACTCAGCGATTTCGCAATGCAATGCCAAACCGAGTTTAATAGCGTAATCAACTGCAGTCTTGTTTACAACTGGCAAAGAGCCTGGCAAACCAAGGCTTACAGGAGTTAGCTGAGTATTTGGCTCGCCACCAAAAGATACTTCTGCTGGGCAGAACAGCTTTGTGCGCGTGCAAAGCTCAACGTGAGTTTCCAAGCCGAAAACTGGGTCAAATTGCTCCACAGCATCGGCGTATTTCATAAGTTTTTCAGCCATGAGAATCCTTCTTACTTAAGCTTTATTTCACTTTACTTAGCCAATGAATCGAGCCAACCAGCTTTAAGCGACTTCCAGATTGGGCCACTCCACTTTTCTTCGAGCGCTGCTTCCAACGCTGCTGCAGGCTTGTACATCTTTTCATCATGGCATTGCGGAGCAATAATCTGAATACCAACAGGCAGGGCATCGTCGCTTAAGCCAGCTGGGAGGCTCAAAGCTGGAACGCCAGCCATGTTTGCAGGAATCGTAGCAATATCGTTCATGTACATGGAGAGTGGATCGTTCATCTTCTCGCCAAACTTAAATGCCGTTGTAGGGCTTGTTGGAGAGACTAGAACATCTACCTTATTAAACGCTTCTTCAAAGTCGCGAATAATAAGCGTACGAACCTTTTGCGCAGAGCCATACCAAGCATCGTAGTAGCCGGCGGAAAGTGCGTAAGTGCCAAGAATAATACGGCGCTTTACTTCGTCGCCAAAGCCAGCTTCGCGAGTTGCAGCCATCATGTTTGCAGCAGTTTGAGGCTTGTCTGCTGGTGGCATTACGCGCAAACCGTAGCGCATGCCATCGTAGCGAGCCAAATTAGAGCTAACTTCGGAAGGCATAATAATGTAGTAAGCAGCCAAAGAATAAGGGAAATGAGGGCAGGAGACTTCTGTTACTTCTGCGCCCATATCCTTAAGCAATTGCACAGCCTCATTAAAGCGTGCTTCAACGCCTGGCTGGAAGCCTTCTCCGCTAAGCTCTTTAACAAGACCAACCTTTACGCCCTTCAAATCACGGCGAGCACCCTCGCGCGCAGCCTGAGCCATTGGAGGAACAGGAGCAGGAATCGAAGTTGAATCGCGCTTATCGTTGCCGCCAATGATTTCCTGCAAAAGTGCAGAGTCAAGAACGGTACGAGAAACAGGGCCAATCTGATCAAGCGAGCTTGCCATGGCGATTGCGCCAAAACGGCTAACTCCGCCGTAAGTTGGCTTTGCGCCAACAGTACCAGTTAAAGCGCCTGGCTGACGAATAGAGCCGCCAGTATCTGTACCCAAAGCAATAGGAGTCTCGAATGCAGCAACAGCAGCTGCAGAACCGCCGCCAGAACCGCCAGGAACGCGCTCAGTATCCCAAGGGTTGCAAGTGGTTTGGTAAGCGGAATGCTCGGTAGAAGAACCTTGAGCAAATTCATCTAGGTTAGTCTTGCCAAGAATTGGCATGCCAGCTGCCTTGAGCTTTTCAATAACAGTAGCATCGTAAGGTGGAACCCAGCCTTCAAGAATCTTAGAGGCTGCAGTAGTTGGAATGCCCTTAGTAACAATCATGTCTTTAATGGCAATTGGAACACCTGCAAGCTCAGGCAATCCTTCAGTCTCACCCTTAGCGTTCTTAGCATCAAAAGCATCTGCCTGCTCAAGAGCAATATCTGCAGAAACATGCAAGAATGCTTTGATTTCTGGTTCGGCTGCTTCGATTACTGCCAAGTGAGCTTCAACAAGTTCGCGGCTAGAGACTTCTTTAGCTTTTACAGCCTTTGCCATATCGGCAGCAGAAAGCTTTACTAAATCTTGAGTATTAGTCATGTTTTATTCCTCCCCCAAAATTCGAGGTGCTACAAACATGCCAGACTCACTTCTAGGAGCGCCAGAAAGCGCTTCTTCTTGAGTCAATGGCGTAGCAGGCTCGTCTGGGCGCAAATACGCTTCAAGAGGTACTGGATTTGCAGTAGGTGGCACATCTTCGCCAGCAACTTCCTGCACTTTGTTAATAGATTCTGCAATGACGTTTAATTCGCCTTGCAAGCGACTGATTTCTTCGTCGCTTAAAGCAATCTGGGACAAAACACCCAAATGCTCAATTTCTTCGCGTGTGAATGTAGGCATAACCTCAACTATATGTGTGATGCGTGACCTTCTTATAGAAGAAAAAAGCAATATTGATAAAAGATTTACACACGTTACTGTAGAAATATTTTCCCAATTTTAGAACATGATTGTCGATCCATATTTTCTAGGGAAAATTATGTGTAATATTAAAAAAATTTTATTAGTGAGACAATAAGCGAAATAACAATTATTGTCACATACAGTTTTCATAAAATTAACGAGTATAAAATATGTGAAAACGAAGGTCTATGCATGTCAACACGCCATGAAATGTAAATAATTCAATAAAAGAATGTTGGCATTCCAACCTTCTTCATACGTTTATTTGCAGAATAAAAAAATTTGTTTTATTTCACTATCCCAGAAATAAAAAAGCATGTAATAATAAGATGCTATGAGATATTAAGCTAATGCAGCGAAGCATGCCATGCATAGAAGCAAATAAGTTACGGTATCTCATAAAAAATAACAGAAAATATCATAATATAAGGATACATATGAAGAGTACAAAGTTCTACCGTAATGCAGCAATGTTGCTCCTCGCGGGCGCAACTATTGTTCCACAATGCCTAGCAGCACCAGCAATGGCCGCTCCTTCCGCTAAGGATTCTGAACCAGCTACATCTTGCGCAGCTAAGAAAGACTCGTTGAATAATTATTTGTGGGATTTGCAATACGATAAAACAAACATTCTCGCCCGTCATGGCGAAACCATTGAGAACAAATTCTCCAGCGACAGCTTCAACAAGAACGGTGAATTCGTTGTTGTTGAGCATCAGAAGAAGAACATCACCAATACAACTTCAAATTTGTCGGTTACTTCCGCCAACGATGATCGCGTATACCCAGGTGCTCTTTTCCGTGCTGATAAGAATTTGATGGACAATATGCCAAGCCTGATTTCTGCAAACCGCGCTCCAATAACGTTGAGCGTTGATTTGCCGGGATTCCACGGCGGCGAAAGTGCTGTAACTGTTCAGCGCCCAACCAAGAGCTCTGTAACTTCCGCAGTGAACGGCTTAGTTTCTAAGTGGAATGCACAATATGGAGCAAGTCATCATGTTGCAGCTCGCATGCAGTACGATTCTGCAAGCGCACAAAGCATGAACCAGCTCAAGGCTAAGTTTGGTGCTGATTTTGCCAAGATTGGTGTTCCGCTGAAGATTGATTTCGATGCAGTACACAAGGGTGAGAAGCAGACTCAAATTGTGAACTTCAAGCAAACTTACTACACCGTAAGCGTTGATGCACCAGATAGCCCAGCAGATTTCTTTGCTCCTTGCACTACGCCAGACAGCTTGAAGAACCGTGGCGTTGACAACAAGCGCCCACCAGTTTACGTGTCAAACGTAGCTTATGGTCGCTCAATGTACGTAAAGTTCGATACCACCAGCAAGAGCACTGATTTCCAGGCTGCGGTAGAAGCAGCAATTAAGGGCGTAGAAATCAAGCCAAACACCGAATTCCATCGCATTCTCCAGAATACTTCTGTTACTGCAGTGATTCTTGGTGGCAGCGCTAATGGTGCAGCTAAAGTTATTACAGGCAATATCGATACGCTTAAGGCTTTGATTCAGGAAGGTGCAAATTTGAGCACCTCTAGCCCAGCGGTTCCAATTGCATACACCACTTCCTTCGTCAAGGATAACGAAGTAGCAACTTTGCAATCCAACAGCGATTATATTGAAACGAAGGTTTCTTCTTATCGCAATGGCTACTTGACTTTGGACCACCGTGGAGCTTATGTAGCTCGCTACTACATCTACTGGGATGAGTACGGCACCGAAATTGACGGCACTCCTTACGTGCGTTCTCGCGCTTGGGAAGGCAATGGTAAGTATCGTACAGCTCACTTCAACACCACTATTCAGTTCAAAGGAAATGTACGCAATCTACGAATCAAGTTGGTTGAAAAGACTGGTTTGGTTTGGGAACCATGGCGCACAGTATATGACCGTTCTGATTTGCCACTAGTTCGTCAGCGTACTATTAGCAACTGGGGCACAACCTTGTGGCCTCGCGTTGCTGAAACTGTAAAGAACGACTGAATTCATAACACATGATTAAATATAGAAAAATAGAAAAGTAAACACAGGAAAGGGCTTTATCTTGTAGTCAGTTACGAGATAAAGCCCTTATTGTTTTTGCAAAATATTATTTGCAGAATATTTAAATATTTTAGATATCGCGCTAAATATCGCGATGCTTTTCCACAACGTGGCCAATTGCATACATGACTACGCCCCAAGCAAGAACCACCAAGCCTGATTGCCACCATGTAAAAACATATGCGTTTGGTGGAAGCTGTGCACCCGAATTAGGGGAGCCGCCCAAGAATTTCTCCACCGCTGTGGCTGGCAAAAGCTGTATAAGTATTGAATTCCACTTCGCGAAATTGCTTGCAAACATAATAATGCTAAGAACACTAGGCAAAATCATCACGGCTCCAATAACGCACATAATTCCGCCAGCAGTTGACTTGCAAATCATGCCAAAGCCGTACGCCATTGCTGCTACAACAACCATAATTGCAGGAGAGCCAAGAAACAGCGTAAGAGGCAATTTCCACGCGTTGCTTCCAGATAATCCAGAAGTGTTGTCTCCTATAAAGGCTAATTCTGCAGCGCCTAGCGAAACTGCCATTGCAATAAGTTGCACTACAAAAACGTAGATTGCAACAGCAATAAATTTAGCCGTAAAGAACATACCCCTTCTAGGTACAGCAGTAAGAGAAGCCTGAATCGAAGTTGTAGAATGCTCCGCGGTTACAGCAAGCACTGCAAAAATCGCTAGAACAATCAAAGATACAGAAGCAAAACTAATAACTAAGTGGAAAATGCTATCTTGAGATGCAATAAGGCTACTTTTATTGCTCGGCCCAACAGTAATTGCAGCGCTTGATTTGCCTTGATTTGCTCCATTCTTAATGTCAACTTTAGACATTGCTTTTTGCACAATCGCTATAATAAAGCTAAAGATTACTGGCAAAACAATTGTTAATGCCATGCACCACCAGGTGGATGCAAGTCCGCGCAACTTAACAATCTCGGATTTAAGCGTGTGCATAAATGTTAGGCGCAAGTGTTGAGCGTTCATGCTGCGGCCTGTTTTGTACGCGTTGGATTGGTGTGCGTTGAACTCAGAAGATTGCACTTGTTGATTTGCTACTTGCTCACTCATTTTGCACTCTCCTCATTATTAGATTGCTCTACGTTTTGTTCACTCGGCTTTTGTTCACTCGGCTTCGAGCCGCTGCTAGGAACAGCCTTCGTTACATACTGCTCTTGACCGTGTGTAAGAGCCAAATATGCTTCCTCAAGTGACGCGTGCTCGTAATTAAGCTGATATACCAAAATTTGATTATCCGCAATTTCTCGCGCAATCTGACTTAGTTCGCAATCTGTTATTCTAAAAAGTTCGCCTTCTTGAACGTCTTGAGGTGTGCGATTATCTGGCAAAATCTTGCACTCAGGATGATTTTGAGCAAGCACTTGCTTTAGCTTTTCGCCTTCTGGAGTTACAAGTCGCACAGCGTGCTGCGAATGTGCGTCAACAAAATCTTGAACCGTTGTGCGCTTCAAAATCTCGCCATGCGCAATAATCACAAGATTATCTGCAGTAAGCGCAACTTCGCTCATTAAGTGCGAGCTAAGAAGTATTGCACGGCCTTCGCTTGCGTAATACTTGCATAATTCACGAACCCACTTAACGCCTTCTGGATCTAAGCCGTTAATTGGCTCGTCCAAAATAAGATTGTGCGGATCTGCTAAAAGAGCCGCCGCAATGGAAAGACGCTGGCTCATACCAAGCGAGAAAGATCCTGCTTTGCGGGTTTTAACACTTGATAATCCAGTAATATCAATCACTTCGTCAACGCGCTTTTTTGATATTCCGTGAGTTAAAGCCAATGAATACAGGTGATTGTAAGCCGTACGGCCCCTGTGAGCAGACTTTGCGTCAAGAACTGCGCCAACTTCTGTCATTGGGGATACGATTTTTGCGTAAGGTTTTCCGTCAATAAGAGAAGTACCACTATTGGCATGAATAAGATTTAACGCGCAACGCATGGTGGTAGATTTACCAGCGCCATTAGGTCCTAAAAAGCCTGTGACTTTGCCGTCTTCGGCGACGAAAGAAACGTCGTTAAGCGCTGTTTTTGCGCCGAAACGCTTTGTAATATGTTGAAATTCTAACATAAATTAACAATATCACAAATAAAAAAAAATACACCTAAAATGTAAGTGTTTATGAGTACAGGCTAATGCGTTTTGTAATGTGATTGTTTGTTTGCGATTGTTTTTTATATTCGCTCGTTTGTAGTTTGTGTTAGCAATTTGGTGCTGCATGTTGCGCAATCCACGCGTGCATGGAAACAGCTGCGGCTGCTCCTGCGTTTAGCGAGCGAACAGAGCCAAATTGCGAAATGTAAACAACGTCATCCGCCATTTTTAGTGCTTTTTTAGAAAGACCAGGACCTTCCGCGCCAAAAAGCATAAGGCAACGTTTAGGGAACTTGTAGGTTTCCATAGCAACTGCGCCTGGAATAATATCGAGCGCTATAACGCGAGCGTTTTTAGCGTCTTGTTCCTTGATATTTGCGATTTTTTCGGCTTCTTTATTGCCATCTGCTTGTGCTTTAAGCAAAAGTTGATGCGCTTCTTCTGTTTCTCGTGCTATATTTTCGCGCCAATTAGTTACTAGAGTTTCAATAGTTGGGCAGCACTCAACGTATTGGTAAAGCTCAGTCATTAACGAGCCTTTGCGATTCCATTTATGAGGCCCTACGATATACACTTTTTTCGCAGTAAACGCGTTTGCAGTGCGAACCATAGAGCCTATGTTGAAATCGTGAGTCCAATTTTCTACAGCTACTTCAAACTCATGACGGCCTTTAGAATCGAGATCCGCTTTTATGGCTTCTACTTTCCAGTACCGGTAACGGTCTAAAACGTTACGCTGGTCGCCTTCATCTAGTAATTCAGTGCTAAACCGCGCATCATAATTTGGCGATTCTGGATTATCTGGACGAGGCTCACCTAGGTGTTCTTCTTCCCATGGGCCAACTCCTATAGGTCGGAATTCTGGCTCATCGGAAGCTTTTGCAGCCAAAGTAATTGGATTCGGTTCGTGCATGTGTGAGTTTTGCTCCGTTTAATGCTTTTGCTTAGTATTGGTAGCTAGTAATTGCAACTAATCTTGGCAGCCGTCTGTTGCGCAATCGCCTGTGCAACCTGACTTGCAATGGCCGCCGCAGCAGTTATCTTCACAGCATGGCTCAGTGCAACCATCATGAGCACAATCACCCGTGCACTCTACTTTGCAATGACCGCCGCAGCAATTGTCTTCGCAGCACGGCTCAGTGCAACCGTCATGCTTGCAATCGCCAGTGCACTCTACTTTGCAATGGCCACCGCAGCAATTATCTTCACAGCAAGGCTCAGTGCAACCATCATGAGCACAATCACCCGTGCATTTAACCTCGCAATGACCGCCACAGCAATGATCGTTGCAGCAATCTTCGTGTTCTGCATCTGCGCGTAATTCTTCTTCACCGAAAGCTTGAACAAATGCCATTTTAGTACTCTCCTTACTTATTGGATTTACTAATTGAAGATGCCTTGTGCCTTGTTCGTCGGCGTCAACACCACCAATTAATGCAACTATAGCAAGAATTTGCGCGCCTTGCTGATTAACAATGCCAAAATCAAGACTTAATTCATTTCCGTGTCGTAAAGTCACAAGCGAAGAAGTTTGAACATACGATTTTTCAGAAAGCCAAGAGTCAAGTAACAATACTCGCTTGCCTTTAACTGACGGACCTTTTGTTGCAGGGAAAACAAAATCCATAACAAAGCCGTCGAGTGCAATTCCTTTACGTTCTGCAGCATGAATAAGCGCAAAAACCATAGGCACTGCAGCAGCAGTTAACGCTCCAACTGCGTCAACATCGCGTTCTAACGAATACCCAGCTTTCTCAATTGCATCAAAAAGAACATCACCAACCAACTTGGAGCCGCGCTGAGCAAATGTAACAGAAAACAGTTCACTAAATGGTTTCGCACTCATATCCGCACAAAGCATGCGCTTAAGTTCCGCGCGCTCTTCTTGTAATTCTGTCATTTTGCACTCCTTAGCATTTAGAGTTGTTCAATTTTTGATGCTTTAATGTTTTTATGCTTAACGATCTTCTACTGATACTTCCGGAGCGCTCAGCTCTTTAACATCAGCTTTATCAGAATCTATAAGATCTATTGAAGCAATAACTTTACTTTGATCTAACTTCTGAAGTTTACGCGCTGTTACCAACACTCGCGACTCAAGCGAGGAAGCAAACTTATTGTAAGCTGCAACTGTTCTTGCCAAAGATACGCCAAGTTTTGAAGCATTTTCTCCAAGAACCGCAAAGCGATCGTACAATTCTCGAGATAAATCGAAAAGTTCTTTTGCATCATCTGTAAGACTTTGCTGCTGCCATGCGTACGCAACAGACTTAAGCACAGCCCACAAAGTCACTGGAGAAGTGAGTGCTACTTTTTGCGCAAATGCATCATCCATAAGCGTTGGATCCGCCTCAAGAGCCGCCTGAAGCAATGCTTCGTTTGGAATAAATGCAACTACAAAATCTGGTGCTGTTTCAAAAGCCTGCCAATATGCTTTAGCTCCTAACACTCTAACGTGTTCTCGCAAAGCCTTAGCGTGCGCTTTTAGAAGCTCGCTCCTTCTAGCTAATTCTTCGTCGCTTGCGTTATCTGGGATTTCGCAAGCACGCTGATAATCCGCATACGGAACTTTTGCATCAACTGGAATTGTTTTGCCTCCTGGCAGATGCACAACCATATCTGGTCTCTGCTGTTCGCCATTTACTCCCGTTACAACAACTTGCGTATCAAAATCAACATGCTCAAGCAAACCTGCAGATTCCACAATATTTTTTAGTTGAGCCTCGCCCCAAGCTCCGCGAACCTTATTATTTCGCAATGCTGCAGAAAGCGAACTAGTTTCGCGGTCAAGCCTTGTTTGCTGCTCGCTTAAGCCTTTAAGCTGAGTGCTCAGCACGCCCATTTCTTGCTTACGCCCTTCTTCAATCTGCGAAACTTTATTCTTCAAAGCTTCGAGATTGTCTTTTACTGGAGCAAGCGCTTCCAAGACTTTACCTTGCTCTTTCAAAGTTTTTTCACGATTTAACCGTTCGCGTTCTTCTCGCTCTGCGCGCAATTGTTCTTCGCGATTCACTCGCAATTGCTCTGCTTGCTGTGCTTTTAACAGCTCAGACTCAACAAATTTCAATCGCTCAGCAAGCTGCTCTGCTTGAGTGCGATACCGTATAGCTTGATTGCCATTTTCCTGCGCTTGAGCGCGCGCTTGTTCATACTGCGAGCGCAATTCGTTAAATTCGCGTTGGCTTACGCCATTAGAGCCTTGCGTTCCATTGTTGTGCTTAACAATAGCCAGCACAACAATGGCGGTTATTACGACAGCAACCACCATTAAAACAAACATCACAATATTATCGAACATACGTTCTATTAAACACTATTGAGTTGACTTTTGAAACATAATTAGACACGTCTTTTAAGCACGTTCAAAATAAAGCAATCCACGTCCACACGTGCCGCTCCATAGGCAAACTGCAATTACAGTAAGCACAACAATGACGTATAACAATATGGATTGTCCAGGAATTACAGGCAAAGTTCCATAAGGATACCATCGCAAAATCAATCCAATTTTACTTTGCAAACCTTGTGTAGCAATATTCATCACCACTAAAAAGACACCAAATGCAAGACCGTAAAACCTTCCAAAACAGGCTAATCCAATCATTATGAGCACAATATCAATCCACGCATTACCTAAAATCATCTGCAATGTACTAAATAGCTGCAAGTCAACTATACGAACAATCAACACTGAAGCGCCAAATGAAACAAACAAACACAATAAAGCAGCACTCAATGCATATATTCGCAACCTTTTCATCACGAAACGTTCCCACGATACCATAATCGGAGCAAGACAAACGAATGCCGCGGCAATAAACCCAACTACAATAACTTCATACAGAGGAACAACAAAATTAACAACACTACTACCAGATTGACATTGAAACGTTATACCTCCTACCGCATTATGCACATTAGCAGAATCCGGCAAACAAATATAACCAACATAAACTGGCAACTGCGTTACAAATGATCTGAATATAACAAGCATTAAAGAGGGAAGGACTACGGACAATAAAATTGCAACGATTGCAACAATATAATGCCTACCTTCAAGCCAAGCGCGAAAATTATTTTTCATGCTTATCACCAAGTTCCGATAAGACTTGTTGTGGAGTTATGCGGCATTGATTAAGTTCTTTAACATGATTTTTTACAAATTGTTTCAGCTTAGCATCATCAGCATTATTAATACTCATAGCCACTTTATCGTTTGCTTCACCTGGAATAAATCCATATGACCCATACACATCATTACTTATACGAGAAGGAAGCTGAGCAAGCAAAAATGCTGTAACAGAAGCGTTTGAATCAAGATTCTTTTTTACATATACTTCTTTCATAGCATTTGATGCACATTTTGCAGGCACAAATCTTTGTAACACTTCTTGAGCGATACCAGTCATATCACCATATTTCTCAGAACGCCTAACAAATGTATCTGTTTGTTGTTGAATAACAGTAGCTTTAAGATTACGTAACTTTATTAAACCACTATTAGTAAGATTCCAAGATTTTTCAGTATTTGTTGGAGTAAACGCATTTCCAAGCACAAGCACAATTCCTTTGCCTTGCGAATCTCTCTGATTCTTAGGAAACCAAGAAGCAACAGTTTTCAAATGTTTAACAGCACGAAGTTTACGAATATAAGCTTCTTCAGGATGTACACAAACAGAAAAAGCAGTATCTTTAAACGTCGTACACTGAGGCACAAAAGGTCCAGAGCGAATCCAAGGTTTTGGACCCCACATAGCTATACAACAAGCACATACTATTGGCATAATTAAAGAAATACTTATTGCTTTTATGCACCAATAAGATCCCTTTTGCCAAAAATATCTAATATGCGCGCAACAAAGAATGCATGAAACGATAACAACACACACAAAGAATATGCGCAAAGTCACCAACCATGGGTTCATTCGCAAACCAGGCTCAGCACCAATACCAGCATCCGACACTGGAAGTGTTGCGTATAAACTACTACCCCAATATCTAGGAAAAATATCTCCCTGAGGGATAACGCCATTACGCATTATAATGACGCCATAAATACAGCACCAAATTATTGCAAAAGATAATAAAGCTGATAATACAATTGCCCAACGATTGCCAATAATTACCCCTAAAGTAAAACCAATTGCAAAAAATGCACTCGGCGTCACGCCTCCACACAATAGTGGAAAATACGGAAAATTTGTAATATTTACATCACTCTGAATTACTGTTGGCAATATACTTACGCAATATAACAAACTGCACAGTATAGCGCCTTTTAGTATAGGAATAGCGTAACGACTGGCTGATTTTCCTGCACACCACGCAGAATTGACCAAACATCTGGGCGAGCAAGCTTTACATGAACACCATGCGCCAAAAATGCAAGCAACAATATCAGACAAACAATGCATCCATGTGACATCAATTCTTAACCAAAGCGCATAATTATTATTATGCGCTAAAAAATTTGCCACACCCAAAAAAATAGGATATGCAATCAAAAATAAGCTAAAAATACAACTGCTTATTAGAGATAATGGGGACATAATATGTGAAACAATCGTGCACTTCTTATGACTTTTCGTAAAAAATCTGAATTCAGTTAAAAAGTTAGAATATTGACGCATATTTAATCACATCCCTACTCACTACCACATTAACAAAATAAGAAACTATACATATCCAGTTACTGCTACTACTCACTTTTATGAAATTTAGATAGCAAATGCCTATATCCTGATTCCCATGGAGTTACCATAAGATCTTCACGATTAGCATACTGAAGAAGATTATCCATTTTCCCATCAAGCAATATAATTCCTTCATTAAGAACTATAACCCGATCCGCAATTACTGCTAAATCTTCTACTAAATGTGTACTAACAATAACAGTATGCTTTTGCGAATAAGACTTAAGAAAATTACGAATATCAATACGCTGCTCAGGATCTAAACCAACAGTAGGCTCATCAAGTATTAGTACTGCAGGCTGACTAGCAATCACACAAGCAATACCAGCACGCTGACGCTGACCTCCTGATATTTTAGCAACGATGCGATGTGCTTGTTTTTCCAAGCCAACCTGTTTGAGAGCATTCCAAGCAGCTTGATACGCAGCGCTCCACGATAAACCTCGCGCCCATGCGGCATATTGAACATTTTTTAACACACTCGATGCATTCATAAGTTCAAATGATTGTGGCAAATAACCAATATTTGACCGAGCTTTAGCCCTTTCCGCACGACAAGTCGCGTCAAAGCCATGAACAAAAAGTTTTCCACTAGAGGGAGCATAAATCGTCGCTATAACGTTAAGCAGAGTAGTTTTCCCAGCACCATTTGGCCCCAAAAGACCACATATGCCAAAAGATAAATCTATAGAAAGATTATGCAAAATTTGTTTTTTCCCATACGAAAAATTCACATTAACAAGTTGCACATCTGAGCCCATAAATGATTCTTGTTGCATATCTCACCACTTAATAACTAGACTACTTACCTACAACTTCGTATATTTTCTCTGTCTATTCCAACTACAGAACCACTCATCTGAGCATAAGCTGAAATTGGCACAGCATAAACAATAGTAGCAAGCGCAACTATTGCAAATCCTTTCTTTGCGAACATATTCGTATCTCCATTTTCAATCTGCTTCATAACGTATTCAGCCTTGAATAAGTACATATATTTTATGATAATTTAATATGAAAAAAAAAATAGATTTTTATAAAAACCAATTAAAATTTTAAAAGATATGCATATCCTATAATGCCAATTATCAGCAATAACTTGAAAAATTAAGGGGGATTCCACCTTTTTATTTCAAGTTCCTTCTACAAATATTTTTTATTTAGATACAAAAATAGCGTGCTGTCTAATGGAAAATAATCCAATAAACAGCACGCTTTGTTTTATTTGACTACATTATTTGACTACATTAAATAGTGCATATATTACGCAATCTTGAGAGTTACATGGTCGCTAGTATTCTCACAATCCGCAACTACGCGAGCGCCATCATGCACCTTGCCAGAAAGCAGCAATCGCGCAAGTTGATCGCCAATTTCCGTTTGAACCAATCTACGCAACGGACGAGCACCATAAACTGGATCGTAGCCATGCTCCGCAAGCCAAGCGCGAGCAGAATCACTCACATCCAAGCTAATGCGGCGGTCACTCAAGCGTGCAGCCACTTGGCGAACTTGAATATACACAATTCCACCAAGCTCTTCGCGGCTCAACGGATGGAACATAACAAGCTCATCCAAACGGTTAATGAACTCTGGCTTAAACTCAGCGTGAACAGCGTTCATAACAGCCTTGCGTTTAGCAGCATCGTCCAAGCCTTCTTGCACAAGGAATTGCGAACCCAAGTTTGATGTCATAATCAAAATCGTATTCGTAAAATCAACCGTTCTACCTTGTCCGTCAGTCAAACGACCATCATCCAAAACCTGCAACAAAACGTCGAATACTTCTGGATGTGCCTTCTCAACTTCGTCAAAAAGCACTACAGAATACGGGCGGCGTCGCACGGCTTCAGTAAGCTGGCCGCCTTCCTCGTAGCCAATGTAACCAGGAGCAGCACCGATTAGACGCGAAACGGAAGCCTTTTCCATGTACTCGCTCATATCAATGCGAACCATTGCGCGCTCGTCGTCAAACAAAAAGTCAGCAAGAGCCTTTGCAAGCTCCGTCTTACCAACGCCAGTAGGACCCAAGAATAGGAACGAACCGGTAGGGCGATTCGGGTCTGCAATTCCAGCACGGCTTCTGCGCACAGCATCCGCTATAGCCTGAATTGCTTCGCTTTGACCAACAACGCGCTTAGAAAGCTCCTTTTCCATGTTAAGCAGCTTCTCATTTTCGCCTTGCATCAAGCGGCCAACAGGAATGCCAGTCCATTCGCTAACGACTCCAGCAATAGAATCAGCATCAACCTGGTCTGGGACCATTGGCTCTTTTGCTTCACTCTTAGCATTAGCAGCCTCGGATTCTGCTTCTTCCAAAGCTTTTTGAATGCTTGGAATTTCGCCATACAAAATACGGCTTGCTTGCTCCAAATTGCCTTCTCGCGTGAATTTGTCGGCTTCTACGCGCTTAGCGTCGAGTTGCGCTCGCAAATCGCCAACCTTGTTATGGCCAGCTTTTTCCGCATCCCAACGCGCTTTCAATCCAGTAAGCTTTTCGCGCGAGTTTGCTAATTCTTCTTGCAACTTTTCTAAGCGTTCGCGTGCAGCAGCATCTTCCGCTTTCTTTAATTGCATTTCTTCCATTTCAAGACGCGTAACTTTGCGCTGCAATTCATCGATTTCTTCTGGCTGAGAATCAAGCTCCATACGCAAGTGAGCTGCCGCTTCATCCACCAAATCAATCGCCTTATCTGGAAGCTGTCTGCCAGTAATATAGCGGTTTGAAAGCGTTGCTGCAGCTACGATTGCATCGTCACTAATCGTCACCTTATGATGCGCTTCGTAACGTTGCTTAAGTCCGCGCAAAATCGTCACCGTATCTTCAACAGATGGCTCGCCAACGAATACTTGCTGGAATCTGCGCTCAAGAGCGGAATCCTTTTCAATATGCTCACGATACTCATTAAGCGTAGTCGCGCCAACCAAGCGCAGCTCACCGCGCGCAAGCATTGGCTTAAGCATATTGCCAGCATCCATTGAACCTTCTGCAGATCCTGCGCCAACAACAGTGTGAATCTCATCAATAAACGTAATAATTTGACCGTCTGATTGCTGAATTTCCTTCAACACTGCCTTTAAGCGTTCCTCAAACTCGCCGCGATACTTCGAACCTGCAACCATCGAAGCCAAGTCGAGGCTGATAAGACGCTTGTTTTGCAAAGTCGTAGGCACATCTCCGGCAACAATTCGCTGAGCCAATCCTTCTACAACTGCCGTTTTACCAACACCTGGCTCGCCAATTAGCACAGGATTGTTCTTCGTGCGTCGAGAAAGAATCTGAATCACGCGGCGAATTTCCTGATCTCGTCCAATTACTGGGTCAAGCTTTCCTTCGCGAGCGCGCGCAGTCATATCAACCGAATATTTTTCAAGCGCTTTGTAGTTGCCTTCCGCGTCTGGGCTGGTAACTTTCGCACCTCCACGCACAGTTGGCACAGCCTTGCGCAACGCGTCTGCAGAAACATTGTGCTTTTTGAAAATATCCGCAACAGCATTTGGCGCGCTTGCAACTATGCCAATAAGCATGTGCTCTGTAGAAACGTATTCGTCTCCCATTGTGCGCATTTCTTTTTCTGCTTGACTTAGCGCAGCTAAAAGCTGACGGCTTGCGTCTGGCTTAGTTGTAGTTGAGCCAGTAGATGAAGGCAGTGCCACTAATGCGTTGCGAATTTCAGCGCCGATTTGTTGCGCGTCCGCCCCTGCCTGTGCAATAAGCGCGCGCACTACGCCTTGCTCTTGGCGAAGTAAAGCATCTGCCAAATGTAACGTATCAACTTGCGCATTGCCAGCTGCCGCCGCGCTTTGCACAGCATCACTTAATGCATCTTGCGCTAAGGTCGTAAATTTTTGTTCCATATTTACCCCCATTTGCACCGCTATCTAGCGGATTTTAGGTGATTTACGTGCACTTTTTGCGATTGCACTCAAACCACATTCTGTCAATTTCTAAAACTTGAGTCTACTACACTCAAGTTTTGTTTTCAAGATGTTTGTGGCGTTTCCTTATACAACGGTTGCTTGCGACTTTTCCTAAGTATTTTCCTAAGTATTAAATATGTCGTAATCTTAAAAATATGAGAATTGCACGTTTTTCCTATAATGAAGTTCCTCAATACGCGTTTGTCCAAAAAGACGAAGCAGACGGCAAGGATTATTTAGTAGCGCTAGAAGGTCATCCACTAAGCCCTCAAGGAGTTAAGCCAACAGGCAAGCGCTACGAGTTAGATGCCGATGGCGTGCGCCTGCTTGCACCAGTGATTCCTTCAAAAGTATACGGATTGGCAAAAAACTACGATACGCGTTCTGCCGAAGAGCGCGCATCTTCTGCTGCGTCGTCAAGCCACACGGCAGCAGACATGGTGATTTTTACAAAGCCGAGCACATCTGTAATTGGCCCAGACGACCCAATTGTTATTCCTGCTTTTTCAAACGATATGAATTTTGAGCCAGAAGTGGCTGTTGTTATGGGCAAAATCGCCAAGAATGTGTCGGTCGATAAGGCAATGGACTACGTTTTTGGCTTTACTTGCGTAAATGACGTGACTTTGCGTGATTGCGCAGGCAGCGATCCAATGTTTACGCGCGCAAAAGGATTCGACACGTCTTGCCCACTTGGTCCATGGATTACAACCGAGCTAAATTGGCGAGACGCGCATATCTCGTTTACGCTTAATGGAAAAGATGTGCCAGAGGCGAGCGGCACCACAGCGCGATTGATTCACAGTATTCCAGAGCAAATCGCTGCGATTTCAAGCTTCTCAACTCTTCTTCCAGGAGATGTGATTTTGACAGGAACGCCGTATCCAGCAGGAACTTTGCACGCTGGCGACGAAGCGATTGTGCATGTAGATGGTATTGGTTCGCTGCGCAATGTGATTATGCATGCGTAACGGTAATAAAAGTAAAAGATAAAAATCAGAAGCTAGACAAAACTTAATACTATACAAATGCGCGCGGGCCAAAGATTGCCGAACCAATTCGAACCATCGTCGAACCTTCGGCAATCGCCCACGCAAAATCACCAGACATTCCCATTGAAAGCTCTAATTTTGTAGAGTTTCCATCATGATCTTGCGCGAGTTGTTCACTCACGCAATCTCTAATTTCTCGCAATTTTGCGAAACCACTTCTCACTATTTTTTCATCATCCACGCGCGCTCCAAGTGTCATAAATCCGTGCAAATTAAGCGCAGGCAGGCTAGATATAGCGAGAGCTTCGTCAATCGCACGTTCTGGCGCGCATCCGGATTTCGTAAATTCTCCCGAAACATTCACTTCCAACATAACGTTTGTGCAAAGTCCCAAATTTTGAGCGCGAGCAGATATTTTTTGCGCAAGCTCAATGCTGTCAACCGACTGAATACCATTTGCAAGCGGCAAAACTTTGTTTATTTTATTGCTTTGCAACTGACCTATTAAATAGAGCGGAATTTCGCCGTTTACACCAACATTTAAGCCTTCTTTAGAGGACTCCACGCGTAAAATTTCGGCTTTTGCGACAATTTCTTGCGGACGATTTTCCCCAATTACGCGCACTCCAGCTTTAAGCGCTGCCATAATTTCGCCAACATCTCGCGTTTTAGTTGCAGCAAGCAGCGTAACCGACTCAGATTTGCACCCATAATGCGATTCGGCTTGAGCAATGGCGTCTTGCACACTGTGCACACCGTCGGCAATTTGACGCGCACGAACACAATCGACCCAAGTATTCGCTAAATCTTTTTGCGTCATGTATGCCATTTATTACCCCAATCTATCATTCTAAATACATAGTTTAGTCAAGGAAGGGCACGGATTTGTCTGCTAGGTTTGCGCTAACAGAATCCCACGGCGTTTCGTCGCTTTCAAACAAAGCGAGCGCATCTGCAGCGCTCATATCTACTGGGCGAGTTTGCCCAGGATTTTTATATCCCAAAAGATACATGCAATAGCCAATCATGCGCTCGGCGCTCCAACCAGCTTCTCGAAGTGCGCCAACATCAAGCGAATGTTTACTTTTGGCAAGTCGCTCGCCTTGAGCGTTATCAATTAGTGGCAAGTGCGCAAATTGCGGACGCACATAGTGCACGCCGTTAGCCGCAAAAAATCCAGATTTTTCAAGCAATTCACCAATCCAAATTTGAAGCGCAGCAGAACGAAGCAAATCGCGTCCGCGCACAATGTCGTTTACTCCCGAAAGCACATCGTCAACAACAACCGCAAGCTGGTAGGAAAACACGCCATCCGCGCGACGAATCACCATGTCTCCCAAGTCGCGATTAATGTTAAACGATTGCGCACCAAAAATCGCGTCTATAAAACTCACATTCGCTTGGTTTAAATCAGCAGTCGGTACAGCAAGCCGCAAAGAATGTTGTTGATTATTTTGCAAACGCTTTTCGATTTGCGCCAAGCCTTGCGCATTTTTGCGAAGATTTCTGCACGTACCGGGATAGCGTATAAAGCCGTCGCCTTCTTGCGGCGCTGCAATCGCGCGAATATCGGAACGCGAGCAAAAACACGGGTAAATCAGGGAATTCCCGTCTCCGTCTTGCAAAGATTCTAACGCATCAAGAGCTTCTTGGTAGAGTGCAGTGCGCTCATGCTGATAAGTCGGCTCACCAACCCAATCAAGCCCAGCCCACTTCAAATCGTCAATCACTCGCGCGCTTGCATCTTTTGGCATTCTAGCAATATCGAGATCTTCCAGACGCAAAATCATGCTTCCACCTTGCGACTTTGCAGAAAGCCAAGCAGCCAACATTGCTACCATATTGCCAATATGCATACGCCCAGAAGGAGTCGGCGCAAAACGACCAATTGCAATAGGTGACTTAGAAAACATGATTTCGTCTTTCTAATATCTTTCTTAATAAGCACAAGTTTGCAAAGCATAAACTTGCAAAACAAGAAGCGCGTAACGCATTCATACTAGCATCACGCGCTTCTTACAACCGCAATTAATCACAATCAATAACAATTAAAAGCAACTGTTTTATGCAAATAGCGACTTAAACATAAGCACGCCCAAGATTGCGCCGGCAATAGGGGCTACGACTGGAATCCACGCCTCGCCCCAACGAGAAGAACCCTTGTGTGGAATAGGCAAAATGGCGTGGAGCAAACGCGGCATAAGGTCTCGAGCAGGATTCAAAGCAGGACCAGTCGGACCACCCATAGAAGTCACCAATCCCCAAACAACAAAGCCAACTACGATTGATGCTCCAGCCAAATTCTTCTCTCCCCAAGGAGAAGTAAGGCAGCAAAGCGCAGCCAAAACAAGCACGAGCGTGCCAAAGAATTCGTTTAGGAAGTAGTTAAGCTTGTTATTGTAAGCATCCGTAGTGCAGAACGTTCCAAGAATAGCCTCTGGCTCTTCGGTTTCGTTGTAATGTGGCAAATAAGTTACGTACACAATAAGCTGACCGACCAATGCGCCCAAAAGCTGAGCCACAATATACGGAAGTACGTTTGCCCAAGGGAACATTCCGCAAACAGCTTGCGCAATTGTCATAGCAGGATTTATGTGCGCGCCAGAAATTCCACCGAACATTAGCACTGGGAACATAACGCCAAAACCATAGCCCATAGCAATGTTTAGCCAGCCTGCGTGATGACCTTTAGTGTTTTTAAGTTCAACATTGGCAACGGCTCCATTGCCAAAAATCATAAGAATGGCAGTTCCAATAAACTCGGCTGCCAACATTACTGTAAATGAATGTTGCATGGTCCTTCGATCCTTCTTAATTGTTTTGTTGCTTTTGCTTTTGTACCACATCTCATTTTCAAAGAAGCTAAGAAAATGAATCCAGCAATTATTATTCCAACAATTATTCTTTGATAGTTTCCCCTATGAACACGACACTGCGAGTAAATATCAAATAGTCATATATCAAAAGAGGCCCGCCACACTGGCGAGCCTCTTACTTACAAAAACAATCTTCAGCGGTTCTATCTGCACAACATCCTCGTTGCAACGGTAAAGTCTTATGTATCCGTCCAACGTAATTGGAATCTAACATCCATACATTTTCTGTGGTCTACCGCTCTTTTAATTTGTTCTTGTGATTCTTATTATTACTGTTTTTTGTTCTTTAGTAAAGTACAAAACCATCTTTGTTCACATATTGTAATTAGTGTTCATTCGCACATAAAAAATAGATGGTTTTGCATCATTTTGTGAATATGCAATGGTTGTCATGTTCAGATGCGTTCACATATTGCAATTATCGGCGTGTCGAGCACGCGCAGCTGCCGACACTCAGTCGCGCACATCCCTTACAGCGCATACAATTACGGAGT
Source organism: Gardnerella sp. KA01002 (assembly GCF_049244015.1). Lineage (NCBI taxonomy): Bacteria > Bacillati > Actinomycetota > Actinomycetes > Bifidobacteriales > Bifidobacteriaceae > Gardnerella > Gardnerella sp. KA01002. The sequence goes on from NZ_CP058365.1 coordinate 1,557,123, forward strand.
ATGGTACAAATTTTTGACGCTCCCTCAAAGGCGATTCTGCGCGGTCAAATTGCAGAGCACATCGCCGAAGACGAAAAGGCAGAAAAGCGTGAAGCTCGTGAGGGCGAGCTACCGTTGCCAAAAGATCGCTTCTTTGACCGAGAATTAAGCTGGTTAAAGTTCAATCGTCGCGTGCTTGAGTTAGCGCAAAATACCGATTTACCACTTCTTGAACGCGCTAATTTTGCAGCCATCTTTGCCTCCAACCTAGACGAGTTCTTTATGGTCCGAGTTGCAGGCTTAAAGCGCAGAATCGACTCAGGAATCGCAGTAACCGCTGCAAGTGGGCTTAGCCCGCGTCAGCAGTTGCGAGCAATTAGCGAGGTTACACATCGTCGTCAAGATGAGCATGCGCATTATGTTATTGACCACATTTTGCCAGAGCTTGCTAAGCAGCGCATTGTTATGCTCAGTTGGGACAAGCTTACGCAATCCGAAAAAGATAGACTTTCAGACTATTATCGCAAGCAGGTTTTCCCAGTATTAACGCCACTTGCAGTGGATCCTGCACACCCGTTCCCATATATTTCTGGCAAGTCTATTAACTTGGCTGTTATTGTAGAGAATCCAAATTCTGGAAAATCGCATTTTGCTCGCGTAAAGATTCCAGATAATTTGAATCGTCTTGTTCCAGTTGACGATTTAACCGACGAAGAGGGTCGCGAAGAGCGCTACGGCTTTATTCCTATGGAAAAGTTGATTGCAGCACATTTGGAATCGCTTTTCCCAGGCATGATTATTAAAGAAGCGCGATCTTTCCGCGTTACGCGTAACGAAGATATTGACGTTGAGGAAGACGATGCAGAAAACTTGCTCAACGCTATGGAAAAGGAGCTTTTGCGTCGTCGTTTTGGGCCGCCTATTCGTCTTGAGATTTCCGACGAAGCTAGCCCATTCTTGTCTCAGTTGCTGGCTAATCAGTTGCGCGTAAGCCCAGAAGAAGTATATCGTTTGCCTTCGCCGCTAGATATGACGGTTCTTTTTGAGTTGCAAGCGCTGGATCGCCCAGATTTGAAGTATCGTCCGTTTATTCCTACTACAAATCGCCAAATTGCAGAAGTTGAAACTAGCCATGCGCAAGATATTTTCGCTTCGATTCGCGAGCATGATATTTTGCTTCATCACCCTTACGATTCGTTCTCTACTTCTGTTCAGGCGTTCTTGGCGCAAGCGGCGGCAGATCCAAAGGTGCTTGCAATTAAGCAAACGCTGTATCGCACGTCTAGCAATTCGCCAATTATTGACGCTCTTGTTGACGCAGCACACGCTGGCAAGCAGGTTCTTGCGCTTGTTGAGATTAAAGCGCGATTCGACGAGGACGCTAACATCGCTTGGGCGCGTAAGCTTGAGCGCGCAGGCGTTCACGTTGTTTACGGCATTGTTGGATTGAAGACGCATTGCAAGCTTTCGCTTGTGGTTCGCCAAGAAGCCGAAGGATTGCGCCGCTATTGCCACGTTGGTACTGGCAACTATAACCCTAAGACGGCTCGCCTTTACACAGATTTGGGCTTGCTTACTTGCGATCCTGTAGTTGGTCAAGATTTGACTCGCTTGTTTAATCAGCTTTCGGGTTACGCTCCAAAGTCTAGTTTCCATCGCTTGCTTGTGGCTCCTCGCACAGTTCGAACGGGCATTATTGAGCGAATTCGCAGGGAAGAGGCAGCGGCTCTTGCTGGAAAAGAAGCGTGGATTAAGATTAAAGTCAATTCTGTTGTTGACGAAAAGACGATTGACGCTTTGTACCGCGCGGCTCAAGCTGGAGTAAAGATTGACATTGTTGAGCGTGGAATTTGCTCGCTAAAGCCTGGCATTGAAGGATTGAGCGAGAATATTCGAGTTCGCTCTATTCTTGGCAGATTCCTTGAGCACAGCCGAATCTATGCTTTTGCTAATTCTTGCGGTCCGCAAATTGGCGATGGTCCTGCAAGTGGCCCAGAAGTGTGGATTGGCTCGGCCGATTTGATGCATCGAAATCTTGATCGCCGCGTTGAAACACTGGTTCGCATAAGCGCTCCAGACCAGGTGGAGGCGTTGATTCAATACATTGATTTGCAAATGGCTGATTCAACAGTTTCTTGGTGGATGGATGGAGATGGCACATACACGCTGCATTCTCGCGATTCCGAAGGTCGTCCTCTAGTCGACAGTCAGGAATATCTAATTCATACTCACACACGCAAACCTCGAGGTGTGAACTGATTGCGAGTAACTAATAAACAATAGGCAAAGAGCCAGATTCAGAAATATGATTCTGGCTCTTGTTGTATTTATTGCTCCTTCTAATCTGACTAAATCTCAAGCGTTCCAGCAATAGCCGAACTCTTCTACAGCACCATTTGCCAGTTTTAGGAGGTTTTTTGAGTAATTATTTGCCAGTTTTGGCATGTTTTTTACGCCACCATTTGCCAGTTTTGGGATAATTTATGTAAAAATTGAGTATTTATAATATTGTTACGTACAATATAACAGTTCTATTCCTATCTCTTCTTAAGAATTGGAAGTTAGAGCTGGAATTACCCAATTACCTTGGGCACCATCTCCTGCGATATCTGACCAATATGCTCAGCAACTATTTTGGCAATGTACAGCCTATCTAACCACCAACATTGTTTGGTGATAGTTTCACCGTTTGGAAGAGTTATAACATCATTGCCATTTTTACCATGTGGCCTCATATGAAATACGTGATTGAATGACATCTTAGGGAGCTGATTATCATCCGTTCCATAGCCAGTAGATTCACCATATATCATAATCTCATGCACTTTATTCCACGCAGGCGCAACATATTTTTCAATATCTTCTTCTGGCATATTCCATAGAAAACCACCAACTAAAACATCATCTTTATAGCAAGTTGATTTTCTATTTTTCCCGTTGCTTTTAAAAACAACAAAATAGAACTTATTATTCTCAAAAAACTTATACAATCGCGAATCATGCCACTGCATATTTGGATCTGCTAATTCAGCCCAATCATCCTCTTTTAACGCAGGAAAAGACATATTCTGCTCTGGTTTACCATCATCATACAAAACAGTAGTTTTTAGTTGAGTCACACTCGCTGCAGCAAACTGTTCAATTTCTTCTATTCTGTTCTTTTTTACACCCAACATCTTCAGTGCAAGCTGCGAATTAAAAGAATAATGCGTTTTAAGCTTCACATTAAATTTATTGGCCAAATCAGAAATTTTAGAACCAACATATCGCCCAATCTTCTTTTTCACATAATCATTAAGATTTTCGTTAATAGACATTGGCAACCGTTCAAAAAGATCACCTTCACCTAAAACTCTTTGTGCAACAATGGTCATATAGCTAGGCTTATACGAAAACGCACGTTGTTTTGCACGTATATATTTACTTTCAAATCCACTTGGCGCAGGAGCATCTCTCAACGACTTTGCAGCCGTTTCTCCCTTAGTGCAAGCAGCAAGATAATTAGTATCGGACTCGCTTAACCTATCTGCATAACCAGAAGCTACTTTATTTCTTATGTATTCCCAATCTTTACGAATTGTTTCTAGCTCACCAGGTTCATATTTCAATACAAAAGAACCATAAATAGTGCAATCAAGTCTGGATTGGTTGGTTTTATCAGTCCTGTTATCAAGATAATAAATAATAATCATTTGACGCGCTTTTTGCCAAAATGAGGAGTTATCAAAAACCTCATTGCACAATGTCAAATAGTTGATAATATCAACAACCAAACGTTCTTTAGCAACTATTTTCTTTTTCTTGTTCGAACGAATCGGCGTGACTTTTAATTCATAAAATTCATCAGCAACCATAATATCCGGTTGTTTATCGGAATTTATAGAATACCCAAAAACTGATTCTTCAATAATATTGCCTAAAGAGCCCTTGTTGCCTGCTTTTTCACCACGACCAGTTTTATCAATCTCGCGAAAAGTTTTGCCATTGATTCCAGTAAGGAGAGCGGTTATTTCGTCAATGTCTGAAAACTTGCGATTGTCGCCTATATGATTAGACATACTTCCCACCATTCTGCATCTTCCCTGGCACAACTTTATTTATTACATTTTCCTATTAACTTAATTCCTCCGCAACCTATAAATAATCATAATTATTTAGATATGATTTTATGCCGAAATGTCATTAGCGAGAACCTCGCCAATTTTATGCGGAATACCAGTAACCAGCGCATTCCCCATACAGAACGCTCTATGACCATCACTCATTCCATCATTCGTCCAACCTTTAGGGAACATTTGCAGCTGGTCTAGCTCATCTGGAACAAGTCTTCTCAATCTGCCATTTTGCATAACAACATGTTTGGTTCTACTAGCACTTTTCCCACCTTCGCCTGTAAGAATAGTTCTGCTTGGTGCATCAATTTTATCTGGAAAAGCAATAGGGCCTTCGGAATACATGTACTCAAATCCATTTGAAGCTTTTCGCAACTCCCTTTTACCGCCTTTAAGATACTGCCAAGAAGCAAGCTTATCTTCTTCAATCCAATATTCTTCAGGCACTTGATTGGCATCAACTAAAACGCTACCTAATGTCATTGCATTGCCAGAAAACACAGCATCCGTTTTAACGGTATAAACTATTCCATCTTGCATAACACCAGCATTCTGGAATAGGCTCACCTTAGCTTGTTTGCCAAAATCTTGAGATATAACATACGGATTGTCACTAATAGAAAATTCATATTGCGCAGCATTTTTTTTTGCAACAGATACTGGAAAAGCTCGTGCAATAACACCGTTTTGCAAAAGATGCTCGGACAAGTTATACCATTTCTTAGAATCATGTTCTGCAAAAACATATACTCGTCTACGTCTTTGAGGCATTCCATAGTCAGCAGCATTAATAACTCGCCACTCTACGCTGTATCCTAATCGAAAAAGACAAGAGAGAATAATGGCAAAATCCCTACCACGCTGCGCGGCGGGTGATTTTAATAAACGGTCAACATTTTCAAGTAGAACATATTTAGGGTGGCGCAATTCCAACATTTTATTAATACTCCACCACAGAACGCCTTTTTTGCCGTCAATTCCAGAAGACAATGCTAACGGTTTTGCCACAGAATAATCTTGGCAAGGAAAACCGCCAACAAGCATGTCAAAATCTGGAATATCACATTCCCCGTGTTCAAATTTTTTGAGCACTTCTGCTATATCTTCATTAACACAGCTACCTTTGCCAAAACGCTTCTCATAGCATCTCCACGCAAATTGCTTGGATTCTTGCCCGACAGGTTCCCACTGGTTTGCCCAAACTGTTTTGAAAGGCCCCGCTGGTTCCGCAGTAAAATTGTTTCCATCAGAAGGAGTATACCCTTCAAGTCCAAGACGAAATCCACCTACTCCCGCAAAAAGTTCAGCAACTTTTATTGTCTTGGACATACAAACCCTCACAGCACTAACGAATTTCAACAACTACATAATTTAGTATAAATTCAATACACAAAAAGATCAAATTTTGCTAAACTGTAAAGCCCAACTCCTAATCTGCTTCTCCAAACAAATAGAACATATTTAAACAATTTGCCAGTTTTAGGATATTTTTTGAGTAATTATTTGCCAGTTTTAGTAATTTTGGGTTATATAACAAAAATATCTGGCTTACTCAGAACGCGTGCATCACAGTCATGACTGTGCACAAAATATAAAACATTATGGAACAACTAAAAGTTGCGAAAGAAAACCGCTAAAATAGTGAATATGAGTGTAGTAACGACGCGATACGTTGAGGCTGCTGGCGGAATTATTTATCGCAAGCGAAATACAATAGACAGCTCAAACACAAGTGACTTGAAAAAAACAAGCAATCAAGCGAACATGATAAGCGATGACGACTTTGAGCTTTGCCTAGTCTACCGTCCTAAATATGACGATTGGAGCTGGCCAAAAGGAAAGAATGAGCCAAAAGAATCGCATCGTCACACAGCTGTGCGCGAAGTTGGGGAAGAAACAGGCTACGCAGTAACACTAGGACCTCACATTGCACAAATAGAATATCCGCTTGAAAACGAAGGCAAAAAATCAATCTCAAAAAGCGGTGCGAAAAACAGTTCACAAAACAACAACAAAACAGAAGTAGTTAAGCGAATTCACTACTGGATGATGCGCGAAATAGACGAGAATGCCGCAATGAAGCGACTACCAGCATTTGGTCCAATAAAACCAGCAAAACCTACTGAAATTGGCAATGTTATATGGCTTACTCCTTCTAAAGCTCGCAAAAAACTCACACACGATAGCGATAGAAAAGTTTTAGATGCTTTTCTTGAAAAGCTACACGATGGTCAAACTGAATATAAGACATTGATACTAGTACGACATGGAAAAGCTGAATCACGTAAATCATGGCAAGGCAGCGAAGCAACTCGTCCAATCACTCCTCTTGGATCTGCAGCATCCTACGCTCTAGGTCGTGAGCTTGCTTGCTATGCTCCAAATCGAATTGTCTCGTCACCTTGGAAACGTTGCGTGGAAACTGTTGCAACTTTTGCACACGATTCTTCTCTTTCTATAGAACAGATTGCGGAACTTACTGAAGACCATCATGAGGATAAACCAAAATCTACATTATCTGTTCTTATAAGTGAAATACAAAATCTTGATTGCAACGCACAAAATACACAAAACACACAAAACACAGAAGCAAATATTAACAATTCAACAGTTATGTGTTTGCATCGCCCTATTATCGGCACTTTCTTTGACTATTTGCGAGGAATCACAAAACCGCGAGCACATAAACGTATACTTAGCCAAAAATCTCCATACATGCCTACTGGTAGCGCAATAGTTTTGCATATTAGCAATACTTCTAAAGGCGCTCGCATTATTGATATTGAAAAGGTGTTACCAATTGTCTACTAGCCTTAATTCACAATCGAGTTCTATCCATTCGAGCAGATCTGCTTTTATGCCAAGTCCAATAGGTGCAAGTCGCCCAAGCAGACCTGCACAAATGGATCCTGCAATGCTCGCGCAAATTGAAGGCGGCACAGATCCACAAATTGTAAACGAAATCAGCCACACTTCAGCAGCAGTTCTGCTTAACCGCGTGCATAAAACACAATCTCCAGAGATTGTGGAACGCGTACTGAATTTGGTTGAGAATGAGGGTATTGAGGTCATCGCAGACTTGTGGAGTCAAGCGCAACCAGATTCGCTCCCTGGAATGCTTTTTAGGCTATATTTGCTTAGGGAGTCTTTGCGTAAGCAGCGAGAAGCATATGCGGAGTATTGGAATCTTGGAGAACCTTCTGCAACTAGCGCTTCCGCAATTACTGGAATTGACGAAGCTCCTACAGGAGAAGATATTGCGCGACTCGCGGATTCTATTCTTTCTGGTGCTTTCACGGGCGATTTTGCTGTTGCTCTATATCGAGCTTCTGCGTTTACTGCGATTATTTCGTGCGGAATGCGTTCTTACGCGAAAAAATTAACACAGAAGATGAACGATTCCAAAAGAGATGATTCACAGCGTCTTGCTAGCGTTTTGCACAAATCCGCAAACATGCATGCACTTTCCTTATGCTTCGCTAATGGAGCTAAATTGTGGAGACTTGGAAAACTCGATTAGTTTATTTGTTATCACACTGCGTTTATTTGTTATGCCATAACGCGGCGCGCTGAAATCTAAAAGCATGTATACTCGGGAAGTGACGCTGGCTTGTGTTTAAGCCCCGGGCTCCATTTTTTGCCGCTGCGAGCGGCGTTTGCGCCGACAGGCGCTTTCGCAAGTCAGCGTTTTTAAGTATGTTTTAATTTTCCAGCAATTCACAAAATTCAACCTTCATTAACACTTGTTTATATTTTTTCTAAATAGTCACGGCACGCCGATAGCTTAACATGCCGCACTTGCACTAATCTAGAAGGTATGGATCTTCATGTTTTACATCATCCGCTGGTGGACCACAAGCTCACCGTTTTGCGTGATAAGAATACACCTTCTAACATTTTCCGCGAGTTAGTTTCCGAATTGGTAACTCTCGAAGCATACGAAGCAACCCGCAATTTGGAAGTTAGCGATCGCGAGATTGAAACTCCTATTTGCAAGATGACTGGCAAGCATTTGAACCGCCCACGCCCAATGGTTGTGCCAGTTTTGCGCGCAGGTTTGGGTATGCTTGACGGCATGACTCGCCTTCTTCCAACCGCTGAGGTTGGATTCCTTGGTATGAAGCGCGACGAGCAGACTCTCGACATCGTCACTTATGCTAACCGTTTGCCAGAAGATTTGACTGGTCGTCAGTGCTTCTTACTGGACCCAATGCTTGCCACTGGTGGCACTCTTATTGCGGCTACGCACTATTTGGCTGAGCGCGGCGCTAAGGATGTTACTGCTATTAACATTTTGGCAGCTCCAGAAGGCTTGGAACGCCTGGAGAAGGAGATTGATCCTTCTATTGACTTTAAGGTTGTTGTTTGCGCTGTTGATGAGCACTTAAACGACAAGGCTTATATCGTTCCTGGTCTTGGCGATGCTGGCGATCGCTTGTATGGTTTAATTGATTAATAGTTACTAACCGAATCAAACGAAAACTAGAATCAAAAGCTAGAAATAAAACTACAAAATAGCCTGCTGATTTGCAACACTTTGCAAGCTTCAGCAGGCTTTTGTATTTACATCTTTAATTATTTGCCGGTCTCATATTCGTTTAATTTTATTACTATTAAATTCCAGTTCGTGAATACTCCATAACACCATTGAGACAACTACGATAGATGCAGCTGCAACAGTAGCAACATTAACTTGCGGTCCACGATCCATTGTGTACTTGACCATTCCACGATTCAAAACATGTACAACAATAAATTGGCCAAAGAATATTTCAATAAAGCCAGCAAGTATTAATATGCTATCAATAATAATTAATATTTTCTTACGAATTAATCCTATATTACACAACCCAACAATCATTTGAATTATTGGTGAAATAATTGAAACTAACACAACACCCAAAAGACTTAAATCAAAATCTGCTGGATACTTTCCTGGCATTTTAATAAGCAATAAAACTGCTAAAAATACAAAAGATAATGGTAAAAACCATTCTTTCCAATATTTAACGACGAACACGATAATAAGCTCCTTCACCATTGAATGAATACCAATTCTTATCCCAATCTAAATAATTTTCAGTGTGTTGAGCTATACGCAATCTACCGTTGCTTTTTAGGAATACAAACCCTATGTGATCGACAGTACCATCATTACTTTCATCAACACCAATAAAATCTCCATCCCTAACATTATCTACTAACATTCCCCAATAACTTGTACTAAATCCATACCCCATATAATTTTTAAAAACATTGGCATTAATCCAAGAAACCGAACGATCTCCTCTAGCTTTCCACCACCACCCTTTAAATACATCATTATGCTTATCCATACCAATACCACCAGCATATAGAATTTGCGAAGCGAAATTTGTGCAATCTGCCGGAAATATTAACTTACTTTTTTCTTCACCATATTTTGGATTTATTTTCCACGCCCATTCTCGCGCATATGCTCTGGCCGCTTCAAGATTTATGCCTGAATTTCTCTCAGTAGGTAAAGGTTTGCGAGGTGTAACCTCCTGCTTTGATGGAAGCCACAATTTTGCAATATTAATAGCTTCCTTTTGTGTTAGTTCATTTTTTAATACTTTTAACTCTAATTTATGCAATTCTGATAGAATCTGATTATTTTCATATTTATTCTCATATATATCTAGAAATTGCAATATTTTTGTTACATTATTGTTATCTTTATGCGAGGAATTAAAAAGAGAATTCTTGTAAATAGTAGCTGTTTCTTCACTAAGAGAAGGAAGCATAGCTTCGCTCTGTATTCTTTGTAATTCTGTAAAATATTTTGAAATATAGAACTTTTTTACTAACTCTGGATTTTCATAAGTATCTAGTAAAGAAAAATACATACCCTGAAATTTTGTCTTATGCTGCTTTTTGGGAAAATCTACATAAGTCTCTGATTTATAGTCAGATGATTCAGCTTGAGCAACATTAGCAAATGACAATATTAAAATAATAGAAAATAGCGCAGCTATAAATGCATAATGCAAAACAACTTTGTTTTTCATATATAACTCCATTATTATATAAAATTCCTTTTTACTATTTTATCACAATAAATACCAGTTGTCAAATATACACAGCGGCTATGTAATCATATACTCATCAGTTCTACATTTAAATAGCCTGCTGATTTGCAACACTTTGCAATTTTCAGCAGGTTATTTTGTATTAATTGATTGCTGCAATATTGCATAACAAATCAGATAATATAGCTAATAATACAACTAAGCTTTATTCACAGCTCCTTTAGCATATAAAGCTTCTAAAGCATCTCGCAAAGCTCCACTGTAGCTGATGCCAGCTTTTTGTGCCCAAGTGTCAAGCCAAGCTGGAACAGTAACATTTTTACGAACTGCCTGAGAACCGTATTTTGCAGCATAGGAATCCATATCAAGCGCAACCATAGACAACTTTGAATTAGGATTTTCTACAACAATATCACTAATATCGCTAGCTTTTGGCGCAGTTTTACCACTTTCGAGTTCCGTAAGAACCCATCCACTTGCTGCATCTTCTGCCATAATCAGAGCCTCTGCAAGATTACTACCGCCAGTTACACACCCTGGCAAATCAGGGACTTCTGCAACAAAACCTCCGCTATTATCTTCGTATGGAGTAAGAATAACAGGATACGCTAATTTCATCATTTCACCTTTGCTTCACTAATTCCCGCCTGACGCCAAATTGACTTAACAACAGATGGGTTAATATCACCTGGATGTTTAGGCACTGTGACTTTACCCGCTTTAGTTTTATGTACGAATTGGCAATGACTTCCACGCTGTGCAAAAAGTATCCAGCCGTCCTTCTTAAGACGTTTTTCAATCTCTTTGTATCTCATAAAAAGATTATACACACTATGCGCATAAAATAAAATAATCAATCAAATTTTTACTAAATCGCGCATACGCCTATGTTAATTTACCGCGGACGAGTTACGGCGACTTTTCGAGCGCGCTCGGCTAATTCGTCTAATTTTTCAAGCTCCGCACGCTGAGCATTAGTCTGCTTTGGCGCAAATTCTCCGTAACGATTCTGCGCAGCTGTACGAATTAAAAAGTCAGACAAACGCGGATTTTTTGGCAAAACTGATCCGTGCATATAAGTGCCGATAACATTGTATTTTCTAGCGCCTTCCGTGTGGTCTTCGCCGTTGTTTCCACAATTTTCGCCATCAACCAATCCAAGTGGCTGCGTTCCATCTTGCAAGCTTGTGCGACCAGAATGGTTCTCGTATCCCACAATATCTCCAAAATCGCGGCTATGCTCAACAAGATTTCCAATCATGCGCACGTCTTGACCAACCGTATGCTCGCCGAGTATGCCTATGCCTTTAAGCTTTTGGCCTTCAATAGTCTCAAAGTACTCTCCAAAAAGCTGGTAAAGCCCACAAATCATAAGCATTGGAACGCCATTTTTTGCAAGCTCGCGAATCGCGTCCGCGCGCGCAAATAAATCATCCGTAACTCTACTTTGACCATGATCTTGACCGCCGCCACCAAGAACCATATCTACTCGCTTTGGCCAATCATCGCCAACGTTGTACTCGTGAAGCACAGGCTTGTAACCGTACAATTCCGCTCTACGCATAATCGTAAGCACATTGCCGTAGTCGCCGTAAATATTCATGTCTTTCGGGTACAGCGACACAATATCTAATACACGATTTTCGGCTTTATTAGTAGCATTCGCTTGACTAATATAATTAACATCACTCATATCATTCATGACGACTACTTTCTTGCTACTTTCCAACTCCAACGTCTTTAACGCTTGCGATTTGCCCTAATGCAGCTCGCACGCGAAGCATTGCAGTGTATGTGCAATATATGCATTTTGCGTTTTTAGCATTGCTACTAAAATCGCCATTCACAAAAGCTTTAACGTCTTCTTCTAAATCAGTGTTCACATTTCTAGAGGCAACTTTGTCGTATTGTAAACGCAAAGCCATATCCCACGCGCGCGTGCCAGAAACACAAGTGACTCCAGTGCCACTAAAGCATGTAAAATCAACGTCCCACAGCCAGCTCATGTCTCGCCCATCCGCGTATTCGTCACAAATCGCAATCATTGTGTCATGATTTGCAGGCTTATCCGAAGCGAGCGCAAGTCTAAATCCAATAGGATTTTTCACTAGAACAAGCTCCACAGGAGCGCCGTTAACTTCGATTACTTCGCCTCGACCAAATGCTGGCGTTACACGAGAAATAGCTTCCATAAGCGCATCGTCGTCGAATTTTGCGAGTGTTGCATCTTTTTTAGCAGCATCTGCCAAAATAGCGCGCACAATCGTAGACGCAGCAGCCGCGTTAAAAACGTTATACACGCCTCGCAGCTTAACGCTAGTGGTTTTTCTATGCCCATCAATCAAAAAATCGGCTTTATTATCTGCAACTTTTGCCAAAACAACATCTGCATGCGGAAGATTACGCGAATCGCCATTAAAATCGCAACCCAAATCACTATGCAAATCGTCGTCAGTTGGAAACATGCTTCTTAGCGATTCGTCCAAACCGAAATATTTTACCTTACAAGACGGCAAAACATCTTTAGAAAGCGCAGAAATTCGCGGATCTTCGCGATTTAACACAACTACTCGCTTAGTTGCGTGCGCAACATTGCTCAACAATTTAGCTGTAGTGTCAATCTCGCCAAATCTATCTAACTGATCTCGCATAACGTTTAGAAGAAGCGAATAGCGCGGCTTTATTTGATTTACAAAATGCACCGCATAAGCTTCATCAAGCTCTAAAACAGCTATATCCGCATCTAACTTTGTGCCAAAAACAGGCATTTCTTGCACCAATGCTGCTACAACTCCGCGTGTAAAATTCGATCCCGTAGGATTTGTAAACACGCGCAATCCAGCATCTCTAAGCATAGACGCAACCATGCGAGTTGTAGTGGTTTTACCGTTAGTTCCAGAAATTAACACAACACCATAAGGTAATTTTCCTAGCGTTCTAGCCAAAAACCCAGGGTCTAGTGTTTCCACAACTTTGCCTGGTAAAGCACTTCCTCCGTGGTTTGTCGCGCGCGAAATCATCCTAACCAGTTTCCCTACAGCTGGCATTATGAATCCAAAACAACAGCGTTTTACCACTTTATTTTTGACGATCATCAATCCCCCTATTAACTCTACTGCTGATATGCCTGAGACTGATGCGAATCATAACCTTGAGCATCATTACCTTGCGAATATGATTGCGGCTGGTATCCTTGCGGCATATCTTTAAACTTAGACGTTGCTCCAAGAAAAGCTAGATTGAACGTTTCTGTAGGACCATTACGATGCTTTGCCATAATAATGTCTGCTTCGCCTGGACGATCTTCTTTGTTGTAAAAATCAGGTCTATGCACAAGAAACACAACGTCAGCATCCTGTTCAATAGATCCCGATTCGCGCAAATCTGAAAGCTGAGGCTTTTTATCGTTTCGCATTTCTGGTCCGCGGTTTAGCTGGCTTAGCGCAACAACTGGCACTTCTAGCTCTTTTGCTAAAAGCTTTAATGCACGCGAAAACTCCGAGACCTCTTGCTGCCTCGATTCGACTTTCTTTCCAGAAGTCATAAGTTGCAAATAGTCGATTACAACCAACTTTAGATCGTTCGTTTGCTTTAGTCGCCTGCATTTTGCGCGAATTTCCATAAGACTCATATTTGGGCTATCGTCTATAAAAAGCGGAGCGTCTTTCATTTTTGACCAAAACGCATTTAGCTTAGTCCATCTATCTGTTGTAATGTCTTCTGAAGTTCCGCGATGCATTGCCGTCATTGGAATATCCGTTTCGGCTGCAATTATTCTTTGAGCAAGCTCCAATTTGTTCATTTCTAGCGAGAACACGATTGTTGTCATATTGTGATGCAACGCTGCAGAACGCGCAAAGTCGATTCCAAGAGTTGACTTTCCCATTGCAGGCCTACCAGCTACGACTACCATTTGCCCTGGTTGCAAGCCTTGCGTCATGTCGTCAATATCTCTAAATCCTGTTGGAACGCCTTTTTCAATCTCGTTACTTTGCAACTTGTCTAATTGTTCGAGAGCATCTTGAACAACAGGACCAATAGCAGAATAATCCTGGTGAACTTTGCCAGAACTCATCTCGTAAACTTCGGATTGTGCAAGATTTACAACGTCTTCTGCTTGATCTCCCGTGGCAGAATACCCCATTTGCGCAATCTTTGTTCCAGCAGCAATCACATTTCGCAAAATCGCATTTTTGTGTACAATATCCGCGTAATATAACGCGTTTGCAGCTGTTGGAACTGATGCAACTAGACTATGCAGGTAGTCTGCTCCACCAATTTTCTCCAGGTTTTCGTCTTTTAGAAGCTCGTTTGCGACTAAAACAACATCTACTGGTTGTGAACCAGAAAATAAGCTTATGATCGCGTCGTAAATTGTTTGGTGTTTTGGCACATAAAAATCTGCTGTTTCTAGGATTTGCGAAACTTCGCCAATGGCATCTTTGCTCATTAGCATTCCACCTAAAACGGCCATTTCCGCGTCTTCGTCGTGAGGCGGAACCTTGTCAAACAAAATACTGTTATATGATGCGTTGCCTGACTGGTTTGCGTCATTTCTACTTGACTTCCACATATCATTACCTGCCATAGAATCGAGTATAAACGCCCGCACGGAGCACACCAACAAAAGTTGATATAAACCAACACAAGTCGCAAGTTGAATATTTCACATATTTGAATATTTCACATATTTACATACTTACAGACTTGCAGACTTCATCCAATCATCTGTTTTAACCCTATGAGAATTTCCTAAAGCTCTTCCACCAATGTATACAAGGTTCAGAGCCACCCACAATGACACGGTTCTAATTATGTCAGTAGAGCAGAAAGCTATATTTACGAAGCACATTGCACTAATCGCAAGAAGGTACACAATAGCTGTAATCGAGCACGATTTGGCCAAATACTTGTGATCTCCAGCTCCGATTAGCACTCCGTCTAGCGCCCACATAAATCCAGATAACGGCAAGAAAATTCCAAGAATCGTCATTCCTATCGAAACTAAAAGTTGTATTTCTACGTTTGGGCTAAATAACGGGGATAGTAGCCATCCTGCAAATATCATTAAAATTCCAACGATTACGCTACTTAATGCTCCTACTTGTGCGCATATTTTTGTGATCATGTTAGCGCGTTTTAATAATCCAGCTCCAAGCGCAGAGGCGACTATTGTTTGAGCTGCAATTCCTATAGCGTCTAATATGTTCATAACAAAATTCCAGCAAGAATTTGCAACTTGGTATGCAGCTAAAGTATTTGTTCCAAGACGAGCAGCCGCTGCAACAGTGGCAACCATGCACGCGCGCAACGCCAATGTGCGTATAAACAGCGGAATACCACTTCCAGCGCTTTTAAGTATGCTATGCGCTTGCGGACGCAAACGTGCTTTTTCACGAGCTGCCCAAAAAATCGCTGGAAGCGTTAAAACAATACCCATATACCATTGCGCTATCATTGTTGCTATTCCAGATCCAAAAATGCCAAGATTCATTCCAAACACAAATAGAATATCTAAAATAGCGTTTAGCACAGCTCCACTTATTGCAGCAAAAAGTGTGATTTTTACTTTGCTAAGTCCTCTGAATATGCCATTTGCCGCGTAAATTAGTAGCATCGCAGGCAATCCTGGCATAACAGTTTGAGTGTAAATAATCGCGTTTTTAAGCGTATCTCCACTTGCACCAAAGCTTTGACAAAGCGGACCTGCGAACACCATTAAAACAAGCGTTAAAACAACACCTAACCCAAGAGCCAGCCATAGACCGTCCATTCCAACGCTTAGTCCTTGACGATTTTTCCCAGCACCCAATAGTCTCGCGACTTGGCTTGTGGTGTTGTATGCCAAAAACAGGCATAGTCCCGTTGTTGTTAAAAGCACAGTTGATCCTATTGAAAGCCCTGCAAGTTGCGTTTTGCCTAAATGACCTACTATTGCGGTGTCTATTAAAACAAACGCTGGCTCTGCAATAAGCTGTCCAAATGTAGGAATAGCTAGAGAAAATATATGCTTCAGTAAATCTTTTTTGTTTATAGCAGATTCTTTATCTTCTTGTCTATTGGTAGCTGCGTTACTCTTGGCTATTGTCATAATGCACTATTGTACTGTCGAAAAAACTTATTAGATTAAGTATTTAATAAAACTATTATTTTTATTACTTTTATTATTTTTATTACTTATTACATTACTTTTCTAAATCTGATGTTCGGTAGCTTGCGACTTTTCCTTTTTATTTCGCTATCATAAATATTTGCCAATTGCAAATCAAAATTGTTTTTGGAAAAGTTATCCGCAGGATATCCACAATGTTATCCCCCATTTGTGTATAACTTTTTGAGATACACACAGCAACACGCCTAAAATGTGGATAACTCAAAGTTTTTATCCACATCACTTAGCCCGTGTGTGTCATAATCTTGAGATATTCACACCAATGGGGGATTACTTTACACAAACTTTGATATTTTATTGCTTCTTTTGAGATTTCTTAGAATTACTTCTAGATTTATCTGACTTATTTTCCACAGAACTAGAATCAGATTCTTCTGAATTTTCTGACTCTTTTCCATCATTTTCAGTTTCAATCTTCTCTTCGCCCAATTCAACTTCGTCTTGCGATTGAGCAGAAACATTATCATCAGAATGAGCTGAATTATCGCCAGCAACCGTTGAATCACTATCTGAACCTACAGAATCACCATCTGCATCTACAACTGATTCATCAACAGAAATAGCTACTGGAGTAAGAACTGCCACTTGGGTTTTCCCTTCTTCAGAATCAGCAACTTCTACAACAGCTCCAGCTCTAGCTTGAGCAATACTCGAAAAGTCATATGCGCGCTCACCCTGATCTGCCAAATCAACACCCTTACGCTCCTTAGCTTCCGATATTCTCCAACCAAAAAGCTTCTCTAAACCAAATGCAACTAAAGCAGTAACTGCACCGGAATAAAGAACAGTGATTACAAGTAAACAAATCTGCGCGATAAGCTGATGCCAGTCACCAACGCAAAACAGTCCGCTACTATCAGCAAATAATCCCACTGCAAAAATACCGATAAGAGCAGCGATGCCGTTCACGCTCACAACATGAAGCGCTCCATCATAACGCGCAAAAGTCTTAGAATGCGTTGCAAGGCATGTAACGACACCAACAATAACTCCTAATACCATTGCCCATAAAGGCGCAATCACATCTGCAGCGGCAGAACTAGCGGCCAAACCCGCCATAATTCCAGACGCGGCGCCAACAGCAGTAAAACAACCTGAACGCAAACGCTCTGTAATACCCCAAGCAAGCATAGAAGCAGATGCTGTAATAGTGGATGAAACCCAAGCATATCCAGCAACTCCAGGAAGACCTACAGAAGATCCAATCATTAAGCCAAGCCAGCCAAACCAAATAATAAAAATTCCCAGAACAACAAACGGTACATTATGCGGATGGCGTTTTAGAACATTTACAGAATTATCAGCAACATCACTAACAGCTTCAACAGAACCATTAGAATCTTCTGCCTTAAAAGATGATGAACCCGTATTAGTCTCTAATTTACTAAATCTCGCAACGTCAGCCCACAATGCACGAACCAAATTTCCCTTATGCTCAGAATTATTACTACTGTTACCTTGAACAGTAGAGGATTTGGTATGAAGCACAAATCGCTTTAACGGGAAGTGCGCATGACCACCAATAATTAGCACGATTGCAAGCGCAGAAACTGCTGCAGTCAGGTGCAGCAACGATCCTCCAGCAAAATCGTGTACTTGAATTCCTAAAGCTTGTGATATTGCGCCATTAGGGGAAAGCAATCCCCCTCCGCAAACCATATGCGCTAGAGGAGCAAATACTAAAGTGACCCATACCGCCACGAATATAAGCCAAATTGCGTATTTTACGCGTCCAGCCAACGCACCAGTAATAAGAGCAACCGCTACGACAGCGCACGCTAATCTAAAGGCTGCTGGAATACCTCCGCCCGACAAGCCTGTGTTTGCGTCCATAGAAGTAAAAATTCCATGATCTGCAACCATTGAATCACGTAGAAGCAAACCACTCACAGGATCACCCACAACGCCGCCAATCATGTCTTTACCAGCGAAAGCCATTGACCATCCCCATAGCGTCCAAACTATGGTTGTTACCGCAATAGCTCCAGCAGAAAGCATCATCATATTGACCATAGATGTTGCTCGTTCGCGACCGCCATAAAATAGAGCAATCCCTGGCGTAATTATAAACACTAAAGCAGCGGCCAATAATGCCCATTGCGGATCCATTGCGGTCATCTTTCACCTCACAATACACAACCCTCGGCGGTTATGTCTTCAATATTCTATTTTATATGTTCTTTTATATTCTACTCAACTAGCGCTGCGTGATTAATAACTAATTACGATAGATTAATCCAATATTCCATCCACAAAACTTTCTGGATCGAATGGAGCTAGATCGTCTGGACCTTCTCCCAATCCGACAAGCTTCACAGGAACGCCTAGCTCTTTTTGAACAGAAACCACGATACCGCCTTTCGCGGAACCGTCTAACTTAGTTAAAACCACACCTGTAATTCCAATTGCCTCAGCAAAAACTTTTGCCTGGACCATGCCATTTTGACCAGTTGTAGCATCAAGAACCAAAAGGACTTCATCTACAGGAACAGTTTTTTCAATAACTCGGCGAATTTTGCCAAGCTCGTCCATAAGATTTGCCTTATTTTGCAGCCTTCCAGCCGTGTCTACAATCAAAACATCTGAATTGGATTCCTTAGCTTTGGCGGCACCGTCAAATGCTACAGAAGCCGGATCTGCACCGTCTTTTTCGGATCGAACGATTTTAACACCTACAGCATTTGCCCAAGTTTCAAGCTGGTCTGCAGCTGCAGCGCGGAAAGTATCTGCTGCAGCTAATATTACAGAACGATTTTTAGAAACCATTAGTCGCGCAAGCTTTCCAGCAGTAGTTGTTTTACCAGTGCCATTTACACCAACCATCATGATTACGCTTGGCTTATGAGCTTTAGAAGAATCCGCATTTAGGCTTCTATCTGTTTTGGCACCAACGATATCCAGCAATTTTGCACGAAGTATTTCACGTACATCTTGTGCGCTTGCTGTTCCAGAAATCCTAGCATCTTTTCTAAGTGATTCAACCAATTCATCACTTGCCTGTGCTCCAACATCTGCCATTAAAAGCGTATCTTCTACATCTTGCCAATCGTCTTCACTAAGATTATCTTTGCTCAATATATTGAACAGAGCACGACCAAAAGGATTCGCACTATTAGCAAGTTTAGAGCGCAATCTTGTAACTCGAGAGGCAACGTTTTCAGGCGCAGATGGCTCAACATTGCTATCACTTTTAGCTACGCTAGGCAGTGGATTATCTTTGCTAGTAGGTATTAAAGGACCTCGCGACTTACTGATAATTCTCAGCACAACTGCCGCAGTCACTAAAAGCACTGCTAAAACAACTGTGCCAACAGTGGACCATATAATCAAATCTAAATCCATAACTATATTCATATAATAAAGACTATGAAATTAAAGGGACAGTTGATTAGAATGTAACGAATACTGTTGCTACAGTAAGCAAAAATCACGTAAATATTAGCATTTTAATACAATACTTTTGTAAGTTAATTTTGTAATCAGAAATTGAATTGGGGTATTGCGTATGGAAAACTCGCCATTGATTGATGTTTATGGAGCAGATTGGTGTGGCGATTGCATCAGAGCTAAAGCTGCGCTTAATAAGTTTAATGCTGCTTTTACTTGGCATAACATTGAATCTGAAGAAGGCGCCGAACAAAAGGCTATTGATATTAGTGGGCAGAAGCATATTCCTGTCGTTACTTTTAGCGATGGAAGTTTTATGGTTGAGCCGACTGCAACTCAGATTAAAGAAAAACTTGAAGAATTAGGACAGATCAATTTGTGATTTTTGCCTGCAATTTTGCAGCAACTTGCCACAAAACACACGCTACATGTAGCCATAAGTTGGATTAGTCTACAAAATGTAGTATACTTGGCATTTGTTGCCCCTTTAGCTCAATTGGCAGAGCAGAGTCCTTTTAAGTCTTGGGTTGTGGGTTCGAGTCCCACAGGGGGCACTTTTTTATACTCATTTGCATTTCGAAGCACTGCCTGCACAACAGCAATGCTCTCACCACGTAAAACTATGTCATCACCGCAAGAACATTGTTGCACACGAATAGAATGGTTTTGTAATGTTGAGGCGGCTTCGGCATTAATTGCACATTCAGTCGCACCTAAAAATATATCGTCAACAATATCTTTTGAACCGTATACAAAAACATCATCTAAATCAAGTAAGCTAACAGACGGAGCAAGCACATGTCCAAGTGAACGACCTGCTTCCTGTAGCATTGTCGTCCTGTCTAAAGGATTCTCATTAATTCTTCTTCGTAAGTTTGCTGCAGATATAAAAGTCTCTAAACAACCACGCTTACCACACGTGCATTGTGGACCATCTGGATCAACAACTACGTGACCGATTTCACCTGCAGCATGATGACTCCCCAAAACGAGCGAATCATCGATTAACAATGCTGCGCCTACGCCAACAGCGATTTGAACAAAAATGCCAGTTGCTCTGCCAGCTCCACAAAAACGTTCACCGATCAAAGCACTATTCGCATCATTATCTACCGTACAGAACTTACCAAAATGTTGTTGAAACATCTTGCGCAAAGGCACATTCTTCCACCCAAAATTCGCAGTTTCAACTACTACACCATCTTCATCAACAATACCTGGGACAGCAACACCAAAACCAAGTATATGTGAGGCACCATCAAGTAGTGACTCAGCCAAAGCAATTACAGTTTCAGGCGTAATAGCAGTAATTTTATCAAAGGATTTTTCAACTCTAGTTACAATTTCACCGCGTAAATTCATTACAGCAGCTTGCAACAAAAATGGCATTGATAAGTCCAGAACAACCACATTCCAATATTGATCATCTACACTTACTAAAGTTCCTTTTTTACCAGGTCGCGTTGGTTGTTCATATCCATTTTCCATCAGAAAGTGTTTATCTAACATGTCAGACACGACTTCGCACGCAGCAACTCGCGATAATCCAGTTTTCCTACCAATTTGTGCTCTAGACATAGGACATGATGAAAAAATTTGTCCAAAAACCATCATGCGATTATTGATTCGTACATCAGCGGGTTCATGTTTTTTAGTAACTGTCATAGAAGGTGATAGAAAGCAAGACAAGGCATTATCATCAGTTGTTCCAAACATGACACTCCTCAAGTATAGGGCTGTTGCAGCATACTGAAAGTAAGTACTACATCGTACCATCCCACCAATAGGCCAAATCATCAGGAAAAATGTTGTCAGCACATGTACTCACAACAAAATTTCACAATAAACTATATTGTACACTCTCAACCATTGTAGCCAGCTGTAACACATACGCGCTAGGCATAATTACCATAATTATTAACAATAATTTCATCCCAATATACACACAAGTATTTGTATATTTCTTGGACTTTACAACAAATAAATAATTTGTTAAGATAGTTAACATTGAATGTTCCTACGACATAGATGCCGCCGGCAATCAATACACAACTCGTCAAAGTCGACAAGTAAAGCTTCAAAGAAAGGAAGCGCCATGCATAGTGGAAAGAAAATTATTGGCATCATTGCAGCAGCGAGCGCCGCTCTACTATCGCTTGCTGGATGCGGTAACACCAATAACTCGAGTTCATCAGCGCAAGTTGATACTAAAACACCTGTTAACCTCACTGTGTGGACTGGTAATACAACACCAACAAAAGCAGCAGCAGCAATATTTGAAAAGAAATATCCAAACGTAAAAATTAAAGTAGAAACTGTAACAGACGCTTATCAGGCTCTGGATACAGCCATTCAAGCTGGATCGGGAATTCCAGACGTTATGGAATTTGAGTACTTGACGGTTCCTTATTTCGCAATTCAAAATAAACTTGTAGATTTAAGTACTCTTGGCGCAAATAATGATAAAGGCACATTTGTGAAAGGCGCATGGCAGGACATCAGCTTCAACAATAAGCCATACGCAATTCCAATGGATTACGGCCCAAGCGTTATGTTCTACAATAAGGCAATATTAGAAAAAGCAGGAGTAAGCAAAGTACCAGAAACTTGGGAAGAATATTACCAAGCAGCTAAGAAAGTAAAAGCACTCGGAGACAAGTACTACATAACAAATGACGCAAGCGATATCTTCACATTGCTATCCCTTGTATGGCAAGCTGGAGGGCATCCATTTAAGGTTAACGGAACCACTGCTCACATTAACGTAAAAGATCCAAAGATGCAGGAAGCTGTATCTTACTATCAGAAGATGATTCAGGAAGGCTTAATCGCAACTAATATCAAAACTTGGTCCGATGATTGGAACAGAGCTTTAAACGATGGAACTATTGCCACACAAATCATAGGAGGATGGTTCACCTCTAGCATTAAAGATCGCGCTCCAAAACAAGCTGGAAACTTCCGTGTTGCCCCTATGCCTCAATGGAAAGCGGGCGAACAGTTGAGCGCAGAAAACGGCGGCTCTGGCTTTGCTATTCCAGCGAAAGCAAAGAATCATCAATGGGCTTGGAAATTCTTGCACTTCCTTGCCTACGATAAGGAAGGCGTAAAAGCACGCGTTGATGCTGGAGTATTCCCTCCAAATGTTTCCGTACTTAAGAATAACGAATTCCTCTCTTCTACTGACCCTTACTTCGGAGACCAGAAGTACCGTGAGCCTATTGCCGATTCAGCTCAAAAAGTAGGAGAAGGATGGCAGTACCTTCCGTTCATGGAAAAAGTGCGTGATCTATATGGTGACAATATGGATTATGCAAAAGTAGCCAAAGGCGAATCACTGCAAACTCAGCTAGAAAACTGGGCTAAGCTGTGCATCGACTATGGAAACAAACAGGGCTTCACAGTAAGCAAATAATGTTTACTAATAATAGCAAATAAACTCATTACCATTTAAGGTGCTGTTGGTGCTACAACACCAACAGCACCTAATTTAACTGAAAAGTTTTTACATTGGGGGAAAGCAATGATATTGAACACTTCTAAAAATAAACGAGCGAATTTAACACGGCAACGCAATGGAATTAAACGCGAAGGAGCTGCTGGTTGGATGTTCGTGCTTCCATTTTTGCTTCTCTTTACCTTCGTGTTTATTATTCCACTTGTATACTCGATGTACATTAGTTTCTTTGGACACCAATTAATTGGCGGAACCGTGTTTGTCGGCGCAAAAAACTATCTCGAACTTTTGAGAGATCCACTATTGTGGCAGGGTATTGCACGCGTCCTCATATTTACAGCAATCCAAGTCCCTCTAATGTTAATAATTTCCATTTGTCTAGCGCTTGCTATCGATTCGAAACGTCTATATGGTACAAACTGGTGCAGAATCTCAATATTCATTCCATACGCTGTTCCTGGTGTTATCTCCACATTAATGTGGGGGTTCATCCTTGGAACTAGGTATGGTCTGTTCAAGAATTTTAATGAAATATCTCATACTGATATAAATCCATTTTCTCCTTCATTTATCATGATTTCTATCGGAGTAATGATTAGCTGGGCTGCTATTGGATATAACATGCTCATCTTCTATTCTTCATTAAAGGCTATTTCACCAGATCTTTACGAAGCTGCTGTAATTGACGGAGCAAGCTATCGCCAAATAGATCGTTATATCAAGCTTCCAGAGATTAGAGGCTCACTGGCTATAACTACTATCTTCTCAATAATAGGTAGTGTACAGCTTTTCAACGAGCCGCAAATTTTGTCAAAAATGGTTGGAGGCACTGGCATTACAACCAGTTGGACACCAAACTTATACATTTACAATCTAGCTTTTGGTGACTCTTCACAGGGATATGCTGCTGCAGCAGCATTGATTATGGCAATTATTGTCATTGTCGTTACATTTACGATTCAAATTCGCAATATGCGCAAAAATGTCACCGCTGATTAACCATAGACGAAATATGCAACGAAGCATCCAAAAGGAAGAACAAATGATTAATACAACAAAATCATCAAATAATCAGGCAGCGATGCCTCCACTCACGAGGTTCTACACTGTTGAACATCCAAAGAAGAGTCCAATAATGACATTCTGGGTGTATCTATATCTCTTATATGCTCTCGTTCCATTTGTTTGGCTATTCATAAATGCTACAAAAACTAAGGCTGATTTTGCTTCTACATTCGGTCTATCATTTGGATCATCATTCGCTCTATGGGACAACATAGTAGAGGTATTTACATATAACAATGGCATTTTCGCACGATGGATTCTAAATACGGTCCTATACACAATAATTGGCACTATCATTTCTGTATTGTTTGCAACTATGGGAGGATATGCTCTAGCAAAACTCAATTTTAAAGGCAAACACTTTATTTTGCTAACCATCTTAGGATCTATGGCAATTCCAGGAGTACTGCTTGTAGTTCCACAGTTCTTGATTTTCTCGCAGCTTGGTTTAACAAACACTCCTTGGGCTGTAATAATTCCATCTCTACTAAACCCATTTGGTCTATATTTAATGTGGACATTTTCAGGGCAAAGTGTTCCAACTTCTCTTATAGAAGCAGCACGTATCGATGGTGCTGGAGAAGGACGCATTTTCTTCCAAGTTGCATTACCACTTATGAAACCATCATTGGTAACAGTGTCATTGTTCGCATTTGTTTCTATTTGGTACAATTACTTCCTTCCATTGATAATGCTGAAAGACTCTAAATGGTATCCATTGGCATTAGGTCTTGCACAGTGGAATGCTCAAGGCAATGAAGGTGGCAATATGCCTATTATTCCAAACCTAGTCATTACCGCATCTTTGCTAGTCGTATTCCCACTGATTCTGCTCTTCTTGGCATTGCAACGCTACTGGCAATCAGGCTTAGCAATTGGAGCTACAAAAGGGTAACCAGCTAAATCTGCTTTTATTGCTTCTGACAGTTTTATGCTGTCAGAAGCATAATTAATCTATACGTATTCTTAACTTTTACTAACACGATTTGGAGCATGTAATGGCTAGGCCATCTATTTATAATGACAATACTTGTTGGGATGAGCCAACATATACTTGCATATCTTCCAACTATGCAAAAACTGATTGGATAACAAATCCTCAGGTTTTTGCCGTTAACACTATTTCAGCGCATTCACATCATCATTACACAATAAATGACACCACACCAATACAGTCACTTAATGGAACGTGGGAAGTAAAGCTACTTTCTTCCCGCGTATTCAACCCTGAAAACTTAGATGAGGATATTAAAAATTACGAAGATTCTTCATATCAAACAATCTCAGTTCCATCTCACTTACAGATGAACGGTCTATTAAAACCGCAATACGTTAACGTTCAGTACCCTTGGGATGGTCATGAGGACGTTAAAGCACCAAATGTTCCTTCCTTAAATCATGTGGCAATTTATAAGAAACATTTTGTTTTACAAAATAATCTTAAACAGATTTTGAACGAAGAAGGTAAAGCTACTATTACCTTCCATGGAGCACAAACAGCTATTTATGTATGGATTAACGGAAAGTTTGTTGGATATAGTGAAGACTCTTTTACGCCGAGTGAATTTGATATTACTCAATTTTTAAAAGATTCTGAAAATAGTATTGTTGTAGCGTGCTACGAATTTTCTAGCGCATCATGGCTAGAGGATCAAGATTATTGGAGACTACACGGAATTTTCCGTTCCGTTGAACTGTGTGCACATCCTTCCACCCATGTATCAAATCTTCATGTTGATGCAGATTATAGCAATGATACAAATACTGGGAAACTCGCATTCAGAGCAAACATAGAAGGAGACAATTTAAAAGATATTACACTGCATACTTACATTACAAATCATAAATACAGCAACGATAAATTCACAAATAATAATGAGATTTTGTGGGACTGCACGCTACCTGCACAAACGATTACTGAACTAAAACAGACTACTATTACTAAAGCACTACCTTGGAGTGCTGAATACCCTGCGCTATACGACTTACATATTGATGTTGTAAGCAGAGAATCAAATATTATTGAACATGTAGTGCAGCCGATTGGTTTTAGACATTTTGATATTGAAAACGGCATAATGAGATTAAACGGAAAACGCATTATTTTCAAAGGCGTAAACCGTCATGAATTTAATTGCGACAGAGGCCGAGCAATCACATATGATGACATGGTTTCCGATGTGCTTTTTTGTAAGCAACACAATATAAACGCTGTACGAACTTCTCACTATCCTAATCAAGATGCTTGGTACGATTTATGCGACGAATATGGGCTATATATTATTGACGAGACTAATTTAGAGACACATGGAACGTGGTCAGATGGGCGCGGAAACATAACTCCAGAATGCGCTATTCCTGGCAGTAGAGATGAATGGCGTGCCGCGTGCGTAAATCGCGTCGATAACATGATTAAACGCGATTACAATCACCCATGTGTGCTGATTTGGTCTCTCGGAAACGAGTCCTTTGGTGGAGACGTATTTCGTTCTATGTATCATCATGCTCATGCTCTAGATGCACATCGCCCAGTGCATTACGAAGGGCAGACTATGGATAAGTCTTGGCGCGATACTAGCGACATTGAAACACGCATGTATGCTCACGCAGATGAAATAGAAAAATACGTGTCAAACAACCCAGATAAACCTTATATATCTTGCGAATACATGCATGCTATGGGGAATTCATTGGGAAACATGAACGAGTATGTTGCTCTTGAAAAGTATCCGCATTACCAAGGTGGTTTTATTTGGGATTTCATCGATCAGGCAATAAGACAAACCCTACCAGACGGAACCACGCATTTGGCATATGGTGGCGACTTTGATGATCGACCTACCGATTATGAATTCTGCGGCAACGGTCTATTATTCGCAGATAGAAAACCAAGTCCTAAGGCCATTGAGGCTAAACAACAATATGCAAATATAAGACTATATCCAAACGAAAATGGTGTTCGCATAGAAAATCATCAGCTTTTCATGAATACTGAAAATTACGTATTCTTGGCAAAATTACGCGTTGACGGCAAAATTATGTGGTCTCAACCATATACGTGTAATGTGGAACCTGAAAATGATTTTGAAATGCCCATAGAGTGGCCATTAGAACAGTATCAAAGCAGTGGGGAAGAAATTACTTTTGAAGTTTCGTGCACGCTTGCAAAATCTACACGTTGGGCACAAAAAGGATACGAATTATCGTTCGGACAATACACAATATTAACTAAAAATTCAGAATCACAAGCTAAGCAAATATCAAATGCACGATTACATAAAGATGGCACTGTTACTATTGGACGCTGGAACGCAGGAACACGTAACTCTTCGATCGAAACGCTTTTTTCATATTCACAATGCGGGCTTATTTCATACCGTCTTGACGAACGAGAATTTGTGATTAAACGTCCTTTGATCACTACATTCCGAGCACTAACAGACAATGACCGCGGTTGCAAACATGGTTTTGAGCGTGCTCAATGGTATGTAGCAGGTAAATATGCTAAATGCGTAGATCAAACAGCTGAGAAGCTCGACGACAATACGCTACAAATTGTATACAAATATGAACTTGCTAACGCAGACCATACAATAGTGAATTTAACATATGTGTCTAAAACATCAGGAGATTTACACATTGAACTAAATTATGTTCCTTCTGGAAAAGATTTACCTTCCATTCCAGCATTTGGATTGGAATGGATGCTACCAATAGAATACAGAAACCTTGAATTCTACGGTATTGGTCCTGTTGAAACATATGCAGACCGCACCAGTGCGGGACGTTTAGGGATTTGGAAAACAAATGCTTTTGACGATTTTATGCCATATCTTGTTCCACAAGAAACTGGCAATCATGAAAAAGTAAGATGGGCAAACGTAACAGACGATTCTGGGCATGGCATGCGTATTCAGCGGCATAATAGTACTAGCAACTTCTGCGTAAGTTTACTTCCATACAGCAGCACTATGATAGAGGAAGCACAACATATAAGTGATTTAGGTGACTCAAAACATATGTTCTTGCGAATTCTTGCAGCACAAATGGGAGTCGGCGGCGATGATTCGTGGGGCTCGCCTGTGCATCCCGAATATCATTTGCCTGCCAATAAACCATATTCTCTAAATGTGGATTTGCAATTATTCTAACCCTCCCTCCTATAGCTAATACCGCTGATATAGTTACAAGAAAGTTTCTATGTCAGCGGTATTTTATTGCTATTGAAATAAATTTATATCAGAGTTTTCTTTTCTACTACTCGTCTTGTGCAACTAGTGGATAGCATGATTGAAGAGCTACATATTGACGAATACTAGTTATTCTCACAGTTAACGATACTGCACGAATCGCGTCAAAACGTAGAATTTTGCGATATCCTATGGCATGAACATCTGAAACATGATGATTTACTCCATATTCATCAATAACGTGAATTTCAGCTGTTTCAACGTGTTGTCCTTTACTAATATCTTCTTCAATAACTAAGCCATCAATATAAGTAGGTTCAGTAAATACCATACGAAAATCAATCGGCTTAGAAGATGACAATGCTGTACCCTGTTTTCTGTCAACCAAGTACTTTGGATTTCCTTCATATGTATTAGGACTTAAAACTTGTATTGATAATGCTTCATGATCTCGTAATTCGCGCCCATGGAATTTACGAATCTTATCGCCCAATTCTTTTAAAATTTTAACATCAGAATCTGCTAACAAACCATGACGTGTCGGTGGCACATTCAACAAAAGTGTTGAGTTACCCCCTACAGATTTACACCATATATCAAATAATTCATCAGAACTGCGAACATTATTATCCTCATTATCGTGATGGAACCAACCTTTGCGAATAGAGGTATCAACTTCTGCTGGATACCAAGCAAAATCGCCTTCGTAGTGTGCAAGCGCCTTACGAGACCCTAAATCTTCATCAGTAGACGCAAATTTGCGAGAGAACTTACCATCATCTGATTGTTGTGATTTTGAAGAGGTTAATTCAGCACTACGTAATTCTGTAGGTAATACGCTCCACTCATTAGAGCGCGTATGACCAGCTTCATTGCCGCACCAACGCACATCTGGACCGCAAACACTGATAACAGCATCTGGCTGCAGCGCCCGGACTGTATTATAGATTCGTTGCCAGTCATAAGTTTGCGTTTTACCATTCTCACCCTCGCCGCAAGCACCATCAAGCCATACGGAAAAAATAGGACCATAGTGCGTTAGCAATTCAACAAGTTGATTAATATAAAAATCGTTGTAAACTTTGCCAGTGCCATATGATGATTCTGTACGATCCCATGGTGAAAGGTATACGCCAAATTTCATATTATGTCGATAAGCTGATTCACTAACTTCGCGCACAATATCTCCTTTTCCATTTTTATATGGAGAGGACGCAATGGTATGCTTGGTGTACTTTGAAGGCCACAAGCAAAAACCATCATGATGCTTGCAAGTTAGAATCACGCCGGTCATACCTGCCGATTGTAGAGCATCAAGCCACTGGTCAACATCTAAATTATCTGGATTGAATATCTTCGGATCTTCGTGACCAAGCCCCCATTCACGATCTGTCATAGTATTCATTCCAAAATGAATAAAACCATACATTTCCATGCGCTGCCAAGAAATTTGACGTGCTGTAGGCCTTACATTTGCTAAATAATCCTCATTCATGCTGCCACCCTGCTTTAGCAATCAATGCAACTTCACATCGAACAATCAATTGTTTACTATATTAACAAAAAACAAGGATGTACGCCAGTTAAATCATTATCCGCATATTCAAAAAGCAGTATTCTAAAGTCTTTCAGACATAAAAAATCCCCATGCACAAATAGGCATAAACACTAAATACACATGGGGATACACTAACAGAATAGACTAATTATATACACCTATAATGGCTATTTTTGTCGCACTTTCCTACTATGTCTAACAAGTAAATGAAAAGCAAAAAATGTTAACGAAAGCACCGAGACGCCAGTCACACTACTACCTCCAGCAACCAACATGCCACGAGAGCACTTCTCACGTTTTTGACACAAGCCATTCTTACGAATAGTAGGCTGCTTATTTTCGCTCATTCTCAGTCCACTGACATTCGAATCACTTGAACCATAAGAATTATCCGACTGTCTTGAATCAGTAGAAACACCACCTGAATCATGAACAGACGGACCAGACATAGACTTATTCCGCTTAGCCTTTGACATACCATCATGATTATCACCAGACTCCAACGTCACACTTGGACCATAAGAATTATCCAACTGTCTTGAATCAGTAGAAACACCACCTGAATCAAGAACAGACGAACCATGCTTAGATTTTGGAGTCTTCTTTTGCTCAGTCTTAGAAATCACTTTAATTTCACTAATAGTTGGACTACCCGGATGCCCATTATACATATCAACATTCGGATATACCTCATCTATCTGCACACGCAATTCGCTAGCATATTGAGAATTCTCGAAATTGATATCACTGAGATCTTCCTTTGCAGCATTATCTTTTCCATATATTCTTTCCCATGAGCTCTCACTATACGCTGAACGATCACACTGATTTTTTGTCCATAAGGAGAATTTTTTAATGCGATGGTTCACGTTACCCTCAACAAATTCTTCAATTTGCACAGCATCGAACTTAGCATTGCACCCTAATGTGATATCAAGCGTCACTGGATAATTTGGATTATCTGGAGCTGCCCAACGCGTA
Source organism: Gardnerella sp. KA01002 (assembly GCF_049244015.1). Classification (NCBI taxonomy): domain Bacteria; kingdom Bacillati; phylum Actinomycetota; class Actinomycetes; order Bifidobacteriales; family Bifidobacteriaceae; genus Gardnerella; species Gardnerella sp. KA01002. The sequence continues at coordinate 1,588,074 of NZ_CP058365.1, forward strand.
GATATGTCACCGTCAGTTAAGGATTTAGCAGCATACTCCGGCTCAGTACGTGATTGACTTGCTATAACATTCTTATCTTTCGCAATGTTCTTTGGTTCTATATCCTCAATTTTTTTACGTTCATAAGCTGCGTTATTTTCCAACCAATACAGCAATCGAGCACGACCTCCGCCAACACGTTCTAGTTTTACATCCTGCTCATCATCACCATCTTTAAGCGGAACTGTCTTAGCTATGTATGTACGCGGATCAACCTGCATGAGTATTGCATTTCTAGAAGGTCTTTTTACAGTAAGCGTGATATCCTGTGCCGTTTCAGCATAAGAACCATTATCATTACGTGTTGATAAATAATATGATGGATAGCGAGTATCACCAGTTAAAGCATTAACTACCAACAATGCCTTTGGTGCATATTTACTTTCACCAAAAATCTTTTTACGAATTTCCTCATTAAGATCTTTTAGTGTTGAGAAATGACCGACAAGCACATCTCCAGGTTTTCCGTTATTAACAGTTCCGACATTCTTTACGGTAATCTTTTGCAACCCAAATTCTGCATTCGCTAGCTTTCCCTCCGTGCTGTCAAAAGCTCCCATACGGAATCCCTGAATATTCGGAGCAGATGCACGATCTGCATATACGCCAGATTTCAATCCTGCATACTCATTATTCATTGCAACCAAGTATTTCCCAAGGCCCTGCACATCTTTGAAAATGCTAGAAAATTCGTAGAAGCTTCGCGTTGGAGCTCCATCTTGGTCAATAATCGAACTGCGATCATAAGCATTATATTCCATACGGAATAGCCCAAACCATTTTTGGCCAGTAGCTAATCCTATCATAGGAACAATCGACTTTTGAGAAGCAGAAACATTAGCATCCCAGTTGTAATCTAAATATTGTCCAAATAGAACTGGCTGACTGCAATCACCTGTCAAACCCTCTAGGGCTGCTTGTCTCTGAGAAGTCCATAGCTTATTCTGCAACATGTTTGCCACAATTTTACTTGGCTTTGGACCTTGACCTGCACCATAATAATATGTATCCCACGAAACAAGATCAGGCTTTGCTGTTTTGACAAAATGACTCATATTGGAATGCGTTTCCCAACCAAGACCAAGAGCTTGATTAGAATGCACTATTGCCCCAGGATACCTATTCTTAGACCAACTGAACCATCGATTAAATTTCTGTACTTCACTTTCGCTATAACCTCCCTCATCACCATATTGAATATCAACAAGACTATTAGCATATGGCTTCATTTCTTCAGTCAAAAAATCTTTAGGTACACTATTTTCACCCATACTATTGCCACCCTTTGGAGCTTTAGCAAGTGACCAAGGCACACCTTTCCCTAATTGCCGCATCAATGGAGCATTAAATAAAGGCTTATCATAGAACATAGGGAACGATCCGCCAGTTAAACGGCGTTCTGCATCGTTATAAACTCCACGCCCATAGCCTTCAGAAGGTACCCAAGTTGGCAATAATACACCGTATTGCAATGCCAATGCTTGTGCACGATTCACACCATATTTATTTTCATTTGCATTAAAACTGGTATATTTAGGTTTTTCATCAGGTACTTTAATTTCTTTTGGATTCTGACCCTCAGGCAACCCCCACACTTCTACTTCTTCCAATCTCATACCAGTGGCACCTATTCCGTTTTGCTGTGGATCGTGAATTTTGGGCTTGTTAAGCCACACACGTATATCTTGTGTTTTATGATAACCGTTCAAATCCCAATACCATAAGCCATCACTATCACGCGTAAGGCTTGCATTGGTGACAACCGTATTCCAATTGTCACCAGCTTTGACATCAATAGCAACAGAATGCCCTCCTTGCCACCCAGGGGAGCCAGCTGGCATGGTCGGCCAACCATAAGCTTGTATACGTCCTACATAACGAGGGCTATTTAAATGAATTGTAAAACCAGTTGATTTGTTAGACCATTCAGCGCTATCTTTCAAACTCGTAGTATTCCAAGAAGTGGCACGCATACCATCCGTAACAATTAGATTGTCATTATCATTTGCACCATTTATCTTCACAGTTGCATTAATTTTTTCATTGCCACGGAAATCTGTGTCAACCTTTGTCACATTTACAACATATGTACTTGCAGCATTACCAACAACAACTTTTGCAACTATAGCATTAACACCTTTTGTTAACGGAATGCCCGATACTCTTCCATCAGAATCCACCTTGCGGCCATTGATAGTAGCCGTAGCCCCAGTGGGCAACTTAACTCTGGCAGACACAGAGGTTGTATGATAGTATGCAGTAGATTCATAAGTATATTGCGATGGACTGAAAGTAACTGGCTTACCAGGAGCACCAAATGGCAATTGATCAATGAAGAAATCAATAGGCGCAGCTGTTGCATCACCCCGTCCTTGTTTCTTCATATGTTCAACTGGTAAACATGGAACAAGTTTGATGTCTGAAGCCGACATATCTTTTTTGCTACTATCAACTGCTTTAAAACCAACCAACGTCAATATTGGCTTATTGGTAGATTTAAACGAGATAATTTGCGGCTCATTGATACCTTTTAAACCACCAGTTGCAATCAATTCGCCATTATTAAATTTCGTTTGATGAACTTTAGAACGCCAATTAATATCTTTCTTATCAGATGGATTTCCTGGATCTTTATCGAATGCAAAAACACTATAAACACCTGGCGCATTCGAATTACCTTGCACTGATTCATACGATGGCCGCGCAGTATACTGAATTCCACAAACCTCTCTATTAGTATTATTTTTTATAGCGAGAATGTGTGGGAAATTATCGTATCCACCTTGCCATTTTGTTGTCCAAAACGTTTTAGCACTATCCACGCTCCCATCGCTATCAGTAAGCGCAGAAATGGTACCATTTGGCTTTTTCTCACCATTTTTTTCTTCAGAACTTGCCCACAGTATTGAGGGATGGAATGGATCAATTGAATCTTCCTGTGGCACTGAAGCTTGTGCAATCATCGGACTAGCCATACTGATCGACAAAGCAAATATTGCGCCGCCTTGCAACAATCGTCGAAACTTCATGGGATTCCTTTCTTCATTAAGCCAGCCATCCACATCTCTTCATCGAAATGTAAATATGTGTACCTCAAACAAAGATAAAATCGATAAAAACGCACACACATTTGTGCGGTTAATGCACAAATGACTGAATTACATACGGGCTGCCATCGCTGCCAGCCACAGTTATAAATAATCAAGAGCAACAATATGCATCGCATATACGTATTGTTTACACTCATTATAATAACTAGAATTAATTGTATACTAAGTTAACAAAAAACACCATACACTCAAAACCACAAGTTTTATCAATACACAACTAAAAACACTGCAGCGCAAAATAAGAAATTACAAAAATCTTATTTACAACAATGCAGTGTTAAAAAATACTCTAATCAGAATCTCTGGTGGGGTTTATTGGTATAAGGGTTATTTATTCTCCAGCGAAAACCACACCTTTTCGAAGCATAATATTCGCATATTGAGCACGTTCACCAGTAGCAACCACACAATACGCATTCTTCGCTTCATCATAAAATGCAAAACGATCCAAGGTTCCTATGGTATTAGCGCCGCGCTTATCAAAACCAGAAATAATATCTTCATAGTCTTTCCAAATTGGAGTTTCACAAGAATCCCCTGGAACAACTTCCATAAGAGTAACTGGCTTAGATGTGTACTGGTCAAGAGGCATAAGCTTCAATATCGCTTTTAGCAATTCTGAAGTACCATGACCATCACAACGAACAACAATTGCATCTTTTCCTACCGATTCGGTTGGAAAATTTCCATCTGCCAAAACCAAAACGTCTCCATGTCCCATTTCGCAAAGTACTTTCAATAATTCTGGCGATATAATGGGATCAATGCCCTTTAACATAGAAATCTCCTTTGATTTACACAATAACTATTTCCGTTAGTTGACAATCATTGGCAACTAATAGGTTGAATAATATCACACGATATTAATAAAAAATTCCATAATTATAGCAAAATATTCTTTGCTGATTAAAGAAAAATATGAACTAACGAGTGAATTCAACTAGCCCAAACACTAGCGTCTTGGTCATCTTCATCAATATCGCGAGTCATAGGAGACGAAGTGGAATACGTGTATTCATCATCTACCACACCAGAATCAGCATCCGCATTAATCGCGGCCAAAACACGCTTGTCCATCTTATATTGCGGTAAAACGTTCTTAATATAGCTTGTTACAGCGTCTTGCATAGAAACATCATGCCCAACGCGTTCCGCCATAAACCAACGATGATCTAATACTTCATGGAAGAACTGTGCAGGTTGGATTTGCGATCTAAACTCAACAGGAATCATGCGTACCGTAGGCTCAAACACCTCACGCATCCAATCAGTAGCAACAATCTCCAACTCTTCGCCCTGGCGCCACGTAGACGTACGATAAGCATCTAAATCATTAAGAAGCCTACGAGCCTGATTCTCCTGAACATCAAGACCAGTCAAACGAAGTAGCTTACGTGAAGCATAACCAGCATCCACAACTCGTGGACGAACCAACACTCTTCGCCCATCCACAGAAGTCTTCATTTCCAACTCGTCAACATAAAAACCAAGCTCATTAAGCCTATTGACTCGTCTTTCAATACGCCACATTTCGTCTGGGCTAAATTTGTCCACATCTGTAAGCGTGCTCCAAAGAGAATGATAACGGTCAACTAGCCTATCTCCAATGCTAATCTCATCAACCTCACCAGGCAAAAGTTGACCAGAACTTAAATCCATTAGTTCGCCAATTATGTTTGTGCGAGCTAAATCAATATCGTATTCACGCTGACCTTCTGTAAGGCTTCCATGCAAATCACCTGTTTCAGCATCAACTAGAAATGCTGTAAAAGCGTCCGCGTCTCTTAAAAATAGAACGTTAGAAAGAGAAACATCTCCCCAATAGAATCCCGAAAGATGCAGACGAACCATAAGCACAGCAAGCGCATCAATCAAACGCTCTGCAGTATCAGGTCTTAAGGTACGAGCAAACAGAGCGCGATATGGAAGAGAGAATTTAAGATGACGAGTTACCAGCATTGCCTCAAGCGGTTCACCGTTCTTATCTTTTCTACCAGCTACAACCGCTATAGGAGTAACGGTTGGAAGCTCCAATTTGCGCAAACGCCTTAAAAGCTCATATTCTCGTTCAGCAACTTGACGAGTAATTTCCTTCATTGCATACACTTCGTCACCTACGTGCACAAAGCGCACAACGTGCCTAGAGATACCGCGCGGCAAGTTTACAAAAAGATTCGTAGGCCATTGAGATAATGGAAGCTCCCACGGAAGCATAAACATTTGAGGATTAGAGCTTGCGGCAGTAATCTTCAAAGCTTGAGGCTCTGCAGAAGATACAGTTTCATCCTGCGCAGATACTGATGTTGCTTGCATAGCACGTGGATCCAATAAAGGAGTATCGTTCCATTCCATAAACTTTAATCTACCCGTTAAGTTCGAACGCCAATAATTGAATAATAAATCGCAATCAAATTATAACTAATCGCATTATAACTAATCGTAAATAATTCAAACGATGCGAAAACGGGGCTCGCGTAGCGAACCCCGCCATACCCTTATACAGAAATCTTGGGCACTTTAGACAAAGCACCCAAGAAAACAGCAATTAGTTCAAACGCAGCTCTGTAGAAGGTGCAAACAGGTGCATCTTGGATGGATCAATCTTGATCTTTACAGTGTCACCGACCTTTGGAAGCGCACGTGGGTTCACGCGAATCGTTGTGAGCTTGTTCTGGTCGCTCATCATTGTAGACGCTTCTTCTGGAGAACCATCAGTGATGATGTTTCCGTAAATATAACCGTCAGAGCCAAGATCTTCCACGTTCACAACCTTCAAGGAGAAGGCATTTGGATCATCAGAAGTTGCCAAGCTTGCATCTTCTGGACGGAAGCCGACAATAATCTGACCCTTATCTTCTTCAGTAAGCTTATCAACAGCTTCTGCTGGAAGAGTGATGGAATCTTCGCCAATTTGAGCCTTGCCATCAACAACTGGATGCTGGTTGATGTTCATAGATGGGGAGCCAATGAAGCCTGCAACGAAGACGTTCGCTGGACGATCATAAAGCTCGGTAGGAGCACCAACCTGCTGCAAAACACCAAGCTTGATTACAGCAATACGATCACCCATTGTCAAAGCTTCAGTCTGATCGTGGGTCACGTAAAGGGTAGTGACGCCAAGCTGACGCTGCAATGCTGCAATCTGTGTACGAGTCTGTACACGAAGCTTTGCATCAAGGTTGGAAAGAGGCTCATCCATGAGGAAGACTTTTGGTTCACGAACAATTGCACGACCCATTGCCACGCGCTGACGCTGACCACCAGAAAGTGCCTTAGGCTTACGATCCAAGTACTCAGTCAAATCCAAAACCTCAGCAGCCTTTTCAACACGCTTGCGGATTTCTTCCTTACTTACGCCTGCAATCTTAAGAGCAAATCCCATATTGTCTGCAACAGTCATATGTGGATACAATGCGTAGTTCTGGAACACCATTGCAATATCGCGATCCTTTGGCTGCATTGTAGTAACATCTTGACCACCAATAAGAATGCGACCTTTGTTAACCTCTTCCAAACCAGCTAACATTCTCAATGTAGTTGACTTACCGCAACCAGATGGACCAACGAGTACAAGGAACTCGCCATCCTTAATAGTCATGTTCAAATCATCAACCGATGGCTTGTCATTGCCAGGGTAAATACGGGTGACATGATCAAATACAACTTCTGCCATGATATTTTCCTTTCATCGGCAGGTACGTGCCGAACGATCCGTTGTGAAGGGTGTGTACTCAAGACCCCAAGTCCTACGTCGGCGGCGTCAATCGTCCACATTTACTTACATGGTTCATTGAAGGTTCTCTTCGTTGAGCCATGCTCTAATATATCATGTTTATTTAGTAAAAACAGCAAAATTACAGTATTTTCTAGCATTTCGGCGTGTCGAACAGATAAATCACATATAAACAATGTTTAACAAACACGCATTAATATGCATTAAATATATAAACATTTGTTTATAAAATTTTGTATAAATTTTCCACCAAAACGCATAATTGGCATACTCTCCCATTACCATAATGCATTATGGAAGATGTGAGCATATTTGATTTGCGTTCTGGTCAAAACATTGGCGGATACACGCTAATTGAACGCTTAGGCGGAGGCGCTATGGGGTCTGTCTGGCGCGTTCACGATGATGGTGGCCAACTTTACGCAATGAAAATTCTGCGCGCATCTATGTTAGAAGATCAAAGTGAAGATTTAGATTCATTAGAAAACACTAATCCTCAAGAACAAGCAAGACTTAGACTTAAACGAGAAGCTCTAGCTTTACAAAAAATTCATCACGAAGGCGTGTGCTCAATAGTAGATATGGAGCTTGATGCTTCCATAGCCTTTATAGTTACAGAGCTAATTGATGGGCACAATCTTAAAGAAGATGTCGCTATTAATGGTCCATATGTCGCAGACGATTTAGAACGACTCGCTCATAAGCTAATCGATGCAGTAAAAGCTGTTCATAACGCTGGAATAATACACAGAGACATTAAGCCTACAAACGTTATGATTTCTACAACAGGACCAGTTTTAGTTGATTTTGGTATATCTATGGGTCAGGGCGAATCACATGTAACACGCACTGGTTTAGTTATGGGCACCCCTGGTTTTATTGCTCCAGAAATCATTGAAGGATCAGACTCTGACGAGATTACGGATTGGTGGAGTGTTGCTGCAGTTCTTGCTTTTGCTGCAACAGGAAAGCCTGTTTTTGGAACAAAACCAATAATGGCGGTTTTGGAAAGGGCAGCTTCAGGAAACGCTAATCTTAATGGACTCCCTATAAATACTATGCATGCATTTAGATCTGCATTGAGTCCTAAAAGAAGCGAACGCTGTACTCCCGAACAACTTGAGCAAGCTATTTACCAAGATGCGTTAAATCCCCTGTCTTTACAGGAATCTAACTACCCTTTTGACTATACGGCTGATGGGTTAACCGTACCTAATCAGCTAACACAAACTCGGATTATGTCAGAAAATCCTAGAAAAATGTGGGTTTCTGAAGATACTAAAAGAAGTGATTTTACAACAACTGTTAATACAACACGTTTTAATACAGATTCTGATGACTCTACAAAAATTGTTGATAGACAAAATTTCAATCAACAAGATGTTGATGAGCAGAATAATGTTTATCAAAATGAACAGGAATACGAGAATAAGCAAGAATACGCAAAAAATTCTGAACAGGGTAACATACATCCTAAAATAAGCAAATACATGTTTCGCGGAACATTTTTTTTAATAATATTTGCAATACTTTCCTCATCTATTTCAGTATTCTCTATTATTGACGCACTGTCTGCAAACATTATTCTTATGCTTGTTACAGCCACAATAGGATACAATGTTTGCGCGCAATTACGCAGACAATCCGCAAATGATTCGACCGGTGGAAAAGATTGGCTAATAAGAATCGGGAGTATACCTTGGCATTTTGTACGAGCGTCTATTTACACGATACCTAGATTAGTCACAATGATAATTACAGGTGTTATTGGCGCATACATCTACCCACTTATGATTCATGCAACTCCACAATTAATTAAATTCAAAATATGGTTTATTACCATACATTTTCCAACTTACTCTCCAGAGGTTTTCTCTCAAACATCAATTGGATATCTTATTGGTTTTATAGCAGGATGGATTATTGCTTTTATTTTAGGGAAAACTAAGATCTTCAGAATCGGGGCAGGAGCAATTCTCGGAGCGGGAAAAATCTCAAACGAGCAAGAAATATAGACAGTTGATACCGTCAACTAGACTATTCTGCAGATATTTTTATTCCACGAGAACATCACCAAATTTGCTTGTACAGAAACCTGTGCAGAAAGGAACAACATGCCAAACATTAATCAAAACAGCATGCAGAATCACAATGGTAAGGATCTTAAAGACAAAAAGGCTAAAGAGTTACGCCAGCAAACTATTGTTGGAATCGTTGTTGTGGTTATTTTACTTGGCATGATTGCTGCGATTGGCATTACGGCTCTTAATGCAAACAATATGGAAAATCAAAAGAAAATTGAGCAGGCTCAACAAGCAAGACGCGCTGTTAAAAAACTTACGACTAACCAAAAGCCTAAGTACGCTAACAACGAGGGCGGAATTTTAATCAGCAAAAACGGGTATGGAACAACAGTTGAGAATGCTCCAACCATTGCAGTTTATGCTGATCCACTATGCCCTGGGTGCGGTAATTTTAATCGCGATTCCGATCAAATGCTTATTGCCATGATGAAGGCTGGTCAGATTAACCTTGAGATTCACCCAATGTCATTCTTAGATCGAATTTCTAGCGACCACTATTCAACACGTGTAACTGGCGCAATCGCATACATTTCGTCTAACGACGACAATCCTTTGCATTTGCTTCAATTTATTAACAACATTTTTGCTGAAGATTTCCAGCCAGAAGAAGGCGATGATTATAAACCTGTAAGCAATGAAAAGCTTATTGAACAGGCAGTTAAGGCTGGAGTTAGCAAAGAGGTAGCAAGTAAAGCGTTTGATAGGAATTATCTCGCTTGGCAAGGCGCTATTAATTCCGATACTCCAAATCGTAAAGCTTTGTGGAATGTTAGCGGACAAAATAAGGGAGCTATGACAACTCCTACAACTACTATCAACGGGAAACTTCTTGATATGGTTGAAGTTAGCAAGAAGAAGCTTAGTACACCAGATGCAATTCTTAAGTCTATTGGGTTAGACAAATCTAAGGTTGGAGTTGAAGGTGTTATGCCAAAAATAACTGACAAAGATCAGCCAAATCCTATTGACTAGTTCTTGTTGATTAGTGTTTCAGCGCAAACAAGTTGCATTTTGGCATTGGGTGCTGGTACACTAATCAATGTTTTGCGCGCAAGCTAGTTATTGCACGCAGAGACGTGCCTCCTTAGCTCAGATGGCCAGAGCGGCCGCCTTGTAAGCGGCAGGTCGCCGGTTCGATCCCGGCAGGAGGCTCTGTTTTATTCTTCTACTTGTTAAAATACGATCGTTAATAGTGTTAAGTTGAAGGCTTTTGGCAATTTTAGTAAAATTTGCATTAAAGGGTTAGAATTAAAGCAAATACGTTTATAGATTTGTCGTATGATAATTTATAAAAAGTAAGACTTATTCATCATAAAACATAAAATAAAAACTTACAAAAGATTTGCATTGTAGACTTTGCTTGAGTAAGTTCTCGGAAATCTTCCCCCAACTCAGGATTTCCGAGTAAGAGGGTGGAGCGTCCCCCAACCAGCTCCTCCTCTACGGGGGCGGGAACAATCCCCTTCTCTCCCGCCCCCATTTTTATGATAGATTTCATCAACATTTAGAAGCTTTTAGCTCAGTTGCGAGCATTATATATAATTAAAGTTCAGTTTTACTTTGGAAGTGAGGTTGAATGGCACGCAGATGGACGCCTCAGAGGTTTGTTGTAATGAGAAGAATACGCATCCTTGTATGCGTTTTGGCTCTTATTATCTCAAGCACTGGGATTTTTACTCTTTCTGCGCGCAAATCTGTAGCTCTAATTGTCAATGGTAAAACAAGAATTGTCACAACCTATGCGTCTACTGCACAAAGACTTCTGCAGGAACAAAAAATACCCGTTAAAACGCATGATCAAGTTATTAGTACTTCGGGAGAAATTCTTGCAGATCACACAACTGTAACTGTTAGGAGCGCTTACCAAACTTCTGTAACAGTAGATGGCATAACAATACCATTTTGGACTGTTGCAACCAGCGTAGATCAATTAATTGGATTCTTCCAAGCAAATGCAGATCATGCTGCAAAAATCACAGTAAATTTGCAGAATATTTACGACAAACTCACTGGAGGATTGTCTATTAACAAAAAAGGACCTGTAGAGGTTATTTGCGATGGCAAATCTAGGATAGCGCCAGATGGAACACTTCCAGCAAGTTCTATTCTCGATTCTCTAGGAATCGTTTTGGGAAAAGAAGATAGAGTTACCGTAAGCGAAAATGGATCACAAACCGTATTACGCATTCTTCGCGTAACTCATGGAAAAGAATCTAGAAATGTCATCGTTCCTTTTAACACTAGAACGATAAATGATCCAAATTTGCCATCTGGAGTGAGAGTTGTTAGACAATCTGGAATAAATGGCGAGCGAACAGATTTATACAATGTGACTTATGTTGATGGTAAAGCAGAAAGCTCTGTATTAATAAAACAAAACGTGATTACTCCTACAACAGATCAGATTGTTGCTGTAGGTAGCAAACCTAATTATCAAGCCCCTAAGCAGAATAAGCAAAGTAGTAACAACACTAACGGAAAGACTTCACAAAAACCTTCTAGCAATACTAATTTGAATAAAACTAACACTAAACAAGAAATAAAACCACAAGAATCTAAAAAACCTTCTCAAAATAGTCAATCCCAACAAAGTGTGCAAAATTCTCAAAACCATAACAATAGTAATTCACAAAATCAGCATCAATCTAATGCGAATAATCAGCAAAATCCTTCTTCCTCTTCTCAAACACAAGCACCTGCAGCATCACAGCCAGCATCACAAACGCCAGCTCCCGCTCCTGCAGCCCCACCAGCACCTGCTCCACCAGCCAACAATCCCAATGGCATGGTTCACGCCACTCCTGAGCAAGCAAAGCTATATGCTCAAGCTGCATGTGCTCAAATTGGTTGGACTGGTGCAATGTGGGAAGATCTTGTTAAATTGTGGACAAGAGAATCTCACTGGCGTTGGAACGCAGAAAATAAAAGCTCTGGCGCATACGGAATACCACAATCTCTTCCAGCAAACAAAATGGCGAGCGCAGGAGCAAATTGGCACGAAGATGCATCAATACAAATAACGTGGGGAATTAATTACATTAAAAGCAAATACGGGAATCCTAGCGAAGCATGGAAGCATTCAGAAAAGTTTGGATGGTATTAAAGTTTGGATGGTATTAAATTGACACAAAATAATATTAGTGAGCAAGAAGGCTCTCTTCTTGGAGCCGCTGACATTCGTAGGATTGCAGCAGAAGAGGGTATTACTCCTACTAAAAAATTCGGTCAAAATTTCGTTATTGACCCTGGTACGGTTAAGAAAATCGTTACTGCGTCAAAAATTAATTCAAACGATTTTGTTATGGAAGTAGGCCCTGGTCTTGGCTCTCTTACACTTGCGATTCTTCAAGCTGGCGCAAATCTTACGGCTGTAGAAATAGATCCTCCGCTTGCTAAACGTTTGCCGAGTACCGTTAAAGAATTTATGCCTAACGCCTTAGAACGATTTAATGTGATTCTTAAAGACGCGCTCGAATTAAACGCTCAAGACGTTCCCAATTTAGCAAATGCACAACACTTTACTCTTGTTGCTAATCTTCCTTATAACGTTGCAACCCCTATTATTCTTACACTTCTTGAAAAGTTTAATAATCTTACAAGTTTCCTTGTAATGGTTCAAAAAGAGGTGGCAGATCGCCTCTGCGCTCAACCAGGCACAAAAACATATGGAACTCCAAGTGTAAAGTTGGCTTGGTATGGCGAATCTCAAAAAGCTGGTTTAATTGGTAGAAATGTATTCTGGCCTGCTCCAAATGTTGATTCTGCTCTCGTTTATTTTGAAAGAAATAACGAGATAAGAGAAGATGAGCAAGAGCGAGAAAAAGTGTTTAAAATTATTGATGCAGCGTTCCAACAGAGAAGAAAAACACTGCATTCTGCTCTTAAAGGCATTATTTCTAATGAATCGTACGATATTGCCGGAATAGACCCAACTAGGCGTGGAGAGACCCTTACATGCGCAGAATTCTTGGCTCTTTATAAAGCTTCGCAGATATGAATTATTTTTAAAAACACAGTCATACATAGTAAGTAAAATTGCTAGTATTGTTTTGTGTATAAAACATTATGATTTATGCATAATTGCAAGTCTCGTACAATAAGATACGCAACAGAAACATAGTACAGATCGGAAGTTAGCATGACGCAATTTTACGACGAGCGGCTGGCGCGCAGAGAGTTCATGTATCAAAAGAAACGATTTGTACTTACTACTGTTGGAATTTGTGTTGGAGCAGCGTTTCTTCTTGCTGTTCTAGTGCAATGCCATGTATTTGGTATTGCTGCCCCTAAAACTCCAGAAATCGACCCAAATTATGGAGTTCAAGCGCCTTGCCCTACAAAAAATAAAGATGAGAATAAGGCTACTTATATCGATAATCGTGCTGTTCCTATTCGAGTACTAAACGGAACAAAATTCCGTGGATTCGCAAGAGCGGTAGGAGAAGGACTACGAAACCGCGGTTTTAACCTGATTGAAGTTGGAAATAGCGAAAAAAGTGTAAAACGCACAACAATCTACTTTGGTAAGAAATCAATTAATGAAGCTTATACTTTAGCTGCTAACTTTAAAGACGCTATTTTGCGAATGGACGATAGACAAGATAAGCTAATTGACGTGGTTTTAGGCGTAACATTCAACAATCTTAAACCTAAGACTGATGTTCCTGCAGCAGGTGCAACAATAGTTGAAATAAAAGGATGCGCTGATTTTAACTCTATGAAAAATCTTCCAAAATCCGCAAATCATAATCCAGTTCAATAAGTTTTATTCAACAACATGATGTTAAATAAAGCAAAATAAAGTTAGAATAATAAAACTTTACTTATTTAAGCTACTTATTTAAGCTGGAATACCATTTCTTTAATTCCTCAACAGCAATATCGTGATCTACTGGACCGTTATCAAGGCGATAATCCAACATATGCTTATATGCTTTACCAACAATAGGACCAGGTTTCAAATCAAGCAATTGCATAATCTCATTGCCATCTAGGTCTGGACGAATCGCGTTAAAATCTTCCTGCTTTTTAAGCTCTTTAACTCGCTCTTCCATCTCATCCATAGCTTGCTCAAACATCAGCGATTTACGCTTGTTCTGTGTAGTTGCATCCGCGCGGGTTAGACGATTTAATCTCTCATACAAGTGTCCTGAATCCTTAACATATCTGCGTACAGCAGAATCAGTCCAAGGCTCGTCAACATATCCATGGAATCGCAAATGCAGATTCACAAGCTCGCTTACATCATCAATAATATGATGATCAAAATGAAGAGCTTTCATGCGTTTGCGAGTCATTTTAGCTCCAACAACATCATGATGGTGGAAACTTACTTTTCCGCCTTCTTCAAATTTTCTAGTACGAGGTTTGCCAATATCATGCAAAAGAGCAGCAAGTCTCAAAGTCAAATCGGGTCTAGGAACCGCGCCTTCGTTATCTGTTTCTAATGCTATTGCTCGTTCAAGAACCATCATTGTATGCTCAAAAACATCCTTATGCCTGTGATGTTCGTCAATTTCTAAGCGCAATGCAGGAATTTCTGGCAAAACCCTATCTGCAATACCAGACTCGACCATAGCTTCAATACCAGCACGAGGATTAGCAGAAAGCAGCATTTTTGTTATTTCATCGCGGACGCGCTCTGCAGAAACAATATCCAACCTAGAAACCATATCTAAAATAGCTTCTGCAGTATTTGCTTCAATAGTGAAACCAAGTTGAGCAACAAAACGAACAGCACGCATCATTCTTAAAGGATCATCGTCAAAAGATTGACGAGGATCTACTGGAGTACGCAGAATACCTTTTGCTAAATCATTCGCTCCACCGAATGGATCTACAAATTCCAAATCTGGAACACGCAAAGCCATTGCGTTCACAGTAAAATCACGCCTAGAAAGATCACCTTCCAAAGTATCGCCATATTTTACTTCTGGTTTCCTAGAATCTGGCTCATAGTCATCACATCGGTATGTTGTTATCTCGACTTTTACTTCTGTTCCGTCTTTTCTGCGACGCACAGCTCCAAGCGTGCCAAATTTTCGACCCATATCCCAAAAGCCATCGTGCCCCCAACTCCTAAGAATATGCTCAAATTCTTCTGGTTTGGCAGAAGTGCAAAAATCAAGATCGTGCGACGTTCTATGCAACAACATGTCTCGTACAGGACCGCCTACAAGAGCCAGCTCATAATTATGTTTAGCGAATAATCTACCCAACTCCATGGCTTCAGGACAAACTTCAAAGTTCACAGACACGCTTGGAAACACCCTTTCAACAAAAATCAAACTATATTCCAGCATACCGTTACCCCAATGCACAGCGGATTGAGTAAGGTGGAGTGTATGGTTACCCCAGCAGACTTAAGACGCATGCTCGCCAGAGCCTCGGATAATCATGCCCAAAATACGCCAGATATTCGAGTTACACCACTTGATATCGCTAGGATGAAAAGCAAAATACAGCCTCAACAGGCAGAAGGAGACGAGTCAATTTTCGTTGATATTTCAAGCTTTTCGAGCGATTATCACGTTGAAAATATTCATGTTGATATAACGGAATCTCGCCAACAAATAACATCATTAGAGGCACCTTCTCCAGCTTTAATGCCTCAGAGGAGAGTTAACGACGGTCCTAAAACTTTTGCCTCTTTAGATACTCAAGACTTACCTATTGTGAGAGAATATTCCGCTGGAGGACTAGTTTTTGACACCCTCGGGCGTGTCGCGATTATAGCTCGTCATTCAAGAAGTGGGCATATGGAATGGTGCTTGCCGAAGGGTCATATAGAAAAAGGCGAAACTCCTCAGCAAACAGCTGTTAGGGAAATTCATGAGGAAACTGGAATTCTTGGAGAAGTGGTGGATTCTATTGCTACTATTGACTACTGGTTTACTGGAACAAGTCAACGTGTGCATAAGCTAGTTCATCATTTTGCTTTGAAATATGTTAGTGGAGAACTATCTGTTCTTGGAGATCCAGACCATGAGGCAGAAGATGCAATTTGGGTGGATTTCAAAGAGCTTAACGATGTTTTAAGCTATCCTAATGAGCGCAAGATAGCGTGGATGTACGCTAAAAAGGCAAATAGGCGGTCTAATCGTGATTAATGTGATTGATTTTGCAAACAACCAATTACGGGAGTTACAAAAAGTCACTAATAAAATCGCCCGTAAAATGTTTTATTTTAAAAATACTATTCAGTTTTGTTTTAAATTTAGTATTACTTTAATTCTGGTAGTACTTTTGCTTGCTATTACACCGCTTTATTGTGTTTCAAATACAGCTTTTGCTTACGAATCATCGCAGAATACAAGCCATTCATCTAACGTCAATCAAGCTTCTGTAAAATATTACGAATCTTATAATTCCAAGGCTAAGGGTATTTCTTTACAAATAGTTAAATCAACTTCAATTCTTACAGACAAAAGCGGATACCATATAACCATTTTGGTTAAAAATACTGGTTCTCAAGATTTTCCAGATGGAAAAATTCAGGTTGCATTTAACCCTTGGTATACGTTTATGTCTAGGACTGATTTGCAAAAATGGAGTCAAGCCGAGTCCAGAATCCCTACTCCTCAGCTAATTGGCGAAGTTAGCGTTCCAGCGCTTGCTTGTGGCAAATCTTATAACGCGCAAATTGATGTTGACTCAAACAGCCCTAATCTTTCTAACATCCTTTATTGGGGGCCAAAGCCTCTTTCTGTAACGTATTCTTCATCGGATTTTAAACATTATTCTTCTGTAAAATCGTTTGTAACACGAGCAAATATTGGCGTTAGAAACGTACAAACACCTCCGATTAATGTCACATTGCTTATTCCTATAGTCGCTAAAGCATCTGACTGGCGTTATGAAATTAACAAGCAGAATATTTCTCCTTCGATGAATATTCCACCTAGCGAATCTAATATTGATTCTAAAGAGGAACCTAAAGCAGATACTAAAAAAGAAAATTCGGGCAAAACTAACACAAAAACGGTTGCTGGCGACTCTTCCCAAGTAAACAAAGATTTAAACCAATTTAAAGACAATAGAAAAATAAGGTTAAGTAAAAAGAGCATAAAGCATATTGCTTCTTTGATATCTCTTGCACAAAAGCATCCTCGATTACAAACGATAGCAGATTTAAATACTCTTAAATCTTCTGGAATTAGCTTCACTCCTTCTGCATTTATGCAAAATAACGGTTTTGATATAAGTAAATATGCTGAAACAAGTAATTCTTCTTACTACCAATCATCTGGGATTGACGCTGAGTCTTGGAGTGAAGAATCGTCAATTCCAAAAGATCATACAGGTAAAGCGCCAAAATTCGAGTCATACGCTTTTCAAACAGGCGGAAAATGGACCTTAAAGGCACTAGAACAGGCTAAAAGCAATGGTTATAAGACCGTTGTGGCAACAAACGGATTTGATGCTTTAGCGCACCGTTTTGCAGTTAAGAATGGCGTGTATGACGTTCAGACTTCTTTTGGAAACGTAAAAGTGCTTTCCTCGCAAGAAACTCTTAGTGATTTGGCAAACGAAAAACCAACAAGTAGTAAGTCAACTGGCGAAAACACTAATGCTGGCAAACTAAACAGGATTATTGCTCAAAGCGCGTTTTATCAGATGGAACAACCGTATTCTTCAAGACACTTGCTTATAACATTCCACCAAGATACGCCATCTTCTTATATCGATTCTGTTATAAGCAATTTGGAAAAATCTCCGTGGATTTCCCTGCTAGATTTAAGATCTTTATCTAACGCAAAATCTTTTTCTAAAGAATATCTTGGGTACAATCCAGTTCCTAAAGATAGTGCGATATCAAACGAATCTATAATCAATAGAAAGTCAATTCTAAATCAACTATCTTCAGATAGAGAAAACATTAAACAGTTCATAAGTGATATTCTTGACCACGGTGAATTAAATAATCATCACGTTAATGAGTCAGATGTTCAATCTCTTGCAAAACAAAACGCAAAACTGAAAATTAACCAGAACAGCAATATTTGGAGTAAGAATCTTCTTAAACTTTTTGATGCTATGGCTCAACGAGAAGTAAATGATAGTAGACCAAATAATGTTGATTCTAAAGGCACTCATAATCTATCCAAAATTTTAATTTCTGGAATACATATTATTCCTCCAAAAGATGTAACGCTTGTAAGCGAAACGGCAACAATGCCGATTACAATCAGCAATACTAATCCATACCCTGTTAGCGTATATCTTACTTCTTACACTAATTCAATGGAGATAGTAACTCCTAGAAAAACTCCAGTTAAGATTGCTGCAAATAGTGAAACACAAATTATTCTGCCACTTAGATCTACAACTTCTAGTAAAGCTAGAGCAATTTTCGGACTAGAAGATAGAAGCCATCGCGCTTTCTACAATCATAAAGAAACAATGATTACAAGCACGCTGCAAATCAGCGATAAAAGCGGTACGATTATTATAATATTTGCCTTCGCGCTTGGAATTTTAGGGCTTTGGAGGCAGTTCCACCGTAAAAAGGATCCAGACGAATGAATTCAGTAGGCCGCAACTCAATCATAATGGCAAGCGGCACGGCAGCTTCAAGAATAACTGGTCAGGTTAGAACTATATTACTTGCTGCAGCCCTTGGTACTACAGGTCTAGCAGCTAATGCATATCAGGCTGGGTCCATGATCCCTCAGCTTATTTACACTCTTGTGTCTGGTGGCATTTTCAATGCTGTTTTAGTCCCACAAATCGTTAAAACTCTGGAAAAACAAGATGCAAAAGATAGGTTAAATAAGCTTATAACCTTTGCGATTATTCTGCTTTTAGGCGTAACCGCTTTAATGGCAATTGCCACACCTGTTTTAACATGGCTCTATGTTGGATCAAACCAATCCATGATTGCTCTTACTAACGCTTTTACGTTATGGTGTATGCCTCAAATATTTTTCTATGGACTTTACACCGTGCTCGGTCAAGTTTTAGCCGCAAAAGGCAAGTTTGCAATGTATGCGTGGAGTTCCGTTGCAGCAAATATCGTCAGTTGCGTGGGCTTCGGCGTTTTTATTGCAATTTTTGGCAGAGCAAGCAGGCAGCCAGTGGGTTTCTGGAACAACACTACTATGCTTCTTACTGCAGGATTTTGGACTTTGGGTGTTGCAGCTCAGGCGCTTGTTTTATTTATTCCTCTTAGAAAAATCGGATTAAAATACAAACCAAGTTTCGGCATTAGCGGCATTGGTTTGCGTTCAATGGGCCCTGTTGCAGCATGGAGTTTTGCAATAGTGGCTGTTAGTCAGCTTTCTACAATGGCAACTACTCACATAACTACAAGCGCTCCTTCTGTAGCAGAAAAAACGTTGGGGTTAAGTCAATTTGATGTTGCTGGAAATGCTACTTTTCAAAACGCATATACAATGTTTATTCTTCCTTATTCACTTATCGCTGTGTCGGTTGCTACCGCTGTTTTCCCTAAAATTTCTAGATCAATAACAAACCATGATTTATCAACAGTTCGTGCAGATTTAAGCTCTTGTCTTAGAAATGTAAGCATTTTAATGTGCTTCTTTAGTGTTGCTTTTATTGTGATTCCAATGCCTATATCTTTGGCTCTTTTACCTTCAATCAGCATAAAAGAAGCGTATCTTATGGCAAATCCGCTTATGATGCTTTCGCTTGGATTGCCTTTATCTAGCGCATATTTGATTATTCAACGCACATTCTACGCTTTTGAAGATGGCAAACATCCGTTTATGTTTTGTGCAGCACAATTATTTGTGGAGCTTATTATTGTATTTTCTTGCATACAATTCCTTCCGCCAAACTATTGGGTTACCGCTTTAGCTGCAGCCGCATCTTTTAGTTATATTCTCACTTTTCCTTCGCTTGTTAAAATGATTAGATCTCGTTTTAACAACGATTTAGACGATAAGCAGCTTGTTATTACGCATCTAAAGGTGCTTGCAGCTTCTATAGTATCTATTCTTGTTGGAATTTTGTTTAGAGAATTTATTTACAAATGGATTTCTTTAGATTCATCAAACCTCCATGGTGTTAGTCGTTGGTTGCTTGCGATTTTTGTTTGTGCAATTATCACCATTATTTTGGCGATTATTTACATATCTATCTTGTTACTTTTAAGAACGAGTGAACTGGCAGGTCTTATTAATCCAATTCTTAGAAGAATCGGTGTAAAACTGCCATTTTTGTTGAATCTTGAAAACATCAATAAAAGCAAGTTAAATAATAAACAGACTAATCATAGTGAAAATAATAAGAATGCACATACTAGGATTATTAGATCGAAAATAAATCAACACAGTGAGCGATAATTAAATCAAGATAATTAAATGCAGTAACTCAGGGCGTTTCACTAGATTCTACAGTTACAATAATTTGTGGGATTTATTATGTAACGCATTATTATTCATTACTCATGTAGGAAGACGGGGAGTAGATGAAACCTCAGTTGGGAGATATTATACTTGATCGCTACGCTTTAGTATCACCTTTGCGCGAAGAAGCGGGTCTTCAAGCATGGCATGCTAGCGATCGTATACTTGCTCGCGATTGTCAGCTTTTTATAGTACGTGATTCTCGTTTTCTTCCAGAAGTCAACACTATATCTTCTACTCTTGCTCTGTCTAGAATACGCAAATTTACGCCAGTTTTGAAGCTTCATCATATAGATGATGTCGCGATTATTATAACCGAGCTGGATTCTGGAGTAACTTTAAGCGATTATATGAAGCTACATAGTTCAACACTTAGCTATGAAGCAATACGTTCCATAGTTGCAGAAACAGCTAATGCGCTTAGTAAGCTGTTAGCAGACGGAATAACACACTATGCTATTTCTACGAATACTGTAAGGCTTACTGATTCTGGAGTAGAACTTGCAGACGCTCCGATAAGCCCTCTTTTAAAAGATGTGACTATTGAAGATGAAAAGCCAAAAAAGTCAGCAGAAGATGGGGAGCCTGCTGTAGAGTCTACCGACGAAGGTTCAGGCAACGATTTTAACCATCCTAAAGCTCAAAATAAGAGCATAGAAAATATTGCTACGCATCAACTTTCAGCATTGCTATATGCTCTACTAACTAGAACAAATTACACTCAGAATAATTCTGTATTTAATCTTTCTAGGCTTACAGATGGAGTGCCTAGTGAATTTTCTATGATTTGTAGAAGAGGACTTTCTTCTACAGAAGATTCCAATATTATACCTATGGCATCAATAGGAGAGCTATTAGCATTACTTGGATCTTATACTCCTGTTAGAAAACTTTCTGATAAAGATATTATTTTTGATAAAACTACAAGTAAAGCCTCCGTTCAAAATGCGTTATTGCTTCCAGAAGACGATAAAAATCTTCTTGATTTTCCAGAAGGATTAGCCCAAAATGAGGACTTGCTCGAAAATAAATTATCAGAACAGGAGTCCAATAACAGTCTTGACTCTGTTGAGAAACTAGATGATAGTAAACAGGGTAAATCCAATAAAAATGCTGGTTTTACAGGCGGATTGTCTGCAGCAGGAGCTGGTTTAAAAAATGCTGGAAGAACTATAGGAGCATTAAGCGCTCTTCTTAAAAGAAACAATAAGAACGATTTAGATAATAATTCAGATTCTTCTACAGAAACTGACTCTACTGGAACAGATTATGACTTCCATGATATTGCTGCCGCAGAAATGGCTAATATTTTAGCACCTACGGAACTTGATGCAGATGATTCTATATTCCACAACCTATCTTCCACATACACAAGTTTTCCTAGTTATTCAGAAAGCAAGTCTTCTGATGCGTTAAATAATGAAGAAGCAGAAAAATATAACAATATAGAAAACGAATCAGATTCTAAAAACGATTATTCACAAAAAGATAATTTAGCTTCCCCATTAATGCCTAGAAGATTTGATTTTGAAGATCTTCTCACAGATAACACTAAACACACTGAGCTGATGTCTAGACCACAAAGTTTACCTTTGGAAGCAGAATCAACAGGTAGGGTTCCAGTTGTAGATAGTAATGGGCGTTTTATTGCTCCTGGAGAAGAATCTGCACGCGCTTTGCGTGAAGAAGAGTTGGAAAATGGTGACTATGAAGATTATGATGGCGGTTCTTTAAAGTCATCTTATTCTTCAATGCCTCCTAGTTTCCAGCCTCATGAGCGTCAGGAATCTCTGGAGTCCAAAAAGAATTCTGGGCAGAATGGCGTGGATATAGCAGACGCAAAAATTTTTGGCGGTATTTCAACAAAGGTTCTTGCAATCAGTGTTGTTGCAATATTGGTTGTAGTGGTATTCGCATTATCTTTGCATAGTCTTTTTAATTCTCATGATGCTCCTTCTAGTTTTACAAAATCTAACTCGTGGGATTCTCAAAGCGTAGAAAATGTTCCTTTTGGAAGTCAAGGTGTTCTTCCAGAAGATAAAAGTGATTCGTCTAAGAATAAAGCAAAATCTGATTCCAATGCTGTTTCTAAGGCTGATGCAAACGCAAAGAAAGACAAATTAAATAAAGAAAACAAATCAAATAAAAGTAAGCATAAAAAACTTAATAAGAGTAAGAAGGTAAAGCAGGTTCCAAAACCTAAAATGCCTACTAACACTACGCCTTATCCTATAGATGTACAACAATTCTTGGATTACACGGCTAACCAGAGAGGTTATGGCTATTACATGCATTTGGCTCAACCTCAAGAAGCATATCGTTTTGTTGTTTCAATTCGTTCTTCTGGAGGACATGGTTATTTGATTGCGAATTCTAAAAATGATCCTAGTGCTGGAGATAAAGTTGCTGATTTTACCTTTGATGCCAGTGGTGTAACAGATGTAAAGTTCAAAAAACCTATTACGGCACAAGACTTTATTTTGTGGGTTCCAGAGGACTCTATGCCTCAAAACAGCCTATACATTAATTACGTAAAAATTTACTAAATTTTATTAAGATTATTGAGAATATTAGGAATATTTTATGGAAAAACTAAACAAAAAAGTAATAATTATTGGCTCTGGCCCTGCGGGTTATACTGCGGCATTGTATTTAGCACGCGCAGGCTACACTCCTTTGGTCATTGCTGGAGCATTAACTCCTGGTGGACAACTCATGAACACTACAGAGGTTGAAAATTATCCAGGATTTGTAGATGGAATACTTGGACCAGATTTAATGGAAGCTATGCAAAAGCAAGCAGAAAAATTTGGAGCACAAATTATATTAAACGATGTCGTGTCTGTAGATTTTAAGGACGATTTGAAGACAGTTACAACAGACGATGGAGAAACTTATACAGCAAATGCAGTAATCATTTCTACAGGCTCGCAAGTGCGAAAATTGGGGGTTCCTGGAGAGCAAGAATACTCTGGACGAGGTGTTTCTTATTGTGCAACTTGTGATGGATTCTTCTTTAGAGGAAAACCAATCGTTGTAGTTGGCGGAGGCGATTCAGCTTTTGAAGAGGCATTGTTCCTAACTAGATTTGGTTCTTCTGTAACATTGATTCATAGGCGCGATTCATTCCGTGCTTCTAAAATCATGATTGATAGAGCTCGCAAAAATGAGAAGATTAAATTTGTTTTAAACTCTGTTGTTCAATCAATAAATGGTTCCAATGAAGATGCTCAGTCTGTAACTGTAAAAAATGTTGTAACTGGAGAAACTCAAGATATTGAAGCATCTGGTATTTTCGTTGCTATTGGTCATCTACCATCAACCTCATTCTTAAATAACTCTATAGCTCTTAACGAAGATGGAACTATTTCAGTACAGGGTGCATCTACTAAAACATCTATTCCTGGTATTTTTGCTGCAGGAGATGTGGTAGATAGCGTTTATAGGCAAGCAATATCTGCAGCAGGAATGGGCTGCCGCGCTGCTCTTGATGCTCAAGCTTATTTAAATGATTTAAGCGAATAATAAATTATGTTCCACGTGAAACAAAAAGCTTCAATGAATTACTTTTAAAGTAATTCATTGAAGCTTTTCAGTTTGTATTATGTTAATTTATGTTGCTAATCTTTTTTGTTTACTAAAATGTCAAAAATCCTTTGCATTTCTTCTGGAGATGAAAATACAATTTCGATTCTTCCATGGTTTTCTGTGCCCTTAATTGCAACTTTTGTAGAAAATATATTCTCAAGTTGTTTTCTAATAGGAGAATGCGCCCACTTATTATTTCTTTGAACCCTATTTCTCTTAGAAGACTCATCACTATTGTCTACTCTAATAGACACAATCTCTTCAGTACTTCTAACAGATAAGCCTTCTGCAATTATTCGTTTTGCCAATGATTCCATTTCTTCAGATGTAGGCAAAGCAAGAAGTGCGCGAGCATGACCTGCAGAAAGAACACCAGATGCAACATGCTTTTGCACGCTAGCTGGAAGATTTAACAGACGTAAAGTGTTTGCTATTTGCGGACGTGATTTAGACACAGATTTTGAGAGTTGAACCTGTGTTAATCCAAAATCATCAATCATCTGAGCATACGCTGCAGCTTCTTCTAAAGGATTTAAAGCAACTCTGTGCAGATTCTCCAAAAGAGCATCTCTAAGCATATTCTCATCAGAAGTTGTTCTAACAATTGCTGGAACTTTTTTAAGACCAGCTAATTGAGTTGCTCTCCATCTGCGCTCACCCATTATTAATTCATAATGAGCATTATGCGTATCCTCTTGATCTATGTTATTAATTTTTCGCACAACAATAGGCTGCAAAACTCCAACTTCTTTGATTGATGCAGCTAATTCTTGAAGCTCTTCTTCATCAAAAATCGTACGCGGCTGGTGAGCATTTGGAACAATATCAGTTGGATCTAAATATGCTAAATAGCCGCCTTCAACAGGTTTTAATTCTTTATTTTCCGCGTTGTGTTTTTCATCAATTGTTTTATTAAAAATTTTCTTTTCTTCAGTTTTTTGTTTTGAAGACACAAACGTTTTAGACGCAGAATCACCAAAGAAAAAGTCAATTGGTCTAGTTACATCGTCAATTGATGGCATAGAAGATCGCTTTGACGAATGCTTATTTTTATTAGCAATCGGCGGCACTGTTTCACGTGAAACGGTGGTTTTTTGAACATTATTTTGACCTTCATGTGGAGAAATTGCTTTATCAATACTAGGAACTTTAGTTTCACGTGAAACATCGTTAAAAACATCTTTTTGTATTAATGTTTCATGTGAAACATTTTCATTATTTTTTGCCTCAGCATTAACAAGAGCATTTTCCCCAGGTAGTGCAGGAAATAGCGCCCCTAACCCTTTGCCTAAACGAGATTTAGTTGTACTCATTATGCATTACCCTCTCTTTTAGCGTCAATTACAGCTAAAATAGCATCAGACTTATTTGCTATCTCTAACGCAGCTTCCCTATACGACACTGCTCCAGTTCCGTGTGGATCATAAGTTATAACACTTTGATTAAAACTTGGTGCTTCTGGTATTTTGACAGTTCTTGGAATGGTAGTATTTAGAACAATATTTGGATAATGGTTTTTAACTTCTTGAAACACTTCTCTACCAAGAAGAGTTCGCTTATCAAACATCGTTACTAACATTGTTGAAACAACCAGCGTAGGATTGTAATGTTGTTGCACTAATCCAATTGTCCTGATGAGTTGTCCTAATCCTTCTAGTGCGTAATATTCAGCTTGAATTGGTATTAGCATTTCATGAGCAGCACACATTGCGTTAATTACCAAAAGACCTAGAGATGGTGGACAATCAATAAACACATAATCGTAGTGCTCATTATTATTGCCAAGAAACTCATTAACAGCATTTTTAAGAAGATTATTTCGATCTTTCATCTGCGCAACTTCTAGTTCTGCTCCACTTAAATCAATAGAAGCAGGAACAACATCAAGTCCTTCAATATCTGGGCAAGTTTTCTTTACTTCAGCAATAGTTTTTCTTCCCTCGATAACATCATAAACAGAGGGATCTGCTGAAGAATGAGGTATATTCATAGCTGTGGAAGCATTACCCTGAGGGTCCATGTCAATCAACAAAACTTTTGAACCACCAATAGCCATAGCTGCAGATAAATTTACAGCCGAACTGGTTTTGCCAACACCACCCTTTTGATTCGCAACAGCAATAAATCGCGTTTCTTTAGGCTTAGGAAAAACTACCCCATCAATGGCATGAAATCGGCTTGATATATTAGCCAATTCACTACCTAAGGAAGATCCAGAATCTCCAAAAATACGCTTAATCGTATCTTCAGCTGACTCCACCATAACTTCATCCACCCCCGACCACCTATGGGAAAATTACCATAATTTAACCAATTTAAACCTTAGTATTTTCAAGTTTCGTTTCTTCTATGGACATAAAACACAGCAAAAAGAGCACAAGTTTCACGTGAAACACGTGCTAAATATAAAGGAAAATGACGAAAAATAGAAAACAAAATAAACTATATTATACGTATTTTATACAAATATTTTTACATAAAAATATTTGTTTCACGTAAAACACTGGAAGATTAAAGTTTCACGTGAAACGAATTATTTTATGTGTAATTAATAATATGAATTATGCTTTGTCAACTAATACAACAGTCGTAGATTGAAGACCATTTGCAACAGGAGCATCAACAACCCTAGGATTCACACCCTTCGCTTTTTTGATCATTTTTGCGGCTTTCTCAATTTCAGCCTGGGCAGATTTTCCCTTTAACGCAATCAGTTGACCATGCGTATTTAATAGAGGGATAGTCCACCCTGCTAGTTTTGTCATAGGTGCTACAGCTCTACACGTTACAACGTCAAACGGTGATATATCATGAGATTTTATTTTTTCAATAATTTCATCTGATCTTCCGTGAAAAATAGTGACATTGTCTAATCCCATAAGTTCTACACATTCTTTTAGCCAAAGAACGCGTCTTTCCATAGGTTCAATTAATGTTACATCACAATCAGGCAAACATGCTGCTATAACAATACCAGGGAATCCACCACCACTTCCTACGTCTGCTATAGATTTTTTCTTAGACTTTTTAATAGCTTCCTTAATAAAAGGAACAACAGCTGCAGAATTTAATATATGTCTTTCCCAGAGAATACTCATATCTCTAGGTCCAACTAATCCTCTCAGCAAGCCCTCTTTTTGAAGTTTCACGTGAAACATCTTACATTTATCAAGAGCATCACCTAAAACTTCGCTTAGCAATGGTGAATTTTCTAATTCATCAATTGTCTCTTGAGTATTATCGCTATTATCTTTATTTAAATTTTCTTCCATACTTCCCCGCGCTTATCAAATAAAAAGTAACACAATAAAACATTTTTTGTTTCATTGTGTTACTTTTATAGTGTTTCAACAGCCTCGTGCAATCATGAAAATTGCAAAATCTTAAATCAGTCTTCTATATACTCTTCATCTACGTCAACAGCTATATCATCAAGATCTTCGTCTTCAACTGCACTTACAGGCATATAAACGGTTACATAACGATGTGGTTCTTCTCCATGAGACCTAGAACGCAGACCCTCATCTCGCACAGTGTCATGAATTACTTTACGTTCAAATGAATTCATCGGCTTCAATTCAACTGGATCCCCAGTCTCACGAACCTCATCAACAGCATCCAAAGCAATATCACGCAAATGCTGACGCTTACGCTTAAGGAATCCATCAACATCAACAATTAAATGAGATCTCTCACCAGTTTTTTGTTGAATAGCTAATCGGCTAAGCTGCTGCAATGCGTCAACAACTTCTCCATCCCTGCCAATCAAATGCTTAATATCGGAATCATCATCCGCAACAATCTGAATCATCGGTCTATTGTTACGAACACCCATTTCAATATCGCCCTCATAATCAGCAATATCTAGAAGTCCTTCTAAGTAATCGGCAGCTATATCAGCTTCCTCATTGAGCTGGTCAATGCTTCTAGTTTCGTCTTGCGCCATTTACATACTCCTTAATTGCAATAAATGTCAAGAATCACAATTCTGTTTACAAGTGTAACTGAAGATAAATCCAAAATTACCTACTTGTTTATTCACATATTTTTATCTATTTATTTTTTCGCTTACGCGTAGGCTGCTTACGTTGAAACCCTTCGGCTTCTCTACGCTTAGCTTCTTCGCGAGCTTTTTGAAGCTTTTCTTCTTCAATAGAAGGCAATCCTTCACGTTTACGACGTTCGGATTCATTCTTATAATCTCGTTTTTCTTTTTCCTCCGCAGCTGGAGAACCTGGAGTTGGGAAAGCATATACCTGCCAAATAGAGCGAAGCATATTCATAATGTTGTTTACAAGCCAATAAACAAGCATTGCAAATGGAAGAGCGAATGCAGAGAAAACGTAGATTAATGGGAATCCCCACATCATAAGTTTTTGCATCGTATACTGGGGACCCTGCTTCGATTCTGGCGGAAGATTCTTACGAATATTGTTAAATTGCATGTACCACATTGCAGCACACATCAATATAACAAAGATTACAATAACAACTTTCCCGCCAGCTTGAACCGTCATAAACGTGTCGGAAACACCAACGCCAAACACATGAGTTTTAACAAATTGCTGTGCTGTAGCAACATCAAAAGCACCAAGAGCAGTATGCTTGCCTCTAGCAATAAATGGTATAACGGAAAGCGTGTACCAAATACTCATAAACGCTGGACCTTGAATCATCATTGGCAGGCAGCTTCCTGCAGGATTTGCGTTGTTTTCTTGATACAGCTTCATCATTTCTCGCTGCATGGCTTCTTTGCTAGCAGGATCGCTTTTACCCTTATACTTTTGCTGAATTTTCTTCATTTTAGGAGCGATTGCTTGCATATTGCGCATACCTTTAATGCTTTTTATAAAGGCAGGGAATATGCACGCGTGCACAACAAGCACAAGAAAAACGATTGAAAGTACCCAAGAGAATCCAATTTCATTCATCCCAATAAGAACAAATAGCTTGTGGAAAAGTGACATTACTTGAGTCATAAGCCATTCAACTGGCGTGAGGATTTTATAAAACCATCCCCAAATTCCGTTATCAAGTAAGAAATGATCTTGATTAAACATTAGTTATCCTTGTCTTCGTCAGCCAAGGGAGTTAACCGTGGCTCTTCATGCGCTTTAGACCAGGCGCAACGATAAAAAATTGAATATTTTCGTGGTACGTCGTCAATACTGCAGCTAGTCCATGGTCTACAGCGCAACAGACGTAAAACGGCTAGAATACCACCCTTAAACGCCCCATAGCGGCTAACGGCTTCTATAGCGTATCTTGAGCACGTTGGATAATAACGACAGCAAGCAGGTCTTTTGGCAGAAATCACGCGTTGATACCAGCGAATCGCTTTTATAATCAAATTCGCTACAACACTATTTCTACCGCTCATGATTCATCACTGCTCCTGCGAGCTTGCTTTACTATCACTATCTTCGCTAGTTTTTAAGCACATAGTTTGCATTAATTGATTTTGATCTTGAAGATTTTTAGCTATTTTGCCGAAAATCTTTTTGATTTGCTCATTCAACGAATCAAACGAAGATTGTGCAGCAGTAGGTTTTGCACGCAATACTACATCGCAACCATATGGAAGCAACGACTCGTGCTCTTTTGCTATTACCCTAAAACGTCGTTTTACCTTATTTCGAATAACAGCTTTTCCAACTGATTTAGATACAGCAAGACCTAACCTTAAAGCAACATCATTTTTTTGAGGTTGCTTTAAGGTATCACAAAATGCCGCGGGAGTGTTTTCAAAACCCGTGGCAATATCATCTGGACTTACTTTTCTGTCTTCGTTAAGCGCGTCTAATACGGTTACACATACACGCATATCATAATGCGCGACTATATCCCGTGAACACACTTTGCGTCGTTTTTTGAGCACCGCAACAAAATCGCGATGGCCTTTCAGCCTATCCATGCTTTACGACGCGTCCCAGCTCAGGCAGAAAGTGTCTTGCGGCCCTTGGCACGACGACGGTTAATCACTGCGCGACCAGCACGCGTACGCATGCGGACGCGGAAGCCGTGCTTCATGTGACGACGACGGTTGTTAGGCTGGAATGTCCTCTTCATAACTAACGCTCCTGTATTTAGCCATGCAAAAGCATGGCTCCGTATGAGTCAAGCTATACCAAATTACTATCACCCCTCACCAAGAGCTAAAATTTTATTAATTATCGTGTTCTAAATAGGACTTTTAGAATAATTCTTATTCTCTAAATAACTTTATAAATCTATTAAAAAACGTAAATAATTCGTCTTAAAATCGTTGGAAAATGTGGATTACTAAGTTTTACATTATCCACAAATTACACACATGTTATTAACATACAAGTATTTTCAACACGCTAGGCTGTGGATAACTTCTTAGGGTCGGAGTAAACATATTCTACTAGCACTCTTTTCACACATAAATGTGTATTAAAAAAATACACTGAGTTGTTAATGCGAAAAGGAAATTACTTTTGATTGGGGGTGTAACATGTCTGAAGCCTTTGAGGATCCTAGTGCTCAAGCCGCCATAGTATGGTCTAATACTCTCGCCGTGTTGCGCCATAATGCACTTCTAAGCAATCGGGATAAAAGTTGGTTTGAGAGTGTAAAACCTGAAGCTATTTTTGGAACAACAATTGTTTTATGCGTTTCTAATATTGAGACTCAGCAAGCTCTGCAAAACGAACTTAGTTCTGCTCTGCTAACTTCTTTGAAAATTTGTACTGGAAAAGACATGTTTCCAGCATTTAAAATTATCCAAAATAGTGAGAAAGAGAATAACAATACTTTACAAAATGTAAGTAATACTTCAAAAACTTCTCAATCGCTAGATAATACTACAAATAATAATTCTGATTCGTCAGATTCTAATGATTCTTCTGATCCTAAAAAAGTTGAATCTTTTTTGGACGATTCTTATGATTCAATTCCTGTACAGAAAGATTTTGATTACGCAACTGGTTTGAAAACCATGCAAAATACAAATCTCAATGTGCAATCTATTAATCAAAAGCAGACAAATATACCTGCATCAGTTAATAGAGATCCAACAACTCATTTGAATACTTATGCCACTTTTGACACGTTTGTTCCTGGCGATTCCAATCGTTTTGCTCGCACAGTAGCATTGGCAGTTGCAGAAGGCTCAGGACGCGATTTTAATCCTTTGTGTATTTACGGTGGATCTGGTCTTGGCAAAACACATTTGCTTAACGCAATTGGAAATTATGCGCTTGTTAAAGATTCTTCCCTTAAAGTTCGATATATTACAAGCGAAGAGTTTACTAATGAATTTATTGAGGCTTTACAAAATACAAGTCAAAATCAAGGTCAGATTGCTAACTTTAATAGAAGATACCGCGAAGTTGACGTTCTACTAATCGATGATATTCAATTTTTAGGTGGTAAAGAAGCAACTCTTGAACAATTTTTCCATACTTTTAACGCTTTATATCAGGCTAATAAAAGAATCGTAATAGCTTCTGATGTTGCTCCTAAAAATCTTAGAGGATTTGAATCTAGACTTATTTCTAGATTTGAATCTGGTTTAACAGTAGATATTAAACCGCCTGATTTAGAAACTCGTATTGCTATTTTACGAATGATGGCTTCTATGAATGGGTCCAATGTTCCTAGTGATGTTTTGGATCTTATTGCGGAACGTTTTACTGAAAATATTCGCGAACTTGAAGGCGCTTTAACTCGTGTTACGGCGGTTGCTTCTCTTAGTAACCAACCAGTTAGTAAGGCTTTAGCTGAGCAAGCTTTACAGGACTTTTTTGCATCCGATATTGAAGTTAGACCAACAGATATTATCGGTCAGGTTGCTCAATATTTCCATATGACTTTTGATGAGATGGTTGGAAGATCAAGAACTAAAAATGTTGCTTTAGCTCGTCAAATTGCAATGTATTTAGCTAGAGAAATGACTAGCATGAGCTTGGTTGATATTGGAGAAGTTTTTGGTGGAAGAGATCATACCACTGTTATGCATGCTTATACCAGAATTAGTGGCGAAATGCAGGAAAAGCAAGAAATTTATAACTATGTTATGGAATTGACTGTTCGTTTGAAACAAAATCCTTCCAAAAAATAGAGTTTTGCACAAGTTTATTCATAATTTGTTTATTAAAGTAAATAAAGTTATCCACATAGTTAGTAACAAATGTGGGCAAAAGGTGCGAATAACTGGTGGAAAACGCCGTTTAAAAAGTGAATAAAATGTTTTTAACTACGATAAAAATGTTAATAAGATAAAAACTAGAAAATTATGTGGATAACTTTAGCATTTATGCACATACTTCTCTTTGTGTTGTCAACATTTTTAAATTGTGGATAAAGGCTCTAAATCAGCAGTTCTTTAACTTTATCC
Source organism: Gardnerella sp. KA01002 (assembly GCF_049244015.1). NCBI lineage: Bacteria > Bacillati > Actinomycetota > Actinomycetes > Bifidobacteriales > Bifidobacteriaceae > Gardnerella > Gardnerella sp. KA01002. The sequence continues at coordinate 1,620,362 of NZ_CP058365.1, forward strand.
ACATGTTAACAACCTTTATTACTTTTACTATTTTATTTTTATCTAATATTCATACTTAATTACTTACTCAACTAACTTTCATAAAATATGATTTTTAATTGGCAGCATGATATAGAATAAAACACAGATTTAAACAGAAATGAGGAAAAATGAAAGTTGAAGTTAATTCCGCTTCTTTTGCTGATGCAGTAGCTTGGACAACTAGAGTCATAGATTCTAGACCAGCTAATCCTATTCTTGCAGGACTAAAACTAGAAGCAAAAGATGGAATTCTTCAACTTTCTGCTTTTAACTATCAGCTCTCTAGCAGACATCATGTTGAAGCTGGAATAGATGAGCAGGGTAGTGTACTCGTATTAGGCAAATTGATGGCAGATATAACTAAATCTTTACCATCAGAAAAAACCTATTTATCCTCTAATGAAACTACTCTTACTATTTCTTCTGGAAAATCAACTTTCACACTCCAACTAATGCCTGAAGGAGAATATCCTGATTTACCACAAATTCCTGAAAAACTTGGTCAGGTAGATGCTCCTACTTTTGTTCAGGCAGTAGTACAAGCTTCTGTGGCTGTTTCAAGAGAAGAAGATAGACCTGTTTTGACTGGAATTCATGCTCATTTTGAAGATGATTCTGTTACTTTCACTGCTACAGACAGATATCGCCTTGCAAGATCAACTTTTAAGTGGACACCAGAACATTCTGACATAAATACTTCTACCCTAATCAAAGGAAGCATTCTTAGAGATATTTCTCGATCAATAGATGAACATCAAAATGTTATTGTAAACCTAAATGATAAAGAACCATCTATTCTTGGTTTTGAAAATTCTGGTAGAGTAAGTACTTCTCAACTAATTGATGGAGAATTTCCTTCTGTAGATCGACTTTTTGTTGATGAATATCCTATTCATGCAATTATTAATCGAACAATGCTTATTAATGCTATTAAGCGAGTTGCACTTGTTGCAGAAAAAGATGCTCCTATTTACATGTCTTTCTCTGGGGATGAATTAACTTTAAGTGCTGGAAATGATTCAGAATCTCAAGCAAAAGAACTTATCGATATAGACATGGACGGTCAAGATATTATAGTTGCTTTTAATCCTAATTATTTAATTGAAGGTTTAAGCGCTATAAGCGAGCCATTTGTTCATGCAAAAATCACATCTGCAGTTAAGCCTGTTGAATTTAATGGTCAGCAGGAAGCTGATGGCGATGAGTCTATGAATTACAGATATCTTGTTGTTCCAATGCATCCTTAAAGATAAATAAATGTATGTTTCAAGACTTGTACTAGATCATTTTCGTTCTTGGAGTAGTTGTGTATTAGACTTTTCTCCAAAAATTAATGTTCTATTTGGCTCAAATGGTTTAGGTAAAACTAATATTGTTGAAGCTATAGAAGTTATATCTACTGGAACAAGTCATAGAATATCATCTTTGATGCCACTGATAGAGTGCAATAACAGTTGTGCTACCATACGACTTAATACTAAAAATTTTGATAATAATAATTTAGATGAAACTACATATGAGCTTACGATTAATTCAAAAGGAGCTAACAGAGCAAGAATTAATAGTGGAAAATCATTGTATATGAAGGACATAATTGGATTAGTTAAATCCATTTCTTTCACTCCAAGAGATCAAAATTTGATTTTTTCAGATCCTAATATTCGTAGGACTTTTATAGATCAAGCTGGAGCACTATTAATACCAAATTATTTACAAGTTTTACAAGAATATAATCATATTGCAAAACAACGTGCATATCTTCTTAAAAGTCTATCTAATAATAATTTAGCTAGTTCAACAAATGGATATAATCCTATATCTGATTTGGAAATATGGACGGGTAAATTCATTGAATCAGGAATAATTCTTACAAAAAATCGAAAAAAAATAATAAATTTGTTAAATGAAATTTTTCCTAAAATAGTAGATAAACTTTCCCGATCTTCTAATTTTGCTTCGATACAATATAATCCGTCTTTTGAAGAGTTAGAAGTTGAATCAAAAGAAGATTATTTTCCGCAAAAAGCTATAAGCGAGCATTTTCAACGAATTTATGCTGGGGAAGTTGCTAGAGGATACAACCTAATAGGTCCTCATAGAGATGATTTTACAATATTAATAAATAATCATCCTGCAAAAGAATTTGCTTCTAATGGTGAATCATGGACTCTAGCATTAGCTTTAAAAATGGCTTTATTTAAGACTTTAGAAGAAAAAAATAATCAAAAACCAATAGTTATTTTGGATGATGTTTTTTCACAATTAGATGAATCTAGAAGAAAACAAATTTTAGAGTTTGCAAAAGAACAAGAACAAGTTTTTATTACAGTTGCATCCTTAAGTGATATACCAAAAGATGAGAATCTTTCAGAAGAATCATTTATTGATATATCTAAAATAGTAGAAAAAAATAATAATCAAGATGAAAATTTCTTTAATAATAATCTTGACTCTAATCATAAAGATCTACTAAAAGATATTATTAATAATCGAAAAAATAATATCGAGAATAATTCTAATAGTTAAGGGGAAAATAATGAAAATTCCCGTAAATAAATTATTAAAATTAGACACTAGAAAGCTTCCTGAGATTGTTTTTTCTCCTATAGAAAAAAGGGGAGAAAAGAAAACAATAAACGAGCAAAATGCTTATAAATCTTGGGAAAGTTTTGGAAAACCTGGTAGGGATCCACAAAATCTGTATTCGTTGCTAGGTAATTTTGCTAATAAAAAACATTGGAATGAGCCGCTTGCTATAGCAAGAATGCGAGAAGATTGGTGGAAAATAGTTGGTAAAAGTGCATCTTTAAATTGTTATATAGATCAAATAAAAGACGGTATTTTAATAGTTAGAACAAAATCAAACGTTTGGTATACACAACTTAGCTACTGCAAACCTATGCTTGAGAAAAAAATATTTGAATATTCAAAAAATATTAATATTAAAGAAGTCAAAATAGTTGGTCCATCTTTGCAAAAAACAGGCAAAAAATCAATAAATAGTAGGTTTAATATTAAGAATCACTAATAACGGCTCTTAATAAAGAGCGGTCATTATGCATGTGTAGAATGTTATGTAATATAGTTAAATCGCTAGAAACCCCTTTTTTGTGCTTTCTAGCGTGTATCGACCTCGTAAATGCCTCTTGGCATGAGGTAATACGGGAAGGGATCTAAAGTGTTAAACACTGAAGATAATTCAATGGAAAATTCTGTTGAAGAACATAAACTCGATGACGCTCAGCTTGATGATTCACTTTCTCCTGAACATTATGATGCTAGCGATCTTCGCGTTCTTGAAGGATTAGAAGCAGTTCGAATCAGACCAGGTATGTACATTGGTTCAACTGGTCCAAGAGGCTTACACCACCTTGTATACGAGATTGTAGATAATTCGGTTGATGAGGCTTTGGCTGGTTATGCTTCTCACATTGAAGTGACAATATTGCCAGACAATGCAATAAAAGTTGTAGATGATGGTAGAGGCATTCCAGTTGACGAAGTACCAGGAGAAGGCGTTTCTGGTGTTGAAACGGTTATGACTAAGCTTCATGCTGGTGGAAAGTTTGGCGGCGGCGGATACGCCGTTTCTGGTGGTTTGCATGGCGTTGGTATATCCGTTGTTAACGCACTTTCTACACGCGTAGAAATTGAAGTTCGTCGTCAAGGGTTCCATTGGACTCAAACGTATGTAGATCAGCATCCAACAGCACCATTGGAAAAAGGAAAGCCAATGGAAGAAGGTGAATCTACTGGTACATCCGTAACATTCTGGCCAGATGGTGCTATTTTTGAAACAACTACATACGATTTTGAAACTTTGCGATCTAGATTCCAGCAGATGGCTTTCTTAAACAAAGGATTGAAGATCTCTTTAACTGATTTGCGCAAGCCTGATGAAGCAGGGGACGAAGTCACAGGAGAAAATGAATCAACTAGTGAAGAAAAGCATCAAAGCGTTAGCTACAAGTATGATCACGGAATCAAAGATTACGTTGACTATTTGGTTAAATCTCGAAAAGCTGTTCCTGTAGAGCCAGATGTTATTGATTTTGAGGCGGAAGATCTTGAAATTGGTATTTCTGCCGAAATTGCTATGCAATGGACTGTTGCATATTCGGAAGCAGTTCACACTTTTGCTAACACTATTTCAACTACTGAAGGTGGTACTCACGAAGAAGGATTCCGAGCTGCACTTACATCTCTTGTAAATCGTTATGCTCGAGAAAAGAATATCTTAAAAGAAAAAGATACTAATCTTTCTGGTGACGATGTTCGAGAAGGATTAACAGCAGTTGTTTCAGTAAAGCTTACAACTCCACAGTTTGAAGGTCAGACTAAAACCAAGCTTGGCAATTCTGAAGCTAAAACCTTTGTTCAGCGAGTAATGACTGAAAAGCTTGGAGATTGGTTCGACGCTCATCCAAGTGAAGCAAAGAACATTATTCAAAAAGCAATTGAAGCTTCTCGTGCACGTATTGCAGCTAAGAAAGCTCGCGAAAATACGCGTAGAAAGTCAATCTTTGAAACTGCTGGAATGCCAGATAAATTGAAGGATTGCCAGTCTAATAATCCAGAAGAATGCGAGCTGTTTATAGTTGAGGGTGATTCCGCAGGTGGCTCCGCAATTCAAGGACGAGATCCTATTACTCAAGCGATTTTGCCTTTGCGCGGTAAGATTTTGAATACTGAGCGCGCTTCAATTGATCGAATGATGAAGTCGGAAACTATTGAATCCTTAATAACTGCTGTTGGAGGCGGTTATGGTGAAGACTTCGATTTAAGTAAGGTTCGATATCACAAAGTCATTATTATGGCTGATGCTGATGTTGACGGCGCTCATATTGCTACATTGAATTTAACACTGTTCTTCCGCTATATGCGTCCAATGATTACAGCAGGATACGTTTATGTTGCTATGCCGCCTCTTTACCGTTTGAAGTGGAGCAAGGGAGCACATGACTTTGTTTATACCGATGCTGAGCGTGATCGAGTTCTTGCAGAAGGTAAAGCTGCAGGCAGACAACTTCCTAAAGGCGAAGGTATTCAGCGATACAAGGGCTTGGGTGAGATGAGCTATCAGGAGCTGTGGGAAACAACGATGGACCCTGAACACAGAATCTTAAAGCAAATTCATATTGAAGATGCTGCTCGAGCTGATGAGACATTCTCAATGCTTATGGGAGACGAAGTGGAACCTCGTAGGCTCTTTATTCAACGTAATGCTCATGATGCAAGATTTATTGATGCTTAAAAATAGTTAATAAATCAACGTAAAAATAAAGCAAAATAAACTTTAAAATATAAATAAGAAGGAATAGCAGTGGTAGACGAAATAAACGCCGCTAATGATGGTGAATATAGAGATCAGTTGCCTGATGGGTCTATGGAACCACAAAGTCCGCAAGAATCAGATAATACTGATTACGGCTTAATGAAAGGTGCTCGCGTAAAGCACATGGATTTGCAGCAGGAAATGCGCGAATCATATCTTGCTTATGCACTTTCTGTTATTGTTGAGCGCGCTTTACCAGATGTTCGAGATGGCTTAAAACCAGTGCATCGTCGTGTTATTTACGCTATGTATGATGGCGGCTATAGGCCAGATAGAGGGTACAACAAGTGCTCTCGCGTTGTTGGCGACGTTATGGGTAAGTATCATCCTCATGGTGATTCTGCTATCTATGACACTTTGGTTCGTATGGCTCAATCTTGGTCAATGAGATACATGCTTGTTGATGGTCAAGGAAACTTTGGTTCCCCAGGTGATGATCCTGCAGCAGCAATGCGTTATACGGAATGCCGTATGGCGCCTCTTGCTATGGAAATGGTTCGAGATATTGACAAAGATACTGTTGATTTCTTGCCAAACTACGATGGTAAAACTCAAGAACCAACAGTTTTGCCAGCTCGTTTCCCGAATCTTTTAGTTAATGGTTCTGCTGGTATTGCTGTTGGTATGGCAACAAATATTCCGCCTCATAATATGCGTGAGGTTGCAGATGGCGTACATTGGGCATTAGATCACCCAGCTGCTAGCAATTCCGAACTTCTTGAAGCTTTAATTCAGAGAATTAAAGGACCTGATTTCCCTACTGGAGCAACGATCTTAGGTCACAAGGGAATTGAGCAAGCTTACCGTACAGGCCGCGGATTAATTACAATGCGAGCAGTAGTTAATACCGAGGAAATTAAGGGACGTATGTGCTTGGTTGTCACCGAGCTTCCATACCAAGTTAATCCTGATCGCTTAGCTGCTTCTATTAGGGAAGCTGTGCGAGATGGAAAGATTCAAGGCATTGCAGATATGCGCGATGAAACGTCTGGCCGTACTGGTCAGCGTTTAGTGCTTGTTCTTAAGCGAGATGCTGTTCCAAAAGTTGTTTTGAACAACTTGTATAAGCATTCGCAGCTTCAGCAAACTTTCGGCGCTAACATGCTTGCTTTGGTTGATGGTGTGCCGCGCACTTTGAGTTTAGACGCGTTTATTCGTCATTGGGTAAGTCATCAGCTTGAAGTTATTGATAGGCGTACACGCTACTTAAAGCGTGAGGCAGAAGAGCGAGATCATATTTTGCAAGGCTATTTGAAAGCTTTGGATATGATCGATGAAGTTGTGGCTTTAATTAGATCTTCTAAAGATGTTGATTCTGCTCGTACTGGTTTGATGAATTTGCTTGATGTTGATGATGTTCAAGCAGATGCTATTCTTGCAATGCAACTTCGTAGACTTGCAGCTTTGGAACGTCAAAAGATTCTTGACGAGCATGAAGAATTAATGCGCAAGATTGAAGATTACAACGATATTCTTGCAAGCCCAGAGCGCCAGCGCAAAATTGTTGGCGATGAGCTTGATGAAATTGTTGCTAAGTATGGTGATGAGCGTAGAACTAAGATTCTTCCATTCTCGGGAGAAATGAATGTTGAAGATCTTATTGCCGAAGAAAATGTTGTTGTTACAGTAACTCGTGCAGGCTATATTAAGCGCACAAAAGCAGACGAGTATCGTGCTCAGCACCGCGGAGGCAAAGGCATTAAGGGTGCAAAGCTTCGTGAAGATGATGTTGTAGATCACTTCTTCTTAACTTCTACACACAATTGGTTGTTGTTCTTTACTAATCGCGGACGCGTTTATCGCATTAAAGCATATGAGCTTCCAGAAGGATCAAGAGATTCTAAAGGACAGCATGTTGCTAATTTGCTTCAATTTACTCCTGGAGAAACAATTCAAGCAGTGTTATCAATTCCAAATTATGATGTAGCGAAGTATTTGGTTTTGGCAACTCGTTCTGGAAAAGTTAAGAAAACTGCTTTACAAGAATATGATTCTCCACGTCAAGGTGGTTTGATTGCTGTTCGACTAATGACTAATGAAGAAACAGGCGAACCTGCTGATGAGTTGATTGGTGCAGCTTTGTGCAATTCAGAAGATGACATTATTCTTGTTTCTAAGCTTGGAATGAGCTTGAAGTTTAGAGCAGATGATGAGCAACTTCGACCAATGGGCCGCCAAACTGCAGGCGTTCAAGGCATGCGATTTAGAGAAGGCGACGAATTACTTGATATGGATGTTGTATCTGTAGAAACAAGTAAAGATCTTCTCGTTGTTACTAATGAAGGTTTTGCTAAGAGAACCGCTATTGAAGAGTATCGTTTGCAAGGAAGAAACGGATACGGTGTTAAAGCTGTTCAACTTGCAGAAGGTCGCGGTTCTTTGGTTGGTGCCTTGATCGTTGAAGAAACAGATCAAGTAATGGCAATTATGAAGTCTGGTAAGGTAATTCGCTCTGATGTTAACGAAGTTAAGCGCACTGGTAGAACAACTCAGGGTGTGACTTTAGCTAAGCCAGATAAGGGTGACGAAATCATCTCTATAGCTCGTAATGAGGAAAGAGATGATGAAAGTGAAAATAAGAATGAAGAAGTAGAAGAAAATACTAGCAGAAGGAACTTAGATGAGTGAGGATTTTGAAACGTCCAATAGCAAAGTTAATGGCGAACCTAACACTAATTCTCCAAGAACAATTGGTGGAACAGCTAGTTTTGAATCTAATGGTTATACCAAGAGAAAAACTAGTCAGCCGCGTGCTAGAAGAATGAGTCTTTCCTTAGTTAGGGTAGATGCGTGGTCTGTTGCAAAAGTTACTTTTCTTCTTAGCGTAGCTGGAGGAATAATTCAAGTAATTGCAGCAGGATTAGTTTGGCTATTTCTAAACATGGTTGGTGTTTTTGATCAAGTAACTCAGATTGTTTCATCAACAGGTTTGAATAGCAACGGTTTTAATCTTGCTGATGTATTCTCTCTTCCAACAATTTTAAGTGCTGTAACAATTCTTTCTGTTGTGGAAATAGTTATTTTAACACTACTTTCTGCAATTGGTGCTTTGCTATATAACGTTGTTGGTTCATTAGTTGGTGGAATCCATCTAACTCTTGGCGATGATTAAAATAAGTGAGTTAAAATAAAATAATCAAAAATTCCCCCGTTAATCTTATTTAGACTAGCGGGGGAATTTTTAAATTAAAATCAAAGCATTTTTACTTAGAAACAGAATCTCTAATATCTTCCAATACTTTAATCATTTTTTCTTCACGTTCCTTGCGTTTTTCTTCATCTGTTTTTTCTTTTTCAATATTTAAGAAATTAACACCCATTTCTCTCAATTTATTAATAGGCAAAACTATGAAAAAGTAAACAGCTACAGCAATAATAAGGAAATTTAATACAGATCCAATAACAGCACCAAACGAAATAGTTGCACCATTTATTGTTATTGTTAGAACACCATTTAAATCTGGTTTTCCAAAAATTATTGCTATAAGAGGATTAATAATATTTTTAACTATTGAATTAACAACTGCTGTAACAGCACCGCCCATAACAACACCGACTGCCATGTCGATAACGCTGCCACGAGCAATAAATTTTTTAAAACCATTAAACATTGTTTATTTACCTTTATCTTTTTAATATTTTTCTATTAATAAAACTACTGTTTTTAAAGAAATCAAGATTATACATAACTAATATTGGATACATTATTGCAGAAGTTATAACGTCAGTAGGGAAGTGAGCTGCAACAACAAGCCTAGAAAGAGCCACTATTACAACAACAACAATGCTTATTATCAAGCCAAGTTTTAACAATGATTTATTAGATACATAAAGAATCATAAGAATCATAGCGCAAATCGCAACAGCTGCTGCAGTATGACCACTTGGAAAACTTGGATCTGGTGGAAGTTTAACCTTTACTCCAATAAAAGGCCTAGGTCTATGAACTATGAATTTAATTGCAAAAATATAAACCATAGGCAAAAGAGAAATAACAAGTTGTGTAAGAGTTATACGCCAATTTCTTTTAATAAAGTAAGAAATAATAGATAAAACAAGAAGTATGACTATGCAACATTTTGTAGAAAAAATTATTGCGAGAATCTTTGAAATAGACATTATGAAAGATGGGGAATAATTGTGGAAAAATGCAACTATGCCTGTTTCTAAAGATCTTTCCTCACTCATAACAAGCACCCCTTTACCAATGCAAGGGATTAAAATGGCAAGAAGTAAAACAATAGAAGACTTTTTATTATCTACTATTTTTTGCCAAAAGTCATAAAACTGATTTTTTTGATTCATAGTTAAAGATTACACTTAGAAATATATATGATAAATATGTATTATGAGTATGCGTGTTTATTTATTTAAATGGATGATTTGATGGATGATTTTGTAATATAAAAGAATATTGATTAAAACAAGTATTAATATACGAATGTAATAAGTTGAACACCGTACGAGGTGACGAGTAATATGAGGAAAAGATAGAAAGGGTTTACAATGAGCATGCTTGACCGACTTGAGAAGAGCGTTGAAGGTGCAATGAACGGGGTCTTCGCAAAATTCGGCTCTAAAGACTTGCAGCCTGTTGATCTTTCCAGTGCATTAGAGCGAGAGATTGATAATCAATCTATGCCAATTGATCGCGATCGTACAGTTGCTCCGAATGAATATCATTTTAAACTTAGTACGCCAGATTTTGATCAGCTTGGTAGTGAAGCTTTAGCTAACGAGCTTGCAGATAATCTTACACAATATGCAAAAAGCCAGCATTATGCATTTGTTGGGCCTGTTGCAGTTATTTTTGAAGAAGACACAGATCTTGCTAAAGGTAATTTCAATTTGATTTCTGACTCTGTTCCAGGAAATGCTGTTCCTGTAACAACTCAAGAGCAGTCAGAAAATCATCCAATGCTTGAAATTAATGGAAATAGATATTTGTTAACAAAGGATCGCACTATATTAGGCAGAGGATCTGGCTGCGATATTGTTATTGACGATCCTGGTATTTCTCGTCGACATCTTGGAATAGATATTACGCCTGATGGTGTTATTGCTAGAGATCTTGGTTCTACTAATGGAACTTATGTTGAAGGACATCAAACTCCAGCAGCAACACTTTTAGATGGAAATACTATAACTATCGGACGTACTCGTATTTTCTATTGGGCTTCATCACAAGATCAGGAGTAATAGACGAATATATAAAGAGATACGAGTACGCGCATGATATTAACCGAGTTAACTTTTGCTATACTTAAGTACAGTTTCTTAGTACTTTTGTGGGTATTCGTGTGGTTTGCTGTTCGTTCTCTTCGTAGAGATATTGAGATTTTTAGTCCTAAAAAGTCTCGTTCTTTTAAGACTAAGTATCGTCGTAAGCCAAATAATTCAAGTAGTGAAAATAATCAAAATAATATAGTTTCTAGGAATGAAGAATCTAATAAACTTTCAGAAAATCCTACTTTACTTGTTATTATTGATGGTCCTTTGGCTGGTTCATCCTTCCCTCTTGAACCATCTGGTGTAACTCTTGGAAGATCTGCAAACAATACTGTAGTTTTAAATGACGAATTTGTATCGTCTCATCATGCTCGTGTTTACTTTAATCAATCTGTAAAATCTTGGGTACTCGAAGATTTGGGCAGTACTAATGGAACTATGATTGGTCATAATAGAGTTAATGAACCAGTCGTTTTGCAACCACGCACTTCTGTGCGAATTGGCGCAACAATGTTTGAATTGAGGTGATTATATGACACAATTAGATTCAGACATTGATAGTAGAAATTCCGATACTGTATATAATTCTTTAAATAATAAAAACACTAATCAAGATAAAGAAAATAATTTTAATAAAGCTTCATTTATTGATAAAGCGTTGTTTATGTATTCCACGGCTGTTAGTGATGTTGGTACAGTTCGTAGTAATAATCAAGACTCAGCGTTCGCAGGAGAGCGTTTAGCATCTATTTGTGACGGTATGGGTGGTCATGCTGGTGGAGATACAGCGTCCACTATTGCAATAAGATCTTTAGCTCATATTGAGCAGGATTCAAGACCAAATAATGTAAAAGTTGTTTCTTCTATGATGGAAACATCAATCATGGCAGCTCACGACGCGATTGTTGGAAAAGCAAAGCGTGAAAGACGACTTGCTGGCATGGGAACGACAGTAACAGCTGTTTCTTTAGTAAACGGATACTGGGTTCTTGCACATTTAGGTGATTCTAGAGCCTACTTGTTGCGAGATAATCATCTTATAAGAATGACTTGTGACCATAGTTATGTTCAACATTTAATTGATACTGGTCATATTACTCCAGAAGAAGCAAGAAATCATCCACAACGCAATGTTGTTATGCGAGTATTGGGTGATTTTGATATTGATCCACGCCCAGATATGGCAATTCGATTAGCTCATCCTTCAGATCGCTGGTTGCTTTGTTCAGATGGAGTATGTGGAGTATTAGAAGATTCCACTATTCAAGAAGTTATGAGCAGTGTATCTAATCAAGAAGAATGTGCTCAAAAACTTGTTTCAATGGCTCTTAAAGCTGGAAGTACAGATAATGCCACAGCTGTTATTGCAGATGCGACTTTGGCACTAGACGCAGATGCTTTTGATTTACCTCACCAAACACCATTGATTGGCGGTGCTGCAAGTAAGGATTTGGAATCGATAGCAGATATTGTTAATAAGGCAGTATCTTCCACACCCGTGTTGAGAGAAGGTAAAAATTCACCTGCTCAAAGAGCCGCTGCTCTTATACAAGATGGTGAAAAGTCGAGTGAAAAAGATGTTGAAAAAGTTGAAACAACTCGTTTAGTTCAGCCTTCTCACTTAAGAAATGAAGAAGAACTTAGGTCTACAGATACAAATGAGATTCCTATTGTAAAAAAGAAGAATGGAAGAATCTCAACTGATCCTAGAGATCCAGATGTTGCTAGAGCTGTAAAAAGAGAACAAGCTGAAGCGCATAAAGCAAATAAGATTAGAAAAAGATGGATGAGAATAGGAGTTGCTTTCGCAATACTTGTAGTATGCGCTATTGCTGCTTCTGGAGCATATCTTGTATATTCGTGGACTCAAAAGCAGTATTACATTGGTAAAGGTAACGATAGAGTAGTTATTTACCAAGGTGTTCCTACAAATATTTTTGGTTTAGAACTTTCTCATCAGATCGAAGAAACAGATATTAGAGTAAAAAAACTAGATAAATCTTGGCAAGATCAGCTCGATGAAGGAATAAGTTTTAGCAGTCTTAAAGAAGCTAGAGGACACGCAAAATTAATAAGACGTGAAATGCGTGCTAGAGAAATTGAAAAACACAGTAATAAACAAAAAAGTACTAAATCTAGTTTAGACGATAAAGATGGCAATAATAGTGGAGTTGTAAATTCAGACTCTGGTTCAGGGGGTAAAACCTCATGAATATGTTGAGTATTAGAATTAAACAAATTTCTCTACTTCTGTTTTCCATAATTATATCTTCATTAGCATTTTTGCAGATGTTTTTGAGGATTAATGGATATATTCCAGCAGATTATATTGGAATGCTTACTTTTACAACAGCCTTATACTTGGTTCTATGGGGAGTTTTAATAGTAAAAAAACCTTATTGTAGTCAAGTTATATTGCCATGTATGCTTCTGCTTACAACTATCGGCACAGTAATGATTGCTAGGATAGATAAACAGCACAATACAGATATTGCTATGAAACAGCTTATATGGGTTTGTGTTGCTCTTGTTTTGTCAATAATTTTTGTGCTTGTTCTTGAAGATTACAGAATACTTAGACGCTTCTCGTACGTAAGTATGATAATAGGTCTTATATTGTTACTATCTCCAATGCTTCCTATAGTTGGTAAGGAAATTGGCGGAGCAAGAATATGGATTGGTTTTGGTAACCACACTCTTCAACCTGGAGAATTTGCAAAGTTATTCTTAGCATTCTTCTTTGCAGCATATTTGTTTGACCATAGAGACAGGCTTGCTGTTGGCGGAAAAAAGATTTTAGGCGTGCATCTTCCGCGATTTAAAGACATGGGTCCTATTGCACTTGTTTGGGCTGCATCAATGTGCGTTCTTGTTGTACAACATGATTTAGGAACATCTTTAATGTTCTTCGCAATGTTTGTTTCTATGTTGTATGTTGCTACAGGCAGAAAAGGTTGGCTTGCAATTGGATTTATAGCATTCATGATTGGATGCTTTGTAGCTGTTAAATTATTTGCTCACGTGCAGTATAGAGTAGATGCTTGGCTTAATCCGTATGATCCAGTTATTTACAATAGATTCCCAGGTGGTTCTGCTCAGATTGTTACAGGATTATTTGGATTGGCAGCTGGTGGTGTTACAGGAACAGGATTAGGGCAAGGTCACCCATCTTTGACACCTCTTGCTAATTCTGATTTTATTTACGCTTCAGTGGGTGAAGAATTAGGATTGACTGGGTTGTTCATAGTATTAATGCTTTACTTGATTATTATTGCTTCTGGTATGATAACGGCAATGAAAATCAAGGATGGTTTTGGAAAACTCCTTGCATCTGGTTTAGTTTTTACAATGGCTTTCCAAGTTTTTACTGTTGTTGGAGGTATTACTCTTGTAATTCCTTTAACTGGTTTAACAATGCCATATATGGCTGCTGGAGGATCATCATTAGTGGCAAATTATTTGCTTGCTGCTATTTTGATTGTTATCTCTAATGCTGCAAATAAGCCTGAAACTGCTGTTATGTCTGATACTTTCCAATACGAAGCTTTAGCTGCATTAAGAGAACGAGAACTTAGGGAGAGAGAAAATAAAGCCTCTGATCTTAAAGAAGATGGAGGTGAAAGTTATGAATAAATGTTTAAAAGAGCTTTTTACTGCAGTAATAATATTATTCGTAATACTTTGTGTTTCTAGTACTTATATAACTTCTATAAAAGCAAACGAGTTAAATTCAGATCCTAGAAATAGACGAGCACTATACCATGAATTTGGGTCTCCTAGAGGAGCAATACTTGCGTCTGATGGAACAGTATTAGCAAAATCTGATCCATCTAAAGATGCTTTTGTTTATCAGCGCTCATATTTCAATGGTGAAGTTTATGCTCCGATTACAGGATATTATTCAATAAGTCAAAGAGCTGATAGAGGAATAGAAGCGTCAAGGAATGAGCTTTTAAGTGGACAGTCAGATGCTTTATTCCTTCAAAAGTTTAAGTCATTGTTTACTGGAGCAGAAAATAGGGGTGCTTCAATAGAAACATCTATTAACACTAAGCTTCAGACTCTTGCATATAATCTACTAAAAAATAAAGAAGGTGCTTTAGTTGCTATAGAGCCAAAAACTGGACGAATACTAGCAATGGTTAGCACTCCAAGTTACAATCCTTCCCTTCTTGCTTCTCACAATGTTTCTTCTGTAAATAGGTCTTACAAGGATCTTATATCTAATATTTATAATCCGATGCTTAATCGTTCCATTTCTGAACTATATGCACCAGGATCTACTTTAAAAACACTTATTGCTGCTGCAGCGTTAGAATCTGGAAAATATGATTTAAATACTCAGATTCCAGCTGGATCAAGCTACACTCTTCCTGGAACTCGAACACATTTAACAAATGTTGTTGTTCCCGCAAATGGAGTTAACGGACAAATATCATTTGAAGATGCTTTGGCTTATTCTTCAAATACTGCTTTTGCGCAGTTAGGAATATCGTTAGGGTCTGACGCAATAATAAAGCAAGCTAAGAAATTTGGATTCTTTAGCTCATTTACTTTAGATGGATCAGATTCAACTGGTTTCCCTATGAGAGTAGTAACATCATTACTTTCTACTAAACCATCTCAAGATAAATTAGCTCTAGAATCTATAGGTCAAGGAGATGCAAAGATTACTACGCTTCAAAATGCTATGATTGCGTCGGCTATAGCTAATAATGGAACTCTTATGAAACCAACTTTGGTTGATTGCGTAAGATCTAGTGATTTGTCTGTTATATCGCAAACAAGTCCTACTGTTATGAGCCAAGCTATTAGTGCACAGACAGCTGCAAAACTTAATAGTATGATGCAAAGTGTAGTAGTTAAAGAAAATTCAAATCTTTCTCTACCAAATATCCATGTTGCAGCAAAAACTGGAACAGCGCAGATTGGTGTAAAAAATCAGTCTGCAAATGGGTGGGTAATTGGATTTGCCCCAGCAGAAGACCCTAAAATAGCTATAGCAGTAGTAGTTCATAATGCGAACACATATGGAACTTATACTGCAGGACCTATTATGAAGCAGGTGATGAAGGAGGCTCTTAAGCAATGAAACTTGTTGAAGGACAGTTAGTTCATCATCGATATAGGTTAGATAGACGTCTTGCACAAGGCGGTATGGGCGAAGTATGGAAAGGTTTTGACATACAGCTTGGCAGAATTGTAGCAATTAAAGCTCTTAGAACAGACACTAACAATGTTGAAGCTAAATTGCGTAGACTTCGCGCAGAAGCACATAATTCAGCCAATTTAGCGCATCCTAATATTGCGGCATTATTTGATTATTATGAGCATGATGGTATTGGCTTCCTGATTATGGAGTATGTGCCTAGTAAATCTTTAGCAGATTTGTATCATAAAGAAAAAACTGTGGAACCAACTCGTTTGCTTCCTATTCTTATTCAAACAGCTAGAGGTCTTTTTGTAGCTCATTCTCATGGTGTTATACACAGAGACGTTAAACCAGCAAACATTATGGTTTCTGATACTGGAAGTGTAAAAATAACAGATTTTGGTGTTTCTTATTCTAGTGATCAAGAACAAATAACTCAGGATGGAATGGTAGTAGGAACGGCTCAATATATTTCTCCAGAACAAGCTCAAGGAGAACAAGCTACTGCTCAATCTGACATATATTCTCTCGGAGTTGTTGCTTACGAAGGACTTTGTGGACACAGACCATTTACTGGAGCTACGCCTGTAGATATTGCAGCAGCTCATGTTAACGATCCTGTTCCACCTCTTCCAGATAGTGTTGATATCCAATTAAGACAGTTTGTAATGTCAATGCTTTCTAAAAATCCAAAAGACAGACCTAAAGATGCTCTAGTAGTGTCAAAAGTTCTTTCAAAAATAGAAAGAAGACTTTTAGATCAACAAACAGCATTTAATAATAAAAACTCAATACCTTCTTCCGCTGTTCAGCGTCCTGCTCGTAGCGTGAGAAGTGTTCCAAAAACTCAAGTGAATATTATTAACATTTTAAACAATAACAACCGCAAGGAGCAGCAATGAGTAACACAATGCCTACCTCATTAGCGAATGGACGGTATCAATTAGGTGAATTAATTGGTCGTGGCGGAATGGCCGAGGTGAGAATCGCAGAAGATAAACGTCTTGGTCGTACTGTTGCGGTTAAAATTATGCGTTCTGATCTGGCAAATGATGAGATTTTCTTATCTAGATTCCGCAGAGAGGCACATTCAATTGCTCAGATGAACAATCCTAACATAGTTAATATTTATGATTCTGGAGAAGAATCTGTAGAAGATGACAATGGTGTAGAAGAGCATCTGCCATATCTTGTTATGGAATATGTTAAGGGTAAAACTTTACGCGATATTCTTAAAATGAATGGTGCTTTGAGTCAAAGAGACTCTGAGCAGGTTATGCTCGGAGTTCTTAATGCTCTTGAGTATTCGCACAGAATGGGTGTGATTCATAGGGATATTAAGCCTGGAAATATTATGATTTCCGAGCAGGGCATTGTTAAAGTTATGGATTTTGGAATCGCTAGGGCATTGGACGATTCTGCAACAACAATGACACAATCACAGGGTGTGGTTGGAACTGCTCAATACTTGTCTCCTGAACAGGCTCGTGGAGAACAAGTAGATATGAGATCTGACTTATATTCTGCTGGCTGTGTTTTATATGAGATGCTAACTGGTAGACCTCCTTTTACAGGTGATTCAGCTGTTGCAATTGCGTATCAGCATGTGTCTGAGGTTGCAACGCCATTAAGTACGCTTGTTCCTGGTCTTCCTGTTATGTGGGATAAGATTTGTGCCAAAGCAATGGCGAAGGACCGTCAGAATAGGTATGCAACTGCCGCAGAATTTAAAAATGACATATTGGCTTTTATGAATGGTGGTGTTCCTGTTGCTGCAGCATTTAATCCTCTGACGGATTTGGCTAATATGCGTGCTAGAAAGCAGGCTGAGCAGAATGCTGCAACACAAGCAATGAACAATGCTGATACCGCATCAACTCAAAGCTTTGGTGCTATTACAGGTCAATTTGAGCCTTATACTCAAAATACTGGTTATAACACTAGAGCAGCGCAGCTTGCAGCTAATAGAGCAAAAAGAAGCAAGAGAATTGTTATTACTTCCGTTATATCTGCTGTAGTTTGCGCAATTATTGTTGCTGGAATTTTATTTGTTTTGAATCGCAGTAAACTTGCTGGAGAAGTTGTAGTTCCTACATTTACAGAAACAACAACGCAGGATGCCGCTCGCGAAAAGTTGCGAGCTCTTGGTCTTATCCCAGATATTTTGGAAGATGATAAATCTTCTCAACCAGAAGGAACTTTTACAAAACAGCTTCCTAAAGGTGGAGCTAAAGTTTCTTCAGGATCTAGAGTAAGCGTATGGTTCTCTGTAGGTCCACAGTCTACTAAGATTCCAGATGTTACTGGTAAATCGCAAGATGTAGCACGTAAAGCTCTTGAACGTGCTGGATTTAAGATATCTAATGTTCGTGTAGAAGATAGCACGGAAGTTAAGAAGAATCATGTTACTCGTACAGATCCTTCTGCAGATTCGTTTGCAGACAAGGGGTCTATGGTTACCTTATACATTTCTTCTGGTCTTACAAAGATCCCTGATGGTTTAGTTGGACAATCTAAGGATGTTGTAACAAGCGAATTGCAAAATCTTGGTTTTACTGTAAATGTTGTTGAGGAAGAATCTGATACTGCATCTGAAGGAACTGTGACCAAGATGAACCCATCTTCTGGTGCTGCAGTAAAGCCTCATAGCTCTGTAACAGTATATGTTTCTAAAGGAAAGCCTAAAGTTGAAGTTCCTCGTTTGGCTGTTGGCACTGTAACTTTCAAGCAGGCTAAACAAGTATTGGAAGCAAAAGGCTTTAAGGTTGTTGCATCTGATGCATCAGCTAAAGATGATGACATAGTTACTGGAATGTCTGAAAAAGAAGGAGCAAAGATTGACAAAGGTTCAACAATCACTTTGACTGTGAAATCTGCTACTCCTTCATCGGACCTTACAAAGCCAGGTACGGGATTAGATTTGAATAAACCTTCTACTGAAGCCCCATCTACATCTACTACAACAACAGATACAGGTTTGTAAAAAGCAAAGCATAAAGCCAGTAAGTTTAATAAGCTTACTGGCTTTTTATATTAATTAAATGCATATGTTAATTAAGTGCATGCTTAATGTCCACGTGTTTTAGTTAGTTCTTGTACATAAACCAAAAGTAGATTATCTAATCTTATACGAAAAAATCAGGGTTAAGAAATCATCCTAACCCTGATTTTTATTATTTATTAATCTTATCTACTTACTTATTATCTACTTACCCTTTAGTAAGGCGTTGCTGTGTATGCAGACATTTCTCTTAAGAATGGTATATTTGCCGAAACAAACGGGTATACCCATTGCATAAGTATCATAATGCATATTAGGTAGATAATTAAGGAGAGAATTAATCTCACTGGAAGAATTCCAGGCTGTAGCCTCATGAGTCCGCCAAAGATGCTGAATTCAGGCTTTGGCTTTAGACCTGCTTTAATCTCGCGTCTTAATGGCCACTGCCATGCAATAGCTCCAGCAGCAAAGATAATCAAATAAACTATCAGCGCGCCAATCATAAGCGGAACAAGCGAATCGAGATGAGAGATCAAAGATTGTTGCTCGTTATTAACAAACTTAACTTTTCCGTTTTCATCTAAAGTAGAAAGCTCTTTTGGAATACCGTCAGAAACTTTAGCCCAATAGTCAAGCTCTCCAAAGCTAACAAAGCGGAACTTAGGTGTAGAGAACTTAGGTTCGCATGTAATAATGGTGATCATGCGTTTCTTTGGCTCTTTACTATGGTTTATTGGATCTGGGTCAAGAACCTCAACCTGTTCTGGTCTAACAATCTTGTGAGTAATGTATTTGTAAACGAACCAATAATCTTTAGTTCGAAGAATAATAGAATCTCCCTTTTGGAACCTATCAACATCCGCAAGAGGCTGACCATAACCATTGCGGTGACCAATAATTGTAATGTTTCCGATTTCTCCAGGCAACTCAGTTTTAGGATAATGACCTAATCCTCGACGATTAAGTATCTCCATATCTACACCTTCAATAACATTACGCTCCCATTGATCACCGAAGCGTGGAATATAGATTCGCGCTAGAAGATCTCCGTGTTTGACGCCCTGTAATTTAGGAGGATTGTCTACTTGAGGAAGAGCAATTTTTGTTTTAGGACCAGCAGCAGGGTTTGTCCAAGAAACAGATTGACGTGTTTCAACTTGTATATGTTCAGCTTGTGCACCCGTCCACCACATCTGCCAGACAATATACAGTGCACAAATAACAGCGAAAGAAATAAGAAGTTCTCCTACAACACCAACTGCTTGCCAGATAATACTGGTTTTGCCGTGTTTAGTTTCGCTACGTTCGTGCATATTGTTAGAACGCTTCATGTTACTCCTTTATTGCCTGTTGGAATGGTGTTGTGGCGAAATATTACTACTAATAAAATCGGCATCTTTTGGAACCGAAGCATATCGTAGCGGCTGTAAAAGTGCAGAAGATTCTGCGAATTTTAGATTACTCTTTTTTTCCACTTTCCATCCCAACCCAAAACCGCTGACATAGTCTTTATATGTTCGAATTGCTGGAGAGTCATCCAGCGCATCTACCATGTCTTCGATTGAGCCAATAGCAGATATTCTATACGGTGGCGAGTACTGATGACCTTGTAGCATAAGCACATTTCCGATACAAACAACAGCAGAATTGAATAGTATGCGTTGGTCTTGGATTGTTATTGCCTCTGCTCCGCCTCTCCAAAGGGCATTTACCACCGCTTCTATGTCTTGTTGGTGTATTACGTAGTCATTTATGTTTGCGGAGCTTCCAGACCCGTTTACGGCTGTTTTCCACAGTGGTGAATCGTTTAGTGTAACACTAATTCCAGGTCCCTGTATTGCTGGGAGTATTGTGCTAGCACCAGTATCGTCGGAAGAATCTGCATCATTTGTATTATTCGTTAAAGTTTTGTTTAGAAGATTTACCTGTGAATCTAGCTCTTTAACATCTTCTCTTAAGCTTTTTGCTCTTTGAGAATTTCTTTCTACCATCTGACCGGTGTCTGATGTAACAAACGCTGTACGATTAATACGCAAGTTAGTAATAAATAAATATCCTGTAAAAGAGATAGCTAATGCCACAGCAATGCTTCCTAACAGCGATTTTTTAGCGCTGTGTTTACCTGTTTGTCTAGCCATAGCATCCAGTCTTCTTATTGCGTTCGAGTGTAACTATTATTATAGCGTGTAGCCGATTGATTGGAGAGTTACTGTTATGGCTGACGAAGAATTAAACACATTGAATGCTGCTTCATCTGCCGATGCTGGCGAAGCAAAAGAATCTTCTAAAGAAGATTTGTATGGCGTGCCTATGGAGCAGGTTGAAGCTGTGCTGAATGCGACTGCGGACAAAGATTCTTTGTCTCCGCAGATACAGCGAATGATGAAGCGTCAAGAAGAAAATACTCGTAGAGTTGAAGAGTCAATTAAAGGAACAAAGGCTAATGCTGGTTGGTTTGTTCCGCTTTTCTGCACGCTTATGATTGTTGGTTTGTTCTGGGCGGTTGTTTACTACCTGAATCCTTCTCTACCAATTCCTGGAATTGGAGCATTTAATCTTTTGATTGCAGCATGCTTGGTTATGGCTGGATTCTTAATGACAATGTGCTGGAGATAAAAAGTTAATAGAACTTTTTAAATCTTGATTAATGGCTGCGTGCATGAGTGCGCAGCCATTAATTTATTTATTGTATATTATCTGTTTATCTGTTACTTGACTTGCTCTAATAATTACGTGCTGGTTTTTACTATCCGTAGTAGCCAGAATTCTAGTTGTACCACCATCTTTTAATTTAAGTTTTTTCTTCAAATCATTAACACTAATTGGAAAATTGTACGTGGCTATATTCGCGTACTCTAAGTCTGAAATAATTTGCTTGATTTCTTTTTTATTCATGCTGCAGACTCCTTCTATTTTCCAAATTTTTCCAGGAAAATCAGAGTTACAATTTTCTGAAATAAAAATGTGGCTGTTGCTTGCTATTTGATAAACACCATATTTTTGTACTAAGAGATTGAAGCATCCTGCTTTCATAATAGATGCGTTTGGCTCATAAACATATTTAGCTAAATTTCTCCAATTTTCCATAACATTTGTGACATTATTTGAAATCTCGTAAGATTCTTCAACCTTGTGTAAAGACGAATCATATTTTGCGCAAAAAACAGTAATATTTTCATTGTTAACGCAATGAATCTCAATAATGTTATGTAAATTTGCGTCCAATACTAAAAGTAATTCTTTGCATTCATTGTTGTGAGAAATTATGTGTACCTGACTAACGTTTCCGTTAAAATCACATATAGCTTTTCTCCAATCAAGCATTGGGGATAGTTTTATAATCACAAATTTTGAAGCATCTAGCATCTGTGACTTTAGGTTTATAACATTCGGAGTGCAATCTTCTATAGCGTATGTTCTGGATCCTTTTTGGTCGCGTCTTGCGGGATCAATGTAAATAATGGTAGCTGAATTTACGTTATTTAATACTTCAGAGCTTGTGCAATTTACGCAATGAACATTTTTTAATCCCATTACAATCATATTGTGCTGGCTAATAGCAGATAATTCTTCTTGTTTTTCTGCGCAAATAGATTCACTGAATTCTTTGCTCATTATTGCGCAATCTACGCCAAATCCGCCAGTTAAATCAATTAGTGTAGTGTTAGACTTGTTTAAGTTATTATCTTTTATAAGATTATGAACTATCTGCGCCTTATATTGTGCGGTTGCTTGCGATGAACATTGTTCCATCGAAATGTGAGATGGATATATTACTTGTTTATTCATATACCAATTAGGCAGTTTTGTTTTTGCAATCTGTTTTCCGCTTATTTGATTAACGGCAAATAAAACATTGATTTTGGGATTATTAGATGCTTTTAAAGCAGCATCTTTAGGGTTAGCAGCTTGATTTTCCTTAATAAAATCAAGTGTTTCTTGGCTTTGTGGATCTAGATGTTTTGGATGATTGAATTTAGATTGCATAATTTTATTTCTTATTAAGATTGGAGAAAATCACAATTTATAAAAAATGTGGATAACTTTTATGCACTTGTTAACAGGTTTTAAAAGACTGAGTTATCAACGTTTGTGTACAACATTGTGGATAACATGAGCAGATATTCCCATGTTATACCCAAGTTATCCACTTTTGTGTCCACAATTGTGGAGAACTACATACGTGTAATTTAAAGTTGATTAGCATATGCATAACATGCAAATAGATAGGAGCACAATAAGAATCAGTAAAGAATATATAGCAAAACGCTCATTAAAAGATGCTTTTTTAAGAATCGGATTATTAACTCCAAGCAAAGTAGCCAAAATTGTTCCAGTGATAAGACCACCAACATGAGCCTGCCAAGCAATATTTGGAATAATAATAGGCATAGCTAGAGTTAAAGCAATCCATATCAAAGTTCCTCGAGTATTTTCACCGAGTCTCCATTGAGCTACAAGAAGTGCCCCTATAAGCCCCATAATTGCACCTGATGCACCATAAGCCGACAAGAACCAGTTTCCCGTCATTCTGCAGTAAAGTAGGGTTGCAACGCATCCTCCTAGTCCTGAAATGGCATATAGGAAGAAGAACTTCCACCTGCCAAAGAATTTCTCTAATTCTATTCCGAGAGAATATAAGCAGAGCATGTTGAAAAATATGTGGCTAAATCCAGGAGAATGGACAAACATAGATGTAAACCAAGTCCAAATAGATTTTTTAATCAAAAATGGAGAAAATGCTGTATTCTCAATAAGTACTTGATACAAGTTTGGCGAAAAAGTATGAAGAATAATTTCAACAAGCCAAACAAACACACAAATATAAATGAGTGAATATGTAGCGCTTTTGCAATTAATCTTAAAACGCCTAATAATATTTTTTACATCAAAATTGTTCATAAAATAACATTATCTAATCGCATACACAAAGTTTAAATATTTGTAACCAATCTATATGATAAAAAAGATGCGAGTATTGAAAAAAATCACTATGATAGTGAGTACGCGAGTGAAACTCGATATAAATTGTTGACTTGGACGAGCAGGTCAGCTTGACGAAAGGAGCCATCATGGAGAACAGGTCCTCTGGCGGTTGGAAGTTCTTTGCACTGCTCTTTGGAGCACTGCTCGCAGGTATTGCAGCATTGTATGTATACAAGCAGCATAATCCTGATTATGATCCATGGGAGCAGCCATGGGAGAACAGCTCTTCACCAATCGATTTAGGTGCTGAAAAAACAGATAAGGAAGAATCTGAAGTAGCTAAGCCAGTTGAGGCTTAGATAGAATTAAAATTCTTATACTCAGATTTTTAGCTATATAAGGTGTGAAGTTCTGCACTTATAGTGCATAGTTTCACACCTTATTTTTTTTTTATTTTGATATTTATTTTTAATTATTTTTATAAATAAAAAAGGCTGTGACCAACAAACGCTAGTCACAGCCTTTTTATTAAAGCAATTTTTAAAATGCTTTTACATAATTATTCAGCAGTTGGAAGAGCACCAGTGTGCCAAATGCGATCGAGGTAATCTTCGATAGAGCGATCAGAAGAGAAGTAACCAGAGTTGGCTACGTTCAAAACTGCCATGCGAGCCCACTTCATAGGATCGCGGTAAGTTTCCTCAATTTGAGCTTGAATATCCATGTAAGAGCTAAAGTCAGCCATTGCCATGAAGTAATCGTGAGTAAGCCAATCATTAACGAGTGGCTCATACGCGCTCTTGTCACCATTGGAGAATGTGCCGTCAGCAACCATGTCTACAGCAGTCTTCAATCGAGGATCAGACTCGTAGTACTTGCGGGAGTCGCCGTGATCGTAGCCTTCAGCATAGAGCTTCTCAACCTCGTCAACAGTCATACCAAAGAGGAAGAAGTTCTCAGCGCCAACGCGTTCACGAATCTCAACGTTTGCACCGTCGAGAGTACCAACAGTCAAAGCACCGTTCAAAGCGAACTTCATGTTACCAGTACCGGAAGCTTCCTTACCGGCCTGAGAAATCTGCTCATCCAAATCGGTGGCAGGAATCAAGTTCATAGCAAGTTCAATGTTGTAGTTCTCTGGGAAGAACACTGCGAGCTTGCCCTTGCATGCTGGATCGTTGTTTACCACGCGAGCAACATTGTTAATGAGCTGAATGGTGAGCTTTGCCATAGCATAGCCTGGAGCGGACTTAGCGCCGAAGAACACGGTGCGTGGAAGCATCTTGTCTACGTCGATTGTGCCATTCTTGATTCCAGCGTATGTGGAGATAACCTGGAGGATCTTCATGGACTGGCGCTTGTACTCGTGCAAACGCTTAACAATGGTGTTAAACATAGTATCTGGGTTGATTTCAAAGCCATACTTGTGCTTTGCAAAATCAACAAAGGCAAGCTTGTTCTGCTTCTTAACTTCAGCAAACTTCTTAACGAATGCTGGATCGTCAGCCAATGGCTTCAAACCTTCAAGAAGCTCCAAATCACCCTGCCATGCGTCGGTGCCCAAGCCCTCAGTAATAAGGGCAGACATGCGTGGGTTGCTCAAGCGCACAAAGCGACGAGGAGTTACGCCGTTAGTAACGTTCTTGAACTTATCTGGGTAAACGCTGGAGAAGTCCTTCAAAGTGACATCCTTCAACAACTCAGAGTGAAGCTCAGCAACACCGTTAACATAAGAACCACCGTAGGTAGCCAAGTAAGCCATGCGAACTACAGCACCTTCGCCATTTTCGTCAGCGTCGGTAGCGATACGCATGCGCTCAACCTGATCCTCAGCAACGCCTTTACCGCGAAGCTCATTGCGGAACTGCTCGCTAATGCCTTGAATAATCTCAAGGTGGCGTGGCAAAAGTTCGCCAATAAGCTTTGCTGGCCAAACTTCCAAAGCTTCTGGAAGAAGCGTGTGGCAAGTGTAGTTGAAGGTCTTGGTGGTAATGCCCCAAGCGGTGTTCCAATCGTAGCCGTACTCGTCCATAAGAACGCGCATAAGCTCTGGAATACCGATAACTGGGTGAGTATCGTTCAACTGGAAGTTGATCTTGCTTGGGAAGGTGGTGAGATCCGGCTTATCCTGACCTGGATAGAATACGCGGATAGCATCATGAATAGAAGCAGCTACGAAGAAGTACTGCTGCTCAAGACGCAAAGCCTTGCCTTCTGGAGTGGAATCTTCTGGGTAAAGAATCTTAGAAATGTTTTCTGCTGCAACCTGTGGCTTAACAGCATCCAAGTACTCAGACTTGTTGAAGGTGAGCAAATCAAATTCGTCGTAAGACTTTGCAGTCCACAAGCGAAGAGTGTTTACGCGACCAGAGTTGTATCCTGGAACCATGTAATCAACTGGAACTGCGCGAACAGACCAAGCTGGTTTCCAAACGCGCTTACCGTTTTCTTCAACAACTTCGCCGCCGAAGTTAACGCGCTGATCTCGACCGTAATCGATATGACCCCATGGCTCTTCGTTGCTAAGCCAGTAATCAGGGGTTTCTACCTGCTTACCATCTTCGTCGAAGCGCTGCTTAAAAATTCCGTAACGATACTGGATGCCGTAGCCAAATGCTGGCACGCCGATAGAGGCGAGCGAATCGATGAAGCAGGCTGCGAGACGACCCAAACCGCCGTTACCTAAACCTGGCTCATACTCAGCATCGATAACAGCTTTTGGATCGAAACCAAGCTTAGTTACAGCCTTGTTGAACTGGTCAGTAAGACCAGCGTTAAGCAAAGCGTTCTCAAGCTGCTTGCCCATCAAGAACTCTGCGCTCAAATAGCCCACAGCCTTGGTGTTGCCGTTAATCATGTCATGCTGGGTCTGCATCCAAGAGTCCATCAAGTGGCGACGGACCGCGGTAGCAGCGGCAACATACACATCAGCCGTAGTGGCCTGTTCTGGCGTGACACCTTGAGTGTACTTCAGATGTTCTTGAAGTTCTTTGGCAAATGTCGCCGCAGTTGTCTTGGCTTTCGGCGCGACGTGTTTAGTCATATTTGACTCCTTGTGCCGTGAATAATATATTTACCTAAAATGTGCGAATAGCAACCCTTGATTATGTTGGTTGTAGCCGCGCCAAATTGCACTTAACAAGACGGTACGCGGCAATGCACACGTTTTCATTGTTGATGATATCACAACCCCAAACACTTATTAAGAATTATTCACAATATGACTTTTATTAAACTTTTATCAGACTTTGATAAAACGCTACCAAAATCACAAACAATAGTCATGTAATTCATGAGATAATTCAAATATGACAGTTATAAGAGAAAAAGATATAAATCGCGCTAAAGAATCATTTAAATTATGGGAAAATAAGGCGAAGGCGTATGTGAAATCTTTGCAAGATAAGGAAAATTTCACATGTATTAACAGCAAAATTCTTGAAGTTAGTAGAGATGATGAAGCAATGGCTGTTAGGTATTCTCTTTATGTTTTGGAATCAATAGCGCCTGGATTTGCTGTAGAGGTAAGAGTAGCGCCCTGGGGAGCTATAAAAATCCTAGAAGGTCCACAATCAGATCCACACAATCTAACGCCGCCTGATGTTATAGAACTAGACCCAGATGTTTGGTTGCGGCTTTCCTGTGGAATAACAAAATGGAATTACGAGCAGCAAATTGGCAATATAAGTGCAATTGGAGAGCGAGATAACCTAAGCAATCTGCTGCCCGAACTCACAAAATCT
Source organism: Gardnerella sp. KA01002 (assembly GCF_049244015.1). Classification (NCBI taxonomy): domain Bacteria; kingdom Bacillati; phylum Actinomycetota; class Actinomycetes; order Bifidobacteriales; family Bifidobacteriaceae; genus Gardnerella; species Gardnerella sp. KA01002. The sequence goes on from NZ_CP058365.1 coordinate 1,647,769, forward strand.
CTTGCACGAGAATAATTTAATTCAACAATTTAATTCAACAATTACTTGTTTATTATTTTTAAATTACTTCTTATGCATAAAATTCGGCATAGGCATAGGAATATGGTGGTGGATCGTGCCAGAATTGCCGGACGATTTATCTTTATTAGCTGCAGACGCAGCTGCTTCAGCAGCCCACTTAGCGTAATCGTCTAAATCGTCATCGTTGCAAGGAATAGAATCGCACGAGTCTTGCTCTTCATTAGCGTCTTTAGAATCGCTATCATCAGCAAAATCAGACGAATCTTCTTCCTTATCAAGATAATCTTTAGATTCATCATAATTATCAGATTCAAACGGATCGAAGGATCCCTGACCAGGCTCGTGAGTATTAAGCTCCTTAGCAAGCTCGTCATAATCCGTATCGGTCGTCAGGTATTTGAGCTTACGGGCAATTTTCTGTTGCTTTGCCTTCTGTCGTCCGCGGCCCATCTGACCCCCTCTAATTTACCGAAACAATCAATTCATCACACAAGAGCGTACCACTGTGCCGCAACCGAGTATATTGTCTGAGTGGACTTTTACGATAAAAGCCATATTTTTAGGCTTAAAAATCGCAAGAAAAATCGCGTGCGTAAGGAGTTAGAAATGTCAGAAGAAGCACAAGTTACGGCAGCTGGAAATGAAATAAGTGCAAGCTTTGTAGCAGCTCAAAAACGTTCAGACGCAACGCTTGAGAAGCTAAAAGCAAATCCTAGCTCCTTTACAATGCTTACAGGAGATAGGCCGACAGGAAGACTTCATTTAGGACACTACTTCGGTTCGATACGTGAGCGTGTCGCAATGCAAAATCTTGGCGTAAACACAAACGTGATTATTGCAGACTATCAGGTGATTACAGATAGAGACACTGTTGAACACGTAGAAGATAATGTACTAAATCTTGTTCTTGATTATATGGCTGCTGGAATTGATCCTAAGAAAACAATGATTTTTACACACTCCGCTGTTCCTGCAGAAAATCAGCTTATGCTGCCATTTTTGTCTTTAGTTACAGAAGCCGAATTGCATAGAAATCCTACTGTTAAAGCCGAAATGGAGGCTTCGGGTCATGCTTTAACAGGACTTTTGCTTACGTACCCAGTGCATCAAGCTTGCGATATTCTGTTTTGTAAAGCAAATGTTGTGCCAATTGGAAAAGATAATTTGCCACACATTGAGATTACGCGCACGATTGCTCGCAGATTTAACGAGCGTTATGCAAAGAAGAATCCTGTTTTCCCAGAGCCAGCTGCGATTCTTTCGGATACGCCAGAAATCCCAGGATTAGACGGACGCAAAATGAGTAAGTCTTACGGAAACTCGATTATGCTGGGCGCAACTGCAGAAGAAACAGCGAAGCTGATTAAGAAAAGCCCAACTGATTCTGAGCGTCGAATTACATTCGACCCAGTGGCTCGCCCACAGGTTTCTGCTCTTTTAACTACCGCTGGATTGGTTACTGGCAGAGATCCAAAAGATATTGCGCAAGAAATTGGTGACGCAGGTGCAGGAGCACTAAAAGCGTATGTTATTGAATCTGTAAACAACTTCCTTGCTCCACACCGCGAGCGTCGTGCGGAATTGGCAAAAGATATGGACGCTGTGAGAGATATTTTGCACGATGGAAATGCACGAGCTGCTGCGATTGCGCAAGAAACACTTGATCAAGTGCGAGAAGCAATGAATATGAAGTATTGATTAGCAATGTTGATTAGCGATAATTAAATCTGATTAATTCTTGCTTGATTGCATATAAATAAAACGCCCAGTAGTCGCTGGGCGTTTTTGTTTAGGTTTACACTATTTTGTTTATTTTCGATATGACTAAATGTCGTATCGCCAGCTTTTATCTGTTATAACTCGCGCAACAGCAAGTCCTAATGGCAAGCAAATAATCACCATAAAAGCGCGGAAAGTCCAATCTAAAGCAGGAAGAGTATTAAACTGCCCAAGATAAAACATTGCACGATACATATAAAGTCCAGGAATCATAATCACAATAGATGGAACAGTAAGACCAATACGCGGATAGCCCAAATATTGAGGCGCCCAACCTCTATGAACTACAGATCGCCAAGCAGAAGCCAAAAGACCAGCAAGCAAAGCGCCAGTAAATGCTGCGATTTCTGCAGCAATACCAAAATCAGCCATAGTTAAGCGCAAAGTATCGGTAATCGCGCCGATTATTCCAGCAACGAAACACATTCTTTGAGGAGAATTAAACAGAACGGAGAATCCCCACACGCCTGCAAACGCTGTAATCATTCTAAGAACAGCATTAAGCCAAGGATTTAAGCCCAGTGGAGTAAAGCCTTGGGGATTAAGTTGAACAAGGCTTGCAACCATCCAGCCAGCAAGAGTGCCCATTAGAATAATCGCCATTGTGTAGCAAAGTCGCTGAATGCCAGAAGGAAAATCAATTTTAGCAATATCCAAGCCGCCTGTAATAAGAGGAAAACCTGGAATTACAAACAAAACAGAGCCAATATAAGCTGTATTGTGGTGCAAAGCAGCAGGATCAAAACATCCAACAAGTCGAAGAGAAGCAATGCAACTCAAAGCGCCAACAGCAACAGCAATAAACGTTACAACAAATTGGTTTAGATGATGCATAAACATGCGTCTTCTAACATAATGACCAATGCCAGCTCCAATAAAAGCACCAAGCATATCGTAAGCGCCGCCGCCGAGCAAAAATGCGAAGGATGCGCATGCCACAGCAGACGCAAGACCCGCAAACCAAGGCTTATAAAGAGGCTTACGATTTTTAATTAAATCGAGACGGTCGTGAACTTGACGAACAGTAAGCGGCGCGGAAAAGTCGCCAGCATTATTTGGATTATTGGAATTATGCGGATTGTTTTTAAGATCTAAATTCAAATTATTTTGAGAATTTTGAACATTTTTGACATTTTGAACGTGAGAAAAATGCTCAGCATACGTTCTTTCTGGTTGAAGCGCAAAAATTCCACGAGGTTTTTCTTTGAGAATCGCCTCTTGAATTGCCATTTTTTCTTCGACTTTTGCAGCGTGCTCCTCCGACTGCTTAGCTGTTTGAACAATCGCATTCTCATTGCTGCTAGCTTGAAGAGTGTCCACCAACTCCTTAGAAACAGCTGCCTTTGAATGGTATAAGGAATCGTTTCCAAGTTTAACGTTAAACCAATCTGCAAAATGTTCGAGAAGCCAAATTCTCTCCGTATTTACGCCCGTAGTAGGAAGGTCAACAACTTCGGTAATGCGCTCATGCTTATCTGTGCAAGTAGCCTCAATGTCTGTTAAATTAACATCTGCGCGAACATTTACACCCATAGGTTCGCCAATTCTATGCATAAGCTCACGGACTCGGTAGCTTCCAGTACCAGCGCCTAAGCCAAGAGCACCAACTCGAATAATAATGCTGGATTTTGCGGCAATCCCAGCTTCCGTAACTGGTTTATCCCAATCGCGCTCAACATCTTCCATATCTAGCGGAATTGCGTGCGTTTGGAATCTTCCAGAAGGTTTTCCTACTATATGACCAGTCGGAAGTATTTGTGGAGTATTGCCTATATTACTGTTTGAATTACTATCAGCGTTATTCTCTTCTATGCTCACAATTTTTAGTATACGCAGCGCGTAGCCTATAAAATTTATATAAGAAATTTATAGAAAAAATCAGTCCTAAGGTCGGTTCACAATTATTTTGGAATCTCGCTGGGAACAAAGGCTGTGGGCTTGCAACTTTTGACCTAAATAACCGCGGAGGAGCCGCGGAAGTCAAATGACCAAGCAACCTTATGACTAGCACAAGGAGGTCTGATGACAACTCAAAATCAACAGGTTACTCCAGCAGACGCAACAATAGTTACGTCTGGACTAGGAAGAAAAGGACCTGAAGAGCGCGAACTGCCAGCATCGCTTAAGCAAGACATGGATTTATGCTTACATATTCTGCGCGATGTATTAGGCGAATTTGATGAAAAACTTTTAACCGTATTCGACGAAGTGCGATTAAACGCAGTAGACGCAAGCGCAGCACACTTCGCACAAATGGTTGATGCACAAGGAACAGAAGACGACGGGCTAAACAAAGCTGTAGAAAAAATCAACGGCATGGATTTGCCAGATATGCAGCTTCTTGCGCGTGCGTTTGCTACATACTTCCACTTAGCAAACCTGTGCGAAGAAAACTACAGGGTCTCCGTGCTGCACCAACGCGAATGCGAAGTAGAAGAATCTAATCCCGTAGACCCAGTTAACGAGCTAACATGCGCATACCACAAGTTGCTCACGGAGATGAGCCCTGCGCAAGCTAAGGAACTGCTAAATAAGCTTGAATTCCATCCAGTTTTCACAGCGCATCCAACCGAAGCGAGACGAAAAGCTGTAGCTGGTAAAATCCGCAGAATATCAAAGCTTCTGAGCAAACACAATAGGCTAGGAGGATCAGATAAGCGCGAAAACTACAGGCGTCTATACAACGAGATAGACGCATTGCTCCGCACCTCGCCTATTGCTCTTAAAAAACCAACACCAGTTGAAGAAGCAGACACAATACTCGATATATTCGACGCAACATTATTCAACACAATTCCGTTGGTTTATCGCAGATTTGACGATTGGCTTTTGGGCAAAAAAGCTGGATTAGTGCCACCGCGATGCCCAGCATTCTTCCACCCAGGAAGCTGGATTGGATCCGATAGAGACGGAAATCCAAACGTTACAGCAAAGGTAAGTAGGCAGGTTGCGAGCAAGTTTAGCAACCACGTTTTGAAAGCGCTGGAAGAACGCACGCGCGAAGTTGGCAAATGCCTGACTATGGAAACACGCACAACGCCTCCAAGCGTTGAGCTGCTGGAACTTTGGAACCGCCAGAGGGAAATGAGCGAGCAGCTCACTGAAAACGCGTCCGACGTATCTAACAGCGAGCCGCATAGAGCCGTTATGCTTGTGATGGCAGATCGACTACACCACACGATTAGCCGCAATACAGACTTGATGTATCATTCTTGCGAAGAGTTCATTGAAGATTTGCGGATAGTGCAACGTTCGCTTGCTGAGGCTGGAGATGCTCGAGCAGCATATGGACCATTGCAGGATTTGATCTGGCAGGCGCAAACCTTTGGATTCCACATGGTGGAGATGGAGTTCCGTCAGCATTCGCTCGTGCATTCGCGCGCATTGGAAGATATTCGCGAACATGGTTTGCACGGGGAGCGTGGACCGCTTCAGCCAATGACTCGCGAAGTTCTAGACACATTCCGCGCGCTTGGAGCAATTCAAAAGCGAAATGGAATGCGAGCGGCTCGCCGTTACATTATTTCGTTTGCAAAGTCTGCTCAGCATGTTCGCGATGTATTTGAGCTTAATCGCCTTGCGTTTGCGCATCCACAGGATGCTCCAACAATTGACGTGATACCACTTTTTGAGCAGCTAGAAGATTTGCAGAATTCGGTTAATGTTCTTGAGGAAATCATTAAGATTCCAGAAGTTCAGGCTAGACTGAAGGCTACTGGTCGCAAGATGGAAGTTATGCTCGGCTACTCCGATTCTTCCAAAGACGCAGGTCCTACTTCTGCAACACTTGCATTACATTCTGCTCAAGAACGTATTGCACAGTGGGCTAAAGATCATGACATTGATTTGACACTATTCCACGGCAGAGGAGGAGCTGTTGGACGAGGCGGTGGTCCTGCAAACCGTGCTGTTCTTGCTCAACCAGTTGGTTCAGTAAATTGCCGATTTAAGCTTACTGAACAAGGTGAGGTTATTTTTGCTCGCTACGGAAACCCAATTCTTGCCATTCGTCACTTGGAATCAGTAGCTGCAGCAACTTTGCTTCAATCTGCTCCAAGCGTTGAGAAAACCAACACGGAAATGACTCATAAGTATGCGGATATGGCTCAAAAGCTTGATGTTGCAGCGCATAATCGTTTTATTGATTTGCTTCAAACAGATGACTTTACGCCTTGGTTCTCAACCGTTACTCCGCTTAGTGAGATTGGTTTGCTCCCAATCGGATCTCGCCCTGCAAAGCGCGGTCTTGGTGCAAAGTCTTTGGACGATTTGCGCACAATCCCGTGGGTTTTCTCTTGGGCGCAAGCTCGAATCAACTTGGCAGCGTGGTACGGCTTGGGTACAGCTTGCGAAAAGTTTGGCGACTTGGAAACTTTGCGCAGAGCTTACGAAGAATGGCCGCTGTTTAGTACTTTTATTGACAATATTGAGATGTCTTTGGCTAAAACAGACGAGCGAATTGCTCGCATGTATCTAAGCCTTGGAGATCGCGAAGATTTAAGCGATAAAGTGCTTTCGGAAATGCAGCTTACGCGCAAGTGGGTTTTGCAAATTGTTGGTGACAAGTGGCCGCTGCAACATCGTCATGTGCTTGGTCAAGCGATTCGCGTGCGCTCGCCTTACGTGGACGCGCTTTCTGTAATTCAGTCACTTGCTTTGCATAAGCTGCGCAACAAGGTAGATAAAGAAGAGCTTAGCGAAAGTCAGCAAGCAGAGTTCATCTACCTGATTCTCTGCACTGTTTCTGGTGTTGCTGCAGGCTTGCAAAACACTGGATGATTTTAATAAATTACTGAATCAAGAAGGCTCTCGTATTTGCGAATTGCAATACGGGAGCCTTTTTGATAATAGGCTTATATTCTTAAACAAAATTCTTATTTACTACGAAAGATACAATATATTCTAAGTCAAAAATTTTAAACTTTAAGCAACTGAAAATATTGCCAATGCCAGTGTAGGAGGTAATAATGCAAGAAGAAGTCAGCGAAGATTTTGCTAATGAAGATTCAGTTTTAGCTACATCGGTATTAAGCGCAATGCTTGCAGGGAATCGCAAATTTGCAGACGGCAATTCAGCGCATGCAGGCGTAAATTCAGAATCGCGCATGAAACTTATTGACGGTCAGCACCCTGGAGCTGTTGTGCTTTCGTGCGCAGATTCGCGAGTTGCTCCAGAATTTATATTCGACGCCGGTTTGGGCGATATTTTTTCTGTTCGCACAGCTGGAGAAGTGTTGGATGATGCCGTAATAGCTTCGCTAGAATACGCTGTAAGTGATTTGGGAGTAAAAGTGTTGGTTGTGCTTGGGCATGAGCATTGCGGCGCCGTACAGGCTGTTTTGCCGAACGTGCAAAAGCTGGTTTCTGAATACGGCGAAGATAAAACAAGCGAAATAATTGAGTCGAGCGAGTCAATATTGCTACGTTCTTTAGGGCCTGCTGCGCTCGCAGGTGTTGAGGAAAATTTAGATACAGATGATATTGAACGTATTCACGTGTCTAATATTTTGGCTGAAATTTGCGAAAAATCACAAATAATTCGCGAAGCTGTTTTCAAAGACGCTTTGATGCTTGTTGGAGCAAGGTATCGAATGAGTGACGGCTTGGTGGAAGTGTTGTCATGCTAAAAACAGAAACTGAAGCAAAGACAACGAGCCAAGTAGAAAAAGCAAGTAAAGCAAGTAAAGCAAGTAAAGCAAGTAAAGCAAAACAAGCAAATTCTGCAAACTATCTTTTTTTGATTGCAGGAGTGCCTTTTGCGGCTCTTATTATTGCCATGGTCCCTGCGTTGCAATTGCGCTACCCTTGGATGCCTGTAAACACTGTTATTAGGGGTGTTGCTGGGCTACTTTTGCAAGCTGTTCCCTTTACGTTAATTGGTGTTCTTGTTTCTGCTGCTGTAGAAACATGGGTTACGGAAGATTTTATTGAAAAACACGCTCCAAAGTCTATTGCAAACGGCTTTTTGGCTGCAATTCTTGCTGGAGTCTGTGTGCCAGTATGTGATTGTGTTGTTGTTCCAACTTTTTCTCGTCTTGTTGCGCGAAAGCTGCCATTGCCTTGTGCTGTAACGTTTTTGTGCGCTGTGCCAGTGGTAAATCCTGTTTCTATTTGGGCTACTTGGTACGCATTTGCGGACGTTCCAGCAGTTGCTGTGACTCGAGTGGCTTTGGGTGTTGGTGTGGCTCTTTTAGTGGGAATTAGTTTTGTGATTTTTCCTGTAAAATCACAAGTTTTAAGGGAAAAATTTTTCATAAAATCATGTGGATCAACATGTGATTCATGTGATTTTGACAATAATGTTGGGCCTTTAATAAGTTTTAAAGATCATTTAAAAATTTATGCTCATCACGTCTATGCGGATTTTATGCGATTAATGCCAATAATATTGTTTGGAACAACTGTAGCTTCGATTATTCGCGTTTGGCTTGGCGCAGATCCTGCATCAAAAATAAACACAACAACAGTTTTTGTGGCGATTCCAGCAATGATGCTAATAGCATACGCAAGCTCCTTATGTTCAAGCTCCGACGCAGTAATTGCGCGCTCTTTGGCTGCTTCTCTTCCAATGAGTTCAGTAATTGTTTTTCTGCTTTTTGGGCCAATGCTAGACATAAAAAACACTCTTATGCTTATTGAAGATTTTAAAGGGAAATTTGTGATACGTCTAACAGCAACTATTGTTGTTATTTGCTTACTCGCAGCGCTTCTTGTTCACCTTGCATGGGGTGTGATGCTATGAGTAGTGTAAATGTTGTATGCAATGTTGATTGTAATAATGCAGATTGCAAGCAAACTAAGCATAAAATTACTTTTGCTCATATTGCGCAATCGTTGTGTTTGATTTGCTTTTCAGCCACACTAATGTGGAGCGCATTAAGCGGATGCTACACAATCCTTACCACTCCGCGCGCATTCGTATACCTTATTTTTGCTGCGATTTTGCTTTTTGTTTTGGGAATTTGCTCGCTTTTTGGTATTATTCCAGTTTTTGCAAAAGATTCTAAACGCATTCTTGTTTCCCTAATAATTCCAATGCTCGTGATTTTAATTCCACTTCAAATGTCAAAATCAGCATTAGATCAAGGTTTTACAAAGTCTGCAGGTTTTGACGAGTACGCCTCTGGGCGCGCAATAGCAATCGCGTCTAATCGTAAAAATAATAAAAAAACTTTAAGAGGACTAGACGTAGCTAATAAAAAAATTATTATTTCAGACGATGATTTTGGAAATTGGTATGACGAAATTGACCATAATTTAGAGAAATACCAGGGATATGAAATTGTGGTAAAAGGTTTTATAAGTCGAGAAAACACGCTTTCTAAAAATCAGGTTCGCATATCTAGACAATTTATGTCTTGCTGCATTCTAGATATGTCTCCGTTTGGGTTTGTTGCAGATTTTTCTAAAAACTTACGATTTAAAAATCACCAATGGGTGATTGTAAAAGCTAATATCTCACTTGGGAATATTGGTGTTAGTGGATATTCACACAAAGGTGTGGTTCTTAAAGTTGAATCCATTAAAGAGATAAGTAAAGCTCCATCCGGTTATTTTTATAGAACCTGATTGTGTATATTATTCCGATATTAAGCACAAAGCTTTTTATATATGTTAAATTCAACTAAGATAGCAAGTATGTCGTTGGGTTTTAACATTGCACTCATTGTTGTGTTCCTTTTGTTTGGTTCCATATTTGCAGCAACCGAACTTGCGCTTGTTAATTTGCGATCGTCGCAATTAGACCGCATGGAAACGCAGGATGCTCGTGGGGAAAGAGTTGCAAAAATAGCTCGAGATCCAAACACTTTTCTTTCCACTCTTCAAATCGGAGTTACGCTTTCGGGATTTCTTTCGGCGTCTTTTGGCGAATCTGCAATCGCGCCTCATATTGTGCCAATTGTAAAGTCTTGGGGAGTTCCAGATCATGTTGCTGGACCATTAACGACTATTGTTTTAACGCTTATAATATCGTATTTTTCAATAGTAATTTCTGAACTTGTGCCAAAGAGAATAGCAATGCAGCGCTCTGAGCAAATCGCTCGAGCAGTTGTTCCAGCAGTAGATATATTCTCCAAAATATGCAAGCCTTTAATATGGTTGATTGCTAAGAACACCAACGGTTTTGTGAGACTTCTTGGATTCGATCCAAACGAAAAGGAAAGTGAAGTTTCCGACGAAGAGCTACGTGTTTTAGTTAACTCGAATAAAAAGCTTAGCCAAGATGAGCGAACAATTTTAGACGATGTTTTTGATGCTTCTGAAACGATTGTTGCCGAAGTTATGCGTCCTCGTGCAGACGTTGAGTTTTTGGACGGATCTTTAAGTCTTGAAGAAGCTGCTGCAAAAATTAGAGAATTGCCATATTCTAGATATCCTGTAACAGGCAAAGATTTTGACGATGTTATTGGATTTGTGCATGTACGCGATTTGTTAGATGTTAGAGATCCTAATGCTAAAACAGTTGCAGATGTAACTCGAGAAGGAATAAGTCTTCCTGGAACGTCTAAATTGCTTCCAAGCTTGGAGCTGCTTAGAAAACGCGGAATACATCTTGCTGTTGTTATTGACGAGTATGGCGGAACGGATGGCATCGTGACTCTTGAAGACATGACCGAGGAATTGGTTGGAGATATTAGAGATGAATACGATTTGCCAGACGAGTCAGATTTGAAGCGTGATAGTAAAGCTACTGTGTTTGTAAACGGGGTTGCTACAGTTGACGGTGGAATGACTATAGAAGATTTCGCAGATGTGACTGGAATTGAGCTAGAGGATGGACCTTATGAAACTGTTGCAGGCTATTTCCTTGCTCACACTGGCTCAATGGGCAAGGTTGGAGCTATTTTGCACGATGCGGATGGCTACGATATGACAGTTACGGAGGTTGATGGGCGTAGAATAGCTACGATTGAAGTCAGAAAAACCGAAGTAAATTAAAGATTTGAATAAAATTAAACAAAAATAAACAAAAAATGGAGGATACTAATATGGCTTTAACTCATATTGTTCCAGGTCTTGATGAATCGGCTAGTGAGAAAGCAATCGATATTTTGCAGAATCGCTTAAGCCATGAGCAGGAAGCTGCTTTAGTCTTAAAGCATGCACATTGGAATGTTACGGGTCCAGACTTTATTGCGGTTCATGAAATGCTTGATCCTCAGGTTGCAGAAGTTTTAGCTCAAGCCGATGAAACAGCTGAGCGAATTGCAACGCTTGGTGGATCTCCACTTGGTCGCGCAGACGATGTTGTAGCTTCGCGCACTTGGAAGCGTTTTGCTCTTAGCGGTAGAAAGTCCACCAAAGAGTATTTGCAAGCATTAATTGAGTATTACAACGATATGATTGCAGATGATCGTAAGGCAATTTCTCAGCTTGATGATCTTGATATTGTTAGCTCTAATATTATTCAAGATCATGTTCAGCAGCTTGAAAAGTTCCAGTGGTTTATGCGCAGTCATTTAGAGTAATTTTGTAGAATAATTTTGCGACACGCTTAGATTTGCTATTTGACATTTTTGTTTCATGTGCTAATCTAACTACTTGTATGTTTTCGACATACAAGTTGGGCCCGTAGCTCAGGTGGTTAGAGCGCATCCCTGATAAGGATGAGGTCGGAGGTTCAAGTCCTCCCGGGCCCACGAAATTGAGCATTTTGTTCTTTTTCTCCAATGGGGCTATGGCGCAGCTGGTAGCGCATCTGCTTTGCAAGCAGAGGGTCAGGAGTTCGAGTCTCCTTAGCTCCACAAATAGGGTTTCTAGCCAATCGCTAGAAACCTTTTTTCATATATTCGTATTATCGTCTTCTTTCGTGTGTTTCTTGTTCTTGCGCGCATTTTGTTATATGAGAATGTTTCTCATCAAGGTGTTTTGCTAAACTGAATACCAATAAATGAATATAGATATCTTTACGCCGTGTATTGCGCATGCTTAAGTGGATGCTCAATGGGTTAACAAGGCGTGAAATCGTGTGTTAGCAGCGTTTAGCGCAGTTAACCTGATCAGCGTAAGGAAAGTGTATGCGTAAACTTTTATCGTATTGCCGTCGTGCTCCTCAATTAGTAATAGTTTTAGTTTTATTCCCGTTTATTGCGGCGTTTTATTCTAGCAATCTGACTTTTATACTCGATTTTTGCAAAGCTATAAGCAAGACGTTAAATTACCTATTTTCATTGATAAATTTTGATTTTAATGTGCAAATAAGCCTTACAATCGGGCAAAGTATAATAACATGTTTAGTTTTATATACATGTGTTAAGTCGCTTTTAAGTATGATTGATGATTTAATGCATGGCACACTTGGAATTGACTTGCTTGCGTTTGTTGCATTGCTTGCAACGCTTTGTATAGGCGAATTTTGGGCAAGTTATTTGATTGTTGTAATGGTGTTTACAGGCGAAGCAATCGAAGACTTTGCGCAAGATGCAGCGCAGAAAAATCTATCTCTTTTAGTAAATGCGTCTCCTCAAACCGCGCATTTAATGACACTTCCTGGAATAGTGTGCGGTGAATCTTGTGAGCAATGTGCTCTGCTTGATCATAGTCATTTTAGAAAAGTCAGCGATGAATCTTCGCTAGAGGCATTGCAAGAACATAAAGATTTTACTAGTTGTGAATCGTGTAAAAAATGTCACAATAACTCTAAAGAATGCCCAATATTGCAAGAGGTAAAGTCTTCTAGCCAATTACAAAGATACAAAACAGTTCCAGTTGAAGATCTAAAAATCGGCAATGTAATAGTTGTTCTTCCAGGAGAAACAGTTCCTGTAGACGGTGAGCTTTTAAGCGGTTCCGCTGTTCTAGACACAAGCGCAATAAATGGCGAGTCGCTTCCGCGTGAAGTGTTTGCTGGCGCGCAAGTGTTGTCTGGATGCGTAAATGGCGGTGTTGTGTTGATTATGCGCGTAACTAAGTTATCGCAAAATTCGCAATATCAAAAAATCATGAAGTTGGTTGAATCTGCAAGATCTTCTAAAGCTGCAGTAGTACGATTTGCGGATATGCTTTCTGTGCCTTTTACTGTGCTTTCATTTGTTATTGCAGGCGTTGCTTGGGCTGCATCTGGTCAGGCTTTAAGATTTGCGCAAGTTTTGGTGCTAGCTACTCCTTGCCCGCTCTTGATAGCTGTTCCAGTGGCGTTTATGGCAGGAACAGGAAGACTTGCAAAACTTGGTATTGTGGTAAAAAGCCAAGATGTTTTAGAGCAGCTAAGCCGAGTAACAGATGTGTTCTTTGACAAAACGGGAACGCTTACTGTTAAACAGCCTCAAGTTGTTAGAGTGGATTTAGCGAATCATCAAAATAGCGAAAATCAGGAAAATCAAGAAAATAGTGGGTTGCAAAATAGGATACTAATGTTTGCTGGTGTTCTGGAAACATACTCACAGCACATTCTTGCAGGAGGAATTGCAAAAGCTGGATCGGATCTTTGGCAAAACACTCATCCATCTGCCGTTCCGCAGCTTCCAAGCGTGCGTGAATACCCAGTTATAAGCGGTGTTAAAGAAACTGCTGGTCAAGGTATATGCGCAAGTGTGGATGGTGTAAACGTTAGAGTAGGTCGCAAAAAATACGTTTTGCAGGCGTCAGCTGGCAATCCCGAGGATAAGTCGCCAGCAACCGAAGATAAAGCCAAACGTGCAAATGTAGAAAATATATCAAAAATAGAAAGCAATTTTGAAGAGCTTTCTGCCGACGAAATGGCGACATACGTTTCTTTTGATGGCAAACTTGTTGGGCGAATCGTTCTAAAAGACGTGCCTCGAGAAAATGCAAAATCTACGATTCAAAAACTCAGAAAACTTGGTGTTCGTTCAATAAGCATGCTTACTGGAGATGGTCTGCAAGCAGCTCAAACAATAGCAAAAAGCGTTGGAATCGAGCATGTTAAAGCGAATTTGCTTCCAGAAGACAAGCTTGAGTGCGTAAAACAGCACTATAAGAATACGGATAGTGTTAATGCAGATAATAAGTATTCGGAAGGTAGCACAAGCTTACTGAGCACGGATGCTTTCGACTTTTCTGGCGGAAAAACACAAAAATGTAGCATAACGATGATGGTTGGAGATGGCGTAAACGATGCACCAGTTTTGGCTGCAGCAAACATTGGTGTGGCTTTGACTGATGGCACCGATACAGCGGCTTCGGAGTGCGCGCAAGTTGTGATTATGAACAACAACATTTATGCTGTAGCAAACGCTGTAAGTGTTGCAAAACACACGAAGCGTGTTATGGTTCAAGCTGTTATGTTGGGAATTGGATTAGCTGTTATAAGCATGATTGCGGCGGCTTTTGGGCTGATTCCTGCGGTTCTTGGAGCTATGATGCAAGAGATGATTGATGTTGTGTCAATTTTATGGGCGCTTACAGCGTTGAAAGGAAAGCGCGCGTAAGAGTAAATGTGCATATGTGCATAAGTCACAAGTTACAAGCACGCATAAGCAAAAATGTATATAAGTGACAATATTCACTTTGGTCTTTTCTTGAATGAGTCAAGGCGCTAGTCTAAGTAGTGGAGCATTTAAGGAAGCGACTTATAAAACAGTTTACAAAAGAGTTCAAAAATGCTTAAGAATGCTTGAAATACTCAATATGGGGAAATTTTATGGAAACGAATTATAATGCGGATGCGAGCGAATTGCGAATCGCAGTTATTGGCGCGGGGCCTGCTGGAATATACTCGTCAGATATTTTTCTTCGTCAGCTTAAAAAATTGGGTGACGAAATGGGATTAGGTACGAGCGCTAGAATCGATTTATTTGAAAAACTACCAGTTCCATTCGGGCTGGTTCGATATGGAGTTGCGCCAGACCATCCGAGCATAAAATTCATTGCAGATGCTTTGGCTAAAACGCTTGATAATCCAAATATTCACTTGTATGCGAATGTTGAATTTGGCAAAGATATTACGCTAGAAGATTTATTGCCTCGCTACGATGCAATTCTGTTTGCTACGGGCGCTGTAGAAGATAAGCCGCTTAGTATTCCAGGAGCATCGTTAAACGGCGTGTATGGCGCTGCAAAATTTGTGGAATGGTACGACGGATATCCTACCAGTGAGCGCACGTGGCCGCTTGATGCAAGCGAAGTGGCTGTTATTGGTGGCGGAAACGTTGCTATGGATGTTGCGCGCGAGCTTTTGCGAGACGCGAATTATCTTAGAGAACACACGGACATTTCCGACGACGTTTACAATGGTTTGCTTAAAAACCAGGCTAAAACATTGCACTTGTTTATTCGACGAGGCGTTGCTCAAGCTAAATTCTCTGTGCAAGAATTGCGTGAGATGGAAAAGCTTTCTGGCGTGCAAATAGTTGTAAATGAAAACGATTTTGACTTGGATGACGAAACGATTGATGTTGCTGGAAAAGACAAATTGACTCGTCAAATGGTAGAAGAACTTTTTGCTATACGCGATTTGAGCGAAGATATGGAAGATAGTGGAAACGTTGACTTTGAAGGCAATCCTGCAAATCGACGCTATATTATTCACTTCAATTCTGATCCAGTTGAAATTCTGGGAGAAGATGGGCGAGTGTGCGCTATTCGAGTAGAGCGTACAGTTACAAGCGCGGACGGGAAAATGACTCGTACTGGAGAGTTTGAAGAATACCCTGTTCAAGCGGTTTACCATGCGATTGGATATAAGCCTGCTAAGGTTTCTGGCGTTGCTTACGATGAGAACAAAACTCTTCTTGCGAATAAAGATGGTCGCATAGTAACTGATCCAGATGGTGATGTTGTGCGTCCACGCTTGTATGCAACTGGCTGGGCTAAGCGAGGACCTGTTGGATTAATTGGTTCCACAAAGTCAGACGCTTTGCAAATAGTGGCAAATATGTTGGAAGATTTATCAAAAAGCTCGCTCGAAGAATGTGAATCCGCACTTCCTGGCAGATTGGCAATAGATAGAGAGCCTAAATCTATCGAAAATCTTCTCGCTTCCAGAGGCGTGGATGTAGTTGATTTTGATGGGTGGAAAAGAGTTGACGATTTTGAAGTTGAATCTGGTATGGCAGAAAATCGCGCTCGCAAAAAAGTTGTATCTAAGCAAATGCTTATAGATATAGCGAATCATCAACAATAGTTTGTTAATTTTTAGTGGTCGCTTACGTTATGCACATTTGCAAAACGTTTAGTGACCACTTGTTAACAGATTATAAATCTTAAATACACTAATTAGCATTAATCTTAAACATATTAATTATAAATATACAGTTTTCATTCAGCAAAATTACAGTTCCGATTATTAGAATCGTAAACATGTTCAGCAATATAGGAATGCGATGCCGCAATTATCTGAAAACAGCAGCACTGTTCTCAGTAATCTGGTTGATTCTTGCCTTAATTTGGGCTGCCTGTGGATTGCGCTTGCCTATGCTGATTTGGTTTGTAGTTTTAGGAATAATTCTCAGTGTGTGCGCGTATTGGCTTTCTAGCAAGCTCGCAATTCGCATGGTGAATGCTATAGAAGTCAGTGAAGATGAAGAGCCAGTCTTGTATGGTATTGTTCGCGAGATTTCTGCGAGAATCGAAAGACCGATGCCGCATCTTTACGTTGCTCCAATGGATAGTCCTAATGTTTTTGCAATTGGTCGCAGTGAAAGACATGCTGTTATTTGTTGTACGCGTGGACTCTTAAACATTCTGAACGAGCGTGAGTTGCGTGGAGTTGTAAGTCATGAGCTGATTCATATTTATAATCATGATATTTTGAATTCCACTATTGCTTCAGCTATTGCGACAATTATGACTTATGTTGGCTATGTTCTTACGTATTCCAAAAAGAAGCATACTGCTGATAGTGAGTTTGCTGTTAGATCAGAATCTTCTAAAAGCCGTTGCCCAGTGTTAAAGATTGTTGGTCAAGTTTTAAATGTGATTTTTGTGCCAGTTGGAGCATTGATGATTAAGCTGGTGGTTTCTAGAAGCCGCGAATTTGACGCAGATAAAAGCGCTGGAATGCTTACGGGAGATCCTGCAGCTTTGGCTTCTGCTCTAAATAAAATTTCTTACGGTGCAAAAATACATGAGATGAGTAGAGCCGATGGATTGCAGGCAATGTCTTCGCTGATGATTGTAAATCCATTTGAAGATGATAAATCAAAATTATTGAAGATGTTTTCTCATCAGTCAGCTGTTAAAGAGCGAGTTAACTTCTTGAGACTAATGGCTAAGTCGCAAGAGGATAATGCTGAGTATTCTGGGTATGCGGAAATGTCTTATGAAAATGAAGCTGCTGCAAAATCAGATGAATTTGATAAGTCTGAATCTGTATTCAACATCCGATATGGGAGAAGATTCCCTAGTGGAGTTGTAGCCGTAAGCGGAGCATGATATCCTTATATGGTTTGTTGTCTAGATTGATTAATCGAGTCATTTGAAGGTATTAATCGCCAGCAGCCGAACATGCGGACATAGTTCATCGGTAGAATGGAAGCTTCCCAAGCTTCAGAGGCGGGTTCGATTCCCGTTGTCCGCTCCACCGTGATGTATAAGTGGAATATGAGGGCGTATACGCTGATGCATCATGCTCATACCAACAGTTCAGACCTCTAGTCGTGTGAGTAGGAGGGCTGGATTTCTTGAGAATTGATTCCCAACCACATTCGTAGGTATTGTGTCTGCTGAGTATTTTCTCACATGTCGACAGGTTTTATAAGCACTTGACTGGTACGCGTGTTATCATAGTAAACAACAAGACCAGTTCCGCTACCCACTTCGGTGGGAGTCCAGGGCTGGTCCTTTTCGTCGGGAGGAGTTGTGACCAGTAAACCGATTAAGCCTTATAAAAGTTATACTGATCAGGTAGCTCTTTTATGCTCACGTGGCATGGAGATTAAAAATGTTGCACAGGCGACTCACGTGCTTTCGACACGTAACTACTACCGACTTTCGGGGTACTGGTATTCGGCACGCATTATTGATTTTGCTTCTGGTAAACCCACAGATAATTTTCAACCTGGTACATCTTTGGATTTATGTACTGAATTGTATACTTATGTTTACAAAAGGTAGTGAGATGGGTCGTCATCTGGGCCTTTTTGGTAGTGTGTTTTTTGATGCGCATGAAACAAGTTCAGGGTTTATTATGGTGGGATTTGGATTACAAAACCCATGGATATTAACTTTAATATTTCTAGTTCTATTTGTTTTTTCTCTTGTATTTTTTACTATTTTATCTGCATTGCAAAAAAGAAAGAAAATGTTGGAGGCGCTATCAAAGAATAAAATCTAATGAAAATGTTTAGAATTTGGAGCCTATGTGTTCAGGTATTCTATGGCTTTTTGAAGTCGTATATGTTTATTATGACGATTTTCCAATTAATGATTGATTATTATGATAGATATGCTAAAGCATTAACAATTGTCTACTTTACTCAACATATTTTAGTATTGACACGAAAATCTTAGTTAAATTAGAATTATATTGTACATGCTATGGCAGCATATACATGATGTTAGGAGGTTTTATGAAAAAATGTAGTTTTATAATCAGCTCATCAATACTAGCTATTTCTATGTTGTTTGCTATACCTGCTGCTAGTGGAAATAGTATAAATAAAAATGATGCAAGTTTGTTTAATGAAACTGGAATGACGTCTTCACAAATTGATAGTTGGGTGAATGATCCAAAACAGAATATTTATGGTCATAGTAGAGAAGATGTTATAGCTTATTTGAGGGCGAATTACAATCCATCATATAGTTTTATGTCTGAAAGTAAGTCATCAACTTGGAGTAATAGGTGGTTTTCTAGTGGCAAGTGGATTAACAGATCTGGGCTAGTTTCTTTGTCTTTAATGCCAACAGATTGGGTTACTGTTCCTCACGCCGCTCATGCCACTGGTCCTAAGGCTTGGGAAACGGTAAAGAGTAGATTTGGCAATGACAAAGAGTGGAGGAAGTATCCTTGGGCAGATGAATCAATGCTCGGACAGTTTAAGTGTCATGTAGGATATGGAAAGCTAAAAGTTCCATATAATTTAGAACCATCAAGAGAGCATTTTAATCCAATAACATGTAATTGAGAAAATAGGAGGGTCTTATGTTAGATATGTTGTTTGCACTTGTTGCTGTTGCATCAATGTTAATAGGTTTGGTTTTGTCTGTAATGCTTTGGGTTAAAAGCAGCAAGTCAGTTAAAGAATTGTATAAAAACGCATATGCGTATGCAATTATTGATGTTGTATTAGGCGTATTGTCGTATATATCTTATGCTGCGACTATCAATTCTGTAGACATTGATGTGCGTGAGTTCTACACAAATTATTTCACGGCGCCATTGATTGTTCTTGCTGTTCTTGTTGTAAGTATTGCTGCTATAGCTATTTTTAAGAGTAAAAAAATAGCTATGTAAAATAACTAGATTAAACAGTTTATCAAATAATAATAGCCTCCTGAGTTTAATTAAAATTCAGAAGGCTATGTTTGTTATATGTTGTGTTTGGTTTGATTGTGATTTGTTGATTTCAGTCTGAAGTGTGTGTGATATTAGACAAAAGATGCATAAATCGTATTTTTTGTACATTGGATGTATAAAAAATTGTACATTGAATGTACAAAAAATATGTTTTTTGTGTATACAAATTTTATAATCGCGCGCTTACAACGCAATGCATTTGAGTTATAGGTCAAACAGAATCTGTGACCAAGTCGGAGATTCGACCACAGTACTGTCAATAATTCAGTCAACTATCTGAGAGAATAACAGTAAAGACAATTGCGCGTAGCTTTAATTAAAAATGACCATTACTCTAAAATAGACAAATACAAATCAAGTCTTTGATTTAAATATCTTGCAAACAAGTTTGCCATGGCAGACACGTTATGCTTTGCGTGATACTCATCAAAAGCTTCATAATATTTCAAGCGATCAGTAAATTTTATATCTATTGGTGGGTACCCTGCTTTCATCAACTCCAAATTGACCAGCAGTCTTCCTGTTCTTCCATTTCCATCAATAAAAGGATGAATGCTTTCGAATTCTATATGAAAACGAGCAAGTTTAGTAACAATATCTTCATCGCTGTTTTTGTATTTTTTCAATAATTCTTCCATTTTTGAAGCGATTAAATATGGTTGTGGTGGCTCATGTGTAGATCCCATAATTCGAACGGGAACTTTTCTATAAACGCCTCTATCTTTTCTCTTATTGGCTAAAACTAAATAATGTATGTCTTTTATAACTTTTTCATTTATCTGCTTATTTTCGCTAACAAGCTGCTTTACGTAATCAAAGGCTTCTTTGTGTCCAATAACTTCTAGGTGCTCTTTTAATGATTTTTGATCAACAGTAAGCCCTCTAAGAACCATGTCTGTTTCGCGCAGTGTTAAAGTATTTCCCTCAATTGCATTTGAGTTATATGTATATTCTATTAGAAATTCTTCATTAAGTCTTTCTAATTCTCCCTCAGTTAAGGGTCTTCTTGTTTTAAGGGTTTCTAATTTAGTTTTTATGATTGGAATTAGAGATTCACTAATTTTATATCTTCCGTCGGTTGGCTTTGATGCGTCATGTGGTATTTTCCAGGATCTTCCTTCCCGATATGCTCCTGGAATTTTTCCTTCGGAGCATAGAATTCTTACTCTTCTATCTGATATGCCCCATTTTTCAGCAGCTTGGTTTACTGTTATATACATAAAATACCCTTAATCATTGTTGCATTTTATTATATTTTAACGTTTTATCGGAATAATATAAACTGTATCGGAATAACATATTTAATTTATCGGAACAATAGTGATTGATAAAACCAGTAACGTGAAGCTGTGTTAAATATTGGGATATCTTTGTTTAGAATGATTTTGCAAGTAAAGAATAAGCACATTTGATACGCTATAAGCCTCACTGCAACAAGGGCTATGAGTTTATTTTTTTTTTACACACTTTTGGCGTTTTGGACCCTTGATTTCAGTCTGAATTCTGTGTGTGATATTTAGACAAAAGATGTATAAATTGTATTTTTTGTACATTGGATGTATAAAAAATTGTACATTGAATGTACAAAAAATACGTTTTTGTGTATACTTATATTTATGAGCGCTTATTTTCCTAGACCAATTGCTGATTCTATTCTTCAATCAAAACGAAAAGTCGTGATTCTTGAAGGCGCAAGAGCTGTGGGAAAAACTATGATGTCAAAGCGTCAGCTTGTGTCTAAAGGATTCTCATACGTGAGCCTTGCGGATGAAAATACGTTTGCGCTTGCTTCAACAGATTTATATGGTTGGTTAAAAAATCTTAGTACTCCAGTTGTTATTGACGAAGCGCAAAGACTGCCAAATTTGCCTCTTGCAATAAAAGAAATAGTCGATAATTCAACGGAAAACAGTTTGCAATATGTTTTAACAGGTAGTGCACTTATAAATCGCAATGTACTAGATGGTCAAGATCCTCTTGCTAGACGCGCTCAGCACTTTACAATGAGTCCTCTTACGCAGTGTGAAATTACTCAAAATAGTAGAAATATTGTAGATAGTCTTATAGAAAGTAATCCAAATCTTAAATATGAAAAAGAAATAAGCAGAGAAGAAGTATATAAAATTATGGCTGCAGGAGGATTCCCAGAATATCAGCAATCGTATGATTCTTACGAGGCTTGGGAGCGAGAAAAGCTTGTTTCAAACGATATTCTTGCAGTGTTGGGAGATACCATTCTTCCAGGAGAACGATTAGACAGAAGCATGGCTGTTAGCATACTTAATAAGTTGTTATGTATGCCTGGCGGGATTCTTAATACGAGTTCAATAGGTCAAGATCTTGCTTTAGATAGGCGAACCATTGAGCGTTACGTTAGTGTATTCTTGCGTAGATTCTTAATAAATTATCTACCGAATATAAAAACTGCGCCCAATCGCCAGACTTTTACTAGAGCCAAAATACACCCAGTCGATACGTCTTTAAGCATTCAAACAATGATTAGTAAGGGTCATAATCCTTTGGAAGATCCCGTTATGTATGGGAATCTGCTAGAAAGTTTTGTTGTAAATCAGATTATGCCTGCTGTGCAATGGTCTAAAACGCATCCAGATTGCTTCTACTGGCGTGAACCTGGTAGCAGCCCTAAAGAGGTTGACCTTGTGCTAAGCTTCCGTGGAAATCTGGTTGGAGTGGAAGTAAAAAGCTCTAGCATGGTGAATCGTAACGATTTTAAGGGACTTGTAGCTCTTTCGCAAAAACCTGAATTTAAGCGCGGATATGTTGTTTACATGGGTCAAAAAATTATGCAGTGGGAGGATAATTTGTGGGCAATACCGTTAAGCGCTCTGTGGGAATGCGATGCGTTTGAGTGATATTGCATAAGTCTTGGGGAATAATCCGCGTTGGCTCCTTCAAAGCGTGATTTTCATCACCGAGATTCTCGATTTTGCGCAACCTTGTAGTGCGTTTGTTGTGCGACACGCGCGAAAAGCCTTTCCTTAAAAAAACCTGGGAAAATTCTTCAAAAACCTTGAAATGCGTATTTTTACGGTTTAAGTGTTGTTTATCCACAAATTTTACGATGAGTGTTGCTTAATTGTGGATTAGTTTGTGTGTGACATTATTTTTTTCTGTTTGTTTTGTGTGGTTGCCTCTTGACTTTTTTAAACGGGGGGGGGTATGTTAATAAGCAAACGCTAGCTGCTCCTAGTTTTGGCTGGTGTTTAAACCACTATCCATATGTTGTGGATTGTGGAGCAAATTTTTCTCTGCGCCCCTAACGCAGAGGAGAAGAAGAAAGGAAATAAAATGATGAATAAGAAGGCTATCGCCGCTTTCGCTGCTGGCGCAACTTTGCTCGCTGGCTTTGCAATGGCAACCCCAGCAATGGCATTTGATTTTAATGTTGGATTGAATGATGACGGTTCTTGGGGTACTACTCAGAAGAAGGCTGCTAAGACTTATACTAAAGCTGAGATCTTGAAGCTCGAGGCTGCTGTTGCAGAAGCTGAGGCTACTGTTGCAGAGAAGACAAAGGCAGCAAATGATGCTCAGACAGCTGCCTATGCTGATGATACTGATGGTGCAAAGAAGAAGGCTGCTGTAGAGAAAGCTCAGAAGGAATTGAGCGAAGCTCAGGAGAAGCTTGAGAAAGCTCAGAAGGAATTGAATGACGCTAAGCCTGCTCCATCTGAAGCTGATCCAAAGAATCCTCAGGGCACAAAGCCAGTTGAGGCTTCTAAGGATGCAACAGTTCAGCCAGGCAAGCCAGGTGCTAAGCCAGGTCAGGCTGCTGGCCAGGCTGGCGCTAATGCTGCTGCTGGTGCTAAGACCACTGTGGTTGAGAAGAAGAAGGATGGCGGTAAGAAGTTGCCTACTACTGGTGTTGGTGTTGCTTTGACTGCTTTGGCTGCTTCTATGCTTGCTGGTATGGGTGCTGTTGTTCGCAAGGCTCGTCACTAAGCATTGCGCGCGCACTGGTGTTCGCTGGTGCGCGTGTAAAAAATAGGCTTGCGTTAGGCGGCGGCGCGTGTTTTGTGCTGCAGCTTGCACACAGGTTTAGAGTTTGCTCGGTTTGCCGAAATTTCCTTTTCTTACCGTGTAGGTTCTTTATTCTGCTTGCGAGTGCTTAATGCTTGTTGCTAGAGATGGTTTTCCGCTAGGGACGGGATTCTGTTCTTTAGTTTTAAAGGCTTGTTAGGTTTCTAACAAGCCTTTTTCTTTTCTGTGTTTTGTTGCTCAATGCGCTAAGTATTTGGATATTTTTGTTTTAGAGTGATTGTGCAAGTAAAGAATAGCCCAGATTCGATTGCTGCAAAACGCTTGTATCGCAAGGCCTAAGACATGATTTCTTACACAGTTTTGGCCTATAACCCATATATTGGATTAATCAACATAAAAAGCGCTGACTTATTTATGCGTTAATACACATTTTGTAAGTCAGCGCTTAGTTTATTGTTAGTAAATTACACGCACCAGTTGCCTATTGCTAATTACAAATCACTAATTAACAATTAGCAATAAATTAGAACGTGCGAACATTGTAGAAATTATTAAGCTCTTCCATCCAACGCCCAGTACCAGATATATCTCCTCTAGTTCCTACGGTAAACCCTGGGAAATTGTTCATTCGTGGTTCAAAGTAGCTTCGAGAGCCATGCCCTTCTGCAGAATTGCCAACACTTATAGCTCCTGCAAAATTGCCGACAGAACGAATAACTCTGTCGTTGTCTACTTTGTAATGAACAGCATAACCTTCGCGAGTCAGACGATTCCCTGCGTTTGCTGCAGTGCGAAGCCAACGGTTGAAGATATTTCCCCAAATTTGAGGAGCATTGAAAGTGTAGATTTTCTTAAGCCAAGAATATCCTTTACCGTCTGCACGAATCAAAGCTCGTTGAGCTAAATAGCCTCCAAGAGAATGACCAGTAATATATAGATTATTTACAGTGTGTTCTCTGCCATAACGCTCAATAAGTTGTTCAACATCGTAAGCCTGATCTGGATTGCGACCTACAGCTATTGCAAAATCATCGTCATAATCATTGAATTGAGAAGTTCCACGAATTGCAAGAACTTGAACAGTTCCTTGCTCTAAGAACGGATAAGGACTTACATTTTCAAACAAGACAGCGTCAAAACCACCCCTATTGTGGTAGGTTTCTTTAACTTTCCAGAACGGGGCTATCTCATTGTGCATAAGACGATATTCATTGCGGTTCTTATAAATGTCATGAAGTGGTTTAGTGTAATCAAGAACCTTGTTTATATAACTATCATCGCGATAAGAAAGTTCAGAAAATAGCGTCATATCTCGTGGGCTTATATCCCATCTGCGAGGATTGCTGTCTTGATTATCTGGAATACCATCGCCATCAGTGTCATTCATCATAGGGTGAGAATTGTACCCATAATAAGTTTTACCGTTTTTAGTATAAGTGTAAATTTCTTGTCTATTAGTTAAGCCGTCGCCATCTAAATCAGCATTTGGGTCTAAAGGCTTTTTGTGATACAAAGCCATGTCTAAAGCTCCGGGAAGCTCCAGCTTTATATCTCCATTTGAAATCTGTTTAGCTGTTTTCTCTGTAAGAGGAGTGTGTCTTTCTGTAAGCTGCTCGTTTTGAGTATATGCCATCGCTGGGGTAGTGATGCTTAACATGCTTAGCATAAGACACAGGCTTGCAGATAAGCCTATTAGTTTGAAGCTTTTCTTCATGATTCCTCCTACTTTTGTCATTTATTTTGGGAATTAACCCGAACTAACTCGTTTTGGGAATTAATCCTTTGTTTTTTACTATCTTGTTAGCGCGTTTTACGCTTAAAAGCTACAAATAGCAAGTTATGTAAACTGCACCTTCGCTTAATTACAATTACAGTAATGCTTAATTTTCTTCAATAACTCTCTGCAATCAACTTTGACGATATGAGTTCGATTAAGAAAATCCTAGATGCTGCTAAGTGTTCTTATATGCTCAAATCCGCGCTTGATGTGCACAAATCTACGCTTGTATTGGTGTAGCTTATATGACCATGCTACAGCATTAATCAATTAAATACATCATTAATTAGCATAAAATAAGTGAAAATTGTTGCGTTAATGTTGTTATGACTTTATTACATTAAGCTGCTTTAGTTTGAAAACAATTTAGTCGCAAGTACAAAGATTTATCAGACGTCTGACGAATTGTAGTGATATTGGTGTAATCTACGAATCAAAAGACGAGTCAAAAGACGAGTCAAAATACAAGTCGAAAGATAAGTCAAAAGATAAATCAGCGACGATTTCAAGGAGGATATCATGCTGAAAGCTAAATTTGTTGTAGGCGCATACGCATCGTTACCAAAAACTCGCGAAGATCAAGAAAAATACTACGATTTGTTAGGTAAACAAAGCTGGATTGCTGGAACAGAGATTCCGTACCCAGGAGATTTGGCAGATTCACAAAATCGCACGTGGCTAGCGTCGGCAATACCAGCGCATTGGCATGCAAACACTATAACCGCAATACCTGGGACAATGAGGCACATAAACTTTGACCCAGATCCAGAATTTGGACTAGCAAGCCCAAGCGAAGAGGGCAGACATCGTGCGCTCGCATTCTTTAAGGATATTCGCGAAGCCATAGCTGATGTTGCAGATAAACGAGATAGTTGTGATATATCGCACGTGGAAATACACACAGCGCCAACTCGAATAGCACAAGCAGACGCAATGAAAAAGTCGTTGGAAGAACTAGCACAACTAGATTGGTGTGGAGCAAAACTGGTTATAGAACACTGCGATCGATATATCGAAGGACAGAATCCGGAAAAAGGATTCCTACCTCTAGAAGAAGAGATTCAAATTGCTAAAGATGCTGGGGTTGGAATCACAATAAACTGGGGAAGAAGCGTTGTAGAAGAGCGAAATGCTCAAGCTGCTATAGAACATGTGCGCGAAGCAAGGCAAGCAGGAGTATTGCAGGGATTAATGTTTTCGGGAGCTGGACCAGAAGCAACGCAATACGGATATGAGTGGATTGATGGTCATTTGCCAATGAACCCAGATGAGCCAACGTCATTAATGACGTCTAAAGAAATTCAAGAAACTACTCGCGAGGCACTAAAAGACGATTATGCAATCGACTATTTGGGTGCAAAAGTGTGCGTTCCTCAAGACGCTAGCGTTGAAGAGCGCTTGGGATACCTATCGCGTATTCATGACGCTGTGAGCGCTGCGCAGGGCGAGTAAATAGGCAAAGTCGCAAACGCAAGAAAGAAAACGGAAACTACTTATGAATGAAACAAAAGATTCTCGCCCTACATATCTTGCTTTTGACATAGGTGGAACAAAAATCGCCTATGGATTGGTGACTTTGCCAGATTCTAATATTCGCCAAGAAAATGCAGATTACGTATCTCCAACAGTGCAAGAGCATGGTTCAATGCCAACAGAAGCTGCAAAAGGTGGAGAAAATATAAAGAATCGCCTAGTGGAAAAAGTGTCGCAAATCATAGAAGAAGCGCAGAAAAATGGCAAAACTATTAGCGGAATTGGAATAGCGGCTGCGGGAGTGCCAAATAGTAAAACTGGCGAAATTGTAGCTGCTACAGACATTCTGCCAGGTTGGCGAGGGCAGCGAATTTATGACGCATTTAAGAGCGTAACTGACTTGCCAGTTTATATGATTGGCGATGTTGGTGGACATGGTTTAGGCGAAGCCATTTACGGCGCAGGTCGCGGAAAATCAATTGTATTTTCTGTTGGCATAGGCACTGGAATTGGTGGGGCGATTATTATAAACGGCAAGCTGTTTACAGGAGCGCACGGAGTTGCTGGGCATGCGGGTCACGTTGTTAGTGATTTGGGAGTAGGTTTTGACTGCTCGTGCGGAGCGCGTGCGGGCCACATTGAGCCAGTGGCTTCTGGAACGGGGCTTGCGACTCTTTACAATCGAAATCTTCCAGCTGGTACTCAAGAAGCCCAAAATGGTTATGATGTTTGCGTAAGAGCAAATTCTGGTGAGGAATATGCAAAAGAAATTCTTGCTAGAAGCGGTAAGGCTTTGGGTGAGTGCGTAGCTGGAATGGCTAATCTTATAGATCCAGATGTGATTGTGCTTTCTGGGTCTGTTGTAGAAGCTGGTGATATTTGGTGGAATGCTATGCGAAGTGGATTTGAAGATTCTGCTTTGACATTGATTAAGAACACCCCAATTTTAAAGGGTCAACTTGGAGGATCTGCTCCTCTGATTGGCGCTGCTTGGGCTGTTCATTTAAGTTTGAACCATTTTTAATCATTTTAAAAAGGAGGAATCTATATGAATCCTGTAATTGAAAAAATTAAAGGTGGCTTAGTCGTTAGCTGCCAAGCTTATCCTGGAGAGCCGCTAAGACACCCAGAAACAATGGCACAAATGGCAATGGCTGCCGTAGAAGGTGGTGCTGTTGGCATTAGATGCCAAGGATTGTCGGATATTTCAGCGATTAAAGGGCAGGTAGATGTGCCTGTAATCGGAATCTGGAAAGACGGTCATGAAGGAGTTTATATTACGCCAACTTTGCGCCATGCACGCTGCTGTGCTGCTGCTGGGGCAGATATTATTGCGATTGATGCTACGGATAGACCGCGTCCAGATGGTTTGACTTACGAGCAAACTGTTCGCGCTTTGCATGACGAAGGCATAGTGGTTATGGCTGATTGCGGAAACTTTGATGACGCTAAGCGCGCGGCGGATTGTGGAACAGATATTATATCTACCACTTTGGCTGGCACTTCTCCCGGAAGGCCAAAGACTGATGGTCCTGATTTTGAGCTTTTAGGTCAGATTTTGCAAGCTTTCCCAAACTATCCGATTATTTGCGAAGGTCGTATCCACACTCCTGATCAGTTGCATAAGGTTATGCAAATGGGAGCTTGGGCTGCGGTGGTTGGAACTGCAATTACACATCCAACGTCGATTACGCGCTGGTTTGCGGCAAAGTTGTAGGCGGTGCATTGTAGGCGGATTGGTCGCCAGTAACCGTACTGGATAAAGTAAACAAATAAATAAAAGTATTGATTATATGTGTGTTGATTTTGTGCGATTTTGTGCTAATTTAATGACTTCAAAAATTAAATCAAAATTTTCACAAATTCGACACACTTATAACTTGACATCAGACATCAGACCTCTTATGTTTAAAGTAACGCGAAAATAACGCACGCGCTATAATTTAAAACGTTTTCGCATTCGAGGATGAAATGCGAAGAAAACAACTCAATGGTGAGGAGAAAATATGGCACGAATTAACTCAAAGCTAACCGCGGTAATCGCTGCAGGTGTAGCCGCATTAATGATGCTTTCTGGCTGTGGTGGAGCAAAATCCCACAAGGCAGCAAAAGCAAAGACTGCTGTTAAAGATACAATCACAGCTCAAGTCGCATACGCAAGCCGTGACTTTGCGCCATCAACAACCTCTGGCGCGTTGCCAATGGCAGCAAACTGGCATGTGACAGAGCCGCTCTATGCTCTTGATTACAGCAATTTTAAAGTCTTCAATGCTCTTGCAAAAGGTGAGCCAAAGAAGATTTCCGACACCGAATATGAGGTAACAATTCGCGATGCTGCAAAGTTCTCTGATGGAACTGAAGTAACAGCAGGAGACGTAGTATCTTCCTTCAAGCGCACAACTGCAAAAGGCAGCCTCTATATATCTATGCTCGACTTTATTGATTCAGTTGAAGCAAAAGACAATCGTCATGTAATCTTCAAGCTAAAGAAAGCATTCCCACTGTTCAAGCAGCGTCTTGCTTTAATCCAGATTGTTCCAACAGCAAAGTCTGACGCAGATCTTAAGAACATGCCAATCGGCTCTGGTCCATGGAAGTATGTGTCCATTACAGATAACCAAGTAAAGTTTGAGCGCAACGATCTTTATAACGGCAAGTACAAGGCACAGACCAAGAAGATGGTTTGGAACGTAACCGTTGACGATACTGCTCGCGTAACAGCAATGCAAGGTGGAAAGACAGACGTAATGGAAATGGTTCCAGCACAAGCATTCAACACTTTGAAGGCGTCTGGTTCCGAGCTTAAGACCGCACAGGGCTTCACGCTTCCATTCGTTATGTTCAACACAAAGCAAAAGCCATTTGATGATAAGCGAGTTCGCCAAGCAGCTCTCTACGCGATTGATGTGAACAAGCTCATCACCAACCAAATGAGCGGTCAGGGCGAGCCAGCAACAAGCTTCTTGCCAAAGAACTATGCAAACTACCACAAGGCAAAGAACGTTTACACCAAGAACATTGCTAAGGCAAAGAGCTTGCTTAAGGAAGCTGGTGTAAGCGGTCCACTAAAGTTCACTCTTTACACAACAGACCACACTTGGATTACTCAGCTTGCTCCACAAATCAAGAACGATCTTGCGGAGATTGGTATGGATGTAGAAATCAAGTCCATGAAGTCTTCTGCTCTCTACCCACAGATTACCGACCGCGACGACGCAAACTACTCCATGGTTCTTGCTCCAGGCGACCCATCTGTGTTCGGCAACGATCCAGATTTGCTTATGAGCTGGTGGTACGGCGACAATGCTTGGACTCGTCAGCGCACGTTCTGGAAGAACTCCGAAGGATACGCAAAGCTCCACAAGCTTATGGATGAAGCTCTTGAAGCGTCCAAGCCAGCAGATCGCCAGAAGTATTGGAACCA